>CAWKJD010000021.1:0-196264 GCA_963849945.1 uncultured Bacteroidales bacterium | reverse complement strand
ATTACTTCTTCGGGCTAAGATATTTTTTAAGGTCCTTTACATAGGATTCAAATGCCTTTACTCCTTTGTCTGTGATTGATAGCATCGTATTCCGGTAATTATTCTTAAATGTTTTTTCAACTTTAATATACCCGGCATCCTCCAGTTTTTTTATCTGGATACTAATATTGCCCGCAGCAGCTTTAGTTTCGCTTTGTATATGCGTAAACTCCACCTTCTCGGAAGCCACCAGCATCGAAATAATTGCCAACCGCAGTTGCGAGTGTAACAGAGGATCTAAGTCGTTATACATGGTGTTATTCTTTTGCCGCTTTCAATAAATATCCGGGTATCAGATAACCGCAAATTATGGCTGCGCTAACAACTAATGCCAGGTACTCATTTGTGACAAATGTTGAAGCAAGACTGAATATAAAAAATGACATTCCTCCAATAATTAAGGGTCTGAACTTAATAGCCAGCCCGGTGGTTGTGGTCGCTATGCCTGCGATTAACAACATTAATGGTGGTGGTTCTATTCCCAATCTGAAACATAGTATTGTTGCAATAACAAATGAAGGAGCAGTTACCCACCATAAATTATTTACAAATTTATCTATATGGCTATATACTTTCTTATCCTTATTCATTTTGCGGACCATAAAAAGCATGATTATGAATCCAATTAAAAGAAACACAATCCAATTTCCAAGAACAAGGAATCCCTTATGTTCCCATGCTTCCCAGCTGTTTGACATCTTTAAGATGATAAAATTAGAAATACTGGCAATTGTTAATATCCAACCCCAAAGGAGAAAGACTTGCGCATTCTCCCTATAATTCATTTTGAAGTCAGCAATTGCTTTGTTTATTATTACAAAGCTCTCTTCCGGTGTTAAGTTATTTTTATCCATATCGCAATAGTTAATTAATTTAAATTGGTACAAATATAAAGTAGTTAATTATATTAACCAAATATTTTTTACTTTTTTTTCGAGTCCCTCCTGCTTCTGGTTGTTTGACTCCGGTCTTCATAGAGGAATACAGGCGTTGCCATGAAGGACAATTGTGATTAACTTAATCGTAGCATTCACAAAAAATAAAGTCAAGTTTTTTATGCCACGTTTGTTGAGAGGCAAGTGTGGGCATGGGTATGGAGCGGAGAGCTTAGAGACTTTCTTAGTCTTGATACAAAGAAAGTAAGCAAAGAAAAGTCAAGGCTTAAAGATATTTGCTGACGATGTCGCGGCGGGAGAAGGGGGCGATGAGAAACTTCCGGATGACCTTACCCGTTGTCAGCCATGAGATTTTGGCTCCGTTCCTTTTATTGGCGATCATCTTCCTCACCAGGAATGGAGCGACTGTGTCAGCCTCGTTGGCAAGAATGTTGTAAATCTTTACCAGCTGCCTGCTGTTCTCAGGATCCTGCCTGATCTGTGTCATCGTCAGGTCGGTCAGAACCATGCCGGGACTGATAGTGCCTACAATGACCGATCCCTCTTTCACCTCCTCAGCAAAGGCTTCGGAAAAGTACCTGACGGCTCTCTTTGACACGCCGTAGGGTGTCAGTCCGGGGATCGATCGCCCGTCGCTTCCGAGACCTTCCATATTGTAAATGGCTCCAAAACCCTGCACAAGCATACGGTTATAGGCAACATGAGTGGCCAGCATCAATCCCTTCACGTTGGTGTCCAGTATCCTGGTGAAAACTTCAGGTTCGAGCTTATGGAATGGAGTCTGGTTACTGGATGTGCCTGCATTGTTTACCCATATATCAACGGCGCCAAAAGACTTGACAGCACCCTCCCATAGCCTGATGATGTCTGCCTCACAAGTGACATCGCATTTAATAGCCGCATATCTGTTTCTTTCGAACTGCCTTTCGAGCAACAATAATGAGTTTTCTATGGTGCTTTCCGTTGTTCCGGAATATGTAACATTCCACCCCGACTGCAGGAAAGATCTGACAAGTGCGGCGCCGATGCCTCTTGTTCCGCCGGTTACAACTGCTGTTTTCATGACAGGGAGGTATTTGTTTCGTTCCAGACAAAACTACAAATATTTACTACTGTACATCAGGCAGTACATGTACTTCTTGCAAGATCAGAACTGTCCGCCCGATAGCGGCAGGGTTGAGGTCATGATCATGACATGAAAGTGTCGGGGCTCAGACAGTAACGCTTTTGACAGCCTTCGTTGAATTAAAAATATTTAACAATCATAATACAGGTCGATTCTATTGAACTTTGATGATATCTTTGAATTTGGATCCTGAAATTTATTCATCCTGATTTCTTCATTGATGCAAACACCCGGGAAGAAGATAATTATGAAATGCCATAAATTGTTCGCTGCAGCAATACTGATTCTTTGCACTTTGGGCACTAACACCGATATTTGCACAAGGAGGTGAGGCAGAAAAGAATCTCCCGGTGTTTCCCGTAACAACTCCGCAGCTCTATAATGCATTCCTGATAAGCGTTCCTGATATACAGGCGGAGACCACGGTGGGATACCTCCCGAGACTGCCCCGCTTTGTGAAAGGCGTCTACAGCAATAACGTCGAAGGTCCGGATGTGAGAGTGCTCTGGCCGGCACCGGAAGATAACAGCCAGGTGCTTGCCCCCGGCACTTATACAATAACAGGAAAGGTTGCCGGTACAAGCCTCCGGCCAAGGGTGACAGTCACGGTCAAGGCTGCCGGTGAGCCTGTTGCACCGCATCGTACGCTGGAGGCCTTCAGGCTTGACCAGGTTACCCTTAACACTGACATCCACGATCATAAGACGAAATTCATCGAGAACCGCGATAAGTTCATAACAGGCCTCGCCGCCACCAACCCGGATAATTTCCTTTATATGTTTCGAAATGCCTTCGGGCAGAAACAGCCTGAGGGTGCACAGCCTCTCGGGGTATGGGACAGCCAGCAGATAAAACTTCGCGGTCACGCCACGGGACATTACCTCAGCGCCATAGCCCAGGCCTATGCAAGTACCGGTTATGATGCAGCGCTGCAGGCCAATTTCGCGGCCAAAATGGAGTATATGGTGAACACCCTTTATGACCTGTCGCAGTTGTCGGGACAGCCAAAAACCGCCGGAGGGGAGCATGTGTCAGATCCGACGGCTGTTCCGCCTGCGGCGGGAAAACAGGGCTTCGACTCAGACCTGAGCGTGGAAGGCATCCGCACCGATTACTGGAACTGGGGAAAAGGCTTTATCAGCGCCTATCCGCCCGATCAGTTCATCATGCTGGAGAAGGGAGCCACCTACGGCGGGTCGAATGCCCAGATCTGGGCGCCGTACTACACCCTGCACAAGATCATGGCCGGCCTGATGGATATATATGAGGTCAGCGGCAACGGGAAGGCGCTGGAGACAGTGAAAGGGATGGGCGACTGGGTATATGCCCGCCTGAGCCAGCTGCCGCAGGAGACACTCATAAGCATGTGGAACAGGTACATCGCGGGGGAGTTCGGCGGGATGAACGAGGCGCTGGCAAGGCTGTCGCGCATCACCGGCGAGTCACGTTACATGAAGGCTGCACAGCTGTTTGACAACATCAGGCTGTTCTACGGTGATGCCGGTCACTCGCACGGTCTTGCCAGGAACGTGGATATGTTCCGCGGGCTGCATGCCAACCAGCACATCCCCCAGATCATCGGGGCGATTGAGATTTACCGTGATACGGATTCCCCGGATTATTATCACATAGCTGATAACTTCTGGGATATGGTCACCCATGATTACATGTACAGCATCGGTGGTGTTGCAGGAGCCCGCAATCCCGACAATCCTGAGTGCTTCACCGCCCAGCCGGCGACACTGTATGAGAACGGTTTCGCCGCAGGCGGACAGAACGAGACCTGTGCCACCTACAACATGCTCAAGCTCACCGGCAGCCTCTTCCTCTTCAACCAGAGTGCGGAGCTGATGGATTACTACGAGCGCGGGCTGTACAATCACATCCTCGCCTCTGTTGCGGAGCACACCCCTGCGAACACCTATCACGTGCCCCTGAGGCCGGGCTCTGTAAAAGAGTTTGATAATGCTGATATGTCAGGTTTCGCGTGCTGTAACGGGACGGCTCTCGAGAGCAACACGAAACTTCAGAACTCGATCTATTTCAGGAGTGCCGACAACCAGGCGTTGTACGTGAACCTGTATGTGCCCTCGACGCTGACATGGACCGAGAGGAATGTGACTGTGACGCAGGCGACGGCTTACCCGAAGGAAGACCGGACGCGACTGACCATCAACGGCAAGGGCAGATTTGACCTTAAGGTACGCGTACCACACTGGGCAACCAGGGGATTCTTTGTAAAGATCAACGGCAAGGATGTGAAGGTTGATGCGGTGCCCGGGAGCTATCTTACCATCAGTCGCAAGTGGAAGAAAGGCGACACTGTTGAGCTGCGCATGCCGTTTAAGTTTTACCTCGAACCGGTTATGGATCAGCAGAATATTGCGAGCCTGTTCTACGGGCCGGTGCTGCTGGCAGCGCAGGAGCCCGAGGCCCGGACCGGGTGGCGCAAGGTGACGCTGGATGCACAGGACATCAGCAGGTCTATTTCGGGTGATCCCTCGAAGCTGGAGTTCATGATTGACGGTGTGGTTTACAAGCCGTTCTTTGACACCTATGGCCGGTATTCGGTTTACCTGGATATAACCTTAAAATAATGCTGACCCGTATCGCCCTTCTTCGCAGCGTCAATGTCCTTGGCAAGAACATGATCAAGATGCCGGAACTTGTCCGGGCTTTCGAAAAGGCCGGATTCAGTAATGTCAGGACGTATATCCAGAGCGGAAATATACTCTTCGGGACTGAAAAAGATCCCGCGAGGTCCTGGCCGGGAAGATCATGGAGCTTATTTCCAAAACCTTCGACCTGACCATCCGGGCGTTGGTCATTACACCGCAGGAGCTGACGGATATTGCGTTACAGAATCCTTTTGCCGAAAGACCTGAGATCGACCTCTCAAGGTTGCATGTCACATTCCTTGACAGGGATGCTGACCCGGAGAAGGCGGAGAAGCTGCTTTCATACAAATTTCCGCCCGATGAGATCATACTCGGGAACAGGGCTGTATACGTTCACTGTCCCGATGGCTACGGCCGAACGAAATACAACAATAATTTTATCGAGAAGAAACTCTCCGCTAACGCCACATCAAGGAACTGGAACACCTGCCTGAAGCTGCTGGAGATGTGCAGGGAGTAACATGGCCGAACGAAGGGTGCTGGCTGGTAAAACACGGTCGTGAAGCATGGGGCATGGAGCGGAGAGATTTGCGATTTGCGATTTGCGATTTGCGATTAGGGAGCGAGATGAACCAGAAATATTTAAGTACTTATTTGAGTTTCTTCAGGGTTTTATGCCCAAGAAGGGATCTCATTTGTGTGATGGCAATTATATTTAACTGGCGCAACCGCTCACCTTGGCTCAATCCCTGATGTATCATCACAGCGTTTATGCTCTCAAGGTTGGAAATTACAACTAACTGCTCAAGTGTCGAATGATCACGTATATTACCGTCAGAACCCGGGTTGGCCTGCCTCCACTCCGCTGCAGTAATCCCAAATATTGCTACATTCAGGACATCAGCCTCATTTGCATATTTCAGAGACATTTGTTTTTTTGAGATCTCAGATGGAATAAGGTTTTCTTTAATTGCGTCTGTATGAATTCTGTAATTTATTTTTGCCAGTGTCCGCTGAAGGTTCCATTCGAGACTAAGTCTTTTGTTTTCATCCTCCTTCAGGCGCTGAAACTCTCTGATTAAATAAAGTTTAAACTCAGGACTTAGCCATGAGCCGAATTCAAAAGCTATATCCTTATGCGCATAGGTCCCTCCGCCGTATCTTCCAGATTTGGAGATCATACCTATAGCTTTTGTAGTATCAATCCACTTCTTCGGGGATATCCAGAATCTATTAAGTCCAGCCTGTTTTTTAAACCCCTCGAATTCGAGGATGTTAAAATCGGGATTATTTATTTGCTCCCAGATCCCAAGAAATTCAAGAGTATTCCTGTTTCTAAGCCAGTTAGTAATAATGTTTTCATCACCGAAGCTTTTTACCATGTCAGTTAGTGATATATAATCAGAATCCTGATAATCAATTATATTAATTACGGATCCTTTCACAGAAATAGTTCTTTTTTTTACCATAGCGACAATAGTTTTAGTTACAATTAATACAGCGAGACCTGAA
Source organism: uncultured Bacteroidales bacterium (assembly GCA_963849945.1). Taxonomy (GTDB): domain Bacteria; phylum Bacteroidota; class Bacteroidia; order Bacteroidales; family VadinHA17; genus SR-FBR-E99. The sequence continues at coordinate 190,073 of CAWKJD010000021.1, read as the reverse complement.
AGGTCAGTATTAAGTAAAATTAATAAAATCCAAAATAAAGTAGCTATGTGAGCATCTTTCTTTCTTGTCTTGACACAAGAACCGAGGCAGGTGCTAATATTGTATTAAGCAATAACTTTTGGCCGAGCTCATGAGGCACTGCCATCAGCAGTGCCGAATAAAGAAACAAAGAAAGTCAAGGCTTTATTCTTCCTTTCTTTGTCTTGATACAAAGAAAGGAAGCAAAGAAAAATCAAGGCTTAAAGATTCTAAACACCGCAACAAGGATTGAAAAACTCCCAATTTTTACCTGATATATTTCCTGGCCACTTCCTTACACAAGTTTAAGAAATCATTATCAGAGCCTGCTAACCAGACACTCTCGCCAACGCTATCCACTATGATATAATTATTTGGCAGCAGGTCCGGCACTTCATTCAGTATTACCGCAACAAAAACACATGCCGTCAGGATAGCACCATCGGTTGATGGATGACTGCCATCCCGAAAGTACAATTGATAGGTGGGATTCATTTCCCTTGCTATCGCCCATGCTTCACCAACAGGGACAACTGTTGCATTATTCTCTGCTGCAGCTTCCCTGTATACCTTACTGATAATTTCCTGTTGCTCCGGACTTTTCTCTCTTGCCCAGGTAAGGTATAAAAATGGCCTGGCGTTATTATCCCTGATATAGTCACAAAACAGCCTCACGTACTTGCGTAGACTGTCAGGCTGATTAACGGCTGCCAGGCTCTGGTCCTGCAGGACTACTATATCAAAATTCCCATTGCATATTAGCTCTTTTGTTTTGAGCCCCCGCATTCCGTTCCAGTGTTCACTCAGGCTGGCTCCACCGACCACACTCTTCCTTGTGATAAGCTTTGTCTTACAGCTGTCTGAAATGATCGACACCAGGTGCGGCAGGTTTCCAACGTAGATGTAACTGTTTCCTACAAACAATACCTTAAGTGTGTCATCATGAGACTGTGCTTGACACTGAATCCTGAAGGCGCTCAGTATGAAAACAGCAATCAAAGCAGTTTTAAATACATTTTTCATAGCAGAAAGTAGTTTTCGGTTTATTTAGCTTTGTGTAAAAGTACATTACAAGTCAGCCTCGAAGATTGAGTATGTGAAAAAGTTTCTTGCGCTCATGCGCAGATGAAAGGATTGTTACCGGAAACTGATATGCTCCATTGTGCCGGTGAAGTTGCCGGTTAGTTTCCCTCCACCGGAAGCGGGACTGATAGTGAAGTCGAAATTAATATCCCAGGTCCCGTTATCATCTCTCACTTTCATCGTGCCTGCCGAGATCGTAAGATTATAAAGAGCTTTCGTTGATTCAGAAAGAGTAAAGTATGCCATGATACCAATTTCGCACTCCGTGCCAACAACCGCGTGGGTGCCTTCAGGCAATAGATCATCTGATGATTGCCGCATCATGGTGATCTCCAGGGCCGCCCTGGGCTCAATGGCAAATGTTATGTTTCTTTTATAAATCATCGCAAAGCACTCTGTACCGTAAGATTCAGCATACTCTCCTCTATTAATTTCATAGGTTTTGTTGAGATCAATATTTTCAAGAGTATTTCCTGTAATAGTAATTTTGCTTCTGTCTTCAAGATCGACCTTGTTGCATCCTGTCACAATGCCAAAGGACGACAGCAGGATGAATATCAATATCCTAGTTGTACTTCTCATCTTTACCATGGTTTTGCAGATTTCCATATCTAAGGTATTACAAAATACTGAGTAAGCAAAACTAACAGGTGACCCTGAGGGTATCTTACTTTACTCTCCCGACACTTTCGTATCGGGGTCGTGAGCTCGGCTGTAGCAGTACTATGAAATGGTATTGTGTTATTGCCTCGGTTCTTTGCCTTGATACATAGAAAGTAAGCAAAGAAAGTCAAGGTTTAAAAATGACTTTAGATGAGGAAAACCATAAAAAAATCGCTTTATCTGGAAATCCTCTCAGGCTGGCCCAGTAGATGTTTTAGCAAACATTTCCCCAACTGGTTTGTTTAACTATTCAAGAACAAAATTCGGCCGAAGAATTGAGATTATCGTAAATGTCGAATGGGAAGGAAGATGTGGCAAAGAAATAACCTCGGCAAATCATCGTCGCCTTATCTGAGGCAGCATGCCGGAAACCCGATATGGTGGCAGGAATGGAACAGGGAGACCCTTGGTCATGCCGTTGCTGAGAGTAAGCCCCTGCTGGTCTCGGTAGGATACGCTACATGCCACTGGTGTCACGTCATGGCCGCCGGGGCATTCTCGGATCCTGAGACCGCCAATTACCTGAATGATAACTTCATTAGCATTAAAGTCGACCGTGAACAGCGTCCCGATATAGACCAGTATATGATGCAGTTCATCCAGGCGCAGACCGGGAGCGGGGGCTGGCCGCTGAATGTATTCCTTACCGCTGACCTCAGGCCGGTCCATGCACTGACCTATGCACCGGCGAAGAGTGCCGGCAGCAGGACATCCTTTCTTGGCATAGCGAATGCTGTAATTGATTATCTGCAATCCAACGGTAACAGCATCAGGCCCTTCTCCGCAACGGAGGAGGAGGCTCTGCCTGCTGATACAGATAAGTTTACAGAGAGCCTGTCAGAGTACTATGACCGTGAATCCGGGGGTTTCGGCGCAGGCCAGAAGTTCCCTCCGCACTCCACCCTCCTCTTCATGCTATATAAACTCGCCGTCGCGCCCGACGAGTCGCTAGGCGAAATGATCACCACAACGCTTGACGCCATGATGATGCGGGGATTGAATGACCACCTGCAGGGAGGCATTTTTCGCTACTGCGTCGACCGCGAATGGACCATACCCCATTTCGAGAAGATGCTCTATGACCAGGCAATGGCGCTGTGGAGCTACTCTCTGGCGTACAGGGTCACGGGCAGAGAGCACTACAGGACAATGGCGGAAAAGATCGTGAAATGTCTTGACGAGACCTTTCTGCATGACGGGATGTACGCCTCGGCCTTCAATGCCGACACTGACCATAAGGAGGGAGCCACTTACCTTTGGAGCGAGGATGAGCTTGCCGCACTGCTGACGCCGGAGGAGTTCATCAGGTTCCGGGAGGTCTACGAGATAAGCAGCGAGGGTAACTTCGAGGGGCTCAACCATCTCATCAGGAAGAACAATGAATGCATTGATGATATCGAAGAGAAGCTGCTGGCGGCCAGGCTGAAGCGAAGCCAGCCCTCACGCGATGACAAGATCCTGAGCGGCCTCAACGCCCTGACCGCGGTGGCGCTGACCCAGGCGGGAAGGCATCTCAGTCGTCATGACCTGGAGGCCAGGGCCGTGACACTGGTATGGCGACTCCTTGAGACATTTTGGGACGGATCGTCGCTTGCCCATTCATACTTTGACGGGGTGCTTCAGAGACAGGGCTTCCTGTCCGATGCCGCAGCCCTGCTGCTGGCAATCACTATGCTTTACGAGTTTGATGAGTCGTGGGGAGAGACAATGACTTCTATGGCGGAATATGTCAGTTCGTTCCGCAAAAATGACAAGTGGATTGAGTCGGATGTTGATGACTTCATGAAGATATATGCCTCATGGTTTGATCATCCTGTTCCTTCAGCTGTAAGCCTGGCAGAGATGGCTTTGACCCGTGTGGCTCTGCTCACCGGGGGCGATGTGGCCCAGGCTGTCTACCGCAGGCCATACCAGTCCGATTTCTACAACATCAACGTCCTGCTGACCGAGGATCTGTTCCACCTGTACACTACGAATGAGCCTAAGCAGTGGGGTGCCATCCCGGTCAACTCGCTTCAGAAGAGAGGGGATCCGGAGAGTATATGCCATAACAAGACCTGCAGGCCTATCAGGCAGTAGGTCCCGATCCGCCATTGGCGGATCGAGGATCCTCGTTCCGCAGAGCGGAACGGGACAATCGGCAATAGGCAGTAGGACTATATAATGTATATCTTTGATTAGTTGTTCAATATTAATATATTTTCAAATTACAAAATTTAAAGAGTATGAAAAAAAAATTATCGAATTCAATGAAGTTTTTATCATTGACGATTGTGCTAATTCTTGTTGCACCAGCAATGATAGATGCTCAGGCTGGTAAAGCTGACTTCACAGGTACCTGGACTTTGAATGCAGAGAAAAGTACCATGCCACAAGATGGTGGTGGCCAGAGAATGGGTGGTAACAATTTCACTGTTGCACAGGATGCTAATCTTCTGACTCAAACAAGAACCAGTCAGGATGGTACGACCAGGGTCTCCAAATATACTCTTGATGGGAAAGAGAGCATAAACAAAACCGGTGGCGGTGAAAGCAGATCCACTGCAAACTGGTCAGCTGATGGCAAAACAATTACAATTGTTACCAGGTCAACTTACAATGGGAATGAAAGGACCTCAACTGCGGTCTGGAGTTTGATTGATGCAAAAACTCTTTCAATTGCATTAACAAGACAAGGTCAGAGTGGTGAAGTAAAAGCTACAATGGTATATGACAAGAAGTAATTGTTGAGAATAAGAAATGAATAGTTTAAAGGCTCCGCAAGGGGCCTTTTTTGTTTTCTTTCCTCATCCCGGTAGGCCGTAGCTGTTTTAGCAAACATTTTCCCAGCTGGTTTGTTTAAATATTCAAGAACAAAAATATGAAAAACTTACGTAGCCTTGGACATACAGGTATTCAGGTGACCCCAATAGGTCTTGGTTGCTGGCAGTTCAGCAAACAAAAAAACATGTCAGGGAGATTCTGGCCTGAACTTGAAGATGACCTTATCAAAAGGATTGTCTCGCTTTCCATTGAAGGAGGGATTAACTGGTTTGATACAGCCGAAGCATATGGTAACGGCACGTCAGAAAAAGCCCTTTCAAAAGCCCTTCTGGCGACAGGGAAGAAGCCCGGCGAGGTCATCATTGCCACTAAATGGTGGCCTTTCTTTCGCTTCGCCTCGAACATCACCGGGACTATTGACAAGCGGATCAATGCACTGATGCCTTATCCCATTGATCTCTATCAGATACACCAGCCATGGAGCTTTTCAAATGTAAAGAGCCAAATGACCGCTATGGCTGAACTGCTTGACAGAAAACTGATCAAAAGTATAGGGGTTAGCAACTTCACGGTACTGAGGATGCAAAACGCCTGGGAGACCCTCAATAAAGCAGGAATACCACTGGCATCTAACCAGGTCAGGTATAACCTGTTGGACCGCAAAATAGAATCTAATGGCGTGATGGACCTGGCAAAAAAACTCGGCATTTCCATCATTGCATATTCGCCGCTGGCACAGGGCCTGGTTACCGGCAAGTTTCACGATAATCCTGAACTGCTTAAAAACATAGGATTTAGAAAATTTAGTCCGCAATTCAAGCCCGAAGGACTCGAGAAAAGCCGGCCGGTGATAATGCTGGTAAAGGAGCTTGCCCTTAAATATAATGTGACACCCTCACAGGTGGCCCTCAGCTGGTTAATTAATTATCATGGCGATACAGTCCTCGCAATCCCGGGGGCAACAAAAGAAATCCATGTAAAGGAGAACGTCGGTGCGATGTCATTCAGGCTTTCTGATGAAGATATGGTAAGACTGGATCATAAGAGTTCGATATTCAAATGATCAGGTATTTATTCTTACTTTCTTGCCTTGACCCAAGAAAGTAAGCAAAGAAGGTCAAGGCTTAAGATTTTTTGGGGAGACTTTTCCTGAGGTCAGCTCTGCGCATTGCAACTCTCCTCCGACAACGGAACATAATTTCTACAGAATCATTAGTTCTTGTCCGTGTCGGAGTTTCATACAGTAATGCTCCTGAAGGCCACCCCGCTACTGACCTCTGTCCAAGTCTTCCATCCCCAAAAAATCTTAGGCCGGTCCCTTAATTTTGAGGACGCAAATTGCGACCTTAAAAAAAATCTCAGGCAAATCGTTGAATTGAAAATTTGATGATACAATCAAAAAAATATCGATTAGTTCCCATATTGGGAATTAATTATTATATTTGCACCGTGATATAAGAACGGATGGAGAGAATATTTGCAAAAAGTACTCTAAGACAGTTTTGGGAAAAACACTCCGATTCTGAACAGTACCTGAAGACATGGTATGACACTGCCATGAGTTCGGATTGGAAAACACCAAATGACGTCAGGAAAACATATGCAAATGCAAGTATTTTAAAAGACAGCAGGATTGTTTTTAACATTAAAGGCAATACTTACAGGTTAGTGGCAAAATTCAACTTCAAGAAACAATGGATTTTTATAAGGTTTATTGGTTCTCATGCTGAATATGGAAAAATTGATGCAAACACTATTTAAAGGGAGAAACTATGAATATTAAACTGATTAAAACAGAAGCAGATTACCGGAAGGCTCTCAAGAAGCTTGAGGAAATCTTTGATTCTATGATCGGTACGCCTGAAAGCGACGAGGCTGATATTCTTGGATTAATGATAGACGAATACGAAAAGAAACACTATCATATTGATGCACCAGATCCAATTGAAGCTATAAGGATCAGAATGGAAGAAATGCAACTCAAACAGGTTGATCTGGCTGATGTAATAGGCGGTAAAAACAGGGTTTCTGAGGTTCTTAACCGCAAGCGTAAACTAACTGTTGAGATGATCCGCAATCTAACAAAAAAACTGAGTCTTTCACCAGGACTTTTAATCAGAGAATACAAACTGATTGGCCAGAAAAGGGCTTAATGTGTTTAGTCTTACTTTCTTTGCTTTGACACAAAGAAAGTAACAAAGAAGATCAAGGTATTTATTCTTTCTTTCTTGTCTTGACACAAGAACCGAGGCAAATTCAAATGATCATCTTTGTAAAAGCTATTGCCGAGCTCATGAGGCACTGCCATCAGCAGTGCTGAAGAAAGAAACAAAGAAAGTCAAGGCTTAAGATTTTTGGGGGTCGACAGTGACTACGGTCAGCCCTACGCATTACAACTCTTCCCGATACGTAATATAACAGCAAATCAAATTCTTGCTACTGCCCGTATCGGGATTCAAACAGTAATGCTCCACAAGCCCTTCGCTTCTGCTGACCTTCGTCACTGTCTCTTTTCCCCAAAAAATCTTAGGCCAATCCTGATAAATGAAAAGGATTTATCTAAAGAAGCAGGCCATAAAAAATTCGCTTTATCCGTTGAAATTGAATATTCATAAATCAATTTTGTATGATAAAATAAACACAGGGAGAGAAAAAATATCGAACTTTAATTCCACAACGGTGAGATGATTGAAAACTTAAAACTTAGCTTATATAATTTATGAGAATACTTACTTCTTCCCCGATGCCGCCGGTTTCCAGTCATGAATTTGTCCATACACTTTCAGATTCATTAACTCTCTCTGTTAAACAAGGGGATCCGGTGGATATATTAAACAATGGAGATGAATTTATGGTGTCTTTTCTCAGAGATATAGATTCTGCCCGCTTATCGGTCAATATCATGATTTATATCTGGAACGCCGGCACGATGAGCGATCAGGTTTTTGAACACCTCGATGCAAAAATAAAAGAAGGTGTGCCGGTGCGGATAATGATTGATGCCTACGGTGGAGAAGGGGCTATGAAACGGCAGGAATTTAAAACATTTAAAGATCTGGGTGGGAAAGCGGAGGTTTTCCACTCGTTAAGTGTTGCTCCGTGGCGATTTGTTCGTGATGATAAGCGTAATCACCGGCGTGCAATAGTTATTGACGGGGAAATCGGATACACCGGAGGCATGGCTATCAGTGATACCTGGCTTGGCAATGCGCGCAATCCTGAAGAATGGAGGGATATGATGTTTCGGACCACCGGACCTATGGCAGCTGACATTCAAGGCGCGTTCGCCGAAATATGGGCAAGCGTAACCGGTGAAATTTTAACGGGGGAGATTTTTTTTCCGCCTGTTGTGAAAACAAAAACAAACGCTATCACTTATATTTCGCTTGCCAGTACTCCTTCTGCGGATAGTTTATTAATGCAAAAATTTATATTGCTCTCACTTTTGGGAGCACAGCAAAAGATATACATATCAACTCCATATTTTCTCCCCGACGGATCTTTCCACGATATATTGACAGCAAAAGCGAAAGCAGGCCTGGATGTACGCATTCTGGTACCAAACGATTTCAATGATTCCCCCGGAGTACGGTATACCAGTCAAAAATCATACGCTAACCTATTGGAAAGCAAGGTTAAAATCTATGAATATCAGCCGACATTCATCCACGCAAAATCGATCATTATTGACGGGGAATGGTCCGTCATCGGTTCCGCAAATATGGATAACAGAAGCAGGAAGCTGAACGAAGAAAATATTTTTGGTATTTCCGACAAGGCATTTGGTGCGAAACTTGAAAATATTTTTATTGAAAACTTAAGCCATGCCAGGCAAATTGACCTTGCACAATGGGAGAAAAGGGGTTTGTGGCAGCATATCAAAGAAATTATTTACTCGAAGTTCGTTCAGCAATATTAACATGGCTTTTCGCTCTACGGTCTACGCTCACCTCTCCACACTTTCTGTAAATAGCATCTTGCCCCCAAACAATCTTAGGCCAATCTTTAAACTTACTAAATGGTAAGTTGCTTTATGGTAAGATCTTGTTGCAATCCGGATTGTTTAACTGCTACCAGATGCCGAAAAACTCAAAAGTGTATCTGTCCCTTAGTCAGTTGGATAAAACATTCCCATTAGCATTTGAAGCTTGTGATCGCAAACTGCAACATCAAACAGAGGAGGCATAATACACCATCTTATGGCATTTATTTAACACGGTGTTGCCATGCTTTCAGGCGTTCTGAATAGTGATGGTGCAATTATTTATCTTTAGGCATCAAATTGAACAAACGAGCTTATGTGGTGCACCTCAGCAATGTGGCGATGGAACTGTTCGTTGCTGCACCCTACACACACGGGTTTGACCTGCCTTTTGCAGTGCAGGTGGCACTGCTCCATGACACCATCGAGGACACCCCTACTACACGTGCCGAGCTGGAGATAACATTCGGCAGTGATATAACCGATGCAGTTTGGGCGCTGACTAAAAATTCCAAACTGTTAAAAGAATACCGGCTGACCGACAGCCTTGCGAAGATACGCCAATGCAGGAAAGAGGTGTGGGCTGTCAAGCTGGCTGACCGTATCACAAACCTGCAACAGCCTCCCAAAAACTGGAGTCAGAATCATATCAGGGAATACCTGAGTGATTCCATACAGGTACTCGAAGCTATGAGAGGGAGCAATAAATTCCTGGAGGAGCGACTATCCGGGAAGATTGAGGAGTATGAACAACATGTTGAGAGGCAATAGCGATGACATAAAGCCCTCCTTGGTTACTACCTTCTCCACCAGCCAGCGGACAGGCCCGATCGGTGCATCCATCTGTCCCTTTGCATTATAAAACCCCTGAGCAAACATGGCCTGGCGCTATTAAATCCGCCGTACAATTTCATTGTATTTGGCATAGTTATTGTTCGATTTATTAATAACATCCGGAGTCATGATCAGACATAACTTTAAAATTATTCCAGGCATAGTTTTCCTTCTCGGCTTGCTTTTTTCAGGCTGTGATATACTGACTTATCAGGAAGCCGGATTCCTTGAGGGTGTGATTTCCATCGGACCGATATGCCCTGTTGAAACAGATCCTCCCCAAACTGGCTGCCTGCCGACTGCAGAGACATACAAAGCTTATCCTGTAAGTATATGGACGTCAAACGGAAGGAGGAAAATTGCAGAGATAAATCCTGCTCTTGATGGCTCGTATAAAACAGAGCTGGACCCGGGAAATTACCTGGTTAAACTCGGCAGAGTTAATAATTATATTGGCGGGAGCAATCTTCCTGCTGAAGTGTCAATTACCTCACAGAACAATACGGTTCTTAATATTGATATTGATACGGGAATCCGATAAAATCAACGACTTTCAGAAAACAACGAAAAGCGGCCGGCAGCCTTATTCAAATAGCCGGATCACTGTGCGTTACGATCAGAATTGTCAGAACTGTGCATTGCTATCTGAATGATGTACGGGTTTCCTGAATTATATATCCGTAGCTGTCAAGCTCATCCAGGATGTCCTTCGGATTGGAGCCACTTATGATCGGCGGACCATCCGGTGTCAGCGTCAAAACCCTGTATAAGATCCATTGACCGTCACATGCTTTTTCGGGAAGATTTGATCCGGTTTGATCATACGTCAGTCCGAACTTCATTTTATGGCTCGAACAATGGAAAACGTAAACTTTCTTTTTCATAATTTCGGTTTTCATATCTGTTTCTGCGGCGTCCGGGAAGACCGGTCTTTTATGACCCTGACAGATACTACCGCCAGGGTAATTATACTGACAAGAATCCAGACAGATAATATCAGGACTGCCAGCAGGGTAAAGCTGAAGTCGATATCAAACTGAAACTGTTGCTGCCGGAATTTCCAAACCTGATCCTCCTTTACCATTATACCTGTAAGACGTAACGGTAAGACCAGAAGTCCGGTAAGATCGAATTTTACAAAGCCTTTTGTCGAGAACCATGCAGTATTTCCCGTTGATGAAATGAACGCACTGTCAACCATGAATTTGCAGTCGCCCCAGGATTCCCAGTCAGATCTCACAAGACCCGCTGCCCGGTCATAACCCCTGAAAACTTCACCGGGGTTTGTTCCCAGTATCAGTATATTTTCCCTGGAATAGAGTGATTGCATAAAAGCTTCGACCTGGCTGGTATCACGCCTGGAGTAACCCTCCTGGAATTTATTTAACTGGCCGATTATCTCCTTCCTGGTGCTGTCGGGTGCATTTCCTTTTGAATAAGCAGACATTGCCGGAGACAAAATACTTTTCTCATCAGCTCTTTTAAATATCCGGGTTACAAGAAAAAGAATTACAAGCAGTAATACTATTCTCAATAAAATTTTAACTATAGCCTTCATATTTTCATATTTACCTGAGTTTGTTCTGCCCGGCAGGAGACTGCCACGGATGTCCCGGTGCATTTTCTTCCTGTTGCAGAGCCCGTTTTTTATCAGTCCTTTTTCGTGAAAGACCTTTGTGAGAACCTGGCTATTGCCACGCCTATCGATGCGCCCAAAGCAAGGATAAGCCAGAATCCGGCATGATTTGGCTTACATTCAATTCTTGTGTAGAAAATCAGATAGAGGCTAATTGTTATTACCAGCGGTATCAGCGCAGAAATAACTTCATTTCTCTTTTTCATGTTACCAGTATTTATTACAGGGTTTAAGAATTTAATGTATGATAAATTGGCGGATGGATTCCATACAGGATACAAAGCTCAGAGCGGAGAGCGGATGGCGCCATTACTGATTTGTGTACAAAAAGATATCCAAATTCTTTAGTGTCTCGGCAATAAAATCTCCATACATAAATGAAACATTTTCATAATTTTGATTAACACTGCCACCAACAACAATATCAAGGCCAAGTACATCTACTAATATTTTATCCTCCTTGTTGCGTAAGTTATAATTGACTACCGTTGTGTTAAAATTACCTTCAGCATCTGTGACACCATCAAATGTAAATTCTCCTTTGGCTTTTGCTCCGCATGGTTCTTTATAAATGTACACTTTGATCCTTTGATCCTTCATCGGGATATTGTTTTTACCACGAACATGTACAATGGTTGTTATACTAACCGATATTTCATCGGCTACAGTAAGATCACATCTATCGGTATGAAGAATATCACATCCGGGGGACATAACGGAGACAAGGATAACTGATACTGCCTTGAAGAGAACTGCTAATGTCTTCATAACTAGTATATTTAAATATTTGATAAATAAATATATCAGCTTTTTTATTGAAAACAAAATATATTTTAAGACCCTGGCAACAATGAGAACAAACAGCAGAAAGACAGGTTAGCTCTTTCTTGTCCTATTTAATCCACTCCACCCGTTTTGAAGGGTAGAAACTGATGCCCATTGCTTTCATCCGTTCGCCGTGGTTTGCCAGGCGGACCTTATAATCATCCCAGCTGCGCAACTCCTTCGGGGTCCATCCTATCTCGGCATAACCCAACAGGCGCGGGAAGAGAAGGTATTCGGCTTCGGCGCGGGTTGAGATAGTCTCTGCCCATAGCGGCGTTTCTATCCCGATAATATTTTCCTTTTTTATTTCAGGAACGAGGCTTGCAGGATCCCAGTTGTAGCCGAAATCGACTTCAATGTAGCCAGCCCAGTTATATCCGAAGAGGCTGGTCGAATCATACTTCATATCGATATAGGCATACATGCAAGGTGACATTAACACTTTCGCGCCCTGCGCAACACCTTTAACGGCATTTTCTGCCTTGGCCCAGTACTGAACCGCGGTATTCGGCTTAAGGGTTGTCAGGGCAATCTCATCCCAGCCCAGCACTTTCTTACCGTAAGCAGCCACCGTATCCTGAACCCTGTTGACAAAAGGAATATAATCCTCAAGCTTGGTTGAGTGTGACTTGTCGCCCCCGATATGAAACCACGGACCGGGTGTCAGGGCAGTCAGTTCACGAACAACGTCACCCACAAATTTGTATGTAATTTCCTTATCTGTCGCCAGCGAACTGAAACCGACATCGGTGCCGGTGTACAATGTGGTGTCGCTGCCTTTGGCATTCAGTTCGGGATACGAAGCCAGGGCGGCATTGGTATGGCCCGGCATGTCGATCTCGGGGACGACGGTGATAAACCTCTCCTGAGCATATCTTACGATTTCAGAATATTGTTCCTGGGTATAAAATCCGCCTTCCCCGCCCCCTACTTCGGTACGACCGCCGTGGGCAGTGAGGTTGGGCCATGATTTTATTTCGATCCTCCAGCCCTGGTCGTCTGACAGGTGCATGTGAAGCATATTCATTTTATATGCTGCCATCTGGTCGATGAAGATCTTAATATCATCCACCCCGAAGAAATGGCGTGCGACATCGCGCATGGCACCGCGATAGCCGTATGAAGGATAATCGCGGATCGTTCCTGTGGCTATCTCCCAGGGGCCTTCCTGCAGCGTGGTCATCTCAATTTTTGCAGGCAGAAGCTGCCTGAGGGTCTGAACACCGTAAAACAATCCTGCCGGCTTACAGGCAGTCAGTTTGACCGATTTATCGGTAATCACCAGCTCGTAGCCTTCATCACCCAGTGACGGATCGTCTTCTGACAGAGCCAGAAGAATTTTCCCCCTGACAAGATCTTTCTCAGTCTTCTTTACTTCGAGGCCAAAGCCGGTGGATGGATTCAACCTGTCAGCCAGGTATTGGCCGACCTGAAGTATTTCGGGCGACCCGCCCTTAACGTAAATGTCAGAACGATTTGTAAGAGTGAACGATGATCCGGCCGGTGTTATTGAAACCGGTTTCGGGATGATGTTCGCTTTTGAAAGATCAGTAGGCGTGGATGTGCAGGCAATCGTAAGTAACATTGCTGCTGAGGCCATTATGGCCAGGGTAGTTTGTTTTTTCACTGGAAGATTATTTAAAGTTAATTTTGGGTTTTTCAGCCGGTAGACCGGATGGTTTAAAGTTAATGATTTCGGTTGAAAAATGAATAAGAAGACAACAGATCCCAAATCTCCGGTTCTGCACGGCAGTCAGCGTGGTGTTACCTGCTCAGCCCGCTCAATTCAATACCATAGTCGTACTGCAAGTCTTCATGTAAAACAGACACTTTCTTGATAATCGTATCTATCTGTCTATTAAAGAGATTCATAAGTGCAGTATTTTTTTGTATGGAGGGAGAGAGTCTTTTCAGCTTTGCACAAAAATAAAGAAGCAGATCAACCTCTGTCTGTTTCTTCTGCGAATACCTGATATACTTCCTGGTATTTTTTAATATCTTTCTTACACTTTTTTTGATGAAGTAATAGTTCTTCGTGTTTATCTGATCAAACTGCTCATCCATCTCCTTTTTTACATTCTCTATGTATGCCGGCTCGCTGGATGATTCAAACAAAAGATAAGTCAACAGCTCCTTATTCTCCTTTTTGAACCTTGAAAGGCGAAGGCAGATCTCGCGAAGTTCCTTAGGCGTACGAAAAGTCAATTCCTGGTTTAGCTCTTTAACAGTGACTGCCTTCATAGATAAAACGGATAGTGTGGTTGGATGCAAAGTTAAGACATATTGATGGCTGAAAACTGAAATGGTAATGATTTCGTGTTATTGCCGGAATAAAGCTCACCGCACAGGAAGCACTTTTATTTACGCTGTTATTACACACGTATAATGTTCAATAGAAGTATCTTTGAACAAATTCATATCCGTCGTGTTTAATAAAATTGTATAACCAATCCCAAACAAAACCATAAAATCATGAAACGAAGAGCAACAGCTATTTGGCAGGGAAACGGAACGGAAGGCAAAGGAAGCCTCACATCCGTCAGCGGAGTGCTGAACAATACTCCATATTCATCCACGACACGGTTTAAGAACGAAGACGGCAGGGAAGGAACCAACCCGGAAGAGCTGATAGCTGCCGCCCACAGCGGATGTTATGCGATGGCGCTGAGCTATGGACTGACAGGGGCAGGATTTGTTCCGACCGAGCTCAAAGTGGAAGCGGCTGTCAATCTTGAAAAAATAACGGATCATTTTGAGATTACCGGCGTTCATCTCGATGTGACAGGGAAAGTTCCCGGGATAACTGAAGAGAAGTTCCTCGAGCTTGCTAAAGATGCGAAAGTCAATTGTCCGGTTTCACGTGCCCTTAAAGCATTGGAGATAACACTATCTGCAAAGCTGGTACAGTAGAGGCAATTAAGAATTGCGATTTGCGACTGCGTCCGCCTCCTGGCGGATTTGCGATTTGCGACTGAGACCTCCGAAGCCTCGGCGAAGGAGGATTTGCGACTGCGTCCGCCTCCTGGCGGATTTGCGATTTGCGATTTGCGATTATAATAACAGCCGGGCAGAAAACCGATAACCGATACCCGAAAACATTCACTAAAAGGGACTCTTCGTCAATTTCGACGGGGAGTTCTTTTTTTCCCTCCGGAAATTTCATGAACTGAAAATTTATTTAATATTGAAGTCCTTAAAGTAATTCAATCCGGTACATTCAAACATGGGTCAGATAACAGAAACAAATCACATCGGTTTTGATAATGAGAAATACCTCAGGGAGCAGACATCTGCTATCCTTGAGAGAGTGAGCCGGTTTAACAATAAACTTTACCTGGAATTCGGGGGTAAGCTCTTATTTGATTTTCATGCGGCAAGGGTGCTGCCGGGGTTTGACCCTAATGTCAAGATGAGACTCCTGCAGATATTGAAAGACAAGATCGATGTGATCATGTGCATACATGCCGGAGATATTGAAAGAAAGAAAATCAGGGCTGACTTCGGAATCACTTATGATGTCGATGCATTAAAAACTATTGATGACTTCAGGGAATGGGGCATTGATGTGACAGCCGTGGTAATCACCCGTTATCAGAATCAATCGCCTGCAAAAGCTTTTAAAAACAAGCTGGAATTAAGGGGTATAAAGGTGTATCTGCATTATCCCATAAAGGGATATCCTACAGATGTTGACCTGATTGTAAGTGACCAGGGATACGGGGCAAACGAATATATCAGGACCACTCATCCTATAGTAATTGTTACGGGGCCGGGACCGGGCAGCGGCAAGCTTGCCACATGTCTGTCCAATCTTTACCATGAGTATAAGAGGGGAATTAAAGCAGGATATGCAAAGTTTGAAACATTCCCGATATGGGACCTGCCCATCGATCATAAGGTAAATATCGCATACGAAGCAGCCACGGTCGATCTGAAAGACGAAGTCATGTTCGATGAAGATCACCTGAAGGCTTACGGTGTAAAAATCGTGAATTATAACCGCGATATAGAGGCGTTTCATCTGCTGAAAAGGATCATCGAAAAAATTACCGGAGGGGAGTCAATGTATCAATCCCCGACTGATATGGGGGTGAACCGCGCAAGCTCAGGTATAGTAAACGACAGCGTGATCACCGAGGCATCGCACCAGGAGATCATCAGGAGATATTTCAGGTGTGCCGTTGAATATGCAATGGGCCTGGTAGAAAAGGACTCTCTTGACCGGGCTGTTCAGATCATGAATAAAGTGGGTGCAAAAATTGAAGACCGGAAAGTGGTATTGCCTGCACGGGAAGCAGCAAAAGAGGCTGAACAAAACGGGAAAGGCAATGCGGGTTTCTTCAGTGGGGCATCTATTGAGTTGCATGACGGGACAATTATTACAGGTAAAAACTCACCGCTGATGCATGCATCTTCAAGTCTGATCTTAAATGCCGCCAAACACCTTGCCGGACTGCCTGATAATATGCATCTCCTTCCTAAAAATCTTATTGATTCTGTCACTTACCTGAAAAAAGATATATTGAACGGGAAGATGGTCAGTCTTGATGTGGGAGAAATATTGATTGTGCTTGGTATCAGCGCATTATCCAATCCTGCCGCGAAAATGGCCCTTGAAAACCTGAACAACCTGTGCAATTGCGAGGTCCATCTTACTCATATTCCCAGTCCGGGTGATGAAGCCGGATTGAGAAAATTAAAGGTGAATGTGACATGTGATCCTGAATATTCAGGGAAGAGTCTTTTTATCAGCTGAAGCAAACCAAACAAACAGCCGTTAGGGAAAATACTTTTCCCATAAAGTAAGGTTTAACAGTTAACTTCAAAGATATCAGAGGATTGCGAAACATATACAGGACAGCCCGTTATAAAGCTATTTAGTCAGCAACACAACGGACAGAGAAACCGCTACTTTTATCCTTGTAGTAGCGCTCCATTGTCGCGCCATCGTAGTAGATCTTCCAGACCATAACGAAATCAGACTCGAACGGTGTACTGCTCCAGAATGTAGTGCTGTAGCCCACATCCAGGAATTCACCGATAGCACTGCGGAGGCCGGCCGGCAGCGCACCGAAGCCAAAATTATCCGTGGCTCCCGTGTTGGGACTGTTCCACCGTGGATGAGAGCTGGGTTCAGTAGTGATGTCTTTAAGCTTCCCACCAGCGATATCCTCCCCTCCCAGAAATGTGACAAGCTCCTGCCAATCCACATCAGTGGGTATATGCCAACCTGTGGGACAGATTCCTTTGCTGTTATTCACGGCGTTCCAGTTATAGAGCATGCCGTAAGCGTCAATCACATCCTCGTCACTGTCTAAGCCATCAATTTCATAATCAGGGTAATTGCACCAGGCGCCACCGGCGCTGGCCCATTCATAACCTTCATATAAGCCGGACAGCAACCAGCTGCCATCGCGGTAACTGCCTGTGCGGAGGTTAGAGGTCATCCAGGTCTGGTTGCCTATTTTCATGACACCATATTTGTTGCCATCAACATCTTTGACTGTAGTAGTTCCTATAGGTGATTCATGAGGCGATCTGTTGCAGCTGTTGAAAAAGATTAATACTATTCCCAGAAGTGTCACAAGGCAAATCCTAAGTTTCATTGTTGTTTTCATAGTTTTATTTTTTATCGTCAACACTATACATTATATAAAGGAATGCGTTTGCAGGCTGACAATAAATAACAAATCCAAACCTGCTGACTATCATAGTATAGCAAATTTACACCGGATTTTTTTCGAAGTCAAGTTTTTTTTAGCAGGGGACTGCCTGAAGCGGAGGCAAATAGAATGGGAGACCGACCGTTAATAAATTGCCCGGTGGGCAATTTTAGGGAGGGGACAGACTGCAGGGCGGGACAAGTAAGAAGTATTTCTGAAACTCTGAAACTTTGGAACTTTGAAACCAGGGATTAACTAAAATTTTTGTCTTGAACTTTTGTCTTTTGTCTTTCCAGAACCTTCAGACTTCAGACCTTCCTAGATGAAATTACCGTCGTAATCGAACCGCGGATCAGATCTCGACAGATCAATCACTCTCTGAAATCCTATGTCGCCGTTCTTGTGAGTTGAAGAACCTGCATTATAGCATCGGGGGATGCCCCAGGCGCCGTGAAATATCTTTCCGGCGGTAGCGGCATTAGCATGATAATGACCGAATAAGAGCATGTCTATCTTGTTCTCAATAATCTTCTTTAAGTCGTTCGTGTCTTTCAACTGCATCCCGAACTTGAAATCAAACGGGTGATGGTGCAGGTAAACAACCTTCTTCAGGCTGGCAATCTCCGTCTTATTCAGCATCCTCTTTAATCTCCTCAGCTGCGCTTCGCCTAATTCACCCTCGGAAAAAAACCGATCTATCCTATGAAGCTCTTCGGCTGTTGAATTGAGCCCGATAAAGGCAATATCATCAATGATGTTCAGTATGGGATAAGAAATTCTCTTCGATCCGAAGTATCTTATTTTAAATATATCAACAAATTTCCGGTCTCCCACGGTACCGGTACCGTAGTCGTGGTTACCCGGAACAACCAATACTTTGTATCCCCTCTCTTTCAGCTGTTCAATGGCGGCAACAGCCTCATCGATATACGCGCTGTGATTTGCGTTTTCTACAATATCTCCGGTAATCACTATAATATAGTTTTTTGCAGGCTGTTTCAGAAATGTGATGTTATCAATGATAGCACGGAACTTTTCACTGCAATCCTGATATCCGACATGCAGATCCGACAGATGTATGATCTTTTTCATAATTCGTCATTGATTCTCTACCGGTATCAAAAATAGCACAGAAAACTCCTGATTATTCAGAATTTTTAGAGTATCACCCGACTTAATCATCCTCTTCGAGGGAGAAAATCTCGTTGACAGTTTTGTTAAAGTACCTGGAGAGTTTCAGTGCCAGGATGGTAGACGGTACATATTTGCCCAGCTCGACAGAATTGATGGCCTGCCTGGTAACCCCTATCTGCCTGGCCAGCTCCTCCTGGGTTATATTCTTTATGGCTCTCTCGACCTTCAGATTATTTTTCATGGCTTAACGATTTATTGGCCCTGTAAAGAATATAGTAAAAGCGGATAATGAAAAATATAAGAATGGTAAACATGTTGAATATCATAACATACAGAAACTCAAACTCATAAAAGAACAGGAAACAGAATATAAGAACACCGTAGTTGATATATGTCGCCCAGAGCAGCGATTCGAGCCTGACCTTGGCGATGAACTCATCCTCGCTCTTTTCCTTCGAGAATGCAACAAATATCGCCCCGATCAAAAACAGAACACCAACCAAAGTACCTGTCAGATTAGCCTTGGTCATTCCAAACAACACTGGATCATGAAATACTCCTGATCCGGAATAAATAGTAAATACCTTCATATTGAGGAACTTAAATTCATAATCAGATATAATTATGAATAGTCCGAGAAGAGTTGACGGAATAAGAAGGATCCATCCTGGCTTTTTAAATTGATTTGGTAAAAGCAGTTTTGTTTTCATAGTCTTGTCCATTGATTAGTTTTACAAATGTAATACATAGATTACATTTATGCAAGTATTAATTACTTTTTGTAATGTTTACATGTCTTTTTTATCAAAAAGTATTTTGAATACCGGAACACGAGATTCTGCAACGGAGCGATTTTAACATTTGAACATTCGAATTTTGAAGTAAGAAATGGAGTCTTAACTAACTATTGCCTTCTGTTTTAGAGCAAGACAATAGAAACCCTTCAACCTTTCAACCCCTCAACTCTTCAACAATTTCAGACCCTCAGTCTTGAAGACTTTTTTTAACTTTGAATTCCTACAGTGAAACAGAATATCAAAAAAGTGGAGCCCATGAAAAGAATATTTGTTTTGACAGCAGGGATTATGATGATTTTGTCAGCAGGTATGACCGGACAGCAAGTGCCTGACACAAGTTATAACCCTGTAATAAAAAATCCGGCTTACGCTGCCGGCAATGGTCCGGTCATATTCATCGATGAAGGCCATAATAACTTCCACACGAAAAACAACAGGTATCTTCCGTTTGCCAGGTTGCTTGAAAGGGATGGATACAGAACTGAAGTGTACACCGGGGCGTTCGAGGCAGACAAGCTTGAGAATGCACGCATACTGGTTATATCCAATGCACTGAGTGAAACAAATACCACAAGATGGTATAAGCCGGTGCTGCCTGCGTTCACTCCGGAAGAGACCGGGGCAGTAAGGCAATGGGTGAATAACGGAGGGTCGCTCTTTCTGATAGCAGATCATATGCCGATGGGAGGCGGAGCAGCTCCGCTGGCAGAGGTATTCGGTTTCGGCTTCACCGACGGGTTTGCAACTGAGACGTTCAGACCTGGAGCGATAACTTTCAAACGAGCCACCGGTTCCCTGTCTGATAATATTATCACTGACGGACGTAACCCGTCAGAGAAGGTAAACACCATTGTCTCATTTACCGGACAGGCTTTCACAATACCTGATGATGCCACCTCCATCCTTTCCTTCGATGACAGTTACACAATGCTTCTCCCCGACACTGCCTGGGTCTTTAACCAGGATACACCGACCATCAACATCGGGGGCTGGTCGCAGGCTGCCTTCAAAAAGTATGGCAAGGGCAGAGTGGTTGTTGCAGGTGAAGCTGCCATGTTCACAGCCCAGCTGGCAGGCCCGCAGAAATTTCCTGTCGGTCTGAACTCTCCCGAAGCGAAAGAGAATTATCAGCTGCTTCTGAATATCATACACTGGCTCGACAGATTGATGGAGTAATGCCACAGGTTGGTAAAATATTAATAATCACTGGTATAATTCTGGTAATTGCTGGGGTGGTTATTTATTTTGCCGGTAACAGATTTGGCTGGTTCGGCCATCTTCCGGGCGATATCAGGATAGAGAAAGAAAATATGAGAATATATTTCCCGATAACAACAATGCTTCTTCTGAGCATAGTGGCATCAGTCATTATCTGGCTTGTAAAGAAGATATTTTAACTTTACACTGAAAGACCGTTTCCATAAAAATCCTCAAAATAACGAACATGAAAAATCTGATTGTGATTAAGAAAACGCTCTTTTTAAATGCCCTTCTGTTATTGCTTTTGCCTGCCATAACGTTGAAAGCTCAAGATGTGGACGTTACTATCACCGGGATCAGGTCGGAGAAGGGACAGATTGTCATAGGCGTCTTCAAAGACAGTGAAAGCTATCAGAAAGAGGAACCATTCGTGAGTAAGACCTTTAAAAAGAATGTCAGTCCGGATGGCGGGATGAAAGTTAAGTTCAGCCTTGAACCCGGAGTCTACGGACTGTGTCTGCTGGATGACGAGAATGGTGATGGAATAATGAAATATAATTTCATGAAGATGCCGAAGGAAGGTTTTGGGTTCTCGGATTATTATTTTACAGGTGTCAAGAAGCCAAAATTCGACTTGTTCAAATTCACCCTTGCCAAGGGCCAGCAGAAGAGTATTAAGATCAGGGTGAGGTACATACTGTGATTTGCGATTTGCGATTTGCGACTGTGTCCTCCGAAGCCTTGGCGAAGGAGGATATGCGATTTGCGATTTGCGATTTGCGATTTGCGATTTGCGAATTGCGATTTGCGAATAACTGATAACCGAAAACCGACAACAAACCTTCGGCTTTTGACTTTCGACTTTCGACTTTAGACTTTCGACTCTTTCGACTTTAGACTTCGGAATAGACCTTAATGGCCACGGCTTTCGCAAAATCATTGATCTGCCGCCGTATATCCATTTTTGAACGGATGGCTGAATCACTCGATTTCCAGACAATTCTGCCCAGTGTCTGAACCAGGATATCAATATCTGATTCGACGTTGCCTATGCCGATACTCACCCGTGCGACACCGGGAAAGCTTAACCATGGAAAGAAGGTCCCTATCACACGCATGACCCATTCAAACCTGCGGGGAACGCCGACAAGGTGCTGTACCAGTATATGAGCACAGTGACAGCCGCACCGTATGCCTATCCCACCCTGCTCAGCCAGCTCCCTGGCTACCCGTATCGACATCATGCCCTTAAGTGTAAATGGAATGACACCAACCTTTTGAGCAAACTGCGGTGAGTTCGGGTCGTTGATGCCGTAGATGGTCAGTCCGGGTATCTGTGCCAGTCCGCGAAGCGCATGTGCAGTAAGAGCCTGTTCGTCCTTTATTATCAGGTCCATACCTATCCGCCGCAACAGTACTATGGCCTTGCCCAGTGCAGCTATGCCACCTGTATTTTCTTCGCCTGATGACCGTATGAGATCCATCGTGGCGGAACTAAAATCAAGCATATCTTTTCCGGCCAGAAGCACCCCGGCACCGAAGGGAGCGTACAGCTTGTGAGCAGACAAAGCGAGGTAGTCAATTCCCCATTCCTCCATGTCTACCTTCCTGTGAGCGACCAGCTGTGCACCGTCGACAAGCATTCGTGCACCAAACTCATGAACGATGCGGCTGACAGCAGCCAGGTCGTTGACAACCCCCAGAACATTGGAGGCGCCGGACATAGCCACCAGTTTTATACGTTTCTTTCCGTACCTGCCCTCAACGTTATATCCGGAGAGGATAGCCGAGAGCTGTTTCAGGTCGACAAAACCATCATGATCAATTGACAGTCTCAACAGAGGCGAGTGTGAGACAGTGCGCCAGGGGAGATCATTGGATGAGTGTTCAAGCAGTGTGGTAAGTACAACAGGTTCTGTTTCCGGTTCAGTATGATTGCGCAGGCTTTCGGCTGCCAGGTTGATGGCTTCCGTGGTATTGGCAGTAAAGATAATATCATAGTCGCTGACCGGCGCACCGAGGAACCCGGCGACAAGGGATCTGACCTCATCAATAATCTCCTTCTGAACGGTGGAGGACTGGCGCCAGGTCCGGCGGACAGCTTCCCATACTGGCATGAATGTAGGTGTGCTGGCGCTGTTGTCAAGGTGTATATAAGGCCTGGGGCCCAGTGTTGTGGGGATCTTTACATTCCGGCCTATAATGGTTTGTCTGAGCATATTGAGAAGCTCGCGGCCGGAATAATTATCCAGCTCGTCATGATAAAGGATTTCATGGGCAGGCAGATTGCCAGGGGCTTTATTAAGGAAGATATCCTTCCCGTACTGCCGCATCAGGAGCAGCGCTTTGACAAACGCTATGACATTGATGATGGCAGGTGTTCCGGCCTCGAACCTGTCAGGTGCGTCAGCCCATACGATCCATTCAGTGGAGACGATCTTTGTTGTACCTCCGCCGGACTGAAACGGATTGCCTTTTGGCAATGCTCTTTTCTTAACCGCCATCGCCCTAATGCCAAGGGGCAGGCCTGTGTCGCGGCCTGACAAACTAAGATAATTCTTCGGATTCAGCAGCGCCTTCAGAGCTGCTTCTCTTCCCGGGCTGCAGAAGATGACAACATACCTGCTCTTACTAAGGCCAAGGTAATCAAGGACAATATCCCTGGCCTGTTCGTAAAGATATGTCGAGACTATGGAATTGTGCCCGCTTCCGCGGTGAACGTTGGAATAAGTCTCCAGCCCTGCAAGCACCCCACGCTCAAGCTCTGAAAATGGTTCAGGCAGCCCGTCTTCTGATTTTCCGCTCATCATTCAGGTAAGTGAAGTCTGCTTACGATATCCTTAAACCGTGGGTCGTCCCTTAATAATTTAAAATTATAGTCATATCTTATCCAGGGAATAAAATCCTGCCGCATCTTATATGCTTCTTCCAGGAAATGGATGGCTTTATCATTATCACGCAGCGCAGCATAAACCTCGGCAAGCCCCCATGCGTTCCATGAGTTAAAGTTCTTTTCCATTCCGGAAGCAATCTTCAGCGCATTCTCCTTCTGACCTGCCCTGGCATATGCCACACCAAGACCGACAACATAAGAGCTATCGATCGCAAGTCCCTTATTATTGGTTTCGATGGCTTCGGCATACCTGCCCATCTCAGCATATGCTGACCCTTTCACATAATAAGCCATTGTATAGTTAGGATCTATCTGAAGGGTTTTATCTGCTTCGGTAATTGCTTCCTCGTTATTACCCATCCATAAATAGAGCCAGGCCAGATAACCCTGCATCAGCGGATCGGTAGGATCAATCTCAGCGGCAGTCTTCATAGATTTTACTGCTTCATCAAGTTTCCCCGTGAGAGTGAGAAACCATCCATAATGTGCAAAGGCTATCGAGCTGTTATGGTTCAGTTCCATAGCACGTTTCAGATGATACCCGGCTTTGGCAAAATCCCAATCGGTGTAAAGGTATCTTGTTGCAAGGACGACATGGGCATCAGCGAGAGTCGAATCGAGCTCAAGCGCCTTTATGGCATATGCCTTAGCCCTGCTGGCGGCCTCCGCTCCTATTCCCGCGGCATGTCCGCCTTCGGTGTACCCGATGGCAAGTTTAAGGTAAGGAAGAGGATTGGCAGGATCAATGGCTATGGCATCATTAAGGTATTTGACCCCGAGTTGGAATCCTTCAGGCGTCAGCTGGCTCATATAATATTCACCACGGGCACAATCTTTGAGAAGCTCAGGATCAACAGTCTTTTTCCCGGAGATAAGCGCCTCCTCCTCAGTTGAAGGTTTGACTTTCAATCCGTCTAGGATATGGTTCAATATTTCCGGATACATGCCTGCAAGCTCCTTCCAGGGGAGGCTGTATGAAGAACTCCAGACGTACCTCTCTTCCGGAAATGCTTCGACAAGCCGTATTTCGACACGAAGATTATCTTCAGTGCCCTTGACCGATGATTCAACTATATGGTTGACGCTAAGCTTCCTGGCTATCTGTTTTACTGATTCTTCACTGTTTCCGAACTGCATTGTCGACTGTTTGGGTCTTACAATCAGACTGCCTATGGCATTCAACGGACCTATTATATCATCCTGAATTGTCAGGGGGATCCATGCCAGGTCAGGATTTCCGGTGAGGTTGGTGACAGGCAGGATGGCTATCGCTTCTCTTTCAGCGCCTTCTTTGCTTTCGGACTTCGATTTATTGAGCCAGCCCGGATAGATGAACAACAGGATCGCCAGTAAGGCCGCTGCCAGCAAGGGCAGGACAATGGTCGCTGACCAGACAGATTTGTTCAGTGCAGGTCCCTGGTGTACAAACGGCTTCCGAACTCCCGGGTGATCAGTCTGCTCTCTTGTCTGATAGGTTCTGGTTGCCCTTTTCTTTTCATCAGGGTGGAGGCTGTAGATTATCTCCTTTACAGTATTGGCCACCTTGTTGATCTGATCGCGATAAAAAGTCCTGTTAAGGTTCTTATCAGGGTTGTCAGACGGGGTAAGGGGGCGGTTCACCCCAGAGGCACTGTAGATGAAGTCGATGGAGCGCAGCCTGCCTCCTGTCTCTTTTTCAATCAGCTCGGTATCTGATGGATCAAGATCATGTATCCTGACAGGGATGATCCTGCTGCAGACATTGCCGCTTGCCAGTTTAATGTCCCTGCCCAGCTGATCTTCGGCTGCCAGCCTGTTGAATGCGACAAACTCGTTTTGCCAGGCAAAGCTTTTGGGATCACAGTATGTCTGCGATATTACCGGAATAAAAATCAGTGATTTAAGCTTTGTCTCAAGGCTTTTATCCACATTATGGATCTCGAGCAGCCCGTCAGATGGATTTTCATCAAAATAGATGGAGACATCTTCCTTGAAAGTTGCGTCAAGTTCTCTTTTAAGATTATCGACAAACTCAGTGACCCAGCCGTCATACTTGTTATCTTTCTGACGATAACTGATGAAGATGTCATACTCGTAACCAGGAATAATGCTTGACATGGTAATATATTTATTTAAAGAACTTTCCCGTACCGCATGAATATCAATCAAATTTATGCTTTAAATGAATGAAAGTCAAGTCGGGGAAGGATTCAATATTCAGCCTGGCACGCGGGGCTTACCCGATAACGTTAATTTCTCACTGGTTTAATACCGCATTTCCTTCCTTGTAATAAGCGGAGTTCAGTATAACGAACAGCATCATAATTTCATTTGCAATTGCCTGGATAAAAATACGTTCCTCATTGCTGATACTTTCTACGGGTAAAATTGCACCAACAAGTATGTTGAAGTTTTGCGGATTTGAAATCACAACAGAAAAAGGGGGGCACGATTGTTTTTCAATTATCATTTTATTGCTGATATGAGGATAATCAAAAGAGGAATCATGTCTTGTTTCAAATTGCTCAATAATAGTTTTATGGCTTTTGATGTCTATTATTCTGAACAGAACCCAGTTAGCATCTGAAATTCCAAAAACGCGTTCACCAAAAAAGTAAAGTGATCTTTTAAAGTCATTTCTGGTTTCAGGCAACTTGTCGTATTTATTAAAAATCAGTTTAATCTGCTGGAGCTGCACATTTATCTGACCGATATACTTAAATAAGTCATCGAGTTTTTCGAGGGCTGACTTCTTCTCATCATTGATTTTATCAATCTGCTCCTTTTGCCTGGATACTTCATTTTTGTACAGATTATAGATCACGACACTCAGAATAAACAAAATGCAAAGAAGGATCCCCTCGAAAATATCTTCATTAATTATCAGTTTTTCCGTTAACTGTAAAGGTCCCCTGATCACCAGCGGAGTCAATATAATTACAGAAAACAGAAGCAGATTGACCAGCAGGTAAAGGTTTCGAAGAGAGCCGGATTGAAAATCTATTTTTTTCATACGGAAGGGATAATTTAACTGCAATCAGTAAGTCTCCAACAGTTATTTTCTTTAAGGAACAGAAGGACTTATAAACATTCGTGTAAATGCACCACCGGGCTTCTACGTAAGGATGGAAGATAAATCCTGTCAGAACCTGGTCAAAACCTCTTTGACCGCATCTTTGTGGACCATAAAGTCCATCATCTTAAGTTTGACATAATCTTCTGAAAAGAAGTAGTAGCCAAACTCTTTTGCCTTTTCGTCGTTATTACGCGAACCCGAGCCGGAATCCTTGACGAGGTACCAGTCTTTGCCATCCTTTTCAAGATAGCCGACGATATGCAGGCCATGATCATCTGTTGTCGTCCTGTTATCAAAACGGAACTGGCGGGCGTCATCGTTGATATATGCTGACGGTATATCAAAGTCAGGGACTACGGCACACTGCGTATAACGATCAAAGCCGGGTTCAGAGACATCACCTCCGATGCTGATGGTGTAACCCTGCCGCAGAACGCTTTTTAGTGTTGACATGAAGACATCAAGCGGAACATTATAATACACAGCGCTATGCCACCAGTTGTCAGGCACCTCATATTCAACCTGTTTGTAGAACGGCTGCTGGGTATAGGAGAGAATATCCACATAATCGGCCGGGTTGATCTTTACAACCTCTTTAAGGTACTGTATTGGTGTCATTTTCTTTCCGTCCACAACGACTTCGGAGGGCGGCACTCCCATGTAATGATTCATAATCGATTTTACAGTAGACACAGCAACCTCTTCGTCCCATGATGAGGTTTTCTTCAGGGATTCAAGGTATTGCTTCATTTCCTTCAGCATATCATCATGGTTATGATACTTGCGGCCTTCAATAAGGCCCGTATAGGATTCTTCCGGGACTATCCCATATTTTGACCACATGCGCAATACGGCATTGCCTTCAGAACCCTCATCAAAGGCAGATTCTCCCCTCGTATTTATGTACTCCTTCGCTTTTTCGACAAACTCCCAGTAAACAGTGTACATCTCCGAGAGCTTGAGTTGTACCTTGTTAATGCGCCAGGCTTCCGACTCAAGGAATGATGTGGTGCTGAAGGACCAGCAGGTGCTTGTATTACCCTGTGATACAGGTGTATTATGCCACTGGATGTTTTTATACAGGTCCATTTTATTTGGCAGGGATACTCCAGACAGGTCTACGGCAAAAATCTTCCGGGTTTTTTCCGGCTCCATTTTTTCTTTCACGTTCCTGTCGTCTTTCAGGATCGAATTCTGAAAAAATCCCGGTTTCAGCTCCCTGAATACCGCTTTGTCTTTGTTCTGCCCTGACAGGCTTACTGAAAAAGAGCAAAGTACAATCGCGCTGATTAATGCAATATTTCTTTTCATGGTAGAGATATAAATATTTGAGGTGGAAAGGTAAAGGTTTTTAATGATATATATTTCTGTTTCTTGCCGCTGATTAAAGGACACTAAAATGAATCAAATAAATGTCAAGGTCTGAGGTCTGAAGGTCAGGTCATCATCAAAATCTCAGACCCTCGGACTTCCGACCCTGGCACCAGGCGCAGCGAAAGGTTTTATTATTAACTTTAGCTCATTGACAAAGCAATGAATGTAAAAGAGATACAGTCGAAGACAATCCTTTCTGCATCAAAGATTTATGACTATGTTATAAATCCTTATGTGGGATGCCAGCATGGCTGTTCGTATTGCTATGCCCGCTATATTAAGAAATTCAGCGGCCATCTTGAGCCGTGGGGACTGTTTGTGGATGTAAAAATAAATGCTGCCGAGCTGTTAAAGGCTGAGATAAAAAAGAAAAAACGAGGCAGAGTATGGGTAAGCGGCTTATCTGATCCTTACCAGCCCCTGGAGGCTAAATATGAGCTGACGAGGCAATGCCTGGAGATACTGGCAAGTAACGGCTGGCCTGTGACAATACAGACACGCTCCCCGCTGGTGTTAAGGGATCTGGATATTCTTAAAGGAGCAAAGGATCTGGAAGCAGGTATGTCAGTCACCACGGCAGACGATAAGATCAGGATGCTTTTTGAACCATATGCCACTTCTGTAAAGGAACGGCTTGACACGCTGGCCGAATTGCACCGGTCAGGCATCAGAACATATGCAATGATAGCCCCGTTGCTTCCCGGAGCTGAAGCTCTGGTTGCAGCGTTGGATGGCAAGGTTGACCATATCATCATCGACCGCATGAATTACCATCATGCCGACTGGATCTACAGGAAAAACAGGATGGAGGATAAACTGGGTGATGATTATTTCCGGCAGGCCGGCAGGGAGATTGCTGAGGGCTGCAGAAGATCAGGGATTTCGTGTAATGTGGTTTACTAAATAAATAATCTTTAAGGATTCTGACCAGAAACCCGGACCTGCGCCGGAGGATTATCAAATGAAGAGGAGTTTAGTATATCCGTTTATTGTAATGCTGATATCATTCTATGGCATATCCGGCAATGCATTCACTCAACCTTATTATGTAGCCCTGAACGGTTCTGACAGTAACATCGGTACCATCGGAAGCCCTTTTCTTACCATTGAAAAAGCGGTGAGCAGGGTTCAGCCCGGACAGACGATATATGTCAGAGGCGGGACATATAACCTGACAGCGGCCATCGTGATAACAAAAAGCGGAGCAGAAAACTCTGTAATTACCCTGGCCGGATATCCCGGTGAAAGGCCCATTCTCAACTTCTCAGGACAGGTTTTGGGAGGCAGCAACAGGGGCATTAACCTGACAGGAAGCTACTGGCATTTTCTCGGCATAGACATTACAGGCGCCGGCGATAACGGCATGAGAATAGAAGGTGGAAGCTATAACACTATCGAAAACTGCGCTTTTTACAGGAACCGCGACAGCGGTCTCCAGCTCGACAGCGGAGCCTCGAACAACAGAGTCCTCAACTGCGATTCATATTTTAACGCAGACCCCACTGATTACGGCGACGCTGATGGCTTCTCACCTAAACTGACCGTGGGAAGCGGTAATTATTTCTATGGATGCAGGGCCTGGAAGAACTGTGACGACGGATGGGACGGGTACCTGAGGGGAGCAGATGACGTCAGCACAACATTGGAGAACTGCTGGTCTTTTGAAAACGGTTACCTGGAAGACGGCACAGATCCCGGCGCTCAGGCCAACGGCAACGGTTTTAAGATGGGCGGAAGCGATGACAAGACCCTGATGCATAATTTTACCCTTAAGAACTGCCTCGCCTTTAAAAACAAGGCCAAGGGATTTGACCAGAACAACAACAAGGGATCGATGATCTTATACAATTGTACCGGACATAACAATCTCGTGGCCGACTACAGGATAACACAGGTACTGGCAACGGGGAAAGAACTTGTGGTTAAAAACTGTGCCGAGCTGGGGACGAAGGTGGAGATTGGCTCTTTTGCCATACAGGAGAAAAACAGCTGGCTTCCACCTTTTGTGGTCACAACCGATGACTTCAGAAGCACAGACGCTGCTGCTGCCTATGGCCCCCGGAAGGCTGACGGCAGCCTTCCTGATATTGATTACCTGCACCTGGCGACGGGAAGCGATCTTATCGATGGCGGCGTGAATGTAGGACTGCCTTTCATGGGTACTGCTCCTGACCTGGGCTGCTTTGAGACAGGACTTACCGGAGTATCTGACCTGAAGGCTCCCGGAGAGGTCATCTGCTATCCCAATCCGATAAGTGACAGAGGATTTCTTCAGTTCACCCTCGTCAGGGGCGGCAGATGTGAGATTTGGTTATTTGATGTCACAGGCAAACATGTGAAGACCCTTACGGATGAGATCCTGGGGCCCGGAGGGCAGCATGTCGGCATAGACTTGTCAGGTGTGAGAAATGGCTTGTATATCTGCCAGATCAGGATAAATCAGGCACCATTGTATGTCACCAGGATTGTCAAGGCGGATTAGGGCAGGTAGACCCATTTTTCTTGCACTTGACTTAATACAGGATTTTTTTTAAATTTGATGTACCTAAGCAGGGAAAAATACCGCTCATCAACCTGGTCCAACAGAAACAGAAGAAATCGTACTTAAAACTTATAATCGGAGGTTATTATTATGAAAACAAGAAGTTCCTTTTCAGGATTGATCTTTTTTATCATCATTGTCATTGGCGGAATCTTTGCATATATGAATTATCATGCACAGAACGTGACAGGAGCGCTATGGATCGGAGTGTTCACTTTCGCGGTGGCCCTTATAGTATCAGGCGCAATAAAGATTGCCGATCAGTGGGAGAAAGCAGTGGTGCTGCGTTTGGGAAAGTTCCAGGCACTCAAGGGACCGGGACTGTTTTTCATTATACCGATAGTTGATACAGTGGCCTACTGGATTGACCTGAGGGTAATAAACACAACTTTTACAGCGGAAAAGACTCTTACAAAGGATACTGTACCTGTTGATGTGGATGCAGTGCTGTTCTGGAAAGTTATTGACGCCAAGAAAGCAGCCCTTGAAATAGCCGATTACAAAAGCGCAATCAACTGGGCCTCACAGACAGCCCTGCGTGATGTCATCGGCAAGACAATGCTTTCAGAGATGCTGGAGGGCCGGGACAAAATGAGTGCCATCCTTCAGAAGATAATTGATGAGCGCACCGAACCCTGGGGCGTTAATGTAATCTCGGTGGAAGTCAAGGATGTCAATATCCCTTCAGCCCTGCAGGATGCAATGTCGATGCAGGCCCAGGCCGAGAGAGAGCGCCAGGCAAGGGTGATCCTGGGTGATTCTGAACGGCAGGTGGCAGAAAAGTTCGGAGAGGCTGCCAAGACTTATCATGACGATCCTGTTGCCCTTCACCTGAGGGCTATGAATATGCTTTACGAGGGACTGAAGACCAACTCCACGATAGTTATCGTTCCGAGCACAGCTCTCGAGACGATGCAGCTTGGCGGACTGGCAGGCATGACAGCCCTGACAATGAATATCAAAAAGGAAGAAGACAAGAAAAAGGTCTGAATCATCAAATAAGCTGTTGTGAGAAAACATATATCAATGGTCCTGACATTAACGGTAACCTTAATGTCAGGAATCATTAATATTAACGCACAGGGTGATACTTCTACTGCATTTCCGGTGACGGTCACCGGAAATGCAGTCCGGCCTGCCGGGCCAGGGTGGACTGACAACGCGGTGTTCTACCAGATCTACCCTCAGACATTTTACGACTCCAACGGAGACGGCGTCGGCGACCTGCAGGGTATCATAGAAAAGCTGGATTACGTGAAGAGCCTGGGTGTCAGCGCAATATGGCTGAATCCATTTTATGAATCGCCATTCCGTGATGCAGGTTACGATGTGTCCGACTTTTACAAAGTCGCGCCACGCTACGGAACCAATGATGATGCCAGGAGGCTGTTCGACGAGGTCCATAAGAGAGGGATGCATATCCTCATAGATTATGTCCCCAGCTATACAAGTATTGATCATCCCTGGTTCAAAGCATCATGCGATCCGAAAACGAATAAATATACCAACTGGTATGTATGGACCGGATCGACGTGGTTCCCCGGTATGGATAAATACCGATCTAACTTCATCCAGGGATACTGTGAACGCGACGGTATGTTCATGAATAACTTCTTCTGGCATCAGCCTGCACTCAATTATGGTTATGCACATCCCGACCCGCAGCAGCCATGGCAGCTACCTGTTGATCACCCTGATGTCATGGCAATGAAGGCAGAGATGCAAAATGTGATGCGTTTCTGGCTTGACCTGGGATGCGACGGATTCAGAGCCGATATGGCAGGCTCCCTCGTGAAGAATGATGACGGATCAGAGACCAGTAAATACTGGAAGTCAGTACGTGAATTCCTCGACAGGGAGTTCCCGGGTACTTTCATGATAGCCGAATGGTCATATCCCAAGGATGCCGTAAGAGGTGGCTTTAACGCTGATTTCTTTCATTGGTTCAGCGGCTATGATGACCTGTTCCAGAAAGAACATTTCCGCAATCAAAGCAACAACGGACACAGCTTTTTCGATGCTGAAGGGAAAGGAGACATTACGCACTTCCTGGAGGTTTACATGGATCAGTATAAGGACAGCAGGGACCTGGGTTATATCTCGGTGCCTGTCGGTAACCACGATCTCGAAAGGATAAAGAATCATGGCAGGACCGACCAGGATATGAAGGTCATTTTTGCATTCATGCTTACGATGCCGGGGACTCCTTTTATTTATTACGGTGATGAGATAGGGATGAAGCAGCTGTATAACCTTCCTTACACTGAGGGCAGTTATATGGGTCGTGCTGGTGATCGCACGCCGATGCAGTGGAACAATTCGGCCAACAAAGGATTCTCTTCCGCTGATCCGGACAAGTTGTACAGGGCTGTCGACGGATCGGATGACGCACCTGATGTGGCTGCCATGGAGCAGGATCCCGCTTCATTACTGAACAGGGTGAAGGAACTTATAACGATACGCAATACAGAGCCTGCCTTGGCTGCTTATGCTGAGTTTGTACCGGTGTATGCCGAAAAGGAGAAATATCCTTTTGTGTATATCAGGGCGAATGGAAAGGAGAGGCTCCTTGTGGTGGTTAATCCTGCCGGCAGGGATGAGACAGCAACATTTGCTTTAAACTACAAACCAAAAAAACCTAAGTTAATCGCAGGAGAAGGAGTGGCATCGGTAAAGGACAACGTGGTGACATTAAATATGAAAGGTGTCTCGTATGCCATTTTCAGGATGAATGAGGGGAAATGAACAATAGAACAACAGAACAATAGAACAATAGAACAACAGAAGTCAGAACCGTAACTTAATCCAGACAGTAAGAGAATAGAAAGTAGAGCGTAGAGATTTTCTTAACTTTAGGGAAATATTTTTGCGATGTTTATTGATTACTACAAGGTTTTGGGCGTTGGCAAGAATGCGACGGAAAATGAGATTAAAAGCGCCTACCGGAAGATGGCAAGGAAACTGCATCCTGATCTGAATCCGAATGATAAAGATGCAAAGCGGAAATTCCAGGAGATCAACGAAGCAAATGAGGTACTGAGCAATGCCGAAAAGAGAAAGAAATACGATCAGTACGGTGAAAACTGGAAACATGCTGAAGAGTTTAAAAATGCAGGTCAGTACCAGGAGCAGCCTTCAGGTCCCGACGGACAGACTTTCACATGGAGCCAGGGCGATGGGGAGTTTTCTGATTTCTTTGAGTCATTGTTCGGCAACCTGGGAAGAACAGGCAGAAGCAGACAGGTAAAATACAGGGGTGAAGACTATACCGCAGAGCTGCATCTTGACCTTATGGATGCCTGTGAAACACATCAGCAGACCCTGACAGTGAACGGTGAAAAAATAAGGATCACAATACCAGCAGGGATTGAGAACGATCAGACAATCAAGATTGCAGGACACGGAGGGAAGGGTAAGAACGGAGGGCCAAACGGTGACCTGTATATTACATTCAGGATAGCCGGTCATCCGGACTTCAGGCGCTCCGGAAATAATCTCTATACTACGGTTGACCTTGATCTTTACACTGCGGTACTTGGCGGAGAAATAACTGTCAGTACGCTGAACGGGAAAGTGAAGCTGAAGATCAGGCCGGAAACACAAAACGGCACCAAAGTTAAACTAAAGGGAAAAGGATTTCCAGTCTATAAGAGTAAGGGAGAATACGGAGATCTGTACATAACCTTTATGGTTAAGATCCCTGTTAACCTTTCCGCAAAACAGAGAGAATTGTTTTCTGAACTGTCCAAATCTCAAAATTAACGGCGATGGATAACGAAAATATGATATCAGTTGTTGAGTTCTGTGAATGTCATCATATTGAAATGTCATTCATCGATTCTCTTGAGGAGACAGGTCTGATTGAGATTGAAACCGTGGAAGAAACGCCATATATTCAGGAAAGCCACCTGTACGATCTCGAAAGGATCGTCCGCCTTTATTATGACCTGGACATTAACCCTGAGGGCATTGATGCGGTAATCAATCTCCTGAAACGCATGGACGAAATGCAGCATGAGATCACTCTCCTGAAGAACAGGCTAAGGTTATATGAGGAGCCTGAAAGGTGAGAGAGAAAAGTAAACACTTCAGGACTTTCTCAGGATTTCTGATGCCCTGTGCCAGTCGTCTGCCGGAGTGCCATATTCGCCGCGACTGATACGCTGGTTGTATAATTCATACGCTTTCCTGCTTATCTCTTCGTCTGTCGGTTCAGTCTTTTTAGCGGAAACTTTTCCGCTCCTCACTGCTGTAACTTTTGTTGCAGTGCTCCCCTTTGCCGTTCTGACAGTCTTAGGGGTTTTCGTTGCCCTGCTGCTTGTTTTTGCTTCTGACTTTTTCATCACTTCCAGTTTTAATGTTCACAAAAGAGCATGTTTGATACTTCAAATTTACATCAATTATTTATTTGTTACCCCGTAAAATATGCCGACCCGGGAAATGACGATGAAAGTGCGCCGGGCAGGAAAAGCATGATCAATCCATGGCACAAAGCCTGAATGACTGTCCACTAAAAACGACACCAGCTACGTCAGTCACCAGGCCTGAGTATCAGAGTATATTTTGCACCAACCCTGAGATTACTATTCTTTCAGGAGTTTTCATACTTAACTTCAGGTATCTTCCTAAAAGTTAAGAAATTCCTGTGACATGTAAAAATAAAAAAACAGGCAATAGAAAGTGTCTGGTCTGTTTTAACTTTATAGACTTTATAGACTTTGGACTTTCAGACCTCAGACCTCTGACCTCAGCAGCGCAACTCTTACGCCCAATTGCCTCTGATGCTCTTCATCGCTGGTTTTCGGGTCTTTCATCTGCCGGAAGGTGGCACATGGCAGCTCGGCACACTGACCGCAGTCCTTAAGACCCTTCCGATTGACTGAGCAGTCATACAAAGGACAGACCTTCGACGGCATCATGTCAACAGCCCAGAAAGTGGAGCCTTTGACCATATGGCACCCGGTGCAGGTTTTGTTGAAAAACTCGCATTCATCACATTTCAGTCCGCATGCAGATAGTATCATGGCAGTATGGTTTGGATGCAAGTTACAAAATTCCCGAAGATAGACTTCGCTGAGCTGCTGAGCTCCCTGTATAAGAGATTAAAAATCGTTAATCCCTGTTCGATATTCCTTTTCTCATTAGTATATTGCTAATTGA
Source organism: uncultured Bacteroidales bacterium (assembly GCA_963849945.1). Taxonomy (GTDB): domain Bacteria; phylum Bacteroidota; class Bacteroidia; order Bacteroidales; family VadinHA17; genus SR-FBR-E99. The sequence goes on along the minus strand of CAWKJD010000021.1, from coordinate 154,451 downwards.
AAAGATAATTCATTATGAAAAAGCAGCTTCTTGCCCTGATCCTGGTCATTTGTATAATTCCTGCAGCAGCTCAACAGCTTACCGGTAATTTTCAGTTTGCTCTGGTGTCAGACACACACATCGGCAGTGAGGATGCTGATGAGGATCTCGTACGTACAGTAAATGACATCAATGCGGATGACTCGCTGGCTTTTGTGATAATATCCGGCGATGTGACCGAGTTCGGCTCTGATAAGGAGCTGCTGCTGGCAAAAAAGATCCTTGACGGATTGAACAAACCATGGTATATCATTCCCGGTAACCATGACACCAAATGGTCGGAGAGCGGAGGCAACAGTTTCCGCAGTATCTTCGGAGCAGAGACCTTTGCATACCGCCACAACGGGTATCTTTTCATTGGAACCAACTCCGGTCCCAATATGCGCATGGGTCCCGGACAGGTGCCACGAGAGAATATCGTATGGCTGGATTCTTTGCTTAGCGTGCCACAGAACAGCAAGATGAAAATCATCTCCATCAATCATTATCCTCTTGACAATGGCCTCAATAACTGGTACGAGCTTATTGACAGGCTGAAAAGAACTGACGTACGGTTAGCCCTGTGTGGCCATGGCCACTCAAACAGAGTGCTGGACTTTGAAGGGATACCGGCTCTGATGGCTCGCTCGAACCTTCATGCCAAAGATACGGTTGGAGGGTATAACATCATCCGCTTCTACGGTGATACTATGCTTACAGCAGCAGTGAGAATGCCCGGGGTAACGACGCTGCCATCATGGACTTCGATGAAGATTGCCAGGCATGATTACAGCAATGATACAACCACCTATCCCCGTCCCGATTTCTCTGTGAACAGGAAATACCCCGAAGTAAAGGAGTTATGGAGAGTGCAGGAGAAGAGTGACATAGGCTCAGGGTCAGTAATTGCAGGAAGGCTTCTTATAACAACAGGCACAGACGGTTATATCAAGGCTCTGGACCTGGAAACCGGACTTCAGAGATGGCATTTTGCCACAGGAGCAAAGATATACAGCACTCCCTCAGCCGTAAGCAAGATAGTGATCGTTGCTGCCACCGACGGCAAGGTGTATGCGCTGAAGCTAAGATCAGGAAAAAAGATATGGAGCTTCGATTCAAAGCAGCCAATGGTTGCATCTCCCGTGATTCACGGTGATAAGGTATTCATCTCCGGATCGTATGGCAGATGTTATGCTCTCAACCTGACCAACGGCTCCGTCATATGGAGCAACGATCAGATTGACGGGTTTGTGGAGACCATACCTCTCGTCTATAAGGGTATGCTCATCTTTGGCACATGGGACAATCATTTGTATGCTCTTGATACTGAGACAGGTAAGATAAAGTGGGACTGGTCAACGGGTTACACCAACCGTATGCTCTCACCTGCTGCCTGTGTGCCTGTTGCAGTGAATGACAGGGTATTTGTTGTGGCACCGGACAGGAAGATGGCATGCATCGACGCGCTGACAGGCAATTTGATCTGGCATTCAGACCTCGGAGGGAGCAGTGTCAGGGAGTCGATGGGTATCTCTGCTGACAGCACCCTTGTTTATGCAAAGACGATGGACGGGAAGATCATTTGGGTAAGGACCGACAGCCAGGAAGGAGTAATTAAAGCAACTGCGAATGTCTCCATCGGCTATGACATTGCTCCGGGCGTTATAACAGAGAAGGACGGGGTGATTTTTGTTCCGACCGATAAGGGATTCATTTACGCTGTTGCCAGGGAGGACGGCAGGTTGCTATGGGAACACAGGATCTCATCATGCCTTATCAACCAGATCCTGCCTTCAGGCGGCAACTCGCTGGTATGCACTTCTATGGATGGAGTGGTGACAAGGCTCACATTCACCGTGACAGAGAGCGATGATCTGAAGCAATGGCCTGTCGGATCATCCCCGCAGGAGATAGGGAACCGCATTGCAGAAAAGTTTCTGAATACTCCCCGCTCAAGATATGGTTATCTCCAGTATGAAGTCACCCCGACGCAGATAACATACCCTGAATCATGCACCTGGCTGGGAGGCTTATGGTTTGCCGGCAGTAACGGAAAATGCTGATCTTCTTTCCCGTCTGAAGCAAAGGTTTGAACCGCTCTTCGACTCCGAAAAGGCGCTTTTACCACTTTTCAACCATGTTGACAACAACGTCTTCGGGTCTGTTCCTCTTGAGATTTTCCTTCAGACCAGGGAGAATAAATACCTCGACCTGGGGTTGCTCTATGCAGATACGCAATGGAGTGCCCCGGAGACTGCCAGGGACGATGAAAAGGCCTGGCAGAACAGAGGCTACACCTGGCAGACGAGGTTGTGGATTGACGATATGTTTATGATAACAGCGGTGCAGGCCCAGGCTTACCGGGCCACGGGTGACAAAAAGTACATCGACCGTGCAGCGCGGGAGATGGTGCTGTATCTCGACAGCCTCCAGCTCGAAAATGGTCTCTTTTATCACTCACCCAATGCGCATTTCTGCTGGGGCCGCGGCAACGGATGGATGGCAGCAGGCATGGCTGAGATATTACGTTCCATGCCAGCTGATAATCCCGACAGGCCGCGCATAATGGAAGGCTACAGGAAGATGATGGCGGCACTGCTTAAGTACCAGGCTGATGACGGCATGTGGAGGCAGGTGATCGATGACCAGGGCTTCTGGAAAGAGACATCATCAACTGCAATGTTCACCTATGCAATGGTTACAGGAGTGAAAGAGGGATGGCTTGACAAAAAGATCTACGGCAGCGCAGCGCGTAAAGCATGGCTCTCATTGATAACATACATCGATGACGACGACAATCTCAGGGATGTGTGTGAAGGAACGGGCACAAGCAACAGCCGCGATCACTACATGAACCGTAAGCGTATCACCGGAGATCTTCACGGCCAGGCACCGGTGTTGTGGTGCGCAGCCGCGTTGCTGAGATGACTGGTATGAGGTCTAAGAGTCTGAGGGTCTGAGGTCTGAAGGCAGCCGACTGAGGATTGAGGACTGTGGACTGCGGACTGAAAACTGCTTGATCCGGACTAGTAGTATCTTCCCAGATATTTACTTCCTACAATTAATTTTTTCATCTGAAGAGGATCGATGGTATCCTGCTTCCTGTAGAGTATTTTGCCTCCGGGCTCGATAAGCATTGTATATGGGAGGGCACCCTGCCATTCAGGATCAACGGCCTCGATGAGTTCATAGACATTGTCTCTGCTGAAGATGTAATTCCTGTTTGAAGCCTGATTTTCCTTAAGTATGCGCAGGGCCTCGGACTTCCTTTCACTCTTGTCGGCACTGATCGTGATAAATTCAAACGGCCGTCCCCTGTACATCCTGTCAATGATCACCAGGTCAGGCATTTCAGCGACGCACGGCCCGCACCACGAGGCCCATATATTTATCAGTCTGACCTTGTCACTATTGTTCTTAATAAGCTCCCTGATACCCTCCGGACCAATCTCCTCAATCGTGACCGGCAACTCTGCCCATTCCTTATAGAGCTTCTTTGTATATTCATTCTTCCACGACCATTTGACGGAACAGCCGAACACTTTTGTGACAGGAGTTGTAACTGGTTGTCCTGACAGGACTTCATCAACAGCTTTCCTCAGATCCTCTCCCCTGCCGGTGCCGGGTTTCTCTGACCCGTCGATACGGCCTGCATAACGAATGATGCGGTCACCGTCAAGGACGAAACAGTGTGGTGTTGCTACAGGACCGTAAGCGAGGGCTGTCTTCTGCTCATCGCCGTCATACAGATAAGGAAAAGGAAATGCCTTTTCCGCAGCCCTCAGTTTCATCTCCTCAAAGCTGTCGCCCATGTCTGAATATCCGAGCTCAGAATAATTCAGTGCATCGACAGAGTTAGGCGATATCATTACGACCTCAACACCTTTTGGCCGGTAGTCGTTTGCTATGGCTATTATGCGATCCTCATAAGCCTGGGCGGTGGGACAATGATTGCAGCTGAAGATGATGACAAGCACTTTCGCCTTCTCAAAGCTCTTAAGGGTATATGTTTTGCCATCCACTCCCGGCAGGCTGAAGTCAGGGGCGTGCGATCCGGGAACAAGGGTTTTGACCTCAGGATGGGTCTCCTGTGATCTGAGGGCAGGAGCAATAAGCAGTGTGGAAATGATTAGTAATAAAAGACGATTGGTTTTCATATTGCTTTATTTCACTGTCTTATCCAGCGTCCGTCCGAGGCTTTCGTACAGGCCTCTCCTGCCGGTTTTGTCCTTGATCAGGATTTCGGCAGCAAATTTTGCTACCTGCTCTGCCACTGCTCGTGGCACAACGACCACTCCGTCACCGTCAGCAACCACGACATCACCAGGACAAACCAGTACTCCTCCTATCGTGATGGGTCTGTTTACCGATTCAATCTCGTTGCGTCCGGGACGGATTCCACGACCCTTCTGCCTGAGGTAGAGCGGCACCCTCTCGAGACCTATCTCGTCGGTATCGCGTGCTCCGGCATCGGTCACCACTCCAACAGCGCCCAGTCTGTACCAGTTTAATATGTTGTTTGAGCCTATAGAACCGATATCACGGTCCTCGACATCATCAATGACAATAACGCTTCCCTTTCTGGATAATATCGGTGAACGCCTCTGTGGAGTAGGCATTGTAAAAGTTGCCTTCCCAAGTTGCAAAATCTTCACCATAAGCCGGTTGTGCCGGCTTCTGGGTAGGTACGTACCTCACTGTGATGGCTATCCCCCTGATCACATGTGAAAAGTCTTTCAGGTCCACCCAGTCGGGATGGATGGCAGGATCAACCAGTCCTGTGCCCGGCAGTCCAACCATATCCATGCCGTCTGACACATCAGCCACACGGAGGTCTTTGAATAATTCAAGTATACGTGCATCATCATCTGCAGTATAGGTTTTAGTAGGGATGAAGTTTTTCCCTTCAGCAAGTGCCACCTTGTCCGGCTGCTGGGAGAAAAGAGATATGCCTCCTGCCATGATAATCATTTGGATAAGAGCGAAAATTTTTTTCATAGCGATATTTTTTATTGAAGTTCGCGTACGACGTCAATTACCTCCGGAAAATCCATGCCGATCTTCTGAAGGTGGGCGATGGTAGGGATGCCGTTGCTGTTCCAGCCCCGGCGCTTATAGACGGCATCGCGGAGAAGGTCGTACTGTTTCTCCCGGTAGGTACGGAGAACACTGACCTTCTCGGCAGTGCTCTTACCTGAAGGATCGAATCCAATCTTCTCCTTCAGCTGTTTATCATACCTCTCTGCCCTGGACTCATACTCCTCAACGGTCACCGGACCGCAGGCACGATAGGGCTGATCGTCATCCTTGCGCCTGCCGTAGCCACGACGGATGTTGAATACTCTCTGGAAATTATAAACGCGCTCAGAATCTTCTATCAGCCTTTTATTATCGAAAGGCCTGCCGGTGACAGCCTTATAGATAGTCACGTAGTTATCTACATGTTCGGGCACTTTGGCAGGTTCATCTGTCTGAGCATTGTTCTCCGGCTCGACGTCGTTCCAGGGCAGCTTGCAGAGACCAACAAGACCGAACCATGTACGGAACATCGGGAAATAGTGCAGCGCGTCAGCCTTATTCTCGAAGGTGGGAATATGGTTGTTAACCATATCCATGAAAATGAGCCAGGCTTCGTCATGCTGCGGTCCTTTATTGGTGAGTGCGTATCCTCCCTGCTGTGCCAGTGATTCTTTCGACATGTACTGTGAATATTCAAGACCTTTGTTCTCCATGCCGATATCCTGCATCAAGGCAGGATCGCCCCAGCCTTTTTCGGCAAATATCTTCTTCATGCGACGTATGCCCTGTCCGGCTATCAGGCCGAAGCCTTCGCCTCGTGACACCTGGTGCAGCAGTTCAAGGGCATCCGGTATGTTTCCCCATGTGAACACAAGTCCGCCGGTACGTTCCTTATTCAGTATACCCTTTTCCCAGCACTCCATGATAAAGGCGACACTTGTACCCCAGGTGATGGTGCAGATACCGTATGTGTCACAGTAGAAGTTGGCTTCGATAATATAACGCGGATCGAAGAAGCCGCCGTTGGAACCTAATCCGGCAGCATTCTCATATTCAGGTCCGTCAACCATGACAGACTGCCCCTTGTAGGGGCCTGTGCTCAGCACAAAGTCATCCACAGCCTTGGCGCACGCCATGTTACACCCTATCCAGCAGCCGTCAGGTATGTTCTGTGTGAAGAAGGAAGTCCAGACTGATGAATTGATCTTAGGGGAATCTTTATGTGAGCCGAACTTATAGTTATGTGTAGGAAGGAGGTCATGGTCGTCCATCACCTCCATGAGGTGAGCGGTTCCAACACTACGCATGCGACACTGTTTTGAGTCAAGCTCGCGCATCTCCCTGTTGAAGCGGCGGCCGCGTTCCTGAATAACCTCAAGGTCAACCACGTTATTAAGGTTACCTTTCACGCCTGGGATCTTGCAGACCAGGGCCTTGATCTTCTTATCGCGGAAGACAGTGCCTATTCCCCCACGGCCGGCCTGCTTCAGCCTTACTTTTTTGCGCTTGTGATCATAGAAGCTGAAGTTCAGCATTCCTATCAGCGAGTGGTCGGCAGCTGATCCTGAAGAGACCACCCCGATATTCTTCTTATCAGAATCGTCGTTGGCAAACATTTCGGTGAGCTGTTCAGCCAGGACATGGCTGTCCATGGCTTCGGCGGGAGCCTCAAAGATTTCTATATAGTGGTCAACGCCATTGATGAAGACGATGACATCCTCCTTCGATTTGCCCTGCAGCTCAAGAGCATCAAAACCGGAGAATTTCAGGAAAGGTCCGAAGAAGCCTCCAACGTTGCTGTCCATGACGGAGTCAGTCTGCGGGGATACAGTAACAACCAGCGACTTGCCGGTGCCCGAATACTGGGTAATGCCGCCAATCGGACCTGAGGAGATGACTATTTCGTTCTCAGGATCATTCCATTTTGTCTGAGGAGTGGTTGCATCCCACAGGTAACGCAGTCCGTAACCTTTTCCACCAATGAATTTCTCCTTCATCACGGGGGGCACATCTTTTTCTTTAATCTCAAGGGTGCCTACGTTGACATAGAGCGTCTTGTCAGTGTAACCTTTTGAAAGTGGGATCCAGGTATAGTCCCATCTTTTCAGAAGTTTGTGCTTTGACCTGATCTCGCTGATATTCATATTGTTCCTTCAGTTAATATTTTCAAGTGCTTATAACAAATTAAGAGTATAAAGATCAGTAAACTAATGATAATAATCAATATGCATCAGATTGCATGTCGGATGGTCAGGTCTGAAGGTCGAAGGTCTGAAGTTGTTGAAAGTCGAGGGTTGAAAGGTTGAAAGGTTGAAAGGTCACGAAACGGTGTAAATTCAGCAAAATCGAAAATCGCAAATCGCAAATCGCATATTCCGCTACTTTGTCAGTATATTTGCCTTTCGAAAATTATGGGAGCAGCAGTGCAGGTATGAACATCACACTTAACAATGAACCGCTGGCGACTGAGGGCGAAAGCATTACTGTGGCCAGGCTGCTTGAGCTGAAAAAATATACTTTCAGGCTCCGGATAGTAAAGATTAACGGGCGGCTTATCAGTCGTGACAGCTATGATGACGAGGTTATCAGAGATGGTGATAATGTGCAGGTGATCTACCTGATGAGCGGGGGTTGATGTGTAAATTAAAATTTAAGTGAGAAAGATTTGAAGCCCGATTTCTGGCACCGGTTCAGTTATAAAAACATAGTCGGAAAAATGCCGGCATGGATGAAGAACAGGTATGTTCTTACCCTGCTTGTCTTTCTTCTCTGGATCATTTTGCTTGACCCCAATAATATAATTTCGCGTGTCCGCGAGACACATGCGCGTAACAAACTCCTGAGAGAGAAGGAGTATTACATGGGCCGCATTGAGGAAGACCGCAGAAAGCTGAACGAACTCAGGACCAGCAACGAAAACCTTGAGAAGTATGCCCGGGAACATTATCTTATGAAGAGGTCTGATGAAGACCTGTTCATCATCGTCACCCCGGAGCAGGAGCGTAAAATAAGGCGTGACCGGAAGGTATCAAAAATACCAAAGCCTGCCGTAAAGCAGGCTCCGGAGAGTTCAAAACACTGATTTATTATTTCTTCTTTTCAGAGCTGTATTTGGCATTCAGTCCTGTTATAACCGCAGCAGTGATATCAAGTGATGAGTCACTGAAGAGGATCGGACCGGGGAACTGTTTCGCAAGGATATACTGATAATTATGGTTGACGTTGAATTCAGCCAGGTACTGGTTGATATATTCAAGTACCTGTCTCTGAGCCACGACGCTTTCCTCATTAAGGTTACCGGCCATCTCATCACGCAGGGCGAGAAGATTTTGTTGCTGCTGGGCAAGGGTCTGCTCTATCTCGGCAGCGGTAGCCCTGGTTATAAGGCCTTTCTGTGCCTTATTCTGATAATCTTTGACATCCCTGTCAAATGCCTGTGACTTGGCTGTCAGTTCTGCCTCTTTATTCTTTGTCTTTTCCTGGAGTTCGGAGGTTTTGTCAATTGCCATGTCAAAGTGAGCGATGACGGAGTCAAGCTCGACAAAAGCAATGCCCTTATCAGCAGCCAGTTTGGTATTCTCGGTTTTTCCCTTGTTATTATTGCAGCCCGTAAGCATGAAAACACCTGTGACAGCAATGATTACTGCTATAAGAGAGTTTTTCAGTAGAGATAATTTATTCATTTTCAGAAGTCAGATTATGGTTTAACAAATTGTTGCACAAACATACATAAATTTTAAATATGAAAAAGGAGAATGCCGTACGGACTAAGGAAAGGAAGGCCGATAATTATCAGAACTCGGGGCAGGGTATGGCGCGGATCTTCTGTCCGGCCTTAATCTGAGTCCCGGTGAATGAATAAATAAGCGACACCTCGTAAGCTCCTCCGGATGAGGTTATCAGGTTAGAAATTGTAAGGTCATAGCTAAAGCCAATGTTGAGCTGGTCGGTTTTAATGCCGATCATTCCTATGATAGCGTCACCGGGTTGTGAAGTTATGAATGGAATACCCCTGTACCACACGCCAAAGACCAGCGGGTGATTATAATAATATAGACCTATATCTGACTGGTAATACTTACCCTGGTAAACAAAGTTGGCTGCCACAGACATCACTTCTGTCAGTTTCTTTTTGAGCCGTCCGCGACTGACTATCTGGAAGCCACCATAGAAATCTAGCTTTACCGGTACAGAAGTCTCATCACCCCAGAAGGATGTTTTTGGCCTGAGGAGGTGGTCAACGGTGAAGCCTCCCCATATCTTATCGTTATAAACGAGTGCGGACGTTGAAAAGTCAATGTCGGCCACATTATCAAACGGCGGAGGAACAATTGGAGGAAGTGTGCCACCGGTGGTTATCTGACTGTTCCATACGAGCTTATTCAGGTCAAGTCCGAGGTAATAGAACTTAAAGCAGACACCAGGTCTTATATGCCATTCGTCATTAATCTGAATATCGTATGAATAGAGAATACCAATGTTTGTCGTGCTGAGATCGCCTGATCCAGCCACATCATAGGTAGCAAGGAGGCCGATCCCTGAATTGAAATTGGGGACTGCCTTATCGAAAGAGAAGCTGTAGGTCTGATAAACGTGAGGGATTGAAGGCCACTGGTCGCGCCAGTTCATTGCAACGCGATAATCTTCAGTAGCGCCTGCAAATGACGGAGAAAGGTAGAGCTGATTTGCATAAAACTGGGAGAACTGAGGGTCCTGACCGTTGGCAAAAACAGATATCAAAAATAGCAGGCCGCTCAGATATTTAGTTCTAACTAACAATCCGTTTACTTTTTTATTAACACCAAAGTAGCTAATTATACGGCTAAACCTCAAGAAGGTTACATCTAATAATATCAACAATCAGCCCGTTTCACGGAGAAGATATTAACAATGCCCGTACCAAGTTCCTTTCTTTCAGTAATTTAAGAGGATGACATCACCTGCCATAACGACCGGCTGGCCGTTTCGATATGTGCCCCTCACCTTCCAGACATAGACTCCGGAAGCGCAGATCTGTCCTTTATAATATCCGTCCCATCCCAATGCAATATCACTACTTTCAAACACAAGCATGCCAGACTTGTTGTAGATTTTTAGGTTGTAAGAAGCGACACCTGAGGTCACCGGATGGAATACCTGATTTTCTTCATCAGTGCGCTGGTTATAATACCCTCCTGTAGGCCCGCCTGCATTAGGTACAAAGGCGTTGGGGAATTTAATAAAAGCGCCATTGCCGGTAAAGGCGTCATTAATTGTCAGTGAGTCAGCACATCCATTCTCAGAGTAAGCCACCAGTGTCACATTATAATTGCCCGGCTGCTCATACTTATATGACGGGTCTGACAGGGTTGAAAAGGTTCCGTCGCCAAAATCCCACATGTACTGCACGGCTCCCGTTGAAAGGTTTATAAAGCTGGCTTTGCCGGTTTCGTCCGAAGGATCATTTTGTCTTATCTCAAATGAGACAGAAGGTCGGTCCCATGCCTCTATTACTTCTGTTGCCACAGTCTTATGGCCTCCCGGATCAGTGAGTTCCAGGGTGACCCTATAAGTTCCGGGAAGGTCATATATATAATCAGGATTACTTTCATGCGATAAACCACCATCGCCAAAACTCCATTCTGTGGTACCGGTGGCCGCGTCACGATTCCGGAAACTAACATGAAGGGGTACACATCCGGATGTGACGGAAGCGCTGATCACAGCTTCCGGTAAATTAACCCGGGCTACTGAGGCGTCATCCTTACCCGGCTTACTGACTTTAATATAGCTCTCTCCTGCCCCGGCCGGGGTTATTATGCTGCTCTGCCTCCCGGTGACGTTGTCAGGTACAGGCTCAGCCTTCCCTGTACCTGAAACAGTTTCTGTTACTGTCATCTTAAGTATTTCGTTCGCAATTTCAGGTTCCGTAATGATGTCTGTATTATCAACCGTTACGGTCTGGTCGTTCTCCGGTGACTGTTTTTCCGGCAGGGTGTCATTTCCCCGCGGGGTTGTAAGAAGCATCAGTCCTGCCACCGTCAATCCGGCAACAGCTGCAGCAAAATAATAAATATTGAAACGGCGAGGATTGAACCTGAGGAACTCCTTACGGCCAAGGCGATGCATAAAACGGCCCGTGAGGTCGCTGTCTGCCACCGTCTCATTCTCTTCCAGCTTATTGCGGAAGAGGTTCTCAAGGTCATTATCTCTGTCCTCTTCAGTCATTCCCTTTTCAGGTGTATTTTCCTTTTAGCTTTGCCAGGTCCTCAAGCTTTTTCCTGAGTATGGCCCTGGCCCTGCTATATTGTGATTTTGAGGTGTTTACATCAATACCAAGCATTTCGGCAATCTCATGATGTTTATAACCCTCAATTGTATAAAGGTTAAACACCATCCTATAACCGGGCGAGAGTTCATTAAGGACCCTGTAAAGATCCTCAGCCGTGTAAAAATCCTCTTCAAACCCGTTGGTGCCGGTCTCTATACTCACATAATCATCTATATCAATCTGATGTTTATGACGCAGATTTTTATGATAATATGTGATTGCCGTGTTCACCGTCACCTTTCTCATCCATCCTCTAAAAGAACCTGTTCCCGAGTATTCCCCAAGATTAAAGAAAATCCTGAGGAAGGCTTCCTGCAGCATATCTTCAGCTTCAGGCCTGTCAGAAGCATATCTCAGACAGACAGCGAGCAGAAAACCTGAATACTGTTTCCAGAGCATCTGCTGTGCCTTTCTGTTATGCCTGATGCAACCCTCAATGATATGTTGGTCGCTCATCATCAGCTGAGGACATTATCAAGACATACTATGACTTCAAATGGTTGCACTTTAACTGAATATTTTTCGAAATAACGGAAAAATGTAATAAATGAGCTTCAACTAATGATAAACGTCATTTATGGCAGGATTATTCAGTTATACCTTTGGAAACTTAAAACCAGAAGAAAAAATGTTCAACAAATTCATTGCTTCCATCCTTCCATATTTTCCGAAAAAGTTCATATGGATCTTTTCACGTTCATATATTGCAGGTGAAACCATGGCGGATGCCATGCGTGAATCAAAGGACCTGAACTCAAAAGGCATAAAAGTAACCCTTGATGTGCTTGGTGAATTCATCAAGACGCTCGATGAGGCCGAAGAGAACAAGAAGGAGTACCTGGAGCTGATCGAAGAGGTGCACCGGAGAGGCATTGATGGTAACTTTTCGCTTAAGCCGACAAGCTTCGGCCTGCTGATCGATAAGGAGGTTTGCTTTAAGCTCATGAGGGAAATAGTTGCCAGGGCTGCTTCATACAACAGCTTCTGCAGGATAGATATGGAAGATTCTCCGTGCACCGACATGGAAATAGAGCTATATCGAAGGCTACACGCCGAATACCCGAAGAACGTCGGGCTGGTGGTGCAGGCTTATCTTAAGAGAACTTTCGGTGACCTGGAGAAGATGCTTGATATGAACAGTTCTGAGATTCCCACGAACTACAGGTTATGCAAAGGCATCTATGTGGAACCAGCCGCTATCTCATTTAAAAAATACGAAGAGATTAATCAGCATTATCTCGAAGATCTGGAGTTCATGTTCAGAAACAAAATATTTGTCGGCATTGCCACTCACGACAAACCTGTTATTGATGGTGCATACGAACTCATCAGGAAGTATAACGTACCCAAAAATATGTACGAGTTCCAGATGCTTTATGGTGTGACCCCGAAGCTGAGGCAGAGCATTGTTGATGCAGGTCACGGAATGAGGGTATATGTGCCTTTCGGAAAGAAATGGTTTGGCTATTCAACCAGGAGGCTGAAGGAGAATCCGAAAATGGCAAGCCACATTATTAAGGCTATATTTCATAAAGGATAACAGTCGGTAAGTAAAGACTTCAGACTTTATAACTTTCAGACTTTCAGACTTTAATGCCGGGGAGTTTTGTAGATGAGGGAATCATGCAGCTCCCTTAGGCGGGTCAGCTCTCTGGCAGAGATATACGGAGCCGGAGCCGGAGGCACTTCCGGTAACCCTGTGGAAAGCAAATAGATAACAGGCAGAAGGATCAATGGGTTGAATACGAGCATCTGTCCCGAGGGGATGCCGCCTTTTTCACCGGCTGCCACAGCCTGCGAATGCCTTATGACCTCATAGTTGGCTGCAGGATCATCAAGCCTGGTGGCGGCTGTAAGTCCCTGGTAAGCAGATATTTTAAGATTATTTGTTGCATTGATTAACTCCTGGTCTGCATCAGGCCGGTCAGCCATGATCTCTGCCCTCATATTATTCAGCCTTGGTATAATAACAACTGCAGGGATCACCAGCGTGTCTTTACTGAGATAAATGCCTGCGATATATTCATTTGTAAGCAATGTATCACCCACCGGCATCAGAAAATTCTTGTATCCCAGGCAGGAGAACCTTACCGTATCATGAGGGCGTGCATAGAATGAGACCATCCCCCTGGTGTCAGCAGCACCCGCCGATTTGTCTCTGATTACGTATTGCGCTCCCGTCAGTGGTTCACGGGTGTCAGCGTCGAGGATAATGCCATTAAACAGTATCAGATCAGGCTGCTGGCCTGACACTTTCAGCGAACAAACGACAAGTAAAAAAAGAAAGGTGAGACCGAGCCTGCCGGCATTATTTGCGCAGGATGATCTCGTCGAGTGTTCTTTTCGGAACATGATGGACGCGTGCATCATCTCTCCAGTATTTCACATCGTTATTTTTAATAGTCTCGAGGACCACCTTTTCAACCGGCTTTCCGAGAGCAAGTACAAGGAGTATCTCGTATTCCCTGGGTATCTCCAGTGCTGTTCTCAGCTTTTCCTTCTTCACCGAAGCAATAATACATCCTCCAAGGCCTGCATCCGTTGCTCCGAGCATGATGGTCTGTGCAGCTATTCCATGATCCACTCCGAACGTATCAGATATTTCCTTATCGCCAAGGATTATTATATATGCCGTTGGTCTCTCGCCGGGGTCAGGACCTTCCCATGTTGTAAGGTAGCCGGCCCATGCAAGACAGGAATAAACAGCGGGACGCTGTTTGGGATCATTGATGAGGATATACTTCAGCGGTTGACGGTTGGCGCCCGAAGCCGAAAGGTGTGCCAGGTCAACCAGTGAGACAAGAGTCTCCGTGTCAATTTCATGTTTCTCATCAAACCTGCGGTATGTTCTCGTTTTCTCTATTAGCTGTCGGAGATTCATATTTAGAATTTTGGCCAAAGATACATAAAAATACCCCCGGGTTTACGCCCGGGGTATTTCAAAAATCATAATGGAACAACACTTAATAATTATCTTTTCAGAGCCTCGTCATACCGGTCTCCAATGATGTTCCAGTCAAGCAGTTCCCAGAAATTCTTAATATAATCGGGCCGCCTGTTCCTGTAGTCGATATAGTAGGCGTGCTCCCATACATCGCAAGTCATCAGTGGTACCAGGCCGGAGCGCATAGGGTTGCCGGCGTTCTGTTCCTGTGTTATGGCAAGTCTGCCGTCAGGTTTCATGCACATCCATGCCCAGCCTGAGCCGAAGAGTGAGGTGGCGGCCTTGGTGAAGGCTTCCTTAAAACCGGCAAAAGACCCGAACTCAGCTTCTATGGCGCGGGCCAGAGTCCCATGAGGCTCCCTCTTCCCGGTCGGAGAGAAGGTGGCAAAATAAAACGTATGATTCCAAATCTGGGCGGCATTGTTGAAGATGCCTCCCTCAGCCTTTTTGATCATTGTCTCAAGTGAAGCCTCCTCGTACGGCGTTCCCAATACAAGGTTATTGAGGTTATTCACATAGGCAAGGTGATGCTTGCCGTGATGATACTCAATAGTCTCAGGGCTCAGCTGCGGAGCAAGTGCATCTGCGCTGTAATTCAGTGGTGGAAGTTCAAATTTCATAACCTGATCAGTTTAGTGTTATTAATGCCTAAAGATACAAAATTGGCTTCAGAGACAGGGTGTTCACAGAAGAAATATCCTGTCAGGCATGCCCTGAATGACCTTTTTTTCCTTTGCTACCGAGTAAAGGCGCTCAATAGCTGCCTTTCCCTCCTGCCCCAGTGAAAGGCTGAATTCATTTACATAAAGGCTGATGTGTTCCGCTGTCACGGCATCATCAATCTCACGGGCATTCTTCCGGATAAAATCAACTGAGGCAGCGGGGTTTGCGTAGGCGTATTCAATGCTTCGCCTGATTGATCTGTTAACTTTTGCAGCAATGTCTTCATTGACACTGCGCTGCACAACAATACCACCCAGAGGGACAGGCATCCCGGTCATTTTCTCCCAGTACTCTCCCGTATCTGCAACCTTATGCAGTCCCAGTGCCTGGTAAGTGAACCTTGTCTCATGGATGATGAGGCCGGCGTCGACCTCACCCGAGAGGACAGCTTCGGGAATATCAGAAAACAGGTACTCCCTCTTGCGCGATGCTCCGGGCCAGAAGATGCTGAAGAGAAGATTGGCGGTGGTATATCTCCCGGGTATGGCAATGAGTGCATCATTAAGCTCGTCAGGGTGCATCTTATGCCGGCTGATCACAATTGGACCGTTATTCCGTCCCAGGGCGCTTCCTGAATCAAGGAGGAGGTAGTTCGCTGCTGCCAGGGCATAGGCATGGAAGCTCATCTTGGTCACATCAACACTTCCTTCCAGAGCCCTGTGATTCAGTTCCTCAACATCAGCAAGGAACCAGTCAAAGTCAATGCCTTCCGTATTAACCCTTCCATGGGCCATAGCCTCAAATATGAACGTATCATTGGGGCACGGCGAAAAACCAAGAGTAAGTTTCATCCTGCCTTTATTATTTTCAGTATTGTGGTCATCGCTTTTTCAAGTTCCGCAAGTGCGAGGGGTATTTTCCAGTTATTCAGGTTTCGCGGTTCAACGATGTTCGATACCGCCCTTACTGACAGCCATTCAATATGCATGATCGAGCAGGCGTAAGCGAACCATGCCCCTTCCATCGTTTCAATGTCCGGATTCCACGCTTTCCTGATACGGTCGATAACGGGCTGTGACCCGGAGGTCATGTTCACCGTTGCCGCTGACGCAACCGGAAATTCTTTTCGCAGTATGTCAAACCATTTGCCACTGCAGTGTATTCTTCCTCCACTGAAGGGCCACCTGTCCGGATCAGCCATGCTGGCGCTGAATACTGACAGGAAGGATCCGTTATCATCCAGACCCATATCAGCAAAGCAGTCTGAGTGAGGTATAACAACCATACCCGGTGTCAGGGAGGGGATATAGCTCCCGGCTATGCCCGGATTGATCACCAGCGACGGGACAGCACCTGAGGAGAATCTCTTCTGCAAGGCCCATGACATCGCTGCTCCGCCAACTCCTGTGACCAGCAACTCATATCTGCACTGGGTGGCACTCATGGCTTGCTCCACAACCTCAGCCTCAGAAGGATGAGCAACCGCGATTATTATATCTTCCGTTTTGTTATCCAAATCGTATTTTAGCCTTTAAACTGATAAATATATTATTTTTGAACAATAAACCTCTCATTTCAATCAATCAATTAACACAGAGGCTATGATCTACCTGATAAGAAGAGAACGTTTCAGTTCCGCGCACAGAATGTTCCGGCCGGGTCTCAGTGATGAGGAAAATCTGCTGATCTACGGTAAATGTTCCAATCCTCTCTGGCATGGACATAACTATGTACTTAAAGTGACTGTCAGAGGTGAAATTGACCCCGGTGTGGGTTACTTCATGAATGCCACCCGGCTGAGAGAGATCATCCATGAGAAGGTGATCGTAAAGCTAGATCATAAAAACATGAATGTCGAGACAGACTTCATGGCAGGCAAGGTAGCCACTACTGAGAACCTGGCAATAGCTATCTGGAATGAGTTGCATGATGCAGTCGCCGCTGAAGGTGCACAGCTTCATTGCGTAAAAGTGGAAGAAACTGAAAACAATTTTGTCGAATACTTTGGATAATATGGAAAAAATAAATGATGGCAGCGGAAAGCTGACAGACAGCTACAACAAGATCGAGCGATGGAACCCCGAGGTAATTAAAGAGATATCGGGCTATTACAGCAGGATACTGAAGCTACTGGGAGAAGATCCCGAAAGGGAGGGATTGTTAAAAACCCCCGAGCGGGTGGCAAAGGCTCTCAGCTTTCTGACACGGGGTTATGAACAGGATCCGGAAGAGATACTCCGCAGTGCTGTTTTCAAGGAAGAATACCGGCAGATGGTGATTGTAAAAGATATCGATATCTATTCAATGTGCGAGCATCATATGTTGCCCTTCTTCGGAAAGGCTCATGTAGCATATATTCCTGACGGATATATAACCGGTCTGAGCAAGATTGCCCGCGTGGTGGAGACATATGCAGCAAGATTGCAGGTGCAGGAGAGGCTGACGACACAGATCCGGAACTGTATCCAGGATAACCTGAAACCCCTGGGGGTGGCTGTCGTTATCGAGGCACAGCATATGTGCATGCAGATACGCGGTGTTCAGAAGCAAAACTCCGTCACGACCACATCTGCCTTCACCGGATGTTTTCTCTCAAACCTGAACACCCGCGAAGAATTTATTCACCTCATCGGAAGCAGGCTCCACTGAAAATAATTAAGTTTTAACATATTTATTTCCAGTCTATGAAAGCATTCATATTCCCCGGACAGGGATCGCAGTTCCCGGGTATGGGAAAGGATTTATATGATAACTTCCCGGCTGCCCGTGAAATGTTTGAAAAATCCAACGAGATCCTTGGCTTTCGCATAACTGACATAATGTTTGCCGGCACGGAAGAAGAGCTCCGGCAAACGAGGGTGACCCAGCCGGCCATCTTCATCCATTCCGTTATACTGACGAGGGTGATGGGCAAGGACTTTGACCCTGCGATGGTCGCCGGTCATTCACTGGGTGAGTTTTCAGCTCTTGTTGCTGCCGGAGCACTCACTATGGAAGACGGACTGAAACTGGTGGCCGGCAGGGCCGAGGCAATGCAGAAAGCCTGCAGCATCACTCCGTCGACCATGGCGGCTGTGCTTGGCATGGACGATGCAACAGTTGAAGAAGTGTGCAGCTCATTGCCTGAGATTGTTGTACCGGCAAACTACAATTGCCCCGGACAAATTGTTATCTCAGGCACTGTTGAGGGGGTCAGCAAAGCCATGGAAGAGCTGAAGAAAAAAGGGGGCAAAAGAATTCTGCCCCTGTCAGTCAGCGGCGGATTTCATTCACCGTGCATGGAGCCGGCCCGCCAGGAGCTGGAGGAAGCCATCAGGGGCGCCCGTTTCACCAGGCCCGTATGTCCTGTCTATCAGAACGTCACAGCCATGCCCGAGACCGAGCCTTACAGGATAATGATAAATCTTGTTGCACAGCTGACATCACCAGTCAGATGGTCACAGACAATAACAAGGATGATCTCTGACGGCGCCGTGACCTTTGTTGAGGCAGGCCCGGGAAATGTTCTCCAGGGCCTTGTAAAAAAGATCAGTAAAGATGTTGAAACCCTGGCAGCAACGGTCAGCCACTGACTGAAATAACAGCCATTCTCAATTTACCATCCATCCGTATTACCAGAGGCTTCTCAAACCTTACATGCCTGAAGAATTTACCCGTGCTTATGACTTTCTGATCCTTCAGCCTGTCCCACATTATCTTACCCTCACCTGAGTCCTGGTTGACTGACAGGTAACCAATTCTCATAGACGTGACATTATGGAAGAAATGTGAGCCCTGCGATGCATCAACCCGGAAGTTAGGCAGTCCGACTTCAACAATGACCCTGGCGTTTGAAATCTGAGGCCATACCACCGGGATGCCCAGGAACCTGTCTTTTGTGCCCCATCTGCCAGGTCCTATAAGCACGTACCTTCGATTTTCAAGCATCATCTTCCTGTTTATGGCTTCAATC
The DNA here is from genome assembly GCA_963849945.1 of uncultured Bacteroidales bacterium. Taxonomy (GTDB): domain Bacteria; phylum Bacteroidota; class Bacteroidia; order Bacteroidales; family VadinHA17; genus SR-FBR-E99. The sequence continues at coordinate 135,545 of CAWKJD010000021.1, read as the reverse complement.
TCTTCTGTCATCTCGGTTGTCCTCAGGTTATCAAATTTCTCCGGCTCGATATAAATGATATCCGTAATATCATCAATATGTCCGTTCCCCATGCTCTTCTCCGATATGAGGATCACATCATCGTCGGAGATGCTTTCAGGGTCTATTGAGTATTCTGCGGAGCTACCGACCAGCGGCTTGACCTGAAGCAGGTAAAACGAAGCCCTTCCATCAGCGTCTTTAGTCATGTCAACGGCAAATTCAATCTCCACGGGTGCGCCGAAAGCTTCCCTTGAGACCTCAAGCACTTTCTTCAGTGTGGAAGCGAGGGGGATATAATCATACTTCAGTATATCGGCGAAGTTAACCACCCTTGGACCCTCATCAGACAGCCCGGGCGTAAGCCTGTCATTGTCGAGGCTCAGAACAGAAGCCAGGTGCTTCAGAGTGCCGTCAGCCTCGGCTCTTTTAATATCAAGCTTTACCAGGCCGGCATTCTCGCCTTCAAGAAGGTTTAACTCGCTGCTTGCCAGGTTAACAGCATAAAAGTCCTCCTGGGAGTAACTCGAAAGATCATCAAGGGATACAATATCAAGAGCCGGGTAGGACGGTGAAAACCTGAAAGCTCTCTCACCATCCAGCACATATTGTCCGAGGCCGAGAGCCAGGACGGCAAAGCCATCTTCAGGCGTCATGTTTGCGACCGGATAGAAATTGAAAGACTGGGCGGTACCGCTTATGTGAGGATAAAAAACATTGCCATATTTGTTTCCAACAACCGATTGTATCACAATAGCCATCTTCTCCTGTTCCACCTTGAAGTTTGTCGCTTCAAAATAAGTTCGCGAGTTGGCTGAATAGATAGAAGAAAAGACGAGTTTTATGGCACTGAGAAGTTGTGCGAGCCGTACTTCCGGATCACGGTGATTATTGGGAAGCAGGTATGTGCCGAATATGCCTGAAAAAGGCTGACTCAGAGAATCTTCAAAGAGGCTGGAGGATCTTACTGCAAGAGGACGCTTATTGTGCTTAATGAAGATCCTGATTTTGTGCTCCAGATCACTGCTCAGGCTTGCGTCAAGGAACATCTTCTGCAGGGTATTGAAGTCTTTATCGCTGTTCACCTCTTTCCAGAGATGGTTGCTTTCCATGAAATGGTCGAACTCGTCCGTTCCGACAATTGCAGTAACAGGTGTTTTGATGTTTATATCGGGAAGAAGACGGCCGAGTTCAAAGCTGTAAATCAAGGTATTTATGAATGCCAGGCCACGGCCCTTGCCTCCCAGCGATCCGCTGGCAAGGCTAACAACATTTGACTCATTAAATACAAGTGAATCGTCAAAATTGACAACCTTTCCCTTGTTCATTTCAATTCGTCTGCGGCTTATAACATCAATCAGAAACTCCCTTAAGTCTTTCAGGCTTTCAAAGTCAGAGATCTTAACCGGGTTTATCATCTTTGCGATCTTCACCTCGCCCCTTGCCATAAGCCACAGAGAGAAGTGGTTCTTCATACCATGATAGACCAGCGAATCTTCAGGGACCGTCTGCAGGAAAGCTTCAAACTCCTTCATTGATCTGGCCACAGCTATCTGCTGTCCTTTTGTGTCGCGATAAACAAAATGGCCAAATCCCAGGTAATAGGTAATGAATGACTTGATATCCTGAAGCAGGGTCTCTGAGTTCTTATTGATAAAGCTTGCCCTCAGGAGGGTTGCATATTTTGCATTTTCAGGGTCAGACGACTGGAGCACAGTTGGCAGGTTAGGCTGCTCCTGTCTTATATGATGTATAAGATCGAATCCCGCCATGCTGTAAAGTACACCGTCCTTCGGAAATCTCATATCGGAAATTACTCCAAGGAGGTTGTCCTTGTACCTTGTGTAAACAGATATAGCCTCCTCCCAGGTTGTTGCCAGAAGAATCTTCGGTCTTGCCCTGAGTTTCAGCACCTTGTAAAGTTCGTCCGAGGAAACATCTTCAATCAGACTGCGGGTCTGCTCAAGGATGAGAGTGTACAGCATCGGCACATACTCGGAGTAATAATCTGCAGCATCTTCAATCAACAGGATAACGCCGGTAAGTCCTTTTTCCGTGTCATTCTCTACATTAACCTTATCTTCAAGCAGCTTGGCCATTGCGAAGAAGACCCTCGTTTCGCCGGTCCACACAAAATAATTGTCAAAAGGTACACCCAGGCTTTTCTGGTTCTGAACAAAGGGTATATCGCCGGGATTGTTCAGCAGCAGAAATGTAGGGATGTATGGATATTTCTCCTTGATCTTCCTGCAGAGCGCCATAGGGTTACCTTTGTCAACGCCAACCATGATGATGATCATATCATAGTGTCTTGCCTCGAGGCGGGAAAAGGCCTCATCTTCTCCTGAAACCCCGGTGACTCTGGGCAATGTGGTAAGGCTCATCTGGTAGTATTCTCCCAGCATGCGATCCGAAAAGCGCCCCTCACCCTCAATGGAATAAGCGTCATAAAGGCTTGCGACAAGAAGTATTTCCTTTACCATGAAGGGCATGAGGTCATGAAAGACATCCCTTTCGGCATTGTGACGGTCAAGGAACTTCTGCAGCAGCTTCCTGCTCGAAAGCCCTTTGATGTCTTCATCTCCCGTATCAGTTTCCATGGATGAGGCAGGGAATGATCTTGCAGTAAGGCTGTTGATATAACCGGTTATTAGCCGTGAGATATTTCTTATCAGATCGCGTTCCTCTTTCAGGAAAGGTCCTTCATATTCTTCCATGAACTCACGGGTATAGAATATCCCGATTGTACCCTTGTGCTCAATGGTAACAAAGTCCTGCTCCATTTTCCACTCTGTCTCACTGAAACCCGGGGTTTCAAAAGATTTTTCGCCGTATTTTATCCGTGCAGCCGTAAATTCAGGATACTGCCATGCGGAGGGCAGCGTCAGAACAATATGCATGAGCGTCTCGTCAACAGGCTTCCTTTCCTTAAGGATCTGTGTTGTATGATTAATACATGCAAGTTCTTTCAGGCGTTCCTGCTGGTCATGTATAACACGGTTATAACCAGCGTCGTCTTCAGGCTGTACATCCATAAAAGCATCTGATTTCATGAGATGCCAAAATTAGTAAAATAGATTTAGACTGAGCCAAATATTCTCAGCGGAGACCGGCTACTTCACCTTCCAGGTCGAGCCGCTGTTCAGGAGGTCATCCACAGACCTGATCTTTGATTTGGCCTTAACCCTTTCATGTTGTTCAAGCATGGCCCCGTCATAGGTCTGCGATTTTACTTCCCTGATTATTCCAAGGGCAACCGGGAACTCCGGATATTGCATGCCGGCAAGCATATAATGCACCCCGGGGTCAGGTTCATGGGCATCATGCACAAGCAGGTCCTTTTCTGTTATTCCATCCTTACCCAGCTTCACCACTTTCAGCCTGAGACCGTCAAGAAGGAGGCCCTTGTCATGTTCCTTGCCAAATATCATCGGTTTTCCATGATTAAGAACGATGGTCCTGTCTTCCCTGACGTCCTTACTTGTAAAGACATCATGCACACCGTCATTGAAAATGACGCAGTTCTGGATGGCCTCAACGACAGCAGTACCATGGAAGAGGGCGGCACGCTTATAAACCTCATTTGAAAGCTGGAGGTTATAGTCGATCGTTCGTGCAAAGAAACGGCCATGGGCACCGATTACCAGCTCACCGATTTTAAAAGGCTCCTCAATAGTTCCATAGGGCGAGGTCTTTGTTACCAGTCCCTTTGACGAAGTCGGAGAGTACTGTCCCTTGGTGAGGCCGTAAATCTCGTTATTGAACAGGATGATTTTAATGTCAATATTACGTCTGATAGCGTGAATAAAGTGGTTGCCTCCGATGGCAAGTGCATCGCCATCACCAGTCATCTCCCAGACCATCAGGTCAGGGTTGGCGATCTTGATGCCGGTGGCTATTGCCGCGGCCCTGCCGTGGATTCCGTGAAAGCCATAGGTATTCATATAGTAGGGCAACCGTGAAGAGCATCCAATGCCGGATACGAACACATATTTTTCCTTTGGAACGCCCATTTCGGCAAGGGTCTTCTGCAGTGAAGCAAGGATACCGTGATCACCGCACCCCGGGCACCATCTTACTTCCTGATCGCTCTTAAAATCTTTCGCAGTGTATTGCAGTAAATTTGTATCGGCCATATTATTTACCCTCCAGTAATTTTATACAATAGTCCTTAATCTCTTTTATGGTGAATGGCAATCCCTGTATCTTATTATACTGATGGTATGTGAATTTCTGGTGTTTCATCCTGAGATAGTCAGCGAATTGTCCGTTATTCAGCTCACAGACAACCAGTTTTTTATAACCTGCAAACACCTTGTTGACATTTTTGGGCAGGGGCCTGATATAGTTGAAACTGGCAGCGGATACTTTATAACCCTCTTCCTGCAGTTCGGTGGCGGCGCTTACCAGATGTCCGTAAGTACTTCCCCAGCCGATCAGAAGGAGGTCTCCGCTTTTTTTACCAGTGACCTGAAGGTCAGGCACTTCCGACACGACACGTTCGACCTTCTCGTCTCTCTGTTTAACCATGAGCTCGTGGTTTTCGGGGGTATAAGACACAGAACCCTTTATTGTTTTCTCAAGACCGCCGATCCGGTGCTCCATTCCGGGCGTACCGGGCACGGCCCAGCGGCGTGCAAGCGTCTTCGGGTCTCTCTTGTAAGGAAGGTAGGCTTCATCGGTTTTGACAGCCCATGGGACAGTAATGGAAGGCATATCTTTCATTGCAGGTATCTTCCACGGTTCTGATCCGTTTGCCAGGTAACTGTCGGTGAGCAATATCACCGGGGTCATACGTTCAATGGCAATTTTTGCAGCTTCGAAGGCATACTTAAAACAGTCGGAAGGTGTTCCGGCAGCAATGACCACGACGGGGCTCTCGCCATTACGGCCGTAGAGTGCCTGCCACAGGTCAGCCTGTTCAGTCTTTGTGGGCAGGCCTGTCGAAGGCCCGGCCCTCTGCACGTCGACTATCACCAGCGGCAGTTCAGTCATTACGGCAAGGTTAATGGCCTCAGACTTCAGTGCCAATCCCGGCCCCGACGTACTTGTCACTGCCAGGCGACCGGCGTAGCTTGCGCCTATAGCCGTGCATATGCCGGCTATCTCATCCTCAGCCTGCAGGCTCCTGACGTCAAGATCCTTGCGCAGCGCGAGCTCCTCAAGAACGCCTGTCGCGGGAGTGATGGGGTATGAACCTATAAACAGCTTGAGGCCGGCTTTTTCTGCAGCCGCAAGGAAACCCCATGCGGTAGCCTGATTACCGTTGATATTTCTGTAGACACCTTTCTCTATCGGAGCCGGACTCACATGGTAAGACGGAGTAAGGGCCTCGATAGTCTCGGCATAATAGTATCCGGCCCTGAGAACCTTGCTGTTAGCCTCTGCGATCAGCGGTTTTTTCCCGAATTTCTCTTCGATAAAATCTTCAGTGTACTTCAGCTTGCTGTCAAATAACCAGTAGACTATTCCGAGTGCGAACATGTTCTTTGTCCTCAGGACAGTCTTTGGATCAATGTCCATGTCCTTAAGAACTTCCTTAACCAGCGATGTGATCGGGGCAGGGATAAGGTTCATTGCCTCAAGCTTGTCTTCAACGAAAGGGTCTGCCTTATAGCCTGCACGTTGTATTGATTTCTCAGTGAAATTATCACTATCATAAATAATGGTAGAAGCTTCTGTGAGCCAGCGGGCATTGGCGCGCACTGCTGCCGGGTTCATTGCGACCAGTACATCTGCAAAATCGCCTGGAGTGTTTATGTGTTTATGCCCGATATGGACCTGGAAACCCGAGACACCTCCCACGGTGCCCTGAGGGGCTCTGATCTCCGCAGGATAATCGGGGAAAGTGGAGATATCATTTCCGAACAGGGCCGAGGTGTTGGAAAAGAGAGTGCCTGTAAGCTGCATTCCGTCACCTGAGTCGCCGGAGAACTTTATCACTACAGCGTCTCTTTCTATGACCTTTAATCTTTTTGACATGGTTATTATCTTGATTTTTGTTTTAACAAGCCGGTAATAAAAGTAACCAATTTAACGAAGTAAAGTTCAGTATAACACCCTTACATGAGTATGATTTTGGTCATGTTTAGAGTAGCATTGTAACTTATTCAACAACAGACAGGTATCGTGGCCGGAAGTTTAGAAACGAAAATGCATGTAAAGAAGGCTCAGCACCAGATATCTGCCTTCCTGAGGTTGATGTTGTTTTCGAAAAACATCCGTGCTATCTTTTCAAAATAGTCGGTAAAATCGGATACGAAGAAAAGATCCTCGTCAGGTCTGCCGCTGTTGAGGAGGTTATTTTTTTCAAGTACTTCTCTCAGCCTGGCAGCCACTATTCTTGCAGAATCGACCACGTCAACCCTGAAGTTGAAGAATTTACTGATCTGGTTGCGCACTATGGGATAGTGAGTGCATCCCAGTATCAATGCATCTATATCAGTCAGGCCTTTATCAGAGAGATATGTACGTATGATTGCATTGCTTATGTCATCGAATATGAAACCTTCCTCGATCATCGGTACAAGCAGCGGCGTGGCGAGCGAAAAGACGCTGGTCGACGGAGATGCTGCATGTATTTTCTTTTCATATGTGCCTGAGCTGATGGTCCTTTTAGTACCAATAACGCCAAGTTTCCTGTAGCTGCCGGCAGCAATATATTCCACTACCGGATTGATGACATCAAGGATCAGGGTCCGGTCACCATACTCACTCAGGAGACTCTCGTAAGCAGAGGCTGAGGCGGAGTTACAGGCAATGAGGACCAGTTTGGCGTTATATCCAAGCAGGAATTCAGTTATACGTCTCGAGTAGCTACGTATTGCCTCCTCCGATTTGTCACCGTAAGGAAGATGGGCTGTATCACCAAAATAGATAATCCTTTCGCCCGGCAGTGATTGTCTTATGGCATGAGCTACTGTTAGTCCGCCAACTCCTGAATCGAATACACCTATCGGGCGTTTTCCTGCTTCCATAATACTTTTAAAAGAAAGGCTGTCCGCCTGTTGGCGGACAGCCATATCTCTATTCGATCAATGCTACTTAAGTCCCAGCCTGGTTTTTACCAGCGGGGCCATATCCGTGCTTTTTAAAGGGTCAAAATAGACCAGTGTGCGGACATCATAAACATAGGTGAAATCCTCCGTCTTTGGCCACGGCAGTGATTGCAGCGGTAACCTTTTCAATAATAGGATTAAGCAGTGCGGCCTGTTTATCCTGCAGCTGAGTCTGAGCCTGCTGCTGAAAATTGGTAATACGGTTCTGCATATCTGCAAGCTCCTGTTCCTTATTGGTTTTAACCAGGTCGGTAAGGGTCTTGCTGTCTTTTACATACTGGTCAAGTTTATTGTTGTACTCAACCTGCATCAGCTCAAGGGCATTGGTGAGTTCCTGGCCGTATGCGTTATAAGCTTTCATTGCTGTGTCATATTCCGGCAGAGCCATGATGATATCATCCCTGTTTATATGGCCTGTTTTGAATGTTTGCGCAACAACACCCTGTGCCGTTAAAATCAAAGCAGCAAACAGGAGTAATCCAAATACCTTCTTCATTGTCTTCTTTTCAAATTAATCGTGCAAATGTAATTATTTAATTTTTATAACCGAGTTTTTGTAATACCTGATCGGACAGGTCATATTTTGGGTTGGCGAACAGGATTTCTGATCCCGACGAGGTGTCAAAAATCACAGCGTAGCTGCCTTCCAGAGAGATCTCCTTAATTGCTTTAAGTATCTCATCCTGAATTGGCTTGACCATTTCTTCGCGTTTCTTGTAGAGCTCGCCTTCCATTCCGAAGTAGGTGTTTTGCAGATCTTTGATCTCTTTTTCTTTGGCAATGATAGCTTCCTCTCTTTTTTTCTTCTGATCCTGAGACAGAAGCACAACTTCTGCCTGGTAATCCTTATACATTTGCTCAACGGCGGCATATCCGTCTGCAACCTCTTTTTCCCATCCGGCAGACAGTTTGTCGAGCTGTTGCTGAGCAGCAGTGAAAGCGGGGATGTTGTTTCTTATATACTCGCTGTCGACAAAAGCGAACTTCTGGGCAATGCCGCTCAGTGTAGCTGCGAGCACCAACACGGTCATAATAATAATCTTCTTCATAGCTTTTTTTGTTTGAATGTTATATTAGTTAGAATTGCTGGCCTAATACGAAGTGGAACTGGCTGCCTGCATTATCAGCCTTGGTTCCCGTGACAGGGTTATCGAACCCATATCCCCAGTCTATACCAAGAAGACCAAACATCGGCAGGTTGGCCCTGAGTCCTACACCGGCAGACCGGCACATCCTGAACGGGTTAAACTCACCCAGGCTGTACCAGGCTTTTCCGGCTTCCAGAAATGCAAGTCCGTAGATAGTTGCCTGGGGATTCAATGAAAGGGGATACCTGAGCTCAAGGGTCAGTTTGGAGTAGACGTTACCCGATTCCACAGACACTCCGTCTTTGATAACCACGGGTGTAAGGGAGCCGTTGGTATAGCCTCTGTCAGCTATCACATCACGCGCAGTGATGCTGTACCCTGTCATGCCATCACCACCGAGATAAAAGTTTTCGAATGGTGACGGTCCTATATCCTTATTGTAGTAACCCAGGTAGCCGAACGCCACTCTTGTACTAAGGATAAGCTTGTCATCAGATGACAAAGGGAGATAGTAATCGGCTTTAAAAATGGCCTTATAGAATTCAATCCATTTATATCTTACCTCATCCGGTGCACCTGAAAAATCCTTTCCGCTGATCAAAGAATAGGGAGGCGTTGCCTGCAGGGAGAGAGTGAATGTTGAACCGGCGCGCGGATAAATTGTATTAGGTCCGGCCGAGAATCTTGTCAGCCTGGCAGTCAGCGAAGCGAGGTTGGAGGTTCCGTTGGAGAACAAGAATCTGTACTGCGTATAATTGTGCATGTCGTACCTCTGGTAAGCAGCCTCATAATATATCGAGAAATAATCGTCAGGCCATTCAAGTCTCTTCCCAAATCCGGCAGAAGCACCGGAAATGATCATATGCTGATTTCCGGGTTGGTTGGCGCTCATGCCGTTTGTCATGAGGGAGTGGTAATAAGAGAGTGACAGTGTGTTAGGTTTCTTGCCACCAAGCCATGGTTCAATGAATGAGATGTTATATGATGAGTAAACACGGCCGTTTGACTGAAGTCTTATTTGCACTGACTGTCCATCTCCTGAAGGGTAAGGTCTCCATTCGTTCCATTTGAAGAAATTACGCATTGCGAAGTTGTTAAACCTTACTCCAATTGTTCCTACGAGCATGCCTGCGCCCCATCCGCCTGAAATCTCAAACTGGTCATTCGCCTTCTCCTCAAGCTCATACAACAGGTCAACAGTGCCGTTAACCTGGTCAGGAATTGGCAGCGGATTAATCTTTTCAGGGTCAAAATGGCCCAGAACCGCAACCTGTCTCACGGAGCGGATGATATTCTCCTTACTGAAGAGATCGCCCGGGAGGGTGTAAAGCTCACGCCTCGCCACGTGCTCATTTGTACGTGTGTTACCCGTAATAATGATGTTGTTCAGGTTTGCAGGATCACCTTCAAATATACGCACCTCCAGATCTATCGAATCTCCTTCCACTCTCTTCTCAACAGGGGTCAGCCTGGAAAAGAGATAACCAAAATTAAGATACAGTGAGTTAACGGCATCTTCATCCTCGATGAGCCTCTTGGTGATCATGGTCTGGTTATATACTTCGCCGCTTGGGAAGTTAAATACCCTGTTGAGCTGATCTTTGGTATAGATACTGTTGCCAACCCAGTTTACATTTCTGAGATAATACTGGCTGCCTTCGTTAACTTTCAGCACCAGTTTTATTTTGCCCTGATCGTCAGCATAAACAGAGGTCGAATCTTTAATGATTCTGAAATCACGGAAGCCGTTTTCGTTATAAAACTTAATAAGTTTCTCACGGTCGTCCAAATATTTAGCTTCGATGAATTTGGATCCTTTAAAGATATTCCAGTCTTTCTGCTTGGTATCTTTCAGCTGGCGCCGGAGCTGTTTGTCAGAGAAGAATTTATTGCCCTCGAAATCTATCTCCTCAATCTTGACCTTTTCTCCCTTGTCAACTAGGATATTAAGTATCACATTATTAGACATATCAGGATCATCCTTCTGAACGATTGTCACCTTGGTGTTCAGGAAGCCTTTTTCTATATAATGGTCAGCGATGGTTCGTTCAGCCCTGTTAAGCAGGTGGGCGGTGACCTGTGACCCGTTTGGAAGGCTGAGTTTCTCGATCAGGTCAGTTTCTTCAGACTTTTTGATACCTTCAAACTTCAGCGATGACAGCCTCGGTCTTTCCTGAAGGTAAATATCGAGCCATATGTTATCCGCTTCCTTGTTTACAACAGAGATCCTGACATCCGAGAAAAGGCCCTGATCCCAGAGTTTCTTGACAGCAGCAGTGACCTGCTCGCCGGGAATTGTCACCTTCTGCCCTATTCTAAGTCCCGAAATTCCTATCAGGGCATTCATTTCAAGAAATTTGACACCGGAGACGGTAATGCCTGCTATTGTATATTCTTCAGGATAAAGATAATTGACGAATTTATCCTCAGTCTGAGCTGAGGAGATAATTCCAGTCATCAATAAAATTAAAAGAAAAAATATACGCCTGAATTGTTCTTTCATCATCTCAACTGTTTTCAGCTAACTGTTCACTGGTCTTACCATATCTCCTTTCCCTTTTCTGGAAGTCTGCAACAGCCTTGTAAAAGTCCTCCTTACCAAAATCGGGCCAAAGTTTTTCTGTAAAATATAGTTCCGTATAAGCAAGTTGCCAGAGGAGGAAGTTGCTGATGCGCTTTTCCCCGCTAGTACGAATCATTAATTCAGGTTCAGGAATGTCTGAGGTCTCGAGGTTATCGTTAACCGTTTGCTCATTTATATCTTCGACGTTCAGCTGTCCGTTTTTAACCTGGCTTGCGATCCTGCGGCATGCCTCTGAGATCTCCCACCTTGATGAGTAGCTGAGAGCTACCACAAGTTTTAACCGCGTACCGGCCGTAAGGATCCGGATGGTTTCCTGGAGTCTGTCTCTTACTTTATCGGAGAGGCGGTCAAGGTCGCCAATAACTTTAATGGAAATATTATTTTTAAGAAGGGTCTCAGTCTCATTATTCAGTGACTCGACCATGATATCCATAAGAGCTGATACTTCCTCATCGGGTCTGTTCCAGTTTTCAGTGGAGAACGCGTAAAGGGTCAGGTATTTTATGCCAAGTTCGGCGGCTGCTTCAATGACTTTGCGGACTGATTTGACACCCTGGTGATGACCAAAGATCCTCTCCTGCCCCCTTTTACGAGCCCAGCGTCCGTTGCCGTCCATTATAACAGCAACATGCACTGGCAATTTGTTTATGTCTATTTGATCCTTAAAAGCCAACTCTATTTCTTTCTTTTTTTATCCTTGTCCATTCCAGCAAATGTGGGACAGCCTGCCAGCTTATTGTACCATTTCCATGTAACTGATACACCAAAGAAGCTGTACCAGTCACTGTTATGGATCCGGGAGTACCTTTCACCAGTGCCCGGAACAGTCTGATCTTCCAGGCCGTCAAATTTATCATTAAAAGTCTTACGAAATCCATATTCGAGCTCAAGGCCTAAATTATTTGCAACATTTATCTTGAACCCGGCAGAGAATGGTATGGATAAAAAAGGATTAAAGCTTTGTGCAGCAGTCTGGTTATACACCATGGAGAATGCTGCACCGGCTGCGATGTAAGGAGTGTAGTCAATACGCCGGCTTCTCATGGTTGAATAGGGGAAAAAATTAAATTCATACGTCACTCCAAGCTCGCTCACGACAGCATTAATGAGCTCGTTTGCAGCATTGAGGTCACGCAATGACCCTCCCAGGAGGTTTGCCCTGATCGCCTGTCTGGGGTTAAGATTGTATCTGTAAAACAGCTGTACGGCAGGGCCCGGGTGGTTAAGAAAGTTTACCGGGTTTTTCTCTCCGAGATAGTTGGTCATTCCCAGGGAAAGGCCATAGTCAGCACTCCGCTGAGCCAGTGCCGGCAAGGCTGCCATAACGAAAAGTATAAGTACCAGAGTCTTTCTCATTCCATGGGTCATTTGAGCATTACCTGAACGATTGTCTGAAAGAAGGTAATCCGCTTCGGGCTGTTCTGATCCTGTAATTAAAGGTTAAGCTGAAGGTATGATAGATATCATTTCTTTTAGAAAATTCCGCGACATGGTATCCATCAAGGTAATCAGAAAGAGCATATCGTCCTGTCAGCTCCACCCCAAAAAGAATATTCGGGTCAAAGGCCACTTTGGCCCCAATTCCTAAGGGTATTATGCCGGTAAAGCCGCTGGTGGGCATATTCCGGGCCTCAAGAGCAGCATTGGGCTTAACACGGAAACCTGCACCGCCAAATCCCGTAAGTGCATACACATCAACGCTCCTCCAGAAGTCCTTCAGCCTGCTTCTCGATCTTCCCCTGTTATTCTGGAACAGGAAGCTGTTACGTTCACGGTTTCTGACAAAATAGTATTCGCCGATAAGAGCCGGTTCAAATAGTGATGTGACAGCTTCATATCCTCTGCCTTCATTCGAGCCTCTTTCGTCTGTGGCATGAAGCATGAGATAGGAAAAGGAGATCCGTGCAGCCAGGTTATCATAGAAAAAATACCTGAATGAGCCGTTGACGTTAAATCGTGTCTGTTTGAATGTGATATCCTTCAGTCCGAGTATATTCTGACCGATGTGAAAGCCTCCCACATCGCCATAAAACTGAGACGTGCCTAATCCTGCTGTTGCTTCATATCTCTTCATCTTCCAGAGCTGGGCACCGGAGTATGGAGCACATAAAAGCACCACCATACTGAAGAGAATAAGCCTTTTCATATATATTTTTCAGCAGTTATGGCTACAAATATAAGGTATTGTCTAATATCAGAAACTTAAATATTACTTAATTATTGTCAGTTACGGCGGTCTGCGCCCCACATCAGCTTGTTTCTCAGGGTGCTGAAAAAGTCGTTTCCGCGGGTGGTGACCGTGCGCAGTTTAAGCTTCGCCTGTCTGATCCCGATCTTTGTCCCCAGCGGCACTATGACTGCCTTTGAATCACATGTTATCATACATTCGGTGCTCCTGCCTCCCGTCTCCATGGTCACAGTGCTTCCTCCGGTGATGATGATCGGTCTCATTGTCAGGTTATGAGGCGACATTGGAGAAACGATAATACTCTCATCAGAAGGAGAAAGTATAGGACCGCCGACGCTCAGGTTATAGGCTGTTGAGCCTGTCGATGATGATATTATGAGCCCGTCGGCCCTGTATGTATTAAGGAATATGTCATTGACCCGGACAGTGACAGTGATCAATCTTTGGTCAGTCTTCTGAACAGTTACCTCATTAAGGGCCAGGGAGTTCGTTTCACCAAAGAGACCTTCGGGTGCAATAATCTCAAGCATTGATCTGCTGATGACATCATAGTCGCCGGAACAGAGCATATCTATTGCTTCTCCGATATTGTCGTCCGGTATATTTGCCAGGAAACCAAGGCGGCCGGTATTGATGCCTGCTACAGGCAGTCGCATCTCACGTACCCTCATGGCTGTCTCAAGAAAGGTACCGTCGCCACCCACACTCATGATAAGGCCAATGTCACCCGGCAACTCGGAGATGTCCTCAAAAAGAATGACTCTGTTGTCAACAGCAAACTGACTGCCATTGGATTCCATTATATGCAGAAAAATGGTCACTCCCCGTGAATGAAGGGCATCGATCAGGCGCAAGAGCCCGGCCATTGTCTTTTCTGTCAGACCCTTACTGTATAGTGCAAATTTCTTTGACATGAGTTAAACTGTTAGATGTTGAGGTATTTCATCAGCTGGTTGTACCTGTCAGTATAAAAACGGTCAAGCTCATCATTATCGGTTATCCAGGTAGTAACCTCGTAGGAATATCTCTCAAAGGTTTTAATTATGGAAGTCAGATCGGTAGTGTTGATCTTAAGTGTTATTTCCAGGCTTGTTGAATCAGGATTTGATGTGATGTGCATGCTGAGTATTCTTGCATCATTGCTTTCAACAATCTGGGAAATGCGGCTCATTGAGTAATCCCGCGAGAGAACCTGCAGGACAATCAGTCCGCCCGGCTGATCGACTGAAGAAAAGGATGCCATACCTCTGATGATCTCGCTATTTGTGATCACGCCCCTGAAGTGATTCTCATCATCGAGGACAGGGACGACCGAGAGTTTATGCCTTGCTGCCAGGGCAATGACTTCATAGATATGGCGGTTACCGTACACAAAAGGCTTCGGCAGTGACAGGGAATGATTGCCAATCGGTTCTTCAGGCTGGTTAAGATCATAGATATCACTGTCTGAGATCAGGCCCAGATAGTCGTTCTCATTCACTATAGGCAGGTGCGAGACGCGGAAGATCTCCATCCAGTTCAGGGCAATCTTCCCTGTATCGGATGTTTTCAGCGACGGAACCACGTCGGATATCATCTCTTTTGCGAGCATTCAGTCATTCATTTAATGATAAAAGTACAAAAAACAATTGATCGTTATAACTTTGCACAGAGCAACAGGAAACTCAGCCATGACAAGATTAAGCGTTAATATCAACAAGATCGCCACATTGCGCAATGCCCGCGGCGGCAATGTACCGGATGTAAGACTTGCAGCGATCAGATGCCAGAGCTTCGGTGCCGAAGGTATTACTGTACATCCGAGACCTGATGAAAGACATATACGGTACAGTGATGTGTACATTTTAAAGGAGGCAGTCACCACGGAGTTCAATATTGAAGGTAACCCGAACAAAGAGTTCATCAGGCTTGTACTTGAGATTTTGCCGGACCAGGTAACCCTGGTACCTGATGCTCATGATGCTGTCACATCAAACGCAGGATGGGACACGAAGGCCAACCTCTCCCAGCTGACAGACGTGGTCGCCGGGTTCAGGGAGAATGGGATACGTACCTCTATCTTCACCGGGACAGACCCGGAGATTCTTGAATATGCTGCGAGGTGCGGTACTGACCGCGTTGAACTTTACACAGAACCATATGCTTCATTATACCCGGCAGACAAAGAGGCAGCCGTTGCACCTTTCGTTAAGGCAGCAGAGACAGCCCGGAGCCTCGGACTTGGTATCAATGCGGGGCATGACCTGGATCTCAACAATCTTGCCTGGCTGCATAGTCATATTCCATGGCTGCTTGAGGTGTCAATAGGGCATGCGCTCATTTCCGATGCACTTTATTACGGGATGGAGAACACAATACAGATGTACCTGCGTGAGCTCAGACGAAGCTGACCTCCGTCTATTTCAGGTGTTTTTCGATAATTGTTTTCAGGACTTCTATCCCGACGGTGTTTTCTCCTCCACCGGGAATAATTATGTCGGCATATCTTTTTGACGGCTCAATGAATTGCAGGTGAGAGGGCTTCACTGTCTCATTATACCGCTCCAGCACCTTGAGCACAGACCGGCCGCGTTCGATGATATCACGCTGTATCACCCTGCCAAGCCTGTCATCAGCATCAGCATCGACAAATACCTTTATATCAAGCATTGACCTCAGTCCCGGATCAACCAGCACCATTATGCCTTCCACCACCACCACATCAGCCGGTTTGACCGGCACAGTCTCAATGGATCTTATACAGGTAAGATAGGAATAGACAGGCATCTCCACCGGGCGCCCGGCTTTCAGCTCGGCAAGATGAGCCATAAGAAGCGGCCATTCAACAGAATCAGGGTGATCAAAGTTGATCTTCTGCCTTTCTTCAATCGGGAGATGGCTGTTATCCTTATAATAGCTGTCCTGAGGCAATATTACAACCTCGTCAGGCGGAAGCATCTCAATCAGTTTTCGTACGACTGTTGTCTTTCCTGAACCTGTTCCCCCGGCAATCCCGACAGTAAGCATAAAATGATTATTTTTGTATCAAATGTAGCAAAAAACTCCATGATCAAACATATTGTCATCTTCAAGCTTACACCCCCACTGGCGCCGGAGGAGAAGGAAAAATCAATAAGAAAGCTGAAAGAGATATTCGGGCCCCTGGGAAATAAATTTGACTACATTATTGAATACAGAACCGGCATCAACATTCTTGAGGCAGATCATGCGGGCGACTTTGTAATCGATGCCACCTTTGCCTCCAATGAAGACCTTCAGCGTTACCAGTCAAGCGACATGCACCGGGAAGCTGTTTCAGCATGCTCACCGATTAAGAAAGCAAAGATTGTAATTGATTTTCTAATCTGAACATGAATTCCATCTACCCGCTGAAGTTCAGGCCCGTACTTAAGGAGACAATCTGGGGAGGTGATACTCTCAGGAAGCGTTTCGGCAAGGAGGGCAAAGCCGGGGCAGCCATCGGCGAGAGCTGGGAGATAAACGGGATGACAGGAAAAAGCTCCAGAATAGCTAACGGCTTTCTCAGGGGCAATACTCTCGAAGAAGTGATTGAGGTTTATATGGGTGACCTTGTCGGTGATTCAGTCTACGAGAGGTTCGGGAATGAGTTTCCCCTGCTTATAAAATTCATCGATGCAAGAGACACTCTTTCAATTCAGGTCCACCCTGATAATAAGCTGTCATCAGAGCGGCACCATGCATGGGGGAAAACAGAAATGTGGTATGTCATCGATGCATCACCTGGTGCCCTGATCTACACAGGCTTCAACAAAAAGACCACAAGGGAAGAATATCTGCTGCATTTAAATAATAAGGATCTCGCAGGCCTGATAAATGCCACACCGGTCATGCCGGGCGATGTATTCTTCATCCCGGCAGGTATGGTGCATGCCATCGGCGCCGGTGTTCTCCTGACAGAGATACAGCAGACTTCCGATGTCACATACCGCATTTATGACTGGGACAGGGTTGACAATAAGGGGAAACCGCGGGAGATGCATACTGAACTTGCGCTTGATGCAATCAACTTCAGTCTTGACCAGCCCAACCTGATCAGAAAAGCTCCGGAGACAAACCATCCTGTCACGCTTGCCTCATGCGATTATTTCCATACAAATCTTCTTCAGCTCGACAGGCCTGTGATCAAAGACACCAGCCTGACAGACTCTTTTTTAATATATATCTGCACTGAGAGCATGGTTGTAGTTGACTGTCTGGGTCACAGCGAAGAGCTGAGGGCCGGAGAGACCATTCTCATACCTGCTGCTGCAGACAATGTAACTCTTATTCCTCAGAAAACAGCTACATTGCTTGAGGTTTATATACCACAAAAACACAATTGATATGAAACAACTTGCTGCTTTTTTAATGACACTGGCTCTCATCATCGCTGCCTCATGCGGCAGCGGACCCGGTGATACCGGTAGGGCAAAGGATAAAACAAAACATGAGTCCGATACCGGATACACAGGCGTAAAGAGTTATTTCACAAAGGATAACGTCAAGGTAAAGGAAGTTGAATTCAGGAACGGGATCAAAACCGGTCTGACACGTACCTTTTATGCCGGAGGTGTTCTCGAGCAGGAGATCATGTACGTCGACGGAAAGAAGAACGGAGAAGCAAAATGGTTCTACCCTGACGCCAAGCTTTTCAGGGTCACGCCGTATGTCAATGACACCATCGACGGATCACAGATACAGTATTATAAGAGCGGCCGCGTAAAGGCAAAAATTGATTATAAAGAGGGCAAACGCCTGCCAGGTCTTGAGGAGTACACGATCAACGGGCAAAAAGTGCTGGATTACCCGACCCTTCAATATAAAGTCGATGATCAGTACAAAGAAAAAGGCATCTGTATAATTTTTATCCAGATGTCTGATTTGTCCGAGAATGTCAAATATTACAGGGGCGATTATGTCAACGGTCTTGTTGATCTTACAGTGTTGTCACAGCTGAAACAGAATGCCACCAGCGGCTACCTCAATCTGAAAAAGACGCCGGGGCACGTCGCGGACTCCGTCACTGTCATAGCAGCGTATCTCACGCCTTATGGCAACAGACTTTATTACCGCAAGGCAATACCATTACCACATAAAGACTTAAACTAACAAATCCATGTCACAGACACTAGTACCGGGCATCAGGCTCACAACTTACAAAACAGTAGGCGAAAGTGATACGGCAGCCGTCCTGGGGTCGGTTCTTCAGGACGTGTTTTCAACACCAGCGATGGTGGCCCTGATGATACAGACAGCGATGAAAGCCGTGGAAGCCTGCCTGGATGAGGGAGAAGGCACTGTAGGAACAGAGATCAGCGTAAGGCACCTTAAAACTACTACGGTAGGCAAAATCGTGACATGCACTGCCACTTTACAGGAGGTCGATGGTAAAAGACTTCTTTTTCATGTCGAAGCGAGCGACGACACGGGCAAGATCGGCGAAGGCCATCATGAAAGATTAATCATCAGCAATGAAAAGTTCATGACCAAAATAAAGAAGTCATGATTATCAGGTCAGCCACCTATGTCATCAGCAGTGCAAAATTCACCCAGTTACCGCCACCTGATCTGCCCGAATATGCTTTCATAGGCAGATCAAACGTTGGCAAATCATCATTGATCAACATGCTTGTCTCAAGGAAAGGCCTTGCAAAGATATCGGGGAGCCCAGGGAAGACACATACCATCAACCACTTTCTGATAAATGAAAGCTGGTACCTGGTTGACCTGCCGGGCTACGGTTATGCCCGTGTCTCACAAAAGATGAGGGCCGAATGGGACCGGCTTATCAAGGCATATATTACCCTTCGCGAAAGCTTAATCTCCCTCTTTGTGCTTATTGATGCACGGCATGAACCACTGCCCTCAGACCTCGCATTCATGGAAAGGCTGGCAATGAACGGTGTGCCTTTTGCCAGGGTTTTCACAAAGACAGACAAGGTTGGCCTCCGCGAGCTGGAGAAGAATAAAATCGTTCATGACAGAAAAATGCTGGAAAACTGGGAGAGCCTTCCCCCAACATTCTACACATCTGCCACGAAAGGCACCGGCAGGGATGAATTGCTGGATTATATAAAAGAGACAATGATATTTTATAAAAGGGAAAAATGATTTGACCATTAATATTATTTTTGCAACAACGTTCTGTAAAAATACCTAACAACTCCCATATGATCGGCAGAGCTCCTTTTAAAATCTTTTCGTGTACTTCTTCACTGAGCATATCTGAAAAAATAGCAGACCATCTCGGGATCGAGCTGGGTAAAAGTTCGCTATTAAGCTTCAGTGACGGAGAGTTTCAGACATGCTTTGATGAGTCTGTCAGGGGCTGTCATGTCTTCATCATACAGTCGACTAACCCGCCGGCAGAAAACCTGATGGAGCTCCTGCTGATGATTGATGCTGCCAAGAGAGCGTCAGCATACAAGGTCAATGCCGTGATCCCCTATTACGGTTTTGCAAGGCAGGACCGGAAGGACAGGCCGAGGGTCTCTCTCGGAGCCAAGCTCACTGCCGACATGCTGACAAAGGCCGGTGTTGACCGCATAATTACCATGGATCTTCACGCCGATCAGATACAGGGCTTCTTTGATGTCCCTGTTGACCACCTCTTCGGTTCGGCTCTCTTTGCTCCTTTTATTAAGAACCTCAAGCTGCCAAACCTTACTGTTTCTGCTCCGGATATGGGCGGATCAAAACGGGCCAACGCCTATGCCCGTTATCTGCAGAGTGAGATGGTGCTGTGTTACAAGCTGAGGAAGAAACCCAACGTCGTTGAGGAGATCTCAGTCCTGGGTGAAGTCGAAGGGAGGCATGTGGTAATCATCGATGACCTTGTTGATACGGCTGGCACTCTCACCTTTGCTGCAACGGTAATGAAAGATCGCGGAGCGCTCAGTGTAAGGGCTGTGGCTACCCACCCGGTACTGTCTGGAGACGCCATTGAGAAAATAGATGCTTCGCCCCTTGTGGAAGTCGTGGTGACTGACAGCATACCCCTGACCAAACACTCGCCAAAAATAAAAGTACTCTCCGTCGGAGAGATATTCGCCGAGGCAATAAAAGCCGTCTATACGAACAGTTCAATCAGCACGGGTTTTGTTTTCTAACCTTTTTCGCTATATTTGCAGGCCAAATTTTTAAAAATGTCAAACGTGTAATGGGAGGTTACATGGCAGGTAACCTTGAGTAGCACAACAAATTAAAGACTGATGAAGACCATTGAGATCAAAGCCCTCCCGCGCGATCAATTCGGAAAAAAGAGTTCAAACGCCCTGCGCGCCGAAGGTAAAGTACCCTGCGTAATGTACGGAGGAAAAGAAAACAAGCATTTCTTTGCACATGAAAACGCATTTCGCGGGCTGGTTTATACCCCGGATGTTTATCTTGTTGATATAGTGATTGACGGAACAACCTACAATGCAGTAATGAAAGAACTGCAGTTCCACCCGGTAACCGATAAGCTTCTGCATATCGATTTCATACAGGTTGACGAAACCAAACCCGTAATTGTTGACCTTCCGATCATGATAACGGGTGAATCAGCCGGTATTAAAGCTGGCGGTAAACTCAATCTCAAGCGCAGAACCCTGAAGGTTAAAGGAATGGTAAATGACATCCCTGAACATCTCGCCGTTGACATCACTAACCTGGAGATCGGACAGTCAATAAAGATCGGCGAAATCTCATACGATAAGCTCGAGATCATTGACAACAAGCGTGCAATGATAGTTGGTGTTGCAGTCTCGCGTGTTTCACTTAAGGAAGAGGAAGTTGCACCTGCTGAAGGAGCTGAAGCACCTGCTGAAGGAGCTGAAGCACCTGCCGGCGAGAAGGAAGAGGCAGGAAAAAAAGATACGGGACATAAAGAGCCCAGCCACAAATAGCTGATACCTTGAAATATCTTATCGCCGGTCTTGGCAACATAGGCGAAGAGTATAAAAACACACGACATAATGTCGGATTTATGGTATTGGATGCAGCCGCAGCTGCATCCAATATCTCTTTTAAGGATCGCCGTTACGGCTTTGTCTCGGAGATGAAATACAAAAATGCCTCTGTGATCCTTCTCAAGCCCTCCACTCTTATGAACAGAAGCGGCAACGCCGTGCGCTACTGGATGCAGAAGGAGAATATACTCCCTGAAAATTTGCTGGTCATCGCTGATGACATCGCCATACCCACCGGCAGCATCCGTCTCAGGGCAAAGGGAAGCCCCGGAGGTCATAACGGGCTGGCAAGCATAAGCGAGGTTTTCGGATCAGATGATTACGCCAGATTGCGCATAGGTATCGGAAACAACTTCAGCAGAGGCGGACAAATCAGTTATGTCCTCGGCGAATGGACTGACGACGAGCTCGGGGTAATAAAAAAGCGACTCCCGCTGGCAATTGAAATTATCAGATCATTCGTCACTGCAGGATGCGAACTTACGATGACAGCTTACAACAAAGCTGGTAAAAAACCGGCCGATGACGACTCAGACGGGGGAAAGGATCGATAAATTTCTCTGGACAGTAAGGATTTTCAAATCCCGCAGCGAAGCAACCGAGGCATGCCGGAAAGGCAGGATCATGGTTGCAGGACAGCCTGTCAAGCCCGCCCACATGGTCAGCGCCGGGTCGACAATCGCCGTCAGAAAACCACCTGTGACATATACATATCTCGTTACCGGATTGCCACGAAACAGAGTGGGTGCAAAACTTGTCAGTGAATATATAACAGACCTTACCCCGGAGGAGGAAAAGAACAGGATCAAACCTGAAAGCGGTCGGTTCTTCGGGTACAGGCCTCATGGCAGCGGGCGCCCGACAAAGAGAGAAAGACGGGATATCGACAGCTTCCTTGAATGATTTTTACACCTGCTCCGGGAAGGGTGGTATAAATACCTAAAAATGCCCGCATCTCCTTAAGAATTACTGATATTGAATTCAAAGGGAAAATCTTTTTCTAACTTCGTCCACTGGGGAAATATAGCTTTCCGGTTTTTCATTTATCGTAGAAGACAGGCTTTTCAGGTATGGGAAAGGATAATATTGAGAAGTATGATTTCTTCTATCTGCTTCTGAAGAAATATAGTGAGTTCTGGCACAACAATATTTTCTACCGTAAGATCATTGTCTACGGCAAGGATAATCTGGACTTCTCAGTACCTACCATCCTTGCTCCCAATCATCAGAATGCGCTCATGGACGCCATGGCTGTCATCTGCACGCTTGACAGGCAGCTGGTATTTCTCGCAAGGGCCGATATCTTCAAAAAAAAGCTTGTTGCAAGCTTACTTTACCGCTTTAAAATACTGCCCGTCTACAGGATCAGGGATGGTTTTGAAACCCTGAAACAAAATGATGACACCTTCCGTGACACACTCAGGGTCATGGAACACCACAACGGTGTAGTTATTCTTCCTGAAGGAAGTCATGACATTCACAGGAAACTCAGACAGCTGAAAAAAGGTATATGCCGGATCGCCTTCCAGACAGCAGAGGCCTCTGATTATAAAAAAGAGATCAATATCGTTCCTGTCGGCCTTGAATATTCTCATTACTGGCTCTTCCGGCAGGTGCTGACAGTTGTGTACGGTCATCCGATAAATGTCTCCGGATATTATCAGTCATACAGGGAGAACCCGAACAGGGCATTAGTTGAACTGCGTGACAGGTTGTCGTCCGAGATGAAAAAAGTAATGGTCCATATAGAGGATGACCAGGACTATGAGGCAATCAATGAGCTGCGGAGTATTATTAACGAAAAATACAATGACAGTATAAAATATCCCAAGCTTTTCCGTGACAAAAGGCTCGTAAGCAAAGTCAATGAACTTCGTATCACAGACCCGGAAGCTTACAGGGGGTTGTGCAATGACAGTCTTGCCATCAGGGATATGGCCAAACAGCTGAAGCTGACCTACCGCCATCTGAGAAAGAAAAAGCACCCTCTTGGATGGCTTCTTGCGTCTTCGCTGTTTCTGCTGGCCACAGTGCCTGTTTTTATCGCAGGTTTCATTTTAAATATTATCATTTTTAAAGTATCTGAAATTCAGTCACTTAAATCAAAAGACCCTGCCTTTATCAGCACTGCAAGATTTGGATTCTTCCTTGGACTGGGGTTGATTTTTGCACCTCTTTTCCTGGTTCTGGCATTGATATTAATCAAACCCTGGTGGCTGGGCATGATTGTCTTTTTTCTCGTGCCTGTGCTTGGAGTTCTTGCCTGGAACTGGTCTCTTCTTTTCAAAAGGACAGCAGGAGGATTTAGGATCAGAAGACTCAGAAGTACGAAGAACCCCGTCTTTACAAGGCTGCGTGAAACTTATGACAGCCTTACACAACGCGTTGCCAAACTCTGATTATGAAGGATTTTTTCTCAGACAGGACAGTATGGATCACAGGAGCTTCATCAGGTATTGGTGAGGCACTGGTTTATGAATTCGTCAGAGGAGGAAGCAGGGTAATAGCCTCATCAAATGACAGCACTGAGCTTAAGAGGGTGGCTGATAGCTGCATTGGAATGAAGGGAAGTATTACTTCCATGCCCTTCGATCTGTCGGAATCTGCCAGCTTTGAAAAGATGGTTGCTGAACTTATTAAGAAAGAGCATAAAGTTGACTTATTGCTGAACATTGGCGGTATCAGCCAGAGAGCGCTTATAAAAGAGACCCCGCTGTGGCTTGATCGCCAGATTATGGAGATAAACTATTTCGGCACCATAGCGCTTACCAAGGCAATACTGCCTTACATGATCAGTAACGGCGGAGGTTATATCGTTGCAACAAGCTCTATATCAGGACGTTTCGGTTTTCCGCTCAGATCAGCTTATTCAGCATCAAAACAGGCGCTCCACGGTTTCTTTGAAACACTGCTGCTGGAGCATAAAAGTGATAACATAAAGGTATCCGTCCTTATTCCGGGAAGGGTAAGAACAAAGATTTCATTTCATGCTCTTACGGCGTCAGGCAAAGAGCACGGCAAGCTTGATGAAGGACTGGCCGCAGGTATCTCACCCGAAAAAGCCGCACAACAGATCATCAGGGGCCTCAGAAGGAATAAAAGAGAGATACCTGTTGGCAGCAAGGAATTGCTGATGCTTAAAATCAGAAAATATCTGCCTGGCCTTTTCTTCAGGATGGCCGGCAGGATGAAACCCATGTAAATAAAGATTAAGATGAAAGAATATATAATCAGCGGTATACAACAGATCGGGATTGGTGTGCGGGATCTGAAAGAAGCCTGGGAATGGTACATAAAAGTCTTTGGAATGGACTGCCGCATCTTTGAGGATGATGCTGAAGCCAGGCTGATGCTGCCATATACCGGAGGCCAGCCACGCAGCAGGCACGCTGTGCTGGCAATGAACATGCAGGGCGGCGGAGGATTTGAGGTCTGGCAGTACAAAGGCAGGGAACCTGTGTTCCGTGACAGGGAGACAGTGCTGGGAGATATAGGTATTTTTTCATGCAAAATGAAAATCAGGGATGCGGAGAAAGCGTGGAAGCACTTCACTGATACGGGGGTCGAAGTTCTGGGTAAACCCGCAGCTGACCCTTCAGGCAGGAAAGGCTTTTTTGTCAGGGATCCGTTCGGAAATATTTTTCACATGGTTGAAGCCACCGACTGGTTCATGGACCTGAAGAAAGTATCAGGCGGATCCTACGGAGCGATAATAGGCGTTAGTGATATTGACATGGCGCTTAAAGTCTATTCTGACATTCTCGGATATGACAAGATAGTATATGACTCCACAGGTAAATTCGATGATCTTGACCCGCTTCCCGGTGGCAGTGACCGCTTCAGGCGTGTTCTCCTGACACCTTCAGCGCCGTTTCACGGAGGCTTCAATCCTATGTTCGGACAGAGCATGATTGAGCTGGTGCAGGCGACTGACAGGAAAGGCACAAAGATCTATGAGGGAAGATTCTGGGGTGACCCCGGTTTTATACATCTCTGCTATGATATAAGCGGTATTGATCATCTTCGCAGCTACAGCAAAGAGGCAGGATTTCCGTTCAGCGTTGACAGTATGCAGAGCCATGAAGGCCATAGCTTTGACATGGGCGAAGCTGCCGGTCACTTTGCCTATATTGAAGACCCTGACGGAACTCTCATTGAGTTCGTTGAGACACATAAGGTCCCGATAATTAAATCGCTGGGATGGTATCTTGACCTCAGGAAGAGAGACCCGAACAAGCCTCTGCCTGGATGGATGATAAAGACCCTGAGGTTCTCAAGGGTCAAAAGTCAAAAGTTAAAAGTCGAAAGTCTAAAGTCGAAAGTCTAAAGTCGACAATCGCAAATCGCAAATCGCAATTACTCTGCCCCGGCCTGCACCTCGTGCATGACACGCATGAAGTTCTTGCCCCAGATTTTCGCAATGTCTTCATTGCTGTATCCGCGACGGATAAGCTCCTTGGTTATATTCTTCATCTGAGAGACATCCCTGCATCCATCTATCTCTCCTCCCCCGTCGAAATCAGATCCTATTCCCACATGATCAATTCCAATGACGTCAACAACATGCTGAATATGATTTACCGCATCTGCTACGGTGGCCAGTTTGACATACTTTTCCTGCAATGCCTGGTATTCATCCCACAGCTTTTCCTTTTGTTCATCGGTTGCGTCAGCGCCAAGTGCTTTCATTCTCTGGCGCAGCTCTTTTTCCTGTGCATCAAATTCAGGATTAGGTTCAGGCTGTTTGAGGTACTCGCTGAGAAGACAGATCTGTATCACTCCTCCGTTTTTCTTCAACGCCAGCAACATGTCGTCATTGAGGTTCCTCGGGTTCTCACACAACGCCCTGCATGATGAATGCGAGGCAATCACCGGCACTTTTGAAATATTCAGTACATCATAAAAGGATTTATCCGAAAGGTGTGAAACATCTATTATCATTCCAAGCCTGTTCATCTCCTTAACTACCTCCACACCAAAAGCTGAAAGGCCGTTGTGCTCCGGGCCAAGGGGATCAGTTGAAGAATCACATATGTCGTTATTTGCTGAGTGACATAGCGTTATATAGCGGGCGCCGAGGTCATAATACTCCTTTATTCTGGACAGGTCTTTGCCAATCGCATAGCCATTTTCAATACCTATAAACACGGCAATCTTACCCGCAGCTTTAAGACTATATGCATCTTCAGGAGTGAGTGCCAGGCCTGCCATTTCCGGATAACGTTCAACATTGCGGTGAATAGAATCGAAAATGGCAAGTGTCATCTGATGTTTCTGTTCAAAGGTTGCGCTGTCTCTCGGACCCTGTCCGATAAAGATTGCAAAGAACTCGGCATCAAGGCCCCCTTCCTTCATCCTCGGAAAATCGACGCAGCCTTTTTCATTTTTTATGCCAATGTCATATCCCTTTCGTGCGAGGCGCATAGGCGTGTCACAATGCGTGTCGACAGTAAGCATATTCATATGCAGCTTGTCGGTCCTGCGGTCAATCCGCTCCTCCTCTGTTGTACAGCCTGCCATAATGGCGACAGCAATAATTCCTAATGCTATTATTCTCATCCCGGTGAAATTAAATACCGGGTCAAAGATAACCATTAACAGAGGTACTGGTAATGGAACTGCCGACCTCAAACATTAAAAAAAGTTAATGGGGTTTCCGTAAAAAAAAGCCCCGCATAAAAAGCGGGGCAGCCATGAAAAGAATGGAAAAATTGCTTTTGGACAGTAAAAGCAACTCCAAAGATAATAAATATTGTTCTTAAGACCATGCAACTTCCGTAAATTTATCATGTCATTTTAAAGTAATGATCTGAGCATTGGCCAAACCTGACCTGTATATTCATGATACTCTCATTGAGGAGTGCCGCAGGGGCAGCCGTAAAGCCCAGTTCAGGCTCTATGAACTCTATTCAAAGGCCATGTTCAACGTAGCATACCGGATAGTCAACAACAGGGAAGAAGCAGAGGATATGCTCCAGGAGGCTTTCACGAACTGCTTCAGCAACATTGGCTCATACCGGTCGGAATTGACCTTCGGTGCATGGCTGAAAACTATTGTTATAAACAACTGCATAAACCGGTTGCGGAAAAGAGAGGCGGAGCTGGTTTATGTCGATGATTACCGGCCCGTGGAGAAACCTGAGGAAGAAGAGCCGCCAGCCTTATGGCCTGACACTTCAGTGATAGCGAAGGCTGTTGAAAAACTGCCCGACGGTTACAGGGTTGTCTTCAGCCTGTATCTTCTTGAGGGATACGATCATTCCGAGATATCGCAGATATTGAATATTTCAGAATCGACATCCAAAACCCAGTATCTGAGAGCAAAGGAAAAACTGAAAAAAATTCTCTTAACAATGCAGAAAGATGGATGAACTTGAGAAACATATTAAAAACGAAAGGACGGGAATGGATATATATGATCCCGATCCCAATCTATGGAACCGCATTGAAAAAGGTTTGCCCGGACGGGAAAGGCATTTCGGGAGATATCTTTGGAGAGCAGCCGCTGCCGTTGTAATTACTGCAGCATTAATTACCGCCTTACTCAGGGTTATTATCATTCCGCATGTAAAAGACGATCCGCAGTTAGTCTTAGTCAGTGAGACATACCTGTATTATGACAACCAGCTCAGGTCACTCTATAAAGAGGCCAAGCCCCTCCTTACTGCCAATCCCGATATCAATACTGAACTCGAAAAAGGAATGGGCGAGCTTGACAGCCTGTCTTTGCAGATCAGGAATGATCTGAAAGACAACGTTGCCAGCGAAGAGGTTATCGGAGCCCTGATCCGGAACTACAGGCTCAGAATTGAGCTGCTGGAAGATATGCTTACCCTCATGAAAGAGAAAGAGGCTGATAATGAAAATATTACGCATCATGAATTATAGAATTCATTTTATATTGTTTATTCTTCTGTACGGTGCTTTTAGTGTACAGGCGCAGGAGATGTCTGACAGCAAAACGTTCAGGAGGGCATTCAGGGTTGGCAATGATCCTGTCCTTGAGTTGAACAACAAATACGGAGATATTCAGATCAGCCACTCTAACAGGGATTCTATTTCCATCAGGGTTGAAGTCACCGCTACCTCAAATAAAGAGGATAAACTCGACGACATGCTGTCTGACGTTGATATCAGCATCAACAAGACCAGCGAGATGGTGAGGGCAGAAACCATTTTCACCAAAGGAGTTACGCCGCTTTTTGAGAGTATCAAGGGTCTTACAAAAAACATCATCAACTACGAGTCCAGGCTAAAGGTCGATTACTACATTGAGTGTCCCCGTTCAACCATTTTCAGAGTTACCAACAGTTACGGAAACGTGTATATCGGTGATGACATCCCTGAGCTGACACTGAAGCTGTCAAACGGTTCGCTCGATGCAGGAACGGTCATAAATGCCCCGCAGCTGGAGCTCATTTTCTGCAAAGCCAACGTCAGGAGTATAAAAAAAGGAGATATTATATTGTCATTCAGTGAATTAAGAACAAAGGAGACGGAAGATATCAAACTTACATCAATGTCGTCAAAGGTATGGATTGACAGGTGCGGAACAACAGATATTGATTCCAAGAGTGATGATCTGAGCTTTGGTGATGCTTCAGTCATCACCGGAGAGGCCTATTTCAGTGATATCAACACGGGTAAACTTGGTGATGAACTGAGTTTGTCATTGAAATATGGCAACCTCTCCTGCGAAAATATTGATGAAGGCTTTTCAATGATAGATATCAAGTCTTCATACACCGATGTTGATCTTCTCATGCCTGTAAAAGCCAGCTATACCTTTGATATACATCACACTAATGCATTTGTATCTATTTCGGGGATAACTCCGGAGCCGGAACGTACGACGGTTAATGAGGAGAACAAAACATATATCACTTCCGGCAGGTACGGTAATTCTCCTGATAAATCGAAAATCAGGATAGAGGCCTCGAGAGGAGAAATCAGAATTGTACAGAAATGATACCGGGCAAATACTGCCTTAAAAATTAACTTCTGTCCGAATATTCAAAAGGAAAGGCGCCGTACAGCGCCTTTCTTCTATGTCAGATCCATTTCATTTCCCTGCCGGTCAAAAAATTCATACTGCAGGAAATGGTATGAAGGCATAGCCTGCACTTTTATGCTTACGCCATGCCTCTTGTTAATTTTTCCTATTTCTGAAAACAACCCTTCCCTGAGGTAAGCAGCGACGTAAGGATGGGTCCGAAGCATCAGTTTCCGTGTTTTCACTTTTTCAATGACAGAGACAAGGGTGCGTTCGATCTCATCTGTCAGAAGTATGGTTGATGCTGTTTTACCCTCTCCCCTGCATACAGGGCACTTCTCGTCAGTGCTGATTGACATCTCGGGCCTGACCCTCTGACGGGTTATCTGCATCAGTCCGAACTTGCTAAGGGGCAAGATATTATGCTTGGCTCTGTCTTCGCTCATCAGCTCTTTCATTTTGTCAAAGAGAGCCTGGCGGTTATCATTCGACTGCATATCTATGAAGTCGATCACAATTATTCCGCCCATATCCCTGAGCCGCAACTGTCTGGCTATTTCCCTGGCTGCCTCAAGATTTACAGAGAGGGCATTGGCTTCCTGGTCGTTGCCTGATTTTGACCTGTTGCCGCTGTTGACGTCTACGACGTGCAGGGCTTCGGTGTGCTCAATTATAAGGTATGAACCGCCCTTGAATGAAATGGTGCGGCCAAAGAGCCCCTTGATCTGTCTGCCTATACCAATATGGTCAAACAGAGGGAACTGTTCTTTGTATACCTTTACAATCTTTTCTTTTTCAGGAGCTATTTCCCTGATGTAGCTTTTCACTTCGCCGGCTATCACCTCATCATCGACGATGATGCTGTTGAAGTCGGTACTGAGAATATCTCTGAGGATAGTTGTGGTACGGTTCATCTCTCCCAGCAGCAGCCGGGGGGATTTAACGTCCTTGTGTATCGAATAGAGCGCTGTCTCCCATCTGCTGATGAGCTCTTTGAGCTCCACATCAAGGACGGCAACCTTTTTCCCTTCGGCGACGGTGCGTACTATTACGCCGTAGTTTTTGGGTTTAATGCT
This sequence comes from uncultured Bacteroidales bacterium, assembly GCA_963849945.1. Classification (GTDB taxonomy): domain Bacteria; phylum Bacteroidota; class Bacteroidia; order Bacteroidales; family VadinHA17; genus SR-FBR-E99. The sequence continues at coordinate 105,591 of CAWKJD010000021.1, read as the reverse complement.
CTGTATGAGCAGCTTGAGACGGTTTCGTTCATCATTGTTCTCTATCTTAGATGAGACAGAGACCTTGTCTGCAAATGGCATCAGCACGAGGTTACGGCCTGCAATGCTTACTTCTGATGCCAGCCTCGGCCCCTTTGTGGAGATGGGTTCCTTGGTTATCTGCACTATCACTGTCTGTCCTGTTGTCAGAACATCAGATATTTTCCCGTCCTTATCGATATCAGGCTCAGGCTTGAACTTTGACACGGGCGTCATCTTGCCCCTGTTCAGTGTTGCCTGGGTATAAAAACGATGGAGGGTCCTGAACTGAGCGCCCAGGTCAAGGTAGTGCAGGAAAGCATCCTTTTCGAAACCTACATTGATAAACGCTGCATTAAGCCCCGGCATGATCTTCTTTACCTTTCCCAGGTAAATGTCGCCGACAGAGAACCTAATGTTGCGCTTTTCCTTATTTAACTCGACAAGCTGCTTATCCTCAAGAAGTGCTATGGATATCTCAGCATCACTGACACTGATTATTAAATCCTTACTCACATTCCGGAATTTGTTAATTTGCGAATAGCCTTTTTATAATGCAACTAACCTAAAGATCACTGGATCTTTAGGTTAGATTTGCAAAGTATGGACTATGCATTATACTATTTCTTCTTCTTATGCCTGTCTTTCCGCAAGCGCTTCTTACGCTTGTGGGTTGCCATCTTATGCCTTTTTCTCTTTTTCCCGCTTGGCATATTATTTACTTCTTAACGTGAGATTTAACCTTTGTTATGAAAGTCTTGGCAGGTTTGAAAGCCGGGATGTTGTGTGCAGGAATAATAATAGTAGTATTCTTTGAAATGTTCCTGGCGGTTTTCTTGGCGCGTTTCTTTACAATAAAGCTGCCAAATCCTCTGAGATAAACATTATTACCGGCGACCATAGAGTCTTTTACTGATTCCATAAAGGCTTCAACAGTTTTCTGAACAGTCACTTTCTCAATTCCAGTGTTCTTGGCAATTTCGTTAACGATGTCTGCTTTTGTCATTTTGAATGAATTTTAAATTCAACAAATTATTTTTGATGTTATGTTTTTTCAGTTGTGCAAATATAAAATATTATTTCTCAATTATAATTGATTAATGTTTTTTTTCACTCCGAATCCTCTGATTTTTTGATACCTATAAAAAATATGTGAAAAAACAGCACCTTTTTACCCTTTGTCAGAGCAGGCGACAGCAGGCGCGATAAGTGACCCTGCCACTCCCTGCAGATTTTTTTGTAACTTTACATCATTCATATAACAGTAAATTTCAATAAAGCTATGTCATTCAATAAAGTAATTCTGGTCGGCAACGTGGGAAAGGACCCGGAGATCAGACGGTTTGAGAACAATATCAAAGCATCATTTTCACTTGCCACAAGCGAGACCTATACTCCCAAGGGCGGTGACAAGGTAACACAGACAGAATGGCACAATATTGTGGCCTGGAGAAGGCTGGCAGAGATAGCCGAAAATTATATCCGCAAGGGTTCGCAGATACTTGTGGAGGGCAAACTGCGCTACCGCTCCTATGATGACCGCGATGGAAATAAAAAGTATATTGTTGAGGTTGAGGCTGATACAATACAGCTTCTGGGGCGTAAACCGGACGGTCAGGGCCAGCAATCCTCTTCCGGCCAGACAACACAAAACAACGGCGGGAGTTACTCAGCCCCCCAGCAGCCTTCGGGGTCACCTGATAATAATATCAGCGAGGACCTGACCACTCATGATACAGCAGATGATCTGCCGTTTTAGCTAACCAAATACCCTGATTTTGGAGACACTATTGTCATGTTCACTTGCCGGAATAATTTTACCGAAGGCAGTTTCAGGATTTGATTTCGCGTTGATACCAGAGATCATTTCTCTCATCCTCCTGATAATTGCTTCTGCTTTTATCTCCGGATCTGAAGTGGCATATTTCTCCCTGACGCCCAACGACCTGGATAATCTCGAACATGAAAAGAAAAGAAATGGCATATTCGCACTGCGGCTGCTTTCAAAGCCTGACAGGCTGCTAAGTACCATCCTGGTAGCCAACAATACCATCAACATAGCCATTATTATCCTTGCCGCCTTTATCAGTTCAAAGCTTTTTGATCTGAGCGATAGCCCTGTCTTTTCGTTCATCATTGAGGTTGTTGTCATCACTTTCATCCTGCTGCTCTTCTGTGAGGTCATGCCCAAGGTATATGCCTCAAAGAACAGGCTCTCGTTTGCTTTGAGAATGGCTCCGGTACTCACCTTGGCCACAAAGCTCTTTCTGCCTCTCGCCTCTTTGCTGTCACTGTCAACATTCTTTGTAAAACGAAGAACGAAGATCCGCGATAGCAATATCAGCATAAATGATCTCTCTGACGCTCTTGAGCTCACTTCCTCAGAGATCAAGGACGATAAGGAAATTCTGAAAGGTATTGTCAGGTTTGGCAATATCAGTGTAAGTGCCGTTATGTGTCCCCGTATGGATGTGACCGCGCTCGACATTCACAGAGGCTTCAATTCCATTTTGCCTGAAGTTATCGATTCCGGATTCTCAAGAATACCTGTCTTCGCCGGATCATTTGACCATGTGAAGGGCATATTGTTCGCGAAGGACCTGCTGCCACATCTTGGCAAGCCTGACACTTTCAAGTGGCAGTCTATCATCAGACCTCCCTATATTGTACCCGAGACGAAGAAGATCAGCGAGCTGATGAAAGAGTTTCAGGAAAAAAAGATACATATGGCTATTGTTGTCGATGAATACGGAGGCACCAGCGGTATTGTAACCCTTGAAGATATCCTTGAAGAGATTGTTGGTGAGATAACCGATGAGACCGACGAAGAGATACCTCTCTACAGGGAGACAGGGCAGGGAGGCTGGATTTTTGATGGAAAGATCCTGCTGAACGACTTTTACCGCATAACGGGCACTGAAGGAAATCCTTTTGCTGATGTCAGGGGAGATTCTGAAACCCTTGCAGGGCTTTTGCTGGAACTTATCGGGGAGATCCCGTTAAAAGGCCGTGTAATAACTGCCGGAGGATTTAAATTCACTATTGAAACAATTGACAAACGCCGGATAAAGGAAATCAGCGTGGAAAGAAAGGTAAGGGGCGCATGAGGCATCCAGTCATGGCATCACTTGTCGCCGCAGCATTAGTACTGACGGCTTGCGGACATCCGTCAGTGCCGAAGCCGGCAGGGTATTTCCGGATTGATCTGCCGGAAAAGAAATACGTATATTATGATACTCCGTGCAACTATTCGATTGAGTACCCTCAATATGCCAGAATCAACCTCCGGCCGGCGGTGGCAACCGATACCTGCTGGATGGACATCGAATTTCCTTCCCTGAAAGCAAAAATACACCTCACATATTTTGACCTCCACGGTAACCTGGCGAATCTGACAGAATCAGCACGTGAGCTTGCCTACAAGCACACCATCAGGGCTGATGCCATTGAAGAGAAGCTATGGTCAGATGATTCTGCCCATGTCTATGGCATCCTTTATGACCTGAAAGGCAATACTGCCTCGGCCGTACAGTTCTATGTCACTGACAGCACAAAGCATTACCTGCGCGGATCACTCTATTTCATGGCAGAGCCCAATGAAGATTCACTTTTACCCGTCATCACATTTATCAGAGAAGACATCATCCACCTGATGGAGACACTAACCTGGAGATAAGCATGGCCTGTATCACCAAGCACTATATTAACAAGGATACTATTTTCGGCGTCTGGAAGATCGAAGAAGATCTTCCTTCCCTGCTTGCCATGGTGGATATGAGCCCGGAAGACAAAAAAAGATATTCAGTTTTCCGCAGCACCTCCCGGAAGCTGGAGTTTCTGAGTGTCAGGGCCCTGCTTGAAGAACTGCTGGGCAGGGAAGCACGGATTGTTTACAACAAGAACAACAAGCCTTTTATTAAAGACGGTTCACACTTCATCAGCATAACCCACTCTTACAAGCTCACTGCGATACTTGTCAGCCGCGATGAAAGAGTTGGAATTGATCTCGAATACATGCGAACCAGCATCAGCGCTTTTTCCTCGAAGTTCCTTAACAAGAAGGAAAAAGTAACCAGGAAATGGGCTGACCGCACATATCACCTTTATATCCACTGGTGTGCCAAGGAATCACTGTACAAGATATGCGACAAGGAAGGGATTGACTTTGTAAATGATATAACTATTGAACCTTTCAATGTCAGTGAGAACGGAGAGATAAAAGGGAGAGTGAAGAATGAGAGAATTGATGAGCAGTTTACACTTTTCTACTCGAAATATGACAATTACATAATAGTCTGGACCAAGAAGAAGCATGAAGATTGATATCCCCAGCCGGAGAAGGAAAATAGTAGCCCAGCTTATCGATCCTGATAATTACAATGACGACTCCCTGATTATCACTGCCAGCCGCGCAACTGAAGTCAGAGTCGATTTTTTCCTTGCTGGAGGAAGTCTTACCGGTACGCCTGTAAATCACCTGATTGACAGGTTAAAACAACTCACTGATATTCCTGTTATCCTCTTCCCGGGAAACCTTACCCAGTTAACTGACACTGCTGATGCCGTTTTTCTGCTTTCACTGATAAGCGGACGTAATCCGGAGCTTCTCATCGGCAACCATGTAATTGCTGCCCCTTTTCTCAGGAGCATTAAAGATACAGTTATCCCTGTCGGATATATTCTTGTAGACTGCGGCGGCCGCACCTCAGTTGAGTATATGAGTCAGACCTCCCCTATTCCGGGAGCCAAGAATGATATAGCCGTCGCTACGGCACTTGCCGGGGAAATGCTCGGCATGAAGGCCATCTACCTTGAAGGCGGAAGCGGTGCTGTCAATCCGGTCAGCCCGGACATGATAAGGGCAGTAAGGGCAGAGATTAATGTACCCCTGATCACAGGCGGGGGGCTGGATTCTCCCGAAAAGATAAATGAAGCTTTCTCTGCCGGGGCAGACATGATTGTAATCGGAAACGGATGTGAACAGAATTCAATGCTTATTGTTGATGCATGCCTGATAAGGGATACTTACAATAAGCGGGTTCTGAGCATCTGACCCCTCTGTTCACTATCATTACCTGAACAACTCATGAAGCGGGTTTCCGCTGGCTGAGTTTGGTATCGGTATCTTACACAGGACGGAGAGGGTACCGGCTATATCCCGGGTGCTTACGCTTCTTGTCACTGAGGCTTTGCTGGCTGTCCACCCATACCAGATCAGCGGCACATGACTGTCATACTCATAAGGTGAATTATGCTCGGTGACGTTGTCAGTCTTCTCCACCCATCCCGGATTAAGAGCGATCATCACGTCACCTGACCTTTGCGGGCTGAAATTATTATTCATTTTTACCAGAAGTCCTTCCGCAAAATCGCTCATCTCGAAAGCTGACGTCGGAGCGGCTGTAGCTATACCGGAGAACTGCACCATAAATCTGGCAACCTTTTTCTGGATATCCTCAAGATTGATATCTGCATTTTCAATCAGATCCCTGTTGAGAAATATCTGGTTGTCAAAGAAACCCTTGACCCAGTCTCCCTGCCCGTATACCGCATTCAGGTAGCTTCGTAAAAGCTGAAGCGACTGGTTAAGACGGAAGTAACCTGACGGTATCCGGCTCTTCTCAAGGACAGCCGGTATTTCGGATACACCATGGGTTGAGACAAAATAAACCAGCACATTTTTCTTGCCAAGCGATTTGTCTATTTTATCAAGGAGCATGCTTATGTTTTTGTCGAGACGCGCCAGCGCATCTGAAGCCTCGACAGAGGAAGGTCCGAAACGATGCCCTATATAATCGGAGGCAGAATAGGTAATAGCAAGGTAATCAGTAACGTCATCCTGTCCGAGTTGCTCATTGTCTATCAGACGCAGAGCGAGCTCAGTGGTAAAATCATCAGCAAATGGTGTCTCCCTCAAAATTGAATAATCTCTTGTGATATTCATGAGTTTTCCCCGGGTCGACATGGCTTTCAGGTCATACGGGAACCAGGTCTGGTTGTCAAAGCCGCGCTCCACGGCGTTGGAGTCGGGCTGGCAGCCGGGATAGAGTGACGGCGCCAGGAGGGTGTTCCATGGCTGGTTCAGATAATTTGCCGGCATAAGCATTGCATTGAGGTCCATAAGCCAGTCAGGGAGCTTGCTGCAATAATAGGTACTGCTCATCCATGTGCCTGTGCGGTTATCATACCAGAAAGCACCGTCAGCAGCATGACCGGCAGTGAGTATGGCACCCATCTCCTTCATTCCTATGCCGTAAACTTTGGCAGCACCGCATGTAGCCATCTGCAGTTCATCGGCAAAGGTTGATGAGAGCAGATTGACAGGAGAGAAGAGCCCTGTCTCAAAAGTACCGCCCACAGCATTTGCATCAGGATCCTGTACACAAAATATCATCTGGTTATTAAACGGATGGAACCAGGTGTCAGAGGTAATGCCGTGAACTGAAGGGGTGGCACCGGTAGAAATAGTGGCATAACCCGGCGCTGCCTGGGTGGACAGGTAATCAAGAGAGACATTCCTGTAGTAGGTGCCTTCATTGACCATCCTCCTCAGGCCCTTATCAGGCAGGATATCCCTGATCCGCTCAAGCTGATCATACCTCAGCTGTTCAACAATGATACCGATAACAAGCTTCGGCTTTTCAGGCGGAATATATGCTGACTGTGCACTTATTACGGAAGAAATGATGAAAAAATATAGTATTGTAAATGTCCTTTTCATAATCAAGTCTGGCTGGTAAGAAACAAGTCCCAAAAGTATCAGTTTTGGATTTATCTGCAAGGCGGTGCAGCAAAGATATCAACTAAGGTCATCGGAATATTAACGAATGATCAGTACCTTGCCCTTTGCAAGCGGTCCGTCAGGAATTTTTCTGACTGATATTATGTAGACGCCCGATGACAGGTGAGGGTATTTGCAGCTGAAAGGGATGCCGGCCTGATATTTTGTCTGGTACGTATCGATCACAGCACCTGAAAGGCTTGTTAAAGTAACAATGATATCCCCTGCGACAGCAGCCGGCGGAAGCGCCCGGAATTCTCCGGATGAAGGATTGGGATACAGCAACACGCCGGATTCCGGCGGATCAGGATAGATTACAGGTCCCATTGGAACAAGCTGAATTCCTGTATTCACCACGGAATTCCAGTTAAGAATTTCGACATCAGCTGACTGTGATATGTAACCCGGGCATGTGAATGAAAGATTGTATATACCGGGAGCAAGATACCTGCTGAACTCACCGGTAAGCGTATCTGAATAGGCCTGTGATGAATCTGCATCATGCCCGGTGATGAATATTTTGGCGCTGAGGGGGTCGGATGTGGAGGCATCGGTTATCGTTCCATGGACGCCATTCATTGCTTCTTCAATATAATGCAGAAGCGACCGGTAGTTCCAGTTCCACATCGCTTCGAGGTTTGAACCGGGAGTAAGCCTGGTGTCATCGAGCTCAATAGTAACTTCCCTGCCTCCAAGGCTATAGGTTATAAAATCCTGCCTTCCGCCCGAGATGGTGTACCACACTGAACCTCTTGTAACCCCGTCATCAAGAAACCGCATATAATCAGGTCCGGCGTACAAGTGGACAGTATCTGCATAACGCCTGCTGACCTCGTTGAACCATTCGTCGTCAGGATGCAGCCTCGTCCATCTGTCCCACGGATAATTGACCACCTCCGCTCCTGAATGGAGGTTGACGGAGAGGGCAAAACGGTTTTTCTCCATGAAAGATATCATATCAAGAGTCTCCTTCTGCAATGGCGGTGGAAAGATATGCGTCGGATCAGGAAAATTGCGGTTCAGGTCATAACCGTTGCTGTTGCTTCTGACCGGGGAGATTATTGTGTCATTATTCCTGTACATGCCATCAGGATTTGCCACGGGGTTGATCCATATCTCAAGTCCGGATGTGAGGGTAGCTGCCGGACCGCCGCTGCTGCTTTCTGAGGCAAGATACTCAGCCAGTCTCATGAGCATGACAAAACCTGCCAGCTCATCACCATGGATAGCGGCACTGAGCATCACCGCGGGCTCCGGTTCACTGACCGCCGGGTTGTCAGATATTTTAAGTGCAACGACAGCTCTCCCCATAACGCTGAACCCGATCGTATCAAGAATGCAAACCTCTGGCCATTGCCCTGCAATCTTATGCATGATCGTGTCAAATTGTTTCCATGTGGGGTATGACTGCCACAGCATGGCTTCGTTGGCTGAAGAAGCAGTATAGAACCCTTTAGTCTCCAGAGGCAAAAGAATCTTATATTCAATTCCTGAGTTGATGAAATCAGAAGCTGTCAGGGGTGAAAGTGACAGCACTGCATCATTCCCGTCGCATGACGAGACTGAGAATCTGGCCGCCAGCTGTGACATCGCATCGAATCCGGGATAGTCAATGGTTACTTCCGCCTGACCAAACTTCTCAATTGCCTTTCTTATATCTTCACCCCTTCCCGGACCCTGACTGTATCCCTTATTACCCGATAAAAGAAAAATGGCTGTGAATATGACAAGCAGGGGTCTCAATATTTCCGTCAGACGTTAAATCTTATATTAAGGATATCTCCGTCGCCTACCACGTATGTTTTTCCTTCGACAAAAAGTTTACCTGCTTCCTTACATGCATGCTCTGATCCGAGGCTGATAAAATCGTCATATTTCATCACTTCAGCCCTGATGAACCCTCTTTCCAGGTCGGAATGGATCACTCCTGCCGCCTGAGGAGCAGTCATGCCCGCGGTAATGGTCCAGGCTCTTATCTCTTTTGGCCCCACAGTAAAGAATGTAAGGAGGTTGAGCATTCCGTAGGCAGCCCTTACCAGCTTGTTAACTCCCGGCTCATGAAGTCCTGCAGCCTGAAGAAATTCCATCCTGTCTGCAAGGTCAGAAAGGGTGGCTATCTCTGCCTCCAGCGCGCCGGCTATTACCAGCGGCACTGCTCCTCTGTTTTTAAGAAACCCGGATACGGCCTCAACATAGTTGTTGCCGGTAACAGCCGATTTCTCATCAACGTTGCAAACATAAAGAACGGGTTTCATCGTGAGAAGGAAGATATCATCTACATACTTCTTTTCTTCAGGCTTAACCCGGAGGATGCCGGCATTCTGAAAACTCTCAAGGTGTTCCTTGTAACGGTTAAGAATTTCTACTCCGTGTTTTGCCTCTTTGTCGCCTGTTTTGGCAGCGCGCTCGAGCCGCTGTATCTTCTTGTCAACAGATTCGATATCCTTCAGCTGGAGCTCAAACTCAACGTTCTCAAGATCTCTGACCGGGTCTACTGAGCCATCAATATGCGGAAGCTTATCATCGTCAAAACACCGCAGGACATGTATTATCGCATCAGTATTCCTGATCTCACTGAGGAGTCTGCCGCCGGAGCTGTCACCCTGTCCCTTTACAAGGCCGGGGATATCAACAATTTCAACCGTCGTATGCACTATGCGGTCAGTTGTCTGGTGCTTCTCAAGCTCGTAGAGACGCTGATCCGGCACCTGTATCACGCCAAGGTTGGCTTTAACCCCCGTACCGTACGTATTTGTTTCACCACGTGTGTTGGAGATGCAGTTAAAGATAGTCGTCTTGCCCACGCTGGTTATTCCGATAATTCCGCATTTCAATGACATATGTTTCCTTTCATTTGATGCATAATGTCATAAAGCTTTCCCTGACTTAATGAATTCCGGGAGTTCAGACAGTGATACTGTGGTCTGTGCTCCCGTTTTCATTTCTTTAACGGTAGCCTTCTGACCCGCTATCTCTTCACTACCGGTTATAATCACCCAGGGAATCTTCCGGGCATCGGCATAGGCAAACTGTTTCTTAAGTTTAACAGACTCAGGATATAATTCCGACGGAATTCCTGCTTCTCGCAGTGACCGGATCAGTTTAAGCAGTTCGGGCAGCTCTTCACGGCCGAAGTTCACAACAAGTGCTTCTGTTGCTGCCCCTGTCTCAGCTGGAAATAAATCAAGCATGAGCATCACGTCATATATCCTGTCGGCTCCGAAAGAAACCCCCACTCCGGAGACGCCGGGCAAACCGAAGATTCCTGTCAGATCATCATATCTTCCTCCTCCGCATACGCTTCCTATCAGTGCATCTTCGGCCCGTACCTCGATGATTGCTCCGGTATAGTAATTTAACCCGCGGGCCAGTGAGAGATCGAGTTCAACAGCTGACATCACGGGCTCAACAGCCAGGTATTCAAAGATTTCTTCCATCTCAGCAATACCCTTCAATCCTTCCTCTGACCGTGAGAGAATATTTTTCAGCTCTCCGAGCTTTGCAGAGGCAGTTCCGCTGAGACTGAACAATGGTTCAAGCCTTGCGACAGTCTCAGATGCTATACCGCGTTGCAGAAGTTCCTGCCTGACTCCTTCCTTTCCTATCCTGTCAAGCTTGTCGACTGCCACAGTAATATCAGTTATCCTCTCTTTTTCTCCGGCTATTTCTGCTATGCCTGCAAGTATTTTGCGGTTATTGATCCTGATAGTTACCCTGATCTTCAGCTCGCTGAAAATACGGTCAATTATCTGTATCAGCTCAAGTTCGTTCAGAAGCGAATTGCTTCCGATGACATCCACATCGCACTGGAAAAACTCCCTGTATCTTCCTTTCTGCGGCTTATCAGCCCTCCAGACGGGCTGTATCTGATATCTTCTGAACGGAAAGGTAATCTCATCGCGATGCTGAACCACAAAACGTGCAAAGGGAACGGTCAGATCATACCTCAGGCCTTTCTCGCAGATCAGCTGAGAAATGGCAGTGCTGCCGGCGGCAGAGATGTCTGAAGGATTGATGTTCGCCAGAAAGTCCCCCGAGTTGAGTATCCTGTAAATAAGCCTGTCCCCTTCCTCACCGTACTTTCCGAGCAGGGTTGAGAGGTTCTCCATGGCTGGTGTTTCAAGAGGCAGGTAACCGAAAAGGGAAAAGTTTCTCCGGATAACATCGAAGATAAAATTACGGCGGAGCATCTCCGGGGGAGAGAAATCGCGTGTGCCCCTCGGTATGGAAGGTTTTTGAGACATGGTGACTAAATTTCCTGACAAAAATAGAAAAAATCAGGGGACCGACCGTAAAGAAAATGCCCAGTGGGCATTTTTAGGGAGGAGACAGACTGAAGGGGTGGCCAATATCCTCTTTTCGTTAACTCTTATTGAATGAACGGTATCGAGAGGGGATATTTGAAGGTTTCGCCTTTGGCTGCCCTGATACTTGCCATAATTATACAGACAATCTTGAGAATAATAAGGAAACCAATTATAGGGAACCCTATTATGATAAAACACAGGGGTATGGACAGAACCATATACAGCAGCAGTGATATCTGAAAATTGAGTGACGATTTACCGTTTATGTCAACCCATGCCGACTCGTCCTTTCTCGAGATCCAGCAGATGACCGGGCCTATTATACCACCAAACGGGAAAAAGTAACCGGCAAATGCGGAAAGGTGGCAGAACATTGCCCAGTCACGTTCCGACTGTGTGTATGTTTTTATCTCTTCCATAGCTTTTTTCTAAAAGACGGACTGCCGGCAAAAATGCTGCATCCGGTATTTATTTAGGTGCGGGTAGAAAAACAGGATGCCTTTCGTTGTACTTGCGAAGATATACGAACATCATCTGTTTCTGATTCTTGTTGCGCATTGAGACAAATTCTTCGTAGAGCTCGGGGTCTTTTGACAAAAGTGCCTCCAGATTTTCAAGATTGTATTCATATTCCTTGCCTGTCTCAAAATCAATCATGAACATCTCAAGATTGGATCTGGAGGAGTTTGAGCCGGGATACCCGTATCCTCCGTAACCGTACGGATCATAGTAGCTGGAATAAGGCGAATAGTACGAATAAGGTGAATAGTACGATCCGTAAGGCGAATAGTAAGGGTTGTAACCGTAGGGGTTATACGATGACGACCGGGTTGTGATATCAGCCACAAAGTGTATTATTGACCCGAAGAACGTGATCCTGTTGAAGTTATCCTGTATTTTAATGTAAAGAACACCATTCCGTGCAAAACCCCAGATTGATGACTTATCCACTTCCTGCCTGACACCCAGGTTGTCATAGAAATATATCTTATCCGATGAAAGCACCTGGTCAAAGAAATCCTTGTCGTTATAATCAACTGACGTAAAGAGCTTTGCCTTCGGGATAGGGCTATTGGCTTTTACCATGTCAAAATTCAGGTAAATACCGTCTTTGAACTTGAAGTCAGGAGAATACTGAACAAGAGTATCGCCTGCCTGGGCCCTGATCATGCCCACGGAAAGAAAAACTGCGATCAGCGTCACAATTACCTTTTTCATCACACTCTTTTCAAAATCAACCTCAAAAATTATACCGTTAAGCAAATTTAATCTTTTATAATCACGGAAAGCATGACGGACTCTAACTTTATTGAAATTCATGTATATTTGAATATCATTTTTCTACTGCGCTTAAACCATGTCAAAAAGAACAAAACCTGTTGCCATTCCGCAAAAAGATCTTATGACCAGGAGGACAAGAGATGGCATACTTCTTCCTGTGGCAGGAGCGCTGTTTCTGGTTATCATTGCTATCACAGCTGCACTGGCGGATCTGACGTATATCCCGCTTGCAGCCGGGGTTTTGTCTGTTTTACCACTGGTCATTGCGATTATTGCTATAAGGAAGCTCATCTCCGACAGCAGGGCGATCATGAAGGAGCTTTCTTCCATTGCTGAAAAGAATGAGGATGTCATCAACTCCTTCTCGCACAAGATAAGGGAACCTCTTAACAATCTTGTGCTGCTCGGAGGCATGCTTGGTGAGAGTGGCGCTTCACCAAAGCAGCAGGAGCTGATAGACACGGTGCTGGCTTCAACAGGCACAATGGTAGAGGTGGTCAATGAGCTTACTATGGAGACTGCCGGTAATATGACAACAGAACCCAGAGGAGAAATACGTTTCAGGATCGGGCCCACCATCCAGGACACCATCGACCTGATGAAGCTTAACAGGAAGCACGTGCAGAGCTTTATTGTCTACGACGACAAGGGCGAAGGAGAAACAGAATATAAAGGTGATCCCATCACAATCAAACAGATACTTATTGATCTCCTGAGCACTGCAATCGCCGGAACTGCAGGCAGGATCACCATTAAGATTTAGGTCAGGGAGGCAGGCATGCATAACGGGATGCAGAAAGTGGAGTTCACCCTGTCATCAAACAACCCCGTTGTGTTCATCGGTGAAGGACGCCAGACTTATCCGCTCGCAGGAAGACTGATACGAAGCAGCGGCGGCACCTGGCAGGAGACCTCGGCAGGTTCAGGATCATATTTCGTTTTCTTCATAAACCTCCGCAAGAGTGAAAAAATTGAACGTCCGGCAGCAGCCAGCACCCTTATAAAAGGACTGCCCAAAGAAAAACCTAAAAAGGAGCTGAAGGAGCTCACAATCCTCCTTGTTGAAGACAATCCGATCAACCAGCGGATCACGCAGCTCATGCTCGAGCCTATGATAAAACGTATTGAGCTTGCACGTAATGGCAAGGAGGCTCTTGATATGTTCGGTACTTCAAAGTACGACCTGATCCTGATGGATGTCCAGATGCCTGTGATGAGCGGGCTGATGGCTGCCGAAAAGATCAGGGGCCTTGAGATGAGCACACAGCTTCATGTTCCCATAATAGCCATCACTGCAAATGCTATGCTGGGCGATATGGAACAGTGCCTTGCAGTGGGTATGGATGATTATATAAGCAAGCCGATAGATCCCGAACTGCTGATTGAGAAAATCAGTGCTCTTATCTGATCTCAGAAAGGTCTGATCCCCATTATCATCATGTCATCTATCTGTTCGAAGTCACGCATCCATGTGGCGATGGTCTCTTCGAGTATCCGCTGCTGGTCACAGAGAGGATATTTACTGATGGTAAGGAGGATATGCCTTAACCTGCGGTACATGAATTTCTTGTTGTCAGGACCTCCGAACTGGTCAGCATAACCGTCTGAGAAAAGATAAAGGATGTCTCCCTTCTGCAGGCTGAAGCTGCTGCGGTTAAATGTTACCCCCGGATACGACTGTACCACATTCTGCTTATCGCCTTTTATCTCAATAAGCTTGTCATCACGCACAATATAAACGGGAAGAAAAGCACCGGAAAACTCCATCTGTCTGGTTTTCCGGTCTATAACGCATATACTCATCTCAACACCGTCCTTGATAAGGGCTTTGCCGTCCTCTTCCTTATAAAAAGATGATTCCAGCTCCCTGTTGAGCGTAAGGAGGATCTCATCGCTTGCATTAACCTTCATCTCATTGATGATCTTATGAAGCAGTTCCAGACCGATCATTGACATCAGGGCAGCAGGTACCCCATGGCCCGTGCAGTCAGCAGCAGCGATGAAGTATCTCCCGTCTCTTTCACTTATCCAGTAGAAATCACCGCTGACGATATGTTTCGGACGGTAATAAATAAAGTGATCCGGAAAGACTTTCCTCATATGGTGTTCAGCAGGCAATAATGCTGCCTGAATTCTTCTTGCATATGTCAGGCTGTCTGTCAGGTCTTTATTCTTCACCTGAAGCTCTTCCCTCTGTACGTCGATCTCATCATAGGCAGCCTTCATCTCCCTGAGGTGCTTTCTGGTCCTCAGGAGCACCCAGAACTGCAGTATCGCAAGGTAGACGAGTGCGACAATAAAGAAGACAGCGATAGCATAATTTATGACAGGATTATCCCATAGACCCCGGGCCATTGCCGTACCTGCTGCCGATGTTGTGAACGTATTCACTTTTTAGAAGTGCTACCGGTTTCGACTGAGGCAAGTCCCGGCCTGAGCAATGGTAACACTCTCAGGGACGGAGAATTATGGAACTCACCAATATTATACTCCTTCCAACGCCTGTCGACAAGGTCAATTGTTGGTCTGGCAGAGCATACTACATTAGGCCACTCCCTCCGGAAGGGTGGCAACGAACCTGGTTTTGATGTGGCATCAAAGAATAATGCACCTTCTCCGATGCGGTACATATCGCGGGACGGGTCAGTGTTGCTCGTGACAAGCCATGCGATCATCGACAGGTCTCCGGGGTCAGCCCCGTCATCCACGGCTATTGTAACTGTTCCCGGAGCGGTCAATGGTGCCGGAAGCTTAGAGATGAGGCGCTTCATGTCAAGACCCTGGGGTGGCTTTTTTATCGTCAGTACCACCACCGGCAGAGACCATTCCGCCATCGTTCTCACACCTGTAATCACCTCTTCGGTTATTTCCGTATCAGTAAAAAGAAGAAGCGGTACTGACCTGTTCTGTTCCGTACGTTCTTCGGGGAGCTTGACGGTGGCATCGATACCAAGCTTACCGCCCATGCTGAACCTGTCTGAGGAGTGATCAAGGACATCTAGAGGGCCGTGGGTAGACAGCAGGTCAGTATTAACCCTGACGTTTCCAAAGACAGCTTCTGCCACCTTGCGGTAATCATCTGCAGGTGTGGGGCTGCTGACCACTATTATGTACTTGCTTAACATCATCTGGCCTGCTCCGAACAGGGCGCTCAGAACTTTCATTCCCTGACCGGGATAAGTCTTCTCAATGCTGATTATTACCAGGTTATGTGCCACTCCCTCAGCAGGCATATGCATATCCCTTATCTCAGGTGCCACGGCCAGCCTGACAGGTGCCAGGAATATTTTCTCAGTGGCTTTGCTTATCCAGTTGTCCTCCATGGGAGGCACTCCGACTATCGTGGTCGGATAGACAGCATTTTTCCTGTGAGTGATACAGGTGACATGAAAACGGGGATAGAAGTCAGCGAGTGAATAAAAGCCGGTATGGTCTCCAAAAGGACCTTCCTTTACAAGTTCCTCTGATGGATCGACGTATCCTTCAATGACAATATCCGAGTCGGCCGGTACCCATAAGTCATTGGTGAGGCATTTGACGAGGGTCACCCTTGTGCGCCTGAGGAAGGCTGCCAGGAGGTATTCGCTGATCTCCTCGGGCATGGGCGCCGTTGCAGCGTAAGTATATACCGGGTCTCCTCCAAGAGTCACTGTCACCGGCATCCGCCTTCCTTCTTTTTTCCATGCTTCAAAATGCCGCGCCCCGGTATGGTGACGATGCCAGTGCATTCCTGTCAGGTCGCTACCCATGATCTGCATGCGATACATGCCGAGGTTGGTCTTGCCTGTCAGAGGATGCCTGGTATGCACAAGGGGAAGAGTTATGTACCTGCCGCCATCGTAAGGCCAGCATTTCAGAACAGGCAGGATATTCAGATCGGTGACAGGTGCTATCACTTCCTGGCATTCACCCCTTCCTCTTCTGCGGTACGGGGCAAGCTTCAGATATTTTAACAACCGGGGCAAACGTGCCAGCTTTGTTGTCAGGTGGTGAGCGCCGCTCATGGCCTCAGACAGGGACAGGATCTCATCGCCTGCCTCCTGAAGGGATTTTCTGCCCATGGCAGCAGCCATGCGCGCGTCGGAGGCAAGTGCGTTTATAAGCAGAGGAAATTGAGTGCCCGTATCTTCAAAGAGCAATGCCTTGCCGCCGTTCTTTACCATGCGGTCAGCTATCTCGGTGATCTCGAGAACGGGATCAACATGACATTTAACCCGGCAGATATCTCCGCGTGATTTAAGAAAGGTTACAAACTGGGCAAGGCCGTTAAACGACATTGAGTTGCAGATTTATACAAAGATAAAAAATAAAAACTCCGCGAAAAGCGGAGTTTTTATGCGCAGAAACAAATACTTCGTAACTGCTGTCAATTTCTATTCGCACCCATATACTCCGTCATTACCCAGCTCTTCCTCAATCCGAAGGAGCTGGTTGTATTTTGCAATACGGTCTGTGCGACTGAGCGAGCCTGTCTTGATCTGCCCTGAATTGGTTGCCACAGCAACATCGGCAATGGTTGTGTCTTCTGTCTCTCCTGAACGGTGAGATGTGACTGTGGTATAACCTGCCCTGTGGGCCATTTCTATACAATTGAGAGTTTCAGTCAGGGTGCCAATCTGGTTCAGTTTGATCAGGATTGAATTTGCGCACCCCATTGAAATACCTTTTTCGAGGTACTGAACATTTGTGACAAAGACATCATCACCAACGATCTGGATTTTTGATCCGAGTTTTTTAGTATGGAGTACCCAGCCGTCCCAGTCATTCTCAGCCATACCGTCTTCAATTGAATCAATGACAGGATATTTCTCAACCAGGGCAGCAAGATAATCGACCTGCTCTGCCGGTGTCAGTTTCTTGGCATTCTTTCCTTCGAACTTTGTATAGTCATAATGACCGTCCTCAAAGAATGCACTTGCAGCGCAGTCGAGTGCTATTGCAACATCAGTGCCCGGTTTATAACCTGCAGCAGTTATGGCCTGGATGATGCATTCGAGAGCATCTTCAGTACCTTTCAGAGCAGGCGCAAAGCCACCCTCATCACCCACAGCAGTGCTGAGGCCGCGGCCTTTGAGCACTTTCTTCAGGGAATGGAACACCTCAGCACCCATCCTCAGACCTTCTGCGAATGAAGTCGCTCCTTTAGGGCGTATCATGAACTCCTGAAAAGCAATAGGTGCGTCAGAATGTGACCCGCCGTTTATGATATTCATCATTGGCACAGGCAGTACACGGGCGTTCGTTCCTCCGATATATTTGTAAAGAGGCAGCCCGTGATATGCTGCGGCGGCCTTTGCACAGGCCAGTGAAACGCCCAGGATGGCGTTTGCTCCCAGCGTGCTCTTGGTCGGCGTACCGTCAAGATCGATCATCTTCTGATCAATGGCAATCTGGTTGGTAACATCCATACCCATTACCTCTTCCGATATTACACTGTTAACATTGTAAACGGCTTTAAGGACGCCTTTGCCGAGATAGCGGTTTTTATCACCGTCCCTCAGCTCAAGGGCCTCATTCTCGCCAGTTGATGCTCCGGAAGGGACTGCTGCCCTGCCTGTAGCACCGCTGGCGGTTACCACATCTACTTCAATCGTCGGATTACCTCTTGAATCAAGGATCTCCCTGGCGTGAACACTGATTATCTCACTCATTGTTTTATGTTTTTATTTGAACGACCTGCAATGTATAAAAAAAGGGATAAGGTCTGTATGACAATATCCCATTAATACTTCAGCATGTTATATGCTATTATTTTGTTTCAGGATCAGCTTTTTCTGCTTTTGCTTCGGTCTCTGCCGGAGCTGCTACTGCTTCTTCTGTCTTCTTCTTCGGACTGCGGCGACGGCGTGCTGTTTTAGCTTTTGCGGCCTCACCGGCTTTCATGGTCTCATTGAAGTCGACAAGCTCAATCATGCACAGATCAGCTGCATCCCCAAGACGGCTGCCAATCTTCAGTATACGGGTATAACCACCCGGACGGCTGGCGATACGCGGGGCCACTTCCCTGAACAGTTCTGAAACGGCACCTTTATTCTCAAGATAACTGAACACTACTCTGCGTGAGTGAGTTGAATCCTCCTTTGACTTGGTTATGAGGGGTTCAACATACGACCTCAGAGCGCGCGCCTTGGCTGCGGAGGTTGTGATACGCTTATGCAGAATGAGTGATGATGCCATGTTCGCCAGCAATGCCTTCCTGTCTGCACTCTTTCTTCCAAGATGGTTTATAGTTCTTAAATGTCGCATTTCTGTTTATCCTTACCTGTTATTAATCTTTGTCGAGTTTATACTTTGCCACATCCATGCCAAATGAGAGATTCATTGTTTCAAGGAGCTCATCGAGCTCAGTAAGCGACTTCTTGCCGAAGTTGCGGAACTTGAGCAGGTCATTCTTATTGAACTTGACGAGGTCACCGAGAGACTTTACCTCTGCTGCCTTAAGGCAGTTGAGGGCTCTCACTGAGAGGTCAAGGTCTACAAGCTTGGTCTTGAGCAGCTGACGCATATGCAATATCTCTTCATCAAACTCTTCATTGGCCATCTTGTCTTCATAATCGATGGTGATCTTATCTTCCGAGAAAAGCATGAAATGGTATATCAGTATCTTGGCGGCCTCTTTGAGGGCATCTTTAGGATGAATTGAACCGTCAGTGGTAATCTCCAGAATAAGCTTCTCATAGTCAGTCTTCTGCTCTACCCTGTAGTTCTCGATCGAGTACTTCACGTTCCTTATGGGTGTGAAGATTGAATCTATGGCTATCACTCCGAATTCTGCCTCTGCAGGTTGGTTTTCCTCTGCCGGAACATATCCTCTGCCCTTGCTGATATTTAGCTCCATCTGCAGTTTTACGTCGTGTTCCATCCGGCAGATAATGAGATCGGGATTAAGTACCTCAAAGCTGCTAAGTGCGTTATTGAGGTCACTGGCCTTGAAAACTTCCTGCCCGGAAATTTTTATCACTATCTTTTCATTGTCAACGTCCTCAACCATTCTCTTGAAACGGATCTGTTTCAGGTTCAGGATTATCTCAGTGATATCTTCCATGACTCCGGTAATTGTGGAGAACTCATGGTCGACACCCTCAATCTTGATGGAGGTTATTGCAAATCCTTCGAGTGATGAGAGGAGTATTCGTCTCAGAGCATTACCAACGGTTATGCCGTATCCGGGTTCAAGCGGGCGGAATTCAAACTTTCCGTAATGATCGTCCGCTTCAAGTAATATTACTTTGTCAGGTTTCTGGAATGCTAATATGGCCATATGGACAGTGTTACTTTATTACTTGGAATATAATTCAACGATAAGCTGTTCCTTTATATCTTCCGGTATTTCAGAACGTTCAGGAACACTCATGTATTTACCTGCCATCTGTGTCTCATCCCACTCGAGCCATGCCAGTTTTGAACGACGGTTTGCACCAATACATTCAACAATGGTTTCAAGCGATTTTGATTTCTCACGGACGCCGATAATATCTCCGGGGTGCAGGATGAAAGAGGGTATGTTAACCACGTTACCATTTACGGTGATATGGCGGTGAGAGACAAGCTGCCGTGCAGCCGGTCTTGAAGGAGCCACGCCGAGACGGTAAACAACGTTATCGAGGCGTGATTTAAGCATCTGCAACAGCACAAGTCCGGTTATTCCTTTAGCCGCATTGGCTTTCTCAAAAAAATTGCGGAACTGACGCTCAAGCAGGCCGTATAAGTATTTTACCTTTTGTTTCTCGCGGAGCTGAACACCATATTCAGAGGTTTTCTTTCTCTTTTTAGTCAGACCGTGTTGTCCGGGAGGAAAATTCTTGCGGTCGAGGTATTTGTCAGGACCGAAGATTGGCTCTCCGAACTTCCTTGCTATTCTTGATTGTGGGCCTGTATATCTTGCCATTGAATTGAATATTTATCGTTATATAAATTTGTTTTAAAGACCCTGTTAAACTCTTCTTCGTGATGGCGGGCGGCATCCGTTGTGGGGCATTGGTGTGACGTCAATGATCTCAGTCACCTCAACTCCACTGTTGGAGATAGCGCGTATTGCTGATTCACGGCCTGATCCCGGGCCCTTTACAAATACTTTTACCTTGCGGAGCCCCAGTTCAAAAGCGAGCTTGGTGCACTCCTCTGCAGCCATCTGTGCAGCATAGGGGGTGTTCTTCTTCGAACCCTTGAAACCCATCTTTCCGGCTGATGCCCATGAGATGACCTGCCCTGTGCTGTTTGTAAGGCTGATAATTATATTATTGAATGATGAATGAACGTGAGCCTGTCCCACTGGTTCAACCTTTACGACCTTCTTCTTTAACGTCCCAGTCTTCTTTGCCATATGTTAATTATTTAGTAGCTTTTTTCTTGTTAGCAACAGTCTTCTTACGGCCTTTGCGGGTGCGGGCGTTATTCTTTGTGCTCTGTCCTCTTACCGGAAGCCCTATCCTGTGACGGATGCCGCGATAGCAGCCGATATCCATCAGTCGTTTTATATTAAGCTGTGTCTCCGAGCGAAGCTCACCTTCAAGCTTATAGTTTTCAGAAAGTATCTGACGGATAGTGTTAATGTTATCGTCATTCCATTCCTCAACCTTCATGTGGCGGTCTACGCCAGCTCTGTCAAGCACTTTCTGTGCTGTGCTACGTCCGATACCATAGATGTAAGTCAGAGCTATTTCGCCCTGCTTATTCCTTGGCAGATCTACGCCATTAATACGTGCCATATACCTCTTTTAATTTGAAGTGCAAAGTTAATTAAATTTATCCCTGCCTCTGCTTGAACTTGGGATTTTTCTTATTTATCACATACAGACGCCCATTCCTCCTTACAATCTTGCAGTCGGCTGAACGTTTTTTTATTGATGCTCTTACTTTCATCGCTATAGTATTTTCATTTAAATCTAAATGTTATTCTTCCTTTGGTAAGGTCATAGGGTGACATTTCAACCTTTACTTTATCTCCCGGCAGGATCTTGATGTAATGCATTCTCATCTTGCCTGAGATATGAGCGGTGATTATATGCCCGTTTTCGAGTCTGACCCTGAACATCGCGTTTGAGAGCGCCTCGATGATCGTTCCGTCAATCTCTATTGATGGTTGTTTGGCCATATGCTTACCTTGTATTTAATACTTCATCTATAAACTCAAATGTTGTGAGCAGGTCGGCTTTTCCCTCCCTGACCGCAACAGCGTATTCAAAGTGTGCTGACGGTTTGCCGTCACCTGTCCTGACCGTCCACCCGTCACCGTTGACGTTTGTGTGTTTGGTACCAAGGTTGATCATCGGCTCAATGCAGATAACCAGGTTCTTCTCCATCCTTACCCCGGTGCCCCTTCTTCCGAAGTTGGGTACTTCCGGGCCTTCATGCAGATTCTTTCCGATACCGTGCCCTACCAGCGTCCGCACTACAGAGTAGCCTCCGCTTTCTGCCTTTGACTGCACTGCATGTGAGATGTCTCCCACACGGTTGCCGGCAATGGCTTCTTTCACCCCTGCCTCAAGTGAAGCCCTGGTGTAAGCAAGCAGCCTGATGACCTCCGGTTTGACATCGCCTACGGTAAAGGTGAAGGCGCTGTCGCCATAATAACTATCAAGTATCACTCCGCAGTCGACCGAAATGATGTCTCCATCTTTCAGGGCATAGGCTGAGGGAATACCATGAACCACCTCGTCATTAACAGACGTGCAGAGAGTGTTTGGAAAACCGGCATAACCTTTAAAACCAGGCAGCGCACCGTTATCACGAATGAATGTCTCGGCAATGCTGTCGAGCTGAAGGGTTGTAACCCCGGCCCTGATATGTCCGGCCACTTCCGCAAGAGTCTTTGAGACCAGCATGTTGCTCGCTCTCAGTAACTCTACTTCTGCATCCGTCTTAATATAAATCATCAAAGAACGTAATCCTGTTAAATAGATGACACCGCTCCGGTCCTGCCTTTAACGCGGCCTGACTTCATAAGACCATCATAGTGACGCATGAGCAGATGACTCTCCACCTGCTGCAAAGTGTCCAGCACCACACCAACAAGAATTAAAAGGGAAGTGCCACCAAAGAACTGCGCAAACTCAGCACTCACGCTGAAGTTGACGGCAAAAGCCGGCAGAATTGCCACTATTGCCAGGAATATTGAACCCGGAAGAGTGATACGCGACATGATAGAGTCTATAAACTCTACTGTCTTGCGCCCGGGTTTGATACCGGGGATGAAACCTCCGTTTTTCTTCATGTCTTCCGCCATCTGTACAGGGTTAACTGTTACTGCTGTATAGAAGTAAGTGAAGACAATAATAAGGAGAGCGGTCACCAGGTTATACCAGAAACCATACATGTTTCCAAAAGCAATTACAAAATTCGAGCCTGTAGATTTGAATCCGGCTAAGATTACGGGAAGCATCATGATTGCCTGTGCAAAGATGATAGGCATAACTCCTGCGGCATTCACCTTGAGGGGAATATACTGACGCACTCCGCCATATTGTTTGTTGCCGACGATACGGCGTGCGTACTGAACTGGTATGCGGCGGGTGCCCTGTACTAAAAGTATTGATGCGAGTATTACTGCAAACAGGAAGACAAGCTCTATCAGGAGTGCCACCAGTCCGCCGGCGCCGTTGATACGGTTGCCTGCCTCAAATATCAGTGAATGAGGGAATCTGGCAAGAATACCCACCATAATTATCAGTGAAATACCGTTGCCGATGCCTTTGTCGGTTATTTTTTCGCCAAGCCACATTACAAAGATGGTGCCTGCAGTCAGGATGATCACCGAGGAAACGGTAAATAATGTTCCCGTAAGCACAAATGCCTCCACCGGTAGAACCGCGTGCAGGTTGGCCAGGTAAGTAGGTGCCTGCAGGGCAAGTATCAGCACTGTAAGGTACCTTGTGTACTGGTTCATTTTTCTTCTCCCGCTCTCACCCTCTTTCTGCATCTTCTGGAAGTACGGGAATACTATACCGAGCAGCTGGATGACGATGGAAGCAGAGATATAAGGCATTATACCCAGGGCAAAAATGGATGCCTTCGAAAATGCACCGCCTGAAAACATATCCAGAAGTCCCATGATTCCGGAAGCTGTTTGGTTGCGCAAACCCTCAAGTAATGCGGGATCAACGCCAGGCAGTGTTATATATTTCCCCAGGCGATAAAGGGCGACAATAGCCAGGGTATACAGGATCCTGGCTCTCAGATCCTCTATCTTGAAGATATTTTTTATAGTCTGTATAAATTTCATGCCTTACAGTTTAACTGCTGTTCCCTGATTAGCTTCAATTGCAGCCTTGGCTGACTTGGTGAATGCATGTGCATGCACCTCAAGTTTGTGAGTCAAAGTACCTTTACCAAGTATCTTTACCAGAGCATTTTTATTTACCAGACCGGCTGTCAGCAGTGTCTGAAAATCAATGCGGTCAGCCTTCAGTCTTAATGCCAGTCCTTCCAGAGTGCTAAGGTTGATGCCCTTGTACTCTATACGGTTGAAATTTTTGAACCCGGACTTGGGCACTCTTCTCTGAAGTGGCATCTGGCCTCCTTCAAAGCCTATTTTCTTGCTGTATCCCGAGCGTGATTTGGCTCCTTTATGACCTCGTGTTGACGTGCCTCCGTGGCCTGAGCCCTCACCACGACCGATACGCTTATCTCTTTTGATCGATCCCCTGGCAGGTTTTAAATTACTTAAATCCATTGCGTAATATATAATGCTATTAATACTTTAAACGTTCTCAACCTTCACCAGATGCCTGAGCTTGTTGACCATACCCATTATCTGAGGTGTGTCTTCGTGCTCAACGGTCTGATGCATTTTCTTTATACCCAGGGCAAGGAGTATCCTCTTCTGCCTCTCAGGCTGTCCTATTCCACTTTTGATCTGGGTTATTCTGACCTTTGCCATATACGAAATATTACTAACCGTTAAACACTTTCTCCAATGCAATTCCCCTGTTATCAGCCACTGCGCTTGCATCACGCAGCTCAAGTAATGCTGCTATTGTAGCCTTGACGAGGTTATGAGGATTTGACGAGCCTTTTGATTTGGCAAGCACGTTCTTCACTCCCACGCTCTCAAGCACTGCGCGCATAGCACCACCGGCCTTTACGCCTGTTCCCTCGGTAGCAGGTTTGATAAAGACATACGCCCCGCCAAACTTGCCATATTGTTCATGAGGTATGGTACCTTTATGTACCGGTACCTTTATAAGGTTTTTCTTGGCATCTTCAATCCCTTTGGCTATGGCAGTCGTCACTTCACTTGCCTTACCCAGGCCATGACCCACAATACCTTTCTCATCGCCGACGACGACGATAGCTGAGAAGCTGAACGTACGACCACCCTTTGTTACTTTGGTTACTCTGTTGATGCTTACCAGCCTGTCGGTAAGTTCAAGATCACTGTTTTTTACTCTCTTTATTCCGTATGCCATACCGATTAGAATTTTAAGCCGCCTTCGCGAGCTCCGTCAGCTAATGATTTCACTCTGCCATGATACTGATAACCGCTCCTGTCAAAGACAACGCTTTCAATGCCTTTTTCCTTGCATATAGCGGCGAAGCGTTTGCCGACGAGGGCTGCCACTTCACTCTTCTTCCTGCCCGTAGCAGAAGCTATCTCCTTCTCCCTTGAGCTTGCTGAAGCCAGCGTCACGCGGCTGACGTCGTCAACTGCCTGAACGTATATCTGCTTATTGCTGCGAAATACCGAAATTCTTGGTTTTTCGGCAGTTCCTTTGACCTTTTTGCGGATCCTCAGCTTGATTTTTATTCTCTTTTCTGTCTTTGATAAAGCCATGATTCTAATATTTTATCATGTTACACACCAGCCGATTTACCGGCTTTTCTTCTGAGTTGTTCACCCACGAATTTAACACCCTTGCCTTTGTACGGTTCAGGCGGACGAAGTGATCTGATCTTTGCTGCGACATGACCGATAAGCTGTTTGTCGATGCTTGACAGGCTGATGACCGGATTACTCCTCTTTTCAGTTTTCGTTTCAACCCTGATCTCCTTCGGCATCTCCATGATAATATCATGTGAATAGCCAAGGCTCATCTCAAGCAGCTGACCGTTAGCTTCGGCACGGTAGCCAACACCAACGAGTTCAAGATCCTTCCTGTATCCTTTTGATACACCCACAACCATATTGGCCAGAAGGGCTCTGTAAAGACCATGGAGCGACTTAACGCGCTTCTCTTCACTGGGTCTTGACAGAACAATCTCGTTATTCTCAACCTCCACCTTGATGTCATTGTCTACCTTCTGTGACAATGTTCCCAGGGGGCCTTTAACGCTTACCACGTTTGCGTCATCCACAGAAACTGTGACGCCCGATGGCAGGTTTACAGGTAATTTTCCTATTCGTGACATTTAAATTCTCCTCCTGTTTAGTAAACAAAACATATTACTTCACCCCCTATATTTTCCTTGATGGCCTCCTTCTCGGTCATAAGACCCCTGGAGGTTGAAAGGATTGCTATGCCAAGTCCGTTAAGGACTCTCGGGAGTTCATCAACGCCAGCGTACTTTCTGAGGCCGGGACGGCTCACCCTCTGGATCGACTTGATAGCCGGCAGCTTGGTCTTGGGATGGTACTTCAGGGCGATTTTTATCTTGCCCTGCAGATCATCATCAATGAACTTATAGCTGAGGATATAACCTTTTTCGTAGAGGATCCTGGTGATGTCCTTTGTCAGACCGGAAGCCGGTGTCTCAACCACTTTATGTCCAGCTTTCATGGCATTCCTTACTCTGGTAAGAAAATCTGCTATTGGATCAGTCATCTTGTATTATGATTTATTGTTTATTTCTATGTCGGTGGTTACCAGCTTGCTTTTCTTACGCCCGGGATAAGCCCTTTTGAAGCCATTTCCCTGAAAGTAATCCTGCTGACGCCAAACTGTCTCATGTAGCCTCTTGGTCTTCCGGTCAGTTTGCATCTGTTGCGCAGCCTGATTGGACTTGAATTACGGGGTAGCTGGCTCATGGCAACATAATTGCCTTCAGCTTTCAGTGCAGCTCTTTTTGCTGCATACCTCTTTACAAGTTTTGCACGTTTGACCTCACGGGCTTTCATTGATTCCTTAGCCATATTCCGATCTGTTTATTTGTTTTTAAAAGGAATTCCAAATTCTTTAAGAAGGGCATATGCCTCTTCGTCGCTCCCGGCGTTTGTCACAAAGGTCATCTGCAATCCCATGATCTTGGCAATCTTGTCAATATCAATCTCGGGGAAGATGATCTGTTCTGTGATTCCGAGGGTATAGTTCCCGCGGCCATCGAGCTTGGCGCCTACGCCCTTGAAGTCGCGTATACGCGGAAGGGCTACTGATATGAGTCTCTCAAGGAATTCGTACATACGGTCCTTGCGGAGGGTTACCATAACACCTATCGGCATCGCGCGCCTGAGCTTGAAGTTGGAGATATCCTTCTTTGATACTGTCTGAATAGCCTTCTGTCCGGCTATGTCAGATACCTCCTTCAGTCCCATCTCAAGCAGCTTCTTGTCGGCAATAGCCTGACCCAGTCCCTGGCTGATAACTATCTTCTCCAGCCTTGGCACCTGCATCACAGTTTTATAGTTAAACTGCTTCATCAGTGCAGGTGTGATCTCTTTCTTATACTTAGTCTTTAATGCAGGCGTATACATTACTTGATCTCCTCTCCTGATTTTTTGGAAAAACGCACTAATTTGTTCTTGGCATTCAGTCTGCGGCCTATGCGTGTAGGCTTGCCGCTTGTCGGGTCAACCAGCATGAGGTTGGAAAGATGAATGGGAGCTTCCTTTTTAAGGATACCTCCCTGTGGAGCCTTGGCATTGGGTTTGGTATGCTTTGATACCATATTAACTCCTTCTACAAGTGCTTTGTTCTTATCCCTGTTAACTTCAAGGACGCGACCCTTCTGGCCTTTGGATTCACCGGCAATGACAGCCACTGTGTCTCCTTTTTTGATGTGTAATTTCTTCTGCATCGGGTGTCAGTTTAAAAAATTATAACACTTCAGGTGCAAGTGAAACGATCTTCATATACTTGTCGCGCAGTTCCCTGGCGACAGGGCCGAAAATACGCGTACCGCGAACCTCATCCGTGTTGGTAAGCAAAACAACGGCGTTGTCATCGAAGCGTATATATGAACCATCTGCGCGGCGTATCTCTTTGGTTGTTCTTACAACAACCGCCCTGCTCACTGTTCCTTTTTTTGCTTCACCTGACGGCAGAGCGCTCTTCACGGAGACAATGATCTTGTCACCCACGCTGGCATACCTTCTCTTGCTTCCGCCGAGCACCCTGATGCAAAGTACCTCTTTGGCACCCGTGTTGTCGGCAACGGTCAACCTGCTTTCCTGCTGTATCATAATTACTTAGCTTTTTCGATTATTTCAACCAATCGCCAGGCTTTGTTTTTGCTCAGAGGCCTTGTCTCCGATATACGTACCGTATCACCTATATTACAGGCGTTTTCCTCATCATGAGCCATAAGCTTTTTCGTTTTGTTGACGAACTTGCCATAAATGGGGTGTTTGACCTTTCTCTTGATGGCAACAACAATGGATTTATCCATCTTGTTGCTGACGACAACACCTATACGTTCTTTTCTAAGATTCCTTTCCATACTGGTAACGGCTATTTTGTTTTCACATTCATCTCTCTCTTGCGCTTCTCTGTCATGAGCCTTGCAATTGTCTTCCTGCTCTCCTTGATCTTCTGCGGGTTTTCAAGCGGAGAGATCGCGTGGTTTAGCTTCATGCGCACGATGCTTGTTTTCTCGTTGTCAATGCGTTCCAGAAGCTCCTGGTTGCTTAATTCTTTTATCTCTGAACTCTTCATCACTCTGATTTTTTATTGCTGGACATAATCACGGCGCACCACGAACCTGGTAGCAACGGGAAGTTTATTAGCTCCGAGACGGAGTGCTTCCTTGGCCACTTCGAAGGGTACACCTTCAGCTTCAATAACTATTCGTCCCGGGGTTACCGGAACAACAAATCCTTCAGGAGCACCTTTTCCTTTACCCATACGCACCTCGGCGGGTTTCTTTGTTATGGGTTTGTCAGGGAAGACGCGGATCCAAATCTGTCCTTCACGTTTCATATGACGGGTGACAGCCTGGCGTGCAGCTTCCAGCTGACGGCCTGTTAACCATGCCTCCTCAAGGATCTTGATGCCAAATGATCCGAATGCCAGCTGGTTACCCCTCTGGGCATTGCCTTTCATCTTGCCCTTCTGGCTCCTCCTGAATTTGGTCTTCTTCGGTTGTAACATCGCTTAACTGTATTATATATTTATTACCTGTCGCGGTTATCTTTCTTGTTTCCGCTCTTCTTTCTGAAACCGCCGGCGGGAGACTTGCCGCCCTTGGCGTTCTTGGCACCAATATTCGGGCTGAGGTCACGTTTACCGTATACTTCGCCGTTGCATATCCATACCTTTATTCCTATCAGACCCACTTTTGTAAGGGCTTCGCCCAGGGCATAATCAATATCAGCGCGGAAAGTATGAAGAGGAATTCTTCCATCTTTATAGGTCTCACTACGGGCCATTTCAGCTCCACCGAGCCTGCCGGAGATGACAACCTTGATACCTTCGGCGCCCATGCGCATCGTTGAGGCGATAGACATCTTGATAGCGCGGCGGTATGAAATCTTGCCTTCAACCTGGCGGGCAATATTACCGGCAACAATAGCAGCGTCAAGCTCAGGGCGCTTCACTTCAAAGATGTTGATCTGAACCTCTTTCTTGGTGATCTTCTTGAGCTCTTCCTTCAGTTTGTCGACCTCCTGGCCGCCTTTGCCGATGATAATACCGGGACGTGCCGTATTGACCGTAACGGTGATGAGCTTAAGAGTACGTTCAATGATAATCTTTGAAAGACTGGCTTTTGCGAGTCTGGCATTCAGGTATTCCCTGATCCTGGTGTCTTCAACAAGCTTGCTTGAGAAGTCGCTTCCACCGTACCAGTTTGAATCCCATCCTTTGATGATTCCTACTCTGTTGCCTATCGGATTAACTTTTTGTCCCATTTTTTACTCTGAAATTTTTTCAACTTCCTGTTTTCTGCTACCCAGCACAAGGGTTATATGGTTTGATCTCTTACGGATACGGTAAGCCCTTCCCTGCGGGGCGGTCTGGATCCTGCGAAGTATGCGGCCTCCGTCAACCTGAACCTCCTTGACATAGAGGTTACTGTCCTCAAGGCGGG
The DNA here is from genome assembly GCA_963849945.1 of uncultured Bacteroidales bacterium. Taxonomy (GTDB): domain Bacteria; phylum Bacteroidota; class Bacteroidia; order Bacteroidales; family VadinHA17; genus SR-FBR-E99. Next base: position 76,026 of record CAWKJD010000021.1, on the reverse strand, counting down.
CACCCTCATTCTTAGCCTGCCAGTTGGCAATAGCTGAGAGAATGAGTTTCTCCACCCTGCGTGAAGATTCTTTTTTACTGAACTTCAGCATATCAAGAGCTTTGTTCACTTCCTGTCCCCTGATCATGTCAGTTACCAGTCTCATCTTACGTGGTGAGGTGGGGACGTTACGAAGAACGGCTCTGGTCCTCTCTTTTACGGCTTCCTTCCTGGCGCCGGCGCTTATTCTTTTTCTTGCACCCATTTCTGATCGTTTTTCAGTTATTAAGATACATTACCCTATTTCTGTTTTCCACCATGACCGCGGAAGGTGCGGGTAGGGGCAAACTCACCCAGCTTATGACCAACCATATTTTCGGTAATGTAAACAGGTATAAACTTGTTTCCGTTATGCACTGCCAGAGTGTGACCGACAAAGTCAGGAGAAATAACTGATCTTCTTGACCACGTTTTGATCACTGTCTTCTTTCCGCTATCATTCATTGTATCCACCTTTTTGCCAAGGTGGAGATCGATGAAGGGGCCTTTTTTAATAGATCTGCTCATCGTATCAATTATTTTTTCCTTCTTTCAATAATATGCTTGTTAGAATATTTTGTGCGGCTTCTTGTCTTGAATCCTTTTGCAGGCATGCCGTTACGTGAACGGGGATGACCGCCGGAAGCCTTTCCTTCTCCGCCACCCATGGGGTGATCAACCGGGTTCATGGCAACACCCCTGGTCCTCGGTCTGCGACCCAGCCAGCGTTTACGGCCGGCTTTACCTGATCTCTCCTGGCTATGGTCAGTATTCGATACAGTACCTATAGTGGCGCGGCATGAAACAAGCACCATCCTTGTCTCACCTGAAGGGAGCTTGATGATGGCATAATTGTTCTCGCGTGCAGCCAGCTGTGCAAATGTTCCTGCACTGCGGGCAAGAGCAGCACCCTTACCGGGCTTGAGCTCAATATTGTGCACAATTGTTCCGAGAGGTATGTCTTCAAGGAACAGCGTGTTACCCACCTCGGGCGTTGCTGTCTTGCCTGACATAACCGTCTGGCCTACCTTGATACCCGTTGGCGCGATAATATATCTCTTCTCACCATCAGCATAGATGAGCAGAGCGATCCTTGCCGAACGGTTAGGATCATATTCAACTGATTCCACCTTAGCGGAAACGCCGTCCTTGTTTCTCTGGAAATCAATTACGCGGTACATCCTTTTATGGCCGCCGCCAATATACCTCATGGTCCGCCTGCCGTCAACGTTCCTTCCTCCTGTCTTACTCAGCGGTGCGAGCAGGGATTTCTCCGGCACATCACGGGTTACCTCCTCAAAGGAACTCATGACTTTATGTCTCTGACCTGGTGTTACAGGCTTGATCTTTCTGACTGCCATACTCTGTTAAATGTTGCTGTAAAAATCAATTGTCTCTCCTTTGGCGAGCGTTACAATAGCCTTTTTTGTGGCTGATGAGCGACCACCCATCATACCGGATTTGGTATAACGGGTCTTGGTCTTGCCACCATAGTTCATGGTGTTCACTGCTTCAACGTTCACGCCATAAAGCTCTTCGACTGCTTTTTTTATCTGCAGCTTGTTAGCATTCCGTGTTACCAGAAAACCATACCTGTTGAACTTTTCGCCCTGACTGGTCATTTTCTCGGTCACTATGGGTCTAAGTAATATTTCCATATCTCAATTCTCTGGTTTTAAAAAGTTGACTGTAAAACATCAACTGCGCTCTCCATCAACACAAGAGTTGAAGCCTTCATAATGTTGTAAGTATTTAAATCACTTATAGTTACAACTTCAACTCCCTGTAAATTTCGAGATGACAAATATATATTATTATTTTCTTCCGGTAAAACAAATAGCGATTTTTTATTCATTATGTTGAGGTTTGTCCTCATCCCCTCCATTTTTGAAGTCTTTGGAGCTTCAAATGAAAAGTCCTCAAGAATGATAATTTTATTCTCTTTTGCCTTATATGAAAGGGCTGATTTTCTTGCGAGCTGTTTTACCTTTTTGTTGAGCTTGAACCCGTAAAATCTTGGTCTGGGGCCGAATATACGGCCTCCGCCGCGGAATTCAGGGTTCTTGATGCTGCCGAAACGTGCTGTTCCGGTGCCTTTCTGTCTCTTGAGCTTACGCGTACTGCCCATGATCTCATTGCGCTCCTTCGACTTATGGGTACCCTGTCTCTTGTTGGCAAGATACTGTTTGGTGTCAAGGTAGATAGCATGGTCATTTGGTTCAATGCCGAAGATGGTGTCATTGAGATTGACCTTTCTTCCGGTCTCTTTACCCTCTATATTAAATACTGTTACTTCCATCACTTTGTTATTATTACGTAACCACCTTTGGGACCTGGAACGGCACCCTTAACAAGCAGCAGGTTTGATTCGGGGAAGATCTTAACGATCAGCAGTTCCGTCTCCTGCTGTCTTCCACCTGTACGGCCTGCCATACGCATCCCGGGCATGACCCTTGAAGGCCATGATGAGGCGCCCACTGAACCGGGAGCCCTGAGTCTGTCATGCTGGCCGTGGGTTGTACCGCCTACACCGCTGAAGCCATGACGCTTGACGACACCCTGAAAACCTTTTCCTTTGGTCCATCCTCTGACATCAAGGTAGGTATCATCATTAAAGAGATCAACGGTGATGACATCACCTCTCTTATATTTTCCATCTTCAAATCCTACAAACTCAGCCATTTTCCTTTTAGGTGCCGTGCCGGCCTGTTTGAAATGCCCTATCTCAGCTTTGTTGCTTGCCTTTTCCTTCTTGTCATCAAAGCTAAGCTGCAATGCTGAATACCCGTCTGTCTCAACAGTCTTGACCTGTGATACAACACACGGTCCCACTTCCATGACTGTACATGGGATACTCTTTCCGTTCTCATCGAAAACGGTCGTCATCCCAACTTTTTTTCCTATTAATCCCTGCATAATTCAGTATTTTACCGGTTTCACACTTTGATTTCCACTTCAACCCCGCTCGGCAGTTCAAGCTTCATGAGAGCGTCTATGGTTTTAGGCGTTGAACTGTAAATATCAAGCAGACGCTTGTATGATGACAGTTCGAACTGCTCTCTTGCTTTCTTATTCACGAAAGGCGAACGGAGTACCGTATAGATTTTCTTATGGGTGGGCAGCGGGATAGGACCGCTTACGACTGCACCCGTCGATTTCACTGTCTTAACGATCTTTTCTGCCGATTTATCGACCAGGTTATGATCATAAGACTTGAGTTTGATGCGGATTTTCTGACTCATCTTTAAAGAATTTTTCCTGTTGTTACTTCAATAATTTTCTTCGATAATTCTGCAGGCACCTCTTCAAAATGCGAGAACTCCATCGTCGATGTTGCCCTGCCTGAGGTAAGGGTACGAAGTACTGTAACGTATCCGAAGTTTTCTGCCAGAGGTACTTTTGCTTTAATAACCCTTGCACCTGCTTTCGATTCCATACCTTCCACCTTTCCTCTTCGCTTGTTGAAATCGCCTACCACATCACCCACATATTCTTCAGGGGTGACCACTTCGGCAGACATAATGGGTTCGAGAAGCACCGGCTGGCATTTTCCCGCCGCATGGCGGAAAGCCTGCCTGGCAGCTATCTCAAACGAAAGCGAATCGGAGTCGACGGGATGGTACGAACCGTCTTTGAGTATAACCTTGAGGCTCTCGAGAGGGAAGCCGGCCAGAGGTCCGTTCTGCATAGCTTCACGGAAACCCTTTTCCACTGCCGGGATATACTCCCGCGGCACATTGCCTCCCCTGATCTCATTCACAAAGGTCAGACCGGGAACATCATCATCGGCCGGCATAAGTTCCACAGATATATCTGCGAACTTGCCCCTGCCGCCTGTCTGTTTCTTGAATAACTCCCTGTGATTGTATGATGCGGTGATTGCCTCTTTGTATGCAACCTGAGGTCTGCCCTGGTTGCATTCAACATTAAACTCCCTTTTAAGACGGTCAAGAAGAATTTCAAGGTGAAGTTCTCCCATACCGCTTATAATAGTCTGGCCACTGTCGGGGTCAGTCCTGACCTGGAAAGTGGGGTCTTCCTCAGCCAGTTTGCTGAGTGCTGTTCCCAGTCTGTCTATGTCAGCCTGGGTTTTAGGTTCGATGGCTATCCCGATAACCGGTTCCGGGAACTCCATTGATTCCAATACTATCGGCTTGTGAATGGCGCAGAGAGTATCGCCTGTCTTAAGATCCTTGAATCCCACGCCGGCACAGATGTCTCCGGCGGAGACGCTGGCGACGGGGTTCTGTTTGTTTGCATGCATCTGGAAGAGGCGGTTGATCCTCTCCCTCTTGCCGGTCCTTATATTCAGTACTGTATCGCCGGCATTGATGGTTCCTGAATAGACCCTCATGAAAACGAGCCGTCCGACGAACGGATCAGTAGCAATTTTAAAAGCCAGAGCCGCAAAAGGCTCGTCGGCCTCGGGCTTACGTATGATCTCCTTATCATCGCGGGGGTCTTTGCCTTTTACGGCACCCACATCGACGGGTGATGGCAGGTATGCCGTCACACCGTTAAGGAGCAGCTGAACACCCTTGTTCTTGAATGCTGCACCACAGAATACAGGGACTACCACACCCTCAATCGTTTCACGGCGCAACACAGTTATTATCTCATCAGCAGTAATGCTCTCATGATCTTCGAGGAAACGTTCAAGCAGTGTGTCATCCATTTCGGCACATGCTTCCATCAGCTTCATTCTCCACTCCTCAGCCTCCTCTTTCATGTCATCAGGTATCTCCTGGATGCTGTAATTTATCAGCGGATCATCGCCATCCTCAAAAATGACGGCCTTCATGTTCAGGAGGTCAACCAGCCCGATGAACTTATCCTCAGCGCCGATAGGTATCTGTACAGGCACCGGGTGAGCGCCGAGTTTATCGATCATCTGTTGAACGACACCCTGAAAATCAGCACCTGAGCGGTCCATCTTATTAACGAAAGCTATGCGCGGCACGCTGTACTTGTCAGCCTGCCTCCATACAGTCTCCGACTGAGGTTCAACACCTCCCACAGCACAGAAGACAGCCACAGCGCCGTCAAGGACCCTGAGTGACCTCTCAACCTCAACGGTGAAGTCAACGTGACCCGGAGTGTCAATAAGATTGATCTTGTAAAGCTGATCCCTGTATTTCCAGAAAGTGGTTGTAGCGGCAGATGTGATGGTGATCCCTCTCTCCTGTTCCTGTACCATCCAGTCCATAGTGGCATTGCCATCATCGACTTCGCCGATACGATGGACACGGCCCGTATAATACAGTATGCGCTCGGAAGTAGTTGTCTTCCCGGCATCTATATGGGCCATTATGCCTATGTTCCTGGTATATCTGAGATCGTTACTCATCCTTAGCTGGTTGTTTCCCACGTTTTCGGACAGATCAGAACCTGAAGTGAGCGAAGGCCTTGTTGGCTTCAGCCATACGGTGGGTGTCCTCTTTCTTTTTATAGGCTCCACCCTCCTGGTTGTACGCTGCCATAACCTCGGCGGCGAGTTTATCGGCCATGCTGTGACCGGTTCGTTTGCGGGCGAAGAAAATGAGGTTTTTCATACTCAGGCTGACTTTGCGGTCAGGCCGTATCTCGAGGGGCACCTGGAATGTGGCGCCACCCACTCTGCGGCTTTTAACCTCTACGTGAGGCGTGACATTATCAAGAGCCTGTTTCCAGATCTCAAGGGGAGACTTTTCAACAGTCTTCATCTTGTCACCCACTATATCAAGTGAGTCATAAAAAATCCTGAAGGCAACGGTCTTTTTACCACTGAACATCAGATTATTGATGAAACGGGTAACGTAAGGATCGTTGAATTTCGGGTCCGGTAAGAGGATCCTCTTCTTTGGTTTTGCCTTTCTCATATTGTGAATCCTTTAACTGTTACTTCTTTGGTCTTTTTGTTCCGTATTTTGACCTTCTCTGCATACGGCCATCGACACCGGAGGTGTCAAGTGCGCCACGGACAAGGTGATAACGGACGCCGGGGAGGTCTTTTACCCTTCCGCCTCTGATAAGCACTATTGAGTGCTCCTGGAGGTTGTGTCCTTCACCCGGTATATAGGCGTTGACCTCTTTCTGGTTCGTCAGCCTTACCCTGGCAACTTTTCTCATGGCTGAGTTAGGTTTCTTTGGCGTGGTAGTATATACACGAACACATACTCCCCTTCGCTGCGGGCATGAATCAAGGGCAGGTGCCTTGCTCTTGTCAACCAGCTTCTTGCGGCCTTTTCTAACTAACTGCTGAATTGTTGGCATAATTCTTTTTTAAATTTATTTTCCTTTTATAATTGGTATGCAAAAATTTTCTTCTTTCCCAAAATGCAGTCATCCACTGCCTGTCTTTTATGCATTACCCGGTATCATTGCAGCGGCAAATAGCCGCCACAGTGCCACAGGGCAAAGTTTTCTGAAGATGTAACTTATTGGTTTGTAAGTTATTTACAGGATTTTCTTCCCGACCCTTCCTGCCGACTTCTTTTGTAAACTTACGTTTTGAAGGATGGACCGGTACTCCTGTTTCTCAAAAAACCGGTGCAAAGAAAAGAAATATTTTCCAATCCACCGCAACTTTTATGTACTCTTTTGAAAAATTGTTATTTTTGCGCTCCCCACAAGCATATAATACATTATATAATATAATATCAAGCCAAAGATGAAGACATACTCAACAGAACACATCAGGAACATTGCTCTGCTAGGGAATTCAAACTCGGGTAAGACGACTCTTGCGGAAGCAATGCTTTTCAATGGAGGTGTCATCGAGAGACGGGGTACCGTGGAAGCAAAGAACACCGTCTCAGACTATAAACCGATAGAACAGGAAAACCGCAACTCAATCTTTTCCTCTATACTCTACGCCGAAGTAAAAGATAAAAAGATAAATATCATTGATACCCCCGGGCTTGATGATTTTTCGGGCGGAGTAATCTCATCCATGTATGCTGCTGATACGGTATTGCTGGTCATCAATGTACAGAACGGCGTGGAGGTGGGTACCGAGATCCATTTCAGACATGCCGAGAGGTTTCACAAGCCACTCATTATCGCGGTGAACGGTCTTGATCATGAGAAGGCCAATTTTGAGAAATCATTGGAGATGCTCCATGAACGTTTCGGCAGTAATGTCATTCTTGCCCAGTTCCCGGTAAATGAGGGTATAGGATTCAACACGATAGTTGATGTCATCAGCATGAAGATGCTGCGTTACGGCAAGGATGGCGGCAAGGCCGAGGTTCTCGATATACCTGCCGAACACCAGGCCAAAGCTGAAGAGCTTCATGCAGCCCTGACAGAAAAGGTAGCCGAGAGCGATGAGGCGCTGATGGAACTTTTCTTTGCCAACGACAAGCTGACGGAAGCGGAAATCGGCAAAGGTATACATGAAGGTTTGCTTAAAAGAGGCATATACCCGGTCTTCTGCCTGTCATCAAAAGTTAATATAGGTGTCGACAGACTGCTTGATTTCATTGCTGCTGCGGCTCCGTCACCGGCAGAATTGCCTGCCCCGAAGAACTCAAAGGGCAACGAAATAAAATGCTCTGTTGCAGGTCCTGCTTCGGTGTTCGTTTTCAAAACGACCATCGAAGAACATATCGGCGAAGTCAACTATTTCAAGGTAATGTCAGGTAAAATAACCGAGAACCTTGATGTCATAAATACAAGCAACGGAACCAAGGAACGCCTCTCGCAGATTTTTGTATGTGCCGGTAAGAACCGCACAAGGGTACCCGAGATCCAGGCAGGTGATATAGGCGGATTTGTAAAGCTGAAGAATACAAAAACCAATCATACACTGAACGCTCCGGGCAACGACTGGACCTTTGAGCCTATCATGTTCCCGGCTCCGAAGTACCGTACAGCCATCAAGCCTGTAAGTGAGAGTGATGAAGAGAAGATGGGTGAAGCGCTCAACCGCATGCACCAGGAAGACCCGACAATTATTGTGGAGTACTCCAAGGAACTGAAGCAGATCATTATTCACGGTCAGGGCGAATACCATCTTAATATCCTCAAGTGGCATCTTGACAATATATTCAAGATCGAGACACAGTACATTGCACCCAAAATTCCTTATCGTGAGACTATTACCAAGGCTGCCGCGGCTGATTACAGGCACAAGAAGCAGTCGGGTGGTGCAGGCCAGTTCGGTGAGGTGCATATGATCATTGAGCCTTATGAAGAAGGTTCTGAAGCAAAGTCGATGATGAAGATCGCCGGCAAGGAGATCAAGCTGGCAAACCGCGACAAGCAGGAGATTGAGCTTCCCTGGGGAGGCAAGCTCATATACATGAACTGCATCGTCGGCGGATCAATCGATGCCCGTTTTATGCCGGCTATCCTGAAAGGTATCATGGAAAAGATGGAGGTAGGTCCGCTCACAGGCTCATATGCCCGTGATATAAGGGTTTACGTCTATGACGGTAAGATGCACCCTGTAGACTCCAATGAAATCTCATTCCGTCTGGCAGGTCGTAATGCGTTCAGCACAGCCTTCAAGAATGCCTCCCCGAAGATCCTTGAGCCTGTGTATGATGTCGAGATCATGGTACCGGGCGACCGTATGGGTGATGTCATAAGCGACCTCCAGGGCCGTCGCGGACTGGTGCTGGGTATGGCAAGTGAAAAAGGGTTTGAGGTCATCAAGGCCAAGGTTCCCCTTGCCGAGATGAACAGATACTCCACCGCATTAAGCTCTCTTACCGGAGGCCGGGCAATGTACACGATGAAATTTGCCGAGTACACGCAGGTGCCGGGTGAAGTACAGGATGCCGTCATCAAGGCATACACCGGCGAAGAAGAGGAAGAATAAAGAATCAACATATTTCCACATAGTAACGGCGCCCTGATGAGGGCGCCGTTACTTTTAGATGATATGTTTCAGACCGCTTGTTCCACCTCCCAGACAAACGCCCTGATGCCTACCTCCTTGTTTATCTCATCAATGCGTTTCACCGCCTCGAGAAGCGGCGGCACCTTTTCAGGTTCGACAAAGGTAAGCGTCACGCCGTTTATCTCCGGCCAGGTGTGAGTGCCGAGATGAGGAACACCGGTCACTGACCCTGTCCCTTCCACATTATCCCATTGAGTATATCCTCTGATCCCGAAATGTTCCAGCGTGTACTCGATCTTTTCGGTCAGGGCCAGGTTATAAATTATCATTACTGCTTTCATAGTTATTCTTTTACTGATTTTTCCTGTATGTCATCCAGGAATTTCATATCCCTGAAAGCCACCGTATGTTTTTTGTCCCTTTCGCCCCTGCGAGCCATAAGCACATAACCCACCGGCACCAGGATAAGTGTCACAAGGGTTGAGAAGACGAGACCTCCGATAACTGCGATACCCATGGGCTGCCACAGCTCAGAACCCTCTCCGGGGTTTATTGCCAGTGGGAGCATTGCAAGGATAGTTGTTGCAGAAGTCATAAGCACAGGCCTGAGCCTTGATCGTCCTGAAACGACCACAGCGTTATATAATTCCATGCCGCGGTCACGGGTAAGGTTGATGAAGTCGACAAGCACAATTGCGTTCTTGACCACGATACCTATCAGCATTATTGCTCCGATAGCTGCTATCATGCTGAGGCTCGCGCCGGAAATGAAGAGCGCAATGGCTACTCCGGAGAAAGCAAACGGTATTGACAGCATTATTATCAGAGGCATCTTAAGTGATTCAAACTGTGATGCCATGACAAGATATACGAGTAACAGCGACACTACCATCAGCAAGCCTATATCCTTGAACGACTCCTGCATATCTTCATACGATCCTGAGATGTTGACATTGACACCGGTGGGTATTGCCACCTGGCCAATCTCTTTTTGTATGTCAGCAACGATCTGGTTCAGAGGTCTCTTGTATGGTGTAACTGAGACAGTAACAATGCGTTCCTTGCCTTTCCTTTCAATGTTGGGAGGAGTCCAGTACTCTTTCACTGATGCGATCTCACCCAATCTGAGAATCTCTCCTGAAGGGGTGGTTATCCCGATATTTTCAAGTCCGGTCAGACTGTTGCGGGCAGATTCCTTGTATCTTACAACAACATCATACTCGTCTCCGAACTGGCGCAGACGGGTAGCCGTAAGGCCATCGACACGGTTCTTGACCATTGTTGAAACCTGGGCAGTAGTGAGACCATGCATCAGAAGCTTGTCGTGATCAAAAGCTATCTGCAGCTCGGGCTTGGACTTATCACGGCTGATCTGCACGTTGACCGCACCCTTGATCTTTTTCACTCTCGAAGCGAGCTCTTCGGCTATAATATTTGTCTGCGCAATATCATAACCATATATCTCGATGTTCACGGTGTTGCCTCCCATACCTCCCATGCCCATGCTTTCTGTAGTAGAGACTGTATAGTTGATAATCTCCGGCATAGGCGCGAGTATCTCCCTGATGGACTCAGCCACTTCTTCAACGGTTCTTGACCTTTTCGATACAGGTACGAGAGAAAATGTATATTGTATCGTGTGGGTTCCACCCTGACTGAAAATAGAAGCAAAACCGCCGGTATCATCATTCCCGGTGGAAGTGGAAATAAGCTCAATCTCCGGAATTGTGGCACGAACAATCGAGTCAATGCGGTCCGCAACAACAAGGGTCCGGTCGACTCTCGTACCGGTCTGAAGTTCGACAGTTGCAGTACATCTCGATTCATCAGCCTGGGGCATGAATTCCTTGCCGATGAATTTAAAAAGATACATTGAACCGGCAAAGATCAGGATGGCAAGTCCGATCACAACTTTTTTGTGATGCAAAGCCCAGCCCACGGATTTGACATAGACGTTATCGAGCCAGTTGAGGAACTTTCGTATTGACCCGTCCCAGGTATAAATCGGTGCATCCTTGCGTACAGGATGTAATTTCAGCAACTGGGCGCTAAGTGTGGGAGTAAGCGTTATAGCTGCAAAAACAGATACTACAATAGTTATTGAAACGATCATACCCAGCTGTGAGAACATTACACCCGTCAGTCCTTTTACGAAGGTCAGCGGGAAGAAGACTGCAACAACGGTCAGTGTAGTGACGATGACCGCCAGCCATACTTCATTTGTTGCATAGATGGCCGCCTCCCTGGGCCTGCTGCCTCTTTCAATATGTCTGTTAATGTTCTCAAGCACCACAATTGCATCATCAACCACCATACCTATAGCGATGGCAAGCGATGACAGCGAGATAATGTTTATTGAGGCACCGGTAATAAAGAGATAAACGAAAGCCACAAGCAGAGATATCGGTATGGTCAGAATGATAATGAACGTGGCCCTCCATCTCCCCAGGAAGAAAAGCACAACCAAAATGACAAAGATGCCGGCATACATCAATGTCTCCGTCAGGTTATTTATGGAGCCGCGAATAAACTCCGAGGTGTCAAAGATCTTCTCAATCTTCACGTCCTCGGGAAGAACTTTGGCCAGTTTCTTAAGTTCATTGTCGACATCGCGACAAACCTGAACAGTGTTGGCACCTGACATTTTCTGAATAAAGAGATCCATCCCCCGCTGACCGTTGACCTTTGTAATAAGCTTGGACTCCCTTATCGTATCATTGACGACCGCCACGTCGCTCAACAATATATTACTCCCTGCATAGTTTCCGACAACAATGTTTTTGATCACGTCGCTTTCGGTAAACTCGCCCTGGATCCTTATGGGATAATCATTATTGCCCATTTCCACAAAACCTGCCGGCATATTGATGTTCTCGGCACGAAGAATATTTCCGATCTGTTCTATTGTCAGGTTATATGCTTCCATCCTGCGGGGATCGACGTCAATATAGATCTCTCTCCCCGGCACACCGGAAAGCCCGACGTTACCTACTCCTTCAATACGGTTCAGCGGGTTGACCACTTTCTCGTCAAGAATTTTCTCAAGGCCTTTGTAGCTTTCTTTTGCAGTGATGGCGTAAAAAATTATCGGCATCATGCTCGAGTTAAACTTCAGGATAGTCGGATCCTCTGCATCTTCAGGCAGATAGCCCTGAATGAATGACAGGCTACTTCGGATATCATTTGCTGCCTCATCAAGGTTTGTTTCATACTCAAACTGGAGGAAGATAACCGAAGTATTGTCGCTGGATGTAGAGGTTATCTCTTTCAGTCCGCTCACTGCGCTGAGAGTGTTCTCGATAGGACGGGTCACATTGGTTTCAATATCTGATGCGCTGGCACCGGGGTAACTTGTGTAAACAGAAATGAACGGCAGTTCTATCTCAGGATACAGGTCAACCGGGAGCTGCGTCAGCGAGTAGAGCCCGATAATCATCGTGATCACAAAAATAAGGATCGTTGTTACGGGTCTTTTTACTGCACCGGCATATATACTCATGGTGGTAGTTCTGAATTATTGATCGTTATTTCACTATCTCTATGCTCTGGCCATTTGTGAGGCGTGCCTGCCCGTCAACCACAAGGTTATCACCTTCCTTCAGTTCACCTTCCGCTATCTCAACCTTATCGTCAAACCTCTTGCCCGGTTTCACAAGCCTGCGTGAAGCAATGTTGCCCTCAGCAACAAAAATGAATCTGTCGTTGGTGCCTTCCTGAACCAGGACAGAGCTTGAGGGCACGACAAAGGCATCCACCTCACCCATATCTATATAAACCCGTGCAAACATTCCGGGACGCAGCAATTCAGTTCCGTTTGGGATCTGTATCTCAGCAAGAAATGTACGCGACATCGGATCAATCGTGGGATGAACCCTGAAGATCTTTCCGGTGAACTCTTTATCAGGATAAACATCAGCTACAATACGTGCGCTCATACCGTTTTTGATGAGCGGATAATACTGTTCGGATATGCTCACAATGACCTTCACCGGGTTGATCTGCATGAGTGTCACGACGGCTGCCTTGCCTGACATTCCGGGAGCACCTGAATAGAGCTCACCGTCTTCAAGATATTTGCCTGTGATAATTCCGGCAAACGGAGCCTCGAGCATTGTGTTTGCCTCCATGAAGTCTACGTTTGTTTTGGTCACTTCATACTGTGCTTTTGTCTGATCATAGGTCTGAGCCTTGATGCTTCCCAGTTTCATCAGGGTATCCATTCTGGCCAGGTCCTTTTCGAGATTGGCCAGCTGAATTTTGCTGGCATAATACTGTGTGCGGTCCATCAGAAAAAGCTTCTGCCCTTTTTGTACCCTGTCCCCTACCTCGACATATATCTTATCGACACGACCGGGTGTCGAAGGAGCCATATTGACCTCCTCGTAAGCCCGGATTGTAGCAGTATAGTCAATTGTACGGGAAATTCGTGTTTTTGTCACAGGCATTACCCTGACAGGGATGGCTGCAGTTGTCTCAGTTACTGGTGCTTCGGCCTTTCCAGCGGCAGGCTTCTCCTTCGGGTTACAGGCTGTTAAAAACATACCCCCGGCAAGGATTAATAATAGGGTTTTAGGATTTATTTTATATGCATTAATAGTTATTGTTTCGGTTTTATAAATTGTTCATCAGCTTATCAAAGGCAACTTTGGTCTGCAGGAGACTTGCGGCCGCATTAAGATAATTGCTCTGCGCTGTCAGATAATTATTGTTCGCCTGAGTAAGGTCAAGGCTGGATGCCATCCCCTGATTATATTTATTCTGGATGCTTTTAAGAACCCGGGCTGCAATATCAATATTTTCCTTCTGGGTCTTATACTGGTCATTGGCGCTTAAAAGATTATATCTCAGCTGTTTCTCCTGCAGGAGGAGCTGATCAGATACCATAGATTTCGTGTTTTGGGCTTTTTCATAATTTATCTGGGCCTTCTTAATCTTCGCGTACCTTGAACCTGATGCCAGTATCGGAACCTGAAGCTGCAGGCCGACGGCTGAATAAGGGAAGTACTGCATGCTGCCAAGTTTGTTCCCCATTCCGGTCTTGGTATAATAGATCGAACCGGCAAGGGTCGGAAATGCAGTTGCCTTTGCTCCCTTAACCGACAGTTCTGACATCTTAAGCTGGCTCTCGATAAGCTGATAGCTTATATTGTTTTCAAGGTTAAATTCATCGGCAACAAGAGCCTCAACATTTATACCGGCTACGAGGCCTTCAAGGTTATCCGTAAGATTTATCACAGTTCCCCTTTCAACACCCAGAAGGAACCTGAGCATGTTATAATTCAACTCCAGAGACCGCTCCATGGACGACCTGGTGTTTTTCAGCATCGAGACGTTCGATTGCATCTGGTCAACATCGGTTGCCTCTGCCATTCCGACGCTGTACATGGCCTGGGTTGAGGCCAGTACTTCATTAAGATTAGCCAGGTTCTGATCTATTACCTTTATGGTTTCCTGTATTGTAAGGATAAGGTGATAGGCATTTATGACACTTTCTGTTGTTTCTATCCTGGTCTGTGTCAATCCCTGACTGGCAAGGGTCGCTGCAAGTCTGGAAGTCTGCATACCGACTAACCACGGGGCGTTAAAGACAAGTGTGGAGGCAGATACGCCATACGCGTCATCATATGTGGTACCGAACTTTATCGGAGTTGGTACTCCGTTAAAATCAATGATCCTGGTCATAACGGCCAGGTTATTATTGAACGAGGCACTTGCGTCAATACTGGGCAGACCGGCAGCAATTGCTTCCCATTTGGCTTTTTCAGAAGCAAGCAGATCATACTTCGCTGAAGCTACGCTCTTATTCTTATCAAGAGCATATGCTACCGCCTGATCAACAGTCAGTGTGAGTGAAGCAGGCGCCTCCTGCGCCGTGACCCACTGACCGGCGGCAATAAAGGCCGGAATAACAAAAGCAATTAATCTTCTTTTCATATAATCCTGTTTAACTGTTATTTATTTTTTCTATAAATCAGGTTCCATTTTGTCAATAATCTTAATCCCCTCACGGGTTGAAATGCCCCTCAGAAAGTTTATAATCACATTCTTCATCAGATCACGCTGTAAAAACATTTCCGGCGGGAAAAGCCTGTTGTCTGAAATCATTGAGTTCAATTCCGAAATGAACCTGCTTACGATCTCATTATTTACATCCTGCCTGAAAAGGCCCTGCTCCTTTCCTTTTATAATGATTTTCAGAGATCCCTCATAATTTGGGTCCTCACACTTTTCTTTCATCCGGAGGAGGACAGCACTGTGATATTTCCGAAGGTCCGAGCTTATCAACGGGTTCAATAAGGCCGCGTGTTCTCTTCCTATGGTCAACAGAGTAAATATTGCAGCAATTACATTTGGAGATGAATTTAAAATATCGTCGATTTTTTCCTTCTGCCTTAAGATCATGGAATCCAATACGGCAAAAAGCATCTCATCTTTATCTTTGAACCTTTCGTATATGGTACGTTTTGAGATACCAAGATGATTGGCTATGGTATCCATCGTAACGGCCTTGATGCCATAGATGCGGAATAATTCAGCCGCTCCGGCAAGAATTCTGGCATCGTAATCTTCTGACTGATTCATGTTGGTTTGAAAACGCCCGCAAAAATCAGAAAACTTTTTTAGTTTCGCAAGTTTTATCAGATAAAAAAGTATAAAACTCCGTCAGGTCAACGGAAAATGCCGGCTAACAGCGAATGGAGCAATGACCCGCAGACCTTTGGACAGAAGACCTTCAGACAAGAAACAAGGAACCAGGAACCAGGAACCTGAAACTTATCGGTAGAGGTAGACAACACCCCTGTAATTACTCCCTTCGTAATTTACGTCATCATATCCGACAGCCCTTAGAACGAAGTAGTATGCCCCGGGCTCGGCAAAGCGTTCCGAATGGTTTATTTTACCGTCCCATCCCTGCCAGTTTTGAATTTCCTCACCGTTACCCTCATAATTATATACCCTGCGTCCGCTCTTTGAGAAGATCTGCAGGTTGATGAATTTCAATGATTTTTTTTCAGGGACGAAGTAGTCATTGATGCCGTCATCATTTGGAGTGAAGACATTTGGCGCGCTCAGACCGGAAGGCTCCACCGTTATTGTTTTCGTATAGGTATCAGTGCAGTAAAGCACGCTTTCTATGGTCAGTGTTACCGTGTATTCTCCGGGAACATAATAGAAATGTGATCCCGGATCTGATGAAACAGAGGTTGAATCATCCCCGAAATCCCATGCATATTTATTAGCCCTGACTGATTTATCCGTAAAAATCACTTCAAGCGGAGCTTCGCCTGATATCGGCTCTGCATCAAACTCGGCTTTAACCTGGATTGAAGTGTAGTCAAATGATGATGAGCTGACACAACCGAAACTGTCAGTCACCTGTAACATATACCTGACATCGACCAGGGGCGGAGTGCCTATCACAGGATCGAGCAACACATCAGCATGCGGAATTAGCGACTCGGGAGTTGAAGACCAGAGATGTCTGATTCCGTCCGGCAATCTCTTTGAAGCGCCGGAAGAAGGATCAAAATAGTCAAAGTTATCGGGTGCCGCCGTGCCATCAAGAGCGACATAGTCACAGGTGAAATTCAGCAGTGCAGCATTAGCGACAGGTTTGTCAAGGTTCACCCAGGCATACAGTTCAGTACTGTAGCCACCACCGTCTGTTATGCTTACCAGGTATCCTCCTTCAGCGAGACCGCCGGCGGTGGAGGTCACTCCTGTCTCAGTCTTAACAGGTATAGAGTAGCTCTTGCCTGTCTGATCGTACATGGTCCAGGTAAATGTAAACGGCGCTGTGCCTCCCGGGCTGGCGGCGGTGAGCGTGCCTGTGTCTCCGGGACCTGTGACGCAGAAAATGAACACCGGGTCATGCCTTGCTGTCACCGGATAGTCAGTCATACGCGTGGCATGGCTTTCAGGGGCAGTTATCTGCGCCTGCAGGGCAAGCGGTAAAAGCATGATTATGAAGGTCAGGTATCTTGACACGCTTACTAAACGGATTAACAATCAAAAATGATATGCAAACCTAATAAAAAAATGCCGTTCTTTGAGGTTCGTAAATCTGCTTTCTCGCACATGTTTCGCGATTATTTGAAAGAGCTTAATGAGGCACAACAGGATGCCGTTATCAACACTGAAGGCCCGGCACTGGTCATTGCCGGAGCCGGATCAGGGAAGACACGCGTCCTGACCTACCGTGTGGCTCACCTTCTCCAGAAAGGCATTCCTGCCTACCGTATCCTTGCTCTTACTTTTACCAATAAAGCCGCCGGGGAGATGAAGGAGCGGATCAATAAAATAGTGGGTTTTGAAACAGCGCGCAGCCTATGGATGGGTACATTTCATTCCATTTTTGCGCGGTTCCTGAGAATTGATGGCCATTACCTCGGATATAAGAGCAATTTTACCATCTATGACCAGGATAACACCCGCAGCCTGATACGCACTATAATCAGGGAGATGAACCTTGATGACTCTGTTTATAAACCTGCCTCAATAGCTGCCAGGATATCACATGCAAAAAACAACCTTATAACTGCCCAGCAGTATGGTTCGACAGATCAGCTGCTTGAGGCTGACAAAGCATCAAGGATACCCGAGCTTGGAGCGATATACAGACGTTATGCAGCAAGATGCTTCAAAGCTAACGCGATGGACTTTGACGACCTGCTGATGAACATCAATATACTTTTCCGTGACTTCCCTGCAGTGCTCGAGCAGTACCGTAAACGTTTTGACTACGTTCTCGTGGATGAATACCAGGATACCAACTATGCTCAGTATGTAATCGTCCATAAGCTTTCCGAACTGCACCGTAACCTGTGTGTGGTGGGTGATGACGCACAAAGCATCTACTCGTTCCGCGGAGCACGTATCGAGAACATTCTCAATTTTAAAAATGACTACCCCGACTACCGTCTCTTCAAGCTTGAACAGAACTACCGTTCGACCCGTACAATCGTCAATGCAGCAAACAGTGTCATTGAAAAGAACATCGGCCAGATAAAGAAGACCATATATTCAAAGAACGAAGAGGGTGAAAAGATCAGGGTCGTGCAGACAACCATTGACAGCGAGGAAGGAATTGTCACGGCATCAGATATCCTTGACACCCGGATGCGTGAACGGCTTGAATGGAAGGACTTTGCGATCCTGTACCGTACCAACGCTCAGTCGCGGATCTTCGAGGAGATGCTGCGTAAACGGAACATCCCCTACAAAATATACGGAGGGCAGTCGTTCTATGAACGAAGGGAGATACGTGACCTGATAGCATACCTCAGGATGGTGGTGAATCCGGATGATGAGGAAGCTCTGAGACGTATAATAAACTATCCCAAAAGGGGCATTGGCGACACCACCGTTCAGAAGCTGATGGAGCTTGCCAGAAGCCTGGATGTCAGTATATGGGCAATCATTTCATCGCCTGAGCTAAGCAATACCTGGCTCACTCCTGCCCTGCGCACCAAACTGGCAGGGTTCACCGGCCTGATTCTGCCTGTCATGTCAATGGCCGCGACGGCGACAGCCTACGAAGTCACTGACAGGATCGCAGCGGCCAGCGGTATCATCACTGACCTCAGACAGGGACAGGTGCCCGAAGAGATAGACAGGCTTGAGAATATACAGGAACTCCTCAACGGCATCAGGGAATTTACCGATGCTGCGGTGAATAACGGCGAACCGGCTGACATTGCCACCTGGCTGCAGACGGTATCACTGCTGACTGACCAGGATATGGAAAAGCCGGAGGATAAGAACAAGGTAGCCCTGATGACAATCCATTCAGCCAAGGGCCTCGAGTTTAAATATGTTTACATTGTCGGTCTGGAGGAAAACCTTTTTCCTTCGAATATGAACCTGTATAACCCCCGTGAGCTGGAGGAGGAGCGCCGCCTGTTCTATGTTGCACTGACAAGGGCATGCAGGCGCGTCACCCTCAGCTATGCCCTCAACAGGTACAAATGGGGGTCGCTCGAGAGAAGCTCTCCCAGCCGTTTCATCGGTGAGATAGAAAATGAATTCCTGTACTATCCGCATAGCGGAGGCAGTCCGTTCAGAAATGCCGGACGCCCTGATGATCATGCTTTCAGGGAAAGAAATGAGACATTTACAGGTACCGCAACAGAAAAGAAACTGACGCAGATGAAAAAAACTGCCGGCTTTACCGTGTCTGCCGTTACCCCTTCAATCATTGAACTTGCTCCCGGCGACACCGTCTCGCATGAACGTTTTGGTACGGGCAAAGTCATCTCCGTGGAAGGAGAAGCTCCAAATACAACCGCATTAATTGAATTTGAAACCTCCGGATCAAAGAAACTGCTCCTGAGGTTTGCCAGGCTGACAAAAATGTAAGTGAACCGTTATTTCCTGATACAGTAATAATTAAGGAATGCTGAATAAAACGGCTTGCATATTATTCCTTCTGATTTCATCCGCACTGTCACTCACGGCCCAGGAAGGTTTCAGATTCAGCGGGCAGCTGTCATCATGGATAAACCTTAATCTGAGCAATGATCTGCCTCTTTGGGCTGGCGCCAGGTACATTCCGCAGGTGAACTACGGACTGAAGACCCGGTCAGGACAGCTGTTTGATGCTGAATTTTCCGGAAATATATCCGGTACCGCAGGAATGAGGCCTTTTGATTCACTGCATACGGAAGGGATACTTAAGCCATACCGTGCCTGGTTAAGATATTCCGGTGACCAGTTTGAGATAAGACTTGGCCTGCAGCAACTCAACTTCGGTTCCGCAGCCATGCTCAGGCCCCTTAGGTGGTTTGATCAGCTAGATCCGCGGGATCCTCTTCAGATGACTGATGGTGTATGGGGATTGCTGGGACGGTACTATTTCCTTAATAATGCCAACTTATGGCTGTGGGTATTGTATGGCAATAAGAACAAAAGCGGCCTGGAGCCGGTTAATGTCAACAGCAGCATACCTGAGTTCGGCGGTCGTTTGCAGCTACCCGTGCCTGCAGGCGAAATGGCATTTACTTACCATCACCGGGTTGCTGACAGCCGCGCAACAGGAGGATCAGTCCCTCAATTTGAGAAAATACCTGAAGACAAATACGGTTTTGATGCAAAATGGGATCTCAAAGCGGGTTTCTGGATTGAGGGATCGTTCACACATAAGCATGTCAATCTCGGACCATTATCAAACCTGCTGGCAGTAAGCGCTGGTATCGATTATACATTTTCTGCCGGGAATGGACTTTATACTGCCTTTGAACATCTTTTGTACACTTATGACGAGAGTCCTTTTGCATTTTCAGATCCGAACAATTTTTCCCTTGTTACCGTCTCTTATCCTCTGGGGCTGTCCGACAAGTTAAGCGCTATCTTTTACTACGGATGGGAAGGTCAGAAATATTTACAGTTTTCTTACGTGGCAGAAGGAATTTGACAGGATCTCCCTGTATCTTATGGCTTACTGGAATCCGGATCTATATGGGCTTCCGGCACAAAATGATTCAAAAACGATATATGCAGGCAAAGGCGTTCAGCTGATGTTTGTCTTTAATCATTAATATCTCAGGAATGGAAAATTCAACTATCATCAGAATTGAAAAACTGGTCAAGAAGTTCCCGATGGGAAAGGGTGAATTCACGGCGCTGAACGGAATTGACCTGACAATCAGCAGAGGAGAGTTTGCGGGGCTGATAGGACCAAGCGGATCAGGCAAGACCACTCTCCTTAATGTTGTCGGGTCACTTGATGTTCCGTCGGAGGGCAGTGTCACCGTGCTTGATAATTCAATAGGCAGTCTGTCAGCTAAGGAAGCGGCAGTGCTGCGCAAGAAGAGCCTTGGGTTTATCTTCCAGAGTTATAATCTCTTCGCGGTTCATACGGTGTACGAGAATATTGAGTTTCCCCTTTTGCTGCTGAAGTATGGCCCGGCTGAAAGAAAAAAGATGGTCCTTGAAGCTATCGAATGGCTGGGGCTTACTGACAAGATAAGGTCAAAACCTCCTCAGCTTTCAGGAGGTGAATGCCAGAGAGTGGCAATTGCAAGAGCAATGGTGAAGAAACCTTCCCTGGTCCTGGCAGATGAGCCGACGGCCAATCTTGATGCGGCAAACTCGCATAATATTCTCAAGACCATGGAAGCGCTGAACAGAGAGCTTAAAACCACATTCCTGTTCGCCACCCATGACGAAAAGGTAATAAGTTACCTGCGCCGGAAAGTCTACCTGGCTGACGGGAGAGTGATTAATGATGAGCTGGTATCCAACTAATAAGGGTAAACATGAAACTGGCATTTAAACTGGCATACCGGAACCTCATGGGTGCCGGCCTGCGAACCTGGCTGAATGTTATAGTGCTCTCATTTTCCTTTGTTATCATCATCTGGATGAAAGGAATAATAACGGGCTGGGATCACCAGGCAAAAATTGACATGACCAACTGGGAAATTGGCGAAGGACAGTCCTGGCAGAAGGATTATGATCCTTATGATCCGTTCACTTTCAGTGACAGCCATGCACCGGTCCCCGCAGAACTCAGGGGTGAAATTGAAAAAGGTGATGCAGAACCGGTCCTCATTGCCCAGGGCTCCATTTACCCGCAGGAAAGGATGCAATCAGTAATTATAAAGGGAATAAATCCCGGACAGAATATTTTCCTCTTCCGACTCATAAGCTTGATACTGTTATAAACGATGCCATTCCTTCGGTTATCGGATCGCTCATGGCAAAAAATCTGAAGGCGGGGATCGGTGACAGGGTCATGATACAGTGGAGGGACGCGGGCGGAACATTTGACGCTGCGGAGATTTACATTACAGACGTCTTTTTTACCAACGTCCCTGCGGTCGACCAGGGCCAGATTTACATACCTCTTGAGAAGCTCCGGTCTATGCTTTCACTGGGAGATGAGGCCACAATAATAACATACAGGAACGCTGTAGCCGGCAGGCCGGTATATGACGGATGGGTCAATAAAAGCAAGGCGGAGCTGACAAAAGCAGTTGATGATCTTATCAAAGTTAAATCGGCCGGCACTTCATTGTTCTATGTCATCCTTATTTTACTGGCAATGCTCGCTATTTTCGATACACAGGTACTTTCAATATTCAGGAGACAGAAGGAAATTGGCACATATATAGCTCTCGGATACACCCGGAAGGAAGTGGTTGGGCTCTTTACCGTTGAAGGGACAATGTACTCAGTTCTCGCAGCTCTCCTTTCTGCCGCATACGGGATGCCCTTTCTTGCATGGCAGGCCAAAGTGGGATGGACAATGCCAATGGATGCCAGCCAGTTTGGGATGGCTATGGCACAGACCCTGTATCCGGTCTACAGTGCCGGCCTTGTGATCTCTACCGTGCTTATAATAATGACGGTCACCGCTATCGTAAGTTATTATCCGTCAAGACGGATCGCTAAAATGAACCCAACTGAAGCATTAAGGGGGAAAATACAATGATAAAGTTTTTGCTCAAAGGATTATTAAGGGACAAGAGCCGGAGCCGGATTCCCGTATTGGTTGTGACGATAGGCGTTGCGCTGACTGTAATGATGCATGCTTATATCACGGGTTTCATGGGTGACCTTATTGAACTTAATGCCAGGTTTTCATACGGACATCTTAAGGTTACAACCAGGGGTTATGCAGACAACATGCAGCAGTTGCCAAATGACCTTGCTCTTCCTGATGTAACTTCTTTGACCGCAGACCTGAAAAAACAGTTTACCGGCCTGGAATGGTCGCCAAGAATACAGTTTGCCGGTCTTGTCGATGTACCTGACGCGAACGGCGAGACCAGGTCACAGGGACCGACAGCAGGTATCGGTCTTGACCTGCTTACTCCCGGCTCGGAGGAGATAAAGAGGCTTAAACTGGAGAAATCACTTGTGAGAGGACATCTGCCGAAGAAACGTGGGGAGGTACTGCTGAGCGAGGCCTTTTCAAAAAAACTCAATGTGAATCCGGGAGATAAAATCACATTCATAGGTTCAACGGCAGCTGGCAGCATGACCATATATAATTTCACCCTCGCCGGTACAGTATCGATGGGGATTGAAGCTCTTGACCGCGGAACAATCATTGCTGATATCGAAGACGTAAGGCTTGCCCTTGACATGGAGGATGCTGCAGGTGAAATCCTGGGATTTTTCAATGGCGGCTTTTATCTTGATGAAATTGCTGTCAGCGACGCTCAAACCTTCAATTCAGCCAACAGTCCCGGAGGTGATGAATTTACTCCGGTGATGAAGAGCCTGAGCCAGCAGGGGACGATGGGTACTTATGTTAACCTGACAAAATCATGGTCGAAATATATCTCACTGATATTCATCCTGGCTATGTCTCTTGTCCTATGGAACGCCGGACTGCTTGGAGGACTGCGGCGATACGGCGAAGTCGGCATACGTCTGGCTATGGGCGAAAATAAAGATCATGTCTACCGCACTATGATTTATGAATTGATGATGATCGGAATTGCAGGCTCAGTGATTGGCACTGCCTTTGGCCTGTTCTTTGCATGGCTGATACAGAAGTACGGAATAGACATAGCGGGATTGATGAAGGGTTCATCCATTATGATGCCAACTGAGATCAGGGCCAGGATCACACCGGTGGATTTCTACCTGGGATTTTTCCCGGGACTGTTTTCTACCATAATAGGTACCCTGCTTTCAGGAATAGGCATATATAAAAGGCAAACGGCCAGGTTATTTAAGGAACTTGAAGTATAATTCACAGAAGTATGAGACAGTTTTTACTCTTATTCGCCACATATACGCTAACGGCATCAATGGCCGGACAAAGCGCTGATGATATCCTGAAGAGGGTTGAACAGAACATGTCATCGGAGAACAGAATATTTGAGTCAACAATGACAATTCATGGAGCACGGTCAAGCAGGACAATCACTTCCCGTACCTATTCCGCAGGAGATAAGAAGTCATTTACCGAATACCTGACCCCTCCGCGGGAGCAGGGAACAAAGATGCTCAAGCTTGAGGGCCAGCTATGGATTTATTCGCCTTCCACAGACCGTACCATCCAGATATCGGGACATATGCTCAGACAGTCGGTCATGGGCTCTGATCTTTCCTATGAGGATATGATGGATGACAGAAAACTGACTGAGATCTATTCAGCAGTAATTGACGGGCATGAAGTGATTGACGGAAGGAAGACATGGATCATGAAACTTACTGCCAAAGTCAGTGATGTGGCTTATTATTCTGCAAAAATGTGGGTTGACGCTGAAAGGTATGTACCTCTGAAAGAGGAGTTGTTTGCCAGAAGCGGCCAGCTACTGAAGCGTACCACCATGTCAGATGTGAAAAAGATTGACGGGCGGTGGTTCCCTGCTAAAATAGTTTACAAGGATGTTCTCAAACAGGGTGACGGAACAGAATTCAATGTCACTTCCATCAAATTCAACCAGCAGATACCGGACTATATTTTCTCCAAAGCTGCATTAAAACAATAGGGTACAGGACATGATGCCCTGTACCCATTGTTCAAGTATGAAGGTGATGAATAAATTTATGCTTGCGAAACCGGTGCGTCGGGAGCCGGAGCTTCAGTAACCGGAGCTTCAACAGGCTGGTACAATCCTTTTTCTATCAGAACTGACTGGTAAAGGGTAGCGTATGAACTCTTGACCCACATATCAGATATCAGCACCCCTATAAAGAAGCAGATAAACCCTGCGATGTAGATAAAGAAGCTGATAAATCCCATGAAGAAAATTGTCCAGCCGTGGCCACGTGTCAGTCTCCAGCTTTCTTCCGCTGCCTTTATGGGATCAAGATCCCTGTCGACGACCAGATAAGGTGTGAATGCCAGGCGGCATGCGATGATTATGCCCGGAACGAACAGGCAGACCATGCCTATGCCTACGAGGGCAGTGACCAGAAGATTGGCCAGCACTATATTAAGGTAGTTCTTGCGGAATCCGTTGATCAGCATGTCAAAGTCAGGTGTCTGCTGACGAACTGACTGTACGAACATCATTTTGGCTCCGTACTTGAAGACCGGTACCAGCAGAAAAAAATACAGCAGTCCTATCAGTCCGGCGAAAACGGCAGCAATGCCGAGCGCCCCGAACTTAAAGAAATTATCCATGTCAAAGGGGATGCTGTCAAAATCGAAGTGGTCAACCTTCCAGTTGCTATGGCTGAATAACCCCGCCGGTCCGGTGATGATGGCGAGAACCAGTACCACGAGCAATAATCTCAGGAAGTTGTCCGACATAACCTTCCAGCCGGTGTTGTATGAGGCACCGAAAGAAGGAATTAGGCGATAGGTTCTTTTTGTTTCCATTTTCTTTTGCTTTTTACTGTTCCATAAAATTTTAATTGTCATAGCAAATCTATACCGGCTTCCTGAAATGGATTTCATACCTTAGTAGTGATTTTACAGAATCCTACTTAAGTATGCACTTCACTACTTTGGTAGTTATTGATTTTCAAATTGTTACATTGACTCCGATATGGAACTGATCAGTCTGGTCGTATTTATTTTTTGTGTTGCAATGGCTGCGGGGAGCTTTTTACTGACGTCGCGTCTGCTTAAAGAACACCCTTTGCCTTTCAACAAATCACTCTTTTATTATGTAATCTTCATGTTTGCCTTCGGCTTCTATGGCATCTGGGGACAGTTCATCATAGGTGCCGTAGCAGGTACTCGGCTCACCCCTGAACTGCTCACTACCGTGTCTGTGGTCTCATTGCTGCTCGGCCTTCCTTTTATTATATTGGGATGGATGATGCTGCTCAGGTTCGGATCTGATGCTGCAGGGCTGAGTTTTAAAGGCTATCCCGTCATTCTTTATCTTTTGTTTAATATCGGGTTCATTGCAGTCCTTGGTCTTGTATCACGCGATATAGTTTTCAGCGAAGCACTGCCGCTGTTCAAATTATATTACTGCTGCGCAGCCGTGATTTTCTCTCTGATTGCATCATTTATCCTCGTCAGGGGAAAGTCAGGTCCTTTCGGAAAAGCTGACCGGATGGCCCTGGCAATAATAATAGCAGCAGGAGCGTTTTCGCAGGCAGCAGTCCTTCTGCTCCTGCCTCATTCAATATGGATGGCTCTGGTATTTGTCTTCCTGCTTTTTGCCGGCACAACCCTGCTGCCCGTCTATCTTACTTACCAGGCAGACCTGAAGGCAGGTCAGGTCTCTGAACAGCATCAGCTGATCACCGGTATCGAGGACTTCTGCAAAAAGCATGAGATCTCGCCAAGAGAAGCTGACATTATAAGGGAGATCTGCAACGGACTCAGCAACCAGGAAATAGCCAATAAGCTGTTCATCAGCCTTCAGACGGTAAAAGACCACACATCACGCATCTATTCCAAGACTAATGTAAGGAACAGGATGCAGCTGATGACTATGGTACAGGCAATCGGAAACGGATTGTCAGGATGACCTCTTCTGTAGTGTGAAGCCGATAAGGTCTCCGAGATTCTTCCCGGGAGAAAAGATACGGTATGCCGAAGGCCATACCTTTAAAAGGTATTTATCCTGCTTATCCCTGATCACCACCGCCAGCTCATCCATAACGGCATTACCGGCAGCATTATGGTACTTATAGCCGATCAGGTCCGTTATCTGGGCAAGATCATTGTACTTTCCGAGATTTTGTGTCAGAAGATCAAGTTTTTTCTCAAGCGATTTTATCCTGGGCTGATTAATTGAACGGAAGTAGTACAACTGGTACATGAAGGTCTTGGATTTCTTCCGGAAGTTATGCAGCAGGGCCGGCCGGGGAGTCATCCTGCAGTCAAGATATGCCTTTGCGGTAATAAGGTAGTTTCGCTCAAGCTCCTCCAGAAGCAAGTGTATATCAGGATTATCCAGGTTCAGAAACCTTACCCTGTAACGGGCTTTATTCAGTCGTGCATTGATTTCTTTTATTGATCTGCTCTTCTCCCCTGCTATCGTCCACGTTGAATAAGGCTTGCGCAGCAGGTTCTGTATCTTTTCATTATCCCAGAGTTTCACAAAGAGCTTAGGGTTCTCCTTTTTGAGCGCCTTCATTGTCTTGTACAGCACTGACATCTCACGCCATGAGCACAGTATCCGGCCCACCTCCCGTCCTTCAAGGTACTCACGGTTATACACCTGCTCATCAAGCAGCGGCCTGATCAGCCTGATGGTTGCGCGCTGCCGTTTCATCAGGACCCTGATATCATGAATGGCATTATCATCAGGCAATGGCAATTGGCCAAGTAATGTGAGAGAATCCCTTATATAACCGGCAAGTGCAGGTTTGATCTCTTTTAGCTGTTTTAGTGCGGTATCTGTCATCAGGCCGAATGCAAGTGCCTCATAAAGTTACACATTTGTATGGCTAAATTTAATACTTTTACTAATAATTAATCAGCGACTATTACTAAAGAGCGACATGAGCAAGAACACTGTACCCACGAGAATTGGTATTTTGACGGCCGGCGGCGATTGCCCTGGGATAAATGCCGCAATCAGGGGAGTCGGAAAAACAGCCATCGTAAAGTATGGCATGAAAGTCATCGGAATCAGTGACGGCTTTTCAGGCCTGATAACCAAAGACTGGTTTGAGCTGACTGAGAGCCACCTGTCAGGCATACTGACACTTGGCGGAACAATACTTGGCACCTCCCGCGAAAAACCTTTTAAAAGTGACAGCAAAAAGAAAAATGACAATGCAAAGCCCCTGCTTATTAAAGAACATTATGAGCAGCTCGGGCTCGACTGCCTCGTTTGCATCGGCGGTAACGGCACCATGAAGACTGCCTACATGCTGTCACAGGAAGGACTGAATGTTGTCGGAATACCCAAGACGATTGACAATGATGTATGGGGAACAGATATGACTTTCGGATTTGATTCGGCCGTCAATATTGCCACAGAGGCTATTGACAGGCTCCATTCAACAGCCAACTCTCATAAAAGGATAATGGTGATTGAAATTATGGGGCATAATGCCGGGTGGCTCGCACTTTATTCCGGCATGGCGGGAGGCGGTGATGTCATCCTGATACCCGAAATACCGCATGATGAAGATGTCATTATGAATTACCTTAAGAAAAGAGCAGACGACAACAAACCTTATAGTATAGTAGTTACAGCTGAAGGAATAGAAATTCCTGAAGGTGAAACCTCAGCCGGAAGATACCTGGCACGGAAGATAGAAGAAGTCACGGGCCTTGAGACAAGAGAAACCGTGCTTGGTTATGTTCAGAGAGGCGGATCGCCGTCACCGATGGACAGAGTTCTGGCATCAAGGTTTGGAGCTGCAGCAGCTAACCTGATTGCAGAGAACGATTTCGGCAAAATGGTTGCCCACCGTAAAGGTGAGATCTCCTCAGTAAAGCTTGGAGAAGTGGCAGGCAAAACGAAACTTGTTGAACAGAATGACCCCATGGTTAAACAGGCCAGAGAAATGGGGACATGCTTCGGAGTATAAATCTTTTAACATTAAGCGATGAAAACGGTCCGGAACAAACAAGGCAATATTAAAAAACTGATCTTCATAAGGCATGCAAAGGCTGAAGACCAGGTAAACGAGATCACTGACTTTGAAAGGTCACTTACTCTCAAAGGCAAAAGTCAGTCGAAGCTGATGGCGCAACTCCTTGCCTCAAAGGAAAAAGACCTCGGACTGGTGATCTCCAGTCCTGCATTCAGAGCCCTTGAAACAGCCATGATCTTCGGAAAGGAATTCAAAATAAACCCCGATAGCATAAAAATATGCTCTGACCTTTATTCAATGTTTGAGCGCAAATCTTATGTATCCTTCTTCAGTTCACAGAGTGACGAGACGGACACCATCACTCTCTTCGGACATAATCCGCTTATTTCGGCGATGCCGGCATTTTTCTCCGCTGATGAAACTGAAGACCTTCCGAAATCCGGAGTATTATGCATTACCTTTCCGGCAGAAAGCTGGTCGTCGCTCAAACAGGCCGGCGGTAAGATCAAATATTTCCTGACACCTAAATCTCTTGTATGAGCAAGGCGTATATCCCCAAGGAAGTAAGCTGGTTATCTTTTAATGAACGGGTTCTGCAGGAAGCAGAAAACAGGGAAGTACCCCTGATGGACAGGTTCAATTTCCTTGGTATTTATTCCAATAACCTCGACGAATACTTCAGGGTGAGAGTGGCTACTCTTAAGAGATTATCCCTTTTCGGCAGCAAGTCGAAGAACATCCTGGGATACGACCCCAAAAAGACGCTTAAAAGTGTACAGAAAATTGTTATTGAGCAGAATACAAGGTTCGAAAAGACCTACTCGGACCTCCTGAAAGAGCTGAAAAAGCACAACATTCATTTTGTCAATGAGCAGCAACTGAATGCTGAACAGGCAGAGTTCGTTCAGAATTATTTCCACAAAGAGGTCAGAAACAGGCTGATGCCCCTGATGATAACCAAAGACGGCAAGCTGCCTGACCTCACTGATGATGCGATCTACTTCGCCATTCTTATAAAGAACACTGTTACGGATAAGAAATGGCATTCGCTGCTGGAGATACCAACAGATTTGCTTCCCAGGTTTATAATGCTTCCGGGCAAGGATGGAGCTAAGTACATAATCTTTCTTGACGATGTGATAAGGTTCGGGCTCAGGGACCTTTTCTTTATCTTTCCCTTTGATGAACTGGAAGCCTATACTATCAAGCTGACCAAAGATGCCGAGCTCGATATAGCAGACGATATTTCTGAAAGCTACATTGACAAACTCTCAAAAAGTCTGCAGCAGCGCAAGAAGGGAACTCCGGTAAGGTTCGTGTACGACAGGAATATTCCTCAGAATCTTTTCAAAACCCTCGCAAAGAAACTAAACCTTGGCCCTGACGATGTCATGATACCCGGAGACAGGTATCATAATTTCAAGGATTTCATGAACTTCATACATCTGGATGAAGATCTTTATTATAAGAAATTGCCGCCTATATATCATCGTGATATTCAACGCGGTAAAAGCATCCTTTCGGTCATTAAAAAGAAGGATGTCCTGCTTTATTTTCCATATAACCCGTTTGATCATTTCATCGACCTTCTGAGGGAAGCATCCATTGACCCGAATGTGACCTCGATACATATCACCCTTTACAGGCTTGCACGGAACTCAAGTGTCATCAACGCCCTGCTAAATGCTGCGCGAAATGGCAAGAGTGTAACTACCGTAGTTGAACTGCAGGCACGCTTTGATGAAGAGGCTAACATCCTGTGGGGCAATAAACTGCTTGATGAAGGTGTGAAGGTGATTTATGGTGTACCCGGACTGAAGGTGCATTCAAAACTCTGTCTTATCACCAGGGTCAAGAATGATGTCACACAGAGATTTGCTGCTGTGGGTACCGGCAACTTCAATGAGGACACAGCCAGGGTATATACTGACCATTTGCTGCTTACCTCAGAAAAGAAGATAACCAACGAGGTACTTAAAGCATTCAATTTTTTCATTGCCAATTACCGGAAGGATAAGTTTTACCATCTCCTGGTGTCGCCGTTCGGTCTCCGCAATAAGCTGCTGATGCTTATTGAAAGTGAAACCAAAAATGCAAAGGCAGGGAAAGAAGCCTATATCTCCATTAAGATCAACAATCTGACGGATGAGGAAATAATCGGCAGGCTCTATAAGGCAAGCAAGGCCGGTGTAAAGATCAGGCTGATAGTAAGAGGTATGTTTTCTCTTATCCCCGGGATCAAGGGGCTCAGTGAGAATATCAGGGCCATCGGCATTGTTGACAGGTTCCTTGAGCATTCAAGATTTACGATCTTTTGCAACGGGGGTGATGAACTGGTGTATATTACCTCAGCTGACATAATGCCAAGAAATCTTGATCGAAGAATAGAGGTGTCATGCCCTGTCTTTGATCCGGCCATTAAGAAGGAGATCACGGATGTGTTTGAGATACAGTGGAATGACAATGTGAAGGCGAGGATCTTCGACGAGGCTCAGTCAAATAAATTTGTCAGGTCTCAGAAAAAGCCCCTCCGGTCACAGGTCGAGGTCCACAGTTATCTCACAAAAGTCAATGAGGCACCTTCAGGTGTCACTCAGTAATGAACAAAGGCGCCATGCGATGCCTTGTTCCGGTCTCGTAGGCATAGGCTATCTCCAGGAGCAAAGGTTCACTCCACGCTCTCCCGAAGAATGAGATGCCTACCGGGAGACCTTCCACAAAGCCCATTGGGATAGTGATGGCAGGGTAACCGGAAATTGCGGCAGGCGATGAGCTGCTCAATAAAAATGCATCGCCGTTGATAAGATCAGTCTTCCACGCAGGTGACCCGGTAGGCGCCATGAAGGCGTCAAGTCGGTTTTCAGCCATCACCTTATCGATTCCCTCCCCGCGTGCAAGACGGTTCATCTTCGTAAGTATGTCCTGAAACTCTTTGGATTCAACACTCCCTTTCTTCTGCGCTTCAAGAAGCAGCTCCTGATCATAATATCTTAGTTCAACACTATCTTTCCTGTTGAACTCAATCAGTTCCTCGGTGTTTTTCACCGGGGCAGCAGCACCCAGTGAAGCAAAGTATTTATTCAGTCCGTCCTTGAATTCATACAGGAGCACCTGGAAGGACAGCGAGCCCACCTCGTTGTCATAAATCTTTTCTATCTCAACAACCTCTGCCCCCCGGCTCCTGATGTAGTCGACAGCCTTCTGCATCAGTGTGTCAACCTTAAAGTGGGTGCCTCTTCCGGATGTATACCATCCTATCCTTTTGCCTTGCAGTCCGTCTTCCTTAAGAAATTGCGTGTAATCGCTGAACATCTTCCCTTCGGAGGCTGCCGTCTTGCTGTCAGTTGAGTCAATGCCTGTCATGGCGCCCAGCATTATTGCCGCGTCACGTACGGTGCGTGCCATTGGTCCCGGAGTGTCCTGGGTGAAAGAAATGGGTACGATGCCGCTGCGGCTGAGCAGGCCGACAGTAGGTTTTATTCCTACGATACCGTTAGCCGTCGATGGGCACACGATGGAGCCGTTGGTCTCAGTGCCAACAGCTGTCATGCACAGGTTGGAGGATACGGCAACGCCGGAGCCCGAGCTGGAGCCGCACGGATTACGGTCAAGGATATATGGGTTCTTTGTCTGCCCTCCGACCCCGCTCCATCCGCTGGACGACAGGTTTCCGCGGAAGTTGGCCCACTCGCTCAGGTTCGTCTTGCCGACGATTACGGCACCGGCATCACGCAGCTTCTGAGCCACAAAGCTGTCCTTCGGCGGATGGGACCCACTAAGGGCTCTTGACCCCGCTGTCGTCTCCATGCCGTCATGAGTATCAATATTATCTTTCAGGAGGACAGGCACGCCGTGCATCGAACCGCGTATCTTTCCTTCCTTCAGTTCCTTGTCAAGCTGTGCGGCTATTGACAGAGCGTCAGGATTGACCTGTATGACAGCGTTGAGCATCGGGCCGTTGTCATCAATAGCCTTTATGCGGTCAAGATAGGCCTGCACAACGTCGGTCACCGTAAAGTCACCGTTTTTGTAGCCCTGCTGCAGCTGGTCAATTGTGTATTCTGCAAACCGGAATGGTTCAATTGCAGTTGCGGGCTTTTGAGATTCATTTCTGCATGAACCAATTGTCATGAGTAAAATAATACCAAGAGCAGGGAAGAGAGTTTTTTTCATAAATAGTTGATAGGATTAAGTTGATCGGGTTAATTATTCAGTGACTAATCTGTGTGTCACTGCTTCAGTCTATTAAGTTTTTAATTAATGGCAAAAGCAAAGTTTCTTAAAAATTGATATATAATAACTCGTGATTTCCGGGGAAACGGGCAACGGCCAGGTTTAAAGAACGTCATCTCAATTACCAAATTTAATCATTAATTCGTAATTAAGAACACCTTTTGATTGCTCAGCTATTTCTAAGGTAAAATTGGAAAAATTTGTTGCAATATTACAACAAATGACAATAATGTCTTAAGTATTAATATGTTATGAGGGATTATCTCCAGCCAGGCAGTTCTGTTGCGATTGCTGTTAATGTTCTTTCCTGTTTCTCTTCATATCTACCGACATAGGTGTGATTTTGTGCTTAAGATGTTGACGGAATTGATGACGAATTTTGAAAATCCGGTCAGACTGAGCAGCTGATACCTGACCAGGGTGCTTAATATTATCGGATTTTACACAATACTGCAATGAGCTTGATGTAAAGATAATGTCTATTGAAAGCTTGCTATAACCTGCCTTGAAAATTTTCGTGGTTCTGATGGTCGAAGTAATTTTATTTTCAATATACTTTATCATATTTCAACATAGATTAAACCTTGATGATCAGCAATGTATGAGGACCATTGTAAGTATGTAAAAACCCAAATATGACCTATTAAATGAGGAATTTAAAAGCATTCAACATAGCCAGTCTGCTTATTGTACCTGCTGACTTGTTTTGCATGCTTCATAGTCAACGGACATCTATGTCTCCAAAAATCTTTGAAACCTCGCATCTACTAAGCATAACGACTTATAGTCATTTTAAAAGATATGGTTGACAGAGTGAGAACTTTTAAATGTTAGTTATACCATGAATTTATTATAGAGCCATTTCCCCTATGCAGCATCTATAAGAAGAGGTTTTTGGGATTAATAAATAGATGAAAGGGAACTAACTATTAATTATAAGGTTTTGTTATGAATAAATTAGCAATTGGCCACAATGAATTGTTCATCAAGAGAGTAAGATTACTTCTACTTCTTGCATTCATTAGTCACATTTCCTATTCACAGGATACGATAATAATGCCATCTCCAACGGCGTACGCAATGACAAAGTACGGAAACGTTCCAATCAACGAATCTTCAGGAAGGATTAGTCCTACAATTCCTATTTTTAACTATGTGGCAGGTAACTTGACAGTTCCTATAAGCTTGGACTATGTGGGAAACGGAGTAAAGGTTGACCAACAGTGCAGTTGGACAGGAATTAACTGGAATTTGCACGCTGGTGGGGTTATTACGAGGTTCGTAAAAGACTTACCTGATGAACTAGCTGCTGAGCGGGTGTTTTATGATAAGGTAGGTCTTGATTCCCTAGACTTATCAGACGGTGGCAATGGCACAATATTGCTTAATTCTATTGAGCGGAGCTCTCATTGCGACACAGAACTAGATGGTTTTCAATTCTCTATGCCAGGATTTGCGGGGAGTTTTTATCTCGATGCAACTCTTACGCCCGTATTGAGTAACTATGAATATGAACTTGAAATAAGAATAAGTTCAACAAATGAAAATGGGATACAAGGTTTTTTTATTAGGGATCCTGATGGGGTTATATACAATTTTGGTGAGAATTATAATGTAGAAACTACTATTATGAATTACGAGTCACCAACCGGAAAAAGGAGTGCCACTACCGCCTTTTATTTAACATCAATGGTACATCCCAAAGGTGACACTATCTTTTTTTCCTACAGCCCGGAAAGTGATTATATTAACAGGCTTGGGACCTATCAGCATATCTCAAAAATTTACGCACATGATCAGGAACCTCCTCCTGAGTTAAATTGCCCTAATCTTTCGCAATCCTACTCTGACATGAATTATTTAGAGTCGACTACTTTGTTAAACAAAATCACAAATGGCCGATATTTATACAGCATCTGGTCACCAAGATCTAATGTAGGTATTTATTTTCAATCTACGCTTACTGACTCAAGTTATCAATATAGAAGGATAGTGGAAAACATTAAGGTAAAAAATATAGATATTGGAAATATTTTCTTACAAGTAGATCTGGAATACTATTCAGACTATCAGCGTTTTTTCCTTACCAAAGCAACTTTCAACAATAATCCAACAAGTTCAGCCTCATATTCCTATATGATGGCCTATAATGATCTGGGGGGATTACCCGACAGATTTGCTTTTAGTCAAGATCATTTAGGTTATTTT
Organism: uncultured Bacteroidales bacterium; assembly: GCA_963849945.1. Lineage (GTDB taxonomy): Bacteria > Bacteroidota > Bacteroidia > Bacteroidales > VadinHA17 > SR-FBR-E99. The sequence goes on along the minus strand of CAWKJD010000021.1, from coordinate 41,318 downwards.
AATGGCAAAAACAATCAAACTTTACTACCCAAGAATATATCAACAAACTTTGAGGAAATAAATAGTTACCTGGCTGATCGGGAACCGGATTTCACCTATGCTTCTAAGGGAACATTAGATACTTTGTATTATCCAACTGGGGGATATACTTACTTTGAATATGAAGCCCCCTCAACAGGAATTTATCAGTCTAATTCCAGAGCATTTCTTGAAACTTACTGTAGCTATCAGGGCTTGATTCCTGATACAAAGCTGGAAGATAATGTTTTTATTGCACCAGAGCTTGATGAATATGGAAATACAAATAATGACATTTTAGATCAACAAATCAATGTACATGTTAATGTAACCTCTAGTGAAGATGTAAATCACCACTATATAATATATGTGAAGGTACAGGACTTAGAATATTTAACAGATACCGTCCGTTCATTTAATCTTTTGCCAGGAGATACACTTCGAAGTGCAGATTTCTTATTTAATTTTGAAAAAGACCACGTTTATCGGGTTAGCCTTGAATTGGATCCAAATTCCCAGAATACTTCTGATCCTTGCTTTGTTTATGTTAATGCTTTTTTCGATTATTTAACTGAGAGTAATGTGGCCAATAATGGCCTAGGGATCAGAATTAAAAGGGTTTATGATTATCCCTCTGCCTCTGCAGAGCCTATTATTAAAAGATACTATTACAAACAAGCCAAAGATATCCTTGAAAGTGCTGAATCTTCCTCCGCAATTCCAAGCAGTGGCTCTTATTATTATCTCAGCAGAATTGTTTCAATTTGCCCCACATCGTCATGGGACTCATATGTTACCACTTATGAAGTAGCTAACTTGCAATCTAATACCATAAAGTCATTATTTCCTTCAAATGATAATGCCTGGCTTTATCGATATGTTACAGTAAGTTATGGAGGAGATAGCTTGGAAAATGGGGGCATTCAGAAGAAATTCAAGATCGTCGAACCTAGTGGTCCATACTCATATTTTGGGAACGATGGCAAACAATATGATAATGAATTAGAGAATTCTGATATGTTCAATTCGAAACTTGAAAATCAAACCTTTATAGAAAGAGGGAATAATAATCAGTTATATAAGATTCAAAGCGTTGATTATACTTATAAAGAAATACCGAATAAACCTGTCACAAATATGATCATCAGAAGATTATTTGATATCTGCTGTGAGCAAGATAATTCGACCACAACAGGCGGCCTTTATTTAGGTCTTTATAGGACATTCTCTCACAAGTTCAATATTGATTCTATCATATCTAAAGATTATATTGATCCTATTCATTTAGATAGTATTGATGACTTTTCTTACAGAAAGTTGGTATCGAAAAAGAAGTTTCGATATGGAAGTTTAGTTGGACTACCAACAGAAATCTATATTAAAACCAGCAATATTGAAAAAGTCTATGAGACAAAATATTATTATCCTCCACATGCTCCCATAACCGGATTGAGCGAAACTGAGGTGAACAATTATCAATTGTTAAGTTCGTCACATATATGGTCTGTACCAGTCCAGACAGAACGTTATATAGGAAATTACTTCACTCTTCCTGAGTATAACGATACAATTATCGAAGGTGGTCTTTCACAGAAGAAATTGTCAACACAAAGAACGATTTATAATTCAGAGCTATTACCTCAAAAGATACAGTCGTCCTTTGATGAAAATCCTTTGGAAGACAAGGTCTTTATAAACGTTTATGATGAAAATGGGAATCCCGTTGAGGTTAAAAAAGTTGATGATATCTCAACAGTTTACATCTGGGGTTATAAGCAAACTCAACCGATAGCCAAAATTGAGGGTTTCTCTTACTCGGAAATGTCAGCATCAATTACTCAATTGGTATCAAACATTATGTCTAAATCAAATTCGGAAAATACTAAGACAGATGAAGATGAATTACGTGATTCCCTAAGTCTATTGAGGCAATTGCTTCCAAATTCTTTAGTAACAACATATACATATAATTTACCTTATGGCATTTCTTCTGTGACAGATGCTAATGGTAAGGCGACATATTATGAATATGATTCTTTCGGTCGCCTTTGTGCAGTGCGGGATAATGAATATAATCTCATTAAGGATTATTCCTATCATATACAAGACGAGTTTAACGATAGGGTTATAGGCACATATACGATTACAGCCGGCAAGACCGGCAATGGTACTATCACCCCTTCTGGAAGTACTAATGTTATCTATGGTTCGGACATAACATATAGCTTTACTGCTGACACAGGCTGTTCCATAGCCGATGTACTTGTTGACGGGGTATCCGTTGGTGCTGTGACAAGTTATACCTTTAACGGAGTAATTTCTAACCACACAATATCTGTCATCTTTGAGTGTCCTAACTTCCTCAATTTAAGCACAGATCATCTCTATTTTAATCTTTCCTATGGTTCCAGTTCTGTTACAATTTCTTCCAATGTGAATTGGACCGTCACGGAGAACCTTAGTTGGATAAGTGTTTCTCCGACCAGTGGAAGTAATTCCTCTTCAATTACCGTGAATTGTTCCAGGCTGTTTTCAGGGTCTAGGACGGGCACCATCACTGTCAGCGGTGGAGGTATTACCAAAACGATTACCGTGTTCCAGGGAGATTATTTGGAAGAGTAAACCTGTAATGATGACCATCATGAAAGTAAAACAATTTATACAAGCCACCGTGATCTTAATGGTCTTGATATGCAGAGTAGAATACCTGTATTCTCAGACCAGTTACAACTACATCATTGAGAAAGTCTATAATGGAGAAAGTTACAATCCGACGCTCACTTATTATGATGGTCTCGGCCGACCGGTGCAGGTAATAGATGTGTCAGCCAGCCCGGAGATGAGTGACATAGTCCAGCATATTGAGTACGATGCCTTTGGAAGAGAAAGTCGAAAATATCTGCCCTATGTATCTGACGCCACATCGAGGGTATTGCACACATCGGCCAAGAATGAACAGCTGGCATTTTACACAGCTGTGGACTCAACGGTTGCCCGGGATGCCAATCCATGGTCTGAGACAATCTTTGAAGCCTCACCACTTAACCGGGTACTTAAACAGGGAGCACCGGGAGTGTTATGGCAACCGGAAGAATCGGGTAATGATCATGCTATGCATTTAAATTATGGCACCATTGTAGCAGACGAGGTAATAATGTTCAGTGTCAATGCAAATGACCAACTGGTAAGTACGGATTATTATGATGCAGGTACTTTATATAAGAATGAGCTACGTGACGAGAACGGAGTGTGGAACTCGGAGTATAAGGATTTACAGGGCCAGGTTGTGCTGAAAGTATCGGATTCAGATACCTTGAAAGCAAAGACCTATTATGTGTATGATGACTTCGGATTATTGCGATATGTCATTCCCCCCAAGGCAGCAGTTTTCATGACGTCAGTTGATACACTGGATACTTCGGATTCTTTAATAGATTCTCTGTGCTATTATTACGAGTATGATACCCGCAAGCGCATGTCGGTAAAAAAGCTTCCGGGTGTGGCACCTGTTTATATGGTCTATGATAAACGAGATCGTCTTGTCATGACTCAGGATGGCAACCTGCGTGACAGCACAAAATGGTTGTTTACTAAATACGACAGGCTTAACAGGCCGGTAATGACAGGTCTCCACCATAATAATGTCGTCATTACCCGTGACAGTATGCAGTCACTGGTAAATGCCAGTATGACTGTTTATTATGAAGATATGACCGGTGACTTCACAGACGAGAACTTTGGTTACACCAACCAATCGTTTCCCGTATTGGGAGCCGGCGATGAGATACTAACGGTAACTTACTATGATAATTATGACTTTGACGCTGGCAATATCATTACCAGCTTTACCGGAAGTTTTAACATTGATGGTGATTATCCGGATAGCCTTGTAAATTATTACATAAAAGGGAAGGTTACCGGATTTTTGGCAAAAGTCCTCGGAGAAGAAAAGTACCTGCTGACGGCTACATACTATGATGATAAGTACAGAGTTCTTCGTGTGTTCAATGAAAATATCTTTGGAGGGAAAGAGGTTACTTTGAACAAATACGACTTTATTGGTAATGTTTTAAAATCAAGGCTTGTCATCTACAAGGATACCGCTACCACTTCCCCTGTTATTATAAACCGTTGGAATGATCTTGACCATGTATATAGACCAAAGGACATTTACCATGAAATTGTAGGTAAAGATACCGTCCATATGGCTAAGATGTCGTATAATGAGATAGGGCAGCTTAAGACAAAACAACTGCATGAAACTTCAAATGGCTATTATCTCCAGAATATTGATTACACTTACAATATCAGGGGCTGGCTTACAGATATAAACGATCCAGAGACCACCAGTGACAACCTGTTTGCTCTGAGCCTGCAGTACAATGACACTACAGGAGTAGGATCACTTGGTGCCCTGCCAATGTACAATGGTAATATTTCGGGAATGAAGTGGAAGCAAAACGCCGAAGATCTTAAGGGCTATAGCTTCAGATATGATGCACTCAACAGACTAACGACATCTGTTTATGGACAAGGTCCGGAACTTGATCAATTAAGTGGTAAATATAATGAGTCGGTAGGGAGCTACGACCTCAACGGAAACATCTTAAGTCTGAACCGATCAGGGGAGGAGAGCGATACTGTTTATACTGACCTTGACAATCTAGGATATTATTATGAAGGAAATATGTTAATTGCAGTTGAAGATCAAGGTCAGAAGGGTCACGGATTTATTGATGGGCATGAGTATTCAAGCGGACAGGAGTACGAGTATGATAGTAATGGTAACATGATAAAGGATCTTAATAAAGGTATTGTTAAAATTAAATATAATTACTTAAATTTACCTTCGGAAGTCATACATGATGCAACACATAAGGTGATGTACACCTACGATGCTACTGGAGTTAAGCTTAAGAAGCGTTTGATATCAGACGGAAATATCACTGACAGGTACTATACAGGCACTTATGAGTATGATAACAATATGTTACCTGTATTAATTCATTTTGATGAAGGAGTCGTTAACGTAACAGGCTCTACTTATGATTATGAGTATTTTCTGAAAGATCATTTGGGCAATATCAGAGCTTCATTTAAACCATCTGGAGATACATTGATCTCAACGCAGAAGGTAGACTACTATCCTTTTGGTATGATAGCTTATGCAAATGGGGCTTCTAATAATAAATACCTTTACAATGAAAAAGAATTGCAGGATGATGACTTTGGAGGAGCGAGCTTGCAATGGTATGATTACGGCGCCAGGTTCTATGACCCACAGATTGGGAGATGGCATGTAGTGGATCCTGATGCTGAAAGTTATTTTGCATATGGTCCTTATGTATATGTAGGGAATAATCCTATTAGAAGAATTGATCCTGCCGGAGACACTGCTTGGGATGTTGTTCTTGGTTTTTTTGCTGCTGTTGTTGATAATGCTACTGGTGGATTAACTAATGCTCGCACGAATGCTGCAAGCCATGTAACGGATGCAGATGATTTTAATAGGGGACAGAACCTGGGTGATTCTTTTAGTGTCCTTTTAGGTGCTTCAATGGTAGAAGGGGGTAAAGACCAAATTGCTTTGGGTACTGCAACTGCAACGGCTTCTGTTGCAGTTGAATTAGAATCTGGTGGCACTTCGACTGTAACTCTTGCTGGAGGTGGCGGTTTAGTTCTCAGTGGAATGGCAAACGTGGCAGAGGGTACGGTTTTAGCTGTTCAAGGTACAAAAAATCTTGCAGCTCAAAAAGGGAGACTACCCGAAAATAAACCTGGTACAACAAGTTCAAAACCTGCGAGTCAAACATCTGCAGGTAGGGCAACAGATAAGTATGGCAACAAATTGGGCCCTAGTGGAGAACCACAAGTAAATACTGTTGAACATTCAACCCAAAAAGGAGCTAAAGACGCTGCAAGGAATTACGGTAAAGGTGCCCCGGTTAAACATACAAATCCTAAAAAAGGAGGAGACCATTATCATCCAACTAATAAAGACGGCGAAAAGAAGCCAAATAGCACACACCATGAATATTAACCATAATATTTGGATTGGATTAGCACAAGTATCCAGTAGACCAGACAATGATCTACTGGGTGGTTCAAAGGGGGCATATGTAAATATATTAGCGATTGCTGTTAGTGCTGAGGATTTTATAGATAAAGTGAAAAAAGCCGTAAAAGATTTAAATCTCGATTTTATTCATATAGAAGATGTTGAACCTTTTTCTGAAAGATGTAAAAGTTACGAAATAAATGCGGGTATAATGAACATAGCAATAGATGTAAGCGAATCAGGTGAGTTACGTTTTGGGGATTTTCACACATTTGATATTTGATTAAGTAATATTACTCGACAAGAAGGGTGCTCTCCTTGATAATAGGCTAATTTTCCTGGAATGCATGAAATAATATATCCAAAATCTAAAGTATATAGTTCATGTAAAGCTTCTTTCAAATCAGTTTCAGTATAATCATACTTTGAACTTTCACATATTATATGGCAAATACTTGGGGCCCCATATTTTTTCAACAGCATGTAGATTCTTTCTTCGGAGTAATCTTCCTTTTTAAGAATATTATCCTTTTCATTTAGGACAATATTATGAGCTAATAATAGACGGAGTTTTTTTCTTTTTTTTTTGTTTTGTATCAATGATAAAAAGCGTTCTTGCTTTTCTTTAACAACAAAAGACTTGATGAATCCTATTTCATGAATGTTTTGTGAATCCATGTTATGTGTTTTCTCTTCTATGGTATTATTGCAGGGATAAGTCAGAACCCTGGGCGACCGGGGTTTTGCTTTAAGAGGCCAGCCGAGCTATTTCTAAGGTAAATTTAGAAAATTTGCTGCAATATTGCAACAAGTGACAATAAGGTCTTAAATATTAATATGTTATGTTGGGATATCTCCAGCCATGAAGTACTATAGCAATTGTTGTTGCTGTTCTTTCCTGTTTCTCTTCATATCTACCGACACAGGTTGCATGCCTCAATTCTGTTCGCTGCCTACCTATCCCTTTTGGCCTGTCTGATCTGGTTAGACCATATCATTTCCATTTCCGACAATCCGGAATAAGCTTCTCCCGGTGTATAACCACGTAGTGAGACATGTGGCCTTCGAATATTGTAGTCAAACAGATCTTCCGCAAAGATTCGTTTTAGGTCGCTGCCTGTGGAATATTCCTGACGGAACAGATACCGATATTTGAAAGGTTTGTTTTGAGCTTCAATCATGGAGTTTGAAAACGGAATATCTTTTAATTCAACAGCAGAATTAAATCCGGTAGCTTCATTTAAAATGAACCGTTCCATCTCATTATTGTCATTTTCAGGACCGCCGTCTGTTAAAAGTGTTGTGGCAGTATGTTTGTTGTGATATTTATTATAGGCTTCCCTGATTGTCTCTACTCTTATTCTGCCAGAAACCACCTCTTCAATCCTCCAACTGAGAATGAACCTTGGAAAATTATCCTAAGCAGATAAACAAAGTATTTCATGCCATCACGGGTTTTTACAATGGTTATATCGGCATGCCATATCTGATCAGGATATGAAGCCCTGAGTGTATAATGGTATTGGATTCATTTTATTCAAAATAATGTAGTTATCTTGACGCAAAGAAACCGATTAATGATGATGATGACAAGATGTAAACATGACACAATTTAATCTAACCTTCCTCTTTTATACCACATCACATTAACTAATAATACTACTCAAGTGGCGTATGATCAAGACATCAAATCCGGTCTAGCTTCCGCTAATATTTACCCCCAGCTGAAATATCGGCAGGTACATTGCAATAAGGATAACACCAACCATCAGGCCAACAAAAATAATTAGCAGAGGCTCAAGCAGGTTGTTCATGGTCTTGATCTTAACATCCAGCTCATCACTGTATTGCCTGTATAATTGCCCATAAATCGTGTCAAGTCGATTAACCTCCTCACCTACCTTTGTCATTGCTATCATCTTCCTGTCAAAAAAGGCGCTTGACTCCATAGCCTCTGACAAGGATAGGCCGGCGGATATCTTCTCAATTATCTCATCCATGTCTTTTTCAAGGGGATAATAACCAATAATATTCTTTATCATCCCTAGGGCTTTAAGCAGATGTATCCTGGAAGAAACCAGCAGCGCCAGCGTCTGACAATACCTGACCTTATAGGTGAGCATTACTATCTCTCCGAAAACTGGCGTCCTGCCCGAAAGGCTTGCCTTTAAAGACCTGAACCAATCCCTTTTGCGATTTGTCAGGGAAATATATATGACTATCAACATGATTATCAATAGTACCCAGAATACATTCATGAATGAATCAGAGACAGCAATAATGGCCTTTGTGAGCGGTGGCAGCTCTCCCCGGAACCGCTGAAAGACATCCTCAAACATGGGTACTATGTAGTTCAGCATGAAAACAAGACTAACTAATGTTGTTGCAAGCACAAGAGTCGGATATGTCAGAGCGCCTACAATCTGCCGTCGCTGGGAAATTTTCTTTGAATAATAAACTGACAGGCTGTTCAGCACCTCAGATAATGCGCCAGTCTCTTCTCCTATTGTCAGCGTCATGGTATCATACAGCTCAAACCTGCCAGTCTCACCCATGGCTTCTGATAACGATGAACCATTGACAACCGATTCTTTTATCCGTGCCAGCAGGTTGCGCTCCTTCTCCTTTGCCGTGCCACCCTCAATTATATCAAGTGATCTCCGGACATCCATGCCTGAACTTATCAACAGTGCCAATTCGGCAAAAAAGTGAGCTTTAAAAGTATTTTTGCCTGCTGAAGGTGTAAATGTTATCTCTTTTGACCATATACTTCTTTTCTTCTCTTCTTTCTCCACCTGAATGGCATCTTTTTTAATTACCCGTGACAATGTCGTATCTATCTTCATCGCGCTGAAACTTTTGAATTAACCAATACAGCACCCTCATATTCCTTAAGTAATGAAACCGGAACACTGAATGTTCCGAGATCAATGTTAAAGTCAATCCTGGATATCAATCCTGTTTCAGTCAAATATGTTGAGTGCATATCTTTGTGAGACAATCTGAAAGTATCACAGGTCTCTCTGAGACAGACTACTATCATGCTGTCACCAAATTCAGCATATGAATCTTTTTCTCCGGAAGTGAAAAACAGAAGCTGATGATTCTCAACCAGTATCGAATCACACTTCCTCATCACTTCATCAAGGGAGGATTCCAGTAAGAAAATAGCCTCCATCTGATTCATGTTATTATTTTCAGAACGCACCCTGTTCATAAAGAATGAGAATACCGTTACAACAAATGCCAGCAGTATGGCCGAGAGCAATGTAGCGACAAGTATCTCAGTAAGGGTGAATGACCTTAACTTCCTGCTATGATTTATCAGAGGAATGCGCATTTTCTTCACACTTCCATGGTATCATTCATCATTCCTGATAATTATCCTCCTTCCGGTATAAATTATTCTGCCGTCAGGTGTAACAGCATTCACCACCAGTATCTGCAGCTTGTCTGTGTCATCATACAGAATAAGTTCCTGCTCAATAGAAAACCCGCCGAAATCGGTCTTTAAAGTATCTTTCTTATGGGCTAGAAAATCTTCTGCCATAAGATTCTTAACAACAAAACGGGCGTAGAACCTTGTCTGGTTCAACGTGCTGTGTGCTATACCCGTAAGCGCAGTAAATGAGGCACCTAATATTATTACAATCAGTGCCATGGAGACGAGTGTCTCAACGAGTGTGCTGCCTTTAAGATGTTTCGTTAATCGAGCCATCTGATCAAGGTTCTTATGGATTGATCGTCGCCCGCATGGAACCCTGCAAATCCAGCGGGCAGCAATTCCATATTTATATCGCTGTTCAGAAGGTGATTAATATACGTTGAGCTCTCACGGGTAAAAGAAAAACCGTCGCAAAATAGTGATCCGTGCACATCGCCCAGCAATTCAACCCTGCCATTGCAATAGACCTGGCCTGTTACAAGAGATGTTTCAGGAACCACCACTTTACAATTCTCATTCCAGGCCCTCAGGATGATACACCCTGCAATACTACTGTTTCTGCCCAGGGTAATGGCGGGATATAATGAAACACCATCATCCTCCCTGCGGGAGATGATACTTATCACACTTGGATAGTTAAGCGTCACATTATCGCCTACCCTTATGGAATCTATCGCAAAGCCCTGGAATGAACCTCTGAAGCCGTCGTCAACCACTATCCTCCTGGCAACGAGTAGCACATCTTCCAAAGTGGTAGTCCGGTCAATGAAAATAGTGCCTGACGCAAATATCATTATCCTGCCCTTGAATGAAAATCCTGAAAGAATTGCATCCTGCAGCGCATAATATGTAACAGGACGGTTAGTAAAAGGGTTCTCAAAAAGATTGTCTGATTTCCTGTTTATTTCAGGCAAATTTATTTCCGGGTTTATCCCACTGAAAAGGTGTGTAACAGTGCTGTCAATCATAGGATCGAGGTCAGGAAGAAGTGACCGGGATTGTTTCACATTCCCTATGGAGGTTTGCGTGTAAATGAACGGCTGGCCTTCAATGGAGGCCGTTCTGAAAGCCCCGGCAGGTATATACGACTCCCCTTTTATCAATGTGTTACCATTAAGGGAGACGCTTATACCATGATCTGTAACATATAACGCAGGGTCCTCTGCGTCAATGACCTCACCAAAAAGGCCTGTGCGGCATATCGAAAGGTTTTTCCATCGGGCAGATGCAGTGACAATATCAAAAATGCCCCAGTTCTCTTTTGACAGCTTAACCATTGCCAGGCTGTCTTTAAAAAGGTCAATCATGAGACTATCTTCTTCTGACAGGACCCTAGGATATTGTTTATAAAGAAGAAATGCCGACCTGATGTTGCAGTCAAGCTCATCGCCCTTGCTTCTGTTGACGAATGTCTGCTGGTAGAGCGAATGTCTCATCAGTATCAGGGTGATAACCGTAACCGAGATCACCATAAGGAACAAAGTATAATATAATATTCCGCCTCTCACCATGATCATATCATCATCTGACAGTAAACGTCCTGCCATTAAACTTCAGTCTGACAGAGTCAGACCAGCAATCCATAACTCTTAATCCGGCCACAGTGTCGTTTTCAGAGACAAGTACAGACCTGCCATTAACTATCATAAGTCCTACGGCCTTTTCATTATTATCCGTTGCAATAACCCCTTTGAATGCGATGTCAGGCAAAGGCATTTCAGGTGGTCTGGCAAAGAAGTCAGACGGAATGTTCTTTGGTTTTGCAATATTGTTATCCACATATGAAGAGCTGCTCACACTATGGTTGAACGGGTCAGGATAATTAAGAAGGAGACTAAGCGTATCGACTGTGCCCGCATCCTCTAAATGTGCAGTGCCTGGTAAATAAATAATATCATCTGAGGATTTGGGCTTTGTAAATGATATAACCTTCATCACGATCACTATCCAGAGAATGACAGCCAGAGGTACCAGTATTATGTTCAGTCTCTTTTTATTCATCAGTGGTCTGGCCTATTGGTTTTTCAGGACAGCTTACTTACCGGTAACAATCACGGTGCGATAGATAAAACCGGTACAATAAGCGTTATTGCATGCTCTTATTCTCCACTCATAAGTGCCGGCCTCAAAAGTGAAAATGAACTTGTTTATCTCAATGACGGTATCAGCTACAAGCTTCTCAATTAGTTCAAAGCCGGGTTTGGCGACCTGGAGCTGGTAATAGTCAGCGCCGTTCATATAGTTCCACCAGAATAGAAGATCTGTGCCGCTGAGACTCTGACCGTCAGCCGGCGTAATGATCTCCGGTACTTCTGCAGAAATATCCTTCTCAAAAATATCATCACATGCAGTAAAACTCACTGCGACAATAATAATCGATGAGTACCATGCAGTTTTATTCATCCTTACCGGGCATTATATTCCTGTATATAAAACTTCAGTCTTGTTGCTGTCTTCTTTGATTTGTTATCAAAATAGCGAGTAAAGGTTGCGGAAGCGATATCGCCCTCATGACCAGACTCTTCAAAAGCTCTGATAAGGGTTACCAGGTCTGTAAAACTGCCTTCAGCTGTAGCTCCATAGGTGCTTTTTACAATTCCGTTATCAGACTGGGCTGTTGTTCCCGTAACTTCTATAACCCTGATCTTACTTCCATTGCTACTATGATGCACTGTGCTGAGCACGAATTCCTGATCGTCGTCAATAACTTGCACATTTCCCAGCTTGTCATTGATTTCAATAAGGTTAGTTTCAAGCTCCTTTTTAAGAGATTCTGACCTGATGATTACTCCTGACTGCTCTCTTGTATATGCCAGTGTTTTCGCGGTTTTAAGAGTCTTTTTGAAGCCGAAAGCGTATGCAAGAGATATTACAACAAGAGCCCCGCAGGTAAAGAACACAAGTTTTTTACGGTATGTGGTATTTCCTGTCATCGTCATCGTCATTGTCATTGTCATTGTCCTTCTCCTATATTGATTTCAACCTGGAATGATCGTACGCCGTCTTTTGCTTCAGTGAAGCTCAGTATCTTTACACTTTCAATCCATCCTAAGGCCGACAGTCGTTTGACGAAAGCTTCAAGTGACACCGAATTATCTGTTATCCCATTGATAGTAATTACGTCATCGCGGAAAATATAGTGATCTCTTTTCTGAGACGTTGACACCTGGGGATGAATGGTCATCTCAGTCAGTAATATTCCCGGCCGTACGCACGAAGCGATCCTGTCAGAATAGAATGCCATGTATCTTGCCTGCCGGTTATGTTTGGTTTCAAGCACCTTCTGCCTTATCATAACAGCTTTCCTGAGAGAATCAATCTGTGTCAGATACTGTTTGCCAGCGACCACCGATTGTTCGAGCAGACGGCTTTCTTTCCCGTACTTCATCATAACCAGAAAATTGATGAGCAGGGCTGTGAAAACCAGAAGGAAGAAGGGCAGCACGGAGACAGCCAGTATTTTTTTTGCGGCAAACTCTTTTCGCTGTTCAACCAACTGCTCTTCAGTCTCACCTTTACCGCCGGTCTGATAGAAGCCATAGCACAGAGAAAGAGGAACAAGGAATTCGGAAGACATCTGTTCATCGCCAAATTCCAGAAGACAGTTGTTCTCAATACTATTATAGAGGGTTCGTTCAAAGTCACACATCCTGTCATGCTCAAAATGCAGGTCATAAAAAGGGATATGGACTTCACCAGTTCCGGCAGCTATACCTGGAAGGTTCTCAATACTGAAAGGACCCACGTTTATATCATAAATTAAAATCCCCGCTTCATTCAATGATTTAACAAGCGCATTGATATCTTCTCTCCTTACCAGTGAGATAATTATTTTTTCTTCAGCCGCAACATTCTTCCTGACAATAAAATCTTTGACTTTTATGCCCGGGAAAGTTTGAAGGAGAGGGTTATCGTAAGAGGTCTGACTGACAATACGATGAATAACGTTTATACCGTCGACAGAAATTATTAAAGGCAAATTGGGAGGTATCTTCCGGATGATCTCCTCAAGTGAATTCGCAGTGCAGGCACTCTTAATGGTCACCTTGCCTTTTTTCAGGGTTGTGACAGTCAGTGTTGCATACAGATCCTTCTCAACGCCGAACCAAAAATATAGACCTGCACACTTTCGCATTTTTCGAAACGCTATGTCTTCATAAAAGCTCATTGTCTCAGTTTAATATTGTTGGCTTAATAAATATGTTAAGCTTTGATTTTGAATTCATCTCATCGCGTGATGAGAATAACCACTTGATAACCGGGATACGTGACAGGAACGGGGTACCATGACTGGTCTTATTATCCCGTTTCTCCTCCAGCCCACCTAACAGAATCATTTCTCCATTCTTCACCCTTATAAGTGATTTGAAAGTTCGTGAAGACTTTCCCGGAGGTGCAGTGGTTGAAATCCTTTTAGTGAAATCAGACTGAGTAACTTCTACCTCAAGCGTTATCTGGTCATCCCCGGAAACCTGGGGAGTTATTATCACTGCGAGCTCAGCGGTGATAGGCTTATAAGTCTGTGTTGTTGCCGTCTGAGGATTTTGTGTTCCAATAATATTCACTGACTCCTCAAGGTAATATTCAGTATTACCAATACTCAATTCAGCGGTATGTCCATTAAGTGTTGACAGTATTGGTGTTGATCTTATCTTCAGGATGCCCTGGTTTTCAAGCATTTTTAAGGACGCATAGAAGTTTGGAGTCACCTGTCCTATCCTGGCCCATCCAAAGCCGTTAAACCTGTTGATCAGGTCATTGATTGATTGAGAGCCAAGGGTGATATTTAAATTGGGAAAGACAACACCGGCGGTGGAGACCGGCTGGTCACTTATCCCCGCCTCAATACCCGTGCTGATAGTATATGATGTGCTGTAGTCTATGATCAGCAGCTCTATAGAAACAACCGGAACTGATCTGTCAATGGCGTTAATGAATTCCGCCGCCGTTTCAACTTTGTCATGAGGTCCGCTTAAGAAGACACTATTTAGTTCCTTGAAAACACGCAAATCAACTTGGTCAAGAAGATCTTCAGGCACAGCAAAGGCAATACTGTCTACACTCCGGTACTTAAGATGCATGACCTTTTGGGTCATAAGTTCAGCTGTTTCTTTATTACCTATAATATAAACCCCGTTGTATTTCTTTAATACCAGATCTGATCCTGAAAGTATATTGGCAAAAACATTATCAAAGCTATCTCCTGCTATCAGAAGATTGACCTGATTTTTACTTTCAGATGAGAGGATGTAACTTATACCGCATTTCCCGGCAACATCCCTGATAACATCTGTCAGCTGCGCATTTTCAGCAAACACATAGACACTGTCCGGGCCCAGCTGCCTGACCGTTATCACAGAATTACCTGTTGCCTTGCCACCCCTTGAGACCTGGGATGATCCGGGCATTTCACGGACGACCTGTAATTCAGCCTTTTCCACAGGCTTCTTTTCAATGAGGATGAAACCGTCAGGAGTGGGATTAGCAAGGAGGTTGTTCGCATAGGACATCTTATCAATGGCATCCTGAAATGGCATGGAGAGTATAAAGGCATTTACCTGTACCTGAGCAGCATCATAAGAGGGTATTACGTTTCTTCCCGTTTTAATTGTAACTGCTTTTAGAAAAGTGGAAAGCAGCTCACCTTCTACTTCCAGGGTAAGCTTCTGTGTTGAATCGTTGTATTCCACATAACACAATGGCAGGGGTGCCGGCACATTGATAGGCCTCACTATTAAAATATTGTTGATTTCTGAAATATCAAGCCTGAATTGTCTGCTGAGAAAAATCAGAACATCAGATACACGGACATCAGAAAAGTTATTGGATACCCTTTGACTGACAGAAGGATCTATATCCATATTCAGACCTGAATTGTTGGCGATCGCCCTGAGAAACTCATTCAAAGGAACATCTGTCAGAGAGATATTTACCTTTTCATTAAGACCCGGCACTGAGACTTCAAGCCGCCTGATCTGCTTCTCAACAGAATCCAACCTCACGAACAGGTCATCAACAACCTGTGCTCTTGCTTTCTGTGGAAAAAAACAAACCATCAAAAACCAAGTCAGTATAAATGTTCTTCTCAAAACCTGATTTGTCCTTTTCATCGATTGTCTATTAATAGTCAATTGTTAATATCGGGAAGACTTCGTCAAGTGATGACTCTCCCCTGCAAAACAGGTTATAAGCAGATGCTGACAGTTTTGGTATCTGTTTAGAATGCATATATTCATTTATCTCAGACCTGGATGTTTTAATTGCTTCCCGAAGCACCTCACATATCTCTATGATCTCAAATACGGCTATCCGGCCGGAATATGCAGTGAAGTTGCATGCAGGGCAACCGATTGGCTTATAATATTTCCTGGGCATGCAGAACTTTGTTTTCGGGATTTTTAACTGCTTTTCATCAATGACTTCCTGCCTGCAATGAATGCACAGCTTCCTGACAAGTCTCTGAGCCACAGCCATATTAAGTGTCGATGCAAGCAGGAAGGGCTGTATGCCCATGTCATGAAGCCTAGTAATTATGCCCCACGCAGAATTGGTATGTATAGTTGACAGAACAAGATGGCCGGTGAGAGCAGCTCTTATTGCCATCTGGGCTGTCTCGTCATCACGTATCTCACCCAACATGATTATATCCGGGTCCTGCCTCAGAAAGGTTCTTAGAGCCCTCGAAAATGAAAGTCCTATATCATCCCTCAGATTAACCTGGTTCACTCCGTTAATTGTGTATTCAACAGGATCTTCAATTGTAAGGATATTGACCTCTTTACTGTTGAGAAGGTTCAGGGTAGCATACAGGGTTGTCGTCTTGCCCGATCCGGTTGGACCACTGATCAAGACAATACCATTGCTCTTTCTGACGCCGCTGGAATATGTATCAAGTTGTGCAGCTGACATCCCGAGGTCTTTCAGCGTAATATCAATTGTACTTTTTTTAAGTAGCCTTAAAACAACTTTTTCGCCATGGATGGAAGGGATTACGGAAACCCTTATATCCTGAACATTTTGTGCATCCTTCAGGCTTATCCTGCCGTCCTGGGGCAGGCGCTTCTCCGCAATATCAAGATTTGCCAGGATTTTAACCTTATTAACAAGAGCGGGATAATCTTCTTTTTTGATATTGAATCTTTCAAGAAGCTTGCCGTCTACACGCAGCCTTACCCTTCCTTTTTCTTCAGAAGCTTCAATATGAATATCAGAGGAATTTACTTGGTAGGCTTCATTAATAATCGTTTCGAGAAATCCTTCATGGTTAAGCGTGTTGGTTTTTGTCGCAGGGGATACTTTGTTCCTGCAATAATACGTTGCCAGATTACGCTGTAGCAGGTCCTCATTAATAGATTCCAGAAGAATAGTCTTCCCAAACAGTACTTTTAGTTCCTGTGAGAGGGTGGCCTTATCAGTATTAAGGCTGCAATAAAATGTAATTGCGGTACCGTTTACCTTCTTTGGAATAATATTGTAATAAAAGGCCTGATCAGAGCTTATTACCTGAAGGATATCGATACTTATATCGATTTTGTCAGCTTCCATAAACATTGTAACAGTTAATGATATCCGTGCTCCTGCCATATGCAGGCAGCGCAATGTCGACCAGCATTATTATTATCATATATAATGCAAGCAACCCTGCAAGTGGAACAAGCCCTGTCTCCTCTTTGGCAATCTTTCTGATGATTATCCACACAAGCAGTGCAAAAAGCAACCCGGCAATATAATAGAACATGAAACTGGTCCAGGTAAAGGCAAAAGCCATAATGATGATGAACAACATGTCACCTACGCCTAATATGCGTGTTATAATAAATTTATGATTCTTGCCCTGAAGCATATAGTAGGTATATAAGATCAAACTCTGAATTAAAATGATCAGAAGATTTATAGCTGTGCCTGAAATGTAAGGCATGAATTTTAATCCGATAAGACTATCAGCCACAAGTAATATCCATAGTACCGGGAACATTATCCAGTGTACTGCCCTGAATCTAAAATCCTGAATAACAACAATCAGGAGAACAAAACATATTATTACCCGAATCACCATTTCAGTCTTTTATTACCTCTTTCAGGTCTTTGTTCTCATTAATTTCCCACACGTTATATGTACCGTCACCATCGAAATCAACAACCGCGGTTGCTTTTACGATAAAACCTGTTACTGATGATGAAGTGATTTCAATCAGATAATTCGCTTTCCCATCTTCAGTTGTAAGTTTTTCCTGCTCGAAACCTATCTCTTCAAGGCTGGGGGAATATTTTGAAAAGAGGTAGTAATATGATTTTTCGAGCATGTGTACATGGTTTAGCTGGAGTTGTGCCTCAGTGCTTTTGGCCTTTGTAATCAGCGGCATGAGATTAGGCAGTGCAAGTAGTACAAGTATTCCAATAATGATCAGTACAACAAGTAATTCCGTTAGGGTAAATGCTGCCAGGAAATTCTTTGGTTTCTTTTTCATCATAATAAGAAATTAGATTCAATCAAATATTGAAAAATCATATTAAAACTGACATTCAACAAATTGATCTTGTTAATGACTACTACAGTCGCGGTAGTACCAGGGCTCAAAATAAACAGAAGGAATCCCAGTACAGATGCTGCCCTGAACCATCTCTTCTTTTCACGGGCATCCTGAGGTCTGTTTGACGCAATAACGGATCTAATTAATCGTGAAGTGTCCTGATCCTGAACAGTGTTAATCAGGTCATCTGGATTCCCTCTGGCATCAATTGCGCGATTGACATTAAACGTGAAGTCTGCCAATTCTTTGATTATGCCTCCCAGCCTCTCTTCCTGCTCGTTAACTAAGTATTCTAATTTGATATATTTCTGATATTCTTTTCTTAACCCAGGATTATTAATCAGTCGAGTAATAAAAGAATTCTTTCCCTCATCATTGACAGGATCATTTACAATATGTTCTATGTAGGTGAAGTTTTTCATTCGTCAGTTCTTTATTTTCTGTATCACCGGCAAGTATCCGTATCAGTTTCTTCTTGCAATTCTTTTTTTTGTCAGCAACAGCCTGGGAGTTTAGGAATCCCATTTTTGCGGCGATTTCATCGTTTGTCTTTCCATTCAGAGATGCTTCCATTACTGCCAGAGATCTCCTGTCAAGCTTATGCAGTGCATCAAGAAGCATAGTATCTCTTATTCTCTATTTCCTCTTCTTCTGCCATTTCATTCATATCGTAGAAAAGAGTCTGACAATTTTCAACGGTGATATGCGCTAACCTCTTCCTTTTATAAAGCATCTGAAACCATTTATTACGGCATATTGATATGAAGTATGTAGAAAAATCACATGTCAGTTGTACACTTTGTGAATCAAGTTTGGTTATCAGGCACAGAAGAGAATCATGAAAAATATCTTCAGTATCTTCTCTTGTTCCGGAATTTTGTGAGATCCAGCCATATAAGCTGGGAAACAAACATTTATAAATCAACTCTATTGTAGCCCTGTCGCGGGCTTTCAATTTGGGTAAAATATCATTCCGGGAAAGCATAACGATTGGATTTACCTTCTGGATTTTATTTAGGACTTTGCAATTCCATTGCGTAGAATTTAAAAAATCAACAATTCGTTCGCTGAAATCCTTGGACTAAGCCTATTCCGCTTACCTGCCACTCAAACTGCTCATTATCTTCCAATTACATTCAATAAAACAATTTTCAGCTATTGCCCGATAATTCCTATTTAGTATTTATCCGGCAATGCGGTTTTTATAGAAGGGGAATCGAAAAAAAAAAGCACACAAAACACCACGACCTTAACGGTCCCCGTTCAAAAATCACTAAACATTCCGCTACTTTTCGACAGTATACCAAACTTACAAAAAATATCTAAAAGCGTGAACTAGATATTTTTTAATAGATGGAGTACTAAACTAACTGTGATATCGATACTTTTTGTTGTTTTGTTATAAAGGTATTTCCTCTATAAATCGACTTATTCGTAATTAAGAAAGAGATTTTGGCTATGTAAATTTTCTCTGCAGTTCAGGCAATTTTAAAAACAGTAAATCCGGATATTTCTAATAATGAGAAAAAGTGAACCTTTGTCTTATAAGAAAGGAATCTGGCAATCAATTTATCAGCAATTTTGATGACAAAAAATGTTCTTGAAACATGGCAGTTAACCGTTTACACAAAATCTTCTCAGGCCAGGAATTATCGTAAAGAACCTTCCTAAGGGTATACCACCCAAATATGTGTCAATTTGATTACCAGATTTAAGTTTACTACTGCATATTTGATAAACCTCCCTTCAAGGTCAGATTTCAATTCTTTCATAACGCGAGGATTTTTAACTTGAAAACTATTTACAATTTAAACAAAAATCCCCGTTCTTACTTCTAATTTCGTTTGTTCCTATCCTGCCCTGCAGTCTGTCCCCGTCGCTAAAAAAGCCACCGGGCTTTTTTTAAACGCTCGGTCATGTTTGTTCGCCCTTAGAGTACTCCAAAAATACAATCACCTTCCCCTTCTCAAATTCCAGTTTAAAGGATTTCCCGACCGCTTCATTCAAAGTGCCGCGCAACCAGTTTGTGAGTCTAAGATTTTGCAGCGGGTAGCGCAGCCCTTGCAATGTGACTGTCAGGTCAGGATCAATGTTGAAGAGCGACACCTCCTGGCCGGGGTGTGAGGCGATGGTTACACTGCGGTTATATACCCTGAAGCTGCCGGTGTCAGTGAGCATAACTGCATCTATCCTGCTGCTGTAATCGGCAAGCAGCGATATGTTGCCCAGGGTGTGATCCTCGCGGATGCCGGTGGCGCCCAGAATTGCCACCTCCCTGATGCCGGAGGCAATTCACCAGTTGACCGCCTTGGTCAGGTCATTGGTCTCCTGGTAGGAGTCCTGTACGAGAATATAACTGTATCTCTCTTTGAGCCCCGGGGAGACCGAGTTGAGGTCGCCGATTATTATGTCCGGTTTCAGACCATTGGCCACCAGTTTTTCTGCTGCGCCGTCACAGCATATTATCATCTCTGCATCCCGCAGCCGGGCCAATGTGACCAGGTGGGTGGGAAAGGTGCCGTTAGCAAGGATGACGGCAGCCCTGTACTGTGTGGACAGTGGGGTGCACGGCGGCAGAGGTGGATGTTGTCTTGCTTTGAATTCTCCTTTTATGCCATAGGATTCAACCGATGATTTTCTGATGGACCCTTCTATTTTCTCCTTAGTTATGGATAAATATTTAATGGAAAATCATTTAACTGACATTTTGTTGCTGAAAACTCAATAACCTAATACTCCGCAATGAAAACAACAATCCTTAAGCTGGCAGTATCTGTTTGCTACCTTTTTCTTGCCCACCCAGCATTCACACAAGTAGAAGGTCCCCTTGTGATTCCCTCTTCCCCTCAAAGCCAGCTCTTTGAGAAGTATATCAACCACGCCATTACCGAATATAGTGGGCTACCAGAAATTGCTATTCCGTTGTATGAGATAGAGCTCAACGGTCTAACCATACCTATAGCCCTAACCTACCACGCTTCCGGCATCCAGTACATGCAGCATGATGGTGATGTAGGTGCTGGGTGGAGCATCAACGCTGAAGGCTATCGTGTTTCCCGGAGTATTAAGGGTAAATCTGATTTTACCAGTACCTTTTATGATTATAATACCTACCTGTCTTTTCTAGGAGAATCTGACAAAAGAAATATAGACAAGTACTTAGAAGCAATGAATAGGCGTTCTGGTAATTCAACCTATGGTAGGCTTGATGGCGAATACGATCTGTTTACCTATATGACCCCCTCAACAAACGGACACTTTATCCTCACATGTAGAAACCTGGAAAGTCAAACTTATACTGCTGAGGCATTGGAGCAGAAAATGGACAGTATTGAGATGAACAGATACTCCGGTATTGTTACAGACGAAAACGGTTATCAGTATTATTTCGGAAATGAGAATAGTATCGTTTCCCCCGGAATTGTTGAGAGTACGGATATTTCAGAAAGCATGACACTAGAAAAAACGGCATGGCCGCTAAGAACTATACAGTCACCCTACGGAGATTCGGTATCTTTTAACTACGACCTACATACTTATACTAATATTCGAAACCGGAAAGATTCTAAGGACAACTATTTCAGCGCAAAATATGGCAGCATGACCGTTACAGAAGCATTTGATAAACAATTGACAGTCTTAAGCGCTGAAGATCCTTTGGAGGGCAATAGCTGGAATATTGAAATAAATGAAGACTTCCCTTTGTCTACCACATCTCCCTTCCTAACCCGAATAAGAAGCGCAAAAGAGGAGGTGGAGTTTGTACGAATTGAAAGGAATGGTAATCTAAATTCCCCCTCCTTAATCAGCAAGATCAAGGTTTACGACATTACCAATAGTGGGAGTAAGACACTTGTGAAGGAAATATCCTTCAACTATGCAAATATGTCCAGCAGGACATCCATAGATACCACAACTAACGCCTATCCATGGCACACCGTACTGACCTCCATAGTTGTAGGAGATAGCATCAACGTTGAAAAAGAGTACAAGTTTGACTACTATGCTCCACCCTGTGGGCAATATGCTTCTCCTGATTACTGGAACTACTACGTTTTTGGAAGAGGAGGAGGGCCGGATCAGGACCTGTTCCTGCCGGATCCCCTTGCTGATGTTTCTTTCTTATGTTACACTAGTGCGTCATCATCTGATACCGAATCCCTTAGAGAGCATTTTGGCGTAAATACCAGTAAATATTTTATAGATCGTAGTATAGATACATTAGGGTTCAAGGCTTTCTCACTAAAGCGCATTACCTTCCCAACCGGAGGCTATACCGAGTATGAATATGAACCTAATGAAACCAGTGACATCAAAGGTAACGGGCAACGAGGCAGGAGAATCAGATCCTACCCATCAGTCAATGAAGATCCGATTATTACCATTTTTAAATATGGGGAAAACCAATCCGGGCAGGGCATTTCTGATAATACAATCGATGAAGGCTGGTTTTCTCAGTCAATGGCAAGTTATTCGGTATTTAGAGATGAAGCAATACAAGATACTCGATACGTCAGAAGTATAACGACATTTGCCAATACTGCTAATGGTATTCCCTATGAATCACTAACAGTTTATTATCCGGAAGTATCTACCTGCCAATACAATAACGATTGTTCAATTAGTAACGGGGAAACTGTATCGAGTTATAATATTCCTTACAACATTAACATGTATGATCAGTCTCCAGGGCTAAAACCTACCCTTAGCAGTCGTACTGTTTATAATATTCAGGACAATCCTCTTCAGAAAGAAGAATACACATATCAGCGAACGTCCGGGCAAACATATATGATTGTAAGACCCTCGCAAATAGTAACAATTACAGGAACTAGCGATGATCCAGAATATAATACTTTAAGAAACCAATGGTTGTATACATACTATCATGTTGCGCAACTTTATATTCCCATTCATTATGATATTTCTTTAAGCACAGATCTTCTAACCTCTAAGCAACTAATACTATATATTGGTAGCGATAGTACTGTTCAAACAGATAATTACACCTATGACCTTTCTCGTAATCAGCTAACTAAAATAGCTAAAAATAGTAGTACCGGAGGAACATGGGAGCAAGAATTTATATTTCCCAATGATAGCAATCAACTAGTTACAACCTGGAATATTTATTCAGCAAAGTTACAGGAGATAAGTAGAAATAGCGGACAAGAGATAAAGCGCATTCGGTATAACTATCCTAGCTTTACAGGTCGGCAGCCCTTACCCCTGCCATCTTCTGTAGATTATTCAGGAACAGGGACTAGTGGCTTTACTCGAGAGTATGATTACCTATACGACCAATCCAACGGAAATCTTATCCAGCATACCGGACGTGACGGCGTACCCATTTCTTACCTATGGGGCTATAAGGGAGCATATCTGGTACTACAAGCAGTTGGGGATACATATAGCAATGTTGCCAATCGTTTAACAGAAACAGAGTTGTTCTATATAAAGAACGGTATATACACTGATCCGCAACTTCTTGATTTACTTAATAATCGAATTAGAGCATACTATTTAAGTCAAGCTCAATTGGTAAATATAAGCAGCTACAGCTACAAATCATTGGTCGGTATGACATCAGAGACTGATGCTAACGGTAAGACGACCTATTATGAATATGATTCTTTTGGAAGATTGAACGCTGTCAGGGATAATGATCATAATCTAATTAAGGATTATTCCTATCATATACAAGAGGAGTTTAATGATGAAGTATTAGGGACTTACACTATCACAGCGGACAAAACAGGCAATGGTACCATTACCCCTGCCGGTATTACGGATGTTGTTTACGGCTCGGATCTTACGTACACGATTACTCCGGATACAGGCTGTTCCATAGCCGATGTACTTGTTGACGGGGTATCCGTTGGTGCTGTGACAAGTTATACCTTTAACGGAGTAATTTCTAACCACACAATATCTGTCATCTTTGAGTGCCCTAACTTCCTCAATTTAAGCACAGATCATCTCTATTTTAATCTTTCCTATGGTTCCAGTTCTGTTACAATTTCTTCCAATGTGAATTGGACCGTCACGGAGAACCTTAGTTGGATAAGTGTTTCTCCGACCAGTGGAAGTAATTCCTCTTCAATTACCGTGAATTGTTCCAGGCTGTTTTCAGGGTCTAGGACGGGCACCATCACTGTCAGCGGTGGAGGTATTACCAAAACGATTACCGTGTTCCAGGGAGATTATTTGGAAGAGTAAACCTGTAATGATGACCATCATGAAAGTAAAACAATTTATACAAGCCACCGTGATCTTAATGGTCTTGATATGCAGAGTAGAATACCTGTATTCTCAGACCAGTTACAACTACATCATTGAGAAAGTCTATAATGGAGAAAGTTACAATCCGACGCTCACTTATTATGATGGTCTCGGCCGACCGGTGCAGGTAATAGATGTGGCAGCCAGCCCGGAGATGAGTGACATAGTCCAGCATATTGAGTACGATGCCTTTGGAAGAGAAAGTCGAAAATATCTGCCCTATGTATCTGACGCCACATCGAGGGTATTGCACACATCGGTCAAGAATGAACAGCTGGCATTTTACACAGCTGTGGACTTAACGGTTGCCCGGGATGCCAATCCATGGTCTGAGACAATCTTTGAAGCCTCACCACTTAACCGGGTACTTAAACAGGGAGCACCGGGAGTGTTATGGCAACCAGAAGAATCGGGTAATGATCATGCTATGCATTTAAATTATGGCACCATTGTAGCAGACGAGGTAATAATGTTCAGTGTCAATGCAAATGACCAACTGGTAAGTACGGATTATTATGATGCAGGTACTTTATATAAGAATGAGCTACGTGACGAGAACGGAGTGTGGAACTCGGAGTATAAGGATTTACAGGGCCAGGTTGTGCTGAAAGTATCGGATTCAGATACCTTGAAAGCAAAGACCTATTATGTGTATGATGACTTCGGATTATTGCGATATGTCATTCCCCCCAAGGCAGCAGTTTTCATGACGTCAGTTGATACACTGGATACTTCGGATTCTTTAATAGATTCTCTGTGCTATTATTACGAGTATGATACCCGCAAGCGCATGTCGGTAAAAAAGCTTCCGGGTGTGGCACCTGTTTATATGGTCTATGATAAACGAGATCGTCTTGTCATGACTCAGGATGGTAACCTGCGTGACAGCACAAAATGGTTGTTTACTAAATACGACAGGCTTAACAGGCCAGTAATGACAGGTCTCCACCATAATAATGCCGTCATTACCCGTGACAGTATGCAGTCACTGGTAAATGCCAGTATGACTGTTTATTATGAAGATATGACCGGTTATTACACAAGTACAAACTTCGGTTACACTAACCAGTCATACCCGGTATTGGGAGCCAACGATAAGATCCTGACGGTGACATACTATGATAATTATGACTTTGATACGCTTAATCTCATTACCAATTTTTCAGAAAGCCTTGATATAGGTGATGACTTCCCGGTGAGTAAAGTCAATTACGCCGTTAAAGGACAGGTTACCGGATCTTTAGTAAAAGTGCTGGGGGAAGACCGATACCTTATATCTGCGACCTACTATGACGACAAGTACAGGGTTCTGCGTGTTTATAATGAAACGTTGTTAGCCGGAAAAGAGTTTACCCTAAATAAATACGACTTCATTGGCAATTTGTTAAAAACAAGACTTGTCAATTACAAGTATGATGACACTCCAGTCCCAGTTATAGTAAACCGCTGGTACGACTATGATCATAAGTACAGGCCAACAGGCGTTTACCATGAGATTGTGGGCGAAGATACGGTACAGGTGTCAAAGATGACATATAATGAGATCGGTCAGCTTAAGACAAAGCAACTACACGAAACTACTGATGACAATTATCTGCAGGATGTTGATTACTTGTATAACATAAGGGGATGGCTTACAGGGATTAATGATCCCGAGAATCAAGGGAGCGATCTATTTGCTTTGAGTTTGTTATATAATGATACAACGGAGGTAGGATTGATTAATATCTTACCTCAGTTCAACGGCAATATATCAGGTATGAAGTGGAAGCAAAACGCCGAAGATCTTAAGGGCTATAGCTTCAGATATGATGCACTCAACAGACTAACGACATCTGTTTATGGACAAGGTCCGGAACTTGATCAATTAAGTGGTAAATATAATGAGTCGGTAGGGAGCTACGACCTCAACGGAAACATCTTAAGTCTGAACCGATCAGGTGAGGAGAGCGATACTGTTTATACTGACCTTGACAATCTAGGATATTATTATGAAGGAAATATGTTAATTGCAGTTGAAGATCAAGGTCAGAAGGGTCACGGATTTATTGATGGGCATGAGTATTCAAGCGGACAGGAGTACGAGTATGATAGTAATGGTAACATGATAAAGGATCTTAATAAAGGTATTGTTAATATTAAATATAATTACTTAAATTTACCTTCGGAAGTCATACATGATGCAACACATAAGGTGATGTACACCTACGATGCTACTGGAGTTAAGCTTAAGAAGCGTTTGATATCAGACGGAAATATCACTGACAGGTACTATACAGGCACTTATGAGTATGATAACAATATGTTGCCTGTATTAATTCATTTTGATGAAGGAGTCGTTAACGTAACAGGCTCTACTTATGATTATGAGTATTTTCTGAAAGATCATTTGGGCAATATCAGAGCTTCATTTAAACCATCTGGAGATACATTGATCTCAACGCAGAAGGTAGACTACTATCCTTTTGGTATGATAGCTTATGCAAATGGGGCTTCTAATAATAAATATCTTTATAATGGAAAAGAATTGCAGGACGATTACTTTGGAGGAGCGAGTTTGGACTGGTATGATTACGGCGCAAGGTTCTATGATCCCCAGATAGGAAGGTGGCACGTGATTGACCCAAGTGCTGAAAAAGACCACTCATATTCGCCATACTGCTATGCTGCGAATAATCCTATAAGATATATTGACCCTGACGGGAGATGGTTTGATGATAAAAATGAAAAGAAAGCAGAGAGAATTGTAAAACGAGCTGAAAGAAGAGGAGAGAGACTTGACTCAAAGGCAGAACGGTTAGAAGCAAGAGGGAAAGATGCGACTGATCTAAGAGCTCGTAGTGCGGAATTAAGAAAGACTGGACAAGATATTGCAGCTATGGGTCAGTCAAGTACAGAATTTAGATATGGTTCTGTAAATGACAAATCAAATAAAGCAGGAGGGCCGGCGACAGCAGGTTTAGGCACAGGTACCATTACCATGTATGTTGAAAAAAATATGGGAAGTCAACTTCATGAATTTAGGCATGGAGGTGATGCTGCAAGTGGAACATTAACGGCAAACACCTATGGAGTACAGGATGAAGTTAGCGCTTACAAAGCGCAATACGCTTATGATGGAAGTCTGCCATATAAGCCGGCGGATTTTTTAGATAAGTACCCATTGTTTAGATCAGTTTTCGAAAGTTCAGGACCGGGCATAATACCAACATCAGGTATAAATAATATCGGCTTGATAAACTCAGATCTTGTTAATAATATTGGAGAAGGATCATCAAGTGTGGTTAATAAGGTAAAGAGATATACATGGGGTCCTTTGTATCCTCCACCAGGAATAAAAAAAGATCAATGGGATAATAATTAAAAATTGTGTATGAAAAAGGTGTTGATTCTTATTCCTCTATTTTGTTTCTGTCAATCATGCTCGAGAACGCTATTATTGAGTGATAGGACATTCATTCATGATGATCCCTATAAGGTAACATCAATAAAATTTGTCAATGATACTATATGTACATATGAACAACAGTTTTTATGTGACTTAGATGAGCAATATCGAAAAACTAGAATTACTTGCACTTATAAAGTTATGGATAAAAAAATTATCCTCAAAAATACTACCAAGTATGCAGATAGTTTAAATATCCAATGTTTTAAATTGCCTGAAAGTCAGATAAGAAAATGTTCTTTTATGAACAAGGAATTAATGGAAAACAAACCTTTAGTATTAGGCGATCAAGGAAATTTATCAATAATTGATATGTATGGATATATTGATAATATCACAACAGATACATTAACTTATAAGAAGAAAACTATTCTTCATAAAAAATGGAATAGCTGCTACCCATTCTTAATGTTTGTATCTACACCTTTTCGTGAGAAGAAATAAAACAAAAAAAAGAAACAATAACCTGTAAAGATAAACAGAACCCTGGGCGACTGGGGTTTTGTTTTATATTGAGCCTCAAGCATGGTGATACTCTTTTACAATCGCAGATACATCCAGTATCGCCTTATCGATATACTGTCTTTTATTGATTGAAGAATCTCCCTGATCAAAGGGTATTAATTGAAGTACATAAACAAAGTCAATTCCCTTATTTTCCTCCGGACCTGTTGGGCCATATAATTTGTGAGCAGTTGCTATTACAGGAGAAAAGCTATGTAAGTTGCTAAACCGGGTAATAATATAAGAAATGAACTTCTCAATGTCGTAATCTGAGATATTATCCTCAGGATCAAACCTTACATCAGCTTTGTTATGATCATTGAATCTGCTAATTTCATCAAAATGCCCCTCACAGCTTGAAAATGTACTGACCAATCCTGTAGAGTTAAGTGCCTGTACCAGTGGAAGTATTTTAGGTTCAATTTCCTGCATGGAGTGTAATCAGAAAAAACAGTGCCTCAGAATATCCTGATCAGGAAGCCCTATGCCAGTTTTTGTTTAAGATCTGACTTTAGGATGTATGAAGAAAGGAAATCCTTCACTGTCTCTTTCTGCCTTTCGTTAAGCAGCTGTATTTTCTGAAACATAGATAGCAGTTCCCTGTCTGAGATAGATTGTTCTGCCTTGTTATCCTGATCTCCATAAACGAGCTGGTCAATAGAAACCTCAAGAGCATCTGCAATCTTCTGTACCACTTCAATAGATGGTGCGCTCTGTCCACGTTCATACCTTGAGAACTGGACAGGGTGTATACTAATCTTCTTTGCTATCTCATCCTGGGAAATCCCCTTCTGGGTCCTGCATTTTTTAAGATTTTCTGCGAAATCGTTCATAAGCTCAATGGTTCTGTAAAAAGTTATAAACAAACTGAAATGTTCAGCAAATATAAGGTTTTAGCAGCATATAAGTTTATAGTTGTTAATAAGTCTAATAAAAGGGTTTTGTTTTGAATGAACTAATATGTTATGTTTGTAAACAGATATGTTTAAATAAAATTTTATTAACAATGGAGATCCGGGAGATAAAGGAGCGATTATCAATAGAAACAGTTCTGAAGTCATTACGATCTGAAACCCGACCGGCACCACTTCCTGAAATGTCCTTTCCACGATGACAAGGATCCCAGCCTGAAGATCTACCCGGAGACAAACACATTTAACTGCTTTGGTTGTGGAGTTGCAGGGGATGTGATAGAGTTTATCGAAAGGTACGACAAGAGAGGAAAACATGAGGCTATATTAAAAGCAAAGAGTATTATAGATCCATCGGCAGGAATAATCCAAAGAGCCATGATACAAACTAATGAATCTGAAAACGATAAGGAACTGCTCCCAAGGCTTGCCGTGATGGGTAAGCTTATGCAGGAGAGCCGTGGCAGCTTTAAGAGAACTACTGCAGCAAGGGAGTATCTACTCTCCCGAAACCTTGACCCGGATAAAACCCAGGCCGGTTACCTTGGTCCGGACCTTGGCAAGGGATGGAATGTGAAACTTCAGGAGAGCGCCATCTCTCTTGGAATACTCAGGCGATCGAGACAGGATACCATTGTTCCGACCTTTAAAAATGTTGTTCTGTTCTTTACAAAGAATGAAAAAGGCCAGGTCATTGATCTCTACGGAAGATCTATCAGCGTGAACGGAACCGGGAAACATTTTTACCTGAATGGCAACCACCAGGGGATCTATCCCGGATATCCAGAACCGGCAACCAGGAAACTGATCCTGACGGAATGTATCATCGACTGCGAGACCTTAAGGCAGCAGGAATCAATCACAAATGAGTTTGGTATGATGTCTCTTTTTGGAACCAACGGATTTACTCCGGAACATGCAGAAGCTATCAGAACCCTTGTGGAACTTAATGAAGTGATCCTGTTTTTTGATGGAGACGAAGGAGGCCGGGAAGCAGTGACAAAGATCAGCGAGAAGATTAGAGCCATTAAACCGGATATCCTTATTACAAATGTAGAAACCCCGGATGATGAAGATATAAACAGTCTTGTACAGGGTCATGACGCTGAGATCCTTTCTCACCTGCTCCGAACCAGAAAACCTGTAAATGCTTCAGATAAAATAAAAAATGATGACAGCCCGGATCAGGTATCACAAAGCGAAACACCATACACGGAAACTCAATTTAATACAAAGAATCCCCATAGGATCTCTTACCGTGAAGGGGAACTGCTATTTACAATCTGGGGAGGACTTGAGAGAGAAAACATACACAGGCTAAAGATCAATCTTCTGGTACAAACTGAAGGAATGAGCAGGTATTACCAGGATGATGTCAACCTTTACAGTAATGGTCAGCTGCAGAGATATATCAAAGGAGCTACCGAGGAACTTGAGATCAGCACCACATTGCTAAAAACCGTTATCCGGAGACTTCAATTGCAGCTCGAAGAGTACCGGCTCTCGGAGATCGAGAGAGAAAGAAAAACACTTCAGCCAAAGAGCTACCACATGAGCCAGGAAGAAGAGAGCCGGGCGAGTGAGTTCTTAACATCCCAGGATCTTGTTAAAAATACCATGAAGGCAATAGAAAAGACCGGGCTTGTCGGGGAAGAGCAAAACGGTCTGCTGCTTTTTTTTCTTTACCTGAGCCGTCTTTTTGATGAACCGCTTCATGCAATAATCTATGGCAAATCGGGCAGTGGAAAAACTTACCTGCAGACCAGGATCAGCGAGTGCCTCCCGCAGGAAAGTCTAAGAACCATAACCAGCCTTACAGAAAATACATTGTACTACTCTGAAAAAGACTTCTGGAAACATAAGGTCCTGCTGATCGAGGATCTCGAGGGTGTTTACCAGGCGTTTTTACCGCTTCGGGAGTTCATGAGTAAGCAATCAATCACCAAGCTAACCACGGATAAAGATATCAAGGGAAATAACGTCCAGAGGGTGCTTGTTGTTGAAGGACCGGTATGCGTGTCAGGAGCCACGACAAACACGCAGATCTACGAGGATAATGCCAACCGCTCGTTCCTGCTACACGTGGATGAGACTCCGCAGCACGCTGATCAGGTCATGCACTACCAGCGAAGGCAACAGGCAGGACTTATTAATGATGCTGAACAAAACGCCTGGCGTGAGCTCCTGAGGAACGCCCAGAGGCTACTGCGTCCGGTTAAAGTTATCAATCCTTATGCCACCCTGCTTGATATCCCTCAGTGCGTTTTTAAAAAGCTCCGGACAAACATGCATTACCTCAGGCTCATAGAGATCATCACGTTTTATCACCAAAGGCAAAGAAAGTGGCAAAAGAACAAAAACGGGATCCTTTTTATAGAATCCTCTCTGCAGGATATCGAGTGGGCCAACTACCTGATAAAGGATAGTCTTCTGAGAAAGTCCGATGAGCTAAGCGGACAGGTCCGTCAGTTCTTTGAAGGGCTGAAAGAGCTTGCAGGAAATAACAGAAATCCGGGAAGTCTTTATGCCAAACATATCAGGGAACACTTCAGGATGCACCCCATGAAGGCAAACAGGTACCTGAGGGAACTGGAGCAGCGGGGTTATCTCCAGATGATTGGTGGAAACCGCAAGACAGGTTATGAGTATGAGATCTCAGCCTGGGATGAATACGATAAGCTTAAATCCGGAATCGATATCCTTGATGATATACTTAAAGGACTGAGAGAAAAGGAAGAAAAAAAGTTAAGTATAACATCAAAAAGTGTAAGTATAACAGAGAAAAGCTTAAGTTTAACATAAGTATAACAGAAGTATAACATCGCTCCCCGCAGTACGTAACTCAGTTAAAATAAAAAAGTTACAATCAAGTATAACAGTATAACATGTATAACCGGGAGAGAGCAAGACCCCCCTAAAATGATGCACGAGATCAGGATAGAATCCAAGGAATTTACAGCTCTTGAAAAATCTTTCCGGGAGTGGCTCGAAATGTTAAACTTCGAGCGAAGCACCGTGAGGTATGCACCGGTTAAGGCAAGAGAGTTCTTTTACTGGCTCGAACGTCATAAGATACTTAGTGTTAATAATTTAACAATCGGAACCATCAGCGACTACTTTTATTATCTCAGCTCAAGAGAGAACCGGGTAAAAGGTGGAAGGCTTAGCAGGAACTACCTGAGAACACATCTCACATCTCTAAGAAAACTGTCAAGGTACTTAAGAGAAAACGGCCATGAAGGCTTTGAGACTGATATCGCTGTCACAGGTACTAGCCGAAAGAGTGTAAACGTATTTACAAAATCAGAAATAAAAGCTCTTTACCGCTCATGTGAGGGAGATCTTCTTGGAGTGAGAGACAAGGCAATGCTTGGGGTGTATTACGGCTGTGGACTAAGAAGAAGTGAAGGAGTAAGTCTTGACCAGGAAGATATAAACTTTGAAAAGGGTCTTTTGTACGTTAGAAAGGGCAAGAACTATAAACAACGCTTTGTTCCTTTCACAGGGGCAGTAAAAGAAGATCTTTATAATTACCTGCACTTTGCCCGGCCGATGCTGGCAAAAGGAAATGAGCAGGCATTTTTTTTAAGCCAGAGAGGAAACCGGCTATGTGAGGAGGCCATGGTGAACAGGCTCAAGGCGCTTAAGGAAAAAGCTCTGATAGATCGTCCGGGCAGCCTTCACACTCTAAGACACTCGATAGCAACTCACCTTCTGCAGTCGGGGTTATCACCTGAGAAGATAAAACACTTTTTAGGTCACAGCAGCCTTGAGACAACACAGATTTACACCCATATCGTTTATGAACAGGAGTAAGTATCAAAAGCAGAAAGATCTGTTTGGAAAAAAACTTCTGGCCAATTTGTCGGAGTTAGGGACAGAAGAATACTCGCCGGCAACCATAAAAGCTTTTATTAATTACATCTCTGCTTTTTTATTTTATCTGAGAGAAAGGTATTTATCTGACACCCATGTAAAACGAACAGATATGTATGATTATATCACCCGGTGTAAGACAGCGGGTGACTCTTCGAAGCTGATCAACCGCAAGGTGGCAGCAGTAAGAAAGTATTACAGCTACCTGCAAAAGCGTGGCAGGGTAGAAAAGAACCCGGCCGATAGACTTTACTTAAGAACCCGGTCCCGGAGGATCCCAACGGGTATGATGAGCGAAGGAGAGTTGCAAAAGCTTTATGAAAGTTACCAGGTGACTGATCTTAGAACAGCCAGGAACAAAGTGATCCTTTCACTGCTCACGAGCCAGGGATTATCAACGGATGATCTTCGAAGGCTGGAACCTGCTGATATACATTTAAGAGAAGGAAAGATCCGGATCCCCGGGAGTCGTCATGAAGGAGGCCGCACGTTGAAGCTTGAAGCTCATCAGGTATTAGAGCTGCAGGATTATCTTTTAAAAACCAGACCGGCAATACTTGAATCAGTTAAAAAGAAAAATATCACTTCCGGAAGAAAAGCCGAGAATCCGGATCTGGAAAAGCTGAGCAGACAGTTACTAATCAGCATGAACGGATCTGAAGATATCAAGAACAGCCTGATGCATCTGGTAAAAGCATTAAAGCAGATCAATCCGAAGGTCCGCAGCTGCAGTCATATCCGCCAGAGTGTGGTCACCGGATGGTTAAAGAGATATGATCTAAGGACCGTTCAGTACATGTCCGGGCATAAGTGGATCAGCTCCACTGAAAGATACCAGGTCGACTACCTGGAAGATCTGCAGGAATCAATAAATAAATGTCACCCGCTGGGATAAATCACAAAATCAGACACATACAAACTTGATATCGCAAATTGCGACATCAAGATTAAATAAGTAAATTTACAAACGTCAAACACTTACTACATGGCAAAAGGGACCAGCAAGCTTGCAATACCGGACGAGATAATAACCAATAAGATCTACTTGGTAAGAGATAAAAAGGTGATGCTGGATGAAGATCTGGCAGAGCTTTACGGAGTTGAGACTCGCAGATTAAATGAACAGGTAAAACGTAATTTAGGACGTTTCCCGGAAGACTTTATGTTCCAACTCACAAAGGAGGAGTTCGATATCTTGATATTCCAGATTGGAGCATCAAGTTGGGGAGGCCGTCGTAAACTACCATATGCTTTTACTGAGCAGGGTGTGGCTATGTTATCAGGTGTTTTAAATAGTGAAAGAGCAATAACGGTAAATATCCAGATCATGCGTGTCTTTACCAAAGTCCGGGAAATCCTGATGGATAATTTAAGTGTGCGACTTGAAATAGAAGAGATAAAGAAAAAGCTTGTAAACCAGGACAAGAACATAGAGCTTGTCTTTAGTTATCTTGATGAAATGATCGAGAAGCATGAACCATATAAACCCGTGAAGGTAAAAGGTTTTAAACACTCCGATACAGACAAACCTTAGTCCCACGCAGCTCCCAAAAATCTTCCATTAGCTCCCGCATTTTTGGGAGCTGCTCCCCGCGCCGCCCCCTTCTGTAATTTTTTCCGTCATGCTTTTTGCTCAGCACGCTTGCAGCACATTGCTTTTGTTTTTTCTTTTAATTGATTTTAGCGGTAAAAAGCCAAAAGCAAAGAGCTGCGCTAACCCGTCAGGCAAAAAGACATGCCCGAAAAAATTACCCCAAGCTATATTAACATAATGCGGCATTATAGGCACAGCCGCTCAAATCCAACGCTCAAAAACCAAAGCTGCCCTATAATGAGTCATTATGTTAAATAGCCGCTCAGCCTGACGCTGCCAGCCTGAGAGAGGGTTGTCCTTTTTTCGAAGCATCCCGTATCATACCTTGCATTAATAAACCACATTTTGTGCTTAATAAGCACATTTTTGGGATTATTAATCCACAACTTTTTCAATAGAAAGTGGAAACTTTGGGACAATAACTGACTATAATATATAAAAACGGTATATGAAAAAAGATGAAGAATTTAATTTTGAGTTTTTTGGTTTATTAAAATGAAATGTATTAACCCTACAAATCGTAGTATCATCATTATCATAATTTTATCAATACTCCTTCTCATAATCTTATAATCAAAAATGACTATCCTGGTCATTCCTGGAGTTCGCCTATGCAGGTGATATCAATCTTGCAGTCTTAAAACTTTGGCTTAGTAAAGGTAGCTTCCGCCCTCGCACAGTCAAGGTTAAAATGAATTTTGGAATATTTTTTTGATAGCTGTTTTTTTTTTTTAATTGAATCAAAAAAATATCCCAAAAACCTTGACACTTCCCCTCGCGCTCGCTAGGTCTGTATCTAAGCCAAAGTTAAGCCATAGTGTAAAGTTTTGTCTAAATTACTGCATCAAAAAATATTTTCCGAAAAATGCGATTTTTTGAAACTCCTCACTATTTATGAGTATAATAATTATAAACAATTAAAATTTTTACAACATGAAAAAAAATTACATCAACTGGACAAAGGTCTATATTTTAGACCACCAGAACGGACTTTTTAAAGTGTATGTGTCATCACATACAAACGATTACTACTTCGGAGGAGTACTGTACTATATAAGGAGTGGAAACTGGTCAGAGGGAAATGAAATCCAAGTGGATATGAAACTGGAACAGTTCATGGACCATTCTGAAGAAGGTGTTTATCAAAAATGTACTGAATGGGTAACCAAGAATTTACCGGGTAAATGGACGATTAAATTAATCGAAACGATTTAGTTAACCATTTCCACAAAGAAAAAACCGGAAAAAAAGAAAGCTCTCGCGACATGCAAGCGAGGGAAAAAAGCAAGGCTCCCGTTAAAATTTTTACCATTGAAAATAAAAATTAAATAAAAAAATTTAACGGGACTTGTCTTGGCCTTGCTTTTTTACTGCGGGTCGGCCAGTGCGGAGCTTGCATACCTTTGCTTTGTTTTTTTGAGGTTTTGGCTACCGGGTCAGGCGGGGAGGGAGTGCGGCTATTTGGCTTTAGCCCGAAGTACATAATGCCAGTTATAGGCAGCCGAAACACAAAAATCAATACCACTGAAAGACAGGCTGCGTATAACTTGCATTATGTAACTATAGCTTTGGGCATTTATTTTTGGCGTGAGTTTTTGTATCCGGAAAGGGGCGGCGCAGCTCTTGCCGGTTTTGTTTTTACTACTTAAAAATCAACCAACACAAAAACAAAAGCCGGCATGTGCTGCAAGTGCATCAGCCACAAAAACCATGACAAAAATAAATGCAGAAGGGATGGCGAGCGATGGGATCCTGTATTTTTACTAACTTTAGTATCCTCATTCATTAATCCCATGAAAATGAACTTCAAAGAAGTATCAAAAAGAATCACCGGAATCAGTGTTCCTTTTTTCGGAGTATCCTGGAATCCTCCTGAATCCGAGAGAAAAGTCGCCAAGAGAATAATATCTTTCCTGGAAGACCGGAGAGTATTATACTCGCCATACGATATGGAAATGCCGATGCACTGCGTTGAATCTATCATTGAGATAAGAAGATATCTGACTGATGAAATCGGCACTCTAGCTAGCGGATCTGAACTGGAAACAAACCTGAGAGCATTAAGAGCCGCTTGCAGAAAGTTCCTGGATAAGACTCAAGACAATAAACATGAAATGAGATACCTGAGGCCTCCTTTTGACAATATCAGTTCCTGGATATTTATCAGCGGATTAGGTGAACTCAGAGGTGTCTTTGGAATCCATATCGCAAAGATAGCCGTATCATATGGTCTTGACATCGAGAAGGAATTAGCATCAATAATCCCGATAGTGGATGAAGAATAGCTTTTTCTTTTTAACTGAAAATCTCAATTAAAAGAAAAAAGGTATCTTTAAATATTAGATCGTTCTTTGAATAACACCTGTTTTTGGAGTTCCTGCAGCTTTTGGATGAGTTGTTTTATATGAGTAGATCAACAGGATTACGGAGCACGGTTCTATGATCCCCAGATTGGAAGGTGGCACGTGATTGACCCAAGTGCTGAAAAAGACCACTCATATTCGCCATACTGCTATGCTGCGAATAATCCTATAAGATATATTGACCCTGACGGGAGATGGTTTGATGATAAAAATGAAAAGAAAGCAGAGAGAATTGTAAAACGAGCTGAAAGAAGAGGAGAGAGACTTGACTCAAAGGCAGAACGGTTAGAAGCAAGAGGGAAAGATGCGACTGATCTAAGAGCTCGTAGTGCGGAATTAAGAAAGACTGGACAAGATATTGCAGCTATGGGTCAGTCAAGTACAGAATTTAGATATGGTTCTGTAAATGACAAATCAAATAAAGCAGGAGGGCCGGCGACAGCAGGTTTAGGCACAGGTACCATTACCATGTATGTTGAAAAAAATATGGGAAGTCAACTTCATGAATCTAGGCATGGAGGTGATGCTGCAAGTGGAACATTAACGGCAAACACCTATGGAGTACAGGATGAAGTTAGCGCTTACAAAGCGCAATACGCTTATGATGGAAGTCTGCCATATAAGCCGGCGGATTTTTTAGATAAGTACCCATTGTTTAGATCAGTTTTCGAAAGTTCAGGACCGGGCATAATACCAACATCAGGTATAAATAATATCGGCTTGATAAACTCAGATCTTGTTAATAATATTGGAGAAGGATCATCAAGTGTGGTTAATAAGGTAAAGAGATATACATGGGGTCCTTTGTATCCTCCACCAGGAATAAAAAAAGATCAATGGGATAATAATTAAAAATTGTGTATGAAAAAGGTGTTGATTCTTATTCCTCTATTTTGTTTCTGTCAATCATGCTCGAGAACGCTATTATTGAGTGATAGGACATTCATTCATGATGATCCCTATAAGGTAACATCAATAAAATTTGTCAATGATACTATATGTACATATGAACAACAGTTTTTATGTGACTTAGATGAGCAATATCGAAAAACTAGAATTACTTGCACTTATAAAGTTATGGATAAAAAAATTATCCTCAAAAATACTACCAAGTATGCAGATAGTTTAAATATCCAATGTTTTAAATTGCCTGAAAGTCAGATAAGAAAATGTTCTTTTATGAACAAGGAATTAATGGAAAACAAACCTTTAGTATTAGGCGATCAAGGAAATTTATCAATAATTGATATGTATGGATATATTGATAATATCACAACAGATACATTAACTTATAAGAAGAAAACTATTCTTCATAAAAAATGGAATAGCTGCTACCCATTCTTAATGTTTGTATCTACACCTTTTCGTGAGAAGAAATAAAACAAAAAAAAGAAACAATAACCTGTAAAGATAAACAGAACCCTGGGCGACTGGGGTTTTGTTTTATATTGAGCCTCAAGCATGGTGATACTCTTTTACAATCGCAGATACATCCAGTATCGCCTTATCGATATACTGTCTTTTATTGATTGAAGAATCTCCCTGATCAAAGGGTATTAATTGAAGTACATAAACAAAGTCAATTCCCTTATTTTCCTCCGGACCTGTTGGGCCATATAATTTGTGAGCAGTTGCTATTACAGGAGAAAAGCTATGTAAGTTGCTAAACCGGGTGTAAACAGGAAAAAGAAATACAGTGATTTCGGGAAAATGAAGTGCAGTAAATTTGGGAACAAGAGTGCAGTGTTTTTGGGAACAATACTGCAGTGACTCTGGTGTAAAAGTATGCCTATTTTCTCGTAAGTTTTCATCAAGATTTAAAAAATTGTTTGTCTGTTTTGCATTCTGTAACTCTTGCCCTGGAGCTGGATCAACTGGCACTTGTAGAGCAACCTGTCAAGCAGTGCTGTAGCCAGGGTCTCGTCGTCGACTGACCTGGCCCATTCTGCAGGTGATTTATTGGTTGTTATTATGAATGAAGTTGTCTCGTAGATTTGATTTAAGAAGACAAAGAACCTGTTGCCATCCTCCCTGCCAAGAGGAAGGGTCATAACATCATCAATAACAATAAGCTGAGCGTCTGTCAATCTTTTGAACTCCTTGACTGCCGTAGGGGTAAGTTCCTTCAGCCGCAGGGTGGCCAGTATATCATTCATGCCACGGAAGTATGCCTTATAGCCACGCTGCAGAGCATCATAACAAAGGCCTGCAGATATGAATGTTTTGCCGGTGCCTGACGGTCCACTCAACATGATGTTGTAACATTGATCCAGCCAGTTGAGCTCGCGCAACTGGTTCAACTGTGTTGCAGACAACCCGGAAGCAAAATTAAAGTCATATTCTTCAAGATCATGATTAAGCGGCAATCTGGCCAACTTCTTCTTCAGCAAAAGTTGTTTGGCTTCTCTGCCCTTAATCTCGTAAGTGAACAGATTATGTGTGAACTCATCATAACTCGGAGAGTTTTGCTCTGCCTCCTTGAGAAGGCTGGTTATGTTACCCCCGATGCCAGATAGTCGCAGGCGGGTTGCCTGACGCCTGATAAGTGGTATGTACTGGCTCATGGCATCAGAGGCTTTGGTTAAAAATCACTTCATACTCCCTTATGTCACTTCGTTCGGGCTCTATGTTGACTATCAGCTGTGTCTTGGCATCTCCCAATGGCTTAATTACAGGTCGTGGTGTAGGGTGGGTCCTGCCGGCCTGCTGGCCCTCAAGGATCGATTTGAAGTCACTGGCGCTGAACAGGCTGTTACGCACACAGAACTCAAGAGCTATCTCTGCCTGCTGCTGCCCGCTTCTCTCTGCCGTAGTCAGAACCGCTGTAAGCTGGTCCCGAACATAGCGGGGATAAAGCGTATTGATCTTATCTATAAATATATCTATCTCACCGGTGTGACCAAAGAACTCCCTTACTCTGCCACGGAGAACATCAAGCTTAATGGACGTGTCCCTTCGGTGATTGGTATTTATTATGTTATTACCAACCCCCTCCGGGATCAGGTGTGTGGTAATTATACCGCCACCGGCATCTTTTATTATTAACTGATTGCTTTCTTCTGTTACAAATACTCTCGTCTCGTCGTTGCGGTAGGTGCCGAAAGGGAGTGAGTAACTGTTACCCCGGTACTTTATGATATTTGTTTTAATAACCTTATGACCATTAGCCCTTGCAGCGGTGAGAAGTGGCATCCAGCGCCGTAGGAAGGGGCGCTCAAGCAGCCACTGCTGCTGCGGTATCTTGCGCGTGGTATTGTGTACTATGCCATTGCCAGTGCGCTCAAGCCAAGCCAAGGCCTGATCATTAAGGATCTCAGTGTTTATGAATGTGCGGTTGAATAGGAAGTTATACTTGACGTATTTAACAGAGTTCTCAACCTTACCCTTGCTCTCAGGATCACCAGCCCGGCAAAATGTAACCTTAAATCCCCGGCTCGCCTGATACCGCTCAAAAACATCTGTCATAATATAATCCCCGCCATTTTCACGGTACAGAAAAACGGTATCTTGATCATAAATTATCTCCTCGGGTATGCCACCGAAGAACTCAAAAGCCTTTTCATGGCCTATGACTGCATCCACGGTAGTAAAAGGCCTGTCAAGAAACAAAACAAATTTTTGGCGACTGTAACACAGAAGCATCACGAAAAAATACACTTTGACCCATTCCCCGGTGCTTCTCCGGAGCTTCTTCTCCCCGAAGTCAACCTGGGCCAGTTCCCCGGGAGGAAAGTCCGGGACTGCCGAGTACTGCCGCTCGCTGGCACTGACCCGGATAATGCCATGGTCCCTGCGAACCATCATCACAAAGCTGTAAACAGTCTTCGGATCAACCTTAGGCAGCGTAGCAAACTGCTCCTTAAGCTTATCGTGCATTACTGCCGCCGGAGTATCAGGGTACTGTTGAAGATACCCAATAATAAAATCGCGGTAGGGATCAAGATGACGGGCCTTTGCCCACTTCTTCTCTATAAACTTGTCATAATCTTCTTCCGTCATACACAGTATCTTTTTTACTGTACGGAAGTTGATTGATAGCTGGTCCGCTATGCGTTGAATGGAAAAATGTTCAACCTGGCGGAGTCTTCGGATCTCATGATACATAATGATAAGTTGTTTTTGTCGTGCCTCCATTGCAGTCTTTTTTTATCGAAGCCTGCAAGGTAACACCGGTTAATAATCGCGTTAACTTATCACTGTATTATTGTTCCCGATTTTACTGTATCCCTGTTCCCATTTTTACTGCATCGCCATTGCCGTTTTCACTGCATTTTTGCTTCCCGATTAC
>CAWKJD010000020.1:0-8496 GCA_963849945.1 uncultured Bacteroidales bacterium | reverse complement strand
TCTTCCCGTTTTAATCACTGTAAGCTTGCACTGAGAGAATTTTTAGAGACCCGGAATGGCAGGCGGGGTGAATCCAGCTGATGTATTTATGGACGGTCCACCTTCAACTGATATTCTCCCGCTTATTTCAGCCTCAACCAGGCCGCCAAGACCGGTCTTTACGCTGCTTGTAAGGGCCACATCATTAACTATATCTCCCTGACCTACAGTAATTTCAACCCCAACGGCTGCTTCACCTGTCAGGTTGCCATTTCCGTATTCAACTTTTGCACCTGCCCCAATCCATAGTTTTGTCTCGTGCTTTTTGAAGTCACGGGTGACTGATCCCAGGATACCCTCTCCGCCTGATATTGTTACATGATCACAGGTCAGCTCGGCAGAAAATGCCCCGAAACCCCCTTTGAGTCCGTCGCCCAGAGGGCAATCATCGCTCTTCTTCTTTGGCAATTCAGGCTCCTTAATCTCTTCAGGCGGTTCAGGTGGTTCAGGTTCGATGCATTTCAGGTCCTGGTATCCTTCTGCCTCACCTGCGATACCCAATCCTATTCCTGCAAGGCTTTTCTGGAAAGTCAGAACAGTAATCTCGCGCCAAATATTAAACAATTCGTTATAGCTGGGTGAATATATTTTTGCCAGGATAGGCTCGGTAAAAGCATAGAGGTCAGATGCTGCGGACCTGAAGGCTGCATTTGACTGGCTGTAAAGCTTCTGCTGGCATCCGATCTGCAGATCGAGATCGCTTTTGGTTCTCTTGCAAATTCTGAACATGACCTGTTCCTGCTCTGCTTTAAGCGGTTCGAAGCAGGCATGATAATCAGCCTCGGCCTTTTCAAGGCACGGATCATTAGGGCCGCAAGCCTTCATGGCCTCGATATATTGTTCAGTGCAGGTATTCATGTCCTGTTGCAACCTGATCGATTTTTCCATATCCTGGTTTGTAGCTTCCGCATCATTTTGCATCTGGTCGGCTGTTTTTCCGCAGTTTGCAGAGCCCTCCTCCATTGCCCTGCTGAAATTGCTGTTTGGTCCGAAAAGAAGCCCGACCACATCTTCGTACATCATCCTTTCAGCAGCAAAATCGCGGACAAATACTATAGAGCCTTCCGGGTTCTGGTTAGCACGCTCTATCTGGGCCCTGACGGTTTGCGAAACGGATTGAAATTGTTCAAACAGCTGCATAATCCTGCTGTCGAGCCTATCCACGTACGATTTCATCGGCATCTCCTGCTGAGCCATCCTGGCAGGCTGATCCATATCCGGAAGGTCAGGGAGGTCATAGCCCTCATTATCCCCTTTTTCTTCCTCAAGCGGCTTACCCTGGTTTCCTTCACCGCTGGTCTGGCTCTTTGACTCGGCAGCCTGTGCCTTTTTGTAAGCTGCAAAACCAGCAATGGAGTAGTT
This sequence comes from uncultured Bacteroidales bacterium, assembly GCA_963849945.1. Lineage (GTDB taxonomy): Bacteria > Bacteroidota > Bacteroidia > Bacteroidales > VadinHA17 > SR-FBR-E99. The sequence goes on along the minus strand of CAWKJD010000020.1, from coordinate 7,095 downwards.
GTTTGACAGTGCAATACGCAGATGGTTTTCCGCTGTAATATGATCACCGGCACATTCGGCCATCAACCCCAGCCCCAGGTGCGGAGAGGTGAGGCCAGGATCTTCCAGCAGAGCCTGATTGAACATCTTTTTTGCTGAGACAGGATCACCCATTTCATAATATACCCATCCCATGTTGATTGAAAGTAAGGGAACGCCCTTTCTCAGTTTATCAGCATATTTGAGCACCTGAAGAGCTTTTACATATTCGCCCATATCTTTCAGGGCCACACCTAGGGTATTTGCTGTCAGGATATCTGCAGGCAGCCTGACCGCGCTCCATGCAGCACAATAAATTGTTGATGATCCTGAACCTGCCATCAGGAACAACGCCCCCATATCTGCGCCTTCAGATGGCTTGGCCGTGTTTTCAAGCAACAGTTTTACTTCGGGAAGCTTATCACCGATCTTGGGGCCATATGTTGTCATCAGTGTTTTTACGAGTGAAATATAGCTGTCACGGGTCAGCTCAGTAATGGCAGGTATAACCTTCGCCGGTTTTGGACATATATTGCCTGACGTGCCTGTTCCTGATGATTTAGCTGACAAAGGACTTTTCTGAGCATTCTCTTTACCGGCATACTGCTTTGACATCTCCTCGGACCATTGCTTAAGTTTTGCCTGTTCGGCATCTGTAATACTTTGCCCCGACTGAAGTTTTTTAAGTATGGCCTGAATTTCAGGATCCTGCTGACCGAAGCATATGCAGGCCAGAAGGATTGCTACTACAAAGAGCAGAATTTTTTTCATGCTGAGATATGGGATTTGGTAGCCAGTTGTAAACAGATCCGTTTTCTTGTTGGCAAATAAGTTAGTTCTTTTTGCGAACAACAAGACCCATTTCCTCACCTTTTTTTACCATAAAATCCCATGCTGCCTGGCGTTCATTTGGTATAATGCCGTCCAGTATTGCGTCTTTGATGGCCGTCTTTATCACACCCACTACGGGGCTTGGGGATATTCCAAAAGCATCGATAATGTCTTCTCCGTGAACCGGTGGCTGGAATATTCTGACAGCGTCCTTCTCTTCAATCTCAATCAGTTTACGTCGTACCAGGCTGAAGTTCCCGCGGTGCCTCTGTACTTTCATCCTGTTACCGGATGTGATGTCGGCTTCGCATAGCAGCATCAGATCATCGATGTCATCTCCCGCTTCGAAAAGAAGCCGCCTCACCGCTGAATCAGTGACCTCATCCTGAACCAGTGATATAGGCCTCAGATGCAGACCTACAAGTTTCCGGACATATCTCATCCTTTCATTGAGAGGAAGTTTCAGGCGGGTAAAGATCTCCGGGACCATTTTAGCACCGACAAATTCATGGCCATGAAATGTCCAGCCCGTTCCGGAAACAAATTTTTTTGTCACCGGCTTGGCGATGTCGTGAAGGAGAGCCGCCCAACGCAGCCACAGATCATCGCTCATGGTTGCAACATTATCAAGCACTTTCAGGGTATGATGGAAATTATCCTTATGCCCTTTACCCTCCTTGTCCTCAACTCCCTTCAGCCGGTCGACCTCAGGCAGTATAAGTTCGAGAAGGCCCGTTTTCTCAAGCAGCGCGAAACCTGCTGAGGGAACGTCAGTGGCAATAATTTTATTCAGCTCAACGGTTATCCTTTCAGCGGAGACAATTTTAATCCTTTCCGCGTTCCGCGAAATTGATGCGAGCGTCTCATCTGATATCGTAAACCCCAGTTGCGATGAGAACCTGACGGCCCTCATCATCCTCAGCGGATCGTCAGTAAAGGTTGTGTCAGGATCAAGCGGTGTACGGAGAATTTTATTCCGTATGTCATCCATCCCGCCAAAGGGGTCAAGCACCTCTCCGAAGCTATCTTTGTTCAGACTTATAGCCAGTGCATTTATCGTGAAGTCGCGCCTGTTCTGATCATCCTCCAGTGATCCGGGAGAGACCGTAGGCTTTCGCGAGTTCTTTCTGTATGACTCTTTCCTCGCGCCGACAAACTCTATATCATAGTTTCTGTAACGGAACATTGCCGTCCCGAAAGTTTTGAAAACAGTAACATTAATGTCAGGGTTTATCTCCTCCGCAGTGGCCTTCGCCATTGCCACACCGTCTCCCAGGACTACAATATCTATGTCCATGTCAGGGTGTTCCCTTCCCATAATATGATCACGCACATATCCGCCTATGACATATGCCTTAACATGTTCCCTCTCAGTAACCCGGGCGACAATCTCAAAAATCCTTTCCTCAGGAATTATGTCCATATTTATATGACAATTTAACCGTGACCGTGACAAAATTACAATTTATAGCCTAAATTGAAGAAAAATTGCTGTTCCGCTCTTAACCGGCCTCAAAATTGCAGATGATTGAACAATAAAATCAATAAGCTGTTTAACAACAAAATAAAAGAGATGGCAGAACATTTGACAAAAGAGGGCTTTATTAAGAAAGTCTTTGATTATGAGAATAACAAGGAGTGGAAATATGCGGGAGATAAGCCCTGCATAATTGATTTTTATGCAGACTGGTGCGGGCCGTGCAAGATGGTTGCACCTATCATTGAGGATCTCTCACGCGATTATGACGGTAAGCTCTATGTCTATAAGATTGATACTGAGGCCGAACAGGAGCTGGCTTCAGTGTTTGGTATCCGCAGCATACCGTCACTGTTGTTTGTACCGATGGATGGACAGCCTCAGATGGCGATGGGAGCGCTTCCCAGGGAAACTTTTGATAAGGCTTTCAAAGATATTTTCGGAATAGAGAAAAACTAAAAAAAAATTTAACGTTTTTATTGCAATTTTCTGCAACAATTATACTAACTTGTACGTTTAAGTTAATGAAGGTAGTTTTCTAACAGAAGAGTTAGTTTTCTGGAATTTAGGTTAGGGTTTCGAGTTGAAGCCCCGCGGAGGCGGGGCTTCCTTGTTTTATGACTTCAGATCCTGCATTATACCGTCGATCTTTTCCTCTGTCTCCCTCAGTTTCCTGCGGCATACCTTTATCAGGTCCGCCGCTTTTTTAACATCTTCTGAGAGCCTGTCAATATCAGGTTCACCTTCTTCGATGTTTTTGAGGATCTCTTCAATGCCTTTTACTGCTTCATTAAAACCGATCTCTTTCTTTGCCATCTCCTATAAGTTTTTGTTTGTTTCTTTCACAATGCTTACGGCCCTGCCGTCTTCAAAATGGGTGATGATGATTTCACCCGGCTCAAGGCTGGTAGATGTACGTATTATTTTCCCGCTTTTTGTTGTAAGTGTAAATCCCCTGTGCATCACCCGTGCCGGATCGAGGTTGTGAAGTGAACTCTCCAGACGGTCGGTTAACTCTTTTCCCGTGCGTAACATGTTATTTTTTGCACGCAGGAGTGTTTCAGACTGGTAGCCGAGGTGATCACGTTTAACTCTGACAATCAGCCTGCCTGTTGCAGCTGTACGGTTCTGCAGGGAAGAGAGCTGCTCTTCTGCTGATGAAATGATACCAGCGGCTTCTGTATATATCGAGGAAGCCAAATCGATGATCATATTCTCGCATTCAAGAGTTTGTGCTACAAGGAAATCAGCCACAGCCGTTGGTGTCTTGACTGACTTCCAGGCCACCATATCAGTCACTGTCAGGTCTTTTTCATGACCGATGCCTGTCAGAACAGGAACGGGGAACTGCGTGACGTAAAATGCGATGTCATAGCTGTCGAACCAGCTCAGGTCAGTTGTTGAACCTCCCCCGCGGATTATCACCACAGCGTCAAATTGTTCGTCTGATGCTGATATTCTGTCCAGCGCTTCGATGACAGATCTCTCAGTGGATTCACCCTGCATCACCGCCTCGAAAAGCTCAGACACAAAGACGTAACCATACGGATTGTTAGTGAGATGGTTCATAAAGTCCTGGTAACCGGCTGCATTGGATGAAGAGATCACAGCAACGGTTCTCGGGTAGAGAGGGAGAGACAGCTCACGGTTCATTGTCATCACCCCCTCAGCTGTAAGCCTGCTGATAACAGCTTCCCGCTTGAGCGCCATATCACCGGCAGTATATGTCGGATCAATATCGGTGATATTCAGGCTTAAGCCGTAGAGCTCATGGTATTCAACCGTGGCTTTACACAGGATGGTTATACCGGGGCGGAGAGGTATTCCGGCAGATGCCGTGAAAAAGGTATTAAGGGAGAGGTATTTAGAAGCCCAGATTGTAGCTCTTACCCTGGCAGTGACTTTGCCTCCGGGGGTATCGCTGCCGGTTAGTTCAAGGTAGCAATGTCCGGCATTGTTCAGCTTGATTTCGGCAATTTCGGCGACTACCCAGAAAAAGCCTGGCAGAGCTTCATACAGCTTGTCACGGATAAGTCCCTGAAGCTCGCTAAGAGTTATTTTTTTACTTCCGCTCATTATCTGACCCTGACCATTTTAAAAACTTTCTCCCCTGTGTCAGTCACGACTTTCACAAAAAATAAACCATGACCAGTCATGCCCGATCCGTCAATGGTGAATGAACGTCCCGCATAGACAGGGTAATCTTTCCGTAATACCAGCCTGCCACTTATATCAGTAACGCTGACTGAAAGACGGCCAGGGGAATCACGGAACCACAGGCTGATATCATCAAAGAACGGATTGGGGCCGGCTGTCATTATTGCTTCCGGTTTGAAAGTATGAATATCCTCAAGTTTTTTCAGGGTCGCAAGGAAGTCGGGCAGACCGTAGCCGTAAAGTGCATCAGGATGATTGAAACGGTCACTGCTCTCTTGAAGCGCAGTGATCACTTCGGCAGCGGTGGCGCCCGGCACTGCCTGCATCAGCGAGGCACAGAGGCCGCTTATCACGGGACAGGAGAATGATGTACCGCTTCCGGTATTCACCGTGTCAGGTCTGAATTGAATAGGCAGGTTTACACCAGGTGCAACTACATCAGGCTTGACACGGCCGTCGGAGGAGTATCCGGCTGAAGAGAAGTATGAGATTGTCAGATCCTGATTTACCGCACCAACGCAAAGCACACTGTCACCATCCGAAGGAGCCAGAATCCGGACCCACGCCGTAGCCCGCTCGTTTCCGGCGCTGGATACGACAAGAATGCCTTTGGAGGCTGCCGCATCTGCTGCCCGGGTGATGAAGGCAGTATTTCCGTCGAGCTGGCTGAATGTATAGTCCATCGACGGGTTGTCAAATTTAGAGTAACCCAGAGAAGAGCTTATGATGTCAGCCCCTGCACTATCGGCATACTCAGCCGCTGCTGCCCAGTAGTCCTCTTCAACAGGAAACTCAGATGCGTCATCTTCCGTTCGGAGTAACAGATAATCTGCTCCGGGTGCGGTACCTGAAATATATCCCGGCAGGGAGCCGGCAAGAATTGAAAGGACCGAGGTGCCGTGCGTATGGTAGCCGTAAACAAAGTCCGATCCGGCTACGAAATCACGGGTGGCAATAATTCCTCCTCTGCGTCTGAGTGGTTCCAGTGATTGGATAATGTCAGCGTTCACAAAACCGGCATCGAGCACGGCAATGGTAATGTTTTTACCGGTAAAGCCCGACTGATGAAGGGGAACCCCGTTTAATGGAACACCGGGGTCGTAGGCAACCGAAATGTTTGCCGGTCCTGTGACCCCGTACTTGTCGCCGAGGCGCTTGACAGGTTCAGCAGGATTCTTCACCAACTGTACCTTTTTGACGAACGGCAGGTCAGACAGCAAGCCGGTCTCAATTTTCGATGCTGATGTAAATAGCGCTGTGTTCATCCATTTTGAAGCGTATCTGAAGGTCAACCCGCGCTGTGTGACGGCTATAATATAATCAGTATTTACAGGGAGATCGCTTAAGGTAAGCGGGGCGACACCGCATTTTTCCCTTCTTGCTATGGCATCCGGGGAAAGCAGGTTTTCAGCAGTGAAATCCCCAACGCCGGCATCACCCTTGTCTGTAAACCAGATACGGTAAAAATACAGAGGAGTACCATCATATCCTTCTTCAGCTCCGGTGCAGGTGCTGCCATAGCTCAGAAAAAGGAAGAGAACCGTCAGGATTAATGGCCTAAATATCATTTTATGATATTACCGTTGATATCAGGTACTTCAATTTTCCCCTTGTTTTTTTCCAGGTCGTCGAGGAATTTTGTCTCCTTATCGGCGAGTTTGGGGTCAGCCAGCTTTCCGTTCCTGTATACCAGAACCTGCTTCAGGGTGCCATCCTCGTTAAGTATCATCCAGTCGCCTGTACGTAAATCGGCTTTATACATGCCCTCATACTGCCGTTTACCGCTGGGATAATAATATGAGAAGGGACCTTCAAGCTTACCGTCAAAATATTCGGCCCGCAGACATATCGTACCGTCGGGATAATACTGCAGCCATTCCCCTGTTTTCTTGCCGAAGTCCCACGTGACTTTCTCAGCCAGCGAGCTGTCGGGATAAAATTTGCGGGCCAGGCCGTGTCTGAGATCATCATAATAGTTTTCTTCACCGATAAGGTAACAGGGTTTGGTGGCTGAATAGTATTTCCAGAGGCCTTCCTTTTTCTTAGCTACATACATTCCTTCAGCCGCTTTCTGGCCGTCGGGATGAAAGAAAACAGCCCGTGCTTCATCCTTTTTATCGGCGTAGGTCAGTTCTGACTGGAGAACTCCGGCTTCGTTATATCTTTTAAACAGGCCGACAGGTTTGTCATTAAGGAAAGTTCCCTCGTACATGATCTTGCCGTTGGGGTAATTTTTTACCCACGGCCCCTGCTTTTTACCGGTTGCATCGGTCACATTTTGTGCAGATGTGAATAAAGGTAGAAGAAGCAGCAATCCAATTGAGATATATTTTTTGATCATGATTCTTAATTTAATGCAAAGATACTTACTCTGCCTAAATCATCGATGGCTTGCGGTTACAATAATTCGATGGTCTACGACCATCTGATTCCTGCATTCCCGGATATTTCTACAATAATTTGATGGTCTACGACCACCCATTTATTTCACCCAACGTGATTTTCTACAATAATTTGATGGTCTACGACCATCGGGATAATTGGTTCCATATTGATATTCTACCATAATTTGATGATCTATGACCATCTTTTTTACATCGGGAATTATTTTC
>CAWKJD010000019.1:0-121059 GCA_963849945.1 uncultured Bacteroidales bacterium | reverse complement strand
CAGTCGTATGCATGTCGCAGTCTCAACGATTGACAAGCTGACGGATTACTGTCTTAACACACCTCCTGACGGTTTTCGCTCTGCGGAATCAGTAAAGGCAATAAATAAGATTATTGCCCGTAATAACGAATACCTGAAGAAATGACCCGGATACCGGAACATCTGCCGGCTGAGATGAAGGCCGGTGCACTGGAAGAGCTGAACCGGAATATCCTGCCTTTCTGGATTAAAAGGATGCCTGACGATAAGGATGGCGGCTTTTACGGCAGGATTGACGGTAAAAATAATGTCATTGCCGGTGCACCCAAAGGTGCGATACTTAATGCCCGCATACTCTGGAGCTTCTCGGCAGCATATATCACCGTGAAAGATCCCATGTACCTGGAGATGGCCACAAGGGCAAGGAACTATATCTTCAGTCACTTTTTTGACAGCAAATACGGAGGTACTTACTGGTGCCTGCGAAGCAACGGAGAGCCGCTGGAGACAAAGAAACAGATCTATTCACTGGCATTCTTTATCTATGCCCTCAGCTGGTATCACATGGCCACCGGCGATCAGGAGTCTCTTGAGAAGGCCGTGGAACTCTTTAAGCTCATTGAAAAACACAGTTTTGATCATGAGCTGAACGGTTACCTTGAGGCTTTTGACCGTGAGTGGGGCGAGATATCCGACCTGCGGCTGAGCGCTAAAGATGCGAATGAGAAGAAGACCATGAACACGCATCTTCATATTCTTGAGGCATATACCAGCCTGTACCGTATCTGGCCGGATGCAAAGGTGAAGAAACAGCTTCGGAACATGGTTCACGTTTTTACGGAAAAGATCGTTGACCCGGTGACCTCTCACCTGAATCTCTTCTTTGACGAGAACTGGAACTGCAGGTCGACGCTGGTCTCTTACGGTCATGACATTGAAGCTTCGTGGCTGCTTTATGAGGCTGCCGCAGCACTGGGAGAGGAAGAAAAAGTAAAGGACATCTCACTCAGGATAGCCGGGGCGGCACTGGAAGGACTGGCTGACGACGGCAGTCTGATCTACGAAAGGGATGATGCAATAAAGCATATCGACAGGGACCGGCACTGGTGGGTGCAGGCAGAGGCAGTTGTGGGGTTCATCAACGCCTGGGAGCTGAGCGGTGACCGGATCTGGCTTGATCGTGCGGTAAAAGCCTTTGATTATATCAAAACGCATCTTGTCGACCATGTAAACGGTGAGTGGTACTGGAGCATCCGTGCCAACGGAATCGTCAATACATATGATGACAAAGCCGGGTTCTGGAAATGTCCCTATCATAATACGAGGATGTGCCTGGAGATAATGGCCCGGAGCAAAGGGTATTGAGCAAGGGGCAAGTAATTCTTAAGTATAAAATTTCTCCTCCTAGGTTAGGAGGAGTACCCCGACGAAGGAGGGGGGAGGTGGTCTGTTTTTATTCGAGGTAAAAGATTAACCCTGTTGATTGCTGACTGCCGGCTACCTGCGCCATACACCTTGCTTTTTCAACACTTTTTCCTATCTTAGTAGCATTACAATTAATAACTAAATGAAAGGAATTAAGCAATGCTTTATGGAATTATTATTTTCTTCGTTGTACTTATTTTCTTCTGGGGAATAAGAATTGTCAGGCCCACACAGAGAGGCCTTATTGAGAGGCTGGGCAAGTATCACAATTTTGCAGTTCCGGGTTTCCACTGGATCCTGCCAGTCATTGACAAAATGTATCTTGTGAATGTGACCGAGCAGATGGTTGATGCTGAACCGCAGGAAATCATCACCAATGACAACCTGAACGCCAGTGTTGACGCCCAGGTTTATTTCCGGGTCAAGGCTGATGAGGAAAGCGTAAAGGGTTCGATATACAATGTAGCCAACTTCAAGTATCAGATTGTCAATCTTGCACGTACCACGCTTCGTAACATCATAGGTACAATGACGCTTAAGTCGGCCAACAGTGAGCGCGGCAAGATCAACGCCGAGCTTTACAACACCTTGCACACAGAGACCAAAGGTTGGGGTATTGAGATCGTGCGCACCGAGCTGAAGCAGATTGATCCGCCGAAGGATGTGCAGGAGACGATGAACAAGGTTGTCAAGGCTGAGAATGAGAAGATTGCAGCTATAGATATGGCTTCCGCCGCCGAGACCGTTGCCGACGGTGTGAAGAGAGCGAAGATCAAGGAGGCAGAGGGCGCCAAGCAGGCGAAGATACTGCAGGCTGAGGGTGAGGCTGAGTTTATCAGGCTGGTGAATGAGTCGGCCGAAAAGTATTTTATAGGTAACGCACAGATATTAAGAAAGCTGCAGGCGCTGGAGACATCTCTGCAGTCCAATACAAAGATCGTCGTTCCGACCGGCAGTGACCTGGTTAATGTGATAGGTGACATGGCAGGTATTGCACCGTTGCCAGGGAAAAAATAATCACCGGATTACCGGATCATTTGTTAAAAACACCCAGAGACGTTGCATGCAACGTCTCTGTTTTATTTCACGGGATTTTTTTGAATTTGGCATCGGATTATTCGCCCCGCTGCGCGGGGCTCAAGATCCGCAGAGGGGGAGCCTTTGCAACAAAATCCCCGCCCGCCGCCGGCGGGCTTAGGTCTTTTTGCTTTCTTCCCTCAGCATTGCTGGCATGCCTCGGTCAGAAAACAAAAAATCCCTCCCTTTCGTTGCACTCAAGGGGAGGATTTTGTTGAGGTCGGTGGCGGATTCGAACCGCCGTTCCCGGTTTTGCAGACCGATTCCTAGCCACTCGGACAACCGACCATTAGATTGTGCGTGCAAAATTAATAAAATATTCTTTATTTCCCCCTGTGACGTGCCGTCGCTTCAGCCGACGGATCATGAGGCTTTTCTCAAATGCCTGGACTCCAATCCACGCTATAAATATTTAATATTTACTTATGCTTTAATTATAAACCGGGCTGTTGAACCACAAGCTCCTGAAGATAGAATTTGCTGCTGAGAAGCCAGTCATTTATTGTGTCCCGGAATGTCAATGGTACTGTAATCTTTTCTTCAAGCTTGCTGCCAACCACCTTTTGATTATATCCAACAATCATTAGTCCATTAAAAAATAAATTCAATCCATTTTCCGAATATTTTTCAGATAGGAATTTTTTGATGTATTAAATTCCTTCGTTTTTACCTTATATTCCTCAAGGCTTTTACTAATGAGATCAGCATAAAAATCGTTCTCTGAGTAGGAAGAATTTTTCAGAATTACATATTCTTCGCAATCAGATTTGGATTTTGAAGCAGACTCATAAAAAGAAAATGCATTGATCATGTTAGCGAAAGCGTCTTCCCGATAAATTAAGTAGCAGTTCAGATCTTCTGCAGATAAAAGCAGGGAATCTTTAAATGACATATAAAGAGGAGATATCTCCTCTAAATTCAGATCTTTAATAAATTCTTCGACTTTTGTGAACATATACGCCATAAAAATCGTCGGGGGTTTGTTGTGTCCGGGTCTCTTCTTCCGCTTTAATTTCAGCGATGTTTCCAAGAATTGAGCTTATTTTATTTGCATACAGGTCAATAGTTAACCGGCTGTACTTATCATCCCTTGACTTACAGGAGACCAGCATTATAAAGCACAATAGAAGAATTGATCGTTTCATGATAAAATGTATTTATTAAAGATTGTCTTACCTCATTTGAGAGTGGTTTTATTATGATTGCCTGTTGACGCTTATAAAAATCATTAACAATGAAATGTCTCAATCCCGGTTCAGATTCACTATTGTTTAATCAAAGATATTAAAGAAAGATGCCGAAGACAATTTTTTATTTCAGCAAAGCCTCATACCTTAAGAACCAGGAAGCATGTCTTTTAAAAATATAATAGTCAGGAACTATATTTCAAATAAATGTTTTAACTTTCCATACAAAGGTCTTGAAATATCCGGAATCGATTTATGTAAATTAATAAATCCCCTCATTAATCTTAAAATTTATAGATATGATACGCTATATCAGCTTACGGACTTTGCTAATGTTTTTAATATTGAGTGTTTTCTCTGCAGCGACTGTAGCTCAGGATGACCTTTTCGATTCGATTATGCAGGGAGACCAGAATACCTCTGAAATCAATTTGGATTTGTATAAACTCACATTAAACAAGATTCCTGTTAAAGAACTTACCATTCAGGATGTAAAAGATCTGTTTGGTGATCCAACTGTAAATGAGCATACCTGGATGGCTGATATTACCGGCCCGCAACTTTTTTTTCATAGTTATGGACTGATCTTCTGGTTTAATCCAAAGAATACTGACCCGAACCAAAAACTTATTTCAATGACGATATACCTGTTCGAAACGTGGGATGAACGGAATGGAGACATATTTCTGGCTTTTCCTGGAAAAATAACGCCAGAGCTGACTTCTGATTATAAAGTCGATGATATTACCCCGCTTTTTAAAAACTATAATATTACAATACAATCAGCCGAAGATTATAGAGCAGAGAGATCAAAATCATATGGTGACACAAGTAAGTATAACCATGACCTGATAGGAGTGGAGAGCAAAAAGGGGTATGTGTGTTTTTCATGTGATGAAGTCTCAAAATATCTTGACTACATAACCATAAGCTTTTAATAAAATTGACTGCCGGGTTTATATAACTCATTTTTGAAATAGCCGTTGATAAAAATCAAATTAATCAAAAAACCATCCGATTTTTCAATATTCTACATTATGGAAGATTTAACACTAACCATCTAACTTAAAATTGAATCATATGAAACTTCTGGGATTTTTTTTAATAGCAATTTTAGCGACAGGATGTTTTGTCACTATTCCTCTTAATTGGTCTTCGGAGAAAAATCATTTCCCGGTGGTACCGCAGTACAAAGTTCAAGCCCTGGAGCGATGGCTTCCAGACAGTCAGTGATAAATTTTCCTTTTGCAGATGTCTTCGCCTCTGCCGAAAACGCAATGAGTTACGCACAGATAAATGTAACTGAAAGCGATCAGGCTGCCGGGTTGATTTATGGAACAAGATCTGCGCTTGTCAACGGACTTACGAAAAAGTTTTACTATATGGTTTTGGTTGATGAGAATGGCCCCGAGAAATGCACTGTTTCAGTTTACTCCAAACAGCAACAGAGCGCAAAGTACTTAAAGTGGCTTCCCAATGTTATTTTGCCATCGGTTGGACTGGCTGCATTAGGTATTGGATTGATGGGTTTCGAATACCCGACAAGCACCATAAGTTTATGCCTTGTTTATCCTGTGATAATGACGCCGTTAACTTACATGGTTAATAATTCTGCCAAGAAGAACGCTGAACTGAAATGGAGCCCTGATGATGACGAATTTCTTGACAGGATCATGTCATTCATAAGAACTGACTTGCTTCAGAAGTGAAAGCAGATAAAGTGAAATTTCTGCTCATTAGATTCCTTATAGGAACTGTATCTCCTCTGGCAGGACAGGTTGTAAAGGATGTTTTTTTCAAATCTGTCCCTGATGGAGCCCTGGTAACCAGCATATCAGGCAGTCCGGAATTCATAGGTAATACGCCTATAAAGCATGCATTTGACTTTCACAGCGAAGTTTCGCTGTTAAAGGTTAAACTGTCTGCATGCGGGTATTATGATACGATCATCAAAATTAGTCCCATGACCGATTCCTTATTGATAACCATGGATAGAAAGAAATTTTTGATACTTCCCGAAACCGCAAATGATGTATTGCCAGAGATTGAATACAAACAAATCTCTTTAGCAGTCAGGAGTTTTTTGGAAGATTTTTCAAAGAAAAATATCAGGGAACCTGTTAATTTTATGGATTTTGCCGTACTTAAGAGAACAGATCAGAAGCCCCGGGTAACATTGCTTTTTGAGGTTGATCCGGAGTACCTTACGATTCCAAGAAAAGTAGGATCAAACTCACTCCCCGGGAAATACTGGGATGAATGGTTCTCCGCGTCTGCTGCGCTTCTGAGGATTGGGCAAAACAGTTATCTCAAGAATGTTGATTTCTTTTTTTCAGTGATTTCAGGTAAGAAAAATCTTTCCATCAGGCATATTCCGGGTGTCGACATCAATGATGAAATGAAGGTAAAGACATCAGTCTATGAGGATGATTACAAAAGTGTTACTACAACCACCGTGTACTATGAGACAGTGACAAGCCCAACTTTTAATACATCACTCAACCAAAATCAGAAGTATAATGAATTATTATACAGGTTACACCTGATGCGGACGGGAAAGGCTTGTCCTTCAGCCGAACGGCATGTCACTAGCTACAGTAATAATAAAATGAATATTCTGTTTAAATCTGAACCTGGCCTTAACAGCTTTACAATGTTGAAGAAATTTATCCTGAGCAAATAATGGGTTAGTGTTTTAACCCCTGATAACCAGGACATATTTACAATCTAATAGTTCGGACAGATAATATATTACTGTTCAATCCCGGATCAGAAGCTTATTGTTATTCCCAATCCAAGCGCCTTTGAGTTTTCCGGCATTAAATTAAACTTTTGTAAGGAAATCTCAGCTTTGGCCTTTCTGCTGCCTCCGACGGCCCATATAGGAACGCCAACCAAGGTGCAAGGAATGCCAACCATACCGGCAAAACCAATGACGAAAAAACCAAGCATGCTCCCATGAGGGTCTTCCGGCGGACCATGTGGTTTCGCATTGTTCAACATAATTAATCCGGTAACAGTACCTGTTGCCATTACACCAAGGCCGGTTAATGTCAAGGTCCTCCCTTGATTTCTCATCTTTACAGCTTTATCAATATACAGATTAAGCTGGTCAATATTTAATGCATCAGGGTTGACCTGCCGCAATATCATTTTCGGCGCAACAACTATTCTATCGACTTCACCGGGAGAAAAAGTGAAATATATTCCTTCTGTCGTCCTGAACCTGCATTCTTTCTCTGATTCCCCGAGGAATTTACCCACTGCTTTATACCCGTTTTTCAGATAGAGGGTATCCTGTGATTGCTGTCCATTGGCATGCAATGATATAGAAATAAAAATTATAGCACATATTAGTATTTTTTTCATAACTGAAAGGTGATTGGTCAACCAAAGGTACGCTACTAAAAACCAAAAGTCAAGCCGATCTTTCCCCGGAAGCAGATTGTTTTCCGGGTCCCAAAAATTCTTTGCTTTAAAACAAGTCAAATGGAAAGACCCGAATCTGAGTTCGAAGTGCAGAGTTTCAGCAACTTAAAGGCTTATTTTTTCTCTTCAAAATCGCTGATAGTCAGGAAGGAGTACTGGTACTCCATCGGAAGGATCTTTGCATAGTCTTCAACTGAGCAATCGTCAAGACAGGCATTTATGATCTTCCGGCCCAGCGGAAGGAGATCAGGTTCAAGGAATGCCTGAAGCTCTTTCCTGAAAAAATTGCGAAGTATGTTCGATCCTGCGTCATACCCATCCTCTCCGATTTCTGTCTGCCGGTAGACTTTCAGAAATCTTGTTGGTATACGCGATCCTTCAATCGTCAGGTAATTAAGTTCATAACCAAGTAACGGACAGCGTGCAGGCTGGTACTGGTCGTGCCTCAGTCTGGCATTGCCCCTGCGTGTAAGGTATTCGCGCATCAGTAGCTGTGGCTTAAATCCTACTTTCCATGCTCCTATATGCTGGTTTGGGGTTAACGTATAACGCACTCTTGGAGTGTTGACAATCTGTTCAAGCAGAAGATTTGCATGTCTCACCCGCTTGCCCGTTGCAAAAGGCCAGTAAGAGCCTGCGCCTTCACTCTCCATATCGCCCCCGCCAGTGATACTTGGGTTGGCATAACCTCTCGGGCTGACCAGTCGCCAGAGCCAGGCCAGAGCAGGAGGAAGAATATGAAACATACCGGCAATGCCATATGACGGTTTTTCGGCAGTGCATGGAGGCATCCTTACCCCGAAATTCCGAACATCAACCGTCACGGGTCTGCTGATGACCCCCGGTACGATATGCCTGGGCAGGACAACCCTCGGATTTGGGCAGCGCTTTCCGGGGGCATCCTCCGTATGATTCCATATGAGCGCGGTGCCATCCGGCCTCGTGTCGATATTCAGGAAAAGCAGAGGTTCACCGGGATTAATGGTTATCTTCTCAAGAAAAGGATCATCGCCATAACTGGTCACACCGTCGACGCGAATGAACCAGGCATTCTCGGCATCAGCAACTGTAAGTTTGCCATTGGTTTGCTGGTATGACGGGTGGCAGAGAGCCATATCATCAGTCACCGGGTTAAATGAGCAGAACAGAGGAATTGATATCACTCTTTTTTCTTCTGTCAGAATATTTTGTCCGATCAATATCTGGCCGTTTGGTTCGCGGACCAGGTTTTGTATCATTTCGCTTTTACCGCCGCCGCTTGCACCTTCATGCATGAACGTTGTTATATTATCATATGGACTGACAACCTGCACCGTAGAACAATGGGTCGTCAGCCAGCCTTCGGCCTCACCTTTCGCAAGCAGTACACTGTAAAAGCCTTTCTTTGCGCTTGGGCCCGGGTAAAGATTGTAGGAGAACATTTCATGAAGCCCCTTCAGCCTGTTGTGCACAACTACCTGCCTGCCGTTAAAATGTGTGTGCCGGAAGGGCGGAGCGACATAGACAACTGATTCAACTGAAAAGCCTGACGGCAGATCATCAACAGGAAGGATTTTCTGCAGGAGTGATAATCCAAATGCAAAGAAAGATGCGTTCAGCGGAGTGACAACAACGCCCCCGGCCCCGATGGGGTAATTACCGGCAAAACAGAGAAAGATACCTATCTCCTGCTGCTTAAGCCATTCGAATGTCTCGTTCCTGAGCTTACTGAACTCATAACCGTATTCATCATCAAACCTCTTTTTGTCTGTCGGTTGAGAATCTCCGATTAACATCGTGTCAGGGTCACGTCTGCGCATATAGGGCTCTGTGTAGTTTGCCGACAGGCCGTTAGTAACGCGGTGCAACTTTACTTCGGTGACCTCTCCTTTCCCGGGAATACTATATCTGACTTCATATGAAAGATCATCTTTCGGTCCCATCGACTGCTTTAAAATCTCATCCGATGAATTAAAAAAAAGCGATCGGGGAGCAGTGTTTATGAGTTCTATGACATTCTCCGGCAGGTTCAGTCCTTTCTCCTTTGCGATCGTAATTGCCTCAGATGCATTCATTTAGTCAAATATTTAATTGTATTTTAAATGTCAATACGCGTAATGTCACGAAGATTAAGCAAACCTATAAAATTACTTCCTTTTTCTGACGGAATTTCTCTATTTCGTATTTTTAGCCATATTTGCAGGCAATAAGTCTTAAGATTTGACACTACCTGCAGGAAGTATTTCTTAAGAATACAACTCTTATGAAAAAAGGTGAATTCTGGACCATACCTAATATAATCACTTCCTACCGGCTTTTCATGGACCCTGTAATACTGTATTTCATTATTTCAGGCAAAGAAAATTTGTTCGCCATTTTCCTGGTGATTAACCTTATTTCAGATGCTCTTGACGGCTACATTGCACGGAAATTCCATATGGAGACCGAGATCGGGGCCAGGCTTGACGGGTTTGCTGACAATTTCACCTATGTGCTTGCATTCATAGGTCTGTTCGTGTTTAAAATGGATGAACTCAGGCCGCACCTTGTAAGCTTCATCATTTTTATCAGCATGCTTGTGAGCACGGTTATAGTTTCACTGTTAAAATTCAGGAAGTTTCCCAGTTACCACCTTTTTACAACAAAGACCAGCGGTTATATACAGGCTTTCTTCTTTATCAGTCTTTTTGTTTTTGGCTTTATTGCTCCGCTTTATTACTTCATGATAGCCTGGGGTATTATGGGCGCTATTGAATGCATTATCATAAACATGATAATTCCCGAAATGCGATCAGACATTATGGGGCTTTACTGGTTGCTGAAAGAGAGAAAAGATGAAAAGAAGAAACTGAAATGATCTTTCATTCCGCCTTTGAATATATCTATCTGTGGTTGCCGCTCGTCGGCTTTATCGTCGGATTGATTGGCACTCTGATCGGCGGAGGCGGAGGGGGTTTTTTCTTTATACCTATCCTGACAATACTTTTCGGAGTACCGGCCCAGGTTGCCGTAGCAACTTCACTGGCGGCAACTCTTCCGATCTGCATTGTCGGGACAATTGGACATTATCGTAATGACAATATTGATATCCGTCTTGGACTTATTATGGCAGCTGCGGGTATATTAGGCGCTCTGGCAGGAGCAAGCTTTACAAGCCTTATTACCCCTAAGCAACTGATAATATGTTATGGCGCTTCCGCTATCCTGGTAGCCTTTCCAATGCTCAACAGCATCCGGAAAAAGAAAAGAGATGAGGCCAACGGAATTGAAAAACCGCGGGTATCCGGATTTGAAAGAATAGCCAAAGGCACTTTTTTCGGGTTTCTGGCAGGGGTGGTGACTGCCACTTTCGGAGTCACCGGGGCAACACAGGCCCAGGCAGGCTTGTTCGCTATGCGTATACCGGTCAAGGTTGTAATAGGAACATCACTGATGGTTGTCATGGCAAACACAGCCTCTGCTCTTGGTGCACACTTCCTGGTAGGTAAAATTGACCTTACCCTCGTTTATTTTCTTACCGCAGGGACAATAATAGGAGCCCTGGCCGGTCCCAGATGGCTGAAAGGGATAAAACTGGAACGAATAGACGGTCCTATCCGTCTATGGTATGCTTTAGGTATGATACTTTTTGGAATAGTAATGATTATCAGCGCGTTTGAAGTAATACCTAACCTGAAAAAATAACCAGTCAGGAGCAGCGATTCCTTCAACTGTACCGCTGTCCTAATCTATTTTCTTCCACTCCTTAAATGCATTCTTCCTGAAAATCAGCCGGCAGAGATGACTGTAAACAGTTTGTATGAACAGTACCAGATACCCTGTCTTTCTGTATCTTCTTGGAGACTCATAAACAACAAGCCCTGAAAAGAAATGAAGTTTTCCGATTTTACGAAGCCTGCTGAATAAGTCACTGTCCTCTGTCTGCACTATATTTTCATTATAGCCTTTTATTTGCCTGAAAGCACTCCCTCTTACAATCTGGCATTGTCCTCCGCACAGTGGAATCCGGGTCCTGAAGCTGAGCCGTATGATATTGTTTGTAAAAAAATGAGATATTTTATCCGCCCCGATAGTTTCATCAGGGAAGATGTTTATGCGTGGTGCGCCTGCGGCAATTTCCTGATTTTCAAATACTGAAAGAACCTCTGACAGGAATTTATCCGGATCATTTATTACTGTGTCAGCGTCACAAAAGATAAATATCTCTCCAGTGGCCAGGCTTGCCCCCGTATTTCTTACACCCGATATTGTTTTTGGGGCATCTTTACCGGTTCTGATTACCGTGGCCCCCATCATCGCGGCTGTCTCTCCGGTCTTGTCTGTACTGTTGTGATCTGCTACAATGATTTCATAACTGTAGTTTTTGTCCAGTTTTTGTATGTTATTTATCAGAACAGGAAGACTTTTCTCTTCATTTAATGCAGGAATAATGAATGATACTTTTGGGTTCATAAATTTCCGGCTATTAAGAAAATCCGTTCAACAAGAAATGAGAGGCTCCCCGGAAAAGAAAGAAAGAGAGCCTTCGTCCGCAATGCTTTCCGCTATAACTCTTTCTCAAAGATCCTGTATCTTCTCAGCGGCTTTGCATTAAGCTTACGGATAGCATTATTCATTGGGGCATTATCTTCAAGGACATAGTTTATTTCAATCCATATATCTGGGGTGTAAAGCGACTCGCAGAGGGACCGGTACAACAGGCTGTCAATACCTTTACCATGATACTCCGGAATAACCCCAAGGGCAAAAAGACGGTAATTGCGCAGCTTTGGTATGCCGAAGAGAAGCTTGAGCCATCCGAATGGAAATAAATGCCCGTTCAGACCTTTCAGTAACAGGTTTACGTCAGGAATAGTAATTGCAAATCCAATAGGGTTACCTTCCGTGTCTTCAGCAAAAATCACTCCTTTTGGCTGAATGACCGGTTTCAGATCACGTGCCACAGCTTCTGCTTCTTCCTTTGTCACCGATGTATAACCCCAATTATCGGCAAGGCTCCTGTTGGACAGGTCAATGACCTTCTGTACGTCATTATCATAGTTCTTCATATCAACCTGCCGGACATGCACACCATATCGCTTAACAACATCATCGGTGAGTGTCATAATTCTTTCAGGGATCTTATAGCCTTCCTTTGCAGAAATATAATAAACAAGCAGATCCTTGATCTTTTCCAGTTTATAGGACGTTATATGATCAAGGTAATACGGCGGGTTATAGGGTGCCATCACCACGGGTGACGGCGTGAAGCCTTCCACAACCAGGCCCCATTCCTGTGAAACAAAGCTCCAGGGACCTCTGATTTTTGTCATCCCCTTTTCTCTGAGCCAGGTTGCTGCGGCCTCAAAAAGCATATTGGAGGCTGTCAAATCTTCAATACACTCATAATATCCGAATAACCCGATCTGTTCTTTCCATGTTTCCAGTGCCAGTCTGTCGATGAAAGCAGCGATACGGCCAATTATCCGGTCTTTTTCCTTAAGCAGGAACAGGGCATATTCGCAATGATCGAGCGTTGGATTTCTTTTCGCATCGAACTGGCTGTACTGTTCATCCAACAGGGGAGGAACCCAGACAGGATCATTCTTATATAACTTATAAGGAAGATCGATGAATTTTTTCAGATCTCGTTTTGAAGTGACAGGGGTTATATTCATATTTTTTCTATATGGATACCAGATAGTCCTCCGGGGGAAGATCAGATAAAACACGCAGAGACGCAGGATGCTGCGTCTCTGCATTGTGGCATTATACTGCCAGTTCCTTTAATGCCGCCATGACAAGAAATACCGGCCAGACAATGGCTTTCAGGAATCCCACGACGCCCATCCAGAATCCCGTGGCACCTCCGATAAAATAAATTGCTGCTCCGATGAGGCCAAGGCCGTAAACTGCACCTGAAGCCGGTCGACTGTCATAATGTTTGTCACTCATGATCTTTTTCCTCCCATAATTTTTTGTTAATACTAAATACGGATGCTCTCTTGTTTCAACTAAGTTACACATTTCCGCGAATTGCAAATTGTCACAAAATAAAAACACCTGCATTTTGGTTTACGCAGGTGTTTTATTCACGATGTGGGACGTGCAGGATTCGAACCAGCGACCTCTTGCGTGTGAAGCAAGCGCTCTGAACCGACTGAGCTAACGTCCCGTGGCGGGCAAAGATAAATAAAAAATCTCTGCCTCACCGCCTCATTACTGCGGCCAGAACGCCGAAATTATTCAAATCACATCTTCTCTTTTTTGTCCAGGATCTTTTCAATCTCGTCCATGACCCTGTTCATCGATTCGATAGTCTTATCAAATGGCTCGGATGTTGTCATGTCAACCCCTGCTTTTTTCAGCAGCTCGATCGGATAGTCAGACCCGCCTGCTGAAAGGAATGCGATATATTTATCCAGCGCCGCCTTATCGCCACTCATGACTTTTTCAGCCAGGGATATCGATGCTGTAAAAGATGTGCTGTATTGAAAAACATAGAAATTCATGTAGAAATGAGGAATGAAAGCCCATTCCATCTCAATGTTCTTGTCGATGTAGCATATCCCTTTTTCCTGGCCATAGTAAGCCTTTAAAATATCCATATACATTTTGGAGAAGGTGTCACCGGTCAGAGGCAGACCTTTTTCAGCAGTTTCGTGTATCTTCAGTTCAAACTCTGCAAACTGCGTCTGACGAAAAAGGGTGCCTTTAAAATTATCGAGCCAGTTCATCAGAAGCGAAAGCCTGACGTCATCGTTCTTTTCGTTTTTCATCATATAGTTAAACAGCAATACCTCATTAAATGTGGAGGCGACTTCTGCAACAAAGGTCTGATAATCTGCAAGGGGATATGGTTGTGTTTTATTCGAGAGATAACTGTGCATGGCATGCCCCATTTCATGGGCCAGTGTACTCATATCTGCATATAGATCAGTGTAATTGAGTAAAATAAACGGATGCACGTTGTAAACTGCGCCTCCATAAGCGCCTGACTGTTTACCTGTTGTAGGATATACATCAATATTGCGTTCATTGATGACCTTTTGCACTGTGGATATATATTCTTCCCCTAAGGGCTTTAAAGCCTCAAGGATAATCTTCGACGCTTCATCAAAGCTGTATTTAAGGTCGACATCTTTTACAACCGGAGCGTACAGATCGAGGTATTTCAGGGTATCAACTCCCATCATGCGCTTTTTGATTTTGAGGTAGCGGTGGAGCGCCGGCAAATTCCTGTTTACATTGTCAATCAGCGAAGAATAAACCTCAACCGGTATATTTTTAGGGTACAGGGCTGCCTCGAGAGACGATTCATAGTGCCTGGCCTTAGCGTGAAACCAGTCTTCCTGTACATTTCCGTAGAGCATCTCACCAAAGGAAGCTTTGAATTTTTCGTAGTTTTTCCAGAAAGCATCAAACACAATCTGTCTGTCGGCGCGATTTTCCGATGCCCGTAACCTGTTATACTCAGCTTTGGTTATAAGAATTTTTTCACCGTTCGAAAGGGTAACTTCAGGTCCCGGCATTTCCGCATTGGAAAAGATATTGTATACCGAAGAGGCCACACCGCCTGCCATGCCAGACAATGCCATGATACGCTCTTCAGGTTCGCTCAGTGTATGTTTTTTAGTCCGGAACAGATTTTCAAGGCCCATACGGTAAGGCTCAAGTGCGGGTTCTGACTTGATGAAGCCATCGATAAGGCTCCAGTCGGCAGTCAGGATTTCAGGCTCGATAAATGCCGCCCTGGCTCCGAAGTCAGAAAACATTTGTCCCAGTTCCTGCTTCATACCCGTATATTTCATATCCCTGGTGTCAAGATCAGAGCTCATCGAAGCATAAGAGAATAATTTGTAGGCTTCCTTACTTATTTCAGTGTTAAATTCCATACACTTAAGTAAATTATCTGCCGATTTAGTCAGTGTTCCCCTGAACTTTTCCACATCATTAAGCCTGGCAGCGATGACATCTTTGGCAGCACGCCAGTCGGCATCTGATTTGTAGATGTCGGTCAGATTCCATTTATATTTATCAGGAACCTCATCTCTTGTTTTCTGGCTTAAACAGTTTAAAGCAAAAAGTGTACTGAAAACAACCAGGAAAGCTAATCTCAATGTCAATGTAATTCGTCTCATCTTAAGGTTTTTTAGTATCGGAGTTTAATGAAATATAATCCGGACGGTGGATTGCCGCGTCCTTCATCAAAGTTACAGGTTGTATATGCCAAAGTCAATTTTTTCTGTCGGAGGTCCGGTATTGTAGAGCTCTTCTGCTTTTTGTCAAGTCAGTTTTTCATCTTCCGGTATCGCCGGATAAGATTATTGGTCGATCCGTCATGATTAAGGTCAGGAAGAGTTCCGGGAAATTCAATTTCAGGTATGATACGCTGTGCCAGCACTTTACCGAGTTCCACTCCCCACTGGTCGAACGCATCAATATTCCATATAACGCTTTGAGTAAAGGTGCTGTGCTCATAAAGAGCCACTAATTTTCCAAGAATACCCGGGGTCAGCCTGTCAGCCAGGATCATATTTGATGGCCGGTTCCCGTTAAAGACACGGTGCGGTACAAGCCACTCTTTCGTTCCCTCCGCCCTGACCTGTTTAGCCGTTTTACCGAAAGCCAGTGCTTCTGCCTGTGCGAAAACATTTGACATAAGGATGTCATGGTGGCGGCCGACTTTTATCAAGGGATTTGCAAAACCAATAAAATCGCAGGGGATCAGGCGTGTTCCCTGATGGATCAGCTGATAAAAAGAATGCTGTCCGTTGGTCCCTGGTTCTCCCCAATAGACAGGACCGGTATTGTAATTTACTTTCTTCCCGCCGATTGTAACGTGTTTGCCGTTACTTTCCATAGTCAGCTGCTGCAGATAAGCCGGAAAGCGTTTCAGATAATTTTCATAAGGCAGTACGGCGATGGTCTGTGCCCCAAAGAAATTATTGTACCATAGAGCCAGAAGCCCCATCAGGACCGGCATATTTCGCTCAAAAGGTGTATTCCGGAAATGTTCATCCATCTCATGAAAGCCCTTGAGCATAGCGCCGAAATGCTCCGGACCGATAGCGAGCATTGTTGAAAGGCCGATTGCCGAATCCATCGAATATCGTCCCCCTACCCAATCCCAGAATCCGAACATATTGGCTGTGTCGATACCGAACTCCGAAACCTTGCGGGTATTGGTTGAGACAGCAACGAAGTGTCTTGCTACAGCACGGGCATCACCTCCCAGACCCTTTATCAGCCATTCTTTTGCTGTTTGGGCATTGGTCATTGTCTCCATCGTCGTAAATGTTTTTGAAGAGACAATGAACATGGTTTCTTCAGGATTCAGGTCGCGGGTTGCCTCAGCAAAGTCAATGCCGTCAATATTGGAAACGAAGCGGAATGTCAGGTTTCTGTCGCTGTAAAAACGAAGTGCTTCATATGCCATTACCGGACCAAGGTCAGAGCCACCTATGCCGATGTTTACAATATTGCGGATGCACTTCCCGGTATAGCCTTTCCACTGGCCGCTGCGAACGTGGTTGGAGAAGTCAGTCATCCTGTCAAGGACTTCATGAACCTGGGGAACGACATTTTCTCCGTCAACCATGATTCTTGCCCCTCTGGGAGCGCGGAGGGCGATGTGCAGTACTGCCCGGTTCTCGGTGACATTGATCTTTTCACCTCTGAACATCGCTTCAATGCGGTTCTTCAGTCCTGCCTGATCTGCCAGCTGAATTAGCAGCTTCAGGGTCTGATCTGTGATCCTGTTTTTTGAATAGTCAAGGAAGATCCCGATATCTTCTGTTGTCATCCGTTCGCCACGCCCCGGATCATCTGCAAATAGTTTACGCAGATGTTGCCTGCCGATACTCTTTTTATGATCCCTGAGTGCAATCCAGGCCCGGCTTTCTGTTAACGGCAGATATTCCATAACATTATTGTTCACGACTTTAAGACTTTAAGACTTTAAGACTTTCGACTTTTAACTTTTAACTTCAAACACATGATACCCCCATGCCTGCAGATTTAAAAAGAGGCCTCTGGCTAAAACTTCATTGCCGTCGCGATCATAAAGGGCAGGGCTCATCAGGTCAGCGAACCGTACTGGTTTATCTGCCAGGCCGGCAAACGTAAGCCGAACGAAACACTGGCTGTCATGAGGTGAATAGTTAACAATAACAAGAGCGCGTGAGGCATCCGTTCCTTCCCAGGCAAATGCCAGGAAAGAATCCCACGTGCCATTCCACTCCCATGCCGGCACACATTCGAGCAGGCGCCACCGGCCATCGCGGAAGAGAGGCTTTTTAATTACGGAGAGCAACCCATCATAAAATTTCCGGATGGCAAGGTTGGGTGATTCATGAGGGGCACGTATAAGATGCGGTGATATGCGTTTCATTCTTCCTTCAAGCTGTCCCTGGTGGAAAAACCTTAAACCCGGTGAAAGAAATGTGATTACGGCAGCAGCTTCATGATTTTTCTGATTGAATATTGCTGCTGCACGCGGCTCGTCATGATTCTCAAGGAACCGCGCAAGCTTATCCTGGTAATCAGGAGATGCATAGAAATGTTCACGCACAGCCTTTGCCTGGCCTTCACGCAGGCGGTCATAAAGCCGTTTATCGTAGGCAAAGTCAAATCCCTGCTGTTGCATGGTCCATTCCATATCCCAGTAAACCTCTGCCATGAAACAGAAACCGGGAACTTTATCACGAACAGCCTTTATTGCCAATGGCCAGAAGGGTTGTGCTTTCCGGCCCCAGGTCCTTTCAAAAACCTCGGGCAGAATCAGCATTGCCATATCACATCTGACTCCGTCGCACTGTTCCGAGATACGAAGAAGCTCTCCGGTCATAGCATCTCCGGTTGCAGGATTACTGTAATCAAGCTGCAGCGTGTCGGACCATCCGGCAAAGAAGGGATCGCGTCCATAGGCCAGTATCAGATCGCCGTTCCTGCGTTTAACCCGGGTGTAATTCTGAGGATATTTTAAGAGGTCACTCTCTGTTCCGTGCATAAAATATTCAGGATGATCCTCAACCCAGGGGTGGTCTGGTCCCATATGATTGGGTACAAAATCAAGCATGAGTTTCATTCCACGGGCGCTGAGTCTTTCGCGGAGGCGCCTGAGGGCATCATCACCGCCAAGGTCAGGATGCACGGAATAACCGGTGATAGCAAACCCTGAACCGGCGATATCCTGTTCCTGCAGATCAGGTAAGGTTTCTTCGAAATCGCGCCTGAACTCCGGATTTTCACGCGAGACTTTACGGCCAAGTTCGCCTGTGCACCATACACTCAGGAACCAGATCCAGTCAAACCCCATTTCTGCAAGTCGATCCAGCTCTGTATCAGGTATATCATCGAGCGTAGCCCGCCGACCCGGGTTCACAGAAAGATCTGTGAGCCATACCCTTGTATTGGTCTGATAAAGTGACGGGTAGTGTGGGCGCATAAGGTTATAGTCTATTTTTCATCTATGAGATTCTTTCTGGCTGTTTTCAGCTCCGCGATCTTCTCATTGCTCACCTTTGGATATTCAAATTCCATGTCAATCATTGCATTGATAATGGCCGAGACGATTACCATGCGGGCATACGACTTATTGTCAGCGGGCACAGCATACCAGGGTGATTCTTTAGTTGAGGTATTCCGGATCATTTCGTCATAAGCCTTCATGTAATCATCCCAGTAGTTTCTCTCATTTACATCAGCCGTGCTGAATTTCCAGTTTTTTTTCGGATTATCAATGCGTTCTATGAAACGCTTTTTTTGCTCTTCGTTTGAGACATTAAGGAAAAACTTGAGGATTTTGGTACCGTTACGGTAAAGGTATTTCTCGTAGTTCCGGATGTCTTTGAAGCGGTGTTTCCAGATATCAGGTGTAACAAACTTTTCAGGCAGTTTCTGTGCCTGAAGGATAGGCTCATGAACGCGCACCACCAGAACATCCTCATAATATGACCGGTTAAAAATACCTATCCGTCCGCGTTCAGGCATATTCTTCTGGCAGCGCCACAGGTAATCATGGTCGAGCTCTTCAGCGCTGGGGACCTTGAAGGCTGTCACCTGGCAGCCCTGGGGGTTTACCCCTGACATGACATGTTTTATTGCCCCGTCTTTTCCTGCAGCATCCATAGCCTGAAATATCAGAAGCAACGACCACTTGTCCTGTGCATACATTTTATCCTGCATCACTGCCAGTTCTTCAACTCCAAGTTGCAGGGTCTGTTTCATAAGCGGCTTTTCTTCAGGGCCCAGGTCAACGTCCGGAACTGTCTGGTACTTTCTGAGTTTGAATTTATCTCCATCCGTGACGCAGTATTGTTTTGACAATTTCTTCGCAAGTTCATTCAGCTCTTTTTTGTTCAGGGTGCTCAGATCCTCAGGTTTTGCACCAGTTTTGGAAGAAGCCTTGCCTGAGTTTTTCATTTTTGCCGTTTTTTTTTTGGGTGCCATAATGCCTGGATTGATAAGATATAAATATATGAAATTTACCGTTAGGGGGCAACTAAAGACCCCTCGTTCCCGCCGGGGAGGGAACCCTCCCCCCCAAATAGGGGGAGAGCACTAATGTGCTGAAAGTAAAATAGTTGGAAGGTAATTAATATCTGCTGCTTTTGCTCAGGCTTATCTGTCCACCGGAAATGGCTGGTGTACAGGCCATTCGCGGGGATTCTCATTTATTTTTTTCATTACAACTTCAACTGCTTTCATCAGCTGTGTATCATAACCCTCAGAATATTTCTTTGAATCGACGTCAATTATGATATCAGGTGTCACACCTTCGTTCTCAACCACCCATTCACCTTTCTCATTGTAGATCCTGTAATCAGGTACTGTTACCTCTCCGCCGTCAATAAGGCTGACGAACATGGAGATCCCTACAAGACCACCCCAGGTGCGGGTGCCAATAACAGGTCCCATATTGTTCCAACGGAACTCATAAGGCAGTTCATCTCCACCGGAGCCTGCATACCTGTTTGTAATCAAAGCCATCTGAGCTTTAACAGCAAGGAAAGGTCCAGGTTGGTCAACCGACTGACGACGTGTCCAGTAAGCGTGAGGTACTTTCAGCAACCTTTGCAGGAAGATCTCGGGATCAAGGCCGCCGCCGTTAAAACGTCCGTCAAGAATTAACCCTTCCTTCTTTGTCTGAGAGTAGAAGTACTTCGGAAAATCTATTGCAGAGGCTGTATATGTGTCAGGGAAGTATATATAGCCTATTTTCCCTTTGCTGGCTTTGTCAACAATAATCCGGTTAGATTCGATCCAGTCCATATAGCGGATATTGCTTTCGCTGCCTGCAGGTTCAACAACCACCTCACGAGATCCTGTCAGGGAAGGTGTTGAGTTAACAGTCAGAGTGACCTGTTTGCCTGCCAGCCCCAGGAAGTAACTGTATATCTCTTTGTCCGCCTTTACATCAACATTATTTACTTTCAGAAGGTAGTCGCCTTCATTAATATTAACTCCCGGTTTTGCCAGTGGCGGCCAGGTTTCCCGTGACCAGTCCTTTTCCCTGTAGATCTTTTTAAACCTGTAAAGGTTATTCTGAAGGTCAGCAGAATAGTCGGCACCAAGCATGCCCGTTGTAACCGGATCGGCCTTTCGTCTGGCATCACCACCATAGACATAGGTGTGCGAGGTATTCAGTTCTCCGATCATTTCGCCGATAATAAAAGTCAGATCCTGGCGGCATGATGCCTTGTCAACGAACTTCCCGTATTTCTGCTTCATGAAATTCCAGTCCAGACCGTGCATACCCGGTTCATAATAATAATCGCGTTCCATGCGCCATGCCTCATTGAAGATCTGTTTCCATTCCCTGACAGGTTCCAGCCATATTTTAAGGTCTGAGAGATTAACAGGTTTTGCTTCTCCTCCGGCTGCCGGTATTATTGATACGTTTTTCTCTTTAAGGTATATAATGTTTTCACCATCGGCTGAAAGCTTATATCCGTCTATTTCTTCTACAAGTGAAGTCTCTTTCTTTGAATCAATATCGTAAGAGTAGAGTGACATTGGTCCGTGTGTATCAATTTCAAAGCGGTTGAAATTACCTTCGCCGGCATTTAAATAGAACAATGTGGACTTATTGACCGACAGATCCCTGTAGTTTCCCTTTTCAAGAGGAAGGGCTTCTGTGCGATCCGTTATTCCCTGAAAATCAATATTAACAAACACCGGTGCATCTGTTTTTGAAGGCGCCCCCGAAGGGTTTTCCTCATCACTCTTAAAGGGGAGAATCGATTTCCCGTCTTTTTTAAGGGAAATCGCGTAGATGCCTGCAACCTTCCGGTAGATCATTTCCCATTCTATATCGCAGTATGTGGGAGTAAATCTGCGGTCTGAGATGAAAAAGATAAACTTTCCATCCTTTGTGAAAACCGGATCGAAATCATGAAACAAACCATTACTGATGCAGTTAATGGCTTTTGTCTCAAGGCTGTAAACATACATCTGGTACATAAAATCCTTATTCATTTTTGTGTAAGCCAGATACCTGCTGTCAGGAGACCATGAAAAGTCAAAAATGGATTTTACATCAAGTGAGACATCGACATTTTCATATTCCTCTTTATCAACCCTGGTAATATTTTTAGTTGCCACATCAATAAAGTACAACGTCAGGGTCTGGTCAGTGTATCCTATTTTTTTGCTGTCGGGAGACCATTTAAGAGTATGCCTGTAGCCGTCTTTACTTGATGTAAGCTTTATTGCATCTTCCTTGCCATCAGGATTTACTATATATATCTCATATTCGCCGGTTTTATCAGAGAGGTATGCAACCCATTTCCCGTCAGGAGACCATACTGCATCTTTATCCCTGGCACCGCAATTGTTTGAAATATTTCTTGTCGGACCCTCTTTTTCAGGAACAGTGAAAACCTCTCCGCGGGCAACGATCAAAGCTCTTTTACCTGTCGGAGATATTTCTATGCTGTTTATTTCCTTGCTGATATCTTTCATATACGGACGCGTCTCTTCCATATCGGTCAATATCTGTATCGGGACTTTTTTTGATTCCTTCGATATCAGGTCAAGCATCCAGATATCTCCGCCGAGTTCATAAACGATTTTATTACTTCCCTCGTCAGGATGCTGAACGTCGTATTCAGTATGTTTTGTTATCTGTTCAATTTTTTGTGTTCCGGTGTCGTAGGAATATATATTGAGGACCCTGTCCCTGTCAGAGCTGAACCAGATCTTGTCACCGACCCACATGGGCGTTCTGTCCGAGCCTTTATAATTGGTAATATTGGTCTCCTCATTTGTTTTAAAGTCATAAATGAATATTTCCTGGGCACGTCCGCCTGTATAGCGCTTCCAGGTGGCATTATCCTGCGAATCCTTATTGTAAGCTATTTTTGAACCATCCGGAGAAAAACTGCCACGAGCCGCATCGTACATTATCATCTCTTCGAGGCCTGTCCCGTCAGGTGAGACAAGAAACATTTTGGTATATCGTGAAGTACTGTTTCTGCCTGATGTGAACATGATTTTATTTTTTGTCTGGTTCCAGCCTATAACCTCATCCATTCCGGGGTGGTATGTCAGTCTGGTGATATCTCCGCCATTGATGTTCATGACGTAGACATCTGAGTTTCCGTCAAATTCACCGGTGAAGGCAATCAGGCTGCCATCAGGAGATATCTCGGGAAAGTTTTCGCGGCCGTCACTGAATGTAAGGCGGACAGCAGGACCTCCTTCGGCGGGAGCTTTCCAGATATCGCCGCCACAGGCAAAGACAATGATATTTCCATAAACGTCAGGGTTCTGCATCATGGGGTTCTCTGCAGAAACCGCCATATTGCTGCCAATTAAGATCATCAAGGCTGACGCCAGAAAAATGGTCTTAAATTTTTTCGGGAAGCTTTTAATATTTTTCATAATGCTATTGAATTTAGTAAATGGGAAACTAAGTAAAATAAAACATGAATTAAGCTCAACCTGTTACAACATTCCACGGCCTGACAGACCACTCCGTGACGAGCCCGTTTTTTACGTAGGGATCATTCCTGACAAATTCTTCGGCTGCACCGGGTATATCTCCCCTGAATATCAACACCGCACCATCGGGCGGATCGTCCAGGGCTCCCGCCATCACAAGGCGGTCAGCATCAAGAAAAGAATTCACAAGCGAAAGATGATCGTTGCGGAAGGGCGCCCGCCTCTCGATGTAATTATCAACCGTTTTGTAAAAGAGAATGTAATACCTGACCATCGTCTTTATTGAAATTATAATTCAGAAGCCTGCTGCTCTTCAGCCAGACGGGCAATATCTTTTCCGTAGATAATATTTTTCGGATAATCGGTCGTGGTAAGTCTGATCATCGAAAGACCAAGCTCTTCCATGGTATTGAAGCCGTCAGGAAATAACTTTTTTCCCAACGGGAAGAACCAGTTTATGTACTTATAGAATGAGTGTGCCCTGGTCTGCCCTTTTACAGGCTTTATGAAGCCCGGACGATATCCGTAGGCTTTCCTGAACGGAAGTTTCATAAGGTCATTCTCGGTTTTCCCCTTGATCCTGGCCCATTCAATTCTTCCCTTCTCCGTACCGTCAGTGCCGGCTCCTGCAACGTATACAAAGACCATATCCTTATTCAGCCTGCTTACTGTCTCACCGAAGTGCATGGTGAGCTCATAGGTTACCTTGTAGTATTTGTCCATTTTCATCCCTACGGAGGAGACTCCGAGGCAAAAGAAACATGCATTGTAACCTGACAGTTGTGATTCAATAAGAGAGAGATCATAAAAGTTCTCATGAATTATCTCCGTGAGTTTGGGATGAGTTATTCCCAATGGTCTCCTGTTGATCACAAGTATTTTTTCAATATCCGGATCACCGAGACATACCAGCAACACTCCTTCTCCTACCATCCCGGTCGAGCCGGTGATGATGACCTTTAATCCTTTAGGTTCCATAAATGTTCAATATTTATCGGCGCAACAAATTAACAATAAAATGAATACTTTTAGAGTATAAAACCAGAGTATTAAGGCTAATATTCGCTGATCAGATGAAAAAAGTATACAAGGCAGATTATCCGAAAATTTTTATTACCATTCTGAGAATGGCCATCGGATGGCATTTCCTTTATGAAGGTGTTTCCAAAATACTGATAAAGGACTGGACATCATTTTCATACCTTGCAAACTCGACAGGACCTTTCTCGGGCTTTTATCACTGGCTTGCATCATCTGATGCTCTTCTGCAGGTTGTTGACATTTTAAATGTCTACGGACTGCTGCTTATAGGGCTTGCCCTGGTCACCGGACTGCTGTCGCGGACTGCTTCCGTTGCCGGCGTTATGCTTCTGACATTATATTATTTTGCCTATCCGCCTTTTGGAGATTCTCTGCTTGGCTCAGATGAAGCGCATCTTTTTATCATTGACAGGAATTTCATCGAGGCTGCAGCCCTGCTGGTTTTGATTTTCCATAAAGAGACGGGGTATGGAATAGGTGCCATAATTAAAAGCTTCAGTTCTAAAAGAGCTGAAAAGAGAAGCCTGTCGGGTAGTAAGGTGGAACATTCGGATACAAGACGTGATGCTATAAGGAACCTGGTTTCGGTACCTTTCCTGGGATTAATGGGCTGGGGGGCAATAAGCACAAATAAAAAATATGGCATTGATGCGCTCTCGGGAGCGACGATACAGATTAACCGCGAAGCCCTTGGCGAACTGAAGGGCAGGCTGCCGAAGGGGAAGCTGGGAGATCATGAGATCAGCAGGCTGATCTTGGGAGGCAACCTGATAGGCGGGTGGGCTCATTCTCGCGATCTTATCTATGTGAGTTCACTTTTCAGAGCCTACAACACTGAAAAAAAGATCTACGAGACCCTGATCCTCGGTGAAAGTGCCGGGATAAATACCATCAACATAGGTTTTCCGACCAATGCACTGATAGCCAAATATAAAAGAAACACGGGAAGTAAGCTGAAGGTGATCTCGCAAGTTGCGCCAAACATGGAGACAGGTGACTGGTACGAGCAGATCAACAAGGCAATTGATTTCGGAGCTGACATTCTGCAGGTGCAGGGCAACTGGTGCGATTGGCTGGTAAGGGATAAAAAACCCGAGGTCATTGCAGCCATGCTTGAAAAGATACGCTCACAGGGGTATATTGCCGGACTGGCAGCGCATACCATTGATTCACTCATTTATTGTGAACAGCAGGGCATAATCCCTGACTACTACATGAAGGCTATGCATCACGATAACTACTGGTCAGCTCACCCTCGTGAGAACAGGGTGGCGTTTGAGGTTGACGGTACGAAGTATCTGGATCATAATAAATTCCACGACAATATTTTTGACCTATTCCCAGATCGTACTGTTGATTTCATCAACCGTACGACCATCCCGGTTATGGGGTTCAAAATACTCGCAGCCGGGGCTATCAACCCGGAAGACGGAATCAGGTATGCCTTTGAGAACGGGGCTGATTTTGTCTGTCTTGGAATGTTTGATTTCCAGGTGATAAAAGACATAAATATCTGCCTTGATGTCCTGGCAGATCTCGGCAAGCGCAGGAGAGAATTATACGGGTAAATTAGACTGATTCATAGTCTTTTACCACAGAGTTACACAGAGTTCTACAGAGTTACACTGTTTCTTAACTGTGGTACTCCATTCTAAATATGTGTCCTCTGTGGTAAAAAAAATCAATCGCTGTTTTTCTATCGCAGTTCTCAGATCCCTGCCACCACCACGTCATCGAACACCAGGCTCGGGAGCCTTGCCTGGCTGTAGATCCAGGGATCATTCGCAACTTCTATGAGTTTATTCCAGAAATTCAGGTGGTTGTCTGCAATATTCATCTCAGCGACATTCTGGACGAAGTTGCCTTTTTCGAACAGCTTGCCGATGATGCCAACAGAAAAGTCACCTGTTGTGGAATTGGAGTTTCCTCCTATGTAGTCGGTTATCAGTATACAGCGCGGAAGGTCCTTTATTATAGCTTCCACACTGCGGGTGCCGGGAGGAATTATCAGGTTTCCGATCGATCCTGAAGTGGGTTCCCATCCGAGCTTACGACTGTAATACCAGTCAACCAGGAACTCGTTAATAGTTCCTTCGGTAAGCAGGTCACGTTTTCTGGCCGGGAATCCGTCGCCATCATAATACTTCGAACCGAGGCCCCTTGGAATAGATGGATCGTCTGTAATCGTCAGAAGTTTACTGCCGATTGACTTGCCTTTTTTATCTGCAAGGAATGATCTTTTCTGCTGAATACTGCCGCCAGACATAGGGTCAAACAGGCCGCCAAGCAAACGGGCTGCACCGCGGTTCTCAAGAATCACCGGGATCTTTGTTGTAGCAATTTTTTTACCGCCAAGAAGGCCAAGTGTTCTCGTTGCTGCAACCTTGCCTATCTCCGTCAGCGAGGGGAGGTCACTTCTGTACCTGCAGCCAATGTAATTATAACCGGCAGGTCGCCTGTCACCTTCATCCTGCGCTGTCATTGAAGCGCCAACCTGACAATATGTGCTTCCAGTTGATCCTTCGAAGCCATTACTCGATTTTACAAATTCCTCATACGATTCATCATATTCTCCTGCCTCAACCGATATAACCCTTTTGCCGCCTTCAAGAAGGCAAGCCTCTTCTGCCGTTTTGGCCATATTATGCCTTTCTTCGGGCGTAAGCGTGTTATAATCCGGATCACTAAGCTGAAGATCAGCATCAGATCTCCCGGAATAATATTTAGGGTCAGGAAGAGTACGGTACGGATCTTCTTCCATAAGACCGGCACTGGCTATCAGATCAGTGATAAACCCTTCCAGTGTCGATTTACGGAAGTCAGGTGTTGACTTACCGGCGAACCGGTTATTGATGAACACCTCAAGGTATAATCCATGCGTTGTGGCTTCCTTAATGACTTCGGGTTTGTGGTCGCGGTAATTTATTTCAACCGTACGTCTCTTTGACAGGTTAACCCTGCAGTCATTAGCTCCGGCTTTTAAAGTCCGGCTGATCACCCATTCTGCCAGTTCCGGGAAACTCATCTGTTTATCTTTAATGTATGTCATGACCGGCCTCCTTTCTGCTGTGTTCCTCCGACTGTTAGTGATTTGACAAGGCAGGTAGGCATACCGAATGAAACTGGTGCGCCCTGCCCGTTTTTGCCGCATTGTCCGGCCCCTCCCCGTGACATTTCAAGATCATTTGCCGCCATGGAAATATTGGCAAGCATTTTCGGGCCGTTACCCATGATATTTACATCTTTGATCGGAGAGGTCAGTTTGCCGTTCTCGATCATACGTCCCTGCGAGACATAAAAAGCAAAATCTCCTTCACCTATTTTCACCTGCCCGTTACTTACATCTTCAACATAGATGCCGTTGCCTGCTTCTTTGATCACATCTTCGGGAGAATAGTTGCCTCCCAGCATATAAGTGTTGCGCATACGCGGAATGGGGTAATTCTGAAAGTCCTGCCTGCGCCCGTTTCCTGTAGGTTCCACGCCGTAATATTTTGCGGAAATCTTATCGTGAAGATAGCTCCTGAGTATACCATTTTCAACGAGGATGGTTTTTTGACCCGGAGTTCCCTCATCGTCCACGTTTATACTTCCGGCAAGGCCGGGAATGGTGCCATCATCGATGATATTGACGAATGGCTCAGCCACTTTCTTTCCCAGCAGGGTGCTGTAAGTGGAAATCTTCTTACGGTTGAAGTCAGCTTCCATACCATGCCCGATGGCCTCGTGTAGCAGTATTCCCGTCACACCCGGACCAAGAACAACCGGCATCTCACCTGCCGGAGGCTGTACGGCGTCAAACAGCTTGAGCGCATTATTGACGGCTTTGGATGACACTTCATTGATCACATCGTCTGTGTAGAATGAAAGATCACGGTGCCCGCCAAGGTTCCAGAATGACTGTTCGCGTTTCCCGTTTCTTTCAGCCACCACAGAGGAGAAGATGAAACCAGCTGGCACGATGTCTTCTGCCATGACGCCATCGCTTGTTGCGATAAGTATGCGTTTTGTACTGCTTTGGAAGCCGGCGTTCACCTTAATAATCTCCGGAGACAGGGAGAAACACTTTTGGTTAATGCTCTGCAGTAATGGTAATTTTGATTCGACGGGTATACCGTTGAAACCAGCTGCAACAGGGTAATAGTCACCAATCTGCGGTTTACGGAATGATGTACTTACCGGCGTCATTCTCTCGTCACACAGAGTGGAAGCGGTAGCCGCAGCTGACATCATTGATTCTTCCGTGAGCTCCTGGGTAAGTCCGTAACCGATCTGTTCACCTTTCACAGTACGGATCCCGACGCCAAGGGAAATATCCCCATATGACTGGTTCACCTTTCCATCTTCAAGACCCAGGTAATTTGAGACGGTGAACTCAAAAAAGAGATCAGCAAAATCTCCGCCTCTTGACAGGGCTTTTGCCAGTAATCTCTGGCAGAGAGCTTCATCAATCCCGAATTCTTTCAGAAAGTAGTTACCGGATACCTTTGAGTCTGCAAACTTACAGGCATTCAGATTGGGTAGCAATAACAATCCACTGCCTGCCAGGGCAGTGCCATAAATGAATTTTCTTCGTGGAATAGGGTTCATTTTTTAAAATTTATATTGGTATAAGCAAGTTATAAATTTCTACGAAACGCATTTCGTTAAAAATCGTTAATAAAATGTGATCCCGGGCGCTTGCCTGGATACAAAACGCAGTATTTTTTGCAAAATTTGTAATGATGGCGACCGGTAAAAAAGATAAAGGAAGGGGGATTTCTTCACAGATAAAAACAGTTTTTCGTTCTCTTCAGCACAGAAATTACCGTCTTTTTTTCGGAGGACAGAGCATCTCACTGATAGGCACATGGATGCAGCGTATTGCGCTGCCGTGGCTTGTTTATCAGATGACCGGCTCTGAAGTTCTTCTCGGTATCGTGGGTTTTGCCGCGCAGATACCATCTTTCCTGCTTGCACCTGTGGCAGGCGTGCTTATTGACCGGTGGAGCAGGTACAGGGTGCTGGTAGTGACCCAGGTTATTTCAATGATCCAGGCAGGTATACTTGCATGGCTGAGTCTGTCAGGCTCTCTGGAGATATGGCATATAATAGCCCTGAGCCTGATCATGGGTTGTATCAATGCCTTCGATATGCCGGCACGGCATTCCTTTGTGATCGATATGGTTGAGAACAAAGATGACATGGGCAATGCTATAGCTCTGAACTCAATGATGTTCAACGGAGCCAGGCTTATAGGACCATCAATAGCAGGTATTGTGCTCGCCACCACGGGAGAGGGGATCTGTTTCCTGATAAATGCCGTGAGCTATATTTTCATTATTATTTCGCTGCTGGCTATGCATGTGCCTGTATACAATGAAAAAAAGAAGAAGACACGTATATTCAGCGAGCTGAAGGAAGGACTGGCTTATGCTTTTGGCTTCCCGCCGATCAAATCGATCATTCTCTTGCTTGGACTGGTAAGTCTCATGGGTGCATCATACCAGGTTCTGATGCCGGTATATGCAAAGGATATCCTGCAAGGAGATTCACATACTTTCGGTTTCCTGATGGGTGCTGCCGGAGCAGGAGCGCTTCTTGGGGCAGTGTATTTGGCATCAAGAAAGAGCGTTATGAAGCTGGGAAGATTGATTCCGGCTTCGACGGGGCTTCTGTCTGCCGGGCTGGTTGCCATGGCATTTAATACATCATTTCTTCTCTCAATGTTTTTCATGTTTTTTACCGGTCTGGGAATGATGGCTCAGACTGCGGCCAGCAATACAATTATCCAGACCATAACTGACGATGACAAACGCGGCAGGGTCATGAGCTTATATACAATGGCACTGATGGGTACAGCACCGTTTGGAAGTCTCCTTGCCGGGTGGATGGCAAAGCTGCTCGGCACTCCGTGGACAATATTTATCGGCGGTTTCGTTTGCCTGATCGGAGCTCTCGTTTTTTATAAAAAGCTTCCCATACTTAAAAAGATTGTCCGGCCGGTGTATGTCAGGATGGGAATCATTCCCGCGGTGGCTGAAGGTATCCAGACAGGTTCAGAACCACCGGCCGCAGGATAGAGAGATCAGATGTGACGGGTATTTCAGGGACTGCTTCAGAAAACCAGCTTAACGGTAATACCACCAGGACCGGCGTATAAGAGCCACTGCTTTTCGGGTTTGTATGCGGCAGGATTAATTGCTGTACCGTATTGTCTGCAGTATTTCTCATAATCCTTTATTGCTCTTGACGGCTGGGTCCAGATCTGGGCCTCAGTGATAGCAGTGTTAAGGGCAAAGTTTTCCAGTCCGTCCATGAAAGTCCGTTTAAATCCAAGCCAGGTAATCAATCCGCTTCCAATATTTATTACGCCTGTCAGGGCATGCATTTTCCATGAACGTCCTTCTTTTTCCCTGAGGGCCAGGGCCTTCAGCATTTCTTCGGAATAGTTAACAGATCCGGTCTGGCCGGGTCGCGGCTCCGGCAATATCCATATTTTCGGATGATGAAGCAGGGTGGGGCATTGGTGCTATTATCTGTCCGAGGGCGCCCAGCAGTGTTGTTGCTGATCCAAGGGCCATATCCTGACGTGTTTTCAAATTGTCACTCGTGAAATACACAATACCCTGACCAACAGTAGCTGCACTATATCCTGCCAGCCATCCGTACCACCATATCTGCGCATTTTTCACATCATGATCGAGGGTCTCCTGAAGATATTTCACCCGTTCATTTAAAAGAGAATCCGAAACCTGATCCTGGGCTTTAAGGGGAAGAAATCCTAAAATGAAAATTATTATAAACGGAAGTTTTCTCAACCCTGATTTTCTGTTTTTCCTATTCATAAAATACCTTGATTTTTGATTTTGTACGCTTTAAATGCGATGACTGGTCAATTGGATTGATCTTCAGCCGCTTTGTTAAGAAAAGCCGATTCCTTCAGTCTCAGTGCAGCCAGGAAGCTTAAAACCATAAGCCCTGTCAGTAAGATCAATGGTTTTGTCATTGACCCTGTCGCTGCCGATTTGAAGCTGTCCATCCCGAAAATAAATGCAATGCCCGAGATCTGTCCCATGAGAATGAGAAAACCGTTTGAAGTACCTTCAGAGACAGGATAGGTTATCTCAGCACCATACTGAAACCCTACGGGGCCTGAGCTAAGCAGGAAAAAACCGAATGCAGTTCCGGAAACAAGAAGCAGCCAGTATTCTGTAGCGAATGTAATGCCTGCCAGGCTTAAGGTTGCGCCTGCAAGTGAAATGATGATAAAAATGGTTCTTCTTTTATAATGGTCGGATAACATTGGAATAATAAGAGCCCCCAGAATACCTCCGATAATCATAAGTCCTCCGGTAATTCCTGCCTGTTCGGAGGAAAATCCCCGCGGGTATACGATATTTTCAATCCAGGTTGTAACGCCATTGAAGACTCCCAATCCGATAAAGAAGATGAACATAAGCCAGTTAAAGTTCCGGCTTCGAAAGATAAGTTTCAGCCCGTCTAATGCCAGGGCCCGTTCTTCCTGATAACTATGGCAGGGTGGAGTGAGGGGTCGTTCTTTGGCCAGCACAAAAAAGGTAACAGCCGCCACTGCTGAAAGAACCCCGTAAATTAAAAGCATACCTTTGATTCCTGACCAGTTTACAAGAAAGGGAGTGAGGATCATAGCTATGAATATCCCCAGGTACATCGACAACGTTCCCAGCCCTGATGCAGTTGCTCTTTCTTTGATCGGGAACCATCTGGCAGCAACCTTCGTTATGGCATTCAAGATGAATGGCTGTCCAATGGCTATACCTATCTGTGACAACAGTACCAGATTGTAGCTTGACGGGACCAGGCCGCGCAATAAACCAAAAACTCCGGTAAATGCCACACCAATTCCGACTCCGATACGGATGCCATATGTGTCAATGAAATATGATGCCGGAATTGAAATAATCAGATAGACAATCATGAAACACATTGAGAGGATTCCGATCTTGAGATCAGAAACGCCATAAAACTGTGTTGCATTGCTTGTTATGGGCGCAAAAGTGATCCACATCGCCTGATTGACAGCGGTAATAAACATATAAACGCCGAGCATTACCCACCGGTAACCATATACTTTAAAGTCTTTTTCTGGCATTTCAAACAATTTTAAAAATGAATTAATATTAATTGCTTTCCGGGATTCAAAGATTAAGAAAAAAATCGTCTGATGGTCATTTCCTGATGAACATAATATATAAAGCATTCAAAAATCCATCGGTATATAATGATGATTCGTCGGCAAGTAATCACCAGATGTCTAAAAAATTTTTAAAAAGGGATAACCAGTTGTAATTTTGCCTCATCAAGTTTCACAAAATGAAAAGGATGAGATTAAAAAGATTTATTACGGCAGCAGTCATCATTCTGGCCGGGTTGTCCGTTTCTGCACAGCAGAAACAGTGGACCCTTACAGAATGTATTGATCATGCACTTAATGCAAACATACAGGTTCGCAAGGCGGATGTCTCAACCGGCGTAGGCAAGATAAACCTGCAGCAGGCAAAGGATAACCGGTGGCCTGATCTGAGTGCTTCAGCCGGGCAGAACTTTGGATGGAAGCAAATAACTGACAACACCGGAACAAGTGTACTTCAGGGTTCGTCAAGAACCAGCCTCTCGGCAGGCAGTAATGTGGCGCTGTTTAGCGGTTTCAGGGTAAAGAATGAGATCATACAGGCTGACCTGAATTATAAAGGGCTTATATATAGCACTGAGGTGACGAAAGAAAGTGTTTCTCTAAGCATAATGAATGCTTATCTGCAGGTGCTTTATGCTGAAGAGCAGATAACCAACAGCCGCAACCAGGCAGACGCCACGCGTCAGGAACTTGGTCTGGCGAAAGAGAGATTTTCCCTTGGAGCCATTGCCAACAGCGATTACCTGCAGGTCAAAACACAGCTTGCAAGCGAGGAACTGACTCTTTCCAGGGCCAACAGCACATTTGAGATTGACAGGGTCATACTGATGCAGCTGATTGAGTTACCTGCAGACAGCGCCTTTGAAATCGCTCGTCCTGATATTGATGCAATTATTTCCACAACACCTGCCGCTGATGCTGCAGACGTTTACAATGAGGCGCTGAAAGTCAAGCCGGAGATAAAGTATGCGGAAATCAACAAGGAGAGCTCATTGATCGATCTTGACCTCGCGAAGGGAGGCTACTATCCTTCATTGTCAATGAATGCCGGAGTAAGCACTGCTTTTGCAGATGC
The DNA here is from genome assembly GCA_963849945.1 of uncultured Bacteroidales bacterium. Taxonomy (GTDB): domain Bacteria; phylum Bacteroidota; class Bacteroidia; order Bacteroidales; family VadinHA17; genus SR-FBR-E99. Next base: position 87,785 of record CAWKJD010000019.1, on the reverse strand, counting down.
GGCATTAATGGGCTCGGAGATCAAGAGCAATTTTGCTCCTTCGGTCGGATTGTCTTTATCAGTTCCGATATTCAGCAATAACCAGAACAAATGGTCAGTATCAAGGGCAAAGGCAGGAATGACAACAGCCGAACTTGACGAACTTGACGCAAAGAACCAGTTAAGGAAGGAAATCGAACAGGCATGTCTCGATGCCCGGTCAGCCGTTATCAACTATAATGCGGCTGTCAACCAGTATGAAGCTTCACTTGAATCATATAAGGTAGCCGAGGAAAAATTCAACCTCGGAGCAATGAACTCTGTCGACTTCCTGATACAGAAGACGAATTTGACATCTTCAGAAAGCAGCCTGCTTCAGGCAAAATATGAGCTTGTCTTCAGTTACAAGATCATTGACTTTTACAAGGGCATCCCGCTTTCGCTTTAATGAAAATGAACAATAAAAAATACAAATAGATGAAAAGAAAAAGACGTATAATAGGAGGTGCCTTACTGGTTGTCGTGGCTGTAACGGTACTTATCGTTCATGGATGTAAAAAGAGCCAGTCGTACACATTTGAAACCGCCACGGCTCATATGGGCTCCCTTACAAATACTGTAACTGCCACAGGCACGCTCAAGGCTATAACATCAGTTGTTGTCGGAACACAGGTATCAGGTATAGTAGAAAAGCTTTACGTCGATTTTAACTCGCGTGTAAAGAAAGGTCAGATCCTGGCAGAGCTTGACAAGGTAGCCCTTAATTCACAGGTTGACCAGGCTCAGGCAACTCTTGAGAGTGCGAAGGCTTCTACAGAATATGAGCAATCAAACTTTGAGCGTTCGAAGTCGCTTTTTGATAAAAAACTGATAGCACAGGCTGACTATGATCTGGCAAAATTCAATTATGAACAGGCAAAAGCTTCCCAAAAGAATGCAAAAGCCAGTTATGATAAGGCGGTTGTGAACCTTAAATATGCTACGATTTATGCTCCCATTGACGGAGTTGTGATGAACAGGGCAGTTGACGCAGGGCAGACGGTTGCAGCAAATTTCAACACCCCGGAGATCTTTACCATCGCCCAGGATCTTACCCAGATGAAGGTTGAGGCTGATATTGATGAATTTGACATTGGCCAGGTGAAAGTCGGGCAAAGGGTTGAGTTTGGTGTGGATGCATTTCCTGACGATAAATTTAAAGGTACCGTAATGCAGATCAGGCTTTCTCCGAAGACAACATCCAATGTTGTTACATATACTGTAATCATTAATGCGCAGAATCCTGATGAGAAGCTTCTGCCGGGAATGACTGCCGACATAGTTGTTTACGTTGAGGAGTCCGCGAATGTTCTCGTCATCCCGTTCAAAGCCGTAAAATTCACTCCTGAAGCAGATTACCTTGCCAGGACAGGAAAAGAGATAAAGGCTAACGTTGGAATGACGGGTACACCGTCAGGTGCAGGAAGCAGGCCACAGGGTGTGCCTTCAGGCCAGATGCCCGGAGGATCTGCGGGTTCAGGGAGTAATAAGAAACCAACTGTGGTTTGGGTAAAGGTGAATGAAAGCATTCACGCTGTACCGGTAGTGCTGGGTATGAACGACGGGGATAATGCCGAAGTAAAATCAGGTCTTAAGGAAGGTGATCAGGTTGTCACAAAGATGACTATCGCATCGGCAAAAAACAAGAAGGCGAAACAAGTGGCCACAAATCCTTTCATGCCCAGGCGTCCGGGTACCGTCACCAAGAAAAAAACAACAACACAAAGCTGAAAATGAGCACAATAATAAATATATCATCACTTAAGAAGGATTATTATATAGGAGAGGTAACGGTACATGCCCTGAGAGGCATTGATCTTCAGATATCGCAGGGAGAGTTTGTAGCTATCATGGGTGCCAGCGGCTCGGGCAAATCAACAATGCTGAACATCATTGGCTGTCTTGACAGGCCCACATCAGGAACTTATTTTCTTGATGGGATTAATGTTGCAGAGATGTCGAAGAACGAGAGAGCTAACATACGCAACCGCAAAATAGGGTTTATTTTCCAGGCTTATAACCTGTTATCACGTACCTCTGCTCTTGAGAATGTTGAATTGCCTCTTATGTATAATCCGGATATAAGGGCAAAGGAAAGGAAAGAGAGGGCGCTTGCTGCCCTGGAAGCAGTAGGACTGCGTGATAGGATGGATCACATGCCAAACCAGCTTTCGGGAGGTCAGCAGCAAAGAGTGGCGATAGCACGCTCGCTGGTAAATGATCCCGTAGTCATTCTTGCTGATGAGGCAACAGGTAACCTTGATACGCGTACTTCATATGAGATCATGGCCCTGTTGCAGGAACTGAACGAAAAAGGCAAGACAATTGTTTTCGTCACGCACGAACCTGATATAGCACGCTGCGGCACACGAAACATAGTCTTCCGCGACGGACATATTATCAGACAGGAAGAAGTCAGGAACCGGCTTATAGCAACAGAGATGCTGAAAGCGTTGCCGGTAGAAGAGGACTAATAAAAACAGTAACATGAAATTGGGAAATCTTTTCAAAGTGGCAATGAATGCCCTCAGGCGCAATAAGATGAGGTCATTCCTGACGATGCTGGGTATAATTATCGGTGTGGCTTCTGTCATAACGATGCTTGCCATAGGTCAGGGCTCCAAAAAAAGTATTGAGGCTCAGATAGCAAGCATGGGGTCAAATATGCTCTTCGTTATTCCGGGCAGCATGAGAATGGGCGGCGTCCAGCAGGGAAGTGCAGCTTCCCAGAGGCTGACTATAGCTGATATGAATGCCATCAGGACCGGGTGCGATGCCATTATCGCTGTTTCGCCCGAGGTGAGAGGGAGCGGACAGGCCGTTTACAGCAGGTCCAACTGGCCAACGACTATTTACGGAGGGAATGAGGATTATCTTGAAATAAAGAGCTGGGCAATTGTCAGCGGAAGAAACTTCACCGCCGAAGAGGCTAAAGGTTCTGCAAAAGTGTGTCTTATTGGCCGGACGGTTGCCAATGAACTATTCGGCGAGGGCTCCGACCCGACCGGAGAGATGGTTCGCTTTAAGAACATCCCTTTCAGGATTATAGGTCTCCTGAAAGAGAAGGGACAGAACAGCTTCGGAATGGACCAGGATGATGTACTTATCGCTCCTTACACAACCGTTCAGAAAAGGATACTTGCCCAGACATATATACAATCTATCCAGATGTCGGCAATAAACGCTGACGCATCAGAACTGGCGAAACAACAGGTTGAAGAAGTGCTGCGCCGTACCCATAAGCTGCGTGAGAACGTAGCCAATGATTTTGAGATAAGAAGCCAGGAAGAACTGGCAACCACGATGACATCCGTAACAGACATACTTACCATTCTGCTCGGAGCCATAGCCGGAATATCATTGCTGGTCGGAGGCATAGGGATTATGAATATCATGTATGTCTCCGTTACGGAGCGCACAAGGGAGATAGGCCTGAGAATGTCTATCGGTGGCCAGGGAAAAGACATCCTTCTGCAATTCCTTATGGAATCAATAATGCTGAGTGTCTTCGGCGGTCTGATCGGTATTTTGATTGGTTTTGCCGCCTCAAGAGTTGTGGGGGCAATTACCTCATGGCCTATCAGTGTCATGTGGAGCTCCATAATACTTTCATTTGCTGTGTGCACCGTTATAGGAGTGTTCTTTGGATGGTACCCGGCACGAAGGGCTTCAGAACTTGATCCGATTGATGCGCTGAGGTATGAGTAAAATGGTTCAGAATTGATAGCTTTGAAAAAGTATGAAGAAGTCAGTAAATATCAGGGAGAGAAAAGGGTGGGGAGTGCTGTTGCATATCACGGGGTGGATAATTCTTTTTATTTTACCTCAGTTTCTTGTTACCGGAGGCGGATTTGAAGATCTGCGTACGACGCTTATCATCTTTTTCAATACGCTCGTTTTCGGCATCATTTTTTACGTCAATTATCTCTGGCTGATACCATTGCTGCTGCACAAAGGAAAGTGGCCTCAGTATGTTGTTGTCATGCTTGCCCTGGTAATAGCAGTTCAGTTTGCTTCGAACTTCGCTTTCAGGAGAGCATTTCCTCCGTCTCCGGCCGTTGAGCAGCACCTACGGGAAGCAGAACAAAGGGATCATGACAGGAGAAAAGGCAGACCATCATGGGCAAGAATGGCAGTATATAATTATTACATCACTGCCTTTCTGGTGACTGGTTTTGCCGTAGGGCTTCGGTCTGTGGAGCAGTCTGTGGAGAAGGAACGGGAGATCAAGGAGCTTGAGAAGGAAAAGCTGAACTCTGAGCTGGCATTACTTAAGAATCAGGTCAGTCCGCATTTCTTCTTTAACACACTGAATAATATCTATTCTCTGATAGAAATCAATACAGAGGATGCCCGGGAGGCAGTGCTGAGCCTTTCGAAGATGATGCGGTATATGCTTTACGAGTCGGAGCAGGGTAACACAAAACTCAGCAGGGAGCTGGAGTTTATGAAGGTCTATATTGATCTCATGAAGCTGCGCATTAATGATAAAGTCAAACTCACGGTTGATTTCCCTGAGAAATATGATGACATTGACATTCCGCCGCTGCTTTTTATACCTTTTATTGAAAATGCTTTCAAGCACGGAGTAAGCTACCAGAAATCATCATTCATACGGATCGGATTATCAAAGGAAGGTGATGTTATATATTTCCGGACGGCTAACAGCAGCAACGGAGGGAGTAATGGCTCATCACAGCCTGACTCAGGCATAGGCCTTGACAATGTGCGCAAGAGGCTGGCTCTGCTTTACCCCGGGAAGCATGAGCTTAATATAGAAAATAAAGAGTCAGTGTACAGCGTTGAACTGAAGATAAGTACTGGAAATAATACATTAGGATGATAAAAGTCGTCGCCATTGATGATGAACCTCTGGCTTTGCAGCTAGTAAAGGGTTATGTTGAAAAGACGCCTTTTCTTGAACTGGCCGGAGCATTTGATAATCCTGTTGATGCCGTAAGTTTTATTAATTCAACTGATGTTGATCTTGTGCTGCTCGATATACAAATGCCTGATCTGAACGGCACTGAACTTGCCGGGGTCATCGCCGGTGGACCAAAAGTGATTTTTACCACTGCTTATGAGAAGTATGCCATTGAGGGGTTCCGGCTTGACGCAGTCGATTACCTTCTTAAACCTTTTGGATACGCAGAATTCCTGAAGGCGGTCGGGAAGGCACAGAAAATCATTGAACTTGAGAGAAAAGTGATTCCGTCACTTGAGGTAAAGAATAACTTCCTGTTTCTTAAATCAGACTACAAGATCAGGCGCATAAATTTTTCTGACATACAATATATCGAAGGCCTTAAGGATTATGTAAGGATCTTTCTGACAGGTGAGAAGAATCCCATTCTTTCATTATCTACCTTAAAGGCTCTGGAGGCCAGGCTGCCGGAAGATAAGTTCATGCGGGTGCACAGGTCTTTCATTGTCAATCTTGACACTGTGAAGGTGATTGAGCGCAACCGGATTGTCTTCGGTGAAGTGCGTATTCCGATCACGGATCAGTACAAGGAAAATTTCCAGAGATTCCTGGACAGGAATTTTATTTAATTTCCGTTTATCTCAGGCCAAACCGGTACGAAAATTTGACAAGGAAGACGTTATACGGTTTGTTGTCGGTAAAAAGGTCATTTGCCTGTGATGCAAAGTCAAATATTCCGTTATTGGTAGAATAACTCCTTGTTTGTGACCAGACAAGATATGCGGTTGACCCTGGCAGAAATTCCCATCGTACAACCAGGTTGTGCAGGTATTCGCTTACCGTGAAATCAGGATTATCAAAGCTGTAGTCAACAATGCCGTCAGGGTTTTCATCAATGTTGTAGATTCCATCAGCACTATTAAGGATGATTTCAGCCGGCAGATAAGTACGAAATCGGTCAGTATATATTTCTTCAGCTGCAGACTGATCGGTTATATATTTAAATTCCTTGTAATGACCCGATCCGAAAAATGGCTGTCCCCAGTACTGTATTGTAAGGTCAGGGGTGATGTTAAAATCAATCCTGAATGACATGCTCAGTATTTTCTGGTCGATATAACCGAAAACATATCGTGAGGTATCAACTCCGCCAGCAGCTGAGGCTGTGGTAACGTACTGCATTGAATTAGATGACTTTTCCCACCCCGGTTCAACGCTTAAGCTCAGGGTGCTGACAGGTCTGTAAGTAAGGTCGAGGTTTATACCAGTGCTTTTGAATGAATCCTCAAATCCCCATCTGTAGTCTAAATTGAGTTCAGCCACAAATTTTTTACGATAGTCTGTATCTATGCCTCCGTAAAAAGCTGCATTTCCGGGCACTTTCATTGAGGGGCCTCCGCGAAGCAGGTGATCGTCTTTCGCATCGCCATAAACCTGTCCTCCGAAATAGGTGGACCACAGGTTCCTGAATTGGGTCTGCCAGGAGAATTCACTTCCAAGGTCAGTCAATGTTCCTCCGAAATTATGAGCGTGGATGATATTCGTACCGAAACTCATGCTGTTAAATATGCTGAATGGCTTGTAGATATTATAACTGAATACAGCCACACCTATATATTGGTCTGCTACCCGCATGTACCCGATGTCGTTCAGTTCCAGGCCCGGCGATTTCCAGGATGACAGATAAATAATGTTGAAGTTACCGCCTATTTTTCCGGCCATCAGATTCCCTCCGAAACCGTTCAGAGAAGTTCTGGTGGTATCATATTTAACATAATCGGCATCAGGCCTGATAAAATTATGGGTGGCAGAGCGTTGTGTACGGGCAATGTCTGCCGCAGTGCCCTGGATATTGCTGAAGGCTGTCCGCAACTGGAAAATATAATTCTTGTCGCCGAAGTATTGAGTAAAGTCAACGCCGCCTGATGTGGCATTCTTATGGTAATAATTTTCTGTAGTCGGTTCGATGGACCTTATGGTGCTTGTCATCATCCCTCCGATGATTGTATTTCCTCCTTTAATGTCTTTCTGCACCCGGCCGACAGCAAAATTGGCAAACGGTTCGGCAGTTACATATGACGTCTCACCGGTCCCCTTATTATAAACTTTTGTGCTGACCTTTGCAGTGACTGCCTCCAGCGCACCGACGGACCACCCCTTACCTGACTTTCCGGTAAGCTTTGCTGCTCCGATGATAGGGGTGAATGACGGAGTGTATGTAAGTTCATTGTCCTCAGGTGAGTAGGGCAACCTGGGGCTTCGGCCTATCCTCCTTGAATAAAATAGATTATCATTCCCCGAGCTGCCCTGTCCAAGCCCGAGGTTATAGTCAGTAATATTCTTGCTCTCGATAAAAAACGGTCTTTTCTCCTCAAAAAATGATTTAAAGGCAGTGAGGTTCACCACCGAAGGATCAGCCTCCACCTGTCCGAAATCAGGATTAACCGTCAGGCTTAAAATCATATTGTTTGTAATCCCGATCTTGGCGTCAAGGCCGGCGCTGGCTTTGACGTCAGTGCCATCGAGCCAGGGATTGCCCTCTTCGCCTTCATACGTTTCAAGTTTGGCCACGCCGTAGGGAGTGACATCAAACAGGGTACGCGGCTTAATGTTATATATCCCTTCCAGCAACCCTGCATAATGAACCACACCTGCGGCGTTTCTTGGGATAGGCTGCCAGAAGTCTGTTTCATTATGACGATAAATGATTCTTTGCACTTCGAAGCCCCATGTCTGCTTTTCACTGGCAGAAAACCGGAGTTGTGTCAGAGGTATACGCATCTCTGCCACCCATCCCCAGTCAGTGATATTTGTTTTAACGTACCAGACAGGATCAAAGGTCTCATCCTGGGAAGCACCATCATCAGTCATTACGAGGTCGGTTTTGACACCTGCAGCACTTACTCCGAATCCGAATGCAGTCCGGAGGTCATGGTATGAGTCAAAGTAGACATAAAGCTCATCTCCATCAGGGTTATCACGCCTTGACATGCGTGACACAATACTGTCAGGGGCAGTATCGTATGCCTTGATTGCGACATAGATATTACTGTTATCATACAGAACCTTGAATTCGGTCTTCTGGCTTACCGGGGCTCCTTCAGCGGGTTGAAACTGAACGAAGTCACCGGCCCAATCGCCATTTATCCATGCATCATCGGAAAGGTCTCCGTCAACAGCAGGAGCGGTTGTTGCAGCCGTGGTTGTGTAAACTCTTTTCTCATATTCCTGACCATTTAACCATAACGGAATAATGAGTAAAATCAGGAGAAGGCTTTTCTTCATGGCACAGGTTTGCAGAAGTACATTTTAAAGTTCTGCAAATTTATGCAAATTATAAAACCTACCGCAATCCGAACCTGTAAGTAAATTTTATCAGAAAAACATTATATGGTTTCTCTGCAGTATACAGATTACCAAGGTTTTGATTTAATGAAAACGACCCTGTCTCATCAAAATAATCACGTGTTTGTGACCACACCAGGTATATGGTTGATGCGGGCCGGAACTCCCAGCGGACCACCAGGTTTGACAGGAACTGGTCAAAGTTACCGTCAGGATTTTCGAAGCTATAGTCATCGGTGCCGTCATGGTTTTCATCGGCATAATATGTGTTTTCATCTGAATTGAACTCCAGTTCGCTGTCAGTTAACAGGTGGTAACGGTCCGCCAAATTCTCTGCCCGTGGATCAGTCACAACCTTGTACTTACTGTAATCCATCGCTGCCAGAAATGGTTGTCCCCAGTATTGTATAGTCAGCTCAGGTGTGATATTATAATTTAACCTCACCGACATGCTGACTACCTGCTGGTCAATCTGACTGAGGATATAACGATCGCCTTCTGAAACATGAGTCACATACTGAAGCATATTGCTGCTTTTTGAATATGACGGAGAAAGCGTAACTGAGAAAGAGTGTCCCGGCTTCGCTGTCAGGTCAAATCCCGAGGAGAAGTATTTTGAAACTTCTTCACCTCCTTTTCCTCCGTTGACCCATAGTGTACCGTAGATCATTTTTGAACTGTTGGTGCTGATGCTGGCAAACCAGTTCAGATTTGAAGGATACAACATCGAGGGTCCCCCCCGCAGGAGAGTGTTGGAAAGAGATTTACCATCATAATTTCCCCCGAAGCTGGCAGACCACAGATTTTTGAATTCTGTATAAAGGCTCAGGTTGCCGCCGGTAAAAAGATGAGTGCCTCCGTAGTCCCATCCGGTCCAGAAGTTGGCATTAGGTCTTATCTGTCTGAATATACTGAAAGGCTTATCAAATGAATAGGCGGACCATAACCCGGTCATAAGTGCGTCTGCGCTTTGCACATACCCAATGTCATTAAGATCAAAACCCGGTGATTTAACAAGGCCGAAAAGCATAAAGTTCCAGTGACCGCCTACTTTGCCGCCCTGTATGTTGCCTCCATAGCCATTCAGTGTTGTTCGGGTCGGGTCAACTTCAACATAGTCTGCATCAGGCCGCTGGTAATAATGCACGGATGAGGTCTGCAGATTTTCAATTGCCGTGGTGCTGCCTGTGAGGTTGCTGGCTGCTGCCGTTGATGACATAAACCATTTCCGATCCTTGCCGAAGTATTGAGTGAAGTCAATACCGGCAGTATTGGCATTATGCACAAGCCCTTCAATTCCTGTTCCGCCGAGAAAGCGATGGGTATTGGTATAGCCCCCACCGATGACTGTCTTACCACCCTTAAAGTCTTTCTTTACCCTTGCGATAAAGTAGTTGGTCAGCGGCTCAACAGTCTGCCATGACCTTTTGCCAAGTGAGTCAATCTCAGCCTTTCCTTCTGCTGTCACTGCTTCAAGGACACCTATTGAGAGTCCGTCAGGGGTCTTGCCGGTTATTTTGGCTGCACTTATGATGGGAGTAACCCGGGGTGTTCTGGCGAACTCATTTTCTTCCGTTTCTGCTTCGATATGAGGACTGCGGCCAATCCTTCTTGAATAGAACAGATTATCGTAGCCTATATCCCCGTCTCCGATACCTGTTTTAAGGCTGGTTATGTTATTGCCTTCAATAAAGAAAGGTCTCTTTTCCTGATAGAACGTTTCATAAGCGGTAAGGTTTACTACTGATGGGTCAGCCTCAACCTGGCCGAAATCAGGGTTAACAGTAAGGTCAAGTGTTACATTGTTGGTTACACCGAATTTTGCATCAAGGCCTGCGTTGAATTTCCAGTCAGTGCCGGCAGCAAAAGGATTGCCATCCTCTTTTTCGAATTTCTCAAGACTTCCAACCACAAAAGGAGTAATATCAGCCTGTTTCCTTGGCTTGATACCTGACAGGCCTGTCATTTCTCCGAAATTATGCACTAAACCTGATGAGTTACGGTCTACTTGTTGCCATACTGATATCTCCTGGTTACGGAAGAGTTGACGTAGTAACTCCAGTCCCCAGATACCTCCATCGGATATTCTGAACCTCAGCTGTGTCAGAGGTATTTTTAATTCAGCCGCCCAGCCCCAATCGTACAACCTGGCATCTGCGTACCATATAGGATCCCAGGTATCATCTTCGATTTGTCCGTCATTTGCCCATATAAAATCATTTTTTACACCCGCGGCATTGACAACAAAGACAAAGCCGGTCTGGAGGTCATGGTAGCTGTCAAAGGAGATGCCGACAAAATCGCCATCGGCATTATCGCGGCGTGAAATGCGACGGCTTATGCTGTCAACAGCTGTATCATAAGCTTTTATTGCAACATAAATATTATTGTCATCAAAGAGCACTTTAAATTCAGTCTGCTGACCAGGGGCGGCTCCATTATCCGGTTGATACTGAATGAAATTACCATCCCAGGCGCCTGTCTGCCAGGCTGGGTCTTCGATTGATCCGTCGATAACGGGAACCGAGGAGGTAAAAGTCGCGCTGTAGCTTTTCTTTGGTATTGAGTCCTGCGCGCTAAGCAGTGTGCTTGAGAGCACAACGAATGCGATCAATACAACTCTTTTCATGGCGGAAAGGTTTAAAGTCCCAAAGTCAAGTCCGTAATAAAGACCGAAAGGGGTGTGTGTTTGCTGCATAAAAAGCTTATTTAGAATAATTCCAGATAAGGTATTTGGCAACTGGTCACGATCCGTCATTGGCGGATCGCGGATTCTCGTAAAAGCTTAGTTTTTTCGGGACACCAGTCAATAGTGGGGAATGGTCAGAACAATTCGTAGGTGTTACCGGTATGGGCCAGGAATTTGAAAAGCCCTTCACGGGGGATGATCAGGGAGGCAGTATTTGTGTTGGGGTGGAAGGAAAGCCTTTCATGATCAAGGAGGGTCTTATCTATAAAGAGATGCACATGATGTGCGTGGTCATTTATAAGTCCGAACGGAGACACGGAGCCCGGAGTGAGTCCGAGGTACTGCATCAGCCTGCGGTCGGATGCAAACGACAGCTTTCCCTGGTTAAGTTTTTTTTCGAGATCATGTATTTTCAGGTGCGAGCTGTAGTACAGTATGACCAGGTAGTGCCTGTCGCCCTTGTGATTACGGAGGAAAATGTTTTTACAGTGACCTGAAGCAATACCGGTCCAGTATTTCATTGCCTCATCCACCGTGTGTACGGGAGGGTGTTCAATATACTCAAAGGATATCTGAAGGTCATTGAGCAGAGCGTATAGTTCTGCCGGGCCCCTCATTGACCGGTTTTTGTTTTCGGGCAATATTTGAGATCTATATCGCAGAGGTTTGCCAGGTCTTCGCCTGCTTCACGGAGGTCAGTATCCTCGGCGTCATAATGCCATTCAATGACTACAGGTATATCTTCACTGCTCATCTCCTTCAGGTGGGTAAAGATATCGAAGAGGAATTTTGCCGATGAAGAATTAAAATATTCAAGATCGAGCTTGAAAAGAAGGGGCTTTTCATCTGTATATGGGTTGTTCTTCTTTAATGAGGAAGCGAATTCCTTCATCCAGTCGATCAGAGGATAATAAATCTCCCGCACGTCTTCAGGAGCTGAGTTTCCAGATATTACAAATTTATTTTCACCGGGAGACATTATTATTTCCGGTGTTATATCTGTGGCATGGTGAATAAAGTTGTTCATATTCCCCCTTTTATGCAAAACTGCACTTTTTTTTTATAAAAATCAATATAAGGTTATCAACATACTATATCAGCCCGAGGGCATCATTTTCGGGATTAAAACCCGTGTCTTCAGAGAGAGCACTTTCTCGGGAGGCGTTGACGGCAAGTATGTCACACCGTTCATTTTCAGTGTTATTATTATGTCCTTTCACCCAGACAAGGGTTACATTATGGCGTCTGTAGAGGTCGAGGAAGCGAATCCACAGGTCCTGATTTTTCTTTTTCTTAAAATATTTTCGCTCCCAGTCAAATACCCAGCCTTTGTTTACTGCATTGGCAAGGTATTGTGAATCAGTATACAGTTTCACGGGTGTACCAGGTTTTTTCAGTGCTTCCAGTCCTCTGACGGCGGCCAGAAGCTCCATCCTGTTGTTTGTGGTGAGGCGGAATCCCTCTGAGATCTCTTTCCGGTGTTTTCCTGAAATAAGTACGACACCATAGCCTCCCGGACCCGGGTTGCCGCTGCAGGCGCCGTCGGTATAGATGATTACCTCATTGACCATGTGTAAGTGCCAGGCCGGTATTATTGAGAAAGAGTCTGATAGCTATTGCCAGGAGGATGATGCCGAAGAACTTTTTAAGGATATGCAGTATGGTAGGGCCAAGAAACTTTTCAATCGTCGATGTCATTTTCAGTACGAAAAAGACTACGCCAACATTCAGAAGCAAAGCGATAAGTATATTGATCGTGTGGTATTCCGCCTTCAGGGAAAGTATTGTGGTAATTGATCCTGCCCCGGCGATGAGCGGGAAAGCAATAGGGACAATTCCTCCTCCGCCGTGGGCATCCTGTTTGAAGAATTCCACGCCGAGAACCATTTCCATACCGATAAGGAAGATGATGATTGAACCTGCAATGGCAAAAGCTTTGATATCGACCCCGAAAATCCCGAGCAGTTTCTCGCCGAAGATCAGAAAAGCGAGGAAAATTCCGAGAGAGGCCAGTGTCACCTTTACGGGTTGCACGTCTCCTGTCTTTGCCTTGATATCAAGGATGATCGGGATTGATCCAATGATGTCAATAATAGCAAAGAGGACCATGAAGCAGGCAAGGATCTCTATGAAATTGATGTTCATGTGAAAAATTTCGGCAAAGATAAGAAAAACGGGTGCAAGTTGACGAGCCGCCGGAAAGCGGTGAGGAAATCCCGCATAGCGAAGCGTATCGGGAACCGCAAGATCACACAAACCGCACAACCGCACGACAAAAAAAGGGTCACCTGATTGGCAACCCTTTTCATGTATATTTAACCTGATCTTACTGGCGAATATCCATCTCCTTCAGGAGGTGACCGGCACCGGAGTAGATGTCAATGACCCAGAGCACGTACCTGATATCAACACAGATGCTTCTCTGCAGCTCAGGTTCAAATTCAATTTTATCTGTCATTGCTTCCCAGTTACCGTCAAATGCAATGCCGATGAGCTCGCCGTTACCATTGACCACAGGACTTCCCGAGTTGCCTCCGGTGATATCATTGGTAGTTATAAAACATACCGGCAAATATCCATCAGGAGATGCGTACCGTCCGTACTCTTTCCTGGCATTGAGGTCTATAAGACGCTTTGGCAGGTCAAATTCATAATCGCCTGGTTTATACTTCTGAACTACACCGTCAAGGGTGGTGTACCAGTTGTAGTGCACCGCATCATACGGATAATAATCGAGCACCTGCCCGTAGGTCATCCTCATGGTGAAATTTGCATCAGGATATTTTGTTTTTTCAGGTGCAAACTCCATCACACCGGCAATATAAGTGCGCTGTCCTTTTGAAAGGTCTGCATTGTAACTCTCAAGGTCTTTCTGAAGTCCTGACCGCATGGTACTGACTGATTTTGCAGCAATGTAGGCAGGGTCTTTCTGTAACGTTTTGAGGTTTGGTCTGGCAAGGAATGCTTTGTATTTTTCGGGAGTGGTAAAGAATGACCTGGTGAACATATCATCGACAAATGCATCAATGTTGCCCTTGAATTTCCTGTCAATTATTGAATAGAAATCGGGCCGGAACTTCGGATCAACATCTTCCTTAAAAAGCTTCAGCAAAGCCTTGATCACCTTTCTGTCAGTAGGAGAATTATAATCTTCATAGAAATTATCCATCATTCTCAAAGATCTCTCCGTGATACCTGAGACTTTGTCTTTATCACCGTTTGTGAGGGCTTCTTCAAGAGGCCTGAGCTGACCGGCAATGCTTATCAGTTCGCACGAACCCCTGAAAACCTCGTTCATGTACTGCTGGGCATTATATTTTTCAGCCCTGCCTTTCACAGCGTTTTCGATGAGCGAGAGTGCATTGCCGTATTTCTCAACGCGTGCAGGGTCAGCATTCACCCATGCAGTGAATTTGGCTTCAAAAGCTTCTTTCTTTGCTTTTGTTCCGAGACGTCCGATCACTTCGTTCTGGCCGATAGAATATTTCCAGTAATTTGATGAGCCTGAGTATTTTGAGGCATACTGAATGTTTACTTTGGGATCAGCCATCATATCCTTCATCAGGATATCCTGTCTTATTCCGCGGATCTTGATCCTGTCGGCATTGACAATCTTCATTGTCTCGTCAACCTCCCAGGAGGTCATATATCTTGTTGTGCCGCCCGGGTAACCGAGGATCATGGCAAAGTCATTCTTCTGAAGATTCTTGATTGATACCGGGAGGTAATATTTAGGTTTGAGGGGAACATTATCCTTTGAATACTGTGCCGGTTTGCCGTCGGGGCCCATATAGACCCTGAAGACGCTGAAATCGCCCGTATGGCGCGGCCACATCCAGTTATCTGTGTCAAACCCATATTTGCCAATTGAGCTGGGAGGTGCTCCGACAAGGCGTACATCGGTGTAAACCTCGTTGACAATCAGGAAATACTGGTTTCCACTGTAAAAAGGTGTCACCTGGGCACGGTATTGAGTGCCTTTGACAGCCTCGGCCGTAATAACTGCACTTTCGGCCATGACTGCCTCACGGCGTTCAGCTTCGGTCATGCCGGTATTTGTCTTGCCGATGACACGCGATGTGACATCTTCCATACGTATCAGGAAGGTTACACTGAGCCCCGGATTGGGAAGTTCTTCTTCGCGTGTCATAGCCCAGAAGCCGTTTGCCAGGTAATCGTGCTCAACGGTGCTTTGGTTCTGGATTGATCCGTAACCGCAGTGGTGGTTGGTAAGCAGGAGACCTTCCGGCGAGACAATTTCTCCGGTGCAGCCTCCGCCAAAGATGACAACAGCATCTTTCAGGCAGGCTTTATTAATACTGTAGATATCTTCAGCCGTAAGTTTCAGTCCCATTTCCGTCATGGTACCGATATTCAGCTTTTCAATGAGTGGCAGGAGCCACATACCTTCATCAGCCCTGGCCTGGAAGCCGGAGAAAGATACTAAGGATAACAAGGATTGACAGGATTTTTTTCATGGGTTAAGCAGTAAATAGTTTTTGCGAAGTGCCAAAGATATCACTTTCCGGTTTCCGGAAACTGATTTTAACATTTTATAAGAAATGGAGCTCAGTTTGCAGGTCCCTGAGGTTAAATGTGAGGCGGTGGTAGGGAGTTATGCCGTGGTCAGTTATTGCCCGGCGGTGTTCAAGTGTGGGATAGCCTTTGTTATGGCGCCAGCCGTATTGCGGGAACTGGATGTCAATCTCTTCCATGAAACGGTCGCGTTCTGTTTTTGCGAGTATGGATGCAGCGGCGATGGAGAGGTAGGTGGCGTCGCCGTGAACGATGGTCCGGTGGGGTATATCATTATATGAGTAGAATCTGTTACCGTCGATAAGCAGCAGGAGGGGGGTCACTTTCAGGGTACTGATAGCGCGGTGCATAGCGGTTATTGATGCACGGAGGATGTTCAGGGTGTCTATCTCAGTGTTGGTGCAGGAGGCTATGCTCCAGGATATGGCATTGGATATTATCTCTTCGCGGAGTGTGTCGCGGCGGCGGGGGGAGAGCAGTTTTGAGTCGTTGAGTTCCCTGTTGCGGTATTTTTTCGGGAAGATCACTGCGGCGGCAAATACCGGGCCTGCCAGGCATCCGCGGCCGGCCTCGTCGCAGCCGGCTTCTTTTATTCCGTTGAGGTACCAGGGTTTGAGCATCAGGGTTTGTCGGGTATAGTTTTCATGATGCAGCTCCACATCTCTGTGGCGGTGTTGGCCCAGGTATAACGTTTTGAGTTTTGCATGCCGTCTTCGGAGAGGCGGCGGCGCAGCGCCTCGTCGGAGACGAGGCGCGCCATAGCCGAGGCTATGGCGCCTGCGCCGTCGGGGCCGGCGCAGAGCGCTGCGCCGCCGCTGACCTCAGGCAGCGATGATGTGTCCGACAGAATGCATGGCGTACCACAACGCTGCGCCTCAACAACAGGAATACCGAAACCCTCAAACCACGGAACAAAAAGGAGTGCCGCAGCGGCACCGTAAAGACGCCTTAATACTGTACGGTCTACTGACCCGGTGAAAAGTATATCCTTACTAAATGGAGAAGCTTCCAGCGCCCTGTCAATATCCCTGGTCAGATAAAGCCTCCGGCCTGCAAGCAGCAACACATGGTTGCTCCTGTTTTCCTTCCTGAAAAGATCGTATGCCCTTATGACCGTCTCCACATTCTTACGGGGAGAGAAGTTGCTCACAAAAAGAAAATATGGCCTTCCCCCCGTGAACTCCCTCTGCGTTTCCTCAGCCTCACCCGGTAACGGCGGAGTGAAAATATCTGCCACACCATTGGAAACAATGTCTATCTTATCAGGGTTAATACCGTATGTTACCGAAATATCCTCTGCCGAGAACCGCGATACCGTGGCCACCCTCGCCGCCTTATCCGCAAACAGTGGGAAAAAGTGCCGGTAATATATTCGTTCACTCCACGGTATGTCACCCGGACGATGCTCGTGGTTGATGTCATGTATCACCGCAATACACGGAACCGTTGTATGCAACGGTATAATACCGTCGGGCGCGACAAAGAGATCAGCTTTGACATTATTCAGAACCGGCGGAAGAAAAAACTCATGCCAGCCATACCAGATCAACGGGTGAACAGTGCGTAACGGAATGGTGATGTACTCAACGTTACTACCTGAGACAGGCGGGTTATCATACTTACGGTCGCTTATAAGCACAAAACGATGCTCAGGATGTGCGCTGACGATACCCCTTATGACCTCATAGGTGAACCACCCTATGCCGTCGTGCGGAACATGTTTCAGAGTGCGTGCATTAATGGCAATAATCATCTTGAGGTGCCGTTTCTAAGGTACAAATGTGGCAATTAATTTATAAATTGTGATTTATTTGAACAAAGTCAGCAGAAGATCGCCTTGAGGAGAAAATTCCTGGTAAATATTATTTTTTTGCTTGCCGTGAGCATAATTGTCAAGGCTTTCTGGGTCCTTGGCATTGACCGTACTGTTCAGAACGTGGCCGGCGAAGCAGCCTACGGTTTTTATTTCTCGCTCTTCAGCTTCTCGGTTCTGTTTACGTTGCTGCTCGACATGGGATTATCAGGCTTCAACAACAGGGCTGTCTCTGCCGACCCCACCAGGGTGAAGCTGTACTTCGGCAATGTATTGCTTCTTCGCCTGATGCTCACCGCAGCCTATTTTCTTGTCACAGTCTCCGTGGCATGGGCCATGGGCTATTCCGGGAACCAGTTCTCATTGCTCCTTGTTCTGATGCTGAACCAGGTGATGTCATCGATGATCCTCTGGCTGCGTTCGAACATCAGTGGTATGCAGTACCTCTTTCTCGACAGCCTCCTCTCGGTGGCCGACAGGCTGGTTATGATCATCATCTGTTCACTCCTGTTGTGGGGAGGAGTGGCCTCAGGGCCTTTCAGGATAGAATGGTTTGTATGGGCACAGGCAGCAGCCTATTTTACTGTGATGGTTATGTCATTCATCATTGTGGTACACAAGGGAGGAGTTTCGAAGGTCAGGCCTGACGCAGGAGTTTTAAAGAGTATTATCATAACCGGATTACCTTTTGCCCTGGTGGCATTTGCCATGACACTTTACTGGCGTATCGATTCGGTGATGATCGAACGACTGTTGCCTGACGGCGCCCTTCAGGCAGGTATTTATGCTCAGGCATTCAGGCTTTTTGATGCCATAGCCATGATCCCGGTGATGTTCGGCGGCCTTCTGCTACCCATAATGTCAAAAGAGCTTGCTGCAGGCAGCAACATAACTCCCCTTGCTTCTATGGCCGGGAGGATGCTTCTGGCGCCTCTGGGTATCGGAGCGGTAACACTTGCCACCTTTCCGGGCGAGATCCTCGACCTCCTTTATCACTCGCCCGCAGAGGGAGCTGTCAGTGCATTCACGGTACTGATGCTGACCCTGTTGCCTGTAGGTTTAATATATATCTTCAGCACGATGCTCACTGCCGCTGGTCGTTTGAAACTCCTCGGAGCGATAACCCTGGGAGGAATGCTGCTAAATATTGTATTGAACTTGATTCTCATTCCCTCTTTTTCTGTCTCAGGAGCGGCCTTTACTGCATTCTGTACCCAGATGACCATCGCCCTGGCTTGCATGATCGCTGTTGAAAAAACCATGGTAAGGATGATTACATTAAGAAGGGTACTTCTCTTTATTCTGATGCTTTTACTGACATTTGCTGTCGGCCGATTCATGAAGCTTCTTGAGGTACCGTGGATCGTTGCAGCTGCAGCGGAACTCATCACCGGCATAGTCCTTGCGCTGGTTTTCAGGATGGTTGAGCCTCTCAAAAACCTGAAACTCATTCTTGAGAGACGTAATTCAATTTAAAAAGTGTTATTTTTGGCTTTGATTATTCAGGGTCTGATATGAAGGGATTGTTTACAGTATTGATACTGGCACTTGCGTGCTCATTCTCTTATTCACAGAAGGCTTATGAGCTATCGCACCAGGTGCTGGTGCCAGCCGCAAGCGTCGAACCGGTTAAGGACGGGATATCTTACCAGCAGACTGTCGGAGAGACCGCTGTGGAAATAACACTTCCTGATATTTACATCCTTACACAGGGTTTCCAGCAGCCTCGTTTTATACCCCCTGTCGATTATCCTGTAAGGGAAGGTAACGGAGTGGATTTTTTCCCAAATCCTGTGACTGAGACAGTAGATTATATGTTTAATGTCAGGATGTACGGCGTACTGGGAAGACATTATTATATAATTATCACAAACCTTCCCGGTGCTGTTATGTATACGGATGAAAAGGAGTATTCATCTGTGCATAGCGTAATCCTTCCGATTGATCTTAAGAAATATGCAAAGGGGATCTACGTGATAAGGGTATGGAGTTCTGACGGTGTCATAGACAGGTCATTTAAGATTGATAAACTGTAAAGAAAAGGATATGAAAAGGGTTATTTCTCTTCTGTTGATGATTACAGGGATTTTTCTGGCAGGGGGAGAGACAGCCTCCGGTCAGGGTACTGTTCCCGGCGGTATAAATTATCAGGCTGTCGCCCGGGATAAGGATGGCAAAGAGATAGTCAATACCGATATTGAAGTCAGGTTCACCATACTAAGTGGATCTCCGACTGGCACTGAAGTATATCAGGAGGTGTTCACTGATGTAATCACGTCTCGATACGGGGTCTTTTCACTGGTTATAGGCAAGGGTGATCCGGTAATCGGCACTTTTGCAGGAATAGAATGGTCGACAGCAAATCATTATCTGAAGGTTGAGGTCAAGTTCGAGAATAATTTCATGGAAATGGGCACGATGCAGTTCATGGCTGTGCCCTATGCACTGTATGCCGGGAAATCGTTAGAGGCAGGCCCGATGGGTCCTGCAGGACCTAAAGGCGATAAAGGCGATCCGGGTGATCCTGCTTTGATACGGATAATCAGAAACTTTCATATGAACTTGAAACAAAAACCCTCACAATAGAGGATGGTAATAATGTTCGCCTTGATTCAATCGTTGCATTCAGAGCAAGAAATATCATTTCGACAATCACTTCTAATTAACACTGATGTTATATTTGACTTATGCACACATCCGGATCTTAATGTTGGAGGGGGTTTATAATACCAGTACTAGGGATTTTTATTGCACCTGCAGATGGGATTTACACTTTTAATGTTTCTTATCATGCAGATGGTGTGGTGGTTCAAGGGAAGTTTCTATTGTATGTTAATATTAGCTCTTTATGAGATAGATTGCAGATTGAGATTAGTGCCGGAACTACGATAACGGTAAGGTCTGTCACCGATCAAGATTAAGTAAAGGGAGATACCTGTCAGTGTTGTCATTTATTACAGGAATCGCTACCCAGACTGGTACAGGGTCATTTGCCGGGTATAAGGTAAATTAGGTCTGAAGGTCAGATGGGTCTGAGCTTCTACAATACCTTATGCGCTACGCGCAATTTCTTAGTGAGGCAGAGAAACATTTTCTTTATGCCAACAGATAGATGATCGTAGACCATCAAATTACTGTAGAAAATGTCATAAAAACCAGAAAGGATTCGTAGACCATCAAATAATTACTACGGATATTATTTGATCATCTACGAAGATCAGATAGAAAACCGATAACAATTCTACAATAATCAGATCATCCCGCTGTGCGGGACAAGTTCTACGATGATCAATCCGGATACAAACCATGCATGTCATACAAATGCATGATCCCGGAGGGATCATAGCTTTGTAGACAGATTAGCATTTAAAAAATCCTGCGACCCCGGCGGGGTCGAACAATCAATTCTGTCGCCGTTTTCTATAAAGCTGCGATCGCTTCGCGATTGTTAATAATTATCCATTTGTTATGGAGGCACGCACGACGCCCAGGCTGGGCGTCGTTACGGGGTGCCAGCATGTATGCTCCATGCTCCGGGCTCCATGCTTTTTCTTATCTTTGCCGCAAACAAACACACAATGATTAACAACGACCAGATAAAAGACATTACAGGACGCCGCGATGCGTTGAGGAGGTATCTTTGACATCGACGGCAGACATAAAGAAATAACAGAGAAAGAGGAACTGACCAAAGATCCCGGCTTCTGGAACGATCCGAAAAAAGCTGAGGAGCTGCTCAAAGAGATTTCCTCGGTGAAGAGCTGGACGAACGCTTTTGATAAAGTCAACACCGCAGTGGAAGACCTGCTGGTACTGTATGATTTCTTTAAGGGTGGCGAGGTGACCGAAGAGGAGATCGAACAGCAATATGAGAAAACCCTCACTGAGGTCGAAAAACTTGAGCTGCGTAATATGCTCAGACGTGAGGAGGATGAGCTGGGAGCCGTCCTTAAGATCAACGCAGGCGCCGGCGGCACGGAGAGCAACGACTGGGCACAGATGCTCATGAGGATGTACCTCATGTGGGGAGAGAAAAACGGATACAAAATCACTGAAGCATACTTCCAGCCAGGCGATGAGGCTGGGATAAAAACCGTGACCCTCGAGTTTGAGGGAGAGAACGCATACGGCTTCCTGAAGAGCGAGAACGGCGTTCACCGCCTGGTGCGTATATCACCGTTCAATGCACAGGGCAAACGACAGACAACCTTCGCATCAGTCTTCGTGGCACCCCTGGTCAATGACGATATCGTCATTGAGATAAATCCAAATGACATCACCTGGGAGACATTCCGCTCATCAGGCGCAGGCGGGCAGAACGTCAACAAGGTCGAGACAGCAGTCCGGCTTCGCCACGCCCCCACAGGCCTCGTCATTGAAAACCAGGAGTCACGCTCGCAGGGACAAAACAAGGAGAACGCCCTCCGCCTCCTGCGATCAAGCCTCTATGAAATGGAGCTGAGAAAGAGGATGGAAGAACAGGCCAAAGTCGAAGGATCAAAGAAAAAAATCGAATGGGGATCACAGATCCGCTCCTATACACTTCACCCATATAAGCTTGTTAAGGACCTGCGAACGGGCTATGAGACCGGCAATGCCCAGGCTGTCCTTGACGGTAACCTCGATGAGTTTATCAAGGCTTACCTGATGGAGTTCGGGGGAAGCCAGTGAGCCATCATCGATGGAGTTCGGGGAAGCCAGTGATCCTTCATGACAAAAAGCATGATTCTAAGGCTTAAAAACCGGTTAATTTGCAGATACACGAGTTGTTCACTTAATGATTAAGAAAGAGAAACTGTTTGAAAAATTTCCGCCCGTTTCCACTGACAGGTGGATGGAGAAAGTCACTGCCGATCTTAAGGGTGCTGATTTTAAGAAAAAACTTGTTTGGAAGACCCGTGACGGAATAGAGGTCATGCCTTTTTACAGACAGGAAGACCTTGCCAGGCTTCAGCATAAGGGATTTCTTCCGGGCGATTATCCCTACGTAAGAGGGAATAAAATCTCTGACAACACCTGGCTTGTAAGACAGAACATCACGGTCAGGGATTACCATGAAGCCAACCTCAGGGCACTGGATCTCCTGATGAAGGGCGTCACATCTCTTGGTTTCATTATCGCGGACCCTGAGACAATCAATGTGGAAAATATATCTCTGTTGCTCAATGGAATACACTGTGAGAGCGTGGAGATTAACTTCGTTTCGGCGGGGAGAGCCAGGGAGCTTTTTGCAGCCCTTGAGTCAGCATTGTGGGCGTCGCACACTGACATGAACAATGTTCATGGCAGCATCGCCGCTGATCCCCTGGGCAGACTTATGGCCAACGGCAAACTGTGCGTTACTGTGGAGGAAGGGCTTGAATATCTCGCTGACATTGTTACAGAATCCGAATCACTTCCCGGACTTCGATGTGTTCAGCCTTCAGGTACCCTGTTCAGCAACGCGGGTGCAGGACCTGCCACTGAGCTGGCATATACCCTGTCACTTGGTAACGAATATATGGCGTACCTCACCTCAAAGGGCCTCAAACCTGATTATGCAGCCTCTAAGATCGGCTTCAGCTTCGGCATTGGTCCGGACTTCTTTCCTGAGATCGCCAAGCTGAGAGCTGCAAGGATGTTATGGGCTGTCATTGTGAAAGGATACGGGCCGCACAATGATGCAAGCACCCTGATGCATATACATTCAGTCACGGGCAGATGGAACAAGACTTTATATGATCCATTTGTTAACATGCTCCGCACACAGACCGAGGCGATGGCTGCAGTGACGGGAGGCGCTGACACAATCACTGTCGAACCGTTCGACGTCATATTCAGAGAGCCTGATAACTTCTCGGAACGGATAGCCCGTAACCAGCAGCTGCTTCTCATGGAAGAGTCTCACCTCGATAAGGTGGCAGATCCGGGCGCAGGGTCCTATTATATCGAAGAACTGACATCGCTGATAGCCGGGGAGGCCTGGAAAATCTTCCGTGAAACGGAAAACGAAGGGGGTTTCCTTGCGGCGATGCAGAAAGGTGTTATCCAGAATAAAATAAACACAATATCGGCATCACGCAGGAGCGATGTCGGCAAGCGCCGTGAGATTCTTCTCGGTACGAACCAGTATCCCGACTTCAGGGAACAGAATGCTCCGAGGGCTGATGCAGGCAGGCTGTTCAATGACGACAACCAGTCTCCGGATGACCAGGTGAAACGTATCATTCCATCCAGAGGAGCAGAAGAGTTTGAGAAGCTCAGACTAGCCACGGAGCGTTCAGGCAGGAGACCACTTGCCTTCATGCTCACCATAGGCAACCCGGCTATGCGCAGGGCCAGGGCCCAGTTCTCAACCAACTTTTTTGCCTGTGCAGGATACCAGGTGAAAGATAATAACGGTTTTGAAACAGCTTCCGAAGGCGTGAAGGCTGCGCTGGAAGCAAAAGCTGACATAATTGTGATATGCAGTTCAGATGATGATTATGCGCTCGTGGCTCATGATATTTTCTCACTGGCAAAGGAAAAGGCTGTTGTTGTTGTTGCAGGAAACCCTCCGAATATCGAAGTACTGAAAGCTCAAGGACTGGAACACTTCATCAGTGTACGTTCAAATCTGCTTGAGACGCTTCAGATGTTTAACAGGATACTGGGAATAAACTGACAGGAGATGACTAAGAGACCAAAATATTCGCAGCATGATATTGACAGGGTGACACCGCCTTCAAAGAACATTCAGAAGTGGGAGAGGGAGAATGGTATTGTTGCTCACTGGGAAACTCCTGAACATATTAATGTCAAGAGTGTCTATACCCAGGATGACCTGCACGGCATGGAGCATCTCGGTTATGCTGCAGGATTACCGCCGTACCTTCGCGGCCCCTATTCTGCAATGTATGCCATGATGCCATGGACCGTCAGGCAATATGCCGGTTTCTCCACGGCAGAGGAATCCAATGCATTCTACCGGAGAAACATCGCTGCAGGCCAGAAAGGCCTGTCGGTGGCATTTGATCTTGCGACCCACCGTGGTTATGATTCTGATCATGAGCGCGTTGTTGGCGATGTGGGTAAAGCCGGAGTGGCTGTCGACTCGGTCCTTGATATGAAAATACTCTTTGACCAGATACCCCTGAACCAGATGTCTGTCTCAATGACCATGAACGGTGCCGTGCTGCCTGTGATGGCATTCTATATCGTAGCAGGACTGGAGCAGGGGGCGAAGCTTGAAGAGCTGCAGGGTACCATACAGAATGATATTCTCAAGGAGTTCATGGTGCGCAATACATATATCTATCCGCCTGCCTTCTCAATGCGGATTATTGCAGACATCTTCAGATACACCTCTGCGAAGATGCCGAAATTCAATTCCATCTCTATCTCGGGATATCATATGCAGGAGGCCGGTGCCACGGCAGACATCGAGCTGGCATACACCCTGGCCGACGGGCTTGAGTACCTTCGCACCGGTGTTAATGCCGGTCTTAAGATTGATGATTTTGCCCCGCGGCTCTCTTTCTTCTGGGCCAGCGGTATGAATTTCTTCATGGAGATAGCCAAGATGAGGGCTGCACGCATGCTCTGGGCTAAGATCGTAAGTGACTTTAATCCTCAAAATCCGAAGTCGCTTGCACTGCGCACCCACACGCAGACCTCAGGATGGAGCCTTACCGAGCAGGACCCCTTCAATAATGTGGGACGTACATGTATAGAGGCTATGGCAGCTGCCTTCGGACATACACAGAGCCTCCACACCAACGCTCTTGATGAGGCAATTGCCCTGCCTA
Organism: uncultured Bacteroidales bacterium; assembly: GCA_963849945.1. Taxonomy (GTDB): domain Bacteria; phylum Bacteroidota; class Bacteroidia; order Bacteroidales; family VadinHA17; genus SR-FBR-E99. The sequence continues at coordinate 62,694 of CAWKJD010000019.1, read as the reverse complement.
CTGATTTTTCTGCACGGATAGCACGAAACACACAGATCTTTCTCCAGGAAGAGACAAATATCTGCAGGTCTGTTGACCCGTGGGCAGGGTCATATTATGTCGAGACGCTGACTGATGAGATTGCGCATAAGGCCTGGGAACTGATACAGGAGGTTGAGGGGCTTGGCGGGATGGCGAAAGCCATTGAGTTGGGAATACCCAAGATGAGGATCGAAGAGGCTGCTGCCAGGATGCAGGCCAAAATTGACTCAGGAGCCCAGACCATTGTGGGCATCAATAAATATCGTCTTGAGAAAGAGGAACCTCTGGAGATACTTGAGGTGGATAATACTGCAGTGCGTGACGCTCAGCTGAAGAGGCTTGAACAACTCAGGGCTTCACGTAACGAAGAAGAGTGCCAGAAGGCTCTCGATGCCATAACCAGAGCGGCTGAGACGGGCGAGGGTAACCTCCTTGAACTGGCTGTGGATGCGGCATCAAAGAGAGCCACGCTCGGTGAGATATCGTACGCATGTGAAAAAATAGCAGGGAGATATAAAGCTGTGATAAGAACAATTTCAGGAGTGTATTCATCAGAGTATAAGTCTGACTCTGATTTTGTGGAAGCTAAAGCCATGGCTGCAGAGTTTGCTGCCAAAGCCGGTCGTCAGCCCCGCATTATGATAGCCAAAATGGGGCAGGACGGTCATGACCGCGGTGCCAAGGTTATTTCGACGGGCTATGCAGACATCGGATTTGATGTTGATATCGGGCCGTTGTTCCAGACTCCGGCAGAAGCTGCACGCCAGGCTGTCGAGAACGATGTGCACCTGCTTGGTGTTTCAAGCCTGGCGGCCGGACATAAAACGCTGATCCCGCAGGTAATAGCCGAACTGAAGAAACTGGGCCGCGATGATATTCTTGTCATAGCTGGCGGGGTCATCCCTGCACAGGATTATCAGTTCCTGTATGATGCCGGTGTGGCAGCGATTTTCGGTCCGGGTACATCGGTAGCCAAAACAGCAAAACAGATACTGTCAATATTACTTCAGACTATATGAGAAAGACTCTTATTTTAATCATACTTATCGCCATGGCCTTGTCAGGATGCAGGTCATCAAAGACAGCAACAACAGAAACAGCCCCGGCGCCGCCATCACAGCCCGCCGTGACTGATGAGATGAAGGACCATGTGTGGGACTTCCGTGATGCCTCCACCTGGCTGCTTGGCGATATCAATCCTGCAAGGTTCCGTGAGCAGCCTTATTCATCATGGTATCTCGAAGGCTATGACGGATACATACCTGACCAGAAAATCATAGACGAACTGAAACAAACCGATATAAGTGATTATTCAATTACAATTGTTCTGGGAACCTGGTGCCCTGACAGCAGGCGAGAGGTTCCGAGATTTATGAAAATCGTAGATTTGTGGGGGTTCCCGGAAGAAAAGATAAGGTTTATCGGGGTGGACATAAATAAAGTTGCACCGCTGGCCGATTATCCGGTGCTGGGAATTGAAAGAGTACCTACCTTTATTTTTTTTAAAAATAATTCAGAAGTCGGACGCATCATTGAGGTTCCGGTTACGTCTTTAGAACAGGATACAAGAGATATCCTCATAAGAAAATAATGAATACTTAATACTTGAACCAATGGAAGAAGAAAAGAGCAAACAGCAGTCTGGATTGGGTGTGGGAGCACTCGTGACAGGCATTATAGCATTCCTGATGGCGGTGATACCCTGTGTCGGCTTACTGGCAGTTGTACCGGCGGTTATTGCCATTATTCTGGCAATTATAGGTCTCTCAAGGCCCAGTAATAACCATGGTGTACTTGTCGGAGGCCTTGTTGTCGGCATCATAGCTCTCATGATCTCGTCATCTCAGATTTTCCTGATAGGTAAGATTGCCGACAAATCAGGTAACTGGGCTTCGGAAATCGAAAAAACCGTCAAGAGTGTTACCAATGACATCGAGCAGGAGTTTGGTGATAAGGAAATCACTATACGTGTGAATGACGGTAAGGACAGTGTTCATATCAAAGCCTCAACCAGTAATCCTGATCTTGAAAACAAGCTTGAGGAGCTGGAAGGTGCCCCTGACACCGTAAAGGCCAAGACAACGGTGGACATCGAGATTAAGAAGTGAACCATACAGCTGCCCGGAGGGCGTATTTTGCTGTCAACGTTATATTTGCCGGAGTGATCCTGTTAATCATGGGTTACTCCGCTTTTTATTCACCCGATGCGAACAGTTATCCCGTTGTCTGCATTCATGAGAAGCTGACCGGAGAGCCCTGTCCTTCATGCGGACTTTCACATGCTTTTTCGCTGATCATCAGGGGACGTGTTGATGAAGCGCTGCAGATGAACAGCGCCTCTCTCAGGGTTTTTCTCTTCTTTGTGCTTCAGCTGATTATGCGTATTACCTTTGGAATATGGACACTGGTTACAGACCGCTGGCTGAAGCAGATAGCATGGTTTGATGCGCTGACCTCATCAGTGATGACAATCTTTGCCTTTTACCCTTTTCTCAGGGCGTTATGGATGGCATTATTCTGAGATTCACTCGCTGAACATCGAGTTTATGGCATCATAAACAAGATGACTTTCAAAGCCTTTCCCCAGTGCATATCTCAGAAGCTTTCCCTTCAGATCATATCTGTTCTTCGCCTTTATTCTTTTTTGCTGGTCCTCAATTATCTTCTTCAGGAGGGCAAGATATTCTCCCTCCTCAATTGCTTCCAGTCCCGATGATATGGCAGCTGCAGGTATTTTTTTGGCTTTAAGGCTCATGGTGATTTTCACTTTGCCCCACTGGCTATAGGTGAAGTGATCTCTTGCGAATGCCCTGCAGTAACGAGCCTCATCAATAAATTTGTCCTCAATGAGCTTGTTTATGATCCGCGATTTTGTTTTTTCGTCTTTAGCGCCCCATCTGTCAAGGAGTGAGGTGATATCACTTATGCAATACTCCCTTCCGGAGCATATCTGCTGAGCTCTCTGCAGGAGGTCCTCCTTTTCGTTCTTTTCATCCATTTTTTTCAGCTTTAACAAATCTTGGCTTCCCTCTTATATCTTCAATAACTTTCACAGTCCGGTAGATGTCACGACGGAAAAGCCGGGCCGTTTCATGCGCATATAATTCATTCGTTTCCAGCCATATACAGCCATTGCCAGCAAGCACCGTATCAGCTATTGTCGCTATACGCCGGTAAAAGAGCAGAGGATCAGCGTCAGGCACAAAGAGGGCCTCATGCGGCTCATGGTCAAGCACATTTATCTGCATTGCCTTCTTCTCTTTCTCAGTAACATAGGGTGGATTGCTCACTATGATATTGCTTTGAGGCACTGATGAGGGCTCCTGTGTCAGGACATCAGCCGCTGACACCAGCACGGAGGCGCCGGAAGCAGAAACATTGCGTGCTGCAATTTGTAAGGCTTTTGCAGAATTATCCGTAGCATAGACTGTTGCGTCCGGAAAAGCCAGCGACAGGGCTATTGCTATGCATCCTGATCCGGTACAAAGGTCAGTAACTGTGCCGGAGAAACCCGGGTTTTCTTTGATAATAAGCAATGTCATTTCTTCAGTCTCGGGTCTCGGAATAAGAACCCCGGGCTCCACTCCGATACGGTGGCCGCAGAATTCGGTATAGCCGAATATATACTGCAGGGGCTCTCCTTTATAAGCTCTGTGCGCTGCCGACATAATTTTGCCGGCAGTATTGCTTTCGGTTTTCACGCTGCCAAAGGCCAGTTGCCGGGCACGGTCCATGCCGGTGTATTCCTTTATGACAGAGGCTGCCATGGCCTCGGCTTCCTCACGTGGCCATATCCGTGCAAGCATATCGGAGATTAAATGAAGTAATTCGCTTATTGTTTGTAACTTTTCGGCCATGATTTAAAGATAGAAAATTGCACTTATGGCTCATCCCGATGATTTGATCTTTATGCATCGCTGTCTTGATCTGGCAAGGAGAGCCGAGGGCAACACCTCTCCCAATCCTCTCGTCGGCTCTGTAATAGTACATGACGGCAGGGTCATAGGTGAAGGGTATCATCTGAAGGCCGGGACACCGCACGCCGAGGTTCATGCCATAAATGCCGTGGATGATAAAAGCCTTCTGTCCCGTTCAACCCTTTATGTCAGTCTTGAGCCATGCTCACATCATGGGCGCACTCCTCCCTGTGCTGATCTTATTATCAGAAGCGGTATCCCCAGGGTGGTGGTAGGGACAGAGGATACAAGCCCGCAGGTTGCCGGCAGGGGCATGGAAAAACTGCGTCAGGCCGGGATAGAAGTGGTTGGCGGCGTTGCAGAAGAAGAGTGCCGTGAGGTCAACCGCCGCTTCTTTACCTGGCATGAGAAAGAGCGTCCGTACGTCATTCTGAAATGGGCACGCAGCGCGGACGGCTTCATAGACCTTGTCAGGAAGCCCGGCGATGCTGCGGAAACTCACTGGATAACAGGCAGGACTGAACGCATCCTCGTTCATCGCTGGAGAGCATCCGAGGATGCCATTCTCGCCGGCGGTGCAACGATACGAACCGACAATCCGTCACTTGATGTGCGTCTCTGGAAAGGAAGGAACCCGGCAAGGATCATCGTGAGCCGCAGCGGAGATATTGACCAGAACGCAAAAGTGTTTAAAGAGACTGCCCGGGTCATGCTTTTTACACGAAATGAAAAGATATCTCTTCCAGGGGTAAATGTTATTCAACTTAGTGAAGGTCAAACTATTGCCGGTGATGTTCTCAGGGCCCTCCATGATATGGGGGTGCAGTCCCTGCTCGTTGAGGGTGGGGCATTCATTATCAGATCCTTTGTTGAGTCAGGATTGTGGGATGAGGCACGCCGGTTCACAGGTAAAATGAACTTCGGAGAAGGGGTGCCGGATCCCTTCCCGGGATTTATTCCCGCACATTCCGTTCCCTTCGAAAAAAGTATTCTGGAAATCATGTATCATTTTCATTAAAACTTCGTATAACTGTTGTTAATAACTGCTTTTATTTGTTAATAATTAAATATTCGTATTTTTGAATCCCAATTTGTAAAAATGAGTGAAAGTCATGAAGCGAGGATTTTCAGTTCTTGTATTGTTTCTTTTTGTTGCTGGTCTGGCTGTTAGCGGACAGACAGCACGCAAGTACCTGAAAGCCGGCGAGGAGTTCATCAGGAACAACATGTTTGATGATGCCATTGAACAGTTCTCCCGCGCCATAGATGAAGCACCCTCCTCTGCTGACGGTTATGTTCAGAGAGCGAGGGCATATGAACTGACAGGCAACTTCGGACTTGCCTATGATGACTTAAAGAGGGCAGTCAGTTTTGTGCCTGATGATACGGGTATACTTTACAATCTCAGCCGTATGTGCAACAAGCTGGCAGCGGCAGAAAATATAGCTCCTGAGGAGAAAAAGAAGTATTATGCCGAGGCTGTTTCCGTCATTCAAAAGGCGATAAAGGCTGAATTCCGTAACGGCAGGCTCTACACCGAGAAGGTAGTATCACTGATAGGCATGGAACTGTGGGACCGTGCCCTGGCAACGTCAGACACTGCTCTCCAGATGAGAGACGATGCCATGAACTATTATTATCAGGGCATCATCTTCCAGAAAATGAATGATGATCTCACTGCCAGGCGGCAGCTTGAAAAGGCTGTCACCAAGGACAAGACCCTTTCCATAGCCCGTCTTGAACTGGCCAGGGTGCTTATCCGCCAGGGTGATATCAACAGCGCTCTCGGACAATGCAATATGGTGATGCAGCAGGATACGAAGTCAGTTGATGCATATCTCACACGTGCCCAGGCCTATGAGGCCAGGCTTGACTTCCCCTCAGCCATAAACGACATCTCCACGGCGATACTGCTTGAACCTGCCAACAAATATCATTATATAAGGAGGGGGACATATTACCAGAGCTTTAATCAGCATCTCGCCGCTGTCAATGACTTTACCAAAGCCCTTACCCTTGACCAGTACCAGCCTGATGTATATCTGAAACGCGCTCATTCCTACGAGGAAATCAACGATTTCGAGAAGGCTGCCGCCGATTATACGAAAGTCATTGCCATGAATGAGGAGAAATCTCAGACAAAGAAGATGCTTTCTGAGGCCAATGACAGATTATTCATTATTAACCGTGAGTCAGGCAGTCCTGAGATCTCCATTGAGACCCCGACAATTGTCGGGGGCCGCGAGATAGAGCTGGGCTTTGACCGCACCAGTGTTCTGGTGGCAGGCAGAATAGCAGACAAGAGTCTTCTTGCCGAGTTCTCAATCAACGACATACCAGTGAAGTATGAAACACGCAGCGGCTCAATACCATTCTCTGCCGAGGTGAGCATACCACCGGACGAAGTACTCAGGATAGTTGCACGCGATGTGTATGACAATGAAAGCGTACTCACATACCATATCAGGCGTACGGAGGTCGATCCCCCCGAGATACAGATCCTAGCCCCTTATCTGATCGGGGATGATGTTCTGATGATCGACAGCATGGCAACCCGTATCGATATCGAAGGTAAAGTGACGGATCAGAACCTTATCAGATCGGTAAAGATTGAAAACATCAGTGCACAGTTCTCGCAGGATAATCTTAATCCCGCCTTTATTGCCAAGGGCATTGATATAAGGAATAATGACAAGATCACCATTCTTGTTGAAGACAGGTACGGTAACCGTACAATCAGGGATTACGTTCTGAACCGCAACGGAACTACCATCTCTGAAACGAACCCGATGGGCAATACGCTTGTCATCTTTATTGAGAACAGCGATTATCAGAATTTTGCTGCCCTGCAGGGCCCTCCCAAGGATGCTAACCTGATCACAGGTGTGCTTGAGGAAAATTACCAGGTCCTTCCGATACGGAGGCTGCGTAACCAGACGAAGGAACAAATGGAGAAGTTTTTTTCCATTGATCTCCGTGATGAGGTCAGGGCAAAGCAGATCAAATCGCTTGTCATATGGTTTGCCGGTCACGGGAAATTCATCAATGATGTTGGATACTGGATACCTGTTGATGCCCGGCGCGATGAGGAATTCACCTATTACAGCATGACGACCCTCAGAGCTTCGATGGAGGCATACATGAATTATCTCACCCACGTTCTTGTCATCACTGATGCCTGCGAGTCGGGCCCCAGCTTCTACCAGGCGATGAGATCAGATATCAAGCTGCGCAACTGTGCTGACTGGCGCGCCACACAGTTCAAATCGAGCCAGGTATTTTCATCTGCCGGTTATGAGCTGGCAGTTGACGATTCACAATTCACCCGCACTTTTGTTAATGCTCTGAAAGGTAACCCGAAAACCTGTATCTCTATTGAAGAGATCGTTTCGCAGGTCACCAAGGCTGTTTCACTGAACAACCAGCAGAAGCCAAAGTTTGGAAAAATTACCGGGCTCAAGGATGAAGACGGAACGTTCTTCTTCATAAAGAAATAGCCTGATGGTGGTAAGAAGCAGCTATTACAAAGTTTCTTCATTTACTTTAATAGCATGGCTGTTTCTTTTGTTTATTATCATTCCCCGCAATGCTTCAGGGCAGAATTACTATTTTGAACATTACGGTTCAAAAGAGGGGCTCAGCGCTTCAAAAGTCTATACTGTTTTGCAGGATGCCAATGATTTCATCTGGCTTGGTACCGGCAGCGGAGCCACACGTTTTAACGGACTGAGGTTTGAGAATTTTTCTACTTCAGACAGCATGGCCCCGGGGGGAGTAAAAAGTATCTGCCTCGACAGCCGTGGCAGGATCTGGCTCGGGCATATCGGTGGTGGCATGTCACTTTTTGAAGATGATGCCTTCAGGCGTATCTCTTTCTCTCCATCTATATTCATAGGCATTGATTCTGCCAGGATCAACAGCGGGGTCAATCCTGTCCTCAGCCTTACCGGCGACGTCACTGCCATTACGGAATATGAAGGATCGATCTGGGTAGCAACATCTCTCGGCGGGGCACTTAGGCTTGATTATCCCGATCCGCATTTCAGCATAATGACCGGTCAGCAATACCTCGGACGACAGGGCCTGAGCAATTATGCCTTCGGGTTCTACACTGACCGCGGCGGAAACCTCTACTGCATAACCGATATGGGTATCAAGAAATATGATCCTGCAAGTGACAGATTTAACTCCTATAATCCCGAAGGTCTTCCCAGGTACTTCCAGACAACCACCATGTTTGAAGATACAAAGGGCAATAAGTGGTTCGGGACTTATAACGGGGGGCTTTACAAGCTTGGCAGCGGGAGCGGGGACATACACATGTACGATACCAGGAACGGTCTGTGGGGCAATTTTGTGACATATATCACTGAAGACTACCGGGGCAACATCTGGGTTTCATCAATGGAGGACTGGGAGAGCCGGGGGGGAATTACAGTTTTTTCAGATGACGGAACTACTGTTTACAACCCGGGCAATGGGTTGCAGGCGCAGCATATCCTGAGTATGATCGAGGATAAGGAAAAGAATATCCTCATTGCCGACAGGGATGCAGGTCTCTTCATCTATAAGGGAGATCACTTCATTTCGTACCCTGCGCCAGGGTTCCTTCCGTCGAATGATGTATCCACCCTGGCCCAGGATGCAACCGGCCGCTACTGGTTTGGAACGCAAAAGGGACTTTCGCTTTATAATCCGCAACGAAAAGAAGGTAACCGCATAAAGCTTACCGGCTTCCCTTCCAACCTTGAAGGCAGCCGGATAAATATCATCAGGCCTGACAGAAATGGCAATGTATGGATTGCGAACTCAAATGATGAGGTTTTCAGGTATGACCTCAAAGAAGACAACTACAGGTTTGACCTTGCATTGAATTCCAAGCTTCAGTCACGCAGGATATTTGCCATGGAAACTGACGCGTCAAATAATCTGTGGCTGGGCACTGATGCTGCACTTATCCGATGGAATGAAAAGAAAAAGGAAGATACGACTTATACTCATTTCAACGGTCATTCAGTCAGCAACATCACTTCACTCTTCTATGACAGCAGGGGATTCCTGTGGATCGGCACTGAGGAGCGCGGCGGTCTCACAAGACATCTTCCCGGCAGCAAGACATTCACATCTGTTGACTTTGGCGCTGACGTCGGGCCGGCATGCATCACTGAAACGCCTGACGGAACAATCTGGGTGGGAACTATTGACGGACTTTACGGTCTGAGGGCTGATACAGCCTGGAAGAGGCTGACCGTGACAGACGGTCTGCTGATGAATTCAATCAACCTGCTGCAGCCGGACAGCGAAGGGAACCTGTACATCGGAACAAACCTCGGCCTTAACAGGTATGATATTGTAACAGGCAGGATCTCGTCATTCACTGAAAAGGATGGCTTCACGGGAATAGAGACCAGGCCAAACGCTTCCTTCAGGGATAAGAACGGCGATTTGTGGTTCGGCACCTCCAACGGAGCTATCAGACTGAATCCTTTAAAGTTCCCTCCTGTCATCACGGAACCTGCCACACATATCTGGAGAACGCAGGTTAATTATGAAACCTTCCCGATGTATGATGGTATAAAGCTTTCACACAATCAAAAGAAAGGGATCATATTTGACTTTCTGAGCATCTGCCTCGTCAACCCGGAAGCGGTTAAATATCAGTATATGCTTGAAGGTAATGACGAGGACTGGATAACCACTGATCAGACACGAGCTTCGTACCAGGCGCTGAGCCCGGGAAAATATGTCTTTAAGGTCAGGGCTTCGAACAACTACGGATACTGGAATGAAAAACCGATTGAGATCGGATTTACCATCAAACCGGCATTCTACCTGTCGCCTTATTTTATTATACTATGCATCTCTGCCCTGATCGGCAGTATTTATTTGTATATCAGGCGCCGTGAACGTAATCTGCTCAGAGAGAAGGAGGTACTTGAAGAGAAGGTGGAGGAGAGGACTGCTGAAGTGGTAAGCAAAAGTATTGAGCTCGAAGAGAAAAACAGGGATATCACTGCAAGCATCAGGTACGCTGAAAGGATCCAGGCGGCCATGCTTCCTCCGGAAAATTACTTCAACAACACCTTCGTACTGTTCATCCCAAAGGATATTGTCAGTGGTGATTTTTACTGGATGTATGACAGCGGTTTAAAACAGTTCATTGCCACTGTAGATTGCACCGGGCATGGCGTACCGGGTGCATTCATGTCAATTATCGGGCATAACTCGCTCAATAAGATAGTGAAGGAAAACGGGGTCAAAAGGCCGTCAGAGATACTTGACCGTCTGAACATTGAGGTTGTTCATGCCCTGTTGCAGAGGAGCCAGAAAGCTGTTCGTGACGGAATGGATATCTCACTTCTCTCGTATGACACTCTGGAGCATTATGTCGAATTTGCAGGGGCCTACCAGCCATTGTATCATGTACGCGACGGGAAAGTGACAATTTACAGGGCTGACCGTTTCCCCATAGGGATGATTGACGGACAGGCCAAGAAGAACTTCACCAATCACAGAGTAGAAGTCAGGAAAGGTGATATGCTTTATATTTTCACAGACGGTTATGCTGACCAGTTCGGTGGAAAGAACCAGAAAAAATTCAAGAGCATAAATATCAGGCGTCTGCTCTCAGAGATTTACAGTTATCCGGAAGAGGAGCAGAAGATACTGATTGAAAAAGCCATCCGTGAATGGATGGGTAACACTCCGCAGGTGGATGACATTCTTTTTGTCGGAACACGTGTGCCGTAGCTTCAGATCCGGGCGATAACCTTCGGGTCTGCATGCCAGCCGGTATAGTTAATAATGGAGGGTATCACCTCTTTTGCCGAGGTGACTATCTGCCATATGTCTTTATGCTCAAGCCTGATGAAATTGCCCCTGAACATGTGTTCAAAGAACTCAATCAGGTGGTCATAGAAGCCGTTGATGTTCATGATGATTATCGGCTTGTTGAACTGGCCCAGCTGCTTGAGGGTGATCACCTCCGTCAGTTCCTCGAGTGTTCCCACGCCTCCGGGAAGGGCTACCGCGGCATCAGACATCGCGAAAATCGTCTTCTTCCTTTCAGACATGTCTGACGTCACTATCATATCCTTTATCCCCTTATGACCCCATCCTTCCTTTATCATGAATTCCGGGATCACGCCGGTTATCTCACCTTTGCCGGCAAGGACTTCATCGGCAAATATCCCCATAAGGCCAATACCTCCGCCGCCAAACACGGCATGAACATTCAGGGCTGCAAATGATCTGCCCAGCTCTGCTGCCGAAGTAGCATAGGCAGCATCAATACGACTGCTTGAGGCAGCAAAAACACATACTTTCATTCTGTTTCAGAGAAGGGGTGTGAGCTTGGATTCAAATGCTGACCTGGCGGCGGCTCCCACCTGCTTGTCAACAACCGCTCCTCCCTTGAAGTAAAGAACAGTTGGAATATTCCTTATCGAGAACCTGCGGGCAACATCAGGTGAGCTGTCGACATCACATTTAACGACAAGAGCCTTATCCTTGTAAGTCTCAGCAATCTGTTCAATGTACGGTGCGATCATTCTGCACGGACCGCACCATTCAGCCCAGAAATCAACAATCACCGGTTTATCTGACTTCAATACAACCTCATCAAAATTCTTGTCGTTAACTTGTTGTGCCATAGTATTTTATATTTTATTTTTTATCGTTTGTCAATCCGCGTAAAGATATTAATTTACTTTATAATCAAGCTCCGGATTATCTTCAAGCCATCCGATGAGCTCGTTTGTGATGCCGGCCTTGATACTGCGTGAAAAGAGAGGAAGGGTGATCTTGTCATCGTGATCAATCAACAGAAATTTAAGTGTTTTGTTCCCGGGGTTCTCTGAAATAAGTGACTTCAGGTTTGTTATGAACTCAGGATTGACAAGCTCTGCCTTTACCTTTATTGTGATTGAATTAATCAGGTCATCCCTGACTGCGGAGAGAAGATGTATCTCTTTTATCCTGAGCTCAAGCTCGTCGGGATTATAAAATCTTGCCTGCACTTTCCCCTTTATCAGTAGTTGATAGTCAGTATTGAAAAAATTACTGAATGATACGTATTCCTTGTCGAACAGAAGGAAGGTGAATGAGTCTGTGTAATCCTGCAGGGTAAATCCTCCGAAGGGCTTGCCGTTCTTGGTGACGCCGCTTCGTGTATCTGTTACTATACCTGCAACACATACCTCACGGTTTGCAAACTCATTCAGGTTCTGGAGGTCAGCCAGGGTGGCATTGCAAAAGGCGTTCATTTCAAGACGGTAGTCGTCAAGAGGATGTGATGAAAGATAGATGCCTATCACCTGCTTCTCCTTGTTTAGCTTCTCCAGTTTTGACCAGTCGGGGCAGGGCGCAGGCTCAGGGCGCACCAGCTCAAACCCTCCGACCTCACCGAAGAGAGACTGCTGGGTGCTGTTGCGTATGTTCTTGACGCTGTTCCCATAGCGTATCAGGCTCTCAAGGAAGCTTGAGCCCTTGCCGTCGGCAGAGAAGTACTGTGCCCTGGTTATACCCGGAAGGCTGTCAAGCGCTCCTGAAACCACCATTGCTTCAAGCATTTTTTTGTTGACCGTGTTGAGATTTACTCTCTCTGCCAGGTCATATATATCTTTATAGGGGCCGTTCTTTTCCCTGTCTTCTATAAGATGCAGCACCGCATTCTCGCCCACACCCTTTATGGCGCCCAGACCGAACCTGATGTTACCGTTACGGTTAACGGTAAACTGATGGAGGCTTTCATTGACATCGGGACCAAGCACTTCAATACCCATCCGCTTTGTCTCCTCCATCATCACGGTGATCTTCTTGATATCATTGATGTTACGGCTTAGCACTGCGGCCATGAACTCAGCCGGGTAGTTAGCTTTGAGATAGCCTGTCTGGTATGCAACAAGAGCATAGCAGGTCGAATGAGACTTATTGAAAGCATATTCTGCAAAAGCCTCCCAGTCTGACCAGATTTTATTCAGAGTATTCAGGTCGTACCCGTTCTTCTTACATCCTTCGACAAACTCAACCTTCAGCTTGTCCATGATATTTTTCTTCTTCTTGCCCATCGCTTTGCGAAGCGAATCAGCCTGCCCTTTGGTAAAGCCAGCAAGCTCCTGGGAAAGGAGCATCACCTGCTCCTGGTAAACGGTTATGCCATAGGTCTCCTTGAGATACTTTTCCATTGCAGGCAGCTCGTAACGGATCTTTTCTTTCCCGTGTTTGCGCCTGATATACTGAGGGATATATTCCATGGGCCCCGGTCTGAACAAAGCGTTCATTGCAATGAGATCACCGATCTGGTTCGGCTTCAGGTCGCGCAGGTAACGTTTCATACCGACGGATTCAAACTGGAACACACCTGTCGTCTCGGCGTTGCTGAACAGCTCCCAGGTACGTTTGTCTTTCAGTGACAGCTTATCGAGGTCAATGGTTATCCCCTTTGATTTAATGATGTTTTCAACGGCATCCTTCAATATAGACAATGTTTTCAGTCCGAGGAAATCCATCTTGAGCAGTCCCACTGACTCAACATAGTTGCCCTCATACTGTGTCACATACAGATCTGTGTCTTTGGCAGTACAGATCGGGACATACTCACAGAGGTTATCCTTGCTGATGATTATTCCGCAGGCATGTACGCCCGTCTGCCGTACGCTTCCTTCAAGCACCTCGGCATACTTGAGTGTCTGGGCCACGAGGGGCTCTTTTGATTCTTTCTCCTTCAGCAGTTCAGGCACCTCATCGTAAGCTGCAGCAAGGGTTATGCCCGGGCGCTCCGGAACGAGCCGGGTCAGCCGTATGGCTTCGGGCAGAGGCAGTTTCTGCACCCTGGCGACATCCCTGATGGCCATCTTTGCTGCCATGGTGCCGAAGGTGATAATATGTGCAACTCTGTCATGTCCGTATTTATCAACAACATATTTGAGGACTTTCTCCCGGCCGTCCTCGTCGAAGTCAATGTCGATGTCAGGCATAGAGATGCGGTCAGGGTTAAGGAACCTTTCAAAAAGGAGGTTATACTTAATAGGGTCAATGTCTGTGATTCTCAGCGAGTATGCAACCGCGCTGCCGGCAGCTGATCCTCTTCCCGGGCCCACCCATACGCCCATCTCGCGTGCTGCCCTGAGGAAATCCTGTACAATAAGGAAGTATCCGGGGAACCCCATATTCTTAATGACCGAGAGCTCAAAATCGAGGCGTGCCTGCAGCTCCGGAGTGATCTTACTCCATCGCTGTGCTGCTCCTTTCATTGTAAGGTGCCGCAGATACTCATCCTTGTCAGAAAATTCAGGTGGAATGGCGAAGTCAGGCATGATAGGCTCGCTGTTCAGCGAATAGCATTCGACCTTATCCGCTATTTCCCTGGTGTTCATCACAGCCTCAGGTATATCTGCGAATACTGACAGCATTTCTTCTTCGGTCTTGAGATACTCCTGCTTGGTGTACCTCAGTCGTTTCGGGTCATCAATATCTTTTGCAGTATTAATGCAAATCAGCCTGTCATGTGCCTCTGCCTCGTCTGCCATAATGAAGTGAACGTCATTGGTTGCAATGATCTTCACATTATTTTTTACTGCCAGTTCGCGGTAAGCGGCGACTACCCGCTGCTGCTGAGGAAAAACCGTAATGTCAGCTGTCGGGTCAGTGGTCTCATGGCGCTGTATCTCAAGATAATAATCATCGCCGAAGATCTCTTTATATGACAGCAAGGCTTCTTCTGCACCTTTGATATTACCGGAGAGAACCTCCTGTGCAGTCTCTCCCGCAAGGCAGGCAGATGAAGCTATCAGACCCTCGTGATGAATGCGCAGAAGAGCCTTGTCAATGCGTGGCCGGTAATAGAACCCCTTTATCCAGGCATGGGAGACAAGCTTTATCAGGTTTTTATAACCTGTAAGGTTCTTTGCCAGAAGGATCAGGTGATCCCCTGAGCGGTCCTCAACCGAGGTTTTATCTTCCAGTGATGTGCGGGCGACATAGATCTCGCAACCGATTATTGGTTTTATGGAGGCTGCAGTAGCTGCATCATGGAACTCTTTTACCCCGAACATGTTGCCATGGTCGGTAATGGCAAGAGCTTCCATTCCGAGGTCCTTTGCTCTTTTTACCAGAGCCTTTACTCCTGAGGCTCCGTCAAGAATAGAATATTGTGTATGTACGTGTAAATGAGCAAATGAGGACATGTTTCCGGGAAATAAGGCTGTGTTGGCGCTGGGAACAAAAATACGGAAAAGGTACTTTGCCTGTCATTTTTTTTATTAACATGAACGTGGTGATAATTTTTGTTACATCGATTTATTGTGATATATTTGCACCCTCATTGAAAAAAATGAAGGTTTAATTAAAACGGTAAATTTTAAATGTCAGTAAAGATCAGATTAGCTAGGAAAGGCCGCACAAAGCTGGCCTACTACCACATCGTGGTAGCAGATAGCAGGTCGCCACGTGATGGCAGATTCATCGAGAAGATTGGTATTTACAATCCTCGAACTGACCCGGCAACAATCGACATAAACTTCGAGAAGGCATTGGGTTGGCTGCATAACGGTGCGCAACCTACGGAAACATGCAGGGCAATCCTTAAGTACAAAGGAGTGATGATGAAGAAGCACCTTCTTGATGGTATGAAGAAAGGTGCCTTTGACGAGGCTGAAGCCGACCGTCGGTTTAATGAATGGCTGAAAGGTAAGGAAGAGAAGATAGAGGCCAAGAAATCCGGCCTTGAGAAGAAGGGTGAAGAAACACGCAAGCAGAGACTTGAGGCTGAGACAGCTGTCAAGGAGACAAGGGCAGCAGAATATGCGAAGAAACTGGCTGCTATTGCCGCTGAGGCAGAGGCAGCAGCTAAAGCCGCTGCAGCTCCCGCAGAAGTGACAGAAGAGAAAGCTGCTGAGCCTGTTGCTGAAGCCGAGGTTAAGGCTGAGGCTGTCACTGAAGCTCCTGCTGCTGAGGTTGTCACTGAAGCTCCTGCCGCTGAGGCAAAGGAAGATACTGCAGAAGAGAAAGAGAAGACTGAGTAACAGTCTCCACTCCCTGCCACCCGCCTGTGAAAACAATAGGCAGAATAACAAAAACATACGGTTTCGAAGGAGCCGTAGTTGTCAGAAGTGAAAGTGGCATAAGCAGGGAACCCGAACATGGTGAACCGGTATTCGTCGTTATAGACGGGATACCGGTTCCCTTTTTTACCCGTGAGGCATTTTCACCGTCCCGTGACACACTTGTAATATCGTTTGATGACTACCTGACCGTGGAATCTGTCAACGGCCTCCGGGGATGCGAGGTCAGAACCAGCCGTGAAGAAGAACATAAGGATGACACCAACGGCCTCATCGGGTATACCCTGATCGATAAAAAAAGCGGTTTCAGAGGCGTCATTGCAGATGTAATCCAAAACCCCGGACAATTCATTGCTGTTGTGACTACTTCCTCAGGAGAAGTCCTGGTGCCTGTTCATCCTGACCTTATAATATCCGTTGACGATAGGGGTAAAATCATTGAGATGTCGCTGCCTTCCGGACTTGCCGGAATAAATGACTGATCTGCCGCATTTTTACAGTTTGATGCAGCATAACTTTTTCAGTGACGTCTTTGTTATGTAAAAGCCATAAAAAACCGATCATGAAAAAATTATTGTCATTCGCAATTTCATTACTGCTGTTTGCTGCAGTTGTAACGGCACAGGACACATACAAGGAAACCAGGAATGTAACCGGCTTCGATAAGGTCAGTTTTTGCCTTTCCGGCGAAGTGTATATTTCGCTGGGCCAGGGATACAATGTTGTTCTTGAAGGAGACAAGGATTATATAAAGGAAATTGAGACAAAAGTTTCAGGCGGCGAGCTTGTCATCAAACGTGACAGCTGGTGGAACACAGGCTTTCATAAGGTGATTGTCCATATAACCATGCCGGCACTTAACGGAGTTGATGTATCCGGATCGGGGAAAGTAATGATTAATGATCCGCTTAAGAGCGAGGATTTTGAGATTAATATCAGCGGAAGCGGAAAGATCTACCTGAAGGAAGTGACCATGGGTAATGTCGAATGTGGTATTTCAGGTTCAGGAAGTCTCACCGTGGAAGGCACGGGAAGCATGAACAAACTTGAAGTTGATATTTCCGGATCAGGCAGTTATAAGGGTGAATCAACAAAGATCGGAACTTTTGATGCAAGCATCTCAGGCAGCGGCAGCTGTGACTGCTATGTAACTGATATGCTAAAGGCTGATATCTCGGGCAGTGGCAGTGTCTGGTATTCGGGTAATCCCAAAATTGACGCTTCCATATCGGGGTCAGGTAAGGTGAGGACGAAATAGTTACTTTCTGAGGATCCTGACAGTTCCGTTTCCGGAAATCTTTATGACCGAAGAGGCCGAAAGCCTGCTTCGGTCATATTGTCTGTATAGACAGACATAATCTGCTGCTGTGATTATTTCTTCGCTTATCTCATCAAAGAGAGCGGGAGCGTCAGTTCCGCTAATATTTGCAGATGTTGATACAAGCGGTTTACGGAAGGCTGTGATAAGCTCATCGCAGAAGGGGTCATTGCAGATCCGCACACCCACTGAGCCGTCGGCAGACGCTACTCCTTCAGCCAGGCTGCGTCCCCTGTCATAGACAATGGTAAGAGGCTTCTGTGACAGCTCCGCTATCTGCAGAGCCACCTCAGGTGGATTATCGACGTACCTTTCAAGCATGGATACCGAGTTTACAAGGATAATCAGGCTCCTGCTGTCTTCTCTCTGTTTGATGTCATATATCTTACGCACCGCTGCAGGGTTGGTTGCATCGCAACCCAGTCCCCATATTGTATCAGTGGGGTATAGTATAACACCTCCCGCACGCAGTACCCTGAGGGCATTCCTTATATCATCGCCATACTCACCTGTCATACCATCACATCATTTTCACGCAGTGCGTTGTTAAGGGACGTCTTTTTATCTGTCGATTCTTTCCTTTTACCGATAATAAGGGCACATGGCACATTAAATGTTCCGGAGGGATATTCCCTGGCGTAGGTTCCCGGAATAACCACGCTTCGCGGAGGCACAAATCCCCGGTATTCTACCGGACTTTTGCCGGTCACATCAATGATCTTCGTTGAGCCGGTGATCACTGTGCCGGCGGCTATCACCGCCTCGGTGCATATGCGTGCTCCTTCAACAATTATGGCACGTGATCCGATGAAACAGTTGTCCTCAACGATCACAGGCGCTGCCTGCACTGGTTCGAGCACACCGCCAAGGCCAACCCCGCCGCTGAGATGCACGTTCTTTCCCACCTGCGCGCATGAGCCTACCGTGGCCCATGTGTCAACCATCGTTCCTTCCTCAACCCTTGCCCCGATGTTAATATATGAGGGCATCAGGATGACTCCCTTTGCGAGGTAAGAGCCGTATCGGGCGACGGCATGAGGCACCACTCTCACACCCAGCTCTTCATAGTTATGTTTGAGACCGATCTTGTCATGGAACTCGAGCGGTCCGGCAGTGGTGGTCTTCATTTCCTTCATGGGAAAATAAAGGATGACTGCTTTCTTTATCCATTCGTTCACCACCCAATTGGTGCCGTCTGGTTCCGCCACACGCACCAGTCCCCTGTCAAGAGCGTCGATCACATCGTCAATGGCTCTCCTGACCTCTTTTTCCTGAAGCCTCCCGCGCTCTTCCCACGCTGCCTCAATCAAATCATGCCTGTACTCCATATCTATGCAAAATTAAGAATTGTACACTTTGCAAGGTAAAAAACAATAATACCTATTATTCAGGATACTTTCTTCGCTTTAAAAGCCAAATTTTGAACTCTGACATAAACAGATACAATAACTGCATGCCCCATTAGGTTTTATAGAAAAACTCATTAGTTTTGTACCTCAAATTGTCTAAAAACCTAAGATTATGATCAGTAGTTTATTCTGGATTGTTCCAACTTCAGCAGTCTGTGCTTTGTTATTTGCCTGGATCTTTTACAAGGGTATGATGAAACAGGAAGAAGGTACGGACAAGATGAAGAGTATTGCCGCTTATGTCAGGGAAGGTGCTATGGCCTACCTGAAAAGCCAGTATACTGTTGTATTTAAAGTATTTATAATTCTTTCTCTTTTGTTGCTTGTCCTGGCTTATCTGGGTGTACAGAACCCGTTTGTGCCGGTTGCCTTTCTCACGGGAGGTTTCTTTTCGGGGCTCTGTGGTTATCTTGGAATGAGGACTGCAACATTTGCATCGAACAGGACTGCCTGGGGTGCCTCAAAATCGCTTAACAGAGGCTTAAAGATTGCTCTCAGGAGCGGTGCCGTTATGGGACTTGTTGTTGTGGGATTTGGATTACTTGACATCGCTTTATGGTTCCTTTTGCTCACGAAAGTTATTTTCACTCCTGAACATATGGCAACGGGACTTCAATGGTTAGGTCTCACATTTGTTCAGCAGGGAATTGATCAGCACCAGGCGTTTGTTGAGATCACTGCCACAATGATCACTTTTGGTATGGGTGCATCAACGCAGGCTCTCTTTGCACGTGTAGGCGGAGGAATATTTACCAAGGCAGCTGACGTTGGAGCTGACCTCGTTGGTAAGGTTGAAGCAGGAATTCCCGAGGATGACCCGCGTAACCCGGCTACAATAGCTGATAACGTTGGTGATAACGTTGGTGATGTTGCCGGTATGGGTGCAGACCTGTATGAATCTTATGCCGGGTCTATACTCTCAACTGCAGCTCTGGGCGCTGCTCTTCCCGTCATCGCAGGCCAGGCTGATTTACAGATTAAAGCAATAATTGCTCCGATGCTGGTCTCTGCAGTTGGAATATTACTTTCAATAGCAGGTATTTATATGGTAAGGACAAAAGAAGACTCATCTCCGAAGACTCTCCTGCGTGCCCTTCTTCTTGGCACCGGGGGCAGTTCTGTCCTTATTCTTGGTGTGCTTGCAATAATGGCAGCGGCAAGCTGGATAACCTGGGGTGTATTCGGTGCTGCAGTTGCAGGTCTGGCTGCAGGTGTCATCATTGGTCAGTCCACAGAATATTTTACATCAGACGGATATAAACCTACCCAGGGTATCGCAAAACAATCGCAGCAGGGTCCTGCCACAGTAATTATTGAAGGGATGGCTGTTGGAATGATGTCAACATGGGTTCCGGTTCTTACAATTGTTGCAGGTATTATAGCTGCCTATGGTCTTGCAGGCGGATTCCACAATTTTGCAACAGGTATTTACGGTGTCGGTTTTGCAGCAGTAGGAATGCTTTCCACTCTTGGAATTACCCTGGCAACTGATGCTTTCGGACCAATTGCGGATAATGCCGGTGGTAATGCCGAGATGTCTGAACTTCCTAAGGAAGTAAGAGAAAGGACAGATGCACTTGACGGATTAGGAAATACGACCGCCGCTACGGGTAAGGGTTTTGCCATTGGTTCGGCAGCACTTACTGCACTGGCTCTTGTAGCAGCTTATATGGAAGAGGTAAAACTCTGGCTTGGCAGACTTGCTGACAAAAGTGTCGATGGCTATAAACAGATAGGTGATGTACTGTTTTATAAGAGTCATGCACCTGCAGCTATTGAGGCAGGACAAAGAGCAGTGGACGTTACTCAGGCAAACATCGGGGATTTTGTTTCAGCATACAGCATTTCATTATTCAATCCGATATTGTTGGCAGGACTTTTCATCGGGGCAATGATGACATTCGTTTTTGTTGCTATGACAATGAAAGCAGTCGGAAGGAATGCAAGCCGGATGGTTGAAGAAGTCAGACGCCAGTTCCGCGAAATTCCAGGTATTATGGAAGGCACCGGTAAACCTGAATATGCAAAATGTGTTGCTATTGCTACCAAGGGAGCACAGAAAGAAATGGTTGTTCCGGCTCTTATGGCAATTATTGTACCCGTTGTGACGGGAATAATTTTTGGTGTTCCCGGTGTTGTTGGTCTTCTTATAGGTGGAATGACTACGGGATTTTCTCTCGCCAGCATGCTGAATAATGCAGGCGGTGCATGGGATAATGCAAAAAAATACATTGAAGGCGGTAAATACGGAGGCAAGAAAAGCGAATGCCACAAGGCCAGTATCGTTGGTGATACAGTTGGTGATCCGTTCAAGGACACATGCGGTCCTTCAATGAATATCCTGATCAAGCTTATGTCAATGGTTTCCGTTGTTATGGCGGGTGTAACCGTTGCGTGGAGCATATTTTAGGAATGATGAAAACGCGAAAAGAGAGCCCGCAGGGGCTCTTTTTTCTTTTAAAAATCGATAAATGCTAATACCCGGCTTTTCAGATATCATTGCAGCGTCGGAGGTGATTGCCGGCTTCATTCATCGCACACCGGTGCTCACATCGCGCCAGATAGATAATATCAGCGGAGCGCACCTCCTGTTCAAGTGCGAGAATTTCCAGAAGGTTGGTGCCTTCAAGTTCAGGGGTGCCACCAATGCGGTAATAAATCTGACAGATGAACAGCGTCGCAACGGTGTGGTTACACATTCATCGGGCAATCATGCTGCCGCGTTGGCGCATGCTGCGGTGACCCGAGGGGTAAAGGCATATATCGTCATGCCATCCACGGCGCCGGAGATAAAGAAAAAGGCTGTGGCGGGATACGGGGCGGAGATTACCTTCTGTGAGCCAACGCTCGCATCGAGGGAGGCCGCCGCCGCCGAAGTCATAAGACGCACCGGCGCCACACTTATTCACCCGTTTGATAACTTCAATATCATCGCCGGCCAGGGCACCGCGGCACTGGAGATACTGACCGACTACCCTTCTGCTGACGCCATCATCGCCCCTGTCGGTGGCGGCGGCCTGCTCAGCGGCACAGCTATCGCGGCACGGCACCTCCTGCCCGGTATAAAGATCTACGGCGCCGAACCGGCAATCGCCGATGACGCTGCCAGATCATTGCACACAGGTATACTCCAACCGGCTCTGCCACCAAAAACCATCGCAGACGGACTGTTGACATCGCTCTGCGAAAGAACATTTACAATCATCAGGCAGAATGCCGACGATATAATCACAGTGACCGAGGATCAGATAATTGACGCGATGCGACTGGTGTGGGAGAGGATGAAGATCATTATCGAACCTTCATCAGCCGTACCGCTTGCTGCCGTGCTTGCCAGCAAAAGTCTTTTTGCCGGCAAAAATGTTGCAGTAATTATTTCCGGGGGGAACGCTGATCTGTCGAAGCTTCCTTTTGGTCAACGCGCCTGAAATAGGCAATTATCGGGTAGTGATCTGAATACCTGACTTTTACGATGTCAAAGTCGTTGCATGCGATATCTTTGTTATAAAGAATATAATCTATTCTGTTAGGCGGGTACTTGCCTCTGTAGGTGAAGCCGGCGCCATAACCCGCCTCCACAAAGGCATCCTTCAGCCCCCGTCGCATGCGGTGGTAGGTGTATGAGATGGGTGTGTCATTGAAATCGCCCGCCACTATTACCGGATACGGTGAAGTTTCGATATGCCTCCTCACCCTGTCAACCTGAATCGAACGGTTCTCAAAACCTTCCGTTAGACTTCTGTATAGACCTGCAATATTATCCATGGAACCGCCCGGATCCTCCCCGGCGATCTCACTCAGCAGGTTACCTTCAATATGCCTGAGCCTGAACGATTGCAGGTGGTTGTTATATATCCGGAAAGTGTCAGTGTCAACAACCACATCAGTGAATATTGTGAGTGAAGATGAGCCCGGGTGCACAATGTTGCCCCTGTTGATGACATGGTACCGGGTGACGGTAGCTATGCCGTAATAACTTGATGCCCCGCTTTTTACAAGTTTGATATGAGTCTGCAGATTGCTTCCGAGACCGTCATGGAGCTTCTGTTCGGCAGTTGAGGGATCGCCCCTGACAAAGTATTCCTGAATGCAGAGGATGCCCGGGTCTTCCTTCTTCATCAGCTGAATCATCTTCCAGTATGAGTTTTTCTCGGTATCTTCATACATATTAAAGAGCCTGACGTTATAACTCATCACCTTAAGTTCATGATGTACCTCATTACCGTGATTCCGAAACCTGATGAAGCTGTGCATATAACCGAAGCCGACAGCGATGACAAACACAGATACCATAGCCAGCCACTTCCTGAAGATCACCCACACGAGGGCCATGATAATATTGGCGGCAACAATATAGGGGTAAGCCAGTCCGAAGAGTGCCGGAAAGGAAACTATTGAAGGATTGATATATATTGAAATATAAGCAAGCAGCAGGGCAGCGATAAGAACAATGTTCACCCCCACCAGAATATTGCGGGAGAACCGTTTTATCGCCCTACCTTTTGTTCTGACTCTCGTTGAAGAGGATCTCTTTTTCTTCTCTGGTGAGACTGTCATAACCTCCTTTTGAGATCTTGTCAAGTATATGATCTATGGCTTTCTGCCTTTCAGCTTTGACTTTATTATAGTCGAGATCTGTTTTCGTCTTTTTGTTATCGTAATCAGTCTTTACTTTTTTGTAGGACACCTTAAGTTTTCTCCCGGGCCTGAATAGAGTAACGAAGAAGTCGAGTATACTGTTCAGCCAGGCACCGATATCCTTTCCGTTCTTCAGCCCGTAACCGTAAGCAAGTCCCATCAGTGCACCGCCAACGTGAGCTATCTTCCCTCCGGTATTAACGGAAAAGTCGAAAACGGATGTTATGAGGAAGGTGGCCAGGGCAAGGTATTTGAGTTTTATTCTTCCGAAAAAGAGCAGGTTTAATTCCAGGTCGGGAAGATAGACTCCAGTGGCAACTACAAGAGCCATCACCGAGGCTGATGCGCCAAGGGCAACGGAGACGTGGACGATCCCCGCGAAGGCGGGGAAAATATTAAATACCGCGATATAAAGAAGAGCCCCTGCCAGCCCGCCCATGACATAGAGCGACACCAGCTTACGCTGGTCAAGGTAGCTGAGGAATATCTTCCCGAACCACCACAGCCACATCATATTAAAAATGATATGTATAAATCCCTGGTGGGTGAACATGTAGGTGACAGGTGTCCAGGGCTTTCCCGCCAGCGCGCTTATGGAGGCAGGTACGGTAAGGAATGACACCACCGATGCCGTCAATTCAGGCTTCGCCGCCAGCACCCCGATAACCTCAATAATCTTTATTGCGAGGAATACAAAAGCATTGACATATATAAGCCTGGTGAGACTTGTACCGTGCCTGAATGATCCCTTTATCTCGTCCCAGATATTCATCAGTAAAGCGTTTTGGTGGTCTTGCGCCAGTAACGTATGAGCAGAAAGCCGAAGATCATGCCTCCCAGATGTGCCGTATGGGCTAT
Source organism: uncultured Bacteroidales bacterium (assembly GCA_963849945.1). Taxonomy (GTDB): domain Bacteria; phylum Bacteroidota; class Bacteroidia; order Bacteroidales; family VadinHA17; genus SR-FBR-E99. The sequence continues at coordinate 38,471 of CAWKJD010000019.1, read as the reverse complement.
CCCGCTTCCCGGAGCGGTTATGGCAGAATAAAGCTCGATAGCGGCGTATCCTATCACAACGTATTTTGCTTTTACCGGTATGGGAGGGAAGATGAACATCAGCTGAGTATTGGGGAAGAGCATACCGAAGGCAAGGAGAACGCCATATACGGCTCCCGAGGCTCCTACTACCGGCACATTCAGTATCGAGTTCAGCTTGCCCATCTCCGCGTTTGCAAAGTTCTGACCCTGCTTTGCGGCCTCGCTGCCACTGTCATAGACGTACTGAAGCTGCTCAGGAGTAAGGATGGACATAACCTTGTTGTATTCCAGCCACTGAACAAGCTCAAAGACAAAGGCAGCGCCGAGGCCCGTCACAAGATAATATATCAGGAAACGCTTCGGTCCCCATACCTGCTCCAGCACCCTTCCGAACATCCATAGCGCGAACATATTCAGAAACAGGTGAAGAAACCCGCCGTGCATGAACATGTGCGTTACTATCTGCCACGACTTGAAATATTCTGATTTAGGAAAGTAGAGGCCAAGTATGCCATTAAGATCAATACCCCATATTGACTTCGCCGCATACATCAGCAGCAGCATCACAACGTTGATAATGATCAGGTTCTTTACAACCGGAGGCATATCACCAAATATTCTGTTCATCTTATCCGATATAGTTTATGAAGCGGCAAATTTAGCCATTCTATCCGAAAATCAGCTGAATCTTCTGTCAAGCTCCTCAAGAGTGATTATGTTCATCACTGTCTTTCCCGTCGGGGAGTAGTTAGGCATGGCGCAGGCAAAGAGCATGTCGAACAGTTCTTCCATCTCCTCATGTGTCAGTGGCATGCCATACGGTATCGCTGATGCTTTTGCCATCGAGAGCGCTACCCGCTCGCGGGCGTTTATTGACGGGTCGCCAAGGGTCAGTTTATATTCACTGATAAGCGTCTCAAGCATTGCCAGCGGACTTGCATTCCTGCTGTCGGCAGGATGGCCGGTGATGGTCACGATGGTCCCGTTCCCTGTCTCTACTCCGAAGCCCAGTGCCCTTATATGTTCTTTTATTTCATCGAGTATGACGATGTCGCCGGGATTAAGCTCGGTCTGCACGGGGAAGAGGGAGACCTGCGCCGGTCTTGGTCCGTCGCTGAGCGAAGAAAGAAACTTCTCATATAAAACCCGTTCATGAGCCCTGCGCTGGTCGATCATCATAATGCCTGAGATCACAGGGCACATTATGTACCTGTTCTTTACCTGGAAGAAGCGGCGCTGACCAGCTGATCCCTCCGGATTTTCGTTGGTGGCGCTTCTTGCCGTGACTGTGAAGAGCGACTCCCATCCCCTGGTGTCCGGTCTCTCATCGCCCTTCCATTTAATGTCAGGCCTCCTGTATTCAGTGCCGTCAAAAGGATTGAAGGAGGGGTTGACCTCTATCTGAGGCGAGTGCGGTGCGGGCATGTCGCGTGTGATGACGGGCATCTCCACGGCCCCTTCGGGTCCGAAGTCGATTGACGGCACGACATTAAACCGTCCCAGCGCCTCACGCACCGATGCCAGCATTATCTGCCAGACAGAGCGTTCATCCTCGAATTTCACCTCTGTCTTTGTAGGGTGGATATTGACGTCGATGGTTCCCGGATCGGCGGTCATAAAGAGAAAATAAGCCGGCACAGTATCGGGTGGCAATATGCCCTGGTAAGCCTCCAGCACGGCCCGGTGGAGGTAAGGATGGCGGATGAACCTGTTGTTGATGAAGAAGAACTGTTCGCCGGCAGAACGCCGCGCATTCTCAGGCTTGCCGGCAAAACCGCTGATGGAGACAATTGAAGTGTTTGTCTCCACATTGACGAGGTTCTGATTATACTGCTTGCCGAAGAGAGCCACGATGCGCTGTCTGTGGTTTGCGGCAGGCAGACGGTAGACTTCCTGATCGTTGTGTATAAGGCTGAACTTTATGGATGGGTGAGCAAGCGCTATCCTCTGGAACTCGGTTATTATGTGTCTGAATTCGGTGCCGTCAGTCTTAAGGAACTTCCGGCGGGCAGGAACATTATAAAAGAGATTTTTTACGCTGAACACAGAACCTACGGCGCATGAGCAGGGTTCCTGTCTGGTCACTCTTGAGTTGTTTATCTCCACCAGTGTACCTGCTTCGTCCTCTTCACGCCGTGTGCGCAGCTCGGTCATGGAGACCGCTGCCACCGAAGCCAGCGCCTCGCCGCGGAATCCTTTGGTGGTGATTGAGAAAAGATCTTCCGCTGATGATATCTTGGAAGTTGCGTGTCTCTCGAAGGAAAGACGGGCGTCGGTCTCGCTCATTCCGCTTCCGTTGTCTATCACCTGTATCAGTGTGCGTCCCGCATCGCGAATGACCACGCTTATCTCTGACGCTCCGGCATCAACCGCGTTCTCAGCCAGCTCCTTCACTACTGAAGCGGGACGCTGTATCACCTCACCGGCAGCAATCTGGTTGGCGACGGAGTCAGGGAGAAGCTTGATAATATCACTCATTGGCAGCGGTAAACGGTGTGGTTATATTTGTACTTCTGCAAAAATACTAAGAAATCGGGAGAAGTCAGGCAACTGGGAAGCGACCGTAAAGTCCCGACATAGTATGTCGGGATAGGGAGCTGTCAGACTGTAGAGAAGCGACCGTAAAGTCCCGACATAGTATGTCGGGATAGGGAGCTGTCAGACTGTAGGGATGGCAATAGGCACCAGCAATAGTGATTACATGTTATAAAGAACACTACATTTTCGTAACTTTGAAATTCTGAAAACTGGCCAATGAAAATTCTTGTCACTTATGCGGGTAGCGGCGGACTGGCAGCCGGAACGGCTGAACGGGTGGGGAAAGTCCTTTCCGGACTGGGGGAGAGTGTGACGCTTATGCCCATGAGCGGGGTGACAACACTGAAGGGTTATGCGGCTGTGATAGCAGGCAGTGTGGAGCATGCAGGCAGCTGGGTGCCTGAAGCCATGGAATTTGTACGCAGGAGCCAGAGTGCACTCAAGGAAAAGGCTTTCGCCATTTTCACCGTTTGTACTGAGTTAACGCCTGAGAAGGGTGCTGAAGCGCATATGGTCATAATGCAGTGGACAGCGCCGGTAAGAGCGCTGGCACATCCTGTCAGCGAGGGTTTCTTCACTGCCGAGAATGTAAAGAAAAAAGAGTCACAGCCAGGAGAGAAGTCAAGGTTCAAACTGAATATCCTCTTCGGGATACTGAAAGAGAGTGATCTCCGTCATCAGCAGGTGGCGATAGAGACCTGGGCCACGAAACTACACGAAAAACTGGCACAGAGCTCAAAGCGGAGAGCATAGGGGAAGGGTCCCCGGGCAAAAAGGCTCAGCTTATTTTGCTCTCACATACTTTTCGGAGAAGTAGTTGCTTTTATCAACGTTCCCCATATCATCTGCGGGCCAGACCTGCATCAAGGTGTCGTTTTCCACAACGATCCTCATGCCAAGTGTCTTACTAACATAATCTTTGAGGTAGTGATACTCAATGGTCTCTTTATAGACAACACCATCGAGAGTATATGAGCCTCCGCCATATTTGTTAGTGACAGTAGTATCTTTCTCATTTACACCAATAAACATCCAGTAATTATCGGACCACATCTTCACCTGACTGCCCTGATGCATCTCGGGGTAAGAGTCAATGACAGTATCATTTGATACTGTTTTGGCATAGATAAGGTACCATGCACCCTCAACGGGGTTTACCGGATCCTGCTTGCATCCAGCCATGATCAACAGGAAAGATGCTGCAAAAAGTACAAGTTTTTTCATAGCATATGTCTTAATAAATTAGTAGTTCCTCTGACTGATAACGTAAAATTACGACAGCAATCAATACGAGTCAAATTTATTTAACCATACTCCGGCATTTGCTTAAATTTGTGTAGCTCATCGAAAAAACTTAATAAATAGTAAAAATGAAAAAGAATGACACAGCAGCATTTGTGAGCTGCGATGAAAAGAAGCCGGGAAGAAGCAGGATCTGCATGCAGGTTTCATTGATTACGTTCGTCCTGATATTTTTCTCAGGTTTTTTCCGGACGGCTCAGGCACAGCCGGCCGACATCAATAAGAAGCTCAAAGGTTTTGACCAGTATATGGAAAAGACCCTGAAGGACTGGAACACTCCCGGTGCGTGCGTCGGTATAGTCGTAAAAGACAAGCTTGTCTTTGCAAAGGGATATGGCTACAGGGATTACGGGCAAAAGCTGCCGGTAACACCCAATACCCTTTATCAGATTGCCTCAAACACAAAACTTTTCACTGTTGCGGCAGCAGGAATGCTCGTCGAAGAAGGCAAGCTGGACTGGGATGTTCCGGTGAAGAGCTTTGTGCCGTCAATAAAATTCTTTAATAATGAGCTTGACAATACAGTGACGTTGCGTGACATGCTGTCTCACCGAACTGGTATATCAAGGCATGACCTGATCTGGTACAAATCAGATTTCTCCCGGAAAGATCTCTTTGACCGTATTAAATATCTTGAACCCAGCCAACCCATCCGTACAGGATTTCTTTACAATAACCTGATGTATGTCTCAGCAGGTTATATTATTGAGCTGCAGAGCGGGAAGACGTGGGAACAGTATGTTCAGGAGAAGATATTTGATCCGCTGAATATGGAACGGACGTTTTTCTCGGTTGCCGATATGATCATTGATCCCGACCACGGTGTTCCATACAACGAAAAGCGTGACACAACCATTCTTTATGAGATCCCGATATATGAGGACAAGGAGGCTGTCGGTCCTGCCGGATCAATTATTTCAAACATCAATGACATGTCGAAGTGGCTGATTACTCTCATGAACGGCGGGAAGTATGAGGGGAAGCAGGTGATACCTGAAGCGGTACTGAAAGCTACCCTTGCGCCTTCGATAGCTCTGCCCAATACCGGGCTGGAAAACAAGGGATATAAAGAAATGCTTAATTCTGTTTATGGCATGGGCAGGTGGACAGCCTCCTACAGGGGTCATCTGATTGCCTATCACGGCGGGGATCTTCCGGGCTTTCATTCTCAGATATCGATGATGCCTACCGACAGTATTGGTGTGATTGTATTCGTCATCGGCGACCAGAGTCAGCCTTTATATAACACAATCACCTATAATGTCTATGAGCGGCTTCTGGGGATGGATCTGACACCCTGGAGCGAGAGAAATCTTTCCGACCGTGACAAGGGTAAGGCACTCGGCAGAGAGGGGCGGAGCAAGGCCGGTGAGGACAGGGTTGCAGGTGCCGGGCCTTCGCATAAGCTGGGTGATTATGCAGGTGAGTATGAGCATCCTGCCTATGGCATAATGAAGGTCATCCTTAATGAGAATGATTCAATGCAGGTTAGTTTTCATGATATCGTCCTTCCGTTGCGGCATTATCATTATGACCGTTTTGATACGCCCAATGATGAGGAATACGGGTTATTCTCTTTGAATTTCTTTACCAACCCTGCCGGTGAGATCAGTAGTCTGGTTGTCTCGCTTGATGAGGGGCAGGTGACGTTCACGCGCAGGGTTGATCCCGGTCTCAGTGACCCGACGGTACTGAAGGCCTATGAGGGCAAGTATCTCATGGGAGGGTCGACCTTCACGGTAGAGGTAACAGGTAATGAGATTTTCCTCGTTGTATCCGGCACGCCGCGTATCAGGCTGATACCTGTCGCAAAAGACACTTTCCGGATCAAGGAATTTGCTGACTTAAGTATCATCTTTGTCCGTGAGGATGGTATTGTCAAAGGAATGAAGCAGCGAGATCCGTCGGGGGAATACACGGCAACGAAGCAATAGCTGATTGCATTTTACCGGGCCACGCCGCAGCGTGGCCCTTATTTTTTCCATCGAACCGTGAATATGACCATCATTAATTGAGGTCACTTTATCTATTTTGTTTTTTATGCAGCAAAAAAATTAGTAAAAAACTTGACTTTTTAAAAGTACTGTCTTAAATTTGATATGCTGCATTTATAAAATTTATTACATGTCGTTGGTCAAGTACATTGCAAGACTGCAACGGTTTTATATACTTATAGCCATAAACCGTATTGATCCACAATATTGGTCTGCCTGCAGTACGGACCTTAGCCGAAGAACAATCTCTGCAAAAATTCAGGCAGAAAGAAAAATCCCTTTTGTCGTTAAACGGAGTTGGAAAGTAACGTATTCATCAGATTATCACGTTTCATTACGTCGTGATTCGTGTCTATCCATAAGAGGAAAATCAATTAGATGCTGGCCAGGAAATTATGATGGAAAGTGTCATTATTGCACAACAATGCATTTAATACGGCTAAAAGTCTTTCCCACATTTCGGGCAGCTAATTCTATGGCCTGATTAGCTGCCCGATGACTTTACTGAGCCATTCTTTATAATGATCTCAAAATTTTCTTTTCATCTCTAACGTTAAAAAAAGGATCAAATGAAAAAGCTAATATTAAAAGTTAATGGAATCTTTATGTTGATGGCAGTAACAATGTTCCTAGCTTGCTCAACAGATAATGAACCAATTAAGCCAACCGCTGACAAATTAAGATTGGAGTCGTTTCAGAAATATGGGGAATATCATAACTTATTTTTAACTAACTTTAATAATAATTTTGAAGCAAACGCCAAGGTTAAGTATTTAGATGAAGGAATTGAGTATATTAGTTCGTTCAACAAAGACTTTGTTGAAGAACTCAATCTTCCGCCATCGGAAAAAGAGGTATTTATCAAATCCCTGGATAAGGCAAAACGCTTTGTAAACCCAACAGAATTATATGAGGCCTGTTATTCTGAATCCGCGAAGAGTTCTAAAGGCAACCTAGATGGCGATCTTTTCAGGAATATTGAATCCTCTCTTGAGAACGACTATATTGATCAATTTGAATACCAAAAACTACTTCTGATCGGAGAAAAGGTAAATGAAAATTATTATGGGACTCTCAGCGATGTAGAGCTGGAAGTTATCTTATTGCAGGTTAGAAACGATTGGATTAAACAAGGTTATTATGAAAATTCTAAGTACGGACGGACGTTAGCAATGGCAATTTCAATATCTTTATCATCTATAAATTGGTGGAAAGATAATCAAGATGCATTATTCGACACCGGGAGCGATGCCAAGATCGCGGCATGGGTGGCAGCTGATATCATTGGAGCTTGTTATGGAGCAGTAGTCTCCGGAATAGGTTCATATGCAACACAAGGAGAAGTAAATTGGGGAGCTGTGGGGATTTCAGCTGTTGGAGGAGCAGTAGCAGGGTCAACAGGCGGAATTGGTAAAGCAGCTAGTTTCATACGATCTCTATTTTAAATCTTATGGATACAACTACAATCATAATCATTATTGTGTCAATCATAGTCGGAGGAATTATGGGACAACGATATCTAAATAGGAAAAAGAAGAGTAGGGGCCGTTGACTTAAAAGTGGAATAATAGCTGAGTGCGGTGTCAACATAAGTTTGATTATCTTAATTTAATGTCCAATTTCCAAAAGTGATATCGCATTCAGTTATTATAGGGCAGGTAAATAATTTTGTGTAAATGAGTTTGTAGCTGCATACGTAGCCTATTAGCCCCAATTTGTAGCCCCGGCTATTTTACTAACGTCTTATTCTATACTAATTTAAGTCAGTACAAAAATCTAAAATGTCTTGAGATGAATACTAATGATTATTGTCGGGGGCTCAGTTGCTACAAAGGCTTCACTAGGTTATGAAGTCAGTTGTCTTGCTGGTTTCACGGATAATTCATTCTCCTAGAATGGAGTCAATAATAACTTACTTATGAAAAGAATAAGACAAATGACAAGATTACTAAAATGGGATGTTCCAAGCATCTCTTTTATCGCTAACACTATTGTCTTTGGATGGTGTATGGTTTTTCTCGCTGCACTTGATCTCTCCTCCAAAGGCAGGATTGTTTTTATAATTCTGGTCATTGCCTCTTTTTTTACAAGCTTATCATTATTTCTTCAATTGAAAGAAAATAGAAATGGAACAAATCTTCGCAGTTAAGTAAACTGAGTTATGACAAAGAACAATTAGCAACACTTAACCTACAATTATGAAAAAGTTTGAAATAATCCTGATTATCGGAGCCATTATTGGCCTCCTATTGGCGCTGTTTAACATCCCCCTTGATTCTCTGATCGTCTCAGTTTTTTTTATGACACTGGGCTGTCTCTATTTTTATCTTGGTTTTGCGTTGTTCAACGGCATAAGGTTACGGAACATCTTTAAAGCCGATTCCTACAAAGGGATTGGAACATGGAAGATACTGACTGCCATCGGAACAGGTATAACCCTTTCAATCCTCACGATAGGGTTTATGTTTTTCATACTCAACTATCCGATGGCTGAGACTTTCATGGTTGTCGGAATAGCTCTGGCAGCGATAATTATTATCCTGGCCTTGATTAAAAATGCTAAGGAAAAGGATCAGTTTTACAGAAATATCATCTTAAGGTGCTTCGTCTTTCTGGTTATCGCAGTTGTATTTCTTCTGTTACCGGGACATATATTCAATGCATCCTGAGTATTTGAACTTTTAGGTGTCATATCAATAATTTATGAAACGCAAACTGCTGCTTTTTGCCGGAACCTCAGTTGCTTTCAGTGTTGCTGTTTATCTGATTTTTCTTCTGTTTGACCTTGCGGCTGGAACTACACGTGTAAGTGAGGGCAGTGCCATAAGATTTGCGGTTATGGTCGGAATCCTTTCTTCAGTCTGGCTGGTTTTCTTTACCAGGTTTTTTGAGAAACAGAAGAAGTAGCCCGGCCATATGCACACTAGGAAAAGGGAGGCTTATTAAACTGAAGAATTTAAAAGTTGCATTTAAGGTCTGAAAATGTGATATATGCAGGCGAGTTCCTGCTATGCCTATTTCACTTCTGTATTAATTGAAAAGCTCTTAAGTGTTTCAATCAGCTCATTCTGGTAAAACCTTTCAAACCTGTCTTCATCACTGTAATCAAGCACCACCTTGCGTGACCGGGAATCCTTCAGATATAATTTGAGATTGAGGTAAGAGGCGATATCCTTCGAGATCACCGCTCTGTTAACTTCCCTTACATCAAGTTCATTATCCAGACTGACTTTTGAATTTATGATCAGCCCGATAATCCCAACCAAGATGATTGCCAGTCCAAGCAGCAGAGTCCAATTCTGATGATGTCACGAAATGCCTGATGACCAGGTATGCACCAAAAAGAATATAAACCGCCGGATAAACCAAGGCGCATGATTTTATGCCATTTGTAGATACCGTCCCTGATCATGATCTTATTGTCAAGGAACTTAATATCTCCTTTGTAAATTGATGAATTCTGTTTTCACCTTTCCTGTGAGTAGCTTCCTATCAAATTTAGCGACTATTTACCTGGATTGTTGTACCTTTATTACAAAGAAAATTTCATGAAACAACTTGTGCTTCGCGATAAAGGTCAGGAAACTGTATTTAGATTTACCGGAATAATGGCATTGGTGTCACTGACGGCCTTACTTATCCTTACCAGCCCCGGGTCATGGCTCTTCTGGTTGTGGGCGGTAATGATAATCGTGCTCCTCATTGCCCTCTTCACCCACGGCTTCGGCACCAACATCAACCGGCTCGTTCATAATGACGGCGTATTGGAAATAAGATGGTATAACAGGCTCAGGAAAAGAAGAATAAATGTAAGCGACATGAAAGGAATAACTTATGACGACAAATGCGTCCGCATAGACCTTATAAATGAAAAGATACTCCGCTTACCGATAAAATATTTTGAACCGCCTGACAGAGTCAAAGTGATCACTTTTCTGAAGGAAATAACCGATTTATAACATCTGTAATGCCATAATCCGACAGTAGAGATCTTTGGCATTTCCCAGCCTGGTAAAAAATACTATTTTTATAGACTTTGTATATTTAATTACTCAAGGATTAAATCACTGACGTATAATGGGATTTTTACTTAACAGTATTACTCTGATCACCTGGCAAATGGTAGTTATGTGGGTAATAGGCGGCACTCTTGTTTACCTGGCAATTTCCAAAAAACTGGAACCGCCACTGCTTCTGCCTATGGGATTTGGAGCTATTTTAGTCAACCTGCCTCTGTCAGGCGCACTCGACCAGAATTTACAGGGGATTGGCGAGGTCAAAGGAATAATTGACTGGTTATTTGATGTTGGAATTGGGGCATCTGAAGCAATGCCGCTTCTGTTATTTATCGGGATAGGTGCCATGATAGACTTCGGACCCCTGCTTTCAAATCCGAGACTCCTGCTGTTCGGCGCTGCAGCCCAGTTTGGAATATTCGCCACGGTAACGATCGCTGTACTTCTGGGATTTGATCTGAAGGATGCCGCATCAATTGGAATTATCGGGGCAGCAGACGGTCCAACCTCAATCCTTGTTTCACAGGTGCTGAAAAGCAAATACATAGGACCGATTGCCGTTGCAGCATACTCATACATGGCACTGGTGCCGATAATTCAACCCTTCGCCATCAAACTCTGCACAACCGAGAAAGAACGGAAAATACGGATGAAATATAATCCGAAAGGTGTATCAAGACTGACCAGGATATTATTTCCGATAATTACTACGGTAATTGCCGGCCTGGTAGCCCCGGCTTCCATAGCCCTTGTGGGATTCCTGATGTTTGGAAATCTTATCAGGGAATGCGGCGTGCTGGGATCACTTTCTGATACGGCTCAGAAAGATCTTGTCAACCTGATCACCTTACTGCTCGGAATAACCATCGCAGCCAGCATGAAGGCAGACCTGTTCGTGTCACTCGATACGATGAAAATCATGGGCCTTGGCTTAATGGCGTTTGTGTTTGATACCATTGCCGGAGTATCCTTTGCCAAACTGATCAACCTGTTCCTGAAGGAAAAAGTCAATCCCATGGTAGGCGCAGCCGGCATATCAGCCTTTCCGATGTCTTCAAGGGTCATACAGAAAATGGGACTGGAAGCTGACCCGCATAATCACCTCCTCATGCACGCTGTGGGAGCAAATGTATCGGGACAGATTGCGTCAGTAATTGCAGGCGGTGTCATAATTGGCCTGATGTCAGGATTAATGTAGGAGGAGCAACATGAACACAGATTTAATTAATTCGCTGAAGATGATGGGCATGGGAATGGGCGCCATATTCCTTGTCATTATAGTAATTTACATAGCCGTACATTTAATGCTCAAACTTACCGGCGGCAAAAAGGATGAGCCGGATACAGGAAGACGGTAATCAGCCTGATCAGCCGACGAAAGTGCCATGACCTGTACGGCAGGATTTTGTATCTTTAAGGGTTAAAAAACCGTAAATCATGAAACAACTGGTGCTTCGCAATAAAACATATGAGACCATCTACAGGGCCCTGGGCCTGCTATTTCTCGTTATGGTTATCATTTTTATCGCCACTGCTGACAGCAGAACCTGGAACTTCTGGCTTAACATAATTCTTCTGCTGCTATTGGCCACAGTATTTTTAAGCCTTAATTTCGGCACCCTGATCAACAGGCTGACTGCTGACAATGGCGTACTTACCATAAGATGGTACACCAAAACCGTCAGGGCAATCATCAGCATAGATGAGATAGAGGGCATACATACTGATGACAACTATATCCGGATAATGCTCAAAAGCGGAAAGGTTGTCCGCCTGCCCACGCAGATGCTTGAATTTGACGAGAAACGCGCTGTCCGTAAATTCCTTAAAGAGGTAACAGGTTTCTGATTTAAGATGCGCCCAGGATGGCGCAGAGCGAAGGGTACAAAGCACAGGGCGTAGAAAAAATCTATCTGAAATCAAAAAATAGTTCATTAAAGTTTTTTTTTATAAAATATTTATTTACTTTGTATCGCAAAGTACTATAAATTTGTATTATGAACCAGCCAGATCAGCATCTTGAAGACATAAAGGTCATTAAGAAGTTAATGGAGGAATCATCCAGGTTCCTGTCACTCAGCGGTATATCAGGTATAATTGCCGGGCTGCTTGCCATTGCCGGCGCCGTGGTGGCGCAGCTGATCATCGCCGGTACGTCTCAGCCGGAGAACTGGTACTCAATTCCATTTGCCGCAGATCCGGCTGAACACAACACTGTCGTTCTGTTACTTGCTGACATGGCGGTAGTACTTGTGCTGTCGCTTGCTGCTGCAGTTTTATTTTCTTCCCGTAAGGCAAGAAAAAGCGGTCACAGTGCCTGGACACAAATCACCCGCAGGATGCTGGCAAGTCTTTTCATCCCGCTGATCGCAGGAGGACTTTTTATCCTCATGACCCTAAACCGTGTGCCTGCAAACGTTACAATAGCTTCCACTCTTATCTTCTACGGACTCGCTGTTATCAGTGCGGGCAAATTCACATTCGGAGAGATACACTGGCTTGGCGTACTGGAAATTGTTACGGGACTAATCTGCCTTCTGTTGCCTGAATGGTCCGTATTGATATGGGCTGTCGGCTTCGGAGCCATACACATTGTTTACGGTCTGTTAATGCATCTCAGATACAAGGGATGAAAAAGGTTCTGGAGAATTTCAACAAGGCTTTCGAAAGCCGTGTAAGACTGGGGATCATGTCAGTGCTGGCGGTCAACAGGAGCATGGACTTCATAAGCCTTCGCGAGATACTTGAGGTGACAGACGGCAATCTCGCCAGTCACCTCAGGGCACTTGAAGAAGCAGGCTATATATCCATGCAAAAGAGTTTCATTGACCGCAAACCAAATACAAAATACACGATAACGGAGGAAGGTATGAAAAACTTCACCCGCCATATCAAAGCCCTCGAGGATCTGATTAACAAGAAATAAATTTTTTTATTAATACACTTTGTAATGCAAAGTACTCTAAAAACTATCAAAATGGAAAATGAAATCGTAAAACAGGAAAAATGGTACCAGTCGATGACCGTCAAGATGGTCCTTCTGGGTGTTCTGGGTCTGATGCTTCTGATCCCGCTGCTGTTGATCAGTAACGTTATCAGGGAGCGTGCACAGAACGCTGAGACAGCACGTACCGAGATTGGCAACCTTTGGGCTGCCTCACAGACACTGACGGGCCCGGTACTGAACGTGCCCGGCACAAAAGTGATCTCCGGTGACGGAAAATATGTAACCACCACCATGCATATTCTTCCCGATAATCTGAAGATCAACGGTAAAGTGATGCCAGAGATAAGATACAGGGGGATTTATGAAACGGTTGTATATGATTCTGACATTCAGATGACAGGAAGCTTTTCTTTCGGCGGATATGAGCATCTGAACGATTACACATATAATTGGGATCAGGCATATATATCGCTTGGTGTATCTGACAACAAGGGGATCAGGGATAAGGTTGGGCTGACTTTCAATAAGAACATTATTGATGCCCAGCCGGGAGCTGGCCAGACTGACCTCTTTGACAAGGGAATCTCATTCCCGGTGGTTTTAGACCCCAGGCTGCCTGACGGAATCAGCGGTGATTTCAGCCTGAACATTGGCCTCAGGGGAAGCGGCAGTATCTCTTTCTCACCTGTCGGCAAGACTACTGAAGTGTCTCTTGTATCGGATTGGGATTCTCCATCGTTTACCGGCACTTTTCTGCCCGCAGAGAGGGAGATCACAGAAAAGGGCTTCAGTGCCAGGTGGGTGGTGACACATCTCAACAGGAGTTTTCCGCAGGTATGGACCGGCGACAGCTATAAACCCTCTGATGACGCTTTCGGCGTTAATCTTATCCTCCAGGCCGATAATTATTCAAAGGCAGAGCGCAGCGCGAAGTACGGCCTGCTCTTCATTGCCCTGACATTTTTCGTCCTGATCATTATTGAACTCAGGTCGAAGGAGCGGATTCACATTTTCTATTACCTGCTTGTCTCGCTCGCCCTGATATTGTTTTTCTCCCTGCTTACAGCACTCAGCGAACTTGTCGGATTTAACATGGCTTACCTGATTTCCTCAGTGTCAACTATAGCTCTTCTCACTGTCTTTTTCAGATCACTGCTGAAGAAGAAAGGAGTTGTTCTGGTAATAAGCGGACTGCTGACAGTACTGTACATCTTCATTTTTGTGCTTCTTGCATTAAAGGATTATGCCTTCCTGGCAGGAAACATTGGATTGTTTGTGTTGCTGGGCGTATTGATGATGGTGTCGGCCAGGTACAAATTATTTAAGGATTAACCGGATCCGGAGGAAGGAGGGCATAAAGGGGAGAAAGGGAGAAGGGGAGAAGGGGAAAGGGGAGAGAACAAAGGGAAGCGCAGGGACACATCAATAAACCCTATAAGCATCCCTTCCTCCTTCCCGGTGGAAGGTAATTTCAGGCCGGGGGCATTATGTTTTCTGGCGTTTTTGAAGTAACTTTCATGCTTACTTAAAGACACTTTTAAACATGGTCCTGAAAAGGTATGTCGAAGAAGAAACACGGCAGAAGTTTGATCTGATCATCGTTGGCGGAGGGATCACTGGTGCTGCCGTAGCCTATATAGCAGCCGCACGTGGTCTTTCGGTTGTACTTTTTGAAAAGAAGGATTTTGGCGGCGCTACTTCGGCGGCCACCTCAAAGCTCATCCACGGGGGACTGAGGTACCTCGCAAACGGAGAGTTAAAGCTGGTACGCGAATCGCTTCGTGAGCGAAGGATACTTGGAAACATAGCACCCAATTTTGTCTATCCGCTGCCCTTTGTAATGCCAAACTACAAAAAATGGAAAGGAAATATCTGGAAGATGCTGCTGGGTATGTACCTGTATGACATGCTTTCATATGACAAGAAAGATACCTGGGATAAAGGCAAAAAGCTTGAGAATCACAGGCTTATCTCACACAAAAAAACCGTCAGGCTGGAACCCAACCTTAAAATGGAAGATCTCAGGAACGCTTTTTATTTCTTTGACTACCAGAGCATTTTCCCCGAGAGGCTGACACTCGCCTTTATCAAATCAGCGGCCGAGTACGGAGCTAAGGTATCGAACTACACGCCTGTCGAAGGCTTCATTTTTGAAGACGGGAACAAGATCAGAGGAGTGAAAGTCAGGGATGTTTTTTCCGGCAAAGCTAAAGATATTCATGCTGACCTGGTTGTCAACTGCGGAGGAACCTGGGCTGACAAAATCCTCAACCTGGCAGCACAGAAGGATACTGCATCACATAAGGTCAAGCGCTCGGAAGGCATTCACATAATCACTAAAAAGATTGCAGGGAACCATGTTGTTTCCCTTCAGAAGAAAGACGGCGGACACCTGATGATAATGCCATGGCGCGATCATTCGCTTATAGGCACAACCGATAAGGAATTTTACGGTAACCCTGATGATTACCATGTTTCAAGGGAAAGCATAAATGAGATCCTGAACGCTGTCAATGAGAACTACGGAAAAAAGATCTCCGCTGATGACATTGTTCACGCCTACGGTGGACTGCGGCCCCTGGTCGATGACCAGACCAAGGGCACCTACGAAACATCAAGAAAGTACGAAGTCTATGATAATGCTGTCGATGGCATCGAAGGGATGATAACCGTTGAGGGAGGCAAGTACACAACCAGCAGGGGCCTGGCCAGGGAGGTTCTGAAACTTGTCTCGGAGAAGCTTGCCATATCCATGTCTGATCCTGTTTCAGACAACCTTTATCTATCAGGCTGCGAGATCAGGGACATGAAACAATTCATGATAAGACAGCATCTTAATTATAAAGATTTCAGCAGGAACACGGTTGAATATGTCAGCAGGAATTACGGCACTGAAAGCAAGGTTGTATTCCAGATAGCGAGGGATGATCCGCGGTACGCCGAAGTAGTCAGTCACGACGGCGAAATACTGGCCGAGGTTGTCTATGCCATCAGATATGAAAGCGCCCGGACTTTAAAGGATATATTATTGAGACGTACCGGTACCGGAACACTGGGAAAACCGGAGGAAGCTATTATCGCTAAAATAACAGCCATTGCTGCCGAAATGCTTAACTGGGACAAAAAGAGGACTGAAGAAGAGATTGCATCGCTGAGGGGAGTATACGAATTATCTTAAAAGCAGAGGAATGGATTTTACATACCGCGAGATACTGAAATGGGGAGACAAGAGGGAAGAAGGGGTCAATCCTCATATGGTGAAATTAATCAAGGAGAAATTTGGTCTTACAGACGCCGATTTCAGGGAAAAACATCTCCCCGGGTCACAACCGGTAAAGCTTGACAAACCCTCTCTCCTGAAACCCGGACAGCTTATCTTTTTAAAAAGTATAGTAGGAAGCGAGAATATTCAGACAGATGATTTTTCGCGTGCAAAATACTCTTACGGTAAGTTCTATGCAGAGCTTCTCGACTTAAGACTCAACCAGGTGCCCGATCCGCCTGATGCTGTCGTTTCTCCGCGAAACCACGATGATATCGTCAGGATTGTTGAATTCTGCAATGAAGAGCGGATACCGGTAATTCCCGTTGGCGGACAGTCATCTGTCACCGGAGCGTTACGGGCCCCTAACGGAGGAATAGCTCTTGACATGACGAAGTATCTCAACAAAATTGTCAGGTTAAACACAATTAACAAAACAGTGACGGTTCAGGCCGGTATGTCAGGTCCGGCTTTTGAAGAGGAGCTGAACCGGCATGGATATACCTGCGGTCATTTCCCTCAGTCATTTGAATACTCTACTGTCGGAGGCTGGATCTCGGCCAGGGGAGCAGGGCAGGCTTCGACAGGATATGGTAAGATAGAGGATATGGTGGTTGCCCTGAAGGTTGTCACCCCCGCCGGAGTGATTGAAACGAAAGAGTTTCCCCGGACAGCACAGGGTTGGGATATCTTCAGGGTATTCATGGGCTCAGAGGGCACTCTCGGAGTAATAACCGAAGCCACTCTGAACATGCATATCTACAGGCCGGAAAACACTGCTTCGGCATCATTTATTTTCAGATCATTTGAGCAGGGGGTTGAAGCGATGCGGAAGATGATCCAGAGCGAATACGGTAAACCACATTTATTCAGGATCTCGGATCCGGACGAGACGGATATTGCATTCAGGACAAGCGGGTTTGACAACACCTTTCCCGACAGGCTGTTAAAGATGCTGGGCTTCAAGCCCGGCAGTCGCTGCCTTATGTTTGTCACTGTTGAGGGTGAAAGGGATTATGCGAAGTTCGTCATGAGCAAAATAAGGAAAACAGCAGGTAAATGCAAAGGCATGTTTATAGGCAGGAGCCCTGTAAGGAAATGGCTTGAGCAGAGATATACCAGCGCATACATGCGTGACCCGCTGATGGATCTGGGCATTATGGCAGATACTCTTGAGACTGCGGTCACATGGGAAAACCTCCTCAGGGTATGGTCTGCAGCGCAGGCTTATGTCAGAAAGCGTGCGAGAGCATTTATGATGATCCATATTTCCCATGTGTACGAGAACGGGGCGAATCTTTATTTTACCTTCCTCACCCCGATGGAAAAAGGCAATGAGATGAAGGATTTTACTGCTTTCCACAGAGGACTGGTAGACACCATTCTTGAAAACGGAGGTTCCATTTCACACCATCATGGCGTGGGCAGGGTGCTTGCACCCTGGATGGAGGGACATCTGGGAAAGACATCGATGGCCGCTCTCGGCGCTGTTAAGAGACATTTTGATCCGGACAATATCATGAACCCCGGCGGAACGCTGGGCTTGCAATAACAGAAAAGATGAATTCATCAGATGAGCTTATACTGGCAATTGACTGTGGTACGCAGTCGGTCAGGGCAGTTTTTATTGATCTCTCGGGAAATGTTCTTCAGATCGTAAAGACCGAGATCGAACCGTATTTTTCGAATGGTCCCGGAATGGCTGAACAATATCCGGAATACTTCAGGGACAAGATGTTCGAAACCATTAAAAAGCTTTTCAATGAAACGAAGTTTCAGAAGGAAAGAATTAAGGCAGTTACGATTACTACACAGCGATCCACGCTGGTCAACCTTGACAGGGATGGCAATTCGCTCCGGCCGGCAATTTCCTGGCTGGACCAGAGGCAATGCGCTGTTGACAAATATCCGGGAAAGCTGATGCAGCTGGCTCTGGGAGTTGTCGGCATGCGCGAAGCTGTTGTTTATACAGTAAAAAACGGTGAGTGCAACTGGATAATGCAAAACACGCCCGAAATCTGGCAAAAAACCAGCAAATTCCTGTTGCTTTCCGGATATCTGACATGGGTACTCACAGGGGAGTATACGGATTCTGTGGGGAGTACCGTGGCATATTTGCCTTTCGATTATAAAAAACAAAGGTGGGCAGATAAAAGTCACATGTATTCCAAAATGTACCCCATTGAAAGGGAAAAACTTCCGAAACTGGTTAAACCTTCTGAACTACTTGGATATATAAGCAGGGAGGCGTCTGAAAAGTCAGGTATTCCGGAAGGACTGCCACTGGTTGCAGCTGCTGCCGATAAGGCATGTGAAGTTTTAGGGTCAGGTGTTTTTACGCCTGATGTTGCCTGTTTAAGCTACGGAACCACTAGTACCGTTGAGACAACACACAAGAAATATGTTGAGGTCATTCCGTTCTTCCCTCCGTATCCCAGTGCAATTCCTGACTGTTATAATACTGAAGTAATGATCTTCAGGGGTTTCTGGATGATAAACTGGTTCAAGAAGGAATTCGGGCTGAAGGAGATACAGCTTGCGGAACAGATGGGCAGGGTGCCTGAGGAGCTCTTTGACGATATGATAAAAGACATTCCGGCAGGTTCAATGGGGTTGACCCTTCAGCCATACTGGTCTCCGGGATTGAAAATTCCCGGGACAGAAGCCAAGGGCGCCATAATTGGTTTTGGAGATGTTCATACAAGAGCTCACATTTACAGGGCTATTCTTGAAGGGCTGGCTTATTCACTCAGGGAGGGACTGGACAGGACTGTTAAAAGAACCAAAGTCCCGGTAAACAAGGTCATTGTTTCCGGAGGCGGTTCGCAGAGCCGACAGGCTATGCAGATTACGGCAGATGTCTTTAACCTTCCCACTTACAGGCCGCACACGTATGAAACATCTTCTCTTGGCGCTGCAATCGATGCCGCCGTGGGCATGAAATTCTTCAATGATTATACCTCGGCAGTCGGATCGATGACGCATACGGGTGAACAGTTTTTGCCGGACAGTAAGAATGTGGATATGTATAACCAGTTATACGAAAAAGTTTATTTGAAGATGTACACTCATCTTCAGCCATTGTATGAACAGATAAGGAATGTAATCGGTTACCCGACAAAAATTTAATTTATAAATCAGGGAGTTTTTACTACTCCCACTTCAATACTTCCGCCAATCCCTATCTTATCGCCGGCGATAATTACTACAGAAAGAATTCCGGGTTTCCGGAGCGCGGCTTCAGTCACCTGATGAACCACATCTTTATTCTTTACCTCATTGCAGAAAGCTGTTGCATAAGCATCAGCCAGTGCTCCGGAACGACAGGCTATCATGCAGGCGTCGGCCATGCCGAAGCTGAGTGAGTGACCTACCGTGCCTGAGGAGCAGCAGACCGACAGCGGTGTTTCTTCCGGCCTTATCTTCAGGGCTACCTTCTCCGAAAGAGGTGAGTCGCCTGCATAGACTGCTATGGCGGCCGGGGAAGTGAGCTTCATGAATATGTCTCCGCCGTTCTCGACAATCACTTCGTCAGGATTATATTGCATAATGAGATCGTTGCTGATGCATTCAGCTATGGCGCCGGCGACCGCGCTCATAGGGCCTGTGCCCGCCATACGCGCTGCCTCGCTCATATCCTTCACGATCTGATGCACTCCCGCCGGCGCCGCGACAGGCACCAGCGAGTCCCTGAACTCCGGGAATTCCTCTATATGTTTTTCCAGAACACTGCGATAGAACTTTATACGGCCCAATGTAAAGCTTTCGATATCGCTCCTGTAATGTTTTGCGTCAACAGCTACCCAGAGGTCGGTCTCGCGGAAGGCCGATCTGAAGCTGTGCCACCGGTCATTGCCCATGGCCTCACGATAGAAACGGGGCTGGTATGAAGCGCTTTTAGCCAATGTCTATTGAAAAGAGCCTGAGCGGGCATGATGTCAGGCAGAGCTCACAGACAACACATTTCTCAGGATCAAATGAGAGCTCGGCCGACTGGCGTCCCATGGTTAACGCTCCGGCAAAACATACTGCCGAACAGGCACCGCAGTGAATGCAAAGATCATCCCTGTAATGAATCTTTTTGTTAATTGGCTCACACTCAACATTCTGCTTCTTAATGTATTCCATACCTTCTTTCAGGACTTTCACAGGCGCGGTCATCTCCATCACAAGATGACCTATTTTGCCGGGTGAGACATCTGCTTTGACAATATTAACCATGATGTCATACTTCTTGATCAGGTTATATGTTATCGGCTCCCCGGTTGCATCCGGAGGGAATGTCAGCACAAATCTTCTGCTTGTCATATTTCTTAAATTATTGTCAGATTCTTATTTCCAGTTTATTCAGCCCTGTTGTTTTCCGGAACAACTCAACAGGTTCGGTGAGCAGAAAGCGGCCTTCGGTCACCTCCTTTTTCAGCAGTGCAGCTATCTCACGCGCCACCTTGACACTCGAGAGCGGAGCGGTGCGTATCTTTTTACCATTCAGTTTTAATTCTCCGGAGAAAAGTGTCTTGTAGTTAGTGCGGCCAAGGATCTCGAAGTTACCTGACCCATAGTCGATTATGTTGGTCTCTATCTGGCTGTTCCGGATCGACACCCTGTGTGCCATATCCTCATCAAGCACAGGTATTGGAATCCCTATTCCCACGAATAATGAGACTCCATATCTCTCAAAGTATGCTGCCTTAATATAATTTGTACTCATCTGTTTTGCATCGCCTATGAGTGCAAGGGTCGCCGCATTTCCCACGGGAATGCCATTTTCATTAAGAGGCTTGCCTGTATTGAACTGTGTTCCATGCCAGGCCACATAACCGGTGGTGCCCCCGATGAAAATCCTTGTTCCTATCCCTATTGTTCTCATTTCCGGGTCATTGAGAAGGGGGCTCAGCTCTCCTGATGTCGAAAAATTTGCATTACCGAATACAGGCAGCAGCGTTCCCATATAAGTGAACTTGAGCTTTGAAGTGCTGTTTACAGCCACATTATAATTCTGGTAGGCATTTCGCGGATTGAACATTGTGAACTCATTAATAGAGTTTTTATTGATGAGCGTCTTTATCTCTGTCCGCGGGTAGCAGTCGGTTCCTTTGCCTTGTGCCTGCAGCAGCACGTCTTTGCCGGCAATAAGCTCTTCAATCACGTGGGCTCCGCCATACTTATCATGAGGCATTGCTGTCTCGGTAGCTCCGAGGTAACAATCAACAGCAGCAATGCCGCCGTATGCCGGCACATTGTTCAGGGTGATCTTCTCCATGCGCATTGGCGGGTCGGAATGCCCGAAATTTATAAACACACCCGATGAGCACATCGGTCCGAAGGTAGCGGTAGTAACAACATCGACCCTGCTCATCACCTCGGCAGGAGTCATCTCTTTGCCCATGGCTGAGACCTGCTCAGCGGTAAGAACAACGGCTTTGCCGCTCCGGATCTTCGAGTTGATCTCCTCAATGCTTCTTTTTTTCTTCGACATGAATATTTATTTAAAGTAATTTTAGCTAATAAAACCCAAAGATATGCTCAGAACGGTTATCAGCGCCTTCATTCTTTCAATTCTTTTTATATCATGTGTTGTCCGTGATGATGAAGACATTGATGTTATGACCTTTAACATCAGGCTTGACAATCCGGGCGACAGCCTGAATGCATGGCCTTACCGGGCCCCGATAGCAGCCGGTTTCATTAATGAACAGATACCTGATCTGCTGGGGATGCAGGAGGTGTTATGGCGGCAGTATCAATATCTTGATTCCGCCCTCGCCGGGTATGGCTCTGTCGCCGCAGGTCGTGACGACGGCATGAAACACGGAGAGGCGTGCCCGGTCTTCTACCGTCTCGGGCGGTTCACTCCCCTGGCCAGCGGTACCTTCTGGCTCTCGGCGACGCCTGATGTGCCCGGGTCGATAGGCTGGGGCGCAGCGCTTACGCGAGTGGCAACCTGGGTAAGACTTTATGACAGGACAGTCAAAGACACGCTGTTGTATATGAATACACATTTTGATCATATCAGTGATTCAGCCCGCGTCATGAGCTCGGGCGTTCTGCTTGGCAGGCTGAAAGAGCTGGCGCGGGAAAATGATTTTGTTATAACCGGCGATTTCAATGCACTTCCGGGGAGCCGGGCGATAGCAAGGATGCAGGAAGGCGGTTATGCAATAGATTCATATACAATATCGGAGACTCCGCCTGCAGGGGAGACATACACCTTTAACGGATGGAAGGACACAACCGGTGACGGCCGCATCGATTATATCTTTGTGCGTAACGGAATGAAAGTCGTTTCACACGAGACATTCAAGGTCATCAAAGACGGAGTTTTCATCTCGGATCATTGGCCGGTGATGGCACGAATCAGGCAGCAGGGAAGCGACCGTAAAGTCCCGACATAGTATGTCGGGATAGGGAGCTGTCAGACTGCAGGGCAGGCAGCAGGCAGTAGAGGACGGAGTTGCCTGGCAAACCTTTTCTATCTGATTGTGATTTCGCCATGCAACCTGATATCAGCAGATGAGGCGCCGACAGACAGGCCTACCTTTCCTTTCTCAAGAACGAAAGCATGATCTTCAACATCCCAGTATTTAAGATCGTTCGTCTTTAACGGAATGGTTATAGTTTGCGACTCTCCTTTTCTGACATGGACCCTGCTGAAACTCTTCAGGGCTATCGGGGGTCGCTCGACTTTTGATTCAGGGAAGCTGACATAAAGCTGAGCAACCTCGTCGCCATCGTAATTGCCTTTGTTTTCAAGCCTGAAGGTGACATTTACCGTCTCGTTGTCGCTGAATGACTTTTTTTCAATTCGCAGATCCGAATATTTGAATGATGTATAGCTGAGACCGTAGCCAAAGGGGAAGAGCGGCTCTGATTTGCTGTACATGTATGTCCGGCCTTTCCGGATATCATACTCAAGGATGGGAAGCAACTGATCGATTGACGAGGGCCAGGTCTGCACCAGACGGCCGGCAGGATTGCTTTTGCCGAAGATGACATCCGCCAGTGCGTTGCCGAGTTCCTGGCTTGACTGCGAGATGTGCAGGATAGCAGGGATATGGTCCTTTGACCAGGTTATGGTATAAGGAAAGCTTGAGACGACTACGAGCACCGTGTTCGGGTTGGCAGCAAATACAAGCTTCGCAAGGTCCTCCTGTTCAAGTGACAAAGCCTGCCGATCAACCTCTTCGCGGCCATCGCTGGCAACAAGGTTAACTCCCCATCCAAGTCCGTAGCCCAGGGGGTGGTTCCCCACGCATACGATAGCCACATCGGCTTTGCCAGCAGCTATGACGGCCGAGTCTGCCTTGTTTGAGGCTGCGAACAGGACCTGTACATTGTCGCCCACGGCATTTCTTATGCCCTTCAATGCCGAAATCCT
The DNA here is from genome assembly GCA_963849945.1 of uncultured Bacteroidales bacterium. Taxonomy (GTDB): domain Bacteria; phylum Bacteroidota; class Bacteroidia; order Bacteroidales; family VadinHA17; genus SR-FBR-E99. The sequence continues at coordinate 15,013 of CAWKJD010000019.1, read as the reverse complement.
GTACGGCGGTGTGCCGGAATACCAGTCAGACACTACAAGGTTTGCACTGGGGCCGATCACTGCGATGGTTTTTAATTTATCTTTCTGAAGCGGAAGTGTCTGGTTCTCATTTTTCAGAAGAACGATCGACCTGACAGTTGTTTCGCGCACCAGCTCTCTTGTCGTGGCTTTCAACCATGGTGAAACGGTATCGGTGACACCTATTCCAGTGTAGGGGTTATCAACCGGATAATCGAGCAGCCCCAGCTTAAGCAATACCCGGAGGTTGCTCCTAACGGCACTGTCTATTTCGGTTTCACTGATCAGGCCTTCCTTCACTGCTTCAGTAAGCGGTTTTTTATAATCGTCAAGAAACATAGTTATTCCTGCATCCAGGCAACCTTTGGCGGCTGTCTTCAGATCAGGATAATACTTGTGCTGGTTGACCAGCTGCCGGTAAGCACCGCCGTCGGTAGCGATAATTCCGTTCTGACCCCACTCGTTGACAGTGACGGCCTTAAGAACAGGATGTACAATACACGGGATACCGTTGTATTTGTTGTAGGCGGTCATATACGCACGGGAACCTCCTTCAGTGACACCTTTATAAAAAGGGTAGGAATAATACTCACGGAAGAGCCTGTCGTCGAAATCGGATGAGTTTATTGCACGGTTGTTTTCATTACTGTTGGCAAGGAAATGTTTCATCAGCGATGCTGTCTTCCAGTATTTGGTATCGTCACCCTGAAGGCCCTTTACGAAAGCGACCACCATTCTTGCAGTCAGATAGGCATCCTCGCCATAACATTCTTCCGTGCGGCCCCAGCGCACATCGCGCCCCAGGTCAGCGTTTGGTGCAAGGACGATCAGTCCTGCGCTGGCATACCGGTCATTTTGTGTGAGAAAGCGGCATTCCTCGGCTTCCAGAGCCGCCACTTTCTCAAGTTGTTGAGGATCCCACATCTGTGCCAGTCCTATGGCCTGCGGGAAGGTGGTGGTTACCGATTTACCTTTGCCTCTGACAGCCCAGTTGGCTGGTCCGCTGAGTGCAAGTCCATGGAGACCTTCTACAAGCCTTGTGCCTTTTATGTTCAGGCGCTCCACAGATGGCCGCGTTGAGAGGCAGTTGATCTTTTCATCGAGGGTCATCAGAGAGATGAGATTGCTGAGCCGTTCTTCATCGTCCAGCTTACTGTTCTGAAAGGGGTGGTTCTGCGCCTGGCTGAAGGATATGCTCAGGCAGAGAAGGGTTATTAATGCGATCAACTTCATTTCAGGGAGTTTTATGCTAAGATAGTGGATTATCAAATAAGCCGCGAAGCGATCTGCACAAACGAACAAAGGAACAAACCAAATCAGAACCGGTAACAGACAACAGACAGCATTTAAATAATTCCCGGTAAAGGATGAAGAAAAGTCGTTTAGCCATTATCTTTGATTGTTAAATATTAAATTCAAAAAAAACCGGTATGAACAGAAACAAATTCATCTCAATCCTGGCACTTGTCTTTGGCGTTCTGGCATTATTTTTTATCTTGCAGCCAGGAATGGCACAAAGACCTTACATAAAGAACTTCGACCTTAACCGTTACCTCGGGAAATGGTATGAGATAGCACGCTTTCCTCACTCCTTTGAAAAGGGGCTGGTGGGATGCACCGCCAATTATACGCTGCTGCCCGACGGGAAGGTGAAGGTTGAAAACGCCGGATATAAGAACACCCTTGACGGCGTATATGAAACAGCCGTTGGCAAGGCAAAATTTGCAGGTGACAAGACGGTAGGCCACCTTAAAGTATCGTTCTTCCTTTTCTTTTATGCTGATTACTTTATCATGGATCTTGATCCTGATTACCAGTGGGCGTTGATAGGCAGCAAAGCCGACAAATACCTCTGGATACTGGCCAGGTCACCGCAGATGGATGATGTCACCTATAATAAAATCCTTGACAAGGCACGCAGCCTCGGATATGATCTGACGCCGCTTTACAGAGTGCCTCAGAAGCCTCTTTAAGCGCGTTTCCGGTACGCTCTTATCGCCATTGTGATAAAAGCGACGGCCAGCAGGGCCAGCGCTCCCATATCGTGTGCGATATCATTAAATCCTGCTCCTTTCAGCATCACCATACGGTTTATGCGTATCATGTAAGCCACAGGGTTCACCAGGTTGAACTGCTGAGCCCAGCGAGGCATGCTCTCACTCGGCGTGAATATACCGCTCATCAGAACGAAGACCATCGTAAAGAAGAACGCTACAAAGAGATATTGCTGACGGTTTGATGCCAGCGTTGAGAAAAAGAGTGCCAGGCCGAGCACTGCCACCAGGAATATTGCGGAGCAGGCGAAGAAGAGGAGAAGACTACCCTCAAAGGGAATATTGAACGCGATCCATCCGATCGACAGTCCCAGCGCCAAATCGAAAAGTCCGAGGACGAAGAAGGGGATTACCTTTGAGGTTATCAGCTCCCACTTCTTTATTGGCGTCACATTTATCTGCTCCAGAGTACCTATCTCCATCTCTTTCACCAGGTTGAGCCCTGACAGCATTAACCCGATAGCTATGATCAGTATCACCAGAATGCCGGGGAGCATATAATACTTGTAATTCAGGGTAGGATTGTACCAGAAGCGGGGTGAGGTGCTGATTCCCCGGATTGCTGCCGGCATCATGCCCTGATTTATCAGGATGTCGCGATTAAAATCGAGCACTATGGAAGTAAGGTAGCTCCAGCCGAGCATTGCGTTTGTGGCGTTAACGGCGTCGACCAGAACCTGCAGGCGGGGCGTGGTGACACCTTCCAGTCCCTCCGAGAAGTCTTCAGGAATAATAAGAACAAGATCGGCGTCACCGGAGTATAGCAGTTTCTCTGCTTCACCGTAATTGGCAGGCGTGGAGCTTATCCTGAAGAATGATGATCCGCTTAGCTTTGAGAGGAGCTCGCGTGAAGCAGGACTGTGATCACTATCCATCACAGCCAGATCCAGGTTTTTAATCTGAAAAGTAACAGCAGGCACAAGAAGGAGCATCTGGAGCAGGGGCACCATAATTATGGCTCTGAGCATGAAAGGATTGCGGACTATCTGCCGGAATTCTTTTTTCAGGAGGAACCAGAGCCTTCTCATTTTGAACCCTCCTCCAGTCTTACCTTAAACTTCCTGGCGCTGAGAATAATAAAAAATAATGTCATCACAGCCAGTATCAGAGTCTCTTTCCAAACATAAACGAATCCGGCTCCCTTTACCATTACGGACCGTATTATTTCGACGAACCATCTCCCGGGCAATATCATGCTGAAATAATCATAGCCCTTTGGCATGTTCTCTATCGGAAAGATAAAACCTGACAGGAGCAGGGTGGGTAGCATAAGCCCGATAAATGAAACAATAATGGCATTCTCCATTTTATTGACGAGCGTGGAAACAAGTATTCCCAGGGACAGTGCCATTAAAATATAGAGCATGCATTCGGCTATCAGCAGTGTTATGCTTCCCCTTACCGGCAGGCCGAAGACAAACCAGGCCATAAGAAGGATGACTATTACGTTTATGAGTGACAGGAAGAAATATGGTGCCACCTTGCCTATAATGATCTGCCACGGTTTCAACGGAGATACCAGCAGTACCTCCATGGTTCCGAATTCCTTTTCCCGCACGATGGTGACGGAGGTCATCAGGGCACATACTAAAATTAGTATCAGTGTGATGACACCAGGAACAAACATAAAATGACTCTGGAGATTGGGATTGAAATACATCCTGACCTCCGGGTTGATGACAGGTATGGAAGCGCCAGCCTGCTGCGTCATTGTGGCCGAGTAATCGTTTATAATTGCGGTTGTGTAGCCTGTCACAAGACTGGCCGAGTTAGGCTCCGAGCCATCTGCGATTATGCTTACGGTTGCATTTCCATCACGTTGCAGTCGGGCAGCCATATCTTCCGGGAAAATTACCACTTCTTTAATCTTCCCTTTTTTGAAGGCAGCATCGATATCATCATATGACCGGAGGTAATCTTTGATCGTGAAGAATTCTGAGGCCTCCAGTTTAAGGGCCAGGTCAGATGAGACTTCATCACGGGCGTTATCGAGAATGGCGATGCTTGCATTGGAGATGTCAGTACGCACAGCATAACCGAAGATAAGTATCTGTGCTGCAGGCAAGGCAAAGAGGATGATAAGCGTCCGGTAGTCGCGGAAGATATGAAGGAACTCTTTCCTCACGAATGCCATAAACCTCTTCATGCCGTTTCTGTTTTTGGACGTGCTATCTTAACGAACAGCTCTTCTATGGAGCCGGCGGCATATTTCTCACGCAGGGCTTGAGGTGTGTCGAGGGCGACTATTCTTCCCTCGCTCATGATCGTCACCCTGTCGCAATATTCGGCTTCGTCCATGTAGTGTGTCGTTACAAATACCGTTATACCGCGTGAGGCTGTTTCGTAGATCATCTCCCAGAACTGGCGGCGGGTGATAGGATCAACTCCGCTGGTGGGCTCATCGAGAAAGACTATCTCAGGATCGTGGAACACTGCCACTGCGAAGGCAAGTTTCTGCTTCAAGCCCGGTGGCAGAGAACTGATCAGTGTATCACCATATTTGATGAAGTCGAGCTGTGACAGGAGGGTTTCTGTGCGCGGACGAATCTCCTTCATGGTCATGCCGTAGATGCCACCGTACAGCTCGATGTTCTCTTTCACCGTCAGGTCGTCATAAAGAGAAAAGCGCTGCGACATATAGCCGATATGTTTCTTTATCTCCTCGGGGCTGTGGCCGGCATCGAAGCCTGCCACAAGCACTTTGCCTGATGTAGGGCGGGAGAGACCGCAGAGGATCCTGATGGCTGTTGTTTTGCCGGCTCCGTTGGCTCCCAGGAAACCGAAGATTTCTCCCCTGTAGACATCGAATGTCAGATGGTCATTGGCGATGAACGATCCAAACTTTTTTATCAGGTCTTTAACCTCTATTACCTTTTCTCTTTCCATCACGCTTCTCTCTTCATGAGTTCAAGGAATACATCTTCGATGCCAGGTACGATCTCTGTAATGGTGGCGCCGGGGAGACCTGCCGTTTCAAGAGCCTTTAGAATTTCTTCAGGCTTCGTGCCTTCAGGAAGGGTGATGTGGACCGAGTCACCAAATGGCTCAGGATTCTCAGCGTAGAGATGTGAGCGTAGAGATGTGAGGAGTTTATACTTCTCGGGGTGCTTCACAGCATAGAGCTTCTGACCGTATGAGCGGCGGATGTGGTCAGGGGTGTTTATGTCAAGGATTTTTCCGGTCTGGATGAGGGCGATCCGGTCACAGCGAAGGGCTTCATCCATGTATGGTGTTGAAACAATGATTGTTATGCCCTCATGTTTCAGTCCTGCAAGCATCTCCCAGAACTCCGTGCGCGAGACGGCGTCGACGCCGGTGGTGGGCTCATCAAGGATAAGGATTTTCGGCCTGTGGATCAGAGCGCATGAGAGCGCCAGCTTCTGCTTCATGCCCCCGGAGAGCTTTCCGGCAATACGTTTTTTATAGGGTTCTATCTGTTTGTAGATGGGCTCAATAAGATGATAGTTCTCTTTCAGGGTTGTCCCGAAGATAGTAGCGTAGAAGTTCAGGTTTTCCTCAACGGAAAGATCCTGATAGAGACTGAACCTGCCTGGCATATAGCCGATGATGTTTCGCAGTTCCCTGTAATTGCTGACGGTATTGAGGCCGAAAAGGGTCATCCTGCCACCGGAGGGGATGATGAGTGTGACAGCGATCCGGAAGAGTGTGGTTTTGCCGGCACCGTCAGGACCGATAAAGCCGAAGAGCTCACCGTCGTCGACAGTGAAGGAAACATCGTCAATGGCAGTTACCCTGCCGTACCTGTGAGTGATATTATATGCCTCTATTGCTGCCATCTCAATTGAAGATAGCTTCTCCCGGCATGCCAGACTTTAATGAACCGTCATTAGGCACTTCAATGGTTACGGCATAGACGAGCGTAACGCGTTCCTCCTTGGTCTGTATGAATTTCGGGGTGAACTCAGCCTTATCTGAGATGCGGGTGATTGTTCCCGTGAAGTTTTTAAAGCCTTTTTTGCCATCGTCGGTACGGGCAGTGCATGAGGCTCCTATCTTTACTTCTGCCAGTTGTGCTCCGCTGACCCACACTTTCAGCTTCATGGTCTTCATGTCGGCCAGTTTTACCAGTGGTTTGCCTGCAGCGGTCAGCTCGTAAGCAGAGGCATACTTTTCAATGACTGTGGCATCATAGGGAGCGCGGATGGTGCTGCGGGTTATCTGTTCGTTAAGGATAGCGCGTCTGGCCTCCTCGTCCTTCATCTCAGCGGCCACAGCGCGTCGCTGGATATTATTGGCATCGGACTGTTTTCTCAGGACATCCATCTGTCCTGTCAGGTCGTCAAGCTGTTTCTGGGTGGCGGCGCCGTCAGCGAGCATGCGGCGCGTCCGCCCGATATTTATGTTGAGGTTGTCAATCTGCTGGAGTATAACTGCGTCCTGCGCCGCAATGCCCGCCAGGCGCGCCTGCGCCGACGCCGTCACCGCGTCAAGCTCTGCACGCTGCAGCACCAGCATAGTGGTGTCGGTGACGGCGATGACGGCGCCGCCCGCAACATTTGTTCCCTCAGTGACATTCATCTGAACGATCCTTCCCGCTGTCTCGGATGAGATGATCACCTCCTCTGCCTCAAAGGTGCCCCAGGCATCAGCGTCACTCACACCACGGCTGCAACCACATGCAAGAAGGCCAAAAACGACTGGTATAAGATACTTTTTCATATTTAGTTTATTTATTGTTACCGGTAATGTATATGTAATCCACCTCCGCACGAGATATACTTATCTGTCTTACGGCGGCACTGATGACAGCCTGCTTCTCATTGGTGAGCTCAGTAAGATACTGCGAGGCTGTGATGGTTCCGTTTGCCAGCTGCGAGGCTGCAACATCAGCGATTCTTTTACGAATGCTGATCAGCTCGTCATCCTGCCCTGCAGCCTCGCGAAGAGCAGTAATCTCGGCCATCTTTGCCGTGAGCAGCCGCTGAAGAGATTCTGCCGTTGCCCTCTTCCTGATGTCAATAAGGTGTTGCTGAATGGCAAGCGATTTACGGTCGTTGCTGTTTTTGCTCCAGTCGAAAATATTCCATTTGAAACCCGCCCCGAAGGAATAAAAGAAATCCGCTTTCTCTGAGAAGAAATTGTTTCCCGGCGGATTACCATACGCAGCCTGTGCAAAACCAAAGGCTTTAGGCATACGCTGGCTTTTCAGGAGGTCTTTTGACACTTCCAGCTGACGGCTGCGTACATCAAAAAGGCGCATATCCGGATTATCAATTTCTTCCTCGCCTGTGACGGCGACGACGGGCAACTGGAACATGGCATCCTGCAATCCGGTCATCCCGGTGATCTGCTCCAGCGCACTGACAAGCGCTTCACGGCTCCGGGAGAGCTCAGTGAGCTGCTGTCCGGCTTTTATTTTTTCTGCCTTCAGCACATCAAGTGTCACAGGGGTAATGACGCCATTGACGACGCCCGATGAGGCTTCTTTGATCCTGCCATCGAGATCCGAGATCATAATCCCGGTCACTTCTATCTGACTTGAGACCAGCAATAAGGAGAAATAATAGTTGTTAACCTGTTCACGAAGACGATAAACATCGGCTTCATTCTGACGCATATTTAGTTCATTAACAACCTGTTCCACGGCCCTTGCGCTGCGTGTGACACCTCCGTCCCAGATGACCTGGTTGACATCAAATGAAGCCCGGTACTGCTCATGCGGTATTGTCGGTATCACGCCAGGAGGTATAGGCAGCTGGCCAAATATCTGTTTAATATTAAGAATGTCAGAGTTATATACAAAGTTACCATTGACATCAAGGGAAGGCAGCCATGCGGATGACAGGTTCCTGTCGTGCAGTCCTGATATCTCAGTATAGAGTGCTGCCTCTCCTGAAAGCGGGGTGGCTGTTGCTGCCGAGTTGTAGCATTGCCAGAGCGTCACTGTTTTTTGCGGTACTGCAACCAGAGACAGTGTTAACAGCAGTAGCGCAGGAATTATCTTTTTCATTTCTTACGGTTTTTTAAGGCAGTGATGACAAAATCAGCCGCAAACTCCTTCCTGTCACGCATAAAGGCAATGAACTTTTTATTGTCGGAAACCTCCGGCATCATCAGGGTGATCATATCACGTGCGGCAAATGGAAATACGGAGAACGAAACAATAGTCAGCATGAGCTGCGGCATGTCTTCTTTTTTTATTCCATAACCCTTAAGCTCCTTTGCATGTTTCTTGAAAACGAAGTTGCGCAGGTGATCATAGGGGAGAGTCTCCTTAAGGCCCCGGGCGAGCTCCGGATTATGCGCGAGTTCGTTCAGAAGAAATATCGGCAGCTTCTGATTTTTAATAAGTATCTCAATGTGCTCATCAAAGAACCTGCGTATTTTTTCCTTGAATGAAATATCTTCCATGAAGATGGAGACGATCTTTTCAAACATCTTTCCGAGCAGTACCTGGAACACGGCTCCGAAGAGCTGGTCCTTGGTCCCGAAATAGTAATGCAGCAGCGCTTTATTTATTCCTGCATGATCGGCTATCTCCTGCATCCTGGCCCCGTCGAATCCCTTTTCTTCAAATACCTCTGAAGCTGCTTTGAATATCTTGGTCCGTGTCTGGTTGTCAGGTTCCCGTGATTTAATCATAAGGATTAACCATTAAGTTTAACCATATACTTTAACTGATTAGTCAAAGCTATAAATAATATTTAAAATTGTCAAGGGCATGCAAAATTATTTTTAACGTTCTTTTCCGCAATTGGTATAGATACAATTTAATTGATATTCAATTTGTACAGAATTACCTAACTTGCATAAAAATTACTTTTATCATGAAAAAGTTCCTTAATAGACTGCTGTGGACCCTCGGCATAATCCTGGTGCTTTTAATAGCCTTTGTGATTGTTTACCTGATGGTTATGAGATCAAACATGAAAAAGATGACTCCGGCAGAGACCAGCCAGATAACAGACGATGTCTATGCCGTCAGGGACAAATATGTGAATATGTACCTGATAAAGGACGGTGATAATTTTATTGCGATAGATGCGGGTATAAAAAAAGGATCTCTGAAGGGTGAACTTAAAAAACTGGAGATTGATCCGGATAAGGTAAGTGCAGTGTTGCTGACCCATTCGGACGTTGACCATGCGGGCGGGATAAGCCTGTTTGACAAGGCAGTCATCTACCTTCCAAAGGAGGAGGAACAGGTAATAAACGGCGAGACAGGCAGATTCCTCTGGTTCGGTAACCATATTGATACCAAAAACTATAAATTATTGACTGACAAGCCAGTAAAGATTGGCGATGTAAAAATAAAACTCGTATCCACTCCCGGTCATACAGCAGGTTCTGCATGCTATATCGTCAACGACAAGTATCTTTTTACCGGTGATGCACTGCGGCTTCATAATGGCTACATCGAACCCTTTCCCAAAATAATCAATAAAAACGCCCGCAAAGCCAAAAGGTCAATGAAACAGCTCATCGGACTCGACGGAGTACAATATATCTTTACCGCCCATTACGGCTATACGGATGATTACAAAGCCGCAACAAGCTCTTATAAATAAACATTTTTGATTGTCCCCTGTCTTCAGGGTTTTAATTTTGCTGGTTTCGGTCTTAATTCATAAATTTATGCTGCATTTCCTCTTTTGTGTGCAACATAACTTATGAATCATGCTGGTAAGACCTTCAGCGCTGCCGTCTTTGGAATTGAGGCAGTTCCGGTTACCATTGAAGTCGATGTGACACGCGGGGTGCGCTATATGCTTGTCGGGTTGCCTGACGCTGCCGTAAAAGAGAGTCAGCAGCGCATTGAGTTGGCTTTCCGTGCAGTAGGACTAAAATGGCCCGGACGGCAGGTGATCATAAACATGGCCCCCGCTGACATCCGTAAAGAGGGATCATCCTATGATCTCCCTCTCGCGGTGGGAATACTTGCAGCCTCGGAGATGGTCGCCGGAGGCAGGATCGATGGACTGGTTCTCACCGGAGAGCTGTCGCTTGACGGAACCATCAAGCCTGTCAGGGGTGTGCTGCCGATGGCCTTACAGGCAAGGGCATCAGGGTTCAGAGGTATGATGGTGCCCGCCGGAAACGCTCCCGAGGCGGCAGTTGTCGGCGGCATAGATGTCTTTGGAGTGAACAGCCTTGAAGAGGTGCTCTTTGGCATTGAGGCAGTTCCGGTTACCATTGAGGTGGATGTGACTCGCGGGGTGCGCTACATGCTCGTCGGCCTGCCTGACGCTGCCGTAAAAGAAAGCCAGCAGCGCATTGAGTTGGCTTTCCGTGCCGTAGGACTTAAATGGCCCGGACGGCAGGTGATCATAAACATGGCACCTGCTGATATCCGTAAAGAGGGATCATCATATGATCTCCCTCTCGCGGTAGGAATACTTGCCGCCTCGGAGATGGTCACCGGGGGCAGGATCGATGGACTGGTTCTCACCGGAGAGCTGTCGCTTGACGGAACCATCAAGCCTGTCAGGGGTGTGCTGCCGATGGCCTTACAGGCGCGGGCATCAGGGTTCAGAGGTATGATAGTGCCAGCCGGTAACGCTCCTGAGGCGGCAGTTGTAGGCGGCATCGATGTCTTTGGAGTGAACAGCCTGGAAGAGGTGCTTCAGTATATGCGTGGGATCACCAACCCTGTTCCTCTTAAGGTCGATATAAATACTCTCTTCAGCCAGGAAGGCAACAGATATGATGCTGACTTCTCTGATGTCAGAGGGCAGGAGAATGTCAAGCGTGCGCTCGAGGTGGCTGCTGCCGGTTCACATAATGCAATTATGGTTGGTCCTCCAGGGTCAGGAAAAACGATGCTGGCCCGCCGCCTTCCCGGGATAATCCCGCCCCTCACGCTCGAGGAGGCACTGGAGACAACTAAAATTCACTCGGTGGCAGGCAAGATTGACAGTCACATTCCTCTCATGACCCGCCGCCCCTTCCGCAGTCCCCATCACACGAGTTCTGACATTGCCCTGGTTGGAGGAGGCACTGTGCCACAGCCCGGCGAGATCAGCCTGGCACATAACGGGGTACTCTTTCTGGATGAGCTGCCTGAGTTCAAACGAAGTGTTCTCGAGGTTCTCCGTCAGCCGCTTGAAGACCGTATAATTACTATTGCGAGGGCAAAACTGAGCTGCAACTTCCCGGCATCGGTCATGCTCGTGGCATCAATGAATCCATGTCCCTGCGGATTTCATAATCACCCTGACAAGGAGTGTACCTGTCTCCCCGGTATGGTGCAGAAGTATCTTAACCGTATTTCAGGCCCGCTGCTTGATCGTATAGATATTCACATCGAGGTGGTCCCCGTTAACTATGAGAAGCTTGCCGGTAACGCAACGACAGAGACCTCAGCCGCTGTACGTGAGAGGGTTGTGAGAGCCAGGGCAGTGCAGACTGCCCGATATGCGGGTAATGACGGTATTTACTGCAATGCCCAGATGACCTCTTCCATGATACGCCGGTACTGCCATCTTGACGAAGCAGGAGGAAAGCTGCTCAGAGCCGCCATGGAGATGCGCGGCCTTTCAGCCCGTGCCTATGACAGAATATTAAAAGTTTCGCGTACAATTGCCGATCTTGATCATTCCGAAGATATAAGACCTGATCACCTCTCTGAAGCAATAAACTACCGTAATCTTGACAGGGAGGGGTCGGCCGGATGAATAAATCTGCTTAAAGATTTTAACTGATGTCTGATCTTGCAGTGAATCAAATCTTTACGGTGTTGCATTATCTCCGGTTTCTACCGTCGTAAGAATTTATTTACCAGCATTAACATCGTCTATTTCCTTCTTAATCGCTTCTATCTTGCTTTTCAGCTCAGAGCTTATTTTTTCGGTATCTTTTTTACTTTTCTAAGGTCAATGGAGAGAGCTATCGAAGATGCCCCAATAATAGTAAATGAAACTCCAGTGATCGTTACCAGGGAAATTCCGGAAATAAGAGGATTTACAATAAGCATGAAAGAAAGAATAACTCCCAACACACTTAATATAGCAGCATACCCAATTGAGAATTCCCAGGTTTTTCATTTCAAAAGAAAATCCCATAAGGAGAAACGACAGGAAAAGCAAAGTAAATCCCACTACAAAAGGTAATATGACAATGGATATCCCGGGATAAATGATAAGAATAATTCCCGCGGCCAATGAAAGAAGACCTCCTACAGGAACCATCCCCATCCTTGCAAGATTTTGCAATTCCGGATTGAAAAGAACATATCCAATATTCCTACAATAATAAATGAAATACTGAATATAACAGAAAGCGTCAGGTAAGTTTCAAGGGGCACTGTAAAAACGAAAATGCCTACCGCGATCAGGAGAATACCGATAATCAATGGTATGTACCAATGCTTTACCGATCTGGTGATTGTTTGAAAAAAATTTGTCATAATTTTTAGTTTTTAAAATGATTAGTGCCTGCTTTTATTACGGTGTTCGGCTGGTCCGTATAGTTATTTTGTAATGTTTTATTAGTGGTTCATTGTTTCGCATTGTCAAACTCGGGCATAAGGCTGCTTTACCGGCGTCTAACCTTGCAGTGAATTCAATTTTTCCCGCGTGGCATATCTTCCGATCTCTACGAGCTCCTCAGCTTTAAAGAAGTCAAATGTTCCGCGGATTTTTTGGAGGTTTCTATGAAAATGTCCGGGGGAGAAGATTTTAATGTTATTAAGGCCATCTGATTTGTCATGACAGCGATAGTATTGCCGATGAGATTAAAATAATGGGACTTCTTTCTTTGATCCATGGGGGTTGACCTGTAAAAGCTCTTTCTGAACTCCTCTAATTTTTGCATGTGCATATTCCCTTGTTTTCTTTTTTCCGGCAGACTTATATTTTGCACCGGAACATCTGCATTCACATAGACGGCAATCGGCAGATCGTTGTCTGTCCTGATGGCGTTATTTATCGGGATGTTGTTTACAACTCCGCCATCCACAAGCATCGAATTACCGATTATTACCGGTGTAAAGACCGTGGGAATGGAAATAGATGCTCTTATTGCATTGTATAGACTTCCCTCCCTGAACACAATTTCTTTGTTCTGAGCCAGATCAAAAGCGGTGGCGGTATATTTGATTTTCAGATCTTCAATATTAGCGTCAGGAATGAACTTCTTCATTGTTTTCAGTACTTTGTCGCCCTTGATAAGTCCCTGGTTACTGAATGAAAAATCAAGGAGCTTCAGGACCTCCTGTTTACTCAATGTATAAGCCCACTCTTTATACTCTTTGAATTTACCGGCAGCATAAACCCCGCCAACCAGAGCCCCCATCGAGGTGCCGGCAACAGAGCTGATGACATACCCCTGACTTTCAATTTCTTCTATAGCTCCGATATGGGCATATCCTCTTGCCCCTCCGCCTGATAAAACCAGTGTTACATTTTTTTTCATTGATGCATCTGTTTTACTTTACAGGGTTAGTTTTTCCTTCAGATCCTGGAGTTTAATATTTACATAATTTTGCAATGAAGTAATCTTGTTCCTGGCATTACTATTTGAATTACTGATCAGGAGTTTTACCCTTTGATTTATCAAATCCTGGTTATTCATTAATGTAGTTGCGATTTCCCTGCCTTCATTAAGATACTTTCTGGTTGCCATGCTGACAGAACCTGATTTTTCATAAGTGGTGGGGTGTTTTAGTCCTTCAGCAGCACATAATTGATACGTTTACCCTGCGCCTGGTAATACAGATTTAGAAATGTCTCTACTCCGAATTTTATATCCCTGATATCATCCAGAACCGGTATTAGGTCCTTTTTCAGCAATGCTCTTTCCCCGGTCAGGACCTTGAACGGATTTATCCGGTAATCAATTAATGTCTCTGAGGGCTGACCCAGTACCATGTCAGCAGTACTTTCAAAGATTGGTTCTAATAGTCCATCAAAATGTTCTTTCATGATATTCGAAACATCCGCATCGAAAAACAGGATCGGATCATTTTCTGCTATTTCAACCCCGTGAGCCATAGCCCAGCTTTTGCCTCTGTTTTCTTTAAGTCGTTCGTTCCTGAATGAATATTCTTTTGATAATCCGGTCAGAATGCTTTCAGTATTGTCGGTTGAGCCATCATCAACCACAATTATTTCGCAGTCAGGATTGAGACTGCAGCATGCAGTCAGCACCGTTGCAATGGTTTTTTCCTCATTATAGGTGCATATAATTCTGCTCGCCTTCATGGTCTACTATTTTTTTAAATTCCTCACCTGTAATTGTCTCTTTGTCGAGCAGATACTTTGAAAGTTCATCCAGCAGTTTTCTGTTTTCTGACAGTATTTTGGTCGCTTTGCCATGAGCCTCCTTAATAATTGACAACACCTCGTTATCAATTCTGGATGCAGTCTCAGCGGAACAGATTAAGGAGGAGTCTCCGCCCAGATACTGGTTGGTCACAGTCTCCAGGGCCATCATATCATAATTATCACTCATTCCGAAACGGGTCACCATTGTGCGTGTAACTCTTGTGGCTTGTTCAATATCGTTGGCGGCACCTGTCGTGATACGGTTAAACACAATCTCCTCAGCAGCACGACCGGCTGTCAGCGTCGTAATCTTGTTGAATAATTCCTCTTTGTTCATCAGGTTATGTTCATCAAGATCCACCTGCATCGTATAACCAAGCGCTCCCGACGTCCTCGGTATGATGGTAATTTTATGGACAGGTGCTGATCTGTTTGTTTTGCGGCCACCAGGGCGTGTCCAATTTCATGATAGGCCACTATCTCTTTTTCTTTCAGGGATATTGTTTTTTCCTTTCGCTGGAAACCGGCTAACACAACCTCAATACTTTCTTCCAGGTCGCTCTGGTTTATTTCTTTTCTTCCCTGGCGTACAGCCCTTAAGGCTGCCTTCATCTGACCATATTGGCCAGATCTGCCCCTGATGCTCCGGCAGTGGCTCTTGCAATTATATTGAAATCAATATCGCTTCTGAGCTTTTTATTTTTTGAATGAACTTTT
>CAWKJD010000018.1:0-70167 GCA_963849945.1 uncultured Bacteroidales bacterium | reverse complement strand
GTCAGGCTCTTCAGTGACAAGGATGATATCACCAGTGTTATTCAGCTTATTCCTGACGGAAGCACTGTGGAAGTGATTAAACCGGACAGTCTGTACAGCTTTGTACGTTTCGAAAATCTTGAGGGGTATGTTAAATCAGACAGGCTGGGCGCTGCGCAAACAGTTGCAACTGTTGCTCCGGTCGACCAGCCGGTTGCTGCTGCACAATCGCAGCAGCCACAGGTTGCTGAGCAGCCTATGGGGCAGCCTGCAAACAGGTATGATGCTCTGGTAGCCAAATATGGTGACGATATCGGAAAACGTCTCTTCCAGCACAAGGTATGGAAGGGTGTCACCGCTGATATGGCCATTGACAGCTGGGGCAAGCCCAAACAGATAAACCGTATGTTTGTTGACCAGAGTGTGGATGAGGAGTGGATCTATTCAAAGAAATACCTGTATTTCAGGGATGGTATCCTCATCGAGTGGGGCCCTGTGAAATAATAGAAAAAACGCCCGACAGGGGCGTTTTTTCTTTATTCTGATCTGAGCGGGAAACGAGACTCGGACTCGCGACCCCGACCTTGGCAAGGTCGTGCTCTACCAACTGAGCTATTCCCGCATTTGTGAGTGCAAAAATAATAATTTTTCTAAAACTACAATCCCTCCTGCCTAAATCCACCTCAATTGATTATAAATTATCATGAAATACCTTTATTTCAGCAATTTGCGGATGTTGTACAATTTGTTCAGTGCCTCCATGGGAGTCAGGTTGTCAAGATCGAGGCCCAGCAACTCGTCACGAATCTGTTTCAAAACCGGGTCGTCAAGCTGATAAATGCTTAGCTGATAACCTTCGCGATTGACTGCTATCTCATTAACAGGCTTCCCGAGGGTATTTCCGCCACGGCCATCTTCCAGCATCTTCAGTATCTCATCCGCCCTGCCGACAACACTCTTCGGCATGCCAGCCATCCTTGCTACATGAATACCAAAGCTGTGCTCGCTGCCACCCCTCTTCAGCTTCCTGAGAAAAATAACCCTGTTATCAAGCTCCCTGATTGAGACATTATAGTTCTTCACCCTCGAAAATGTATTCTCCATCTCATTGAGTTCGTGGTAGTGCGTGGCAAAGAGGGTTTTTGCCCGGTGACGGTTTTCATGGATATACTCGACCATCGCCCATGCTATGGAAATGCCGTCATAGGTACTTGTACCGCGGCCTATCTCATCCAAAAGAACCAGACTGCGGTCAGAGAGATTATTAAGTATGCTGGCAGCTTCGTTCATTTCAACCATGAAGGTCGATTCTCCCAGAGAGAGGTTATCCGATGCGCCCACCCTGGTGAAGATCTTGTCAATGACGCCGATGCGGGCCGCCTTAGCAGGAACAAAACAACCAGCCTGCGCCATGATAACTATAAGTGCAGTCTGCCTGAGCAAGGCTGATTTACCTGACATATTCGGTCCCGTAAGGATGATCACCTGCTGTTCATCGTTGTCAAGCCATACATCATTGGGCACATAAGGTTCATCCGGTGGAAGCTGCTTTTCAATCACCGGGTGACGCCCGTCCTTTATATCCAGCACATGACTGTCGTCGAGGAAAGGCCTGGTGTAACCATTCTCCTGTGAGACAACGGCAAATGAACGAAGACAGTCGAGCCTGCCAACCGAAGCAGCATCAGCCTGCAAAAGCGCAATGAACGGCGTGAGTGACAACACAAGCTCATTGAAGAGTGTCGTCTCAAGAGTAAGTATCTTCTCTCCGGCACCAAGTATCCTGCTCTCATATTCCTTCAGCTCTTCAGTGATGTACCTCTCAGCGCTGACCAGTGTCTGCTTCCGTATCCAGTCAGCAGGTACCTTGTCCTTATGAGTATTCCGTACTTCAATATAATAACCGAAGACATTGTTGTAGCTGATCTTGAGCGAGCTGATGCCTGTCCTGATGCTCTCTCTCTGCTGCAGATCGTTCAGGTAGTCTTTCCCGCTGTAGAATATCTTACGCAGCTCATCGAGCTCCGGTGATATGCCCTCAGCTATTACGTGACCCTTATTAACAGCTACCGGTGGGTCCGGTGTCAGGGTCCGGCCTATCTTTTCGGCAAGCTCGGGACAGGGGTCGAAGCCTGAGGCAAGTGATACAAGAGGCTGACAATCAGTCGCTGAGCATAATTTCTTCAGTTCGCCGATAGCTGTAAGTGCCCTCCGCATCTGGCCAACCTCGCGCGGAGTAACCCGGCCTACCGATGCCTTGCTGAGTAAACGTTCCAGGTCACCTACCTCCCTTATAAGCCCTTCCATTTCTTCACTGGTATCGCTGTTCCTCATAAGAAAATCAACGATGTCAAGCCTGGCATTAAGCACCTCTATCTCCTTAAGCGGCAATGATATCCATCGCTTCATCATCCTGCCTCCCATGGGTGAAAGGGTGCGGTCAACTATATCTATGAGTGTTTTTGCACCTTCATAGGGCGAATGAAAAAGCTCGAGGTTCCGGACTGTAAACCTGTCAAGCCATACATATTTCTCTTCCTCAATCCGGGCGAGGTGATTAATGTGACCTAGATTCTCGTGCCGGGTCATGTCGAGATAATATAGTATGGCACCGGCCGCGATTACTCCGTTTGGAATGCCCTGTACACCGAAGCCCTTCAGCGATGTCGTGCCAAACTGTTTAAGAAGTCTGTCACTGGCTGCCTCGGAGGTGAAAATCCAGTCATCAAGCTTATAAGTGTAAAATCTGCTGCCAAATCTCTCGCGGAACAGATCCGACTTGCGCTTTTCAAAGAGGACCTCTCTTGGCTGGAAATTGTTCATTATCTGCTCAACATGCGCGGTATCTCCTTCTGTGACAAAGAACTCACCAGTAGAGACATCCAGTAACGCCACACCTACCGCCTGTTTTTCTATATGTACTGCTGCCAGGAAGTTGTTCTCCTTGTTATTCAGCACATTATCACTGAATGTAACTCCCGGAGTGATCAGTTCGGTTATCCCTCTTTTGACAATCTTTTTCGCCAGCTTCGGGTCTTCGAGCTGTTCACAGATAGCCACTCTCTGGCCTGCCCTTACAAGTTTTGGCAGATATGTGTCCAGGGCATGGTAAGGGAAGCCGGCAAGCTCGACATAGCTTGCCGCACCATTGGCGCGGCGCGTGAGAACAATTCCCAGGATCTCAGAAGCGCGTATGGCATCTTCACCGAAAGTCTCATAGAAATCGCCTACCCTGAAGAGCAATATTGCATCAGGATGTTTCGCTTTGACAGCAGTGTACTGCTTCATGAGCGGGGTTTCCACATATTTCGGCATCTGAGACATCCGGGGCACAATCATTTAAACACTCTACGGGTAACAAAATTAAGATTCTCCTTCTACTTAAGTATAACTTTTATCATAAATACTCAGTGAGAGTTTGTTTACTTTTGTCGTCCAGCAAATATAAAAAACATGAAAAAAGTTCTCATTCTCGGTGCCGGCCTGGTAGTAAAACCAATGGTTGAATACCTTCTGGCAGAAGGATTCGAAGTCACCATTGCCACTCGGACAAAAGAAAAAGCAGACAAGCTGATCAAGGGCCATCCCAACGGAAAATCCGTTGCATGGGTAATTGAAGAAAAAGAAAGCTTGTCAGCCATGGTCAGAGACCATGATCTGGCTGTCAGTCTTTTGCCTTACAGGTACCACGTTGATGTGGCCAGGCTCTGCCTGGAACACAGGAAGCCGCTCGTAACAACTTCTTATGTATCACCTGCCATGAAGGCTCTGCATGACGAAGCGATCAAAGCCGGAGTAATCTTCCTGAATGAAGCAGGACTTGATCCGGGAATTGACCACATGTCGGCAATGAGGATAATTGATAATGTCCACAGCAAAGGCGGGAAGATCGAGGAGTTTTATTCGCTCTGCGGCGCTCTTCCTGCTCCGGAAGCCTGCAATAATCCAATGGGATACAAATTTTCCTGGAGCCCGAAGGGAGTTGTCCTTGCTAGCCGCAACGGCGCCACTTACCTTAAACACGGGAAGATCGTCAATATCGAACCAATTGACCTCTTCAAGGCCAGGTTCACGCATAATTTCCCTGGTATAGGTGAAATGGAAGTCTACCCGAACCGGGATTCGGTGAGTTACGTCGATATCTATGGGCTGAAAGGCATCAGCACAATGTACCGCGGCACATACAGGTTCAAAGGATGGTGCGAAACTCTTGACCTGATGAAGGCAATAGGACTGATAGATGACGGTGACCATGATTATACCGGTAAAACTTACAGACAGTTTGTTGCAGAACGTGCTGGATTACCTGGTTCGGACCTCCGCAGCGAACTGAAGAACAAACCCGGTCTTAACCCGACAAAAACAGCAATTGACTCTCTCGAATGGCTCGGACTGTTCTCGGATAAGTTGATGGGATATGGCGTGACCTCTCCGTATGAAATCACCTCTGACCTGATGATAAAGATGATGTGGCTTGAAGAAAATGAGCGTGATATGGTAGTCATGCAGCACCTTTTCCTGGCCTCCTACCCTGACGGCAAGCACGAAGTAGTGAGTTCAAGGATGCTCGATTTCGGTACTCCTGCAACAAACACTTCAATTGCCAGGACTGTCGCCCTGCCGGCGGCCATGGCAGTTAAGATGATACTGACTGACAGGATAAAACTAAGCGGTGTCTATCGTCCTGTTCTTCCTGAAATCTATAACCCCATTCTTGATGAGCTTGCCCTTAACGGCATAAAGATGGAGGAAGAGTACGGTCTGCCAATTGAAATGATGATCAAATAGGCATTCAGAATTTAAGGTAAAAATCTTTTGTGAGGGAGACATACTCGTCAGAGTATTTATGTCTCCCTCCTTGTTCTATCACGATTGTAGATTCTTCAGGGGTTTTGTTTGCACGTGCCAGTGTCATCAGCACCCGCGCAGGAGGAAGCGAGGCGGTTGGTCGAACATAGAGCCTCCTGCAGCAATGCAGGCCAGATGAAGAAGCCATATCAGCAAACTTGCATGCCTCATATACCGGCAGCACCAGATACAGTGTACCTGAAGGTGCCAGGAGACGCAGTACTGACTTCAATAAGTTCATGATAACTCAAAGTTAGTGAGTGTCTTGCCATTGCCTTTCCGACATCAGGATTAGGCAGAGAATCAATGAAGAATGGAGGATTGGTAATTACTGCGTCAAAAAGAAGACCGGCGTCAGGTTTATATTCCTGAACCGTGCTGTTATACAAAGTAATGCGGTCATGCCATGGACTGCCAGTAATATTCAGTCCGGCCTGCATATACGAGGCTGGTTCGGGTTCAATTGCAACAATTTGTGCATCAGTGCGTTGTGCGGCCATCAAGGCCAGGATCCCCGTGCCTGTGCCAATATCCAGTATTTTCTTTGCTCCTTCAAGCCCGGCCCATGCCCCAAGCAGCACGCTGTCGGTGGTGATTTTAAACGGAGCATACTCCTGCTGAACCGTAAACTGTTTGAATTTAAAGTAATTATTGGACATGTTGTGCTTTGAAAATGTTATATATCTTTTCTGTGAAATTATATAATTTTCAGGCCGCATAGCGGCCAACTGTTTGTAGTAAAAATGACAATAATAAAAAAACCATTAGCCCCTTAGGGGCGACCTGGTTATGGCCGCATAGCGGCCAACTGTTTGTAGTGATAATGACAATAATAAAAAACCATTAGCCCCTTAGGGGCGACCTGGTTATGGCCGCATAGCGGCCAACTGTTTGTAGTAATAATGACAATAATAAAAAACCATTAGCCCCTTAGGGGCGACCTGGTTATGGCCGCATAGCGGCCAACTGTTTGTAGTGATAATGACAATAATAAAAAACCATTAGCCCCTTAGGGGCGACCTGGTTATGGCCGCATAGCGGCCAACTGTTTGTAGTGATAATGACAATAATAAAAAACCATTAGCCCCTTAGGGGCGACCTGGTTATGGCCGCATAGCGGCCAACTGTTTGTAGTGATAATGACAATAATAAAAAACCATTAGCCCCTTAGGGGCGACCTGGTTATGGCCGCATAGCGGCCAACTGTTTGTAGTGATAATGACAATAATAAAAAACCATTAGCCCCTTAGGGGCGACCTGACCCCTGCTACCCAGCATCTCCTTGTCTCCTATTGATTCTTTTGTATGGAGGAAAAATATTTTGTAAATTGTATGTTATTGTGTCTCAACCTGGCTGCATAGCAGTCAATTATTTGTATCAGAATGAACCACAAACCCAGAAGTCCATAGGGATTGTCTGTCTGTAATTAGTTAGCATTGAATTGTCTGCAGATAGAATTAAAAAAATTAAAACAATGGCAAACACGTACACACAATTATTCATTCAGATTGTCTTCTCCCCCTGGGGAAGGGCAAGCATGATTTTGCCAAAACACAAGGATGAACTGCAAATGTATGCAACAGGCATAATTCAGAATTGCAAACATAAATTATTGGCTATTAATGTTATGCCTGACCATACTCATATTTTTATCGGCTACAATACATCACAACTGCTCCCTGACCTGGTACGGGATATAAAAGCCGGTACATCAAAATTAATCAATGACCGACGGTGGATTTTTGGGAAATTTGAATGGCAGGCAGGATATGGGGCATTTTCATATTCCAGATCTGAGATAGATACAGTAATTAAATATATTATCAATCAGGAAGAACATCACAAGAAAAGATCTTTCAAGGAGGAATTTCTTGAATTGTTGAAGAGATTTGAAATTGATTATGATGAACGGTATCTTTTTAAATGGATCGAATAAACAATCAGGTCGCCCTACGGGGCTAATAAATAATTATAATCATATTTCTACAAACAGATCGCCCCGATGGGGCTAAAATTCCTTATTATGCATCCATTTCTACAAACAGGTCGCCCCGATGGGGCTAAAATTCCTTATTATGCATCCATTTCTACAATCAGGTCGCCCCGATGGGGCTAAAATTCCTTATTATGCATCCATTTCTACAAACAGGTCGCCCCGATGGGGCTAAAATTCCTTATTATGCATCCATTTCTACAAACAGGCCGCCCCTACGGGGCTGTGATCAGGTCGCCCCGATGGGGCTACCTAATGTTTACCTCAAAAGATCAATAACCTTCAAAGGCGCCAAGGCCGAAGAGCGCGAAGTCATATTTGACAGGGTCTGTACTGTCCATCGCCCGCAGATGGCTGTCCAATTCTGACACTGCCCTGGAATCATTCTGCCTGCGTGTAAGAAGACCAAGCTTCCTTGCAACGTTGCCGGAATGAACATCAAGCGGACACGAAAGGATTGAAGGGGAAATCGATTTCCACAAACCGAAATCAACGCCTCTGTCATCATTTCTTACCATCCACCTCAGGAACATATTTATCTTCTTCGCGGCTGATCCTTTGAGAGGATCAGAGATGTGTTTCCTGGTCCGGGAATTGTGAGACAATTCAAAAAACATTGTTCTGAACTCATGAATTGCAGACTGAAGGGAGTCCCCGGTCCGGTAACGCATGAAAATGTCTTCCATCCCGCCCTTTTCCGCATATATATGTTTAAGCGCCTCAATGAAATAAATGAAATCCTCGGTGTTGAATGTCCGATGCACAAAACCTTCAATTAATCTCAGGTCATTATCTGTATGATTAAGGACAAAATCATACGGTGCATTGCCCATAATCTTCATCATAGAGTCAGCACTTCTGATTATTGAAGTACGGTTGCCCCATGCTATTGTTGCCGCAAGGAAACCTGCAATCTCAATATCTTCCTTGGCGGAAAAACGATGCGGAATACTAATAGGATCAGTCCTGATAAATTCGGGCCTGTTGTACAAATCCACCCTTGCATCGAGGAAATTCTTAAGCTCTGCCTTGTTCAGCTTCATCTTAACGGTAGCGGCCTCATAATGTGATCAGGCCATCCTTGATCCTGATCGTTCTGTCAGACATCGAAGCAAGTTGCGGGTCATGGGTCACAATAATAAATGTATGGCCGAAGGTATCTCGCAGTCTGAAGAAAAGATTATGCAGTTCCTTCTTGTTCTCAGTGTCGAGGTTGCCGGACGGTTCATCAGCAAGTATCAGTGAAGGGCTGTTGATAATGGCCCTGGCAACGGCCACGCGTTGCTGTTCTCCGCCGCTAAGCTGTGAGGGTTTATGATCAAGTCTGTCGCCCATATTCAGGAACGACAACAGGGAGGAGGCCTTCTCTCCGGCTTCACTGCGCGACTTACCTGCAATGAGTGCAGGAATGCATACATTCTCAAGCGCGGTGAATTCAGGCAGCAGCTGGTGAAACTGGAAGACGAAGCCTATGTGCTGGTTCCTGAAAGCAGCCAGGGCACGCTGCTGCAGCGAACCCACATCTGCACCGTTGAAGAACACTTTGCCGGCATCAGGCTTGTCAAGAGTGCCCAGAATTTGTAGAAGCGTTGTTTTTCCGGCGCCGCTGGCTCCAACGATAGCTACCACTTCCTTCTCCCTGACCTCCAGGTCAATACCTTTAAGGACCTTCAGGTCACCGTAAGACTTCTGGATGCCGGTTGCCTTTATCATTTCACTTCATTATTAATATCGCGGGCAACATCATTGATCCCGTCCGAGACCGGTGATGCAGCCTCTGTGAAATCCTTCTTCACACCGTCAGTCACATCATTTATATCTTTACGCACCGTGTCGGCAACATCATTGAGGTCTTTTCTTATATCCTCAGTGCTCTCTTCAAATTCTTTTTTAATCTCATCTGTGGCTTTCTTGACCTCGCGCATGCCCTTACCCATTGTTCTTGCTATTTCCGGAAGCTTGTCAGCTCCGAAAAGTATCAGAACAATTATCAGAATGACTATTATTTCCTGTCCGCTTATGCCCATTTGCTCTCCTCCATTATCCGGCAAAGTTACTAAAGAATAACAAACAATGATTCCGGGCGTGGTAATAAAAGACTGAGGCTGCCTTACCGGGGCAGCCTCAGATGGTCAGCCTTTTAAAGGCTGTTTCTTCTTTTCTGCTTCAACAGCAATCGAATCGGCCGTAATATGCTGTTTACGGGTTGTTTCGTAAAGTATAGGCGTTGATATAAACAGAGATGAATAGGTACCGAAGATAACACCAAATAACAGTGCAAATATAAAGCCCCTGAGCACTTCACCACCAAATATAAATGTGGTAATAAGTACGAATATAGTTGCCATACCTGTGTTAAGTGTTCTGGCAATTGTACTGTTCAGAGCCATGTTATATACCTCCGCAGTGGGCCTTTTACGGTAAAGAGGCAGGTACTCCCTTATCCTGTCATAAATAACAACAGTATCATTAATTGAATATCCGACAAGGGTCAGGATCGCCGCGATAAATGACTGGTCAATATCCATAGAGAATGGCATTAAACCCTGAAGGAAAGAATAGAGTCCCAGCACTATAATGCTGTCATGCGCCAGTGTTACTATTGAGCCAACGCCATATTGCCATTTGCGGAACCTCACAAATATATAAATGAACATTCCAACAAGGGCCAGAATAATAGCCCAGACAGCTTTTCGTGCTATATCCTTGGCAATGGTAGGACCAACAGTTTCAGTATTGATGATATTTGTATTTATAAAAGTTGCCTCATCAACCCCGGGCGCAAGTTCTTTCAATCCGCTGTAAATAAGCTTACTTACCTCATCAGTGGCAGCCGGTTCATCAATTTTATATTTGGTGCTTATCTTGACCTGGTTATCTGAGCCAAAAGTAACCACCATTGGAGCTCCGCCTAATTTGTCAGCAAGCAGATTTGTGATTTTTGCAGTTGATACAGGCTGTTCAAACCTGACCACATAGTTACGTCCTCCGGTAAAATCGATGCCTTTACTCAGACCTTTTGTTGTAAGGGATATTATTGCCAGAAGTGTAAGAGCGCCTGAGAAAATATATCCGTACTTACGAAGCTTGATGAAGTTAATATGCGTATGCTGAAGGAAATTCAAAGTATATTTTGCTGAAAACATAAGGTTAAGATTCTTCCTCAAAGCCCACTCATAGATCAGTCTGGTTATAAGTACTGCAGAGAACAGTGATGTTATGATACCAATGACAAGTGTTACAGCAAAACCTTTTATAGGACCTGTGCCGAAGAAATACAGAACAATACCGGCAAGAAGTGTCGTCAGGTTACTGTCAATGATTGCTGAGCTGGCGTGCTTGTATCCCTCTGCTACTGCAAGCTTAATACCCTTGCCCGCTCGGAGTTCCTCCTTTATCCTTTCAAAAATAAGCACGTTGGCATCAACTGACATACCGATAGTCAGGACGATACCCGCAACGCCGGGAAGTGTGAGAACGGCATTGAGTGAAACAAGTACGCCCATCATGAAGAAGAGGTTCACGACCATTGCTATATCTGCCACAGTACCAGCCGAACGGCTGTAGTAGAAGATCATGTAGAGCAGAACTATAATAAATGCGGCGATGAATGAATTCATTCCGTTCTTAATTGCCGCCTTTCCAAGAGAAGGCCCTACAACTGTATCTGAAATAATATGAGCCGGTGCAGGCATCTTGCCTGACTTAAGAATGTTTGCAAGGTCCTCAGCCTCTTCCAGGGTAAAATCACCTGTTATCTCGGTATTGCCACCTGCAATCTCGTTCTGAACGCGCGGGTATGACCTTACATAATTGTCAAGCACAACCGCAATACAGCGTCCTACATTGTCACGTGTCATACGCTGCCAGATTTTTGCACCTTCGGCGTTCATCGAAAAATCGACTTTTATGTCTGAACCCGACACTCCCGTAGAGGGACGGGCGGAAGTAACAACGTCTCCGGTAAGTGGTGCCCTGCCGTCACGCGTAGTGATCTTTATGGCATGCAGTTCATATAATGTCTTTGTCGGATCATATTTATAGGGATTCTGGCTCCAGTAGAACCTGAGCTCCCTCGGGAACATAGATTTCACCTGATTCATCTTCAGGAGGGCGTTCACCCTGGCGGTATCCTTGCCTGCGGTAAAACCTACAAGGCAACCCGGTACAGGTTGACCGTCCTGTGTTACGTTTGGTCTCAGTAGTCCAAACAGAGGGTTCTGGCGGGTAAAATCCTCAAGCGAGGATGCCTCTGGCTTAGCAGTAGTATCCTTGCTTACCAGGTCAATAAGAGATTTGTCTTCTGTGGCACTCTCTTTCTTAGTAACGGTATCTGCTGCAACAGGGGCCGTGGCCGGCTGGATAGACTTAAGATAGTCATTGGCCTGTACAAGATAGCCGATCACTTCAGAGGTCTCGTATGTCTCCCAGAACTCAAGGTTTGCCGTTCCCTGCAGGAGGTCTCTGACCCTCTGCGGGTCTTTCACACCCGGCAATTCCACAAGAATGCGGCCGCGCGGCTGCAGCTGAGATATATTCGGCTGCACAACACCAAAACGGTCAATCCTGTTCCTCAGGACATTAAATGCATTGTCAATGGCAGAGTTGGTCTCCTCTTCGAGGACTTTCTGAACATCGGCATTTGTGGAGTTGAAATTGATACGGTCTTTCAGTTCTACAGTCCCGAACACAGCTGCGAGTCTGGCGTTCGGATCTATCTCTTCAAATGAGCGGACAAAGAGAGGTATGAAATCTTCCTTACCAAGGAGTTTTCTCTGCTTTGCCATTGCCAGGGCATCATTGAATGTTTTATCTGTACTGTAGTTTGAAAGTGCCCTGAGAATATCCTCAACTGAGATCTCCAGTGTCACGTTCATTCCACCCTTCAGGTCAAGGCCCAGGTTAAGCTCTTTCTTTTGCACCTCCTTGAAGGTGTTACCCAGAAATGACCACTGATCCTTAGGCAAGGAGGCAACTAAATCAATATAAGCCACCTCTTTATTAAGGTCACCGGCTGCATATTCCCTGGCCTCTTTCTTGACTTTATATGCAGTCAGTGTGAAAGAAAGCTGGTAAATGCAAACAAGGGTAAGGGCGATAGCCAGAGCTGAGATTAATCCTTTGTTCTGCATCTGTATCCTCTTTTAAAATTAGTCTTTAGTGTTCGACTCGCGTAAATAGACGAGGCGCAAATATATAACTTTATTTTCTTAAAGCATATTTAAAAAAAACAAAACTGCCGGCTATTGCCGGCAGCAGTTTTATAACCGAGACTCGTTATTCAACCAGCTTTTCGTAGTCAGTTCCAAGCGGTTTGCGGTTAACAAAGTCGAATAAGGTAAGTGCACGGATATTGTAAAAATAGCTCCAGTAATTACTCAGTGCCTGGATATAACTTCGCTTGTTCTGATCCTTCTTTGAATCGGCATTGTTGAGTTCCAGAACATCTATTCGTCCGATCAGAAACCTCTGTTTTGTCACTTCATACATCTTCGCAGCTACGGTATCAGACTTTGCCGCAATCCTGACCTGGTCATCCTGCAGGTTGAATTGCTGAACGTCAAGCATGAGGGTCTGTTCAAAGTCTAATCTTGATTGTTCTACCTGGACCTGTGTCAGCTCCTGACTTGACTGCGCCATCTTGTACCTGCCGCGTCCCAGTCCCCAGTCAAGTATCGGAAGGGAGAAACCCACCTGGACACTCTGTTGTTTGTTAGGCTTGTCATAGGCCAGCGAAAAAATCGGATCCTGATCGCGCAGGCCATATGAAGCAGTAAGGTTAGCATTCAGACCTTTCTCTGCCCTGGCTTCTGCCACTGAGCTTTGTGCCTCAACCAGCTGCCTCTCAAGGGCCACAAGATTTGGGTTGTTCTCTTCTGCCAGCTTCATCACCTCGCTTACTGCCACCTCAAGATCAGGTATCTCGCTTGGAATAAGCAACTCAAGCCTTACACTCTGATTAAAACCAAGGAATGACCGGAGCTTGAGCTCACGGTCACGAAGGTTTATCTCCGACTCGTTAATTGAAGTGCCGGCATTAAGGTAAGTAAGCTCCATCTGCAGCAGCTCATCCTCAGAGATAGTTCCAAGGTTATAACGTCCTTTAGCTATCTGATAGAGAGTATCAGCATTCTGCATATTTGTCTCCGCTATCTGCCTGTTGATCTGAGCAAGAGCCAGGTTGAAGAAATGCTGCACCGCCATCAGGTGAACATTTTCAACGTCGCTCAGGTAAGTCTTGCGCGCCTCTTCGTATTTGAGCGGTTCTATCTTCTTCTGCCACCTGAGGGCATTATACCTGAAAATTGGCTGAGACAGCACAATATTGAGCGGAGCAGTTATATAATTTTCCGTTTTGTTTCCCAGGTCTTTCTCATAGGTGAGATCAGAGTCAAGCGAAATAGTCCCTCCTGTAAAACCTATGTTCTGCGAGAGAGACAATGAACCTGTTGTCTGAAGAATATTGGTTGAAGCATATTCGTACTGCTGTGTGACAGAGTTCCAGACCCTGCTGTATGCGGAACTGTAATTGGGTAAATTACCCGTAAGGCTGAGGGCAGGGCGGTATTCAGCAACGAAGGTCCTGTACTGCCAGTAACTTGCACGGAACCGGTGTTTCGCAATAAGAGCATCCGGCGACTGTTCGGCGGCAATAGATACGACATCCTCAAGCGTAAGGCGCTTTACGTCCTGCGAAAAGAGGGCGGGAGTAAATGAAATTGCTAAAATGATTATAATGAAGGTTCTTATTCTTTTCATGACTGGTTTTTATTCATAGCGAAGTGATTCAATCGGGTCTCTCTCCGAAGCCCTTTTGGCAGGTGAATATCCAAAGATAACTCCAACAGCGGCTGACACACCGAAAGCAATCACTACAGAGAACAGTGAAATAATAGTTGTAATACCGGCTATCTTTTGTATGGCCACTGCCAGAATGATACCAAGAAAAATTCCGATAAAACCGCCTGTGACGCTAATCAGGACAGCCTCTGAAAGAAACTGCACGACAATATCCTTTTTCTTGGCGCCAATGGCCATCCTGGTCCCTATTTCCTTGATCCTTTCCATCACTGAGGCGAACATAATGTTCATAATACCTATGCCTCCCACTATCAATGAGATACTGGCAATGGCTCCGAGCACAATATTGAAAATATCCTTTGTCCTCTGTTGTTGTTTCAGCAATAGTTCCGGAACGGTAATCTCAAAGTCCTTTACATTAGAGTGTCTCCTCAGCATCATCCTGCTGAGTATTTCTGTCGTCGGGGTCAGCTGTTCGGTTTCATTGACCTGTACAACAATCTTATCAAGCTGGTTGTAGTTGGTCTCACTGGCCGAGGCGTCCGAACTGCTGACGACGATCCTGTCGTGGTGCCCTCCGCCGCCAAAGATCTGCACAGAGGTAGCCTGAGTGGCGAGCTTGGTGTTTATAAGGGCCCTGTTCTGGTAGCGAAGCAGCATGGTGTTTATGGGAATATATACATTGTCATTATAGACATTAACTCCCTTTTCCTCGAAACCTGTAAGAGAGACATTAGTCTTTTCAAGTACACCGATTACCTTTAGCCACACATCATCAAATTTAAGGTACTGGCCAATGGGGTCTACCTGGCTGAAGAACTTAGCCCTGATATTTGCTCCGATGATACATACCTGTATACCGTATTCTTCCTGGTAATCATTGAAGAACATTCCCTGTGAAAGAGGCAGGTTGTAAAGACCGAAATAGTCATTCGAAACACCTACAAGCTTGGCAGTGTATCTCATACCGCTGAGAATGATGGTGGAATTGAAAGAGATCTCCGGGCTAATTCTCTTCACTGCCGGGATGGTGCTGCGAATGGCTTCCACGTCAAGGAGACTCAATCCCCGCGAGAACTTATTAAGTTGTTTTTCACCCTCAGTGCTTTCGGATTCTTTTTCCTGCACAATCGGGCTGATAAGAATATTATTCACCCCGACCATTTTGATCTGATCGAGTATCTCCTGCTGTGCTCCCTTTCCTATTGCCAGCATACTGATGACAGCGGCCACACCGAAGATAATGCCTAGCGCTGTCAGTATTGACTTCAGCTTATTGGAAAGGATAGACTCAACAGCGATGCGTATATCGTGCGAGTATCTCTTGAACATTTTCCTCCTCTGTTAATTTCAAGTTTGAACAAGTGCTAATTCTGCCTGTTACGGATAAAGACCTGTCGTCTTGCAGCCGTATCAGGTCTCATGCCGCCACGAGGGTTGGCATTCTGTATGCGCTTTTCCTCTTCGGCCTTTAATTTTTTGCGTTCCTTTATGACAGGGATCAGATCTTCTCCACGCAATTTGAATTTTTCTCCTCCTTCCGGAATGCTGAGATACAGTCTGTCTCCCTTCGAAAGGCCCTGTTCCACAATTACATCATTCTCGTTTGATTCTCCGAGAACAACCACCTGGCGGGTACCATCCTTCTTATAAACAAATGGAATACTGTCAGCTGTGGCAAAAACGGTTTCCAGCGGGATATAAACAACATCTTTGAATGTCTGTGTAATGATCTTGTTACCTGTCGTCATGGAAGGTCTCAGGATAGGATCTGATCCATCGACCTTGGTAATTACCTCAAACACTTTGGCATCAGTATTAGGGAGTTGTTCCCCGATGTTTGCAACGCTGGTAACTACTCCGGTATAGGTCTTCTCAGGAAAAGCATCAACAGTGAGCCGCACCTCCTGCCCTGTCTTAACCTTGCTCACATCGATTTCATTTACATAGGTCTTTGAGATCATTGAAGAAAGATCCGGCAGGGTTGCCACAACCGGGTCCCACGGGCTTATTTCTGATCCCACCTTGCGTTTGGCACCACCCCAT
The DNA here is from genome assembly GCA_963849945.1 of uncultured Bacteroidales bacterium. Classification (GTDB taxonomy): domain Bacteria; phylum Bacteroidota; class Bacteroidia; order Bacteroidales; family VadinHA17; genus SR-FBR-E99. The sequence continues at coordinate 54,499 of CAWKJD010000018.1, read as the reverse complement.
TCCCTCTTATAAATTACCATTCCGTCAGAAGGTGCCATGATGATAAATTTTGAAATGATATCCTGCATCTCGGCCACCTTGCGTCTTTGTTTTGCCAGCTGCAGCTGCGTGTCTTTAATATCAGCCCTTGCCTGCTGTACTTTTAAATCATAGTTGCTGAGTGTTTGTTCATAAGACCTCTGAGCTTTTTCAAGTGAAATTTTGGCCTGTCTGATGGTTGTTGGTGGCTCATAAACTGATTGCTCAAGAGTGATCTGCGCCTCCTCCAGGCTAAACCTTAGATTGACAAGATCATCCCTGAGATTGCCGAGTGATATAGTAGTGTCAATCTGTTTTTTAAGAAGATCAGTCTCGAGCACCTCCTGCCTGTCAAGCTCATCCTTGAGAGTGTTGTCAACACTGGAGCGGTCAAGTGTGGCTACATAATCACCTTTTTTCACTTCAGTTCCTTCAGGAACCAGATCCTGGATCTTAATACCACCGAATCTCATGTTACGGCTAGTCAAACCCTCAGGGCCCTTGATATCGAGTGAGACCTCTGCCTGCAACTCTCCGGTTGTTGTCACAACTATCTCAAAATCTCCCTGCTGAACATCTGTAAATAATTTGCTCAGGTCATCCTTACCTCCAAGTTTGCTTATCACGATCATGCCAATAATCGCGACTACAACAACAATCGAGATAATAATTATAGTCCTTTTCATCTTCGGATATTTTTCTGTTTTTTGAATTAATCGGTGAAATTATTACAAAAATGTGCTAAGTCAATTGTTTTAAGCAAACATTAACTTTCGTTAACTTAAACAGGCAAGCGACAACGAGCACCATTAAGCAAGTTACGATCAAGCTACCGGATATGATTAAATTACAGATTCCTGACAATCGTTATTATTTTATCCGCCAGTTTTTCAGCCATTTCTTTTTGCCTGTCTTCGGCATAGACACGGATGATGGGTTCGGTATTTGATTTGCGGATCTGAACCCATCCCGAAGGAAGATCGAGTTTTATTCCGTCACGTGTGTCACAGGCCGCATCAGGGTACTCTTTCATCAGTATGCTGCACAATTTCCCCATATCTGTTTCACCTGCTGTTTCAACCCTTTTCTTTGCAATAAAGTAATCAGGATACCTGCGTCTCAGTCCGCTGCAGGTTGTTTTTGATTTTGCCAGGTTTGTGAGAAATAGCGCTATGCCGGCAAGAGCATCGCGTCCATAGTGGAGTGCAGGATAAATGACGCCTCCGTTCCCTTCGCCTCCGATGACTGCAGAGGTGCGTTTCATCTCTGCAACGACGTTCACCTCACCCACCGGGGCAGAGCTGTAACTGCAGCCATGACTTTCGGTAATATCCCTGAGGGCTTTCGTCGAAGACATGTTTGACACAGTAGCTCCTTTTATATTACTGAGAACATAATCTGCAACGGAAACAAGAGTGTACTCTTCACCGAACATTGAGCCGTCTTCACAAATTATTGCAAGGCGGTCAACATCAGGGTCAACCACAAAACCAAGATGAGCGCCGCTTTCTTTAACAACCCGCGAAATCTCCCCCAGGTGCTCAGGAAGGGGTTCGGGATTATGCGGAAAAAGACCGGAGGGGTCGCAGTAAAGTTCGACAACTTTCTTAACCCCGAGAGCTTTCAGCAGAGCCGGGACAGCAATACCACCAACTGAATTGACCGCATCTATTGCCACTGTGAAGCCGGCATTTCTTATAGCGTCCCTGTCAACTAAGGGCATCTCAATTACAGACTTTATATGCTTTTCAGTCCATCCGGCTTCACTCTTTTGGATTCCAAGCTTGTCGTAAGAGACATAATCAAAATCCTCAGATTCAGCAAGGGTGAGCACAGTCCTGCCTTCACTGTCATTCAGGAATTCACCTGCCTCGTTAAGCAGTTTAAGGGCGTTCCATTGAGCGGGATTGTGGCTGGCAGTAAGAATTATTCCGCCGCCGGCTTTGTTTCCGGTCACAGCCATCTCAACCGTCGGGGTTGTGGCAAGCCCGATATCGATAACATTTATCCCGACACTGCGCAGGGATGCATTAACCAGGGAAGCTACCAGCTCACCGGATACACGTGCATCTCTTCCTGTCACAACAGTCAGAGAGCCTTTACCCCTCCTTTTCAGCCATGTTCCGTAAGCCGAAGCGAATTTTACAATATCGACTGGAGTCAGAGCCTCGCCGGGCTTTCCGCCGATGGTACCCCTTATACCGGAAATAGATTTTATCAGTGCCATAATTCAGTTAATCTTCCAATGTGCAAAGGTGCGAAAAAGTTCGGGGAGAAAACCGGTAAATAGTTGTAAATTTGCACGCTGAAAGACAATACAATGGAAAAAAAGCCACAGAGGCCTCAAAGAAAGAGAACAGGGAAACCAGTAGCGGAACCTGCCGCTGAAGAGCTGATCAGACTTAACAAATTCATCGCTAACAGCGGTGTTTGTGCACGTCGTGAAGCTGATGAACTGATCAAAAACGGACATATATCAGTCAACGGGACCAAAGTGACCGATATGGGTGTTAAAGTCAAATCTTCAGACACTGTACAGTATAATGGAAAGACTCTTACTCCCGGTAAGAAAGTATATATTCTCCTGAATAAGCCTAAGGGATATGTAACAACGGTCAAGGACCCTCATGCAGAACATACTGTTCTTGAACTTGTTAAGGATGCCACCACTGAGCGTATCTACCCTGTCGGCAGGCTCGACAAGTCAACCACCGGGGTGCTGCTGTTCACAAATGACGGTGATCTGGCAGGAAAGCTTACTCATCCGAGTTTCGGCGCAAAAAAAGTATATCATATCTTCACTGACAAGGCAATCACCAGGCACGATATGGAGGCCATAGTCTCCGGAGTGGATCTTGATGATGGAAAGGCAAGTGCAGATGCTATCTCTTATCCTGATCCGGAAGATCATACCCAGGCAGGTCTGGAGATCCATTCAGGGCAGAACAGGGTTGTGAGACGCATCTTTGAGAAACTGGGCTACAGGGTCAGGAAGCTTGACCGTGTCAGTTTTGCCGGTCTCACGAAGAAAAACCTTCAGCGTGGCGAATGGAGACATCTCACTGACAAAGAAGTAAGTATGCTTAAGAGAGGCATCTACAAATAGTTTTCAATTGCATGGGACATAAATCAGGATTTGTAAATATTCTTGGAAACCCAAATGTCGGGAAGTCGACCCTGATGAATCTTCTTGTCGGCGAACGGCTTTCGGTGATAACACCCAAAGCGCAGACTACGCGCCACAGGATAATGGGCATTCTGTCGGGTGATGATTACCAGATAGTCTATTCCGATACTCCCGGCATACTTAACCCGAAGTACAAGCTGCAGGCTGCCATGATGAGGTCAGTTGAGTCTGCCCTCGAAGATGCTGACCTTATCATTTATGTTACCGATGTTGTGGAGACGGTCTCTAAAAATGAAGCGCAGCTTGCACGTATATTAAATAATACCGTTCCAAAGATTATTGTTGTTAATAAGATAGACCTGACTACACAGGAAGAGCTTGAAAAAATTGTAGCAAAGTGGGCGGAGATGGCACCCGGTGTTCCCATACTGCCTGTCTCAGCCCTGAACAGGTTCAATACTGACGTGCTTTTAAAGGAGGTCATAAAACGCCTCCCGGAGGGACCGGCTTATTTTCCTGAAGGCCAGCTGACTGACAGGTATGAGAGATTTTTTGTCTCAGAAATAATCAGGGGAAAGATTTTTGAGACATATCAGAAGGAGATCCCTTACTCTGTCGAGGTTGAAATCGAAAGCTTCAAGGAAGAACCGTCTTTGACACGGATAAGTGCAGTAATATATACTGCCAGGGATAGCCAGAAGGGAATTATTATCGGTCATAAAGGTTCCATGCTTAAGCGCGTGGGGACTGGCGCACGGAAAGAGATAGAAGAGTTCCTTGGAAAAAAGGTTTTCCTGGAGCTTTTTGTCAAGGTGGAACATGAATGGCGTGATAATCCACGCATGCTGAAGAAATTTGGTTACCTTTAGCCTTTTTTATTGATCATGAGCAAAATAGCAGCAATAGTAGGCAGACCCAACGTTGGTAAATCAACTCTCTTCAACCGGATGACAGAGAGCCGCGACGCCATCGTGAATGAAGTGAGCGGAGTGACGCGCGACAGGCACTACGGCAAGGTGATCTGGAATGGCGTTGAATTTTCGGTTGTGGATACCGGAGGTTTTGTGGAAGATTCGGAAGATATGTTCGAAAACGAAATTAACCGCCAGGTAAAGCTTGCAATCAGTGAGGCTGATGTGATTATTTTCATGGTCAATGTGGAAGACGGGATACATGAGCTTGACAGATCCGTGGCCGGCATGCTGAGAAAAGTACAGAAAAAAGTCATCACGGTAGTGAACAAGGTCGACAACAATAAACGGTTGCTTGATGCTCCCGAATTTTACGGCCTTGGCCTGGGTGACTATTTCGCCATAAGCTCCATCAACGGAAGCGGTACCGGAGAACTGCTTGATGAGATCGTAAGGCACATGCCTGACGCACCTGAGGAACCTGAACCGGAAATACCCAGAGTGGCTATAGTAGGACGACCTAATGTCGGCAAATCATCTCTCGCAAATGCCCTCCTTGGAGAGGACAGGAATATTGTCACCCCTGTAGCCGGCACAACCCGTGACTCTATTGACAGTCTGTACAACAAGTTCAACACCACATTTTTCCTGGTTGATACTGCCGGCCTGCGCAGAAAATCAAGAGTTGATGAAGACATCGAGTTCTACTCAATCCTGAGATCAGTGAAAGCTATCGAGGAATCCGACCTTTGCCTCCTGCTAATAGATGCCACACGTGGCATTGAAGCACAGGATCTTTACATCCTCAGCATTATTCAGAAAAACAACAAGGGGGTAGCCTTCCTTGTCAACAAATGGGATCTTGTGGAAAAGGACCACGAGACCACAAAACATTTCGAGGATGAGCTCAGATCGCGTACGGCACCTTTTACCGATTACCCGGTGCTGTTCATTTCTGCAACCACAAAACAGAGGATCCACAAGGTTCTTGAGCTGATAATGAAGGTTTACGAGAACCGCAGAAGGAAGATATCCACCTCACAGCTGAACGACGTGATGCTTCAGATAATTTCTGCAACACCCCCACCGGCGATAAAGGGAAAGCATATCAAGGTCAAGTATGTGACCCAGATCCCTTCGGCGTATCCCACTTTTGCCTTTTTCTGCAATTTTCCTCAGTATGTCAAAGAACCGTACAGGAGGTTTGTGGAGAACAGGATGAGGGAGAATTTTGAGTTTACAGGGTCACCGGTAAAGATCTATTTCAGAAAAAAATAAATAAATTTGGTGTGATTTTTGTTGCACACAGAACGGGCAGACCTATATGAAAATATCTTTCGCAATATTGATTTTTACATTGCTGATCCTTCTAGGTTCATGCGGTCCCATTGAGAAGCTTCCGCCGGAGCCGTCAATAGAGTTCAGAACCTTTGCCCTGTCTGATAAAATTGATACTTTAGGTAACCCTGTAAAGGCCGGCAAACTAACATTTTATTTTGAGGATGGTGACGGCGATCTGGGTGAGGAAGCACCTGACACTTCAACATATCTGCCAGGGAGCAATCTGTTCCTGCAGCTCTTTCGCAAGACAAACGGTGTCTTTGAGCTGGCTTTACCCTCTGATCCGCTTTATCCGTCTGAATACCGCATTCCCTATCTGAATGCCACGGGTCAGAATAAGATACTCAAGGGTACAATAGACGTAACAATATACTATTATATTTATAACGACACCGACACACTGTATTATGACTTATGGATCAAAGACCGCAGCGGCAATGAGAGTAACACAGCTTCTACGTGCGTCGTTGTCCTGGGAGATACAGGTACCTGCGGTAACTGAAGATCAGACCTTTATACCCATGATCAGGACGTCATCCACCTGCTCATTATCACCTTTCCACTCATAGAAATAATCCCTTATCCGGTGATCCTGTTCCTTCATGGGCAGACCTTTTATTTCATCCAGGATAGTCCGCAGCCGGCTGATCTTCATCTTCTTCGCGCCCTGACCGCCAAACTGGTCGGGATATCCGTCGGTAAACAGATACACCAGATCGCCATCCCTCAGATGGTATTCCTGGTCATCATAAAACTTCTCAGAGGCTGATTCGCCTCCTACGGAAGAACGGTTACCCCTGACATACTGCTGCTCACCGTCAATAATCAGGATGACAGGGCGCATTGCCGAGGCAAAAACGAGGTGCCTGGTTTTAATATTAAACTCGCAGACAACAATGTCCATTCCGTCATTTGATGCCTCCACCTCCTGGTTCTGGTTCAGGGTTGAGAAGACCTGCCGGTCAAGTTCATGCAGTATCTGTGAAGGTCTTGTGATCTTCTTGACAGTTATGATATCCTGCAGCAGGGCCGTTCCTATCATCGACATGAAGGCTCCGGGAACACCGTGACCGGTCGAGTCTGAGCATACTAAAATAAACCTGTCCTTGTCTATCCAGTCAAACCAGTAAAAATCACCGCTTACGATGTCTCTCGGCTGGAAGAAAACGAAGGCATCCCTGAAAATTGTTCCAAGTCTGGCCGTGTCAGGCAAAACGCTCGTCTGTATTCGCCTGGCATATTTGATGCTCTCGGTGATGTCGAAGTTCTTCTGGGCAAGTTCCTCCTTCTGTTCATAAACCTCTGCAGTGCGTTTGCGAAGTTCTTCCTCAAGAAACTCGCGCTGTAACCTGTGTGCCCGTTCACGGAGATATATTATAAGATATACAATGGCTGAAGCAAGAGCCAGTACGGAAAGGATGAACCACCACTTCTGCGTAAAGGGCTTTTGTATAACCAGGTTAAATGATGATGTTGTGACATTTCCGGGATTATCCCTTGTCATAGCTTCCAGCATGAACCTGTAATGACCGTGATTAAGCTTGTATAAAGCTGATCTGCCAGTAGTTAAATCACCCCAGTCTTCATCAAAATTTTCCAGCCTGGTTCTGAAAATGACATTCTGCGGGTCCCGAAGCAGGATACCTGCATAATTAACCTCGACGGTGTATGATGACCTGTAAGGCAGATTGTAAAACTCGCGGTAAGGGTATTCGGTATTGTTGATCACTACCGAGATAATTCCCGCCTGAGGCGGTGTAGTGATTTTTTGGTCCATCGCAGGATTGAAAGCTACAATACCTTCGGTGGTTCCAACGTACACAGAGCCATCTGTTGTCTCTGTAATTGCATTGGAAAGACAGTCACCTCTGACGCCAAACTCACTTCCGAAAGTCCTGATTGACAGTGCGGCAGGATTAATAACGGAAAAACCCTTTTCATGGCCAGCCCAGATCCTTCCATCGGAGGCAATGAGGGTGCTGTAACAGTAGTTTGACATAAGTCCGTCAGCTTCCGTAAAATTGAACAGGGTGTCACCGCTGAAAAGGAACAATCCGTTTCCCAGTGTGCCGGCACATATTTTTCCGTCAGGTGCCACAGAAATACTCTGTATCCTGTTCCGCATCACTCCTTCCATAACGAGACCTTCGGTCCTTACTCCTCCTGTAATATGGATATAGCATAGCTTATCTGTCTCGGTGGCAACAAGTACCTCCCCGTTTCTTGTCGAGACCACCTGCGAGATATTGTTATGCGGAAGCATCTCCCATGTGGTATAGGCCGCCTTCTGCTTTCCTGTCTCCCTGTCGAGCAGTACCACTCCGCTAAGAGTGGCAAGCCATATATTATCTTCATCGATGGCAAGCGAGTTGATACGATTCAGTGCCGGATTCTGAGCGTGGTAGAACTCTTTGATATCACCCTTACTGTTCATCTGATAGAGTCCGTTGGCAAGCGTTCCTATCCAGATATTTCCCCTGTCATCTGTGCTCCAGGAGATAATTCCTGAACCTCCCGTCTTTCTGTTCAGTTCACGGAAGTTTGTAAAGCTGCCGGTAGCTGCATCAAAATCGTAAAGTCCGTTCCTTGTGCCCATGACAATTTTACCCTGCGATTCACCGATGAAGTTTATTTCTTTATCGGGAGAAGGTGTGTAAAACGAATAAGCATTGGTTGTGACCGCTGCGAGGCCATGGCTGAAGAGACCTATCCACAGGTTTTCTTCGCGGTCCCTGAAAATAGTCTTAATGTCATTTTCAGCCAGACCCGAGAGTACATTATATGTTCCGGATATGGTAAGGGAAGAAAAATCGTCATTGAACTGAGCCCTGATCACACCTGCCTCGCGTGTAGCGACAAACAAGGACCGGTCAGGGCCAGCTATTAGCGCGGGTATACGCAGGCCGTCAAATGCAGGGTTACTGACTGCGGAAGCTGTCATAACACCATTGATGCGCTTTATCATGAAGAGACCGGCTCCGTCAGTACCGGCAACCCAGTGATTTTCATCCAGCTTTGTCACCGTCTGCACCCACGTATATGCAAGCTCAGGAAAAGAATACGTGATTACAGCTTCGCCCCCTGCTATCCTGCACAGATGCAGATTATCCTGGGTGGCGGCAATCAGGGAGTCTTTTCCTGAAAAAGAAATATCGAAGACCACGAGGCCTTCAGGCATTGATATTTTACTCACCTTTTCACCGGTTCCGGCATCGGATACATAAATTCCCTGTGTCTGGGTGACAATCCATACTCTGCCGTCAGGACCTTCAGTGATACGGTTTATCTTGTCTGCCTGGATTTCACTTTTTCTTACAAGCGTGCCTCCATTATTCCAGATAAAGACCGAGCCGTCTGTCAGGCCTATCCACAAGGTTCCTTTTTTGTCACAATAGAGTGCATTGGGGTATGCCTTTGAGAGAGTGTCAGCCAGAAGCATCGGATGAAATTCGAAGCCATCGTACCTGAATAAGCCTGACTCAAGTCCTACCCACAGAAATCCCCCATGATCCTGGCCGATCACGCTGAGGTAATCGCCCGGCAAGCCGGTGTTTTGATCGTAGGTTAGGTAACTGTATGTCTGTGCCTGAGCCTGAAACGGGATCAGCACCTCTGACAGGCTTAAACAAAGTGCTGTAATTAAGACGCTTACGCTCCTGACCATGCTTATTTTTTAGGGATGACCTTTATCCTTGGCTTATATACAGGGACACCGCCTATAGGTGCACTGAAGAACTGAAGGTTCTCCCCGTACTGGTTCTCAACAGATATTACCACGTTGTTGTTTCTTACCAGGTCGCCCTTATTCTTATAAAACCTGAAATCAAGGGACTTGCCTATCTCTGCGTCAAGAATGGGCATCCGGGACTCAGTCCACTGGTCTTCACCTGACAATGGCAAAGATTGTCCTTTTCGTTCAACGGAAACAACAACAAAATCACCGTCATTGTCCCAGTCAAAGTTTCTCTGCTTTATATAGATACATCCGCTGTCAATGTAAGGGTATATGTGCGATACGAACGAAGTGTCATTGTTGTTCCACATCCTGAATGTGTATTCATATGTAAAGGCATTTGCTCCCTGGATGGGCACATTGGCATCAGACCTCCGCGAAAGGAAATACCTGTACAGATTGCCGTCATCGCCTGAGAGGCCATCACATATGATTTTGAAAACATTGCTTGAAAACTTCGGGTAATATTCACCGTCTGCCGGATTGAACGGGCCGAATGTAAACCATCTTTCGTCAAACTTATTGTCCATACCGAATGTCCTGGTTGCGAGCAGCGTGCCACTTTTATAATTTCCGGTTGGACTGATACCTTTGGCATCAGGGTCAGTGTAGCATCCCTTGCCTCCATAAACAGAATATTGCATCTTTGTGTTCCAGAAGTTGTTGAGCTCATCTGTCTTGCCCCCGATGTCGGCATCATAAATCCTGATGTAGAAAGGATCCTTGTAATCTTTCGGAATTGTAAAGAAAAATGTCTGTGAAAAATCATCATCTCCCCATGAGGTTACTCTCCCCCCGGGTCCGAAAGTTATCAGAAAGGGAATATTCTCATCCGGACCCGGAACTTCCTGGCTGTTGACCCTGAAAGGGAAGGACAGAAGAAGGATAAGAATAAAAATGTATATAGGGGTTTTTCTCATTTTCGTACGCAAAAATAATCAATTTCCATTAGCCATCACCTCTATGTCCTTGCAGACACAAACCTCACGAACAACACCTCCTGCTCCCGGCTTTGAGCTTACAATAAGCTGTATATTATATTTTCCGGGCAATGTATAAACCTTAGAAACTTCCAGTCCTGATGAAGCTGTCTCATCCCCAAAGTTCCAATAATATCTGGCAACATCCATGCCGGGAAGGTTACTTTCCGCCGCATTAAGTGCAAGCGTCTCCCCCGCCCTTATCGTATCAGGCGAAGATATGACAGGCTGTTCAACATCAGATATTTCAAGCTGGTAGGATGCCTGACGCTTTTCAATACCGCCGGTAATAAGGTTGACAATATCGAGGGTGATATCATAGATCCCGGGGCCCGCATAACAGTGTTCAGATGTAATGCCATCCGCCTTTGCCCCGTCTCCGAAGTTCCACTCCCACCTGAACTTAATGATATTAGTTGTATCATTTTTCAGGGCATTCTCCTCAATGAATTCATAGCAATAGTTATTTTCCCTAAGGGTATCGCACACTGACCATCGGATGATCGTGTTGGCAAATCTGTAAATATCGTCACCGTTATTGCGGCGGTTTGATGAAAAATATCCTTCATTGCTGCCCTGAACGGCGTAGAAGGCAAAATCATCAGCCTTGGAGTTAATCGGTTCATCCAGCAATACCGGCTTGGTCCATGATCCAAATGCCATCTTTGTATACCATATATCAAGACCGCCAAAGCCTCCCGGACGGTCAGAAGAAAAATACAGTCTTCCTGAACTGTGAAGAAAGGGATATAATTCAGCTGCTTCAGAATTGACAGTGCTGCCGAGGTTAACAGGTTTAGTCCATTTGCCGTCTAAATTCTCACACATAAAAATATCATATTTCCCCAGAGTGCCTGGCATATCGGAGCAGAAGAACAGGTATCTGCCATCTGCTGAAACAAAAGGAAAGGAAAGGTTATACGAAGGGTTATTATATTCAAAAGGTTGAATATCCGTCCATTGGGAACCGTTGCGTTTAGCAGTGAAGATACCAAGCTTATTTGAGTCGGTCTTTTTAACCTTTCTGCCCTCCGTGTAATTCCTGGTGAAATAAAGGGTATTGCCATCCGATGAGACTGATGCAGGTCCTATATTGGCATCTTTTCCAAGGTTCGGGGCGAAAAGTACCGGCTTGCCCGGTTTACCTTCATCATTAAATGGTGCGAAATAGAGCCCGTAAAGCCTTATTCCCTCAAGGTTCTTTTTTGTCAGGAAAGGACTGACTTTTCTGTTTGAGCAAAAAAGTATTCCGTCACTCATTATCACAGGGGCCATTTCATCAGAGCCGGATGACAGTTCAGGTATGCGATAAACCTCGAAAGCCCCTTTTCCCTGGCCTCTCAGGCTTACGGAACAAGCCAAAAGAACTATGAAGATAAAAACCGGATATGTTATATGCCTCCTCATTTATCAGAAATACCTTGGTGAAGTTGCACTTACTGAGAATTCAAATTCATATCTGAGAGATACCTCATGGGTTCCTGATGTGTAGTTGTTCAGGTGGCCCAACTGATAGTCATATGAGTACCCTATCTTGAGCTGTGGCGTAACCTGCAGGTCAAGGAGAGCTACCGCAGCCTGTTCGGCGATCCTGTATGAACCCCCTATCCATACGAGATCAGCAATTATAAAGTTCGCATTCAGATCAACCTCCAGGGGTTCTGACATTGAGTACCTCAGAAGCATGGATGGTTTGACCTTGAATGCATCGGTAAATTTTAACAAGACTCCTGCCAGGAAGTAGGTTTTAAACATATTGAAATTGGGTGAGACTTTGGTTTCGTCCAGTTTATCGCTCTGGTAAGTGAGTATTGACGGTACTGAGAGCCCTACAAAATACTTGTCAGTATAATAATAAAATCCTACACCGAAATTCGGAAGAGGAGGTAATTTGCTATTGTTCATCAGCAGCGGGTCAGGCGGATTTCCGTCAGGAAACTTAAGGTCATTATAATTTATATTGGAAAAGTCAAGTCCGGCTTTTGCCCCCATTGACAGCTTGCCACGGCCTAAATGCACGTTGTAGGCATAGAACCCATAGATACCCACATCCTTTGTCACTCCGTAAGTAACATATTCAGCAACGAGCCCCAGGGCGACCTTCTCTTTCTTATTTACAGGGCTATGAAGGGATAGGTTTTGGAACTGGGGTGCACCTGCAATGCGTGCCCATTGCTTGCGGTATGATAGATTGGCACTGAGAGCTCCGCGGGTACCGGCATAAGCAGGATTGATCACGAGTCCGTTCGTAAGGTACTGGCTTGTGATTGGTGTCTGCTGTGCGGAGACCAATACCTTAAGCATGAAACCAAAAACAAATAATATATATACTCTCCGTTTCATACTATCTTCTCAGAACTACGAATCCGCTCAGGTGTGCCACATAATCGGGAATGCTGATATCTACAGCTCCGTTGATGGTGAGCAGAAAGTAATAAGTGCCTTCCGGGACCTCCTTACCGTTTAGATCGATGACCTGTCCCAGGCATTAAGAGGATCGTCAGACCTGTAATCATCAGTTTTGTAAACAACCGCGCCGCCCGTATTAATGATGACAAGTTCATTATGAGTAAACTCCAGTCCTGCAATGTTGAAATAATCATTTATGCCATCGTTGTTTGGAGTGACACCCTGTGGTATTGTGAGATTCGGGACAGTGAGGGTGACTTCATCTGGTTCGGCAACACAGGTGTTGTTTGAGACATTGAATTCAAGCACGTTCGGTCCGAAGCCAAGCTTGCGGATCACAGTATTTCTGACTGACGGGTCCTCAAATTCAGGATCTCCCTCACCTGAAATATATTTCCAGGTTGATGTTCCTGTGCCGTTAAAGCTTCCCTGGAGGTTTGCCGCAAACTGGTAAGGTAAAAGCTCTGCGTCAGGGCCTGCAGTTATGTTCTGAGGCATTATATCTATAGTTATTGTGATCGCAGGAGACACTGATGAGCAGCAGTTATTTTCACCTGACCAGACATTGCGTCTGAACTGCGATGTTCCATCCAAAAGCGGAGGCTGGTAATTTGATGCGTTATTTGTTCCTTCAGCGCTCACCCAGTCAGGGGAAGAGGCATCCTTTTTCTCCCAGAGGTATCTGAAGCTGCCGTCACCGCCAACCGGAGAATTACCTGTAAGGGATGCAGGGGTGCTGGTGTTACAGACTGTCTGATCAGCCGTTATTGTGTTACCTGTAATCTGTGGCAGGACAGTGATTTTGAAGGTTGAGCTCTCTGAGCATACACCCGAGGTTACGGTTCTTCTATACCAGGTTGTGATGGTCAGTGCTCCCGGCTGGTATGTTTCAGTAGCTGTGGCCAGGTCAGTGAAAATGACATTGTCAACCGATGATGCCCATGCAAATGAGAAAGTTCCAAGGCCTCCTGCAGGTGTTCCGGTCAGAATTGCCGGGGTACTGCCTGCAGCTATTGTGTCATGACCCTGGGCACCCATCCCGATCTGGAATGCAGTTATGTCAGGGTTGACGGTGATCATGATGTCATTACTGGTGCTGGTGCATGCTGATGAGTTGACGTCACGTCTGTACCATGTGTTTACTGTCAGTGGTGTCCCCGGGAAATCCTCGGTGGTGACTCCGGAAATTACATTAAATGTAGTGCCGTTAATGCTGTTCCTCCACACGTAGGTATAAGTTCCTGCTCCTGCACCGTTCAGAGGTACTGTTCCGTCAAGGGCAGCAGGCGCTGAACCTTCACAGACAGTCTGTGGCGCACTTATACTGTTGTTTGTTATAGACGGGTGACATATCAGCAGCACAGGCGTGCTTACTGACTGGCATGTGTTTTCCGGGCCGCTATAAACGGTGCGTCTGTACCAGGTTGTCGATGGGGCATCGTTCTGAGGATTATAATTAATGTTGCTGTTTGGCGCGGTGGCATTTGACCACGATAGATTATCCGGGCTGCTCATCCACCGGTAAGTATATGTAGGCGAAGCTCCTCCTCCGGGTGTGTCACCGGTAAGGTTTGCAAAGAGAGAACCCTGGCATATTGTCTGGTCAGCCTGAATATTATTTCCTGTAATTGATGGTAGGATCGTCACTGTCACCGGTGAGCTTATGTCAGTGCATGCACCGGAATATACAATTCTGTGATAGAAAGCTGTAGCTGTCAGAGCCTGTGGGTTATATCTGGGATTCGAGTTTGTTCCGAAAGCAGCTGCCCAGGCAGAGTTATCAGGACTCTGCTCCCATGCGTAGGAAAATAATCCGTTGCCGCCTCCCGGGCCACTGTTAAGCGGATAAAGCTCTTCGGGATCCTGGTTGTAGCACAGTGTTGTATCTGATCCGACAATATTACCTGTTATGTAAGGATGGACGATAATCTGAACTGATTTACTGAGATCGGTTATACCTGCACCGTCATCAACAATCCTGCGGAACCATACTGTAACCGTCTCAGGTGTTGCTGATATATAGTCAATATTGGTAGCTCCGGATATATCTGACCATGTATTATTGTCAGGGCTTCTCTGCCACTTGTAGGTGTATGTTCCGCTGCCACCAGTTGGTCTTGTGCCGGTCAGTTTCGGGGGCACCATACCCTCACATATTGAATCAACATGGTTCAGCGTACGCGATGAGTAGACGGCGTTAAACAGGAACCCGTTAAGGGGCAGCCTCAGGTTAGTCCATTTGGTTCCGGGACTACCGTTTTTGTCAGGGTTGCCTGAGATATGTGTTCCGCTCAATCCTCCGGTTACAGTAGCCGTACCAGGGAATGCTCCTGTAGTCCAGATCAATCCTCCTCCCCCGCCGCCACCTGCCCCGTTCTGTCCGGCATTATTATTTCCTCCCTTGCCGCCATTGGCTGAAAGCACAGGGTTAGATATAAAGTATCTTGCGCTGACAACTACGGATCCTCCTCCTCCGCCTCCGCCGGCACCTGCATTGGCCACCGTATTGGCATTAGGCTCGATCCCAAGTGCGGAGATCAGTCTTCCGTTTCCATTAATGCTGTCAGCAAGTATTATCACCACCCCTCCCCCGTCGCCTCCTGCGGAAGTATTCGGTGAGCTTAAATACACGGATGATCCGCCTCCGCCGCCCATGAAAACACCGCCGTTTGTTGAGTAAGGACTAACTGAATATCCCCCGTTCCCTCCGGTAAGCGATGCGCATACCGGAACCTCCACGTCACCTTCGCTCCCGGCACCATAATTTGATCCTCCTCCGCCCCCCGAAAGATGTCCGTTCCCTCCGCCGCCACCTGTCATATTTACACCCTTTCCACGGGCATAGCCTGGGTATAACGGAACATCTGCTATAGTCTTGATGCCGATACCATCTCCCTTATATCCTGATGCACGGCTCCAAATACTGTAAGAGAATTTTCGTATCGAATCATTACTTAACTGACAGTCTCCCAGACCCAGTGCCACCTTACCTCCAATAAAGCCCCTGCCGTTGATATTAATATCAGCGTTCATTGTCAGCGTACCTTTGACCAGGAAAACAAGCACCCCGCCCCTGACGGCAGAAGAATCCCAATCCTGACAGGACAACTCGGAGTTTATCACAGCATTACTGTAAGACCGTACCTTAATCAGCTGAACCTTCCCCTGAGGGTTATAGGCATTCAGTAAATTTCTTGAGAATGAAACCCTGCTAAGACCTCCGCTTACCGTTGAAACAATCGATATTTCAAACTTCCCCGGGGTTCCTATTGTATTCTGGTAGGTGCCAGGCAGGTCAGGACCGGCGGCTATCCTCACACCGCTCATCTGCATGATCATGACCGTGTCGCCGGCAGCAAAATCAGAAACGTCATCAACTGTGACATAATCCGTACTTACTTCGGTAACTTTTGCATAACGGTTTATTCCTGTGACAAGCGGAGTCTGACCGGAAAGCAGCACGCCTCCTCCGGTGATCATGAAAAATATGGCGAAAAAACTAAACCTGACTATTTCAGACACTTCCCGGGGCATTTCAGATGTATATTGCCTGCTAATATATGTATTTAATCTGTTATTAAACGTGTTTTTTTAGCTGTTAGTATAGGGTTTGCGCTATACAGTATAGAGCAGTGGAAGCTCAACAATGAAAGAAGTGCCCTTATCCGGCTCTGACTCAAACCTGATTGTCCCACCCGCAGTCTCGGCATAACGTTTGGCAATGGAAAGGCCAAGACCCATTCCGGATGATTTGGTAGTAAAATTGGGAGTAAACATCCTGGTCTTCAATTCTTCCGGAATTCCTGCCCCGTTATCGGTGATACTGACCCTTACTTTATCAGCTGTTGCTGTAAGTTTCACAACAATTTTCCCTTTTCTGCCTGACGGAATAGCCTGCATTGCATTCTTAAGGATGTTTGAGAAGATGCCGTTCAGATGTTCTTTGTCTGCCATCACAACAGCTTCACGGATATTACCGCTGTCAAGAGTAACAGTTATATTCTCATCATTTCCGAACATTTCAAGGGTGGTTTTCAACTGTGCCAGGACGTTAACTTCTGAAGGTTGAGGATCAGGCAGCCTGGCAAAATATGAGAAGGCTGTGGCAATATTGGAGAGGTTATCTATATATTCTATCTGATTATCAGTAAAAGTCTTCAGCTTACCTTCAAAATCAGGAGCCTTATCATCCCACCATTTATACAGTTGCTGCACGTTAAGCTTCATGGGAGTAAGGGGGTTCTTTATTTCGTGGGCGATCTGTCTTGCCATTTCACGCCATGCCATTTCGCGTTCACTGCGCGCCAGCTTGTTTGCACTGTCACCAAGCTCATCAATCATCCTGTTGTATTGCCTGACAAGCTCACCTACCTCATCATTGCTTCGGTAACCAATAGGCTTGTTCTTTTTCCCGTATTCAACAGAGGCCATGGCCTGCTGAAGCATTTTCAGAGGTGAGGTAATTCTGTCACTCAGAAATACTGCCAGCCACATCATCAGAATAAGCAGCAGAAGGGTGAAATTGATAAGGGTAACCACGAGGTTTGATATCTCACCTGTAAGAAGGTTCTGCATCGCAAAATACGGAATATTGATATAGGCAAGCAGTTCGTTATCAGCATTATAAAACGACATATAGGAAGAAAGATACTTCAGACTGCCGATCTTTTCCTCCTTGATATATTCGTTTTTCTCTTTCTCCATGAGAATGCCGAAAGCTTCAGGATTTATCATGCTGCCTTCCAGTTTCTGCGAAAAGACTTCAGGCCTGGAAGTGGCCAAAAGAAATCCTGATGCAGAATAGAGGTTAATGTCAGTCATAAAGACATTCGAGAACTTTACCAGAAGCTGGTTAAGCGAAGTATAATCTTCATCGCTCCACCCTTCAAGACTCTTTTCTGATGATAGTTTATGTTCCAGTTCAATTGATATGGAGGTTGTTTTCTCCAGCAGCAACCTGGTGTGGTTGCCCATGAACTGTTTAGTGCTCAGCACCAAAGCTCCTGCAATGATCACTGTAAAAATAATGGAAAGCACAGCTGCGAACGACAGTTGTAATCTGCGTTTGAAGGTATCAAACCTTAACAGGTCTCCGGAACGGGGAGTAAAAACAAGCAGAAGGATAAAGGAGAACAGCAGTACTATAATAAACAGATAGGCAAACGTAATAATCCTGTCAAGGAAAGTAACAGCTTTGGATATGATGACAAGTGTCTTATCTCCATGAACATAATTAAGCTGCTTGTGCCCGTTTGCCTTCTTGAACCTGTACTCGCTGTCAGAATGTTCCGGGACAATAATATTATCGAAGGGGTAATCACCCGATCTAAGGACCAGCGTGCTGTCAGAATATTTTGCATATGATATGTTACGGAGTCTTGGAAACCTCTGTTGATTTTCATTTAGCAGTAGCTCCGGATAACCCTCAAGATATGTTTCAATGTGACTTATGAGCTCTATGAACAGCCCGTTCGTGAGGACAGGTGAGCTTTTATATAAGAGCCTCGAAAAATAATATGCACGGCCAGCCTGGTTATGAATGAACCAGAAACCGGTGTCCGTTATTGAATCACCCTCATTCTTTATCCTTTCATCGAAATAATTAAAACAATTATATGCAGATGAGGCTTCAGCAGGGATCATCAGGGGTGAATCCTTTCGGCAAATGACGATATTGAGATCATAGTTACCCCAGTAACCATTGAAATACTTATCTTCCAGGTATCTGAAGACAGTATTGATGTCGGTATCGGAAAATGTTTCCCTTTTCATCATCGTTGCAAGAGTGGAGTCATTTCTCAGCGAAGGCCACAGGTCAATGAGCATATCCTCGGCAACCATATCATTGTCATTTGCCAGGGAAATGGCCATGACCTTAAGGTTTTTCTCCTCCTTCAGAATGGAATATTTTATAATAAGAGTTGTTGCAAAAATGCCTGTAAGGCCAGCATAAAACACTATCAGTGACAGGAGAGAATATGATTTGCTCTGCCACAGTAACATTGTGCCTGCCAGGATAACAATATAAATTAATCCCCAGAAGCTGCATGCCGTTACAGTCAGACATGCTGCAGGAAGAACGAGGGCTGCCACTCCTGTGACCTCCAGATTTGTTTTAAGCGGCAGCCCTGCCATCATCCTGAAAGCCCGTAAGAAAAAGAATATCGGCAATGACAATATCAGCAATACCGAAATGAAACCGGCAAGGCTCATAAAGCTAAGTCCCAATATCTTATAGGCCTCAAAACTTATTGCGGAATTCAGAACAAGGTCTCTGAACAGTACCTCACCGGACAGAAAGAGAATAAATCCGGTTATCATCAGGACCAACGGTGTCATTAATCCGCGCAGTCCCTTGACGCTCACAGGAGAGTTAAAGATGTCATTTCTTAGAATGATATTTACTCCTGAGGTAAGGAAAAGTCCAAGCAGAGCCAGATGGCCTACTGACGGGAAAAGGCTGCCCGCTGACCAGAAGAAAGGCGAAAAGAGTTCAGTTGACTTCACCGAAGGAGGCAGCCCGGTGATCAAAATGATAACATAAACCAGCAAAAGAGCAGCAAATCCCGCTACCTGTGCGAATGTTTTCCTCGCTCTGTTTTCAGGTCCATCGGCAGCCAGCACAACCAGCCGTATAAGAAGCAACAGAAAGAAAAACCAGAAAAAGATCGGGGCAATAATAAAAGGTGTGTTGGGCTTCTTTTCAGGAAACACAAGCCCGAAGTGGAATTCTTTTTCCTTTCCCGTTACCCTGAAAGCCGACTTTGCCTGGTCGAAAGTGATTTGTGTGGCGGAAGGCAGCATATAGTGCTCAGGGAAACCTGACCGGAGGTAGCTATTTGCAATCGGATATTGCCTGTAAACATTTATCAAAGCAAGTATCTCATAGTCAAGGAATTTCCTGTGTACCGGAATAAACCAGCCATTACTCAGGAATACTGGCTTATGTGTTTCTATCCGGGCTTCAAATGTCAGCGGGAAGGCGACACCGTTGTCAGACCAGTAGGCTATCCTGTTGTCTTTATAGATGAGCAGGACAATATCCTCCTGCAGGGCGCTGCTGCCGGTATTGTTATGGAAAAAGAGTGACGGGTCCTTGCTGATTTCAAGTTGCTTTTCAATGTCCGCCAGTATGAGTTCAGCCTTTTTCTCTTTTTCTATCAGTTTTCTGTCAAGGCGCGAAGTGCGATAGCGCCATTCAAGATCACTGTAATAGAGATAGTCAGATACAACTGCGAGAACAACCGCTATAAGTGCAGCGATAAAGACAATCCTTATATCTTTCAGCCTTCCCGGCATAATATCATTCATGGTGATAAGGGTCACCGGCAATCACCGACAACACTCTGTAAAGTTGTTCTGCGAACAATAATCGTACCACCTGATGTGAAAAAGTGAGATCTGAGAGCGAAAGGAGGTGATCAGCCCTGTCCCTTATACTCTGATGAAAACCCCATGGACCACCAATGATGAACACCATCCTTTTCTTTGGCAACTGCATTGAATTTCTCAGAAAATCGGCAAGGCCCAAGGTGGAATAACTCTTCCCGTGCTCATCGAGCAGCACCACATAATCATCGCTCTTAAGGGCAGCGAGCATTTTTTCAGCTTCCTTCTCCTTTACTTTTTCGGCCGATCTGTTACCCGGGTTCTTTACGTCAGGCAGGGTTACCACCTCAAAGCGAATGTACTTTGAGATCCTCTTCTCATATTCGGCAACACCCTCCCTGAGCCAGGACTGATCCGTTTTTCCGGTCATCAGCAGTACCAGCTTCATTTATTCTGCTCTTTTTGTTGAGTCAGACAAATATAGCAATTAAGTCCTTATAAATCAGAAGGCCGGAAGGCGCAAATAAATTGGTTCAGTTTTTGATAATATTAGTTAAATTTGCTTGTCCTTATTTGTAAAGCACAAAGGAACTGAAATGAAGAAGAAGTTATTCACTGTTGCCGGATTGTTGTTTATTATGACAGTATTTCTTGCAGTCCAGGAGCAACCAAGGATACCTGCAGGCATTTCCATTGCCTTCCGGTCAGGAAGCGCCGCAGGCCTCTCCGAATACCTGAACAGCACTGTTGAGCTGGTGATGCCTGACAAGGAGGACTTTTACAGCAAGAGTGTTGCTGAAAGCATTCTCAAGGATTTCTTCACCCGTCATCATACCCGTGAATTTGTGATCAGGCACCAGGGCGCAAAGGGCGATGCCCAGTATGCCATTGCCGTTCTGCAGACTGATAAGGGAAATTTCCGGGTATATTTTCTGCTGAAGAAAGTTAACGATAATCCTTTAATTCACCAGATACGGATCGAACCTGACAATGAGTGATACAGAGCTCCGCGCATTTATCCGTCATGCCCTTGATGAGGACACCGGTGAAGGTGATCACAGTTCTCTGGCCTGCATACCGGTATCTGCCAGAGGGCGTGCAAAACTCCTTATCAAGGAGAGCGGTATAATTGCCGGCGTCAGGGTCGTCAGGGAAGTTTTCCGTATTGCAGACCCTACACTCAAAGTTGAGACATTTTTTCAGGACGGGGAACGGATTAATTTCGGCGATATAGCCCTTACCGCACAAGGTGGACTCCATTCACTGCTGCGTGCCGAACGCCTCGTGCTTAACATCATGCAACGCATGAGCGGTATAGCCACAACCACAGCTCTTTATGTGGAAAAGGTAAAGGGAACAAATGCAAAAATTACAGATACGCGAAAGACAACACCGGGGATGCGGTCGCTGGAAAAAGAAGCCGTTCGCGTCGGCGGGGGGATCAACCACCGCATGGGGCTGTACGATATGATCATACTTAAGGATAATCATATTGACTATGCCGGAGGTATTACAACTGCCATTGCACGGACCAAAGAATACCTCAGGAAGAACGGTTTGTCGTTGAAGATTGAAGTTGAGGCACGTAATATTAAGGACGTCAATGAAATAATTGCAGCATCGGGGGTTGACCGCATAATGCTTGACAATTTTTCTATTCCTATGACAGTTGAGGCTGTCAGGATTATCGGAAAAGCCACCGAAACAGAATCATCAGGAGGGATCACCCTTGACAATGTCAGGGAATATGCCGTGTGCGGCGTCGATTTTATTTCCGTAGGCGCTCTGACGCATCATATTAAAAGCCTCGACATGAGCCTGAAAGCATATTAACCACCTGTATGAGCGCCAGGGAGACCATCACAGCAAAAGCAAAAGGAATTATTAAAGCTGTATTGCCGGGTTTTGACAGGGTTCCCCTCGACACAGTGATAAAACTAACCATTAAAGGTCTTTTTGGCAGAGGAGTGCTGGTGACCAGGGCATCAGCCATAGCATTTAATCTGCTGATGGCATTGTTGCCGGCAACAATTTTCCTTTTTACCCTTATACCCTTTATCCCCATTCCTAATTTTCAGGCTGAGCTCATTAAACTGTTTGAAAATATTCTTCCTGAAACGGCATTCAAATTTCTGGAGGGGACAATTATTGATGTAATAACCAACCGCAGCGGATTATTGCTTGTGGTAATGTTTCTTGCCACTATTATCTTTTCCACCAACGGCATACATGCAATGATGCATGCCTTCAACGTCTCTGCCCATGGTTTCAAGAACCGTACATGGATCCAGCAGAGAAAAATAGCTGTCTTTCTCCTGATGCTAATTCTTCTGATGTTTATCACTGCCGGTGCGCTTATCATCCTCAACCGGTCGGTTGTAGACAGGATGGTTGAACTGGGAGTGCTTCGGATCAGTTTTGTGTTTTACGTGGCGATGACTTTCAAATGGATCCTGATCGTTGCAATGTTGTTTTTTGCAATCTCAACACTGTATTATCTTGTCCCTGCTAAAAAGAAGGATTTCAGGTATATATCTCCGGGATCAATTCTGGCAACAGGATTGTTTATCCTGACATCACTGGGATTTTCGGCTTATGTCAATGATTTCGGTCAGTATAACAAACTTTACGGAACAATAGGGACACTTTTAGTGATTCTTATATGGCTGTATCTCAACTCAATAGCTCTGCTTGTCGGATTTGAGCTGAATGTAAGCATCAAGGCAGCTTCTGTGGAGCTGGAAACGAAAGCCTGAGTTTTTCTACCCGCAGTGCAGGTGTTGCTTCACCAGGTTCGCGATGGCCTCATTGTTGCCATAGAGCTCTTCGCTCAGCTTCTGGTCATTGTACGATTTCAGCCTTTTGGCCACGTTGTCTATCACACCTGCAGGAAATATACCATCTTTTTCAAAGTAATGCCGCAGGCTGAGCAGCGCTTCCGCCGAATCCCAGCATGACGCAGGAAGGGATTCAAGCTTTTTCGCGGCAGCCTTACCCTTATCCTTGAATACATTATAATTGACATAGAGCCTGTCAGCCATTTCAAGCGCTCCCGGCATCTCAAGGCCGTGCTGAATAGCAATGGCTATGCCGGCCATAAGCATGTAAATATCTGCAGAGCTGTCTGGGGAACGGAGCTCGACCGTCTGCCTGGAGATCTTTTCTGCATTGCCTGACTGTTCGGCAGGATTGGCATCATGGATCATCTGCGAGGCACCCAGCCACCCGAGGGGAACCCTCATCAACACCGACCGGTTCCGATCGCCCCAGCAGATATTTGTAGGAGCCTCCTGGTGAGGCACCAGCCTGAGATAGGAAGTGGGAATTGTATTCCCGAAGGCTGTCAGACCCTTGCTCAGATCAAGGATCCCGGCAATCATCTTCTTTGCCGTATCGCTAAGATGGCCATCTTCGATCATCAGATTTCGGCCATCCTTCTCCAGCAGGAGGTGAATATGCATGCCCGATCCGGCTTTGCCAACAGTTATCTTGGGCGCAAAACTGACCTCCACCCCGTATTTATAGCCCAGCATGCGAAGTATCCATTTGGCTATCAATAACTGTTCAGCAGCTTCATCAAGAGGTACATGAAGGAACTCTATCTCGTGCTGCTCATAGTCGTTTCCATCCTTTGAAAAACTGCCAACTTCCGAATGACCGTATTTAATGTGACATCCTGCCCTGGCGCAGAGTTCCAGTGCTTCAACCCGCAAATCCTCGAACTTGGCAAAAGGCTTTGACTGGTGATAACCCTTCTGGTCAAAGAGAGGATACAGCTCGTCACTTTTCGATCTGACGTAATATTCAAGTTCACCGAGCGCCCTGATGGTATAACCCGTTGATGCTGAAAACCTTGTTATCGCTTTGCGGAGTATATATTCAGGAGAGCTCTCAAGAGGCTTTCCTTCTGAATTATAGAATGAACATAATATTTCAAGAGTGGGTGACTGTGCAAAAGGATTGACAAATGCCGTGCGGTATCTTGGCATAACATACATGTCGCTTGATCCCGCCTCAACGAAAGAAAAGAGAGACGATCCGTCGACACGCTCTCCGGCGGTGAGTATGGCTGCAAGATGATCACGGCTGAACGGCACAAAATTCAGGGACTTTAGCTTGCCGTCCTCAGCCGGGTACCTGAAGTTGACCATCTTTATTCCCTTCGCTTCAATAAAGCGCATAATGTCATCAGAAGTGAACTGATCTGCCGGTTTCCTTAGAAACTGCACCAGCTCATTACGACTCATAAGTATGTCATTATTCATTATTTGCTCTTTTTTGCGAGGGCAAATGTAAAAATTTAAAGATGTAAAAAGCAACACCTTAATCATAATTGCACTCCATGACAACCTGCACCTGAGCCTCATTGCTGTTTTTTTCATATTTTTGGGGCTTACTCAAGCCCCGGATGAAAAGGTTGATTATCATTATCAGTACAATTTTAATTCTCTCTTCATGTAACAGAAAGGAGGGGCAGGAATGGTTCTCCGCTCAGAAAGCCGGTGAATATTTTAAATACGTTGAGCAGATCTGCAATAATGACAACGGTAAGCTTTGGGGAGAAAATCTTTATGGCCCGATCATGTACGTGGATAGTCGTAACAGAACGATTTATGCTAACGTCGGTGATTCCGCAGGCATCCTGAGAGCAAGGGAAGGAATCTTTACAGGTGTTCTCCCGAGGGAGAGACTGATTACCAATAATGTCATCGAGTTCGGCGGCATAAAATATGCAATGGTACCGTTACCTGACACGGAAGACCGTTACAGGATGGCTGCCCGCACTGTCCACAGTCTTTTTCACTGCTTCCAGGAACGCCACGACCTCAAACCTTCGACCTTCAATACCCGCCACCTGAACGACCAGAATGCAAGGTTCTACCTTAAGCTTGAATGGAAAGCCCTTATCAATGCCATCGGGTCAACCGGTGAGGCCCGCAAACTGGCTATCCGCGATGCGCTTGTCTTTCGGGGTGCCCGGCGCGAGCAATTACCGGAAGCCGTCGCGGATGAGAATAAGTTTGAAAATTATGAAGGCCTCGCAACATTTACATATATAAAACTTTGTTCCTCAGACAGTAACGAGCGCAGGGAAAGAATACTTGAGTACCTTGACAGGGTTTACAATAATAACTCCTATGCCTCGGGTTACGGATTTGTCCATGGTGCATTATATGCCACCCTGCTCGATGACACGGGATTCGATTTCAGGCAGATTAAACAACCGGATTTTGATCTCGGGAAGGCCACCCTTGAAGCCTATGGGGTGACACTTCCGGAAGTATGCCGTGATGTTGCCGGTTCGCTTGCCATGAACTATGATATACAGGCTATAAGGAAAGAGGAGAGCGAGCGCGAGAATATGATAAACGAACGGACACGAAAGATTGTAACGACATTCATGGAGAAACCGGTTGTGACAATTACTATGGAGAGTCCAAATTTCAGTTATGAACCTGAGGATATGAATTTTCTTGATTCTCTTGGCACACTTTACGAGCGACTGCGGGTTTCAGACAACTGGGGAAGACTGTCTGTTAACGATGGCGGAGCCCTGCTGGCTAACGATCTGCATACACTGCGGATAAGTGCCAGGGATATCGTAATTGAACGAAACCATATCTCAGGCGCCGGATGGCACCTGATGCTTAATGACGGCTGGCAGACAGTGCCGGAAGAAAACGGGAGCTATACCGTCCGAAAAAAATAATATTCTATTTAAAAAATAATAAATACCACCCCGTCCTCCGCCAGTTGGCGGAGGCCACCCCTCCTTGTCAAGGAGGGGAAATGATTTATTTTCAAAATTTTAAGATTAAGGGGGTTAATTTTTGATGGTCCCCTATCCTTTTTCCAGCAGCGAAAGACTTGCTTTAAGCGTCGCGATCCTGTCGCGTGCATCAGCCTCCTTTTTCCTCTCCAGTGCAATGACTTTCTCAGGAGCATTGACAACAAATTTCTCATTGGAGAGCTTTGCCATCACTGAAGCCAGGAATCCTTCCGTATAAGTCAGCTCTTCACGCAGTTTTCTGATTTCTTCGTCGTGGTCAATGCCTTCACCCATTGGTATGAAGAACTCCGACGTGCGTATCCTGAATGACGCTGCATTTTCAACCTTACCTCCTACAAGACGTATCTCTGAAAGATTGCACATGCGCCTGATGACCTCATCAAACTCTCCGCCGGTTGAGCCCTCTGCCGCACACAGGACAAGTGAATCGCGGATCGGTATATTCTGTTCTTTTCTGACTGTCCGGACGGCACTTACGATTTCGCGGGCCGTATCAAAACGACTGAGCATTGCATCATCATACGGACCTGCTGCCGGCATCTTTTCGATCATTATGCTGCTGCCGTCTGGTCTCGTACCAAGCCTCTGCCATATTTCCTCAGTAATGAAAGGCATGAACGGATGTATGATCTTCATCATCGCCTCAAAAATACGCAGTGAATCCCTGTGGGTTTGTCCGTCCATCGGCTTTCCGTAGGCTGGCTTTATGATCTCAAGAAACCAGCCTGAGAAATCATCCCAGAACAGCTTGTATGCCTGCATCAGGGCATCAGAAATACGATAACGTAAAAAATTCTCATCTATCTGT
Organism: uncultured Bacteroidales bacterium; assembly: GCA_963849945.1. GTDB lineage: Bacteria > Bacteroidota > Bacteroidia > Bacteroidales > VadinHA17 > SR-FBR-E99. The sequence continues at coordinate 28,052 of CAWKJD010000018.1, read as the reverse complement.
GCCAGGGTTTTGTTTATGGTGCCATCCATCCACCGGACTGCTGCTGCCGATGCAGGCGGCTGAGCGATACTGTCATCAGTATCCATTGTTTTGACCAGACGGAAGGCATTCCATATCTTGTTGGCAAAATTGCGTCCCTGTTCAGGAAGGCTGTCGTCATAAAGGAGATCATTGCCGGCCGGGGAGCATAAGAGCATCCCTACCCTGACGCCGTCAGCTCCGTACTTTTCCATCAGGCTGATGGGATCAGGGGAATTACCAAGCGATTTTGACATCTTTCTGTTCTGCTTGTCACGCACCATACCTGTAAGATACACATCCCTGAACGGCTCCCTTCCCCTGTACTCATAACCTGCCATGATCATCCTGGCAACCCAGAAAAAGAGTATATCCGGAGCGGTAACAAGAACATTGGAGGGATAATAATATTTTATATCCTCATTCCCCGGTTCATTGATTCCGTTGAAGCATGTCAGAGGCCATAGCCATGAAGAAAACCAGGTGTCAAGCACGTCTTCATCCTGCCTCAGGTCAGATAATGCCAGGTCTTCCCTGCCGCTGACCTGTCGAGCCTCGGTAAGTGCTTCCTCGGGAGTCTCCGCAACCACATACTCATTATTATTATAATAATATGCCGGGATTCGCTGGCCCCACCATAGCTGCCTGCTGATGCACCAGTCGCGAACATTCTCCATCCAGTGCCTGTAGGTATTTTTATACTTATCAGGGAACAACCTGATGGTATCATTCATTATCGCGTCAAGGGCAGGCTCTGCCAGGTCCTTCATGCTGAGGAACCACTGCAACGATAACTTTGGCTCTATAACTGCATTGGTACGCTCAGACCGGCCCAGCTTGTTAATGTATTCCTCAATCTTCACCAGGGCTCCGGTTCTTTGCAGTTCTTTTTCCGCCATCTCCCTTGCAGCGAAACGGTCAGCGCCTATGAAGAGGCCTGCTCTCTCACTTATGGTGCCGTCGTCATTGAAGATATCGATGGCTTCAAGGTTATGCTTCAGTCCTATCTCATAATCGTTTATATCATGCGCGGGAGTGATCTTCAGAGAGCCTGTACCGAACTCAGGATCAACATATTCATCAAAAATAAAGGGCACTTCGCGGCCTGTCATGGGAACGATAACGTGCTTCCCCTTCATATGCTGGTAACGTTCATCGGCAGGATTGGCGCAGACGGCGGTGTCACCAAGGATTGTCTCAGGCCTGGTAGTTGCTACCATGACATAATTATCCTCACCGACAATCCGATACCTGACATAATAAAGCTTTGACTTTTCCTCGGTATATATTACCTCCTCATCAGAAACGGCGGTACGTGCCTGCGGGTCCCAGTTGACCATGCGCACACCCCTGTATATCAGTCCTTTATTATAGAGATCGACAAATACCTTTATAACTGAACGGTATCTTTCATCATCCATGGTGAAGATTGTCCGGTCCCAGTCGCACGAGGCACCAAGTCTCTTGAGCTGTTCAAGTATAATTCCGCCGTGTTTGTGAGTCCACTCCCATGCATGGTCAAGAAAAGCCTCGCGGGGGATATCTCTTTTCTCAATACCCTCGCTCCTTAGTTTTGCAACGACTTTTGCTTCAGTGGCAATGCTGGCATGATCGGTCCCGGGCACCCAGCAGGCATTATAACCGAGCATCCGGGCACGTCTGATAAGTACATCCTGGGTCGTGTTGTTCAGCATATGGCCCATATGCAGCACGCCTGTGACGTTCGGCGGAGGGATGACTATTGTGTAAGGTTCCCTGCCGTCAGGAACACTATGGAAAAAGCCCTGCTCCATCCAGTAGCTGTACCACCTGCTCTCAGCTGCATGGGGCTCATATTTTGATGGTATATCCGTCATGAATTTGCGATTTGCGATTCTGCGATTTGCGATTTGCGATTTGCGACTGCGTCCTCCGAAGCCTTGGCGAAAGAGGATTGTCGATTGTTGTTTTGGTTTTATACTGTTTAGCAACATTATAAGCAAGGTCACAAAATTAACATTTTGTTGCCATTTCGGAAAAACGGCATTTTCTTATGTCTTAAATCATATTTGAATAGGGTGAATTTGAATACATTTGCGCTTCATCAGGTCAGTTATAAAAACATAATACGGACATGCCAAAGATCTCTGAGAAAGCCATAAAAATGCCTGCATCGCCTATACGTAAGCTCGTTCCTTATGCCGAAGAAGCAAAGCGAAAAGGCAGGACAGTATACCACCTGAACATCGGGCAGCCGGATATTCACACTCCTGAGATTGCGCTCGATGCACTCAGAAAGACGAACATAAAAGTCATTGAATACACCCATTCAGCAGGCAATGAATCATACCGCCGCAAGCTGGCGGAGAGCTACCGTAAATTTGGTGTTGATATTAATCACGAACAGATCATTGTCACAACCGGAGGTTCGGAAGCAGTGCTTTTTGCATTCATGTCATGCCTGAATCCAGGCGAGGAGGTGATAACATTCGAACCGTTTTATGCCAACTACGCCGGTTTCGCCACTTCAGCAGGCATCTCCATCGTACCGGTAAGGACTTATATCGAGAATGATTTTGCTCTTCCTCCGATAAGTGAGATCGAAAAAAAGATAACAGCCAAAACAAGGGCTATACTGATATGCAATCCCAATAACCCGACAGGTTCGCTCTATTCACGTGAAGAGCTGATGCACCTCCGTGATATTGTCAGGAAACATGATCTGTTCCTTTTCTCCGATGAGGTTTACAGGGAGTTTTGCTACGGTGAAGAACATTTCTCAGCCATGGAGCTTGAAGGGGTTGATGAGAATGTCATCCTGATTGATTCAGTCTCCAAACGATACAGCATGTGCGGTGTACGTATAGGTGCACTGATAACACGCAATAAGGAAGTACTCAATGCTGCCCTGAAATTCGGACAGGCACGTCTTTGTCCGCCCGGGCTGGGACAGATAGCTGCTGAGGCAGCCCTCGACACGCCCAAAGAATATTTTGAAGAGGTGTACAATGAATATATCGCCCGCAGGGACTTCATGGTAAAAGCTCTGAACAGCATGCCTGGAGTATATTGTCCGCTGCCCAGGGGAGCTTTTTATACGGTGGTAAGGCTCCCGATTGATGACTCCGATAAATTTGCCAGATGGCTGCTCGAGGATTTCAGTTATAAGAACCAGACGGTAATGGTGGCTCCTGCAACGGGATTTTATTTCACTCCCGGTGCCGGCAGCAATGAGGTGCGGGTAGCCTATGTGCTTAAGATCGATGACCTGCGCAAGGCGATGGAGACGCTTTCCGAGGCGCTGAGGGTTTACCCTGGCAGGGTTGAATGAAGAATTAATTCTTATTTTTGTTCCGATGTCAACCGGAACATTCATAGCCAAACGCCTTATTAAGGAACGCGGTCAGGGCGCTTCCTTCTCGCGCCCGATAAACGTTATAGCTATAATAGGTATAGCTCTGGGACTGGCAGTCATGATTCTTGCCGTAGCTATCCTTACCGGCTTCAAACAACAGATACGTGATAAAATTGCCGGGTTCGCCGCTCATATACAGGTGGTTAACCTCGATGCAAACCTGTCTTACGAAACCGTACCCATAAGCTCCGACCAGCCTTTTGTCAATAAGATAAGGAATCATCCGGGCATAAAATCCATCCAGGTATTTGCAACCAAGGCCGGCATCATCAAGACCGATGAAAATATTCAGGGTGTGGTGCTCAAGGGCATTGACAGCGACTACGACTGGAGCTTCTTTTCATCGAACCTGGTCGAGGGAGATGTTGTCAGGGTAAATGATACTGCCCGCACTGATAATGTCCTGATCTCAAAAAAAGTATCCGACATGCTCGGGCTGAAACTCGGCGACTCTTTCTCAATGTTCTTTGTTCAGGATCCTCCGCGGATGCGCAAATTCACAATTACAGGAATCTACGAGACCAGCCTCGAGGAATTCGACAAAACATACCTTTTCTGCGATATAAACCACATAAAAAGCCTGAACGGATGGACGAAAAACCAGGTCAGCGGATTTGAGATATTTATCAATGACTTTGATCAGCTTGACCAGATGACCGGGGTTGTGCAGGACGCAATCGGTTACAGCATCGGCCAGAATGAGGAACAGCTCAAAGTGACCAATATCCGCGACAAGTACCCGTCGATATTCGACTGGCTGGGTTTTCAGGACACAAATGTGATCATTATCCTGATCCTCATGATACTTGTAGCCGGGTTCAACATGATCTCAGGCCTCCTTATTCTGATCCTTGAAAAAACCAACATGATCGGTATACTGAAGGCCATGGGTTCAGGGAACAAGCTGATACGCAACATCTTCCTCTACCAGGCGGCCTGGTTGACGGCAAAGGGACTCTTCTGGGGAAATGTTATCGGCATCGGACTGGCTCTTCTGCAACTGAAGACCGGAATGTTCTCACTCGACCCTGCCTCATATTATCTGAAGAGCGTCCCGATAAACCTCGATCCTGTTCATATCATCCTGTTAAACGCCGGTACGATGGCCGCAATCATACTCATGCTTCTTATCCCGTCTCAGCTGATTGCCCGGATTACTCCGGTAAAAGCAATCAGATACGACTGATTATCTTTATTTTACAAGCTTAATATTATTAAGTTACAGTCATTTTCAGGGCATTGAATGCAAATGATATTTTTCTTTAGAAATGTTGATTTTTTCAATCAACAAATAATAAAAAGAACATTTATTTAAGTCTCAGATAAGTAATTTCTGTCTTTGTAAAAGTTGCGCAAACTTTCTTCATTTCAGCATCTCCAAATCTCATACCTTCTGCTTAACTTGCACAAAGAACGCTGACTGAGATGACCGGTTTTGATCCAAAATTTAATTATGCGCGCACAAGGGAGGAAATTGGTTATGTAACCCTTAAAGATGCCACGCTTAATGATTATAAGCGGATAGGTTTCAAATCAGGTCTGGAGGTCCATCAGCAGCTGAAAACACGCAGTAAGCTCTTCTGCCGCTGTCCGGCCGGAATCTATCAAGGTCACGAGGAGTATGATGCCGAGGTCATACGCCACATGAGACCGACCCTTAGCGAGATGGGTGTTTATGACGGCACGGCGCTGATGGAGTTCAAAACCCGCAAGGAAATAACCTACCGCCTCAATAATAAGACAGCATGTACCTATGAGGTTGATGACACACCTCCTTTTCTCATTGATCATGAGGCCCTGGAGGCAGCCATCAGCATAGCCCTCGCTGCCAGAATGAACATTGTGGGTGAGGTGCATATTACACGCAAGCAATACCTCGACGGAAGCATTCCTACCGGATTTCAGCGCTCTGCAATTATCAGCGTTGAGGGCGAGCTGCAGCTGAAGAACAAAAAGGTAAGGCTGATACAGCTTAGCCTCGAAGAGGACTCGTGCCGGGAGAGTTTCGGATATCGGGCATAAAAGGATATATAAGACGGACCGTCTTGGGTATGCCGCTGATAGAGACAGTGACCTATCCCGATTGCCTGACACCTGATGAGCTTGCTGAAGCTGCCGAATATATCCGTTTTCTCAACCGCAGTACTGGTAAAGTCCGGACAGGTATTGGCGCCGCGAGAGAAGATGTGAATGTAAGCTGTGAGGGCGGCAACCGCGCAGAGATAAAGGGTGTGGCACATATCAAATGGATCCCCGGACTGTCTCATAATGAATCTTTCAGGCAGTACGCCCTGTTGAATATCCGCGGTAAGCTGAAGAAGCTCATTCCTGATCCCGCAATATGGAAGATGAAAAGCAGGGAGATTACCGAAACTGACAGCCACCTGCATTTTGCACCAGTGCGGGCTGCTCTCGACCGGGGAGAGAAAATCTTCGCATTAAACCTTCCCGGATGTCAGGGTATTCTGTCTCACTTCACCCAGCCAGGGCTCATATTCGCTGATGAGATAAGCGACAGGCTGAAAGTGATTGCCTGCATCGAGAAGCCCAACATGATACACTCGGAGGAGATCGGAGAAAAAAATTTCAACAGTCTCTTTCCTGAAGTGGCGATCTGGCTCTCTGCCGGCGAAAATGATGCACAGATTATTCTCTGGGGGCCTAAGGAAGATATTCCTACAGCAATAGAAACTGTTGATGAGCGCATCCGCCTCGCACTTGACGGAGTTCCAAATGAGACCCGCAAGGCTTTTGCTGACGGAACAACAATTTTTGAGAGGGTACTTCCCGGGCGCGACCGTATGTATCCTGACACCGATTCACAACCATTGCCTGTCACAAACGAGATGCTTGACAGGCTGGGGAAAAACCTTCCAAAGGATGTCGCTTCACGGTATCTCCAGATGAAGGAATGGGGATTACCTGAAGATACATGGCACTACCTTCTGAGCAAAAACCTCGTAGGACTGATCGAGCGTATAGGCGACGAACTCGGTTTTGATCACAGGGAAGTGGGTATAATGATAGGACACCGTTTCCGCAGTCTCGAAGGGAGAGGCAGGGTAGCTGACGGTTTCAGCTATGACAGGATCTATGATCTGTTCAGTTTCATAAAAAATAAAAAGATGCTGCCGCCCGTAGCGCGCCTGATGCTCCCGGAAGTTGTTTCCACACCTCAGCCGGATTTTGAAAAGATACTTGCCGGAACGGTTCACAAACCAGCTTCCATGGAAGAACTTAAGACCGAGGCAAAGCAACTGGATAAGAAATTTGCTGAAATATGCTATAACGGAAACAGTGCTGCATCCATAGACTGGATAATGGGACAGATCCACACGAAAGCCATCGGCACACTGCGGCTGTCGGAGGTAAGAAAAGAGATTACAGATATTCTTGAGCTATCAGACAAAACAAGATGACGGAAGATTCTTTCCAGGGGTATAAGGGCGAAGCGCTCAAGGTGCTGAAGACGTACAATGTACGGGTATGGGGGCAGACAGATATAGAGACTACCCGCGGCCTCTTCCGCGGTACTGTTCTTCCCAGGTCAGAAAACAATGATGATCTCCATATTGTGATCAAAATTGAGAGCGGTTATAATATCGGCATTGATATCACAACCATAACCAGGATGACGGAGACCGGTTATAACAAAGCCAACTACAAGATCCCTGAAAAAGAGTTTCCTTATTCTGATGACAAGCCCAATGTGAAGCTCCTGGGTACGGGCGGCACTATTGCGTCACGTCTCGATTACCGTACCGGAGCAGTGATACCCGCATTTTCGCCGGGCGAGCTTTACGGAGCCGTACCTGAGCTGGCTGATGTGTGCAATATTCACACTGAAAAACTCTTTGCCGTCTTCAGTGAGAACATGGGCCCCGAACAGTATATGACCCTCGCCAAAGCCATCGGAAGGGAGATAGAGAACGGTATTGACGGTATCATGATCGGCCATGGTACTGACACATTGCATCATACAGCCGCCGCACTCTCATTCATGGTGCAGAATCCACCCGTTCCGATCATCCTTGTAGGTTCTCAGCGTTCATCAGACAGGCCCTCATCGGATGCAGCACTGAACCTGATTCACGCAAGCACTGCTGCAGGTCACGGCGATATTGCCGAGGTGATGGTTTGCATGTTCGGTCCCACAAGTGATGAATACGGTTTTCTTCACCGCGGTACCAGGGTTCGTAAGATGCACAGCTCATACAGGTCGACATTCAGAACCATAGGCGACATACCTCTTGCAACCGTCCGGCGCGGAGAGGTCAAACCCATGAAGACGGATTATAATCCGCGCCGGAGCGACAGGAAGGTAAAAATCATGCCATATTTCAATGAAAATGTGACAATGATGTATTACTATCCTCACATGAAGGTTGAGATGATGCACTCACTCATCGACATGGGGTATAAGGGAATAATAATAGTGGGTACGGGGCTGGGTCATGTGAACAGGGAGCTCTATCCTGCCCTCGAGAGGGCGCAGAAGGAGAATGTGGCGGTTTACATGACACTCCAGACTATATGGGGGTATGTGCATATGTTCGTCTATGAGACCGGCCGCGACATGATGGCTAAGGGTGTCATCCCGCTTGGAAATATGTTGCCTGAAGTGGCGTGGGTGAAGCTGGGATGGGCGCTGGGGCAGACAGATGACCTTCAGGAGGTGAAGAAGATAATGCTTACACCCATAAATGGTGAGATCACCGAGCGTGAACCGTATAACGGGTATCTTGTTTACCAGGGCGGGGTACCTGAGGTGGAGGAATTCATCCGCCGCGTACACAAATAGAAGAAATACCTATTTTATATTTTTGTAGTGTTCGTAGCGCTCGAGGATGTCACTGACATACGCATTCACGGCTACGCCCTGCTTCAGCCTCCCGTTTTTGACCACCGGATCGTCATAAAAGGCCGGGTCTGACTTGCGCTCAAGGCAGAGAGCAACGTTGTTATCCCAGATTCCCGGATCAAGACCACTCTTCTCCGCAAGCTTTATGGCATCAAGAATATGTCCGTGACCTGCATTATATGAGGCAAGTATAAACTTTATCCTTTCATCCGGATTGGGTACCTTATCATCAAAAATCGTATTCAGCAGTCTCAGATAACGTACACCTGCATAGATATTGTTGTCGACTGACCTGGTGACATCAAGCCCGAAGTGTTTCCCTGTTGCAGGCATCACCTGCATCAGTCCGTAAGCACCGCGTGGTGAAGTGATTGAGGGATTGAATCCTGATTCCTGGTAGATAAGCGCTGCAACCAGACGCCAGTCCCATCCTATTGAGTCACTGTAGTGTCTGATTATATCATCATACGGCGATACCTTTCCTGTTTCGGTGGCAAAAAATTCCGAGGATGCCATACTCGCTGAGCGTGCTCCCTTGAAATATTTTTTCTCAATCATAGCATAATCCCTGGTAGCTTTAAACTTTACCAGCCAGTCGTTCAGCTCATCCAGGAGGGCGCTGTTGCCATCCTTACGAACGCTCCATGCTATATCCTGGCGGTAGACTGACAGCCGTGCCCAGATCAAGTTCACTGTAGAGAGACCCGATGAGATCTGACATATAATCGTCACAAACAGTGAATTCTATTTCACCGCGGGCCACCTGCCGTGCGAGCTCCTCTGCGTCAAATGGCACCTCAATTACGCCAATGTCAATGCCCGATTCACGCTCTAGACTGTAAAGCCGCTGGGCATACGAAGAACCTTTCTGGACATAGACAGTCCTGCCCGCGAGGTCAAGCTGGTTCCTGACCAGCTTTTCACCTATGTCTTCTGACGTCATTTTAGTCCATCCGTTGGGTTTACGCTGCACCAACACCTCAGTTGATTGCATGATAGGTTCCGTGAAACGCATCATCTCCTTCCGGTTTGCACTGATTGACAGCCCAATAGCCAGCAAATCAGCTTCACCATCCTGAAGAAGCTTCATAGCATCATCAATATCGTTTCGTGGAATTATCTCAAGCTCAACATCCAGGTGATCAGCGAACCGTTTGAGTAGTTCGAAATGAAAGCCCATCGGCTCTCCCTTGTAGATGAAATAGCTCGTTTGGTTAATGTTCGTTACCGCTTTGATCTTACCGTCGGCGAGGATTGCATCAAGATCACGGTGCGGTAAAGAAACAGAATAAACCCTTCTGTTCTCCTTATCACAGGAGATGACTGACAGAAAAACAATAAATAAGAACGAAATTAATTTCCTCAATACCTAAATAATTGGTCCATTAACTTAACAATCCTCTTCCGGAAATGTTTTCGATGCAAAGATAGTCTTTTTTTTCAATCATAGAAAGTCCATGCAATACCAATCCTTAACATCCTGGTATTCAATGGATAGTCAGGAATTAAAAAATAATTATATCCTGTCAGGCCTGAGTTGACATGGTCAAACATTATAAAGAATCGGGTGCGTTTGACCTTCATATTAAGGAAAACGTTGATAAACGGATAGTTACCAATTTCAGTGTCAGACTGACTAAAATATCTGCCTGTGGCGGGCATATATCTCATGGCATGGTAGTTGGTATGGATCATGGCTTCAGCCCCCAGCTGGAAATATAATTCGCCCCCGGTTGATTTGAATTTGAAAAGGTAGTCGAAGAAGAATGCGCTCCGGCCTGTAACCAGCGGCAGGCTGAGTACGTCGCTATTGGAACTCGTCTGCAGCAGAACAGTGTTATCCCAGTGCAGCTTCCATACAACCAGATCTTTCCTGACCGAAAGAGCAGCTACAGACAGGGCGCCCGGGTTATGTGCCGGTGTGGCGTCATTACCCATATAAATGAAATTATCAATGACGGCATAATTGAATTTCATGCTCAGATAACGTCCGGGCCATATCAGTGATGAGCCTGCTGTCACTCTGAACTCTTTTCCATAATCACGCTGCCATGAGAAGTTGTTTGATCCCCATCTGCTGTACCAGTATGAGGGTGTATAGCTGGCCACAGTTGCGGTGGCATCCCATGTTATCATGCCTTTGCGGGAGGTTGCAAACTCTTTGTAAATCCGTCCGTCAGCAATGAAATCTCCTGCCCTGTAACCCTGAAACCACAGGTTGCCTGTGGCTGACCACCCGAATTTGCTGCCAATACTGTTGAAAACTTTTCCGGTAAGGATAAGCGAACTCTGGTGACTGCTGATGGTGTCCGGTCTTGTCAGGCTGTCGCCGGGCACTACCTGGCCAAAACCCCGCAGCTCGCTTCGCACGCCTGCCCCCGCACCTATCCTGAAACGGCCGGTGCTGCCGGCAGCAAAATCTACCCTCATTGTGTTCGACAGCAGGTTCTGGGAAAGAGAGTTTTCCGTCAGCCTGTTACTGATCATTATTGTGTCATAGAAGGATGAGGCAGGGAAGTGGTCGAAATAACGGCGCTTAGCCCATTCATATGTTCCTATGTAAGAAAATGTTACAGGACCAGCATGTGTTAGCTGGCCGGTGACTGTATCGCGCTTTCCTCCCGGGGAATATCGCTGAACGAGCATCAGGTACCGGTAATTGAGGTGGCTCTGTGATTTGTTGACTTCGTTAAGTTTCACAGGAACATCTGCGGGACTATACTGGCTCAGGAATTCAACTCCGGTAATTCCTCCGTTTTCATATGATATGTGGTTATTGATCCCTGCAGCGAAGTAGGCGGTGTAGGCGTCACCGTTATATGATGAGTGAAGCAGGAAGGTATTGTCCGTAGCCTTCTGGTAGTCATACTGCCCGAGGCTATGAACAACATCAAACATCAAACCAAAATTCAGTCTCCTGTTTATGTTCTGCGAATGCCTGACACGGAACGTCTGTTCAGCCTTCAGCCGTCCGCCTCCGCTCGTCCATACCAGCTCGGTGAATGGCACATGTGTGTTGATAAAGCGTGTGTTGGCAGGTGTGTACATAAATGGAAAATAATATGTATAGAGAAACCTGTCGGGCTCCCATTGACGGTCAAAAAAGTTAATCTGGTAAAGAGGCAGACCGTAATTGCCGGGATAAGCATTGAAATCCGAGTATTTGTCTGTCTTCCGGTAATGGTTGAAGAGTGAGAATGTCGTGTCAAGGGGGATGTTTGTCTCCTCTGTATAATCAGATGAGAGGGTCCACTGCCTTGTGGTTTTTGGAATAATGGTATCAGGTCTGCGGGAAGGTATTGCTATCCGTCCTGTATCCCTGGCTTGCAAGGTATCAGCAATCTGAGCTGGTATACGGGATGGTCTGGTTATCCCTGACTTTATGGTATTCTCCTGAGCATCAAGGATTGCGGGGATGATCAGCAGGGCTGTATATACTAAAAGACGGCGCATCGGGGCAAATTTACTGAAAAAGTGACATCAGGGCGTCATTAACTGAGGGTTCATGCAAAAAATGGGCCGGCCGCAGAAAAGCGGCCGGCCCTGAAACAACAACCATATAATGACTAAAACAGAATCAGTCCACGTTATCGTTCAGGTAAGCGTTATTCTCCCTGATGACGGGCTGGTTATCCTCATCGAGGCTCAGGGTGAATTTTGACACCTTGCTGCCTGCGGCTTTGTTAGCATTATGAATAGCGATTTTCTTGCGCACGTATGCCGGAACCTCTTCGAAGTCCTCAATGTTATCATTCATTGACCTGGTTGAGAGGCCCTCATTCTTGATGACGTTCTGCATATGTTTAAGCTTGCGGAGCGTACCCTCGTTCTTGTCTGCCGGCGGCGGGGCGGGGCGGGCAGGAGCGGGCGAGATGCTTATGTCTCCGTCGATATCAAAGTCTATAACACCCTGGTTTGTCTCTGTTGAGTGCAGGGGGGTGTCGCGGTGACCGGGGCGGGCGGGACGAACGATGTACTGTGTCTCTCCATTAGCAGTGCTCTCGGGAAGAGAGGGCTGCTGCACGGCATTAAGGCTGACAACCTCTTTGCGCCTCTCGGGCTTGTATGCATCAAGATCGGCGCTGGCCTCGAAGCCGGTGGCAACAACGGTCACACTGATGGCATCTCCAAGCTCCTCTTCCGTGGACAGACCTCTGATGATCAGTGCATCTTCAGAAATTGCCTCGTAAACATAATCGGTAAGCTCACCAAGCTCATCCATGGTAATCTCATTCTCACCGGTGCCCGACTTGATATTGAGCAGTATACTCTGAGCTCCGGTGATATCGTTGGAGCTGAGCAGCGGCGAGGTGAGGGCTGCCTCAATTGACCTGGTGGCACGGTCTTCACCAGTAGCAGTGCCTATCCCCATCAGCGCAACACCTGAGTTCCTCATCACCGTATCAACATCGGCAAAGTCGACATTGATATAACCCGTGCATGTTATTATCTCGGCAATGCCTTTGACGGCGTTGGCGATTACGTCATCAGCGCGAGCGAAGGCAGCGGAAACGCCTTCATCACCGTATATCTCTCTCAACCGTTCATTGTTGATGACAATGAGCGAATCAACCTTATCTTTCAGGTCATTTATTCCACGGATAGCCAGCTTGATACGCTGGTTAAGCTCCGACCTGAACGGTATGGTAACAACAGCCACAGTAAGGTAACCCGCATCCTTGCAGGCCTTGGCAATGACAGGAGCTGCACCCGTTCCCGTGCCTCCTCCCATGCCCGCGGTGATGAATACCATTTTTGTGTTTCCCGACAATGCGCTCATGACATTATCGATGTTTTCGATAGCTGAAGCACGGCCTCTCTCAGGCTGGCTGCCGGCGCCAAGACCCTCGGTGGTGGTCTCTCCTATCTGCACCCTCACCGGCACCGGGCTCTTCTGAAGAGCCTGCTGATCGGTGTTGCAGACAATGAAATTCACGTCCTTGATGCCTTTACGGAACATATGGTTTACAGCATTGCTGCCTCCGCCGCCTATTCCCAGCACCTTTATTATCGACGACCTGTCAACCGGCAGGTCAAAATTCATCAGATCCTCTGACATGACTTAAGTTTTTAATTATTTCCCGGTGTTATCATCCAGCCTCTCGTCTGTGGCTTCAATTATATTGCCCCACAGGTTTTTCAGTTTGTCCATTATACTGCTCTGAGGCCTCTGCTGTTCTTCCTCTTTTATATCTTCAACCATTGCCGGCACCTTTTCTTTTTCTTCCTTTTCGGGATGATAAACTGATTTCTGCGGCTGAACAGGCTCCGGCTTCTTCTCGCCGAAACGAAGCTCGGTCTTATTCTCTTCGAGATATTCCAGACCCTTCATGATCAGACCGACGCTGGTGGCATACATGGGCTGGTTGATCTCGTCCCTGGCCTTGCCGGTGAGATGTACATTCGGAATACCGATACGCACGTCCATTGCTGTCTTGTACTTGACAAGCTGGGGAAGGTTTTTCAGCATCGCTCCGCCGCCTGTGATGACGACACCGGCAGTGAGTTTTTCGGCAAAGCCGGAGTTCTGAATCTCAAAGTTGACCGCATCGAGGATCTCCTCCATGCGGCTTTGGATAATATATGCCAGGTTCTTGAACGATATCTCCTTGGGTTCACGTCCGGCTATGCCGGGTATTGAGACGACCTTGTTTTCAGGTGCAATATCGCCTATTGCAAATCCAAACTTGACTTTAAGGTCTTCGGCTTGTTTCTGGAGTATTGAGCACCCCTCCCTGATATCGGCAGTGACCATGTTTCCGCCGAACGGTATGACAGCGGTATGCCTGATTACGTTGTCATAATAAATAGCAACGTCAGTTGTACCTCCGCCGATATCCACAAGCACTACTCCTGCCTCTTTCTCCTCGTCAGTAAGCACCGCCTCGGATGATGCCAGGGGCTCAAGCACCAGGCTCATGAGGTTCATGTCAGCCTTGTTGATGCACCTCTCGGTATTACGGGCTGATGCTATCTGACCAATCACGATGTGGAAATTAGCTTCAAGTCGCTTGCCGCAGATGCCCACCGGATTGTTAATGCCAGACTCATTGTCAACAATGTAAGTCTGCGGGATGACATGTATAATCTCCTCTCCCACCTCTATGGGAAGTTTAAACATGTCAGCCGTTAGTCGGCGGATATCGTTTATGTCGATCTCCGTCTCATGTGAATCACGTGTAATGTAACCGCGGGCCATCTTGCTTTTTATATGCCTTCCGGCAATCCCGACAAAGACATCAGTAAGAACAATACCTGTTCTCTCCTCAAGGTCATCAACCGTGGTTCTGATGGCCTTTACTGTCTCTTCGATGTTCAGCACCACACCACGCTTTACGCCTGTGGATGGTGTGTTGCTCAGTCCGAGGATTTCTATTCCTCCGTTTCCGTCACAACGCCCGACAATTGCAACGATTTTTGTCGTTCCGATGTCAATGGCTGCTACTAACTGGTCTTTACTGTTCATAGTTTAGTTATATGGTTGTTCAATAATTATCTTCTCTGGCAGACAACCTGCCCTTTATATTCAATGTTCACCACCTTGTACCTGTCCCATCCGACCACCGGCATCGCTTCGCGGTAAAAAACAAGGAGGTTATTCAGTTTCTCTTCATAATTCTCAGCCTTGCCGAGACGTATTGTATGATTGCCGACACGCGGCACCATTGTCACCCTGCCGTCACGTGACATGCTGAGACAATCAATCATGGAGTTCCAGAAGCTGTCGCTCCTGATATAATTCACCAGTTCAAAGGCACGTGCCAGATTCTCCGTCTTTTCCGAATCGTAAATGTTAATGCCTGTCATCTGCTCGGGACTGAAAAGCATATCTACCTCAAGGATATGAAGATGAGGGGTATAAAGATTATGACGGCGCATTATTACACCCTCACTGTCAATGAAGAAGTCGCCTCCGTATGATGCCACAACACGCATGACAGGATCACGCTGATCAGCATATACATGCAGTTTCTTATCGGCTGAAAAATATACTTCAGCCACCCTTAGTTCCTTGTATATCTTTAACTTTTGTTCAATTTCGGAAAGAGGTATTTCATTCATCTTTGAACCCGTGACATGAATGCCTGTTGATCTTATCAAACCCATTAAATCATCTGTGGTGACAAACTGGTGTTGCGTCGAGTCTGCAAGGTTTATAACCACCCCGGTACATACGGCATCCTTGTTCCCGATGCTGACAAACAGAGGGGTGAGGAGCACGAATGCCCCGGTAATTGTAACCAGTATTTTCATCAACAGGCTCATGAGTATTTTCTCTTAAGCAACGTTGTTATAGGTTCGACAAAACGATCAATATCACCTGCCCCGATTGTCAACAGCACTCCCTCCCCGACATTTTCAAGCACCTGGAGCAATTCCTCCTTTGTAACCACTCTCACGTTTTTGTTTTTCATCCGTGCGGCCAGCATCTCTGAGGAGATTCCCGGCAGAGGCGTTTCCCTGGCGGGATAAAGGGGCAGCAGTAACACTTCATCAATGCGATCGAGGGCGGCGGCGAAACCTTCGGCAAAATCACGTGTGCGGCTGTAGAGGTGCGGCTGGAAGATTCCTGTAATGCGCTTCTCCGGATAAAAATCGCGGACAGCGCTGACAAGAGCGTTTATCTCCTGGGGATGATGGGCATAATCATCGATATAGACCATGTTTTTCCCGTTGAACCTTACGTCAAACCTCCGCACCACACCTTCGTAATGAAGAAGGGCATTGCGGATGGCATCGGGCTCAGCCCCGGCACACCACGAGGCAGCAGCGGCAGCGGTGGCATTGAGGATATTTACAATGCCAGGCATTGTAATGCGGATGTTTTTAACAGGTTCTCCCGGAGTGATCAGGTCAAACCTGTAGATCCCGTCGCCCTTTTCGATGCCGGCAGCCCTGAAGGAAGCCTGTTCACCTGTGCCGTAACTGTAAATCTTCATCTCATCGGGCAGCTCCAGCCTGGAAATAATATTTTCATTTAGTATGAGCGTGCCATCCTTCTGAACACGATGGCAGAAATCGCTGTAAGCGTCAACCATTGCCTCAGCAGTGCCATAAATGTCAAGATGATCAGGATCAATGGCGGTAATAACTGCAATCACAGGTGAAAGATGAAGGAAAGAGCGGTCGAATTCATCAGCCTCCATCACAGTGTACCTGCTCTCCTTAATAAGAAGGTTCGTATTATAATTCTTTGAGATACCGCCAAGAAAGGCTGAACAGTCTAATTTTGAAACGGTCAGGATATGAGCTATCATAGTGCTGACGGTCGTTTTGCCATGTGTTCCGGCAACGGCTATTGCATCTGTTTCACGGGAGATCTGTCCCAGTATCTCTGCTCTTTTATAAAGAGAGTACCCGTTATTGATGAAGTAGTTCAGAAGGATGCTGCTCTTTGGTATAGCCGGTGTATATATGATCATCACCCTGTCGCGTTCGGCGGGATCAGAAAAGAGTGTCGGCAAAGCGTCGACATTATCTTCATATATTATATGGCAGCCTTCCTCCTCAAGTAAGTCAGTAAGCGGACTTTCGGTGCGGTCGTATCCGCATACACAGTAACCTCCGGCCAGGAAATAGCGTGCCAGCGCACTCATCCCGATGCCTCCTATGCCCAGGAAATAAAGGCCTTCTACATTTGTTAGTCCTCTCATCTTCTGACCAGTTTAAGAACTTCCCCGGCTATGACATCATCAGCATTTTTAATAGCCAGTTTCATAATATTCCCTGATAATCTTTCTCTTGCAGCTCCGTCATTTAAAAGTGAGAGTGCTGTCGTTATGAGATCTGCCGGTGCTGCGGCGTCAGTCACCAGGACTGCAGCCTCTTTGTTTACCAGGGCCATAGCGTTATGTGTCTGGTGATCTTCAGCCACATTTGGTGATGGAACGAGAATAACGGGTTTGCCGACCAGTGCCAGTTCGGAGATTGTTCCGGCGCCGGCACGGGATATGATGATATCGGCGGCGGCATAGGCCAGGTCCATGCGGCTGATAAAGCCCGTTACACGGATATTAATTGCCGAAGCCGCTTCCGTCAGCTCGCGCATGCGGTCATAATAATGACTGCCGGTCTGCCATATCATCTGCACCCCGGCCTCTTCAACACGGCCTATGCCGCCGCCGACACTGTTGTTAATCGTGCCGGCGCCCAGCGACCCGCCAAGAACCAGTATTACCGGCAGGGTGCCGCTGAGCTTGAAGTGCTCCAATGCCTCGCTGCGAAGTGAAGCGAGATTGTTAAACGCCTGCCTGACGGGATTTCCTGTCAAGATGATCTTATCTTTCGGAAAGTATTTTTCCATCCCTTCATATGCCACGCATATCTTCCCTGCCTTCTGTGCCAGCAGCTTGTTTGTGACACCTGCATAACTGTTCTGTTCCTGTATAAGCGTCGGTATATTCATCCTCTGAGCCTGCTTGAGAATAGGTCCCGATGCATATCCTCCCACCCCTACAACGACATCAGGACTGAACCGGCGGATGATCTTCCTTGACTTCAGCATACTTCGGAACAGTTTTCCGATGACGGTGATGTTTTTCAGACTGAAGCTCCTGACAAAACCCGCGACCGGTAATCCTGTTATCTCATAACCTGCTTCCGGCACCTTCTGCATCTCCATCCGGCCGGTGGCTCCCACAAAGAGTATCTCTGCCGCCGGCTCCAGTCGCTTTAGAGCATTGGCAATGGCGATGGCGGGGAAGAGATGGCCTCCGGTGCCTCCTCCGCTGATGATGATCTTTATATTTTCGCCTTTGCCGTTCATGCTACCTTTGTCGAGTCAGTACGTTCAATATCCGATAGTTTTTCGCTTCTCTCCCGGGCGTTCATCACCCTCGAGACGCTCAATATAGCTCCGAGTGAGAAGCTGACCACAAGGACAGAGGTACGTCCCCAGCTTATCATCGGCAGCGTCTGCCCCGTTACCGGGAAGAGACCCACTGCCACCAGCATATTCAGAAAAGCCTGGAATACGATCATAACCGTAAGCCCCAGCACCATCAGGGCCGGGAAAGCATAATCGCATTTTCGCGCTATCTGTATACCGCGGAACATCAGCGCGAGGTAACTCAGGATCACTATTATTGCCCCGAACAACCCATACTCCTCGACGATGATCGCAAAGATGAAGTCTGAATTCGACTGAGGTAGCATATTGCGCTGCGTGCTTCCTCCGGGCAGCTTTCCAAAGAGCTTTCCCGTAGAGATGGCTATCTTGGCCTGGTTCGACTGGTAATCTGCATCCGGATTGCTGTCTCCGCTGAAGTATGTCCCGATACGGTCCTTCCAGACCTCCACCCTGTTATCATCTTTCTTTATTATCAGCAACAATGCTGCAAAAAGTACCACCGCCGCCAGTCCCATACCCGCATAAGCCAGCAGGAATTTAAAGGGCACGCGTCCCACGAAAAGCACTATCATGCTTATCATGAAGATCATCAGCGCCGTGGAGAGGTTCTCAGACATTATGAGGAGACATACTGCAGCTACCGGGGCTGCCAGCCTGATTGACACTATCCTGAAGTTGTTAAGTTCATGCTGATACACTGTCAGTCCCCGTGCCAGGTAAATCACGAGCGCCACCTTTGCGAGGTCAGATGTCTGAAGCCTGAGGCCTATGACAGGTATCTCCAGCCAGCGTGTAGCCTCGTTTATACTTACGCCGGCAAAAAGGGTTATAATAAGAAGTACTATCGCCACACCCAGCCCGATGGTGGCGTACTGCATATATTTAATATAAGGTATCCAGTGTGTCACAATAATGATGAGCAGTCCCAGCAACAGCATGATGAACTGGGTCCTGAGAAAATAAAAGGTATTGCCATGGTGCGACGAGTAAGCCACCCCCACCGATGAGCTGTATACGGACAGAAGCGACACAAGCATGAAGAGGGCTATCAGCCCCCACAGGTACTTGTCACCTCTAAAAAACCGTCTTACCGTCACCTCAGCCATCGTCTACAGGTTTCTGACAGCCATTTTGAACTGGTGTCCGCGGTCTTCATAATTATTAAACAGGTCGAAGCTTGCACATGCCGGTGAGAGAAGCACCGTATCACCCTTATGTGCCAGGTAATAGGCTGATCTCACCGCCTCCTCCATCGAGGTAGTCTCAACAATGGTGGGCACCAGTCCGGAGAATGAATTGATGATCTTTTGATTATCCTTGCCCAGACATACGATCGCCTTCACTTTCTCCTTTACAACACTGTTCAGCTCTGAGTAATCGTTTCCTTTGTCCACGCCTCCGGCGATCCAGATCACTCCCGTTTTCATGCACTCAAGAGCGTACCATGTGGAGTTGACATTGGTCGCTTTTGAATCATTGATGAAGTTTATACCCGCCACCATGATGACAGTCTCGAGCCGGTGCTCGACGCCCTGAAAGTCTGTCAGGCTTTCACGTATTGTCTCCTTGCGGATATTCAGAACCTTGCCCGCGATGGCAGCTGCCATCGAGTTGTAAGTGTTATGGCGTCCTTTCAACGCCAGGTCATGAATGGTCATAAGGCTGGTTTTTGGGGTTATGTCAAGAATTAGGTTATCGTTTTCAATGAATGCTGCCATCCCTTCGCTTTTGTCAAGCGAAAACGGCATTGAATGTGCCAGGAGCGTACGCTTCTCCACTTCCCTGATTGTCACGGGGTCGTCGGCGCACCATATGAAATAATCGGCGGAAGTCTGATTGCGGATCACACGCATTTTGGAATCGACATAGTTCTGCATCTCGTGATCGTATCTGTCGAGATGATCCGGAGTGATATTCATAAGTATCGCGATGTCAGCTTTAAAATCATACATGCCGTCAAGCTGGAAGCTGCTCAGCTCAATAACATAATAGTCATAGCCCCCCTCTGCAACTGCCAGTGCGAAGCTGTTGCCCACGTTGCCGGTCATTGCCACTTTGAGCCCCGCCTTCTTCATCATGTGACTGATCAGGTTGGTGGTGGTGGTCTTTCCGTTGCTGCCTGTCACGCATATTTTTACAGCGTCAGTATATCTGCCCGCAAACTCAATCTCAGAGATGACGGGGATTTTCTTTTCTCGTACGGCAACTACAACCGGGTTATCTTCATGTAATCCGGGACTCTTGATTACCTCCCCGGCGTTAAGTATCAGCTCGAGGCTGTGTCTGCCCTCTTCAAATGCAATCTTATGTGAGACGAGCATCTCACGGTATTTGTCCTTTATGACGCCGCTGTCAGTGACAAACACGTCATAACCCTGCTTTTGAGCCAGCACTGCCGACCCGACACCGCTCTCTCCTGCTCCAAGTATTACTATCCTCTTCTTCATTCCTTATCTTATCTTGAGTGTTACGACGCTGATCACTGCCAGAATAATTGCGATGATCCAGAAGCGCGTAACTATTTTCGGTTCAGCATATCCTTTTTTCTGATAATGGTGATGCAAAGGAGCCATAAGGAAAATGCGCCTGCCCTCACCGTATTTGCGTTTCGTTCTTTTAAACCAGCTCACCTGCAGCACTACCGACAGGCTCTCAAGCAGAAAAATTCCGCACAGAACAGGTATGAGTAGCTCCTTGCGGATTACAATGGCGAACACTGCTATGATGCCCCCCAGTGTCAGGCTGCCGGTGTCGCCCATGAAAACCTGTGCCGGATATGAGTTATACCAGAGAAATCCCACCGTGGCGCCTGCGAAGGCGGCAGCGAAGATCATCAGCTCTCCGATGTTGGGTATGTACATGATATTCAGGTAATCAGCAAAGACGATGTTACCCGAGACATACGCCAGGATACCAAGAGTGATACCGGCCACTGACGATGTGCCTGTGGCCAGACCATCAAGACCATCCGTGAGATTGACTCCGTTTGAGACCGCCACTACAACAAAGATCACCATCGCCATGAACACTATCCAGCCGAGCAGCTGTTTCGTTTTGCCTTTGGCAAAAGGCACCAGCCATGAATAGTCGAACTCATTTTCCTTTACGAAAGGAATTGTGGTCTTTGTAGATTTAATATTGACACCTATTACCTGGGGAGGAATTCCTTCAGGCGGTACTTCAGTCACATCCGCCGAGACCACCGTTGCAGCTGCGGGAGCAGTCACATTCACTCTCACAACGACATCATTGCTGAGATAGAGTGTCAGTGCCACGATCAGGCCGAGTGAAACCTGCCCGATTATCTTGAAACGCCCTGCAAGCCCCTCCTTGTGCTTTTTGAATATTTTAATGTAGTCATCCAGGAAGCCGATGAAACCAATCCAGATGGTTGTTATCAGCATCAGGATGATATAAATATTGTCGAGTTTTGCAAAGAGCAGTACCGGAATCAATATTGACGCGATAATGATTATTCCGCCCATTGACGGCGTTCCCTGCTTCCTGTATTGACCCTCGAGGTCAAGATTGCGTATTGTCTCGCCGATCTGCTTGCGCTGCAGAAAATTTATTATCCGCTTACCGATCAGCATCGATATTATCAGCGAAGTGATGACGGCAGCAGCGGCCCTGAAAGAGATAAAATTGAAAACCCCGGCGCCGGGGACACCAAGTGTATCAAGATATCTGAAGAGATAATACAACATATCAATTCATTTTTAATGCCTTACGTAGTTCTTCCCTGTCGTCAAAATGATGCCTGACACCCTTCACCTCCTGGTAGGTCTCATGCCCTTTCCCGGCAACGATGATAATATCACCGGGAGAAGCAAATGTCACGGCAGCGCGTATTGCATCAGCACGGCCTGTTATCCGTATCGTCCTGGCAATGGCGTCTGCATCAAGTCCTGCCTGCATCTCGTCAATGATTTTATCCGGATCCTCGCTTCTCGGGTTATCTGAAGTGAGGATTACCCTGTCTGCGCGGTCAGCTGCCATACGTGCCATCACCGGCCTCTTGGTACGGTCACGGTCCCCGCCGGCCCCAAGGACCACAATGAGCCTGCCCTTTCCCTGTCTCAGCCTGTTGACCGCCTCAATGACATTCTCTACAGCATCAGGCGTATGTGCATAGTCAACTATGCCTGTGATGCCGTCCTTTGAGCGGATGACCTCCATGCGTCCTGCCACCGGATGAAGCGTGCTCAGTATCCTGAGGGCTTCGACTTTGTCAGCACCCAGCAGGACAGATGCACCGTACACAGCAAGAAGGTTGGAGGCATTGTAGTCACCAAGAAAATGTGTCCAGACTTCAGTACCGTTTATCTTCAGAAGCATGCCTTCAAATCCCTGCTCTGTTATGGTGCACCGGAAGTCGGCCATACCATGCATTGAGAAGGTATGCTTCGACGCCCTGCAGTTTTGTATCATCACGCTGCCATTTTTGTCGTCAGTGTTGACCAGCGCAAAGGCATCCGGAGAAAGGCCGTCAAAGAATTTTTTCTTTGCCTTGAGATAATTATCGAAAGTGAGGTGATAATCAAGATGGTCATGGGTCAGGTTGGTGAAGATCCCTCCTGTAAATGACAGTCCTGCAATGCGTTGCTGGTCAGCGGCATGAGAGCTCACCTCCATGAAGACATATTCACATCCCTGTTCTGCCATGTCAGCCATGAGTGCATTGAGCCTTACCGGATCAGGCGTGGTATGTGTGGCATCCTCACGCCTGTCATGCACATAATTGCATACAGTTGAAAACAGTCCGCATTTGTAGCCAAGAGCCTCAAACATATTATAGAGCAAGGTGGCAATGGTGGTCTTGCCGTTTGTGCCGGTGACACCTGTCAGTTTTACCTTCCGGGAAGGGTAATCATAGAAAGCGGATGCAGTCAGGCCTGGTGCCGGTGTGGAGTCCTGAACAACGATGAATGTTACTCCCTCAGGAAGCGGCTCAGGCGGCGTTTCACAAATTATTGCCGCGGCACCTTCACTGACTGCCTTCCCGATGAAGGCATGACCATCGATCTTTGTTCCCCTGACAGCTATGAAAAGGTTACCGGGCTTTACCGCACGTGAATCAGCAGTGACACCGCTGATGGCAATATCTTCATCGCCGTGAACAGAGATGACCTTAATATCTTTCAGTATATTCCTGAGCTCCATCATAATCATAGTTTCAGTTCCAGGGCCACCGTCGCGCCCCTGGATATCTTCACACCGGGCTGCGGAGATTGCCTCACAACCTTTCCGCGGCCGCTGAAATTCACTCTTAGCCCGTTGTTCTCAAGAAGGTATATTGCATCACGCAATCCCATTCCTGTTACATTGGGCATCAGCCCTTCCATAAGCGTCAGATCAACAACCCTGAGTGTGTCTCCGCTCTCACGTGTTCTGACCCAATCGCTGTCAGTGTTCCTCCTGGCTTTTATATGCAGAGTGCGAAGCGTTTTATTGATGTCTTCGTAATATCCGTTCCCGGCTTCCGGGGCTTTCATAACCTGATCCTCCGAAGGAGCAAGAGCCATAATGTTGCGGTAAAAGCTGGTTGCATATACTTTATCAGCTATCTCCTTGAAGACCGGGCCTGCAACCACATTGCCGTAATAGACATAGTTTGACGGTGCATTGACAACCACGATGCACGAATAGATCGGATCATCTGCAGGAAAGTACCCTGCGAAGGAGGCCTGATAAGATATGCGGGCTCCCGAGCGATATCCATATTTGGTATTGGCTATCTGTGCAGTGCCGGTCTTGCCGGCTATTTTATAGTTGCTGTTCTTCAGGTTTTTTGCAGTGCCGTTCTCCACCACACCTTCAAGAAGGCTGCGTGCCTTATTGATCGTGGAACGGGAGCAGATTGCATTGGTAATAACCTCTGAATCATATGATTTTACGGGCCAGCTACCGTCACGCACTTCGGTGACGAATCTGGGCTTAACCATTTTCCCTCCGTTTGCAACGGCATTATAGAACGTAAGTATCTGCAGCGGTGTCATCTGCACCTCATAGCCATGTGCCATCATAGGAAGCGAAATTCCTGACCAGAGTTTGTCGCCCGGATAACGGATGACCGGTTTGCCTTCGCCTTTTATCTGTAGCCCGAGCAGCTTATTGATCTGCATTGAGTAGAGACGGTCAACGAACCGGCGTGGATTGTCTTTATAGTTTTCATAAATGATCTTTGCAGTACCAACGTTTGATGAGTGCTCGAACACCTCGCGGGCGGTGATTTTACCAAGCCCCTCCTCTTCATGATCGCGGATTATCTTGTCATAATATTTGACCGTGCCATCTCCTGTGTTGATAGTGTCATCAAGATCGATCACGTCATCCTCGAGCGCAGCGATCATCGACATCAGCTTGAAGGTCGATCCGGGTTCGGTGCTCTCACCGACGGCGTAGTTATATGTCTCATGATACCCGCCATCAGTTCCCTTTTCGAGGTTGGCGATGGCTTTTATATCGCCTGTGCGCACCTCCATCACTACAACACATCCGTGATGTGCATTACTTTTTGAGAGTTGCCTGTAGAGGGCGTTCTCAGCAACATCCTGCAGGTCAAGGTCGATGGTGGTGACAATGTCATAACCCGGGCGCGCATGCACCGTCTCGAGATTTTCAACATCAATCCATGCTCCGCCGGTCAGGCGCTGCTGGACCTTGAAGCCATCCTTGCCTGCGAGGTAGTTGTTGAAAGATCCCTCCAGCCCGACGATATTAACCGTACTGTCCTCCGTCACATATCCGACGGTTCTTTTGGCGAGCAGTCCGTTAGGCATGATCCGGCTGTTCTCAGGCTGATAGAGCAATCCTCCCCTGAATTTTCCATGCCTGAATACCGGAAGCTTTTTAAGATAACTGAGGGTCTCATAGCTGACGTGCCTTTTTATGAGGTAATACCTGTCGCCGCGTTTGCGTGCGCGTGTCAGCTCTGATCTCCAGCCGTCAGGTGAGTTTCCTCCCACATATTTCGACAGGCCCCTGCAGAGACCACTGATACCGTTTGCCCAGGTAGTGTCAGCCATGCCTGAACTGCGGGTATCCATATAGACTGTATAATAAGGGATTGAGCTTGCCAGGATTCGTCCGTCATCAGACAGGATATCGCCTCTGCCGGCCTTGTCAATCTCCCTGCGGAAGACTATTTTATCAGCCATGGCGGCCCACTTCTCCGACTGGACGAACTGAAGCACTATTATGCGGATGAACACAGCAAGGGCCATGACTACCACGATACCGTAAATGATGCCGGTACGGGCAAGTATCTGATCCTTTGGTTTCATCGGCTTATTCATTCACAACTATTCTGAATGGTGGTTCACGAAGTTCTTCAAGCCCCAGGCCGCGTTCTTTGACGAGATCAATGATCTCACTCTGACGGCTCACGCCTCCCAGCTCAGCCGAGACGGAGAGTGACTCAGCACGCAAATCCCTGACCTCCTGTTCAAGAATAGTTATCTGACGCTCCATTCGTTCAGCCCCGAACTTGTTGGCGATGAAGATTATGCCAAGCACTGCCAGCATCAAAGCATATCTCATATTATTGAGTATGAGCCTCTCAGTGATGAAGGTCCCGCTGATCAGCCCTTTCAGCACGCCCCTTCCGCCTCTCCTGCGGGTGCTTTTTTGTGTGCTGTTCTGCGTGCCCTTCTCTTCTTCCATTGCTGTCAGATCTTTTCTGCTATCCTCAGTCTCGCACTGCGTGCCCTGTTGTTCTTTGACACCTCGTTTTCAGAAGGCACTATCACCCTGTGGTTCACGGCCCTGAACGGGACTTTCAGGTTGCCATAAAAATCCTTTTCGGCTCTGCCCTCGAAATTGCCGGTACGGATGAAGTTCTTCACAAGTCTGTCCTCAAGTGAGTGATATGTTATCACCACCAGGCGTCCGCCGGTTTTGAGCAACTGCAATGCCTGCTCCAGCATTTCAGTAAGCGCTTCCAACTCATGATTAACCTCGATGCGCAGCGACTGGTAGAGCTTTGCGTAAAACTTGTTCTCCTGGCCTGCCGGCACAAGTCCGTTAAGTGCCAAGGTAAGGTCGCTGACAGTAACGACAGGCTTATTTGCGCGCGCTTTGACTATAGCGGCAGCGAGCCTGCGCGAATTGGTCAGTTCACCGTAGCGATAAAAAAGATTTGCCAGCTGTTCCTCTTCGTATGTCTGAATTATGTCAGATGCCTTCAGGGCAGCCCCCGGGTTCATACGCATATCAAGAGCAGCATCGCTGCGGAATGAGAATCCCCGATCCTGAGAATCAAACTGGTGAAATGATACCCCCAGATCGGCTATCAGTCCGTCAATGGCATTGTAACCGAGATACCGCAGGTTGTTCTTCAAGAATCTGAAGTTCTGATTTAGGAAGGTCAGTCTTCCGTCAGTGATTATGTTCGTTGCAGCATCAAGATCCTGATCAAAGGCAACAAGTTTTCCGGTGGTAAGGTGTTCGAGTATCGACCTGGAATGGCCTCCGCCGCCAAAGGTAACATCGACATAGATCCCGTCGGGCCTGAGGTTAAGCCCCGCTATGCTCTCAGTGAGCAGAGCTGGGAGATGATATATGGCCATTATGCTGTTCCGGTATCAGGATTTCCAAGCAGCTTTTCCGCCAGGTTGGCAAAGTCATCAGAAGGCATGTCTATGCGGGCATAAACCTCCTCAGCCCACATTTCTATTCGCCCGTCCTGCCCGGCAAGAACAACATCTTTCCCTATGCCTGCCAGGTCAAGCAGACGGCGTGGTATGAGCAGCCTGTTGCTGCTGTCGAGTGCCACCTCGGCGGTACCCTTAAAGTAATTGCGGAGAAAGATATTGTGCTCCCTGTTGTAGGGGTTGATCCTGCTGCGAATCTTGTCCAGCTGCCTGTTCCAGTCGTCGATGGAATAGAGAACAAGGCATTTTTCGAAGATATCTCTTCTGACCACAAAGCGATCTTCAGCTGCGGGGGGCATCTGTTTCTTGAAAGCGGCAGGGAGGATGACTTTTCCCTTCGCATCAAGCCTGCAATTATAATCGCCGATGAAAGTGGACATCAGGGTTGTTGTTTCAGTAGGCTAAAGTAGAAATAAATTTCCCACTTTTCTCCACTTTCCTCCATTTTTCTTCACTTTTGTTGAAAACTTTATGTTTTTAGTTTGCAACATATTGTATATTAGATATATACAAGGCTCTTTTTTCTTAATCCTTTACGAGGAATGGTTTTGTTATGTAATGTTCAATTCTACAATAATGTATGCTCTACGAGCAATGATTTGATATACAGCGCAGTGGTTAAACTATTGCAGGTGATGATACATTAGCCCGTGCTTATACCGCGTAGCGGTTAAACTATTGTAGGTGATGATACATTGGACTGGGTTTATACCCCGTAGGGGTTAAATTATTGTAGAATGGATGGAATATTAAATTCATATACCCCGTAGGGGTTTCAGTATTTTTATCCTGACAACACATTTTAAACCATGCTCATTCTTATCTTTGCATTCACCAGAATGTGAAGGATGGAAATCGAAAAAGCTCCGCTGCAAATAGACGTTAAGGAGATACTTTATAACAAGAATCCCAAGGTGGCGAAGTGGCTTCCGGGCTTTGTGGTGAGATACCTGAAACGCATTGTGCATCAGGATATAATAAACGATATCCTTAAAACTTACGGCCACCTTCGCGGCTATGCTTTCAATGATGGAGCGCTTAGTTACCTGGGAATAAAATACCGCGTTCACGGACTTGAAAACCTTCCCTCGGGCGGACGGAATATCTTCGTCTCAAACCATCCCCTCGGAGGTCTCGACGGCATGGTTTTCATAAGTGAGCTTTCGAAACATTACAATGCAATAAAATTTCCTGTCAATGACATCCTTCTGTATGTCGATAACTATTCCGATATTTTCCTTCCTGTAAATAAAGTCGGATCATACGGACGTGAAG
>CAWKJD010000017.1:0-53742 GCA_963849945.1 uncultured Bacteroidales bacterium | reverse complement strand
GACTTTCACAGCAACTGATTGTTTCTCCTGAGATAAGAGAACTATGCTTGCAACGTATTCTTCTTCAAGCACTGATAATTCTTCTTTACGTATCCATTTTCCGTCCTCCCTAGTAAAATAAAAAGGCGAATGTTCAATTGTGTATGTTCCAAAATATACAAACTGAAGTTCAAAAATATAAAATCTTGTTCCGTCAAATCCTATGTCGGCTGACAACTGCGGAACATTAAAGTATTTTACAACTCTCTCAATTGCATCAAGCAATCCATCAGGTAGTTCTTCCGGGAATGACAATAATCCGCTTCCGCTGGCTCTGAAGTCATTTTTCCTGGTTCTCCTTAACAGGGGGTAATATTTATCCCCAAAGGCTAATATCTTCCAGTCATTCTTCAGTCCGGGCACAAATTCCTGTACCACCAGCTTTTTCCGGTGCTGTGATTCCCTGATAAATCCCTTATGAATTAGTTCCCTTAATCGGTCCTTCACCAGGTTTTTGTAGTTTATCGAGCGGCTTAGCCTGGATGCTTTCCGGAGATACTCCTGCCGTGATCTAGCCAGGTATACCTCCCTGCTTTTATAGCCTTCTGGCTTTTTAATGACAACCGGGAATTTCATCAAAAAATCCGATTGCTTTATTTCTTCAATACACCCATAACAAATAGAATTCAGATTATCTCCCGTCGCTGTGCCCCATTCTTTTCTCAGCAACTCGACAAGCACCTTGTTATTATGAGCCCTCAGAAATCTAAATGCAGGTATGATAATCGCATTTCGGCATTCCAGTGATAATACTACATCCTCAATATATGATTTATAATAGCCGCCTCTGTCTTCAGATGAAGTATACAGGAAGACCTGGTCCTTGATTTGTCCCTCTAATTCTGAGACCTCTGATGCCTTCACAAACACTGCTTCGATACCATGAGCAAGGAACCGGTTCTTTAGCAGCTTCTTATCCATCCCGCTCCGATACGGCACACCGGTAAATTTAGTGCCGAACCGGCCCTGGTAATCTGAAATCAGATAGATCTTCATCATTAAGTCCTATATCTCATAGTCAATCATGAAAGAGCGACTGTGACTGAGGCAGTAAGAAACCACCTCATCTGTAAACGCCTTAAAAAGAGGACCGTATAGCATTTGATAAAAGTTAATCTCGTTGTTCACATTATTAACTTCCAGAACTATGACCTCCCCTTCTTTATTAAGGCACATATCAAGCCCAAGAAGTCTTGCATAGTGATATCGTGAAGCCAGATCACAGGCTGTTTTAATTATCTCCTCAAACCCTTCGATCATTGTTCCGGGAACCAGATCAGTATTATTTACCTTCTGAAACCTGTTACCCATCTTATCCACGGCATTTCCGGTCAGATGACCGGTATTTGTTACTCCGCATGCGTAACCTCCCGAAGCCTGATTATCAGTAATACTGCCGGAAGCTCCTACCCTTAATATGCAGTGGAGAACATTTATGCTCTCATCTTTGGCTGACCGATAGGTAAGAACTCTAACCGTATTGACTGATGTCGGATTATACCGGCTGAAAAAGATATGTTGTTCGATTACCTTCTGGATGACATAATTTTTATTGTAAACAGAACGAAGAAAATCGCTTGTTAAAACCTTGTCTTCATTTGAAAGAATTACATTATTGTTTTTCCTCCAGAGCGTAACCTTGTTCCCTCCCCCGGAGTCAATGGCAGGTTTTATTATGAATCCTGTTTCATCACCCAGAAACCTGATAGCCGCTTCGGGTGTAATCGGTTTATGTTCATCATTGTAAAAGACCCCGTCGATATTGCTGATCAGAGTTGCCGGGATATTAAAATCCCCTAAATAGGAGAGATAGAAATTCTTGTCATTGTAACATTTTGCGAATGCTTTATTATTCAAACATGGTTCAATTCTGTTATAATAAATATTTTCCGGAACATACCGCTGATCCCATATCCCTGAAATATTCCCATATAGCCTTAGCCAGGCTTTATCTGCATTGACAGAAAGCACCTTCCATAAAGCCTTGTAATCGTTTTTAACCGCAGACGGAGGCTCTGTCATAGGGTTTTTCCCTGAACAGAATGACAGTATTTTAAGCACCTTTTTGCGCAGAGTCCGGTTACGTTCGAGGTCATAGATAGACATCAATGTTTTTTTAAGCAGCAGGCCTCTGTTCATCTGGTTATTTTTTCATTGTAAGTCAGCAGGAGGTGACCCATGGCAAATACAAGTGGCCCAAGATCTGTTCTTCTTATCATCTCACCCACACTAACAGGTAACGAATATGAAGCGAGTACTTCTGCGCATCTCCCCAGGTATGTATGTTTTTTGAACATAAGGTCCCATCTGGCAGTAGTTCTGGAAGACATTCTTTCATAGACACTTGATTGAATTGATGCAGGCAGAAAATTACTGAATAATACTCCCGAAACAACAGAATAAAGCGGTTCTCTTTTGTTAAATCTGAATCCGTAGGCAGAATTAAAGGATGCCACTTCAGGATCAATCCTGTTGATCAGCTCAGCCTCATAGCTGACCGACATACCCAGATGATCAACCAGAGAGTATGCACTTTGTGCAATATATGGATCCGTAAATGGTGAAAGGAAGAATGACAGCCTGTTCTCGTGGCTTGACCTCAGTACCCGGTTGGCGGGACTGTAAATTTCATTCATGTACCTCTTCAGCAGAAGCAGGTTAACTTTTCTGTTTCCATTGCAGCCCAGCCTCAATTCTATTTTTTTCGCAATCCGGTCTGTAAGCTCCTTGTGTGTTCTATCACCGGAGACTTTGTGCCCGCTCTGTTTTTCAATCAGTTCAAAGCTGATCCATTGGCGTAAATCTCTTGATGGAAACATGACCCGTTCCAGATTGCGGTATTGTTCTCCTCCTATACCGCTTAGTCCTAACCTTTTGTCTCTCAGCGTTCTGACTCTATATGGGGATGAATTGAACTCTTCATGCCAGAATGAATGTGTTCTTACCTGACCGTCATTGAAAAGCATTCCTTCATTCATTTGGCTGATAACCTCATCTCCGGATAAATCATAAATGTCCCGCACCGGAGTTTCAATAAATTGCAGCGCCGTTTTGCTACATATCTCTTTCCCGCATAAGAAATCCTTATCGGGAGTTTTACGCATATGGGAGTGAAACTGCAATTTCGCCGCCGGAAAATGTTTGCGGCAAAGTGCCAGTAATAACCTGCTGTCAAGACCGCCGGTTATTCCAGAATCTATGCCCCATTCTTCTGCCATTGGTACCATTCCGGTAAACTGGGAATCCAATATCTGTGCCTGGGCAGTAAGGCTTTCTTCCCTGGTCTTATAGATCGTTAAACCTGTTTGCCTTTTCCTGTGTTGAATAAACTCAATACCCGTAAAATAGAATGGTACGGAGGATTTAAATCTTTTAATTTCAGCAAAGACCGTATCTGCACCTATCAGTGAACCTGTAAGCAGGTTTTCAATCATAGCTTCCCTGTGGGGGGAAATTTTTTCCACCCCTCCACATATCCCAAGAAATGAGCTTGAAATGATATTGCCGTCAGATGTATAGTATATACTGTATAAACTATTTAGGTCAGTCACAAACCTTAGTGTCAGGCCATCGTTAAAAAGCATAAAATAAAGTCCGCAAATGTCATCCGGATCAATAATTCCCTTACTGAACTGGAGTAGCTGTCTGTTCAGAGTTGAGGAATAGCCATGGCCTGAAATATAGGGTGTTCCGGTGGCATAAACCCGGAAATTTCCTGATTCTATATAGTTTGGGGGACATTTGACCTCCTTGGGAAACAAGAACATTTCCCAGCCTGGAAGATTGAACTCAACGGGCTCTGTAAGGCACTGACGCTTGATCGTTTCAATTGCCGTCTGTTTACTGAAGCCGGTTGCCCTGTCAGATACAAGAAGAAAGGCCCCCATTTTTCAGCCCGGGTTTCTGATTATTGCTTTTACCTTCATCCTGGCCAATCCGATTATGGCTCCCAGTAACAGAAAAACCATACATCTTTCGCCTATGGTACCGCTGCCTGACATAGATATCAGGAACATTGACAGCAGAACTGCAAAATATATGGCAAAGAGCTCCCTGTATACCGGATGTCTTATCAACAGCCGCCTGTAATGCCTGCCTTCCATAAAAAGCAACGAAAATACCAAGAGATACAGCAGCAGCCCTATAAGACCTGACCCATAAAGAAAAGATGACAGGTCGCCATGTATCATCCGGTTTGTATGAAAATACTTCTTCCCGAAGAACTGTCCTGTATTGAAGACCTCGCGTCCGAATAATTTCTGTGAGACATTACCTTCTCTGAACTCCCGCATGACATAGAAGAATTCTTTATATCTGGCTTCATTTTCTATATTCTCCATCTGTTCCATCCGTGCATTGTATCTTTCAGCAAGGATGGCCTTAAAGGTGGGCAATACCAGAAAGAATATCAGGCAGACAATAATAAAATATCTTATGAAGCGGGCTTTGGACTGGGTGAGATAAAGATAAATAAGCGCCCCGGCAAAAAGACTTATGATACCCGCTCTCTTCATTGCAACAATAACAAAAACCAGTGAAAAAAAACCGACTATATATATCAGCCATCTCGTTGGTATTGAAAAACTAAACCGCTGCCTGATCAGAAATGGAAATGTAAGAAGGACGCATGCAAGCTGGTTAGTAATACCCACCCCGGCACCTCCTGTATAGAAGGATTTATCTACATAGGCTGAAATGCCATATTCAGTAAACTGAGCAACTCCAAGGTTCAGGCAAACAATCAAGGCCCCCCAAACATAGGCTTTGTTTAATGCAACTAACTGTGGCAGCGTTTTGAAAAAGTACATGCCCACAGGGAACATCATAAGAGGGAAAAACCATTTGACATATCCTGAAAGAAATGAAACCCTGATATTCGAAGAAAAAAGAGTAAGGATTATAAGATAGCCCAGAAAAATAAGTATGAGCCTCGTGGACATATCTTTGGTTATACGTTTATATCCAAACAGGACAATAAAAATTAAAAGAAGGATGCCCCGGATGATTCCGGGATGCATTCCTCCTTCGCTGTCTGCCTCAACAAAATAATAGATCGTAGAGTCAGCTATTGCATTGACCACTGGTAATGCCAGAAGGAAGTAAAAAAGGAACCTGTCTCCGGCCCCTGGTATCACATAGGTGAGTTTACCACGGGCCCTGTTAATCCCTCTGTATTCCTGCGCTAAGGAGCTCATCCCTGAATTCATTAAAGAAAGTAATATTTTCACTGATCATCTCTGCCGGATTGTCTAAAACAGTATTTGACTCTTCCAGGGGAGTATACAGCTTTATCCCATGTAATCTTTTAACCCGGTTGAAATAAACAAAATATATTGCCCTGGTTAGTTCAATAGCGTCCGGAATGAACTTTAACGTACCTGAATTAAGCGATTCTGTTTTTTTAAAATAATCATCAACCGAATCAGGATATATTACAAACGATTTGTCACGGAACCATGGTAATCCCGCAACAAGACATGGCTTGCCTGCCCGGGCAATCTCCAGCCCGATAGTACTTGAGTATATTAATCCGTATTCCATTCCTTTTATCAGCTCGTATGAGTTAATGAGTTCATCGGCATCAAAAACCAGTATCTTCTTATTATTGCCGCAGGCTATTCTGATCCGGTCTCCGAGAAATTCTTTACTTGCAGTAACCAACTTAAGCTCTCCCGGGTGCACCCTGATAACAAGGGTAATGTCAGGATTACTTTTCTTCCAGAAATCAATCACAGAAATGATCCACTTTTCCATGCTCTCAAACAGGAAGTTCTTGTCAATTACGGCCGTATCATAGTTGAGGTTTGTAAAAAGACAGGCATAGCGTTCAACTCCGGCAAGCTTATCCCCCCTGTGTTCCTTATTAAGGATTGCGTACATGCCAACTCCCTGTTGCAACTCATTAAAAAATCCGTCTACCTTTAGTCTTGCCTGGTCATCAACGGTGAAATTCTTAATAAATGACCTGTATTCATCTTCCCAATTCAGGTCCATTACCGGGCCGTTTTTTTTGTATATCAGGCTATTGTTCCCTATGTATGTTTCGTAGGTCATGCAGGTAATACCCCTCTGATCACAAATCTCCCTGGCAATCGCTTCAAATACGAGTGAGCCGTTGTTAAGTATAACATATTTTATTCCCGGCCTGTCATTTAATACCTTGCTGAACGCCACACTGTATCTGAGCCCAGCTGTGATGAATTTCCTAAATATCCTGAGAATTTCATCTGATTCGGTCAGGCTGCCTGTCAGAAAGTAACGAAGTACAGATTTCCGGGCAAATTTCCCGATAGGCACATCCTTAAATTTGTAATCTATACACTCAGAAAGGGAATTAAAACCATCTACCTGCTTACCTTCAGTATCCGCTATAACCTGATACCCGGACAAATTATGACTCATCCGGATAGTATCAATGCCGGTTTTTTCTTCAATGAATTTGTAACCATTCCAGCATTCATGGCAAAAAAAAGGATACTTCTCACGCGATTTGATCAATCCGTCTTTTGTACATATGTCAAAGGCGGAATCGCAAATAAAAAAAACAGGGTTAAACCCTTCACGGTCTCTGAAATAACGGGAGAATAGCAGGTTAAGGAGATTGAAATTACTATGGGATCCGAACATCATCGGGAACAGTATCTCACTCGTATGGCCGGACCCTTTTTTAAACTGACCGGCGAACAAGTTCCCGTAATCCCTGTACTTCAGGAAATAGTGAACATCTTTCCTGATTCCGACCAGCCTGATCAGATAGTTAATTATCCCTTCCGTGGAACTGATAAAGCCTGATTTTACCAGGATCATTATGAACGGATAAAAGAGTGTCTTAACCGAGAAGACCTTTCTCAGATATGACCTGTTGACGTTCTTTAATTTATCCTTTTCCAAAACAGGGATTTTATCTTTTTTAAAAACCCGGGATTCATTCCATTCTTACTAAGGAAGATCATGAAAACCACCGTGGATATTATTATTAACGGTATATATAAAAGGAAGACCTGCAGGTTGGTTTTCTCAATGTAAAAATTAATTGTAAAAGAGTGCAGAAGCAGTAGCCCTGTCGATACAACTGAAATTATCACCAGCATGCCGATAAACCTTCTTATTGAAGTGAGGTTAATGCTTCTTTTTACATAAACGAATAAGAGAACGGAAATGAACATGAACCCGGCTACTATGGCAAAAGGTATTGTATTCTTTGTCATGGTAATAAATGCTGCCATGATTGAAACCTGAATGACAAATTTCAGAAAAACGGCCAGCAGCAGCTTTTTGTACTCTCCCAGAATATACATCGTCCTTGTCAGGAAACTCATTATCAGCCGCGGCAAAAACCCTACTGTCAGTATGTTGAAAATAATGAGACATGACTTAACAGCGACATTGTCAAACATGCCCCTTCTGAATACCAGTATTATTAAGACCGGAGCAAGCAGAAGCATCAGCACCTGAAATAAAAATCCCGTCTTTAACAGCAGATTTAATGTGTCTCCTGTATACTTTGAAAACTCCTCCTTGTCCGTTTTGTAAAGTCTTACCTGCTCGATATATGAAGTTGTGAGCACTGACGAAAGGAGAACGGAGTTGGGAAGTTCAGTAAGGGTCTTTGCATAGTTTAGTGAACTCAGGTACCCTGGTTTGAGGTACCTGACACTTAGAGATCTTTCCCAAAATGTGCCAAAATGATTAATCAGTGTCTGAAGACTAAGTGAATATACCCGCCTGATAAGTGCCACCAGCTCTGCCATCTCATGTTTCCAGACGGCAGGCCTGATAATGTCCGGAACATAAAGGCCGGATCTGAATGAGAACCATATCGCATTGAGGAGATTTGCGAACAGGTAACTCCATGCAAATGAATATATTCCCAGCTTCTTTACCGTAAGAATGATGAATGCAATCCCCGCCAGCTGCGAAACAATGGTTGATAACGCATAAAACCCGTAAAATCCTTTTGAATAAAGTTGTGGCCGCAGCACTGAAACAAATGTACCCGGAACCATGTTTAAAATAAAGATCAGGGATAGAGATCTGAAGAGCACCGTATCATTGCTCCCGATATCAAAAAAGGGGATAAGCACGTCCAGACTGAAAAAAAATGCAGCACCCAGAATAATAACAGGAACAAGGCATGAGAAGATAAAAATTGCCTCAAAGGACCCCGCTCTTTGCACTGATCTGTCTCTTTTGATCACAAGTATCTCTCCTGCTCCGCCTCCAATCATTGCCTGAATGATCGTTGGAACTATCATGGCCAGCAGGAGAAGGTCGACATGAGCCGAAACCCCGAGCACCCAGGCCATAATTATCTGCCGAAGGAATCCTGTAAGATTGACGATCAGGTTACTGAAAACCAGAATGCCGGAATTTCTGATCTGCCGTTGATCCACAATATTATCAGTAATTGGCTATTTGACAATAATATCTGAAAATATCAGCCTGTTCCTCAACTGTGCATAGTCCGCTGTATCTGCCATTCAGGAAACTATCTGTCATATTGTATAGCCCCGGTTTGAATTTCTGATCAAGAGCATCATCTATTGGCACTCTCTCTGTTGTGATTGTCCCTCTTTTCTGGATATGAAGTTGTTCGAGAGGCCTTAAGATGGTCCTGAAATTTCGTGACATAAGTTCAATCCCCCATCTTCCCGGAGCATCCCAGTTGGCTGCGTATGAAAAAAGCGAACCCTTATCTGTTATGCCACTCCCGCTGAACACCGAAGCGCTCCTGTGCCAACTTAATGAGCCCGAGGTTGAAGATTGCATTTCAACCGGCTTGCCCCCGATAAAAAATGCCAGATCTGCAACATGTGAAGAATTGCTAAGGAACCATTTCTCTTTTTCAGCAGGTTCAGCATCAAAAACCTCAACCCTGTCACTCCATTCCGTAAATTCGAAATGAAAAGACAGAACACCGCCATCATCTGAAAGGATTTTCATTGCCTCAGCTACAGATGAAAGGAACCTTCTGTTATAGGCTACATAGACTTTGGCACCTTCTTTAGAAGCAATCTCCCTGAGAGCGTTTATTTCATCAACATTCAATGCCGCTGGTTTTTCCACCAGAAGTTGCTTAAACCCTCTTTCCATCAGATTCCTGCATTGATAATACAGATCCGGAACATTAACGGCAATTATAGCTGTGTCGAGATCCCTGCCGTTCTTGTCAAGATACTTCTCAACGCCACCAGTGACAGGGCTTATCCCGGTCTTATCCTTAAAGATCTGCGCTGTTTCCATGCCTCTGCCGACTGGAATAAAGGGGATTTTCATGTCCTGCAATACTCTGGCGTACTCCTGCCCCATTCTGCCAACCCCGACTAGCAATATGTGTCTCTTCATGTTTTCAGGTAATTGGGCAATTATCAGTTTTAACGCCACGGATCGCAAAGAGATGGTTGTTGAAAACAGGCAGTAGAAGAGAATGCTGGGCAAAAGATTCCTTTAAACTTGTCAGTCCGCAATCCCCTGTGGTAATAATTTCTTCTGCTACCGCACCCGTAATATCACTTTGAAAAGGAAACACTTTCTGCCTTATTTCAGGCTTATAACCGTCTTCCTGCCGGTAGAGGACTACATTATTCCGACCTTCCGTAATCATCCATCGTCCCTTTGCAGTTGTCACTTCAACCAGGACCGGTATTTCGGAATGGTTGTATGAAACCAGATGCAGTGAGCCTCCCGGGCTTGAAAAACCCATACTGCCTGTAAATTCGACGAACCCCTGACGTTTGCTCTGCAAAATTTCCGGATCGAGAAGAACATAATCAGTCTTATACTCCGTACAATCAGTCAGAAAACCGAGCAGGTCAATGAAATGAAGGGAATTACAGCCAAGCCCCCAGTTACTCCCCGAAACAGTCAGGGAAATTTTTTCAGAGCCCGAAAGCTCCCTCTTTAAATCTATATAAAAAGGATAAATCCGTCGCGGATAATTAACCCAGGTCTTAATATTCCTTTTCTCCAGTAATAAGACCTGTTGATTAAAAACCTCCATTGACTGGTATACAACTTTCTCCAGAATAAGATATCTGACCTTTACCATGCCAGTCAGTTCTGTAACAATTTCTGCACGCACATCTGAGTTTGTGGCAATAATTACGAGATCGGCTTTCCTGCATGAGACCTCATCAAGAGATTTACAGAATTTAAGTTCGGCTTTATTGTCTGGAAATTTCGTTTGCCTGACTCTTTCAATAGCAGTATTACGGTTTTTTTCGGAAGGCTCAATAACTTCTATCCTTGCCGGCAGAGGGCATTTCATAAGACCCTGCAGGTGTCTGCTGCCCAGCTGGCCGGCACCGATAAGTAAAATATTGTACATCATAGGAACTACCGCGTTTTCGGAAAATTATATTGCTGTCCAGCCTCCGTCAACGATCATATTTGATCCCGTCATATATGACGATGCTTCTGAAGCCAGGAAGAGTATTGCTCCGTTATACTCATTTTTATCTGCCATCCTTCCAAGAACAGTCCTGTATGAATAATTCTTCACAAAATTGTCGTCATGATTGTCAAACACACCTCCCGGAGTAAGGCAGTTGACGCGGATATTCTTTTCACGGTAATATGAGGCCAGGTACCTGGTGAGGTTAATCATCCCGGCTTTGGTTATGGCATAGGATACCGGCGAAGAAAAAGGTAAATCAGGGAAATAAATATTCCGGACGCCATCATAAAGCCTCTGATCAGCCCCTACATTTCCGTAGGTTGAGGATATGTTTATTATGTTTCCATATCCCTGAGGAAGAAAAATTTCGCAGGCTTTCTGACATGAAATGACCGCCCCCGCCAGGTTTGCATTAAGTACTTTTGAAAGTGTCTCCATTTTATAGTTTTCAAAGGGAG
The DNA here is from genome assembly GCA_963849945.1 of uncultured Bacteroidales bacterium. Classification (GTDB taxonomy): domain Bacteria; phylum Bacteroidota; class Bacteroidia; order Bacteroidales; family VadinHA17; genus SR-FBR-E99. The sequence continues at coordinate 42,849 of CAWKJD010000017.1, read as the reverse complement.
CATAAAAACCATCAGGCTTTGTCTGGACATTGTTGATCAACACGTCAAGCTTTGAATATTTTCCGAATAAATCATCAAAAAATCCGGATATCTGAATTTCATCCGAAATATCTACATGGCAGGCCATGGAATCTGTTTTATACTTATCCCTCATTCTTCCGGCAAGCTCATAACATGCATCCCGGTTGATATCCCCTAAAACAACATTGGCCCCCTCCGAGGAGAGAAACTCAGTATACTGTCTGCCGAGGATCCCTGTTGCACCAATTATTGCAATCACTTTCCCACGTACAGAAAAAAGTTCACCAGCAGGTTTCATATTTTGTCAATTCAGATTATTGGTCTCCTTAACCTCGAGGGCTATTCTTACTGATTCCAGGGCAGTGCCAAGATCGGGAACAGGCGACTCTCTTTTTGTAAGGCAATCCGTATAATATTTCACCAAATTCAGATACATGTCGTTCCGCATAAAAGGTATGGTCTCCCCGGATATTATTTTCCCGTTCCCTGATACTATTTTAATCTCCGATGTTTTAAGATCACAGTCAAGTGTGCCTTTTTCCCCGACAATCTCAATAGTCCTCCTGTAGTCCCTGTTCAGGTAGTCCTGGTGGATAGAAATGATAACATTCTTTTCTGAAAGAAATAGTATCTCTGAAATATCCTCTGTCTCAATTTCAAGGTCTGAAGACTTAATTGCGACTGAACTTACACGGGAGGCAGGCTTGCCAAACAAAAATACCGCCATGTCAATCTCGTGAATAAGCTCTAAAACAACCCCTCCTCCGAGGCTTTTCAGGGCCGATACCCCCATTCTATAATCCGTATCCGGCCTCCATTCCGGAAGGTATTGCCCTACAAAAAACCTTGATGAGTATACTCTGCCAAGTAATCCGCTTCTGATTATCTCACTTATTCTTTCAATGCATGGATGGAACCGCATGTTATATGCCACCATCCCGTAACCCGTATAGCGGGATATTAGCTCGTGCATAGCCAGATATTCGGATTTATCAAAAACCAAAGGTTTTTCGATCAACAGGTTACGGTTTGACTTTATAAACGGCAAAGCGGTTCTGAAATGAAATGAGGCAGGATTTGAGATAATGATGAAACTGAAATTGTTCCCGGCAAAAGAGTCAAAATCATGCTCCTCTTTCAGATCAAATTCATTGCCATTCCCCTTCTCCCGCAATAATGTTATGTCAGTGTATCCCAGCGAGACAAGGTTCTTTACATGCCTTCTGCCTATGGAACCGTATCCGATCAGCCCGATCTTCATAAGGATTATTTCTTAATTATATAATGCGGTGCTTTTGCGTAAGTGAAACATTTAATTTCTGTTTTCTGACCTTTGAAATAATCATCAACAGCCCTGGTCTCACCCGGAAACTTTCCATAATCGTCCAGAAGAAGGACACCCCCGGGAGCTATATGGGGGAACAGGTTCTCAATGATAACTTTTGAGGGTTCATAAAGGTCCACATCAAGATTTAGAAACGATATTTTAATATCGGGATTATTCCTTATGAATTCAGGCACTGTTTTCGATATGTCTCCCTCTATAAGGCTGATATTTTGATTTACTCCCTTATTAATAAGTACTTCTGTAAGCTGATCCTTCCCGATGCTTACGCTTCCCGCACTTTCAATGAACTGTTGCAGAAGACTGTTGTCGGGTGTATATGTAGATTCGGGGAACACATCAAATGTGTCAAACCCGAACAATACTTTTGATTCTGAAAGACCGAAAATCTCTCTGAAATGTGCAAACCGGACCAGAGAAACACCCTTGAAGACCCCGCATTCGATGATTACACCTGGCACATCGACTGATAGCCTGAATAATTCGTACTGTGCAATAAATTTGGCAATTCTTGAACCTTCACAGCTCAGGTAAAAATTATTTTCATAATTAAAGGCCTCATTTTGATCAGGGAGGGTTATCATTATCTCTTATGATATGTCATTAACGGTTGCAGCTTTCACTGAAATCAAAGTCGAGTTTATTGTTAACAATCAGGTATTCCATAAAAAGGAAATCGATTGGCTCATCAAGGTCGAAACAGTAGTGGTCGACCATATAAACAAGAGATTTTGGTGTATAGGCATTTTCAAATCCCAGATTGAAGAAATTTCTCCTGTATATGTAGAACGATGCGTTAAGATCATAAACCTTTGGCGCTGTCTGCCTCGATTTAACAGGCTTTTCCGGTATTTTTACCAGCTTGAAATAACCGTTTTCGTCCTTTTCCACAACATTGAAATATGGATTACGGCGAGGCTTGCTGACAGAAAAAATATTCAGGGCATTCTCATCTGCCACCAACATATTATATGCTCCCAAAAGGTCATCGATGGTTCTGAGAGGAGCAGTTACGTCAAGATCCAGAATATAATCAAAACTTATTTTGCTTCGGCTTTCTTCAAATAAAACCAGGTCTCTGATGGTGTCAATCTTCCCCGTTGTATCTGTCGAAAGTTCAGCAGGTCTGATATATTCAGTCATCATGACCCCACATGGCTGCTATCTTCTTAATATCATCACTGTCAGTTGAAAGAGCGACATGGCCGCTCTTTAGTTTTGCCAGTTTTAAAGCAATATTTATTGAGTAGGCAATAAGAGGGATATCATTGATCGATCTCTTGTTCTTATTTGGAATTCCCTTGGACCCTCCACGTGCACAGATAGTGATCAGTAAATTGTTCATTGCTCTCTGAAGTCAATATCAATGAATTGTTTCTGTCTGGGGATGTCCCAGATCTGGCTGTCAGTAATTATCTTGTAAAACCGTTCCACGCTCTTTCCGTCGCCGAAAGTATATGAGTTTGTATTTAAGATCTCGGGCACTTTCTTAATAGCCGCCGCAATATCTTCCTTACGTTCAGGCACATTTATTATATTTGATGACATGTGCCTGTTCTGCTGGCGGGTACCGATATTTATAGCAGTGCGATGGTATATTTCCGCCTCCCGTATCCCTGCGCTTGAATTTCCGATAACGAACTCACAATTTTTTAACAACACAAGAAAATTTTCAAACCTGATGGAGGGGAAGATCCTGAAGTGGCTGTTGTGCCCCAGAGCTTCAAACGCTTCCATTATTATTTCATTACCCGGATCATTGTTCGGAAAAACCGCAACATAGTTACGGCCACTTTGAATCAGTGCGGCAATTAGTTCACTGACATGCTTCCTGAGTGTTTTGATTTCGGTTGTTACCGGGTGATAAATGAAGATCGCATAACTGTTAAACTGGATTTCATAATGTTCTCTGACATAATCCAGGGAAGGCAAGTCATCACTCAGCATGATATCAATATCAGGTGAGCCAATGAAAAATACGCTCTCAGGTTTTTCTCCCATCTGTATCAATCTCTGTCTTGCTTTCTCATTTGAAACAAAATGAAGATGAGATAACTTGCTTATGGAATGTCTGATTAATTCATCTATGGTTCCTGAGACTTCCCCCCCTTCGATATGACATACTATAATATTGTTTAAGGCTCCCACTATTGCTCCTGCCAGCGGTTCGACACGGTCACCGTGGACAATGATCATTTCAATTTCAAATTCCTTTACATAATTGCTTACGCCGTAAATAGTATTTGCAAGGATGGTGTCCATGGAAGTCGTACCGGTATGATTTATGAACGTGTAGATATTCCTGAACCCGCATTTTCTGACTTCATCCACAGTATATCCGTACTTTGAAAGCATGTGCATACCCGTTACGAAAATATGAACTTCAAAATCATTATCCTTTTCAAGCTTAATCATCAGTGGCTTAAGCTTCCCGAAATCCGCTCTCGTGCCGGTGAGATATAAAATCCTTCTTTTAGTCATTGATCATCTCCCATTTTAACTGAGTATCATTTTCTATATCACACTTTGCCTTTTTTCCCAATACCTTTTCAAAATCCACAGCAAGGATCTCTCCTGTTCCCGGTCTTTTTACCCAGATATTATCGTATGCAAATAGTTCGTCCTTCTTTACTGGTCTGATGGTAACAACTGATGCAAAGGCAAATCTTATTGTCGGCTCTTCCTCCTTAACCGGTCCTTTATCACCGCTTTTTGCACTGTAAACAATCCTGGAAGCTTTTATCAGTTCAGCACATGAGGCGGGGTCCATTGAACATATTATATCCGGACCAATTCTGTCCATACTGTCAGTAAAATGTCTTTCAAGTATCGATGCTCCGAGAGCTACTGCGGCTATGCAGGGATAGTTGGTTACTGAGTGATCAGAAAGTCCAACTACTGCGTTCGGAAAAGCTTCCATAATCTGACCAATGGCATTAAGCCTGATAAGATGAGGCGGCGTTGGATAGATATTGGTACAGTGCAGAAGAGCATAGGGAATATTCTTCTCCTCTAAAATTTGCACAGCTTTACCTATTGATTTAATAGTGTTCATCCCGGTACTGAGGATCACTGGTTTACCATAAGAAGCAATATGGCTGATAAGAGGATAGTTATTGCATTCGCCTGATCCGATCTTGTACGCCGGAACACCCATTCTGTGAAGTCTTTCTGCCGCTGCCCGTGAAAAAGGTGTGCTGATGAAGATCATGCCCTTACTCCTGACATAATCCTTTAGTCTGACCTCCTCTTCTTCAGTAAGAGCAGAGTTTTTCATCACCTCATAAATAGAGATATCTGCATTGCCGGGCTTGATCTGCCTTGCCACTCCGCTCATCTCATCGTCAATAATATGAGTTTGATGTTTAATGATTTCCACTCCGGCCCTGGCCGCAGCGTCAACCATCTCGAAAGCAACAGCGAGTGATCCGCCATGATTTATTCCTATTTCTGCAACTACGACAGGTTCAAAATCAGGTCCTATTTTTCTGCCTTCAATTTCAATCAATGGATTTCTTTTCATATACTTTCTCTTCCCGACCTGACAGGAAAGCTTAATAAGCCCACTAATCCTTCGGTTCGTCAGTCACACTCAAATAGTGTCTAACTTATTGTGTATCTGATTTTTCAGCCTGCTCTGGCCGATTTAATGAAATCTGTTACGACAAAGATAAAAGAATTATGCAGTCACGGAATTACCTGTTAATTGTATTGGATACATTAAATCGCAAACTTCGTCCACCGAAGCTTCAGCGAAGGCGGGTCGCAAGTCGCAAATCGCAAATCGCAAATCATAGATTCTCCCAATACCACTCCACTGCCCTCTTCAGCCCTTCGGAGAAGAGCACCTGCGGCTGGTATCCGAGCAATCCTACTGCCTTGCCCACGCTGGCCATGCTGTGAGGTATGTCGCCTGCACGACCAGGACCGTGCTCCGGTTCAACCTTTGCAATCTCCGGGTCATGGGTAGCCAGGTAACCACGTAACAGGAGGGTCATCTCATTCAGATTCACCGCGTCGCCGCAGGCAACATTATAAACCCGGTTCAGTGCTGCCGGATTTTCAACCGTGGCTGCAAGGTTATTTGCCAGTACAACATTATCGATATAAGTGAAGTCGCGCGAGTTGCTGCCGTCGCCGTTGATGACTGGCGCTTCATGTTTCATGAATTTCTGTGTGAACTTTGGTATTACCGCTGCATATGGTCCCTCAGGATCCTGCCTCCTGCCGAAAGACATTGAAATAACGCAGGCCAACTGTTTCCATTCCATACAGGCTGCCGAATATGCGGGCATATTCTTCATTCACAAGCTTTGTTATTGCATAGGGCGATAAAACCTTTCCTGTGCGCTCCTCAACCTTGGGAAGTTCTGGCGAGTCGCCATAGACCGATGAGCTCGAAGCAAAAACAAAACGCTTTATGCCGGCATCCCTCGCAGCAATGATCATGTTCAGAAAACCATTGATGTTTACCGCGTTTGTTGTGGCCGGATCGGCAATGCTTCTGGGTACGCTTCCAAGTGCTGCCTGGTGAAGAACAACATCTATACCTTTGACTGCTTTTTTGCAAACCTCCGGTTCTCTTATGTCACCAGTGATTAATTTAAAATGTGGATTTCCTTTCAGGTCACTGATATTTTCTTTCCTGCCGGTAGCAAAGTTATCGAGGCAGATTACCTCGTTATCACGCTCAACCAGGTCATGGCAGATTGACGATCCTATAAATCCCGCTCCGCCAGTCACCAGTACTCGTTTCTCTGTTAATAAGTTCATTTTTCTAAAATTTCCGTAAATGTACTAAAAACTATTGTCCTCGCCCCCGAGTTCCTCTCTACGCTTTACGCTCTCCGCTCTCCGCTATTTGAATACAATACTTACTCTCACCTCCTCCGGTACCGCCCTGCCATCACGAACTGCCGGAACCCACCTCGGCCCCTCACGCAAAAGCCTGATAACTTCTGCTGTATAACGGTCATACTCTGACTCCTCTACCCTAAGGTCATAAACGGTACTGTCCGCCGCCACCTTAAATGTTACGACAACGACCTTCCGCACTCCGGGTGTGATACCATCCGGATACCTGATATTACGATTGATCCATTTATTAAATTCTGCCATTCCCCACACAGGCGCTGCCTGTCTGTCGGGCAAGCCGGTGCCCGCACCGGGTGTCGCCACAGCGGAATCTTCTCTCGTCGTTGTAGCTGCTGCTTTATCTTTTTTCTCAGACGGGGCCGCCTTCTCCATCCTCGGCATGGCTTCAACCATTACCTCACCTGCTGCCACCTCTTCTCCCTCAACCAACTCCAGGGTTGCGCTGACCTCATCGTGGCCTTCTGCTATCTTATCGTCTGCCTCTTTTGCCTCTGTCAGTTCATCGGTTGTCCGGACTGAAACGACGCCCGGAGCGAACTTCGCTGCACGTGAACGGGAGACCGATTCGGTTTTTCGTATCGGCTGGGCCATGGCGATCAAAGCCGTATCGGTAACTGACACTCCCTTCTTGGCGGCTATCTCGGGCTCGGTCACATTCCTGTTTCTGAACAACGCAATATACACTGCTGATGCCACAAGCAGTATGACAACAGCAGCCGCTGCCGGGAGCCATATCATCCGCGGACGCCTCACCCTGCGTTCAATCTTACCCCGCAATTCACGGAGGTCCGCCTCCGCCTCTTCCCTGTTCAGCTTCCCCAGCCCCTCCGACGCTTCCTCCTCGAACCCATCCTTCGGGACCAGCAATCTTTTATCTTCTCCCTTTTTCATATTCAAACCTCCTGATCATACAAACTCCAGGCACTTCAACTTTAGTCACTTTAGCTCACTTTAGTCACTCCCAACTCTAAACAAATCTTAAGATTTCGTTTACCATTCTGTATATATGACTTCACCTTCCCCTCCTCAATACCCAACCTCTGGCATATTTCCTTGTACCCATACCCCTCATAATAAAACAGTTGAATACACTTTCTTTGCTCCTCCTTCAGCTTCCCGATGCACTCCTCCAACCTCTTCATATCAATCCCCTCATCGTTTTCCAAAGGATGCATCTCAGTCCCCATTTCCATAAAAAATGTAGGGTCATTTAACATCGCCTCGCGATGCGTTGCTTCGCTCTTTCTGCTCCGCAGCAGCATCAGACAATGGTTCTTCGTCACCACATACAGCCACGACTTAAAATTATTTATTTCCTGCTCCGGCACCCCCGTCACCAGCTTCTCGAAAATATTCATCACCTCGTCCTTCGCCGCCTCCCTCTCCTCAAGATACTTCAGGCACACCCCGTAAACAAGGTGCATGTACCTCTCATAAAGCCGTCCCAGGATCTCAATGTCGCCAGCCTCCCTGAATCTCTTCAGAAGCTCTTCGTCCTTCTCCTCTGTTGCTCTTTTCCTTAGAAATATTAACGGCATGAAGATCCGTGTTCTGTGCTGGTTATTACAACTATAAAGATACTCTTTATCATTTTTTCTGCAGGTCATTTATGGAATTTCTACTTCAGCCGCATCCTTATCTCAGAAACACAAAAACATAAAGTCATGAAAACACTGTTATCATTTTTAGCATTGATGCTTCTTACATCGATGGAACCTTCTTCTCAGGTTATTATAAAGGGGAAGGTTACCGGTCCTGATGATGCTCCGCTTAGCGCCGTTGTTGTTATGGTAAAAGGAACGAACAACAGCGTCACCACAGACAACGCAGGTTACTACTCTATCTCCGTCGGACCTGAAGCAAAGGTCCTTGTTTTCAGTCTGAAAGGAATGACGCAAATAGAAGAACCCATCGCGGGACGAACTGTCATAAATGTTACTATGGAACCTGTAAAGGTTAAATCGAAAGAAGAAAAGACTGCCGGCGACAAGGCTCCTGTGGTCTGCAAGACGGAAGCTGTTGCGTATGATATGGCTGCCCCGGCTTCACGTGCTGCAGGCAAATCAACAGGCTTTTATAACCAGCCTATGTACCACGATTACAACACTGAGTCTTATGCCAACCTCGACGAAAACGGATATAAGGATCCGCTCAAAGCTCCTTATTCAACTTTCTCAATTGATGTCGATAATGCATCATATTCAAATGTGCGGCGGTTTATCAACCTGGGGCAGGAGGTACCTCCAGATGCCGTCCGTATCGAGGAGATGATCAACTATTTCAAATATGACTACCCGAAACCCGCCGGAGAACATCCCTTCTCTGTTTACACCGAGACCGGTATCTGCCCGTGGAATAAGAATCATTACCTGCTCCATATAGGTCTCAGGGGTAAGGATATCGACAGGAACGAGCTTCCTCCATCAAACCTGGTATTCCTTCTTGATGTATCCGGATCAATGGACCAACCCAACAAATTACCTTTGCTGAAATCCGCACTTGGACTGCTGGTAAATGAGCTCAGGGCACAGGATCGTGTAGCAATAGTCGTCTATGCAGGAGCAGCAGGTGTAGTGCTTGAATCAACTCCCGGCAGTAATAAAGAGACTATAATGCAGGCGCTCGATAATCTGCAGGCCGGAGGCTCAACTGCCGGAGGCCAGGGCATCATGCTGGCCTACAGAATAGCTGAAAAGAACTATATAAAGGAGGGAAATAACCGCATTATACTCGCCACGGATGGCGATTTCAACGTGGGCGTATCAGATAACGCCTCAATGGAGCGGCTGGTGGAAGAGAAACGCGGACTGGGTGTCTGTATGACCGTCCTGGGCTTCGGGATGGGAAACATCAAGGATGACAAAATGGAGATCATCGCCGACAAGGGCAACGGTAACTATGCCTATATAGATAACATCCAGGAAGCAAGACGCGTGCTGGTGCAGGAGTTCGGCGGAACGCTCTTTACGATAGCTAAGGATGTCAAGTTCCAGATTGAATTCAATCCTGCTTACGTCAAATCATACCGGCTTGTCGGTTATGAGAACAGGATGCTGGCGGACGAGGATTTCAATGATGATACAAAAGATGCCGGCGAGATGGGAGCAGGGCATACCGTCACTGCATTATATGAGATTGTTCCCGCCGGATCAGACGAAACCGGATTGCCCATGGTTGATCCTCTGCGCTACCAGAATGGCATGGCAGAAGAGGAGGTACGCTCTCCCTTGAAAGATGCACCGCGTGAGCTCTGTAATATCAAGCTGCGTTACAAGCTGCCCGACGGACTGACAAGCAGGATGTTCAGCAAAACAGTGGGCACCGAAATAAAAAACGTCGGTGAAACCACCGACCGTTTTCGTTTCTCGGCTTCCGTAGCCGCCTTTGGAATGATCCTGCGGAACAGCTCCTTCCGGGGCACCGCCACTGTCGCAGACGTCATCTCCCTGGCCTCAAATTCCAGAGGCAATGACCCTGATGGTTACCGTGCAGAATTTGTTCGTCTGGTACAATCTGCAAAACAGTAAAATGAAATAATGAAAGGGTGGAAAGGCGATGATTCCCATCACCCCTTCACCCTTTCACCTTTTCACCTGTTCTCTTTCAAATCCCTATTCGAGGTCGTCTGCGTAGGTTTTCTTGCGGTAGAACTTCGAGATGTCAAAACAGACGTCCTTTGCCTGGCCGTCTTTTGTGGTGATTGAGACAACATCATAAGGCTTGCCGTCATTTTCGGTCACCACCTGGCTTGCAATTTTCGAATCTTTCCAGGTACGGTCGATGTAGAGATATTCTGCCCTGACCGATCCTACTATCACTGCTTTCGCAAACGATGACCCGTCACGACCGCCGGAAGCGTCAATATACGAGCTTGCGCATCCTGCCAGCATTACTGCCAGTACTGCTGTCATGATAATAATTACACTCCTCTTCATTTCTGTTTATAGTTTATTGTTTATCGTTTCATAGTCTTGCGGTCATGCTGTTCTTCTTTCCACTACCTTCGCCTTTCTCCTTTCACCTTTCTCCTTCTATATACCATTCGTACATTTTCCTTGCGCCTTCTGCTAGCGAGGTGCTGTGTCTGAACCCCAGCCCGTACAGCTTTGATGAGTCCATAAGCTTCCTCGGCGTACCGTCGGGCTTTGATTTATCAAAGATAAGGTTTCCTTTGAAACCTGTCATCTCATTCAGCAGTGATGCAAGGTCTTTGATAGTGATCTCCTCTCCCGTGCCGATATTTATATGAGTATTACGAATCTCCTTGTTGCCCTCTGTTATAAGGTCCCTGAAAGACACTTTCTCCATGATAAAGACAGTTGCATCCGCCATATCGCCGCTATACATAAACTCTCTGAGTGGTTTACCGGTGCCCCATACTGTAACTGAGATTTGCGATTTGCGATTTGCGATTTGCGATTTTTCCCTGCATATACCTTGCTGTTCAAGCAGCTCAAATAACTCACTCTCTGCCTCCATGCCATTGAAATTGCCGATCGGTCTCTTTTTCAAGTCGGCCCGGATCGCCTCTATGTCGCCGTTCTCCAGAAGCTTCCCAAGATGTATCCGGCGCATCAGCGACGGCATAACATGCCCGCCTGTGAGGTTAAAATTATCATTGGGACCGTAGAGATTTGTCGGCATGACGGCAATGAAGTCAGTCCCGTAGCGGATGTTATACGCCTCGCACATCTTCAGCCCTGCTATCTTTGCGATGGCATAAGGCTCGTTGGTATATTCAAGGGGAGAGGTCAGCAGATACTCTTCCTTCATCGGCTGCGGACAATCGCGCGGATAGATGCAGCTGCTTCCCAGGAAGACCAGTTTCTTTACACCGTTCAGATATGCGGCATGCACCACGTTCGCCTCAATCATCAGGTTCTCATAAATGAACTCGGCCCGTAGGGTATTGTTGGCCATGATGCCACCTACTTTTGCAGCACACAATATCACCGCTTCGGGCTTCTCACTGGCAAAGAACTCTTCTGTCTCAGCCTGTCTCCTCAGGTCAAGCTCCTCAAACGTCCGGCCGATGATATTCGTATAGCCCTTCCTCTTCAGTGCTTCCGTTATCGCACTTCCCACCAGCCCTGTGTGCCCCGCCACGTATATTTTGGATTTTATGTCCATCTTTTATCTTGTGACTTTTGTCTTTTGTCTTAAAAGAACTTTGAAACCTTGAAACTCTGAAATTATTCAAAATAATTGGGTGTGTAGAATCCTCCCCTCTTCAGATAAACCTCCTTCTTCACCAGCTTCACATCGCCCTGCATCATATCCGTTATCAGTGAGTCCAGGTCGTACCTCGGCTCCCAGCCCAGCCTCGTGCGAGCCTTCGTGGCATCACCTATCAGCATGTCAACTTCTGTGGGACGGAAATATGCCGCGTCAACTCCCACGATTTCTGTCCTTTTCCTGATCTTCTCCTTAATGCCTTCGATGTACTCATCGCCAACCATCCCGGTAAATCGCTTCTCATCAACAGCTGTAATAAATCCCTTTTCATTCATGTCTTCGCCAACAAGTGAAATTTCCAGCCCAATCTCTGCAGCAGCTTTCTTTATGAAATCACGTATGGTTGTTGTCACGCCTGTGGCGATGACGTAATCCGACGGCTCATCCTGCTGCACTATCAGGAACATCGCCCTGATATAGTCCTTTGCGTGACCCCAGTCGCGCTGGCCCGACAGATTCCCGACAAATAATTTTTCCTGCACGCCCATGGCTATGCGGCTCAGCGCCCGTGTCACCTTCCTTGTCAGAAAAGTCTCGCCCCTGATAGGCGATTCATGATTGAAAAGGATACCGTTGCTGGCATGTATATGATAGGCCTCGCGGTAGTTCACGGTGATCCAGTAAGCATACATTTTTGCCACGCCATAGGGAGAACGCGGATAGAATGGAGTTGTCTCTCTCTGCGGTACCTCCTGAACCAGCCCGAAGAGCTCCGATGTGGAAGCCTGGTAGACCCTGGTCTTTTGTCGCCAATCCCAAGGAGCCTGACAGCCTCCAGGAGCCTCAGGGTGCCGATGCCGTCGGCATTGGCGGTATATTCGGGTGTGTCAAAGCTCACCTTGACATGACTCATTGCTGCGAGGTTATAGATCTCATCCGGCTGCACCTCCTGCACTATGCGGGTGATGTTCATTGAGTTGGTCATGTCGCCGTAATGCAGGATGAAGTTGCGGTGCTCAAGGTGCGGATCCTGATAGATATGGTCGATCCTCTCAGTATTGAACATCGAGGCGCGGCGCTTGATGCCATGGACAATGTATCCCTTCTTCAGGAGGTACTCGCTCAGGTAAGCACCATCCTGACCCGTTACACCCGTTATCAGTGCTGTCTTTGACATATATGTATTTTACGTAAAATTAGTAAATTCCATCAAGAAGCGCAGAGCCTAGAGTAGCCTAAGACAAAAGACAAAAGGATAAAGATAAAAGTGACATTCTTGACCCCCTTTTATAATATTCTGAAGATCAAAGTATTATTTATGACTTTTATCTTGCGACTTTTGTCTTTTATCTTGAACGTCTTATCCTGATCCTTATTGCATTTTCTATTGGCTCCTCCGCTACCAGAACCAGGTAACCTCCGCCTCCTGCACCAGCAAGCTTCCAACCCAACGCCTTGTCTTTATATATTTCGATTGTATCGCGTACGGTCTTGCTCTTCATCAGCGGGAACATCGCCACCTGAGCATCAAACGATGCTTTAAATGCCTTACCGAAATTCCTTATATCTTTAGCCTGGATGGCCTCCCACACCTCGTCAGCAGCCTTTGCTAAAGCTTTGGCTCCCTCAACCGACATATCCGTTTTATCCAGGACATTGAAATTACCCTCCCTCGGTGGCAATGTTATGAACCACAGATGTTGTTCTATCCAGTCAAGTACCCCGGGGTCATTTCCCGGAGTAATTTTCTCCGGCCAGTACTCGCCCTTTGCATAATCAAGCCTGTTCAGCCCGGGAAAAACGATGCCAATTGCATCCTGCGATCCGCTGACATAACCGGTTCCCGGAGGATTCTCAACGCAGAAAAGTGTGTGGGCAAGAATATGCGGATCACCGTCAGGGATATCCGTTTGCCAGAGCTGTACAGCCTTCTTCCGTGTGCTGCCCGACATGCCGCTGCGATCGTTAAACTCGATGTCAGGCTCAATGGAAATTGTCAGCACCGCACCCGGATAGAATTTTGACACGAAAGGCTGATCGAGCCACCCTCCGGCGAGGTCAAGACGGTAAGGTATGCGGCACTCGCTGCGCAGGGCAGTCGTTGAACGTGGCGGTAATCCTGCCTGGGGGATGCGTTTGCTCACTAAAAGCTCTATCCCCAGCTCATTGCATAGTCTTTTCTTGTCAGGAGTATAGCCATCCTCATTGACAAAGAAGATATCCGGCTTCATCTCGCGCAGTTCATTCTCAAAGTCAAGCAGTCCCGATCCCCTGTTTATCCAGGCATCCCTGACATACTTCAGCGACCTGATCATATACAGTCTCTCGCGTTCACCGTTAATAGCCCGCCTGCCCTTCAGCTCGTTGATGGTGCGGTCTGACCCTATGCCCACATACAGGTCGCCATAACCGGCCGCCTCCTCAAAGAATGCCACATGTCCCGAGTGAAGCATATCAAAGCAGCCGCTGACAAATACTTTCTTAGGCATACAGGATTATAAGTGGTTTCAGGGTTACAGGCACTTTAAATGACAAGCTTAATTGCTCTGATTTTCTGGCGGTACTGAAGAATTCCAGTCACAGTTTGACAGTAAAACAGGGCAACTATCATAAATGGCTATTTTTTGACAGTTGGAGGCTAATATCTCTCAGAAAAGGAACTTGCCGGCACAGCTGGCAATATGCTTTTTGACCTCGTCCCAATTCAGCGGACTTGTCATTAAGGGCATAGCCTCTTCATCAGCATCGTTAAAGTAAACAAGCGACTTGAGATGGTGATATTGGTTGCTCAGACCGATTCCGTATTTGTGGGCATGAAAGGAAAATATCTGTTCGAGAGAGAAATGCTTCAAAAGAAAGAATATATCCACAAAGTCCTTCTTGCTTCCCCTGCCGGCAATGGCCTCAAGCTTCATGGCAGCAATATCCCTGATGCCAGCCAGCCTTATACCCCTGTATGAACCGAAATCCTCAATCATATCGTACTTGTATCCGAAGAATGAAACTCTTACACTGTTAAGCATGCCGTTGATCGTATTCTTCTCTTCATTACCGCGCTCATAGAGGCCTATGCTCGTGAGAATATTAATAATCTGAGATGTATTAAAATCTGCTGAAATAAAGAAATCAAAATCATATGATTGTCTGTGCCCGAGGTATAAAGCCAGGCACGTTCCGCCAGCAAGGTAAAATTCTTTGATGAATACCTCTTCTGATAGCAGTTTAAAAAGCTTCAGTTGTTCTTCCGGTAAAATCTCAAAATGGAGCTCTTTATTCATAATCAGCTTCCTGATTCACCTAACATCAGTTTCCAGTAATTCTTCGTTTTAGGATTCAGGTTGCGACTGTTTATAATGACAGACCTGATAAAATCCCTGTCAAGAACCGATTGTAACCACTTAACAGCATCAAGATCGCCATAGTTCAGGATCCGTTCTGCAATGAATTTCGGATACTTCTCCAGGGAGAGATCTTCATAAGCAACATCCCAGAAGTATTTACGGAACGTTTCTGGGATTTCAGTATTATGTCCGGTTCCTGTTAACATAGTAATTATTACATCAATTATAAAGATAGCAAAAAATAGAGATAAAAGCAAGTACTCCGGTTACTCAAAATCAGCGCCAACTTGTTCTTATGACCCTGATATCCAGGGCCTTCAGAATTTAAATTCTCGTTTAAGCACCTCGGCAATCCTCTTCCTGCCATCCTCATCTATATTGGATCCGCTCGGCAGACAGAGGCCGTGGGTGAACAGCTTCTCCGACGTGCCGTTGACATATGCGGGACAACCGGCAAATACCGGCTGGAGGTGCATCGGCTTCCATAGCGGCCTCGCTTCAATCTGTTCAGCTTCAAACGCCAGCCGCAGCTTCTCACGATCGGTACCGGCTTTCTCAGGATCAATGACTATGCCCGTGAGCCAGAAGTTTGAATAAAAATCCGGTGAGGGCTCAGACTGGAACGTGACGCCCGGAACATCTTTCAACAGCTCCCGGTACCAGGCATTAAATGCCCGGTGCTGCCTGATGCGTTCGTCAAGAACTTCCAGTTGACCGCGGCCGATGCCCGCAACGATGTTGCTCATCCGGTAGTTGTATCCTATGGCGCTGTGCTGGTAGTGCGGGGCCGGATCACGCGCCTGGGTGGCGAGAAATCGTGCTCTCTTTATCAGAGCCTCATCTTCGGATATCAGCGCTCCGCCTCCGCTGGTGGTGATGATCTTATTACCGTTGAACGACAGTATCCCGAACTTTCCTGTACAGCCAACTCTTTTTTCCATATACTGTGATCCCAATGCCTCAGCCGCATCCTCAACAACCGGGATTCCATATTTATCGGCAATCGCCATTATCTCCCTCATCTTCGCCGGCATCCCGTACAAATGCGCCACAATAATCGCTTTAACACTTTCGCCTTTCGCCTTTCGCCTTTCGCCTTGAATTGCTTCCTCCAGCAATTCCGGATCCATATTCCAAGTCTCCGCCTCACTGTCCACCAGCACCGGCGTAGCCCCCAGGTAAGCTATGGGATTGACCGTCGCCGAGAAGGTGAACGATGTCCCTATTACATAATCTCCGGGCTTTACTCCAAGCAATATCAGTGCAAGATGTATGGCCGACGTGCCGGATGCCAGTGCCGCGACATGCTTCGCACCCACAGTGGCACACAGCTCTTTTTCAAAAGCATCGACGTTCGGTCCCAGCGGAGCGATCCAGTTCGAGTCAAACGCTTCCTGTATATACTTCATCTCACCGCCACCCATGTGCGGACTGCACAGATATATTTTTTTCTTCATGGTCACAAAATACTACGATAAATTTAAACTCAGCCTCTCATATCTCATATCTCACATCTCATATCTCGCTCCATCACTTAGTCGCTCCCTCGCTCCCTCATAGTTTAATCATTGAATCAAACCACTTTGTCACTGACCCTCTGTGTGTAACGAAAACTATCGTTATCCTCTCCTTGAGCTTATTTAGCACTTCCATAATGACCGCTTCATTCTCCGGGTCCAGCGACGACGTTGCCTCATCAAGCAGCAGTAACGATGGTTTTCGCAACAGCACCCTGGCCAGCGACAGACGTTGACACTCGCCTCCTGAGAAAGTAAACGGGTAATTAACCACAAAAGCATCCAGTCCTTTCCTGAACCGTTTCACCAGGTGGGTTGCATTTACTTGTTCCAATACCGTCAGGATCTCTTCATCACTGATATCGCCTCCGCTGTCCCACACCAGGTTCTCGCGCAGCGTTCCGTCAATGAAAAACGAATCCTGCGGCAGATAACCCAGCCCTGCCCGCCAGCCGGGCAACAAACCCTCATCAAGCTGATGCCCGTCAATGAGTATCCTCCCTCCGGTCGGCTTTTGCAGACCGGCAATGATATCTATGAGCGTAGTCTTCCCACGCCCTGACACCCCGACTATCCCTGTTATGGCATGCGCCCTTATAACCGCACTGAAATTGTCAAAAAGCCTCCCCCCGTCCGGATATGAAAACGTGATATTCTCCAGCCTTATCCCCTCTCTTAGCTCCATACCACCTTTGAACTCCCTCCTTCCCAATTCGGAAATCGCAAATCGCAAATCGCAATTCGGAAGGTCCTCGTCAAGCTGCATAACGAGTTTCACCGAAGCCACGCTTGAGACAATCATATTAATGTCTGTGTTAAGCGAAATAAACTGTGGGAAGATGCGGGAGAAAAGAAGGATTAGAATGACGAATGACGCCATTGGTATGGTGCCCGACCTGTACCCGAACCACACCACAAACACCAGCACAATTAATCCTGCGATACGCTGTATGAGCTGGGGCAACGACCAGTTTTTCTGCATCCTGTACTCCATGTCAAGCAGCGAGGTGCTGGCCTCGTCAAATCTGTTATAATAGAACTCCTCGGAGCTGTGTACCTTGGCTATCTTCACTGTCTGCCAGAAATCGTCAATATATTTAAGCAGCCTGTTATATGAATTGACATACCCTTCGCCAAGATGAAAGGCTTTGAACAGGAATTTCCTCAATAAAACAAAAAGTAAAATGCCGACAGCAATTATGATCAGGGTAAATTTTGCCGATACAAGCATTGCATAGACAATATATGAAGCAGTAAAGATGAGAGTGGTCAGCAGCTTGAGATAATAATAATAGTAGTATGCCAGATTGGGTACCTCTTTGGTGAGCACCTGGAGGTGGTTGGTCTTGCTCCGGCTGTTAAGTGTCTGCCATTCGGCCATGATTATCTTGCGGAAGAGCTTCTTGCGCAGGTCATAGATGAAAGTCTGCTGGTAGCGTGTGTCAAGGATCGATTTCCAGTATTGAAGCAGGGCGCTGAGGGTCAGGATCACCACATAGATTATCAGCACTGATCCGATAGTCAGATTTATTCCCGCCTTTTCAGCAAGATTCTGTATAGTCATTGCGATGCCCCCGGGTTCTGCTCCGCTGCCGCCGATGTTCAGCAGCTGCAGCAGAGGGATAAGCATCACGATTGAGAATCCTCCTGTAATCCCTAGCAGCAGCGTCAGGAAGAATATCAGCACAAGCTTCCAGGGCTGATGCTCCCTTAGCAACTTAAAGGTCTTTACTATAAACAGATACGTTTGCATAGATTTAGCTACAGATGGGGCGACTTTTCGACAGTGCGAGGGAGTGAGGATATTCGACTTAAGATAAAAGACAAAAGTATAAAGATAAAAGTGGGTTCGTTATTGATCACTTTTGTCTTGTGACTTTTATCTTTTGTCTTAAATCCAGAACAATCGCTTCCTCGTCCGACTTAGCTTTCGGCAATCACCGAAGCCTTGACAGAGGTGGTGGCGAAGGCGCGCCCTCACAAAGTCGCTCCCTCAAACTTTTGTCTTTTGCCTTTTGTCTTTTGTCTTTACAATAATACCACCTTCCGCGTCGTCACCTTCACTCCGTCAACAACCCTCACCAGGTAAACACCATGTAAGTCGGAAGGTAAGCTAACAGTATTCAGTTCTCCGTCGTTCAGTAGTGTTTCCACTATCTTCTGTCCGCGCATATCATATACCGTGCAAATAGCTCTGTCGCTAACCTCACCCTTGATGATCACCTTCTCATTGGATGTCCACACTCGTATACCTTTCTCATCTGCCTGGGGTTTCTCTATGCCTGTTGGCGTGTTTGCAGAGGTTATTATGAAGAACCGTCCCGTACCGTATGTCTTTGACGGAAGGGTCACTGTGTACGTATTGTTGTTCAGGTCTGTGAAAGTGCCTGCCTTGCGGTCTTCAAGCCAGAATTTGTTATCTCCCAGAGGTACGGTATATGCTGAGAAAGTCACCTCACCGCCCTTTTCGGAGTCAATACCGACAGGAATAATGTTCATTTCGCAACCCTCCACCGGCAGCGCCTGCCGGACAAAGTTCACGCTGTTGTCCTTTTCTACCAAAGTTGTGTAAATCTCAACCTTCGGCCCTGTACTGAACTGTCCCACATCGTAACCCGGGTCAAGACCTGCAGTCATTTGTTCATTATAGACCACAAGGGTTGAACTCTCGTTATCATCGTATTTTGCCTTCAGGCGAAATCCCGGCCACGCATTCCCGGTTTTACCGGACTTCAGTAGCGAAACATCCGCATTGTGTTCCTGCATGCTTCTTTTAAAAGTAAACGTTGAACCATCATTCAGGGCTAGCACAAAGAATCCCTGCCCTGCCTGAATATGCGTTTCTGTTATAGATTCTGGTTCATTCTCGTCCCAACCATCTATTGGACTGCCAATAAACCAATAACTGTTCCCATCATACAAGTAAACTGCAACATAGTTTGGATCGAATTGACCCGAATTATCTGCAGCAAAACCAGATACATTTATTGCAGAGGTATACGGATTACCCATCAGATTAAACCCACCACCTCCATAGTTTGTCCAACTTCTGTCAGGTGCCCAGATGTCACCAGTATTCCAGATATCATTTATATCATCATAACCATATGCAAATGAGCTGCTTCTGTCAATATAGCCGTCTTTATAAGGTGATGACGCGTCCATAACCAAATCGGTTGTCCTTAACAAACCGGTAAATGAGACTGAATTGCCGGTTGTCTTCAGGGTATAGCCCCTTCCGATTTCAGGGTTAGAAGCAATTGGGTTTGCATCCCAATCCCCCGCCTCCTCATCCCATGCATAAAACGAACCTGCTGGTGATGCTGTCAGGTTGACTGGTGAGGAAACATAATGCCATACAGAACCGGCAGGCATCAAACGATTGTAGGTAACATTACTTGTTGGGGTGCCTGAGCCGGAATAAATCAATGAGCCGCTGTTGTTGACAGCATCGGAATTGATGGTAAGCTTTCCGTTTGGACTAAAGTTACTCCCTTCAACGGTGACCATTGCCCCGGCTGCTATTGTTGTGCCGCTGCCGTCAATGACCAGATCATTGAATGTCGTCACTGACGAACCGCTGACGGTCTGAGCCACGTTTCCGTTGAACGTGGTTGTACCTGCGGCTTGTGTAAAGGTTCCGTTATTGATCAGGTCTCCACCAATATTATAGCTACCGTCACCTTCAATGATTGCTGAAACCGAGTTGGTGATCGGGCCAGCAATGGTCAGAGTGCCGTCATTTGTAACAGCACCGCTGCTGTTGTTGAATCCTCCCTGGCAGACAACATAACAACCGGAGGCAATGTTGACGATTGCACCTTCGTTCCTGAGACCCTGGGCAGCTGTTTGGCTGATTAACCCAGCGTAAAAAAACATCAGGATAATGCAGATTGTAAGAAGCGATGACTTTTTCATTGTATCTCTTTATTAGCAATTATTGTCTCTGGTTGAACCATGGATTTCAATTCCGATAGTGTATCTGGCATATCAATAATTCCTTACGTTTCAGAATTGGGCAGGATCATCGGCGTTGTGAATAAAACAAGCCAACCGGCAGCAATTTCTCTCAGCATACTTTCTTATTTCCGAAATAGTAATCACTAGTTGAATTCCCCGCTTAAAACTTTGACGAGTTAAGTTTTAAAATTAATAGTCTCATTTTGAGTACCCTTAACTTGAAACTAGGCAAACAATTAGTTAAACCAACTAATCCTTTATACAGCGGACACTAAACCCGTAATCCTTATTTGGCCAGGCACCACGATAAACACTGTTGTTATAACAATTTATATCACGCAACCATATGGAGGTACTTATATTTTCTGTAGAAGACCACCAGTAACCGTCTCTGTCAATGTAGCCATCGAATGGATCAGTTTTATTGAAACTGCCTCCGGGGAGAGCTGAAAAACCGCTGGTATTTGTTCCATTATTGGAGTACCATCCATCTATAGTTTTCAATTGTGGTGCATGGATGCCCCGCCAGTTGGCAATCTCAGCGTCTGCTGATGAAAGTCCCAGAAATATTTCCAGTTGTTTCCACTCAGCATCACTGGGCAAATGCCAACCTTCAGGACAAACTCCCCGAACACCACTGGGGTTAGTACTGCTACTGGCTGAACCATTCATTGCGGCTGACCAATTGTATAAAACGCCATATGTCGTATAATTGGCAGTTAATTTGGAGGCTGCCGCATCTGTTCCGTAATATCCATACACGTAATAGTAAGGTAAGCCTTCTGCGTAAACTGAAGGAGGACTTACGTCAGGCAGGTAGGCTAAGTTTTCAGCCATCCAGCATTGGGTTCCAATTGAAACTGTGCTGTAATTGTTTCCGTCTCTTGTATCGTTCAACATATCAATGCCACAGCGCAAGGGTGGCAATACTGTCGTTGAGCCAAAAAGGATTTCCCTCCATTTATATTCACTGGATATAAACGCATAAAACTTGTGATCAGTAGTACAAAAAACAATCAACCCATCAGCGGGATCGGATATTGCCTGTACTTCACTGGTAGTCATGCGGGGTACCAGTATTCCCTTTGTTGTACTTGATACATCCAGCATCGCAGAATTATCCGGCTGGCTGCCGCTGGAGTTAATGCTTACCTGTGATAATGCAGAAACAATAGGGTATGCCAGTAAGAGCAATAAAAAAAGAAACTTTTTAATGGTTGCTGTTGGTATTTGTTGAATTACTAATCTTTAATACATCGCACAGAATTTGCTCCTCTTTTGTCGACACTATTTCCGTAAACCGTGTTATTATCAACACTGGCATCCCTAAAATAAGCATTTGTAGGAATCCCCGGATCTGCATCTGCGGACCACCACCAGCCAAAAAACTTCCAGTAGCCGAATTCTCCTGTTCCACTCTCCCAATAGTTCCTGCAACCTCCGGGTAAGCCCGTAAAACAAGTCTCATTTGTGGCATTTGTCGTGAAGTACCAATGTGCTGTTCCAGTTTCTTTCAGTTTGCCGCCAGCAACACTCAGTCCTCCTAGAAAATCAGTGAGTGTAGTCCATTCTGCATCCGATGGAATATGCCAGCCTGAAGGGCACAGGTTCCTGCTGTCATTGACAGCAAACCAGTTATACAATTTCCCATATAAAGGTTCGAAAGTTGCCGAATTGTTGTTGTACCAGCAGAATGCACCCGTGGCAAGATCATTCCATTCTGCCGTAGTTGTTATATTAGGTATGGGCTCGCCATTTCTGTAATGACTTACTTTTAAATTTCTGGCCATCCATTCCTGAGTTCCGATGATTACAGTCGGGTATATATTACCATCAATATCTGAGATCATATGTACTGGATTACAATTATCAGGCAGTGGAGATCCATTGCCGCAGTCAATACCATCATTCAGCCTTAACCAGATATTGCCGCTCCATATATATAATCCGGGGCAAACCTTATAGGGCGATACTCCGGAACTTGCGGTATTATAGATCAACAAGCCGGCTACTGGAGACGTAATAGGTGAAGCCGAATTTGCTGAGGTCAGGGCTACTCGGGGGATAAGCAATCCCCTGTTTGCGGATTCCACATCGAGCATCGCCGAGTTATCCGGAGAATCTCCGGTTGTATTGATTGCTACCTGGCCGAAAGAACTCAGACCCGGGAGGATCATTATTAATCCCATCGATACAAGAAGCCCGAATTTTGTTTTCATGGGGACATGGTTTTTGTTAAAAACAAAGGTTTAACTGATGATCCTAAAAAAACATCTGCAGTTAATTAACCCTTGGTTTTAACAAAGCTATGCCACAATTAAGCCAAAGTCAAGTTTATTTTATTTACCTTGGAATTAATCAATGTATGTATTGTTCAGCAAGACTAAAACAGATTGCTTCTGATTTCTTAATTCGTGTGTTCTATTGTTCTATCGTTCTATTCGCTCCTTTGCAAAGTCGCTCCCTCCTACTTTTGTCTTGTGCCTTTTATCTTTTGTCTTTACAATAATGCCACCTTCCTCGTGGTCACCTTCACCCCGTCAGTAACTCTAACTATGAAGACTCCTTTTAGACCTGATGGTATGGCAATTGTGTTTAATTCGCCTCCGGAGAGTCGTTTATCAAGGATCTTCTTCCCGTTCACGTTGTAAATCTCGCAGATAGCTCTGTCACTTACTTCTCCCTTGATGATCACCTGGTCATTCGAGGTCCATATTCGCACACCTGTCTCTTCTGACTGAGGCTGATTAATGCCTGCGGGTGTGTTCATGGAAGCTATTATAAAGAACCGCCCAGTACCATAGGTCTTTGCCGGAAGGGTTACTGTGTAAGTGTTGTTATTAAGTTCAGTAAAGATGCCCGTTGTACGGTCTTCCAGCCAGAACCTATTATTACCGAGAGGCACCGTAAAGGCTGAAAAGATAACTTCGCCGCCTTTCTCGAAATCAATACCTACTGGAATAATGTTCTTGTCATAATCGGTCATTGGCAGGGCCTGACGGGTGAAGTTCACACTGTTGTCCTTTTCAACAAGGGAGGTGTATATCTCCACATCAGGACCTGTGCTCAGCTGGCCTACATCATATCCCGGATCAAGGCCCGGGCTCATCTTTTCGTTATATACAACCAGGGTCGAATTCTCCTTATCACCGTATCTTACTTTCAGCTTTAGTCCCGGCCAGGGATTCTCTTCTGCTTTGGCCGACTTCGTCATCGGAACCGTTGTGTTATGGGTTCGCATGGCAGGAGTAAAACTGAACGGAACATTATTGTAGTTTGCCAGTACAAAGAAACCCTGTCCTGCCTGTATATCAGTATAGGTAGAGAAGGTCCCAAGGCCGTTATAGCCTGGTACAGCAGAGGCAATATAATAATAATCCGATCCATTATAAATATATACTGCCTGATAATTTGGATCCAGACTGCCATTGCCGGAGGCTCCATTTACACTGATAAAGGTCGTCGCACTCATTGCCGAGGTGAAGGGATTGCCGAGCAGGTTCCATCCGCCGCCACCCCACAAAGCTCTATTCAGTTCGTACTTTGAGGTACTTGAATATGGTGCAGTGCCGGTTTGGTCAGCTGATGTCACGATCGTTCCGGTATATGATACTGTCCCGCCATTTGCAGCCATAGTATAGCCGAGACCATCTGTACACGAGGTGGTCTCTACCCATTCCCCTGTAGGTTCATAATACAACCAGTATGTCTGGCTTGATGGTAATGACGTAGAATGTACGGGTGAAGAAATATAACGATACAAAGAACCGGTCGATCCCGTTGGCATAAAACGACTGTATGTAACATTTCCGCTACTCGTGCCTGACACTATCAGAGAGCCGTTTGATGTCAGGCTCGAAGATTGAATTGTAAGTGATGCACCTGAAGCTACAGTTAAATTTCGGCAATTTGCAGCTGTCGAGGCTGAAATAATCGGCTGATTCCCTGGGATTGCAGTAATAGTAACATCTGTTTCGCTGCCTGGGACAAGACCTCCACTCCAGTTTGTGGCTGTATTCCAATCGGTTAAATGATCAACTGTACCACCTAACCATGTTTGGCCACCGGTTGTAAATGACCAGACAGGTCCTGTAATCGTGCTTGTTCCATTGCTAACTGTAACATACCATTCATATTCCGTTCCGCTTGACAACCCGGGCCAGGTAATGCTGGTTGTTGATCCTGAAACCACACCTGTATTGGTACCGATGAGATCATACCCATTGCCATCCATATTATATGGCACCGTGAACTGGTTGTCGGCATCGGTCATCCATGCATCAAGATGCGGTGAATATGTTTTCACAGTGATAAGGTCGTTCTGAGGTGAAAATTCCATGATTCTCATGTACCCGTTGCCTCCGTTAGTTATACTCTGGTAATCGGCCAAAAGAGTATAGATAGTGTTTCCATTGTAAGTGTCCGACCTAATTCCGGTGCCAGCGACATGGCCGCATAACATCAGGAAGAGGTTGGAATTGTCTTTAAGTTCATCATAAATAGCCTGGCCAATTGTGCTGAAGCTGCCAGGATTACCGGTTCCAATTATAGAATGACTTGTGACTATGGCTCTTCGTCCCGGATTTGCTTTAAGAATCCCGTCTGCCCATTGAATTGCTGCGGTACCTGGATCATATTCAAGGTGAATAATCAGGAAATCCATACCTCCTGCTCTGAATATCTCATAGTTGTTGTCATTGTCAGACCCGTAAGACCCAACATAATAGTCCCTGCCGGCAAATCTGGAAACGCCGAAATAATTATTATAGAATGCAGATGATCCACTTGTTGCATCGTGATTGCCGATGGAAATTCCATATGGAATATTCGCTCCGACATCCAGAGTCGACATAGCCGTGTTTGCAATCCGCCACTGAGTATCGGAATCTACGTCGATGACATCCCCTACATGTGATACAAATAGAATGTTTTCTGCAACCTGGTTATTCTTCACCCACAGGGTTTGGTCATTGAACATGTCTGGGGTTCCGCCGTTCGCCGAAGCAGAGTAGTTCTGTGTATCAGGGAAACCAACAACAGTAAAATCCTCTCCTGTCGTTGAAATCGCTTTACCATAAAAGCTCACCCTAAGAGGTAGTGCCATCGGATCTGTAACAGTTACACTAAGTAAAGGTGAAGTAGATAGGTTAGTGGCATTGTCTGTTGGAGCGACAAGAACCGGGGGATTGGGAGTCGTCGGTATTGCCAGGGCATATTCAGTCCCTGTAGCACCCGTTACAGTCAGCGTGTTGGCATTTATATCAAGCGTAGCCCCGGCATCTGTCCACCCTGCCACTGAGATATCATTTCTTTTTACAAGTTTAAGTCCCGCTTCATTTGTAACAGCGGGATTAGCGTTATAATTGTACACAAGGGTATAGGTCGGAGTGTTTGTTCCAATTGCCCTTACACCCCAGAACCTGGAGGGATCCAGGGAATAACCAGTAAGTCCTGTTGAGCCCGTCCGAACGGCATTGTTGTCTGCCCGGTAAACTTGTATTCCTGTAATAGTACCGGAAGTTGTTGTGGCAGTAATGGCATCCCCATCTAAATGATTCAGAGTGGCAGTGTAACCTCCCGTAGCAACATAATCGTATGCTGAAGCGTTACCTAATGCTGCGCCGCTCCAGACATGATCAAATGACGGGTCCATGTTGGTCATTGTTCCGTCATTATTATTGGAAGTTTCATCATTTATTACCGTTCCTGATGTCTCATCGAAACGCCAGTAGCCGACTAATCCGGCTTCGTTGCCAACCAGCTTCTTAGTCATATTCGTTTTGATATCTGCATCGGATCGGGCGACATTCCATAATCTGACCTCGTCTATAGAACCCTGAAAAAACCTAGCTGTTGTAGAGGGATCGTTTGCTATCTCAAGGATGTTCGTACTGTTTACAATAGATGCAGTATACGCAGTTGTGCCTTCAAGCACTCCGTTGACATACATCTTGGTGTTTATTCCGTCATAGGTTGCTGCAACGTGTATCCAACCTCCAGTGGTAGGATATGATGTAGTTGAAATCGCTCTTGAAGCGTCAAGGCCATTAAATCTACAGTATACTAATCCGGCGCTGCCACAATATAATTCATAGCCAGTACCACCTCCTATTGCACCAGTTTTCTTGATGATTGCCATCGTACCCACTTTTGTGGGTTTAATCCAGGCTTCCATTGTTATGGCTTTTCCTGTTATTTGAACCGAAGCATTATTTCCACAATTCCCAAAGTCATTGGTACCATCAAAATCCAGTGCATACCCCGCACCGTTGCTTTCAACAGCAGGAACAGATGCTATGGTTGTGAGACTCCATACCGATGACCAGACACTTGTTCCTGTTGTATTTGTAGCATTAACTCTCCAGTAATAGAGTGTATTATTTGAAAGAGGAGGGCTGACTGTTGTAGATGATGAAGTCAATCCGCTCTGGTCAAATACCGGTATGGCGAAGTCCGGTGTGGCAGATATCTGTACCCGGTATGATGCTGCGCCTGTTGAGGCATTCCAGCTAACAGTTGGAGAAACAACTACCGAATAAGCAGAATTTGCAGGTGAAATAAGTACCGGGGCAGGAGGTATCGATGGCAACCCGATAGTTGTAAAACTCCATACCTGCGACCATAATCCGGTTCCCACCGCATTTGTGGCATTTACCCTCCAGTAATAGGCAGTAATATTTGATAATTCAGATGTGACTGCTGTTGATGTGGCTGTGATACCGCTCTGGTTAAAAACAATATCAGAAAAATTAGCTGTGGAAGAAACCTGAACCTGGTAGGACGCCGCTCCCTGACTTGCATTCCAGCTTAATGAAGGCGTAAGCCCTACTCCCGTGGCAAGGTCTGCCGGAGAAATCAGGGTGGGGGCAAGAGGAGTAGTTGCCATCAGAGCCTGGATTTCGGATAAACTTAGTGCCCGGTTATATATCCGCACCTCATCCAAGGCCCCTTTGAAGTATGTGTAAAAGGAGGGATCGTCCTGTCTGCCAATAACAAGAGGAAGATTATTAGAAGCAATCGTGAAAATCTGATTTGCACCGGTTGCATCCAGGATGCCATTAATATATATTCTTATATAGGCACCATCATATGTTGCTGCAACATGCATCCATGCAGAACCATTAAGCGGATATGAAGCATTTGAGTTTAAACGATACACATCTGAGTTTGTCTGCTGATTGAAACGGACAAATACTTT
Organism: uncultured Bacteroidales bacterium; assembly: GCA_963849945.1. GTDB lineage: Bacteria > Bacteroidota > Bacteroidia > Bacteroidales > VadinHA17 > SR-FBR-E99. Next base: position 15,417 of record CAWKJD010000017.1, on the reverse strand, counting down.
TCCAGCTGATGAAAGCGAAAGTTCATATCCATCTATACCAGTTATAGTCGTACCTTGCCGCATGATCGTCTTGGCAAGTATTCTTTGTGTTGTATTAGCTGTCTGATCACATCTGAACCATGCAGTCATGGTAATGGCATTTGTGATATCCAGGCTGTTTGCATCCGGGACGGTTGCATATTGACTTGTTCCGTTCAGACTCATAGCGTTTCCTTCAACACCAGAAACGAAAGCTGGATCTCCAGCTACCGTAGTAGCATTATTACTCAATCCTGATGCATCAGCCAGCGTTGTTGTACCGGTATTTTCATCCATCTTCCAGTGAGCAACCAATCCGGGTATGGCATCTGTCGCGAGGACACTGGCCAGCGATGAGCCAGTGCCAGCCATGATGACTATATCTCCGGAATAATTCTGTTTTGTGCTTGTAGCATTGTTGTAAGTGCCGGTCATCAATGTGTTTACAGATCCGAATGAGATGCCGCTGGTGGAAGATTCCCTGTAAAGAATATTGCCACCTGATTCAGACGAGGTATAAATGACCTTTACTTTACCGGAAGACTCGTTCAAAACCAATATAGGCCTTGTCCCCGATGTTGATACTTCATAAAGGTTATCCCATGTTTCGTCCGGACGTCTTATTAACATAGCTATCTGCGAATTGCCAGAAGAGCCGTCATTGAAACTTGTTTTTACAGCAGCATATAAGGTACCGTCAGTGGCAACCTTCATGTTCAGATGATCATCTGCCATGCCTCCCCCAATACTCAATGCTGACTGAGAAGCAGGTTCTTCATCTGCTGACCAGGTTGCAGGATCCGCGCCATCAACGTGATATTTAAAGCCAAAACGCTGCGTGTTCTGATTTGACCATAAAACACCAATCCGTCCGTTAAATGCAGCTACAGCACAAATATCATCGTCATTAATACCCGTGGCAACAGTGATGGGGGAACTCCATGTGGAATACGGGGAATCACTCCACCGAATATTCACCTCGGTCGTTCCTGCGTTGGCCAGCCACATCCTCCCGGCCCCGTCAATGTCGATCGTGGCAGTTTCAACCCCTCCATCCAGCGTCACAGGAACTGTTGAAGTGCGTGTTGTCCATAACTGATATGTGTTTGACGCCGGAACGTATTCAACAGATACCAGCGAAGAGGCTGTTCCCTGATAAATCAGGATGTGTATGACGCTGCCAACAACTTTGCAATCAGCATATGTTGAGGTACTTCCGGAAATGTTCAGAACGCTCGTCCAGGTAGTGCCGTCAAGCCTCCAAATCTGAGTGCCTGATGAATTAGGCATAACCATCCACCATCTTCCTGCATAGGTCCAAACTTTAGACTGAGGCTTCTCGCCGGTAATGGCTGATACTGTCAGACTGTTCAGGTTTGTAAGCGATTGAAAGCCCTGAGCTGACACCGGCCCGGTTGCCAGCAACATCGCCAATGCGATGAGCATTGTCCATTTAGATATATAATAAAATGTTTTCATAACGTCCTTTTTAAAAGTTCACCTGAAGTAAATACTCGCTGGCATTTAATGTCCAGAAATCAATTACGATAAAAAACAAAATCTAAAACTTTAAATATAAACTTTATTTAGATAAAATACAAGTTTTGTTATGATCAGCCGGTCCTGAATATGAATATGTTTAAGGATTGTACATTAAGCTGAACGCATAATACTTAAACACTATGCTTATAGAACAATGGACTGATTATCATGGAGCTATGTGCATAGTCGCCCCATCGCTCTGTCCTTCAGTCTCTTAGTCACCTTTAAATCGTTACGCTGTTCAGTGTTTGTAATTATACTCCAGCCACCTGGCGAAAAAAACATCATACACCAGCCATTTTGTTCCGTCAGTGACAATCATCTCTTTTTCGGCAAGGGCTTTCATCGATGTAGCTACCGAGCTCGCACTGGTAAGGTTGTGCTTTGCAATAAACTGACCGGAAGTTGGCTGTGTGACACCATCCTCAGCCGCGATGGCTTGTAATAATCTGTACTGATGAGACGGTATCAGGTTACGGAAGCCTGCATATAATGGTTCAAAGGAATCCAGTATCTGATAAAAAACCTTGTTCGTCGTATTCTGATCAATAATTTTATTATCAGTCTCATACAACAGATTGAATACGTACTGAACGTAAAAAGTATGCAGCCTTGTCCAACTGAGAATTCCGGAAAGAGTCTCTTCATCAATCTTTTTATTTCCTGCAGACAACATATCTGTTATGAATTTCCGGTAATCAGCTTCTTCAATTTTATCTAGGTACATAAGCTCAGAGCTTCTATAAAACGGCCGGCCGGCCGACAGAAACATTGGTTCAAGCATATGTTTGCTGCTACCCGAGAAGATGAAAGGGATTGACGGATATGATTGAATAATAGTTCTGAGCATGTGCTCTGTATTTTTCTCGGGATATTTATTGATTTGCTGAAATTCATCAAACATAAAAACAAGGTCCTGCTTAATCCCGGAAATAAATCGTAAAAGATGGTCAAGTCCATACTGAATATCAGAAGCTGATTCAATCTTTAGTTCAACTGACGGCTGTCCGGTCAGATTGTCATAAGTCAGTTTCGGGCGAAGTGAAGCTACGACAGCAAGAATTTTTTCAAAGAAGTTTCTTTCCTCTTTCCTAATCTGTATTAGAGCCGATGAAATAACATTCAGCATATCATTGCCATTCATGGTAGGCATAAGATCGGCATAAATGACTGAAACGTCTTTCCGGGTCTGTTCGAGATGATACCTTACATGTTTAAGAAGTCCGGTTTTCCCCATTCTTCTCAGGGAAATCAGGGTGACATTCCTTCGCGAAGAGATCGCTTTCAGCAACTTTTCAGTCTCCTTTTCCCTGTCACAAAAATATTCAGGCCCTATATAACCACCTGTAACAAAAGGATTTGTAATTCTGTTCTTCATATTACGTAATTTACGTAACGCAATATACGTAAAAAATCATTAAGGTGCAAAAGTAGGCAGCTATTACTGAAGGCATAACTCATATCTCAAATCTTATCGCTCACTCGCACAGTCGTTCACTCGCTCCCTCGCAGAATCAACCCCAACCTCACCATCTCGGCCAGGTGCTCATTAACCTCAACACGGCACCGCTCCGGCTCTACATCATACTCGTCAATGAGCACAACACACAATTCATCAGTTCCCAGAGGCTTCTCCAGCAGATCCCAGATACGAGTGGCAACCGGATTGAGCGAAAAATACTTGCCCTGGTCAAGATCCATCATGACTATTTCATCATGTAAGCGTCCTGAAATGGTCTTGCTGTTTCTTACAAATCTCATCATTCTGTTTAGCTGATTTTAATTAACAACAATACAACTTGGAGCAGGTGGAAGCGGCAGGTCAATACCTGTGGTTAAATAATGGTCTACAACTAAAAGGAACGTACAGCACGAACATTAAAAGGTTGACCCTTGTTGGAGGCATATTGAGACCCATTTGAAAAAATTGCTCGCCATGCATTGTAGTTTGAGGTCTCAGATGAACTCCAATAATACGCATCTGCAGAAGGGGTAGTTACAAAACCGCCCAAACCATTTGCACACAGGTTTATATATAATAGGTTCAATTCGTCTTTTGAAGGTAAATACCAATCTGAATAGCCTTCCAGTACTAAATCATAACAAATTCTTGCTGCATAGCTTCCTGTACCCTGATTTGCAACGATCAGATTTGTGTTTGCATTTCCTGTTCCCAATGCCGTTGCCGTGGCTCCCGTTATTGAGTAGCTATAATTATTATACCAGTATATCCAGTTGCCCTGGTCGCCGGGAGCAGCAATTAATCCATGTGCCTGTCCTGCTACATATCCGGCATCTCCGGGTTGTAAAACATACGCCACAATGCCCCCCTGAAAAGTATCACCGATGCTAGGTACAGTTGCAAAAACTACCTGATTCCCATAGGCGGTGCCTATTCCATTGGTTGCATATGCTCTCACATAATATGTGACCCCTACAGTCAATCCCGTAATCGAGCTTGTAAATCCACCATTGGTGCCGGTTTCAGTGGTCCTGTTGTTTGCAATGGTCGGATTTGGAGATGTGTTCCAACAGACTCCGCGGGCTGTAATGGTTGATCCTCCGTCACTTGTTATATTGCCACCGCTTATAGCACTGCTGCTGGTTATTGAAGATGCTTCATATGTTGTTAGGGTTGAAACGGTCGGCGCCAGGGTTATAAAGTTTACCTCATTCCCATATGCTGTACCTTCGCTGTTAGTGGCATATGCCCTTACATAATACCGGGTACTCCCGGTCAATAATGTAATTGAACTGGCAAATATGCCAGTCCCTGAGCCGTCTGAAGTTTTGTTATCTGCAATAGTTGGATTTATGGAAGTACTCCAGCAAACTCCCCGGGCTGTCACTTCTGCACCTCCGTCATTACTTACATTGCCGCCGCTTGTTGCTGTGGCGTTTGTGATCTCAGAAACTGATGTGGTAGATACAGTTGGCAATGTAAGCGTAACAAAAGCTACCTCATTTCCATAAGCGGTGCCTACACCATTTGTGGCATAAGCTCTTACATGATAAGTGGTGCCTGATGCCAATCCGGTTATTGAGCTTGTAAATTCTCCTGTGGTTCCGGCTTCTGTGGTCTTATCGTTTTCGGTCGTCGGATCTGCTGATGTGCTCCAGCAAATCCCACGTGCTGTAATAGCTGATCCGCCGTAGCTTGTCACATTCCCGCCGCTTATCGCTGAGGTGCTGGTTATTGAAGATGCTTCTGACGTGGTAAGTGTCGGAACCGTTGATGCCGGTGTTAAGAAGCTTATTTCATTTCCATACGCTGTGCCTACGCTGTTAGTTGCATAGGCTCTTGCATAATAGGTGGTTCCACCGGCTAATAAGGTTATTGAACTAATAAAAGTGCCGGTGCCGGTGCCGTCTGTGGTCTTACTGTCAGCAGTAACAGGACCTGTTGTTGTACTCCAGCAAACTCCACGTGCTGTTATCAATGAGCCACCATCGCTTGAAATGCTGCTCCCCGATGTGGCCGAAGTGTTTGTAACATCAGTGGCGGCCGTTGTGGTAAGTGTTGAATATTCAGCCCCACTCCATGTTGGGATATTTGTTAAGGACATCTGCAATAACTGTCCCGGAGAACCTGCCGGTATCAATAACCATTGCGCCCCGTTCCAGTAAAACATTTCTCCGGGATTGACACCCTGCAGATATGCAACAGATATCCAGCTCGTCTCATTCCAATAGTAATATCCGGGAGTTACATTGTTTGGAGAACTGCCGGCATTGGCCGTATTATAAATAAGCAGCCCGGCTGCAGGTGAGTTAACAGGAGCTGCAGAATTGGTTTCTGAAAGTGCAACACGTGGCGGTAAAAATCCCTTGTCCGCCGATCTTAACTCAAGCATTGCGCTGGGATCAAGAGTTGTAACAGAGCTGCCAACAGATACCTGGCCGAAGGTGCAGGTACCCTGCAAAACGAGAACAGATCCAATAATAATATAAAGCCTCATCAGGAATTTCATACGGAAAGAATTTTTTGATGTCAGAAAGACCGGATTGCTCGTATCCGTAACTGATTGCTCTTTAAATAGTTATATGAGTAGCCAGTGCTTACAAATTGTTCACACCATGCTGAACCAATATCGATCTCGCTTGAACTCCAGTAGAAACCATTATAGATCAAGCCTTCAATAGCGCCAAAACTTAGATAAAGCTTATGTAACTCATCTTTACCTGGTAAATACCAGTCGGAATAACCTCCCGACTTCCAGATCATAACACAGCCGGGCTGCATAACTTCCTGCTCCCTGGCTTGTGACAATTGTGTTTGTATTCGCACTTCCTGTTCCCAGGGCCGTTGCTGTTGCACCTGTCACCAATCCTCCGCTGTACCAGACTATGCCTGTGCTCTGATCACCCGGGGCAGCAATAAATCCATGTTCCTGATCTGCAACATAACCGGGGTCGCCGGGCTGCAAAATATAAAATATCTTCCCCCCCTGATATGTGCTTCCTATGCCCAGACTCTGTGTCCTGAAACTGATCTCATTGCCATAAGAAGTGCCGACACCATTGGTTGCATACGCCCTGACATAATACATGGTAAATAATTCTAATCCGGTTATTGAACTTGAATATGTTCCGATGCCCTGGCCGTCTATGGTTTTACTGTCGGCAATTGTCGGATTTGGCAATTTGCTCCAGCATACTCCCCGGGCTGTCACATTTGAACCGCCATCGCTTGTTATGTTACCACCACTTACCGCTGAAATAGCAGTAACCGACGACCTGTCTGTTGTAGTAAGCGCGGAATATGCATTTCCGTTCCATTCGGGAAGGCTGGACTGAGACAGTTGCAGAAACTTCCCCGGTGAGCCTGCCGGTATTACCACCCACTGCGATCCGCCCCAGTAAATCATATCTCCGGGATTTGTTCCCTGAGGTGGCGCCAGGGAAATCCATATAGTGCCATTCCAGTAATAATAGCCGGGAATAACATTGTCCGGTGTTGTTCCGTCAGTAGCTGTATTATAAACAAGCAACCCCACTGCCGGTGTAACAACAGGGTCAGCAGCAGTGATTGCAGTTAGGGCAACGCGAGGTGGCAGAAATCCCTTGTCTGTCGATTTTACTTCCAGCATAGCACTTGGATGAGCACTTGAATTATCGCTGCTGATGATTACCTGGCTGAAAGAACTTAGACCCGGGAGAGCCATCAATAATCCCAGTAAGACAAGAAATCTGAAATGTGTATTCATGGAAAAGTAGATTCTGTTAAGAATTAAAATTAAATATAGCTTTTTTACCATTATCAAAAACTCATTCGTTATATGCTTTTTATGCAATCGGCCTGAGATCATTTTGCTGATGTCTTATTTCATAATCATTTTCTCAAAATCCTCCGCTGACCGGAAATGCTTTATCAGCAATGCCTCAAAAATATTGCACCTGGCAAGAAGCATCTCATAATCCATACTCAGAGGCTTTTCTTCCAGAATCAGCCTCCTGAATTTTGCCCAGATTAAGAAGCAGCTGCCTGAAATTGATCCTGTCCCTGTTCTCTGAGATTCTCCGGTATTCTTCCATTGTTTCATCACGCATGGTCCTGGCCTGACGAACAATTTCCAATGCATCCGGCAGAGATACCTTTCCTTCTGCAAAATCCTTCAGGAGCTGACAGCGGTATGATCCGCATACATCTGCCCTCTTACGGTCGTAAATAGTGCATTTCTCAGAGAAATACAGACATGGAAGCCTGAAATAGTCCTTCCCGTCTTCACTGAAGCTTGCTTGCTCAATCTTCTCCGGCAGGCTCCCTCTTTCACCCGGATTTAAATGGGCATGCAGGAAGAGGGTGCCGTCACAGCAAAACCCGCAGACAACACAAATCGATTGCTCTTCTGCGGGTCCTTGCAGAATGGATTCATTCATCCGGGAAAAGGTTTTCTGTACTCAATAGTAAAGTCATTTATAGCTTTCAGATAAACAAGGGCCCTGAAGAGCGCCTTGTCATTTACATCTTCAGCCCGCACTTTATATTTCGCAATATCCGGCAGCCAATTTGTCAAAGTCGGCAAAGTGCAGGTCAGGATTCTCTCTCCACTGTTCCACCTCTTCCATAAACAGAGATGATGAACCTTTGTAAAGCTCTTCCATGTGACCCCAGCAGACCGGATCTGACTTGTCAGCCTGCAAACGCACTTCCTCCGGCAACAATCCCTCCCCGAGCAGCCGGAGCAGCGGACGGAAATGGTCTGTCCTGCAAAGTAGCACCGAAGGCACCTTCAGCATATACTCAATGATCCGCCAGTCAAGCAACGGATATCTGTATTCTACTCCTTTGCGAAATCCATTCACCGCCCAACTCTCGCACCTCTCCTGCAAATGATAAAAACGAAGCATCCTTAAGTGAAGCTGGCGCCTCGAAGTGTGGAAATAATAGTTTCCAATCGCCTTTCTGTTACTTCTTTTATACGGAGCTTTAATGTACCGGGCATCGTCCCTGAAAGACTTCCTGGTAGCGCAGTCAAGAATTCCCGATGCAGGAAAAACAACATACCGCAGAAAATATAAGATAAACTTCTTCGGTGGAATTACTGGATTCCTGCGAAAGAAGGTACTCCAATTAAATCCCGTAAGCAGATCAGTTTCAATGCCTCTGTCTCCTGTGCTTATAAACTCATCGCCGCCCCATCCTGTGAAGATCAGGTTAGTCCCTGTATTTACGGCTTGTTCAACGATCTTATCCTCGGAAAAATATCCCTGATTGGAGTAATATTGCGAGACAAGGCGCAGAAAATCCCTGCTGTTAATATCAGAAAACACAGGCCGTATACCTGCATTTTTTGACATTTTGTATATTAATTCCCTTTCATCGTATTTAATATCTGACGCGATAAAATCGCCAGGCGACCATGAAAAGCCGTAAAAGCAATCCTGATGAGAATATTCCCGGCGGGCCAGTGTTGCAACTACTCCTGAATCAAGCCCGCCGGTTACATGTGCTCCGGCATTAAACCTGCGGTCGCTCCGTATTATGACCGCATCAGTAACAATGCTTTTAAGCTCAGAAAGCATGGTCTCATATGGCAGTTGTTTATCAATCCTGATTTTTTCGGGCTCCCAGTATTTTGTAATCACAATGCCCGATTCTGAAAAATGAAGAAAATGCCCTGGAGGTAGTTTTTTCACCCTTTCATCAGGCGTCCTCCTGTAATCGATATACTTAAAATATGAAAGGAGATACTCGCTGTCAATAACCCGGCCATCTGAAAACGCTCTGCACAGGCTTATAATATCCGAAGAAAAGTAGAGAGTCTGCGCCTCCACTGTATATGCAAGCGGGCCGATCCCCACATGATCGCGGAAAAGGAACGCCTGCTTTTTAACTGGCTGCACAATCAATATTGCAAAATCGCCGTTGAGTTTCTTTACAAAAGCGGGGCCGTCCTGAAGAAACAGTCCGGCAATCAGCTCTGGCCCGGAAACCTGTTTTGTATTATTGACTGCATCTATCAGGCCGGCCCGATTGTAGATAACCCCGCATACCAGAACCAGAATATCGTCATTTTCGCTGAAATAATAATACTCATCTGAGACATAGGGTAATCGTGATTGCATAAAATAACCCCCGATAAAATCCCCGTGAACCACAGGGTGAAAAATCAGGCCTTCATGATCTGTAGTTTCCCGTATACGGTCTATAACCACGGGAAAATTTCCGACAGTAGAAAATGAACCGATAATCATTAGTATCCTGGAAGATGAAGAAAAGCGGGGAAGGGTGCCGTGGGGGACATTAATGCGGAAACGGTGGCATTTAGCCACTGTCTTTTATCTTAACCTTAAATTAATTAGATTTATAAAAATCAGAAATATATAGCTGGAAAGATTGTTCCAATTATCAGCTCTTAATGGGGGGGCCCCATTTGCCCGCATTCTCGGCCCCGGATCCCGTGCCACTGAATGTATCTCTTTTAATGCTCAGTGTTTTCAGGACTGGCTTCGTCCATGGCTTCTTTTTATATTCCTGCTTTTTCATATCCGCTAATATTGATAAATCATTCAGCAATTTATACTATTGCCGGATAATTTCATTCACAAAAGTAATATTTTTAATTATTAACGCCTTTTTATCTAAAGAATAATTAAAAAATGAATAATTCAATGTAATCCCCGCCCTTTTCAACAACCTCAAAATCACCTGTTTTCAGCCAGGCATGTGCAAAGGCCTTTTTGTTATTATCATGTTTGACACCAAAGAATATCTGGGAGACTATCCCTCTGCGCTGCAGCATCCACCTCCCGGCGATGCACTGAACAAGACACCTGTTCTTCCAGAATGAGAGCCTGTCAACATTGCGTAACGCCCATCTTATTTTCATCAATAGATTCTCGTCAGTTTCCTTGCTTATTCTTTTTGGTGACAATGAAATCTTCATAACAGTTTTGAGAGGAAGCAGCACTAAAAGAATTTTTGCCGAAAATATTAAAAGTACAGCTTCAGTTAATAACTTCCTCTGATCATGGGGCAATGCTAAAAATTTCCCGAGCTTGCTTTTCAATGTGAAAACCTACCTGTCTGATGATTTTTTGAAAATTGTCTTTAAAGAATAGAATGTCATTCGCAGTTTCAACCGGAAGCCTGTTCTTGAACGCACCCTGAATAGCCAGTTGCTGAAATTAAAACGGAATGTGTGCCAGTAATCAGATGGCCGTGAAAGCATCCTTACCCTGTCTTCCGTCAGCCTTTTAACACTTGATAATTCAGCCCCTGCATTAAGCTCCATGGGTATTTTTGCCCCAGTGATCAGAAATGCCAGCCTGGCTGCTGTATAAACAACTTTCACAAGCCCGAAGCGGCTGGCCTCGCTGATTACCCATCTCCAGTCAATTTCACCATGCTTCTCCAGAAATAATGCAACATCGTATATCTGCTGAAGCTTTATAAACCTGTCATCACCGCCATGGTGCATTATGGTTAAAAGCAATGAGGCAGAAGGATTAAACAGCCATAATTCATTATTCTGCACTTCCCCCCTTAATGTCTGTGACAAGAGATCCTCCAGCCCGATATTCATCCCATAAACAGGAAGAGATATGCCATGGTGAAATTCAAAATGATAGATCCTTTTGTCACCTTCAAACCTGTCAAAATTATATTCGCCGAAATTCTTCCTGATTTGATTAACAGAGAATGATGCGAATGAACTTTCAACACTGTATCCGTCTTCTATCATCAACTCCTTCACTTTCTCCAGATCATTGCCACGTACAAACAGGTCAACGTCAACAAATTCACGTGCTGCAATATTTCCATATAAGTTGTCGGCAAGGATGAAACCCTTGAAAGGCACTGCCTTTATACCTGTATTTTCAAGTAACCTGTTAATGCGGAAAAATTCAGAAACATGACTGAGCTGTCTGAAAAGGTTTTCCTGGCACGCTGCATTGATTTTTTCTCTGAAACCGGCAGGGATTTTATCAGGCTTCAACACCCGTAGCATTTCTGCTACTTGTGGACTTATGCCATGGAATATTGCTCCATTATAAAGCTTCTCCCAGTCTGTATTATCGCTGTCAATAATCTTTTCAGCCGCGGCGATAGCAGAAGCTTTATCGTCAACACGCAGCGAGAAGCAAAGAAGTCTGAACTCAGGACTAAGTATCATCCGATCATAAAATTCCTTACCGTTGACATTAACTCCTTTATTTTAAGATGAACAGGTCTCGAGATCCGAAAAACCTTCACTTCTCTGCTAATCCCAATTAGTTTATGAAAGAATACCGGTTCGTTGGCCTGCATACCTTTAAAATATTCAGGTCGATAGACCTCATTCCTTATTGCAATGACCTTTTCAGAACCCTCGATCTCGACGAAAGTAGTGCCTGACTGATTCCGTACTTCCAGTATAAAAATGATCTTCAACGGGTAACTTTCAGTTTTGCTGGCTTCCAAAGGAAAATAAAATTTGTCAGCACCGGGACTGATGCTATTAAGTCCCTCCTTGCCGAGGTTCAGTTGTTCCAGTGAATGGTCCCATAACTTTATCCGATCTGACATTGCAAGTATTTGAGGCATGCCTTTTTTAAAGATGACAGGAGTTATATCATCTGTCATGAATTCGCTACCCTCAAGGCAGAAAGCAACAGCAAGGGATGATTTCCCGGCGCCTTAAATCACCGCAAATAATTACTCCTGTGCTATTCTCTATAATACTGCTGCCGTGAAGCGGAAGTATCTGTCTCTGGTGCAGTATAGCCCCGTAAACAGAGCCATTCAGGTAAAGTTCCATGGAACTCTTTGAAGAACCAGGTACAGGAACATAATCAACCTCATTGCCGTTACAGGCAAAAAAACTTCCCACACCTTCCACCTGCATGGCAAATTCATTCTGGTTCATCTGCCAGATGTCGTCGGCATAAACAGGTGCTTCTACCATGCGGATGTCGGACACCTCTCTCAAGGTCACATCCTTTAACGGGAATCGGAGATTCATAAAAATGTAAAGGGATTTGCAGTCAGGTCGAGGCGCCTTATTCAGCTATTGGCTGGGATTAGTATTTAATGTTGTACACTGAAAATGCCAGGCAATCTAAAATTGCGCTGAACTCTGAACATTATTTTAAATCCACGAAGTACATGGCAGGAATTATTATCGAAGTTTTCGATCCTCCTTTGCAAAATCCCGGTATGACAAAGTGAACTTTAGCGCATTCAAGGCACTCTAGCGCACTTTAGTTCACTCAGAACCTTAGCTCGCTTCAGGCACTTTTGACTCCTTTCGTTTGACAACCCATGCAAGTATTGCCGTGCCTATACCGCAGAGTACAAGCAGCACAAGTCCGAGCCAAAGTATTCCTATACCGTCAAGAAGCAGGGCAATTGCAATCATCAGGATGCTGAACAGGGAAAGGTAAAGGGTTGCCATGCGATGGCTCAGGCCTGCGCGAAGCATCATGTGATGTATATGCCGGTTATCGGCAACAAAGAAGCTCTGATGGTTACGAAACCTTAAAATGATCACACGGAGTGTGTCATAAAGAGGAATTATCAGTACGGCAATAGAGACGGATGGTGTGGACTTCAGGTCATAGAAAGACTTTCCTGCGGCGTCGATCTCATTGAATCTGATTGTAAATACCGCGAGGATGAATCCAATCACCAGCGAGCCGGTGTCGCCCATGAAGATCTTTTTGGGTCCGTCAGTGATGTTAAATCCAAGAAAGACCAGCAGGGCTCCCAGGAGAGCAGCAGCCATGATCGTGTATCCGTAATCGCCGGAGAGATAGAACCATACCCCGAAGAAAAGTGAGGCTATGATGCCCATCGACGCTGCCAGGCCGTCAATGCCGTCAATAAGGTTAAGCGCATTGATGATCAATACAACAATAAAGACTGTAATAAAGTAATATAACCATGCAGGCATTGCCTGAATGCCAAAGAAACCGTGCAGGCTGGTGAAATGCAGGTCGGTGAAGAGGGCAATTATCAGCGCAGTGCCTACTTCGGCACCGAGTTTTTTCCATGGATTGATATAGACCAGATCATCCTTGACACCTATAAAAAACAATAACATAGCACCGGCAGTAAAGTATGAGACATAGTGCATGTAGCCGTTAACACCCATCAGGAAGCCGAAGATAAATCCTGCAAAGATACCTATGCCACCCAGGGTCGGTATCTCCTTCTTGTGTATCTTGTGATTGCCGGGCTTGTCGCCAAGATTCCTCTCCTTAACAACCTTAAGCACTTTTGGAAGATAATACCAGGTTATTGTCGTAGATCCTGCAAATGCCAGTAATATTGCCGGCCAGCCTTTTATTACTCTTTCAGGCATAATAGCGCGAAGTTAAATAATTTAGGAATATTGCAAGAATTTAGTTGTGAATAGTTTTTTTCAAGATAAAAGGGTCTAAGGTCAAAATATCTTCTTACTACCTACTGCTTATTTATACCTCTCGCTAACACCAGACTGCAGTGACTGCTCGACCGCACGACCCTTTCTGACTTTAGTCACTCTGGCTCACTTTAGTTCACTTCGACCTTTTTTCTCTCAAATAGTATAAAGCTCCCCATTTTCGCATACTCCGTTAATACTGCCTGAATCCCTCCTTATCCCGCCACCACCTGTCTGCATTGAAGTCGGTGTAAGTACTTGGACTGCAGCCAACGTATACCTGTTTTTCATTCTTTTACAGGAGGTGCTCGGTATTCGGAGCCGCTAAACCCTTAAACCAGGAACCTTGAACCAGGAACAACTTTTGTCTTTTGACTTTTGTCTCTTGACTTTTGTCTCTTGTCTTATCTTCTCCAGAAGAACATACCACAGAAACAGCGGCGTCGAGATAACCTCCTTTTCCAGAGCCGTCGTGGTTCATGGAGCAACCTCGGCAACCATTCCAATCCTAGCTTTATCCAGAACTGCCCGGATCTCTGAACGGTCCCTGCATAAAAGTCAAAAACTGCGCCGACCGGACAAATAAGAGATACGTTTAGCTTCTCCCTGTGTTCATATACCCATTTTTCCTGTTTGGGTGCGGTCATACCCACAAAGAGTACATTAGGCGAAAAGCTGTTAACGGTACTGATCATTTCACTGTTCTCCTGTTCACTGAAAACCTGCCTGAACGGAGGACTGAAAGTTCCGACCCTGACAGAAGGATGCTCCTTGCCATCTTCTCCCTGATTTTGATCAGACTCTCTCCCGATGCGCCCAGGTAGAAACATGATCCTCCTCTTTTGCCAAGCGAGCCAATGATCACCTCATGCAGATCCGACCCGGCAATCTTTTGGATATCCCTTTTTTCAAGCACCCTGGCTGCATACTTTTTACCTACACCGTCAGGTATCAGCCAGTCGGCCGACTTCAGCGCCTCCTGGAACCGTTTATCCTTTGCGCCAGCACATATGAATGAGGATTAAGAGTATCTATTACACCCGTCGCACTATCAGCAAAAAATTTTTATTCCAAGAAAATGTTGTAGCCGAGGATGTATGCTAATTTTTCTGAAGACATGAACTATTCTATCAAGTGTTTATGTTTCTCAATTCAGGTTAGTGCCTAAAGGTAACGCTTAACAGCTTTAGACCCTGGCCTTCAGATTGAGGATTTGCCAGGTGGCGGAGACGAACCAGCCGCCTGTTGGCGGCGAGCTCGCCGAAGGCAAATCCAGATCACTAAGTGAATCGGGACCTCAACATATACTTTCAGACCTCAGAAAAAGTTGATTCCTTCTTATTCCGGTACAAATGGTTGTAAAACAATATCACGATGGTTATTAGGAAAAAGCTGTTTGCTGCCTCAAAATAGCTTGCCAGAAATCTGACCTGGAGAAGCTGCAGATGAAAAACTGCTGAAACAGCTCCAACAATTACCAGCAACAGTACCGATGCCGGAAAGATGTACGCTAACCATTTTAATGCTTTCATAGTCTCAGGTTTAGTAAATAATTAAATATATTGCTAATATCAAAGTTACAAATATAATCACACCGCACCGCACGACTGCAAAACCGCAGGACCCTTTCTAACTTTACGCACTCTAGGCACTCCCAACTTCCCCGAGAATCTCCTTTAGTCTGTTTTCAAACTTTTCAAGCGTGAACTCTCTCTCATATTTTGCCCTTCCTGCGGCTCCCATTTTTACCCGTAGGTCAGCGCCTCTGATCAGGATTTCAAGCTTGTCTGCCAGTGCAACGGCATCTTTCTGCGGCACAAGGAAACCCGTAACTCCGTCATCAACTACATCAGGTATGGCACCTTCAAAGGTTGAAACAACCGGAAGTAAGTACTGCATCGCTTCAAGAAGAATGAGTAGGCATGCAGTCGTTAAATGAAGGGTGGACAATTGTGTCAGTTAATTCCAGAAGCTTTATTTTTTCTTCATTATGTTTTGGTCCAACAAC
>CAWKJD010000016.1:0-270683 GCA_963849945.1 uncultured Bacteroidales bacterium | reverse complement strand
GGCTGATATATATAGTCGGTTTTTTTTCACTGGTTTTTGTTATTGTTGCAATGAAGAGAGCGGGTATCATAAGTCTTTTTGCCGGGGGCGCTTATTTATTTTTATCTCACCCAGTCCAAAGCCCGCTTCATAAGATATTTTATTATTGTCTGCCTGATATTCTTTCTGGTATTGCCCACCTTTAAGGCCATCCTTGCTGAAAGATACAATGCACGGATGGAACAGATGGAGAATATAGAAAATGAAGCCAGATATAAAGAATTCTTCTATGTCATGCGGGAGTTCAGAGAAGGTAATGTCTCACAGAAATTATTCGGACGCGAGGTCTTCAATACAGGACAGTTCTTCGGAAGAAGTATTTTCATCAAACCGGATGATACATGGCGACCTGTCATCTTTTCTTTATGGGTCAGGTCTTATAGGGCTGCTGCTGTATCTCTTGGTATTTTCGTTGCTTTTTATGGAAGGCAGGCATTACAGGCGGCTGTTGATAAGACATCCGGTATACAGGGAGCTCTTTGCCATATATTTTGCAGTTCTGCTGTCAATGTTCCTGATATCTATGTCAGGCAGCGGTACCATAGGCGAAAGATGTATGGTTTTTCTGTTACTGGTAGCCATAATCGGATTGGCCAGGATGAAGGTAAAAGCAATAATCAGAAACCCGGGCTGAAAAATGGGGGCCTTTCTTCTTGTATCTGACAGGGCAACCGGCTTCAGTAAACAGACGGCAATTGAAACGATCAAGCGTCAGTGCCTTACAGAGCCCGTTGAGTTCAATCTTCCAGGCTGGGAAATGTTCTTGTTTCCCAAGGAGGTCAAATGTCCCCCAAACTATATAGAATCAGGAAATTTCCGGGTTTATGCCACCGGAACACCCTATATTTCAGGCCATGGCTATTCCTCAACTCTGAACAGACAGCTACTCCAGTTCAGTAAGGGAATTATTGATCCGGATGACATTTGCGGACTTTATTTTATGCTTTTTAACGATGGCCTGACACTAAGGTTTGTGACTGACCTAAATAGTTTATACAGTATATACTATACATCTGACGGCAATATCATTTCAAGCTCATTTCTTGGGATATGTGGAGGGGTGGAAAAAATTTCCCCCCACAGGGAAGCTATGATTGAAAACCTGCTTACAGGTTCACTGATAGGTGCAGATACGGTCTTTGCTGAAATTAAAAGATTTGAATCCTCCGTACCATTCTATTTTACGGGTATTGAGTTTATTCAACACAGGAAAAGGCAAACAGGTTTAACGATCTATAAGACCAGGGAAGAAAGCCTTACTGCCCAGGCACAGATATTGGATTCCCAGTTTACCGGAATGGTACCAATGGCAGAAGAATGGGGCATAGATTCTGGAATAACCGGCGGTCTTGACAGCAGGTTATTACTGGCACTTTGCCGCAAACATTTTCCGGCGGCGAAATTGCAGTTTCACTCCCATATGCGTAAAACTCCCGATAAGGATTTCTTATGCGGGAAAGAGATATGTAGCAAAACGGCGCTGCAATTTATTGAAACTCCGGTGCGGGACATTTATGATTTATCCGGAGATGAGGTTATCAGCCAAATGAATGAAGGAATGCTTTTCAATGACGGTCAGGTAAGAACACATTCATTCTGGCATGAAGAGTTCAATTCATCCCCATATAGAGTCAGAACGCTGAGAGACAAAAGGTTAGGACTAAGCGGTATAGGAGGAGAACAATACCGCAATCTGGAACGGGTCATGTTTCCATCAAGAGATTTACGCCAATGGATCAGCTTTGAACTGATTGAAAAACAGAGCGGGCACAAAGTCTCCGGTGATAGAACACACAAGGAGCTTACAGACCGGATTGCGAAAAAAATAGAATTGAGGCTGGGCTGCAATGGAAACAGAAAAGTTAACCTGCTTCTGCTGAAGAGGTACATGAATGAAATTTACAGTCCCGCCAACCGGGTACTGAGGTCAAGCCACGAGAACAGGCTGTCATTCTTCCTTTCACCATTTACGGATCCATATATTGCACAAAGTGCATACTCTCTGGTTGATCATCTGGGTATGTCGGTCAGCTATGAGGCTGAGCTGATCAACAGGATTGATCCTGAAGTGGCATCCTTTAATTCTGCCTACGGATTCAGATTTAACAAAAGAGAACCGCTTTATTCTGTTGTTTCGGGAGTATTATTCAGTAATTTTCTGCCTGCATCAATTCAATCAAGTGTCTATGAAAGAATGTCTTCCAGAACTACTGCCAGATGGGACCTTATGTTCAAAAAACATACATACCTGGGGAGATGCGCAGAAGTACTCGCTTCATATTCGTTACCTGTTAGTGTGGGTGAGATGATAAGAAGAACAGATCTTGGGCCACTTGTATTTGCCATGGGTCACCTCCTGCTGACTTACAATGAAAAAATAACCAGATGAACAGAGGCCTGCTGCTTAAAAAAACATTGATGTCTATCTATGACCTCGAACGTAACCGGACTCTGCGCAAAAAGGTGCTTAAAATACTGTCATTCTGTTCAGGGAAAAACCCTATGACAGAGCCTCCGTCTGCGGTTAAAAACGATTACAAGGCTTTATGGAAGGTGCTTTCTGTCAATGCAGATAAAGCCTGGCTAAGGCTATATGGGAATATTTCAGGGATATGGGATCAGCGGTATGTTCCGGAAAATATTTATTATAACAGAATTGAACCATGTTTGAATAATAAAGCATTCGCAAAATGTTACAATGACAAGAATTTCTATCTCTCCTATTTAGGGGATTTTAATATCCCGGCAACTCTGATCAGCAATATCGACGGGGTCTTTTACAATGATGAACATAAACCGATTACACCCGAAGCGGCTATCAGGTTTCTGGGTGATGAACAGGATTCATAATAAAACCTGCCATTGACTCCGGGGGAGGGAACAAGGTTACGCTCTGGAGGAAAAACAATAATGTAATTCTTTCAAATGAAGACAAGGTTTTAACAAGCGATTTTCTTCGTTCTGTTTACAATAAAAATTATGTCATCCAGAAGGTAATCGAACAACATATCTTTTTCAGCCGGTATAATCCGACATCAGTCAATACGGTTAGAGTTCTTACCTATCGGTCAGCCAAAGATGAGAGCATAAATGTTCTCCACTGCATATTAAGGGTAGGAGCTTCCGGCAGTATTACTGATAATCAGGCTTCGGGAGGTTACGCATGCGGAGTAACAAATACCGGTCATCTGACCGGAAATGCCGTGGATAAGATGGGTAACAGGTTTCAGAAGGTAAATAATACTGATCTGGTTCCCGGAACAATGATCGAAGGGTTTGAGGAGATAATTAAAACAGCCTGTGATCTGGCTTCACGATATCACTATGCAAGACTTCTTGGGCTTGATATGTGCCTTAATAAAGAAGGGGAGGTCATAGTTCTGGAAGTTAATAATGTGAACAACGAGATTAACTTTTATCAAATGCTATACGGTCCTCTTTTTAAGGAGTTTACAGATGAGGTGGTTTCTTACTGCCTCAGTCACAGTCGCTCTTTCATGATTGACTATGAGATATAGGACTTAATGATGAAGATCTACCTGATTTCAGATTACCAGGGCCGGTTCGGCACTAAATTTACCGGTGTGCCGTATCGGAGCGGGATGGATAAAGAAGCTGCTAAAGAACTGGTTTCTTGCTGATGGTATCGAAACAGTGTTTGTGAAGGCATCAGAGGTCTCAGAAATTAGAGGGACATTAAGGACCAGGTCTTCCTGTATACTTCATCTGAAGACAGAGGCGGCTATTATAAATCATATATTGAGGATGTAGTATTATCACTGGAATGCCGAAATGCGATTATCATACCTGCATTTAGATTTCTGAGGGCTCATAATAACAAGGTGCTTGTCGAGTTGCTGAGAAAAGAATGGGGCACAGCGACGGGAGATAATCTGAATTCTATTTGTTATGGGTGTATTGAAGAAATAAAGCAATCGGATTTTTTGATGAAATTCCCGGTTGTCATTAAAAAGCCAGAAGGCTATAAAAGCAGGGAGGTATACCTGGCTAGATCACGGCAGGAGTATCTCCGGAAAGCATCCAGGCTAAGCCGCTCGATAAACTACAAAAACCTGGTGAAGGACCGATTAAGGGAACTAATTCATAAGGGATTTATCAGGGAATCACAGCACCGGAAAAAGCTGGTGGTACAGGAATTTGTGCCCGGACTGAAGAATGACTGGAAGATATTAGCCTTTGGGGATAAATATTACCCCCTGTTAAGGAGAACCAGGAAAAATGACTTCAGAGCCAGCGGAAGCGGATTATTGTCATTCCCGGAAGAACTACCTGATGGATTGCTTGATGCAATTGAGAGAGTCGTAAAATACTTTAATGTTCCGCAGTTGTCAGCCGACATAGGATTTGACGGAACAAGATTTTATATTTTTGAACTTCAGTTTGTATATTTTGGAACATACACAATTGAACATTCGCCTTTTTATTTTACTAGGGAGGACGGAAAATGGATACGTAAAGAAGAATTATCAGTGCTTGAAGAAGAATACGTTGCAAGCATAGTTTCTTATCTCAGGAGAAACAATCAGTTGCTGTGAAAGTCCTTTTTGTAAGTTCCGGCAATAAGACAGGCGATCCTAGGGATGTAGTGAATAACCAGGGCACTGCCCTGAAAAAGAGGGGGGTAGACCTGGATTACTTTTGCGTCAGGGGTGGCGGCCTGAGAGGGTATCTGTCAGCTCTTCCCGCTTTACGCAGAAGGCTTGCAACAGATCCCACTGATATTGTTCATGCTCATTATTCGTTAAGCGGTTTTCTGGCATATTTTGCCGGAGCCAGGCCTTTGATAGTTTCCCTGATGGGAAGCGAGGCTTATGGCGGTAGGGTAATCGGTCTGATGACAAGGATATTTGCACGGTTTTTCTGGAGCAATATTATCGTCAAGTCCAGAGAAATGAAGGACAAATTAGGATTGAAAGATGCTGTTATAATTCCAAACGGGGTTGATCTTTCGGTTTTTTATGAGCGGGAAAAAAAAGAAGCTCTGGCTAAAACTTTCCCTGATAGCAACAAAACAAATATTCTTTTTGTAGCTGATCCCGGCCGGGCTGAAAAGAACTTTACTCTGGCAAGTGATTCAGTCAGAATGCTGAATGATGGGAATGTTTTATTAACGCCGGTCCATAATATTCCAATTAACGACTTACCATTGTTTTACAGCGCAGCAGACGTGGTACTCCTCACCTCCAGCTGGGAGGGCTCGCCAAATGTTATTAAAGAAGCCATGGCGTGTGGTTGCCCGATAGTGTCTACGGATGTGGGCGATGTCAGGTTAATAATTGGTTCAACCGAAGGAACTTACCTTGCTTCCCATAAGGCTTCGGACATATCCGAAAAGCTCAGTAAGGCAATAAGGTATTCCCGGACAAAAGGAAGAACAAAAGGACGGGAAAGGATAAAAGAGATTGGGCTCGATTCTGATAATATATCACTGGAAATAATTTCTTTATATGAGAGGGTACTCCACAAATACATCTCTAATGCATAACGATCATGCAAAAGGTCTCAGAAGAGCATAATTCCGGTTATAAGATAATTAATGACTGCCTTATGGTCAATGAAACTGATTGGGAGACTTTTGTGCAAGATCACCCTGACTGTAATGTATTTCAGTCTCCGGATATGGTGAGATTTTATAAAGCGACCGATGAATACAAACCTGTGACCCTTTTTTCAATTGATAAAGACGGGAGAATCGCAGGAGTTATGGTAGCGTATATCATCAGTGACGGAGGTTTTTTGAGAAGACGGTTAACATCAAGAGCTATTGTAACCGGAGGTCCGCTGATTAAGAAGGGAGACGAATTTTCTGCCAGCGGTTTGATCAGGGAAATGACAACAAAGACCGATGGAAAGGTTAATTATATCCAGATCCGGAACCTGAATTCCACTTCTGACTTATCAGGTAAATTCACAAAATACGGATACACCTTCGAAGAGCATCTGAATATCCTGATTGACCTGACAAAGAGTATAGAAACATTGAGGGCAGAGCTTCATCCGGCAAGAAGAAAACAGATAGACAGGGCGGCAAGACGGGGCGTAGAAATTGCTATTCCGGAGAACCCTGATGGAGCGATACTAAATAGTTGTTATTCCATACTGTCATCAGTTTATAAGAGGGCGAGACTTCCATTGCCTTCTGCAGCATTTTTTACTGAGGCTTTCAACGTGCTTGGAAAAAGGAACCGTCTGAAATTATTTCTGGCAATGTATGATGAAAAAATTATAGGCTTCAGGTATGCATTGATTTATAAGAATATAATATACGATTGGTTCGCCGGCAGCAGACCAGAATACAATGATAAATATCCAAATGATATTTTGCCATGGTCAATAATCAAATGGGGCAGTGAGCACGGATTTAAGCTTTTTGATTTCGGGGGAGCCGGGCATCCGGCAGAAAGGTATGGAGTCCGGGATTATAAATTGAAATTTGGCGGCAACACGGTAAACTTTGGAAGGTATCTTAATATCTTCAGACCGCTTGTTTATTATCCGGCAAAGTATTACCTGAGGCTAAAAAAACACTGAATTGAATTGAAGGTGCTGGTTGATATAGGGCATCCTGCCCATGTTCATCTTTACAGGAACCTGATCAGGGAATTAAAAGACAGAGGTGTAGAAGTATATGTTACTGTAAGAGACATTGATTCGGCAAAAAAGCTCCTTGATCTTTATGGTATAGATTATCTTGAAATAGGCAGCAAGAATGATTCTTTATTTTCCAAAATGTTAAATCAAATTGTCTATGATTTCAGGGTTTTTAAAATTATAAGACGCCATGGAATTAAAGCAGGCATTGGATCTTCAATCGTGTTGCCTCATATGTCTCTAATTTCAGGATTCAATTCCATAATACTGGATGATGATGATGACAGTGCGGAACCTCTTTTTACAGTTTTTGCGCACCCGTTTGCCACACTGCTTTTTTCTCCCGACTCTCTGGAAGGAAAGCGAAGGCGTAAAAACACGGTTTATTATCCAGGCTACCATGAGCTTGCTTATCTTCATCCCGATATTTTCCGACCGGATAAAAACGTACTTTCCCTTGCTGGCCTTAAAGAGGGTGATCCTTTTTTTATAATGAGGTTCAATGCCTTCAAGGCTCATCATGACAAAGGTGTCAGGGGGATCTCTCTGACTCAGAAGCTTGAATTGATCAGGAAGCTGAAACCGCTTGGATCTGTCTTAATTACAACTGAACGGGATATTGAACCCGAGTTGAAAGATTATCAGCTGACCGTACCACCTGACAAGATACACTCGCTATTGAGCTATGCCACTCTTTTTATCGGAGACAGCCAGACAATGACCTCCGAAGCAGCTGTACTTGGCACACCGGCTCTCAGAATGAACTCCTTCGCCGGCAAGATATCTTATCTTGAAGAGGAAGACAAAAAGTATAATCTCACCTTTAGTTTCAGACCTGACCAGTTCAGTGAAATGATTTTGAAAATTGACGAGTTGCTGTCAATGCCTGACCTGAAATCTGAATGGTCAAAAAGACGGTCAATAATGTTAAAGGATAAAATTGACATAACGGCATTTCTAGTCAGTATATTTGAAGGTTTTCCTTCAACCATTAAAGAGTTAAAGAACAATCCGGATTATTACAGTTTTTTAAGGAACCATAATGGCTGATTTTACCCTTAAGTTATATAGGAATTTGCTGGAGGTCCTTAAGGTGAATGAATATGAATTTCAAAGCTTTGAGAAATTCGTGATCCGGAATGGTTCACGGGTGATTGTTTTAAGGCATGATGTTGACAAATACCCGGAGCGTGCACTGAAAATGGCTGAGATAGAGAGTGTCTATGGTGTCAGGGCTAGTTACCATTTCAGGATAGGCACAGCTTTCAGGAATCCCGAGATAATTCAGAAGGTTGTTGCTCTGGGTCATGAGCTTGCTTACCATTATGAGGATCTCAGCCGTGAGGCAAGAGTCACTCCATCAGAGGATGAAAGGCTGAGAGAAGCCTTCAGTAGTTTCAGGAAGAATCTGAATTACCTCAGGAAGTATTATCCTGTTAAAATTGCTTCAATGCATGGCGATCCATTGCAGCCGGTTGATAACCGCGACCTGTGGAAACACTTCAGTTACAAATCCGAGGGAGTGATTTGCGAGCCCTATCTGGATATTGACTATAGCTCTGTGTTTTACCTTACTGATACCGGACGTCGCTGGAACGGTTCTGCCACAAATATTCGTGATAAAATACCCGGGGGCAAAGCAATGCTAACGGAGGCATCCCATAACTTCAGAACAACCCGGGACATAATTTCGGCAATTAATTCAGGAAAAATATCAGGAAGGGTTATCCTTAACATTCATCCGCAAAGGTGGACAGATGCCATGTGGCCCTGGTTAAAGGAATTTGTCTGGCAAAATTTTAAAAATGGTATAAAAGCTATAATTACTGCTTCAAGATAAAGGGTTTTGATATCCAGCCTTCCTTATTTTACTTCATTCTAATTCTTGATAAAGGGTCTGGTATCAAAGCCTTTTTCTTTTTGCATTTTTAAGTAATATGTACCCTCGCGGAATCGGGAAATATCAACACGGAATTCCTCTTTTCCTGTTACATCGATTGTTGCCATAACTCTTCCGTCAGAAGAAAGTATTTCAGCACAGAAATAGTTCTTGTCTCTACAATCTATGTTTATACTGATATAGTTGCGGGCAGGGTTGGGATAAATAATGAACCCTGCTATGCTGTCCTTTTTGGGTTTTGGTTTATGCTCATTCAAGTTTTCATCCTTACTGACACATTGCCCAAGATGATCCCCATGCTCAAGATGAGCTCTGACTGCATTTGACGAGACACAAATGTTATTGCCTTTATGGCATATACTGACTTTTTTTCCTTTAATTAACGAGAAGTAATTAATGTCTTTACTGGCATGTACCCATTCTCCGTTTATCCAACTAAAATTATAGGTCGTATCTGCATCGTTATAGGTATTATAATGATATTTCTCCAATGTGCTGTTAGTCAGAATATTCATTTTAAGTACCGGATCATATCTCAGGATTTTAAGATATCTCTCTGAGACATTTCCATCTTCACCATAGACCGACGTCCTTTCCCAGTAAATAACGTCACCGTTAAAATATTTTCCATACAGAACTGTAAGCCTGCCGAGTTCATCATAAACATAATGATGGCTGGAAAAATCATACCAGTTTCCTGATGCATCTTTTACCTGTCTGATATATCCGGTGATCCTTCCATTTTCACTGGAATAAAAATGTCTCTGATACGGGGCAAATACACTCTGGGCATTTTCTCTGATGAAGACCTCTGTATCAATTAGCCCTTCAGGAGTATAGGTTCTCTCATTAATGAGATTATCACGCCATCCATTTTCTGCCCATATCTGGTAAATGTATTTTACTATATTCTGGTCATTGTCATATTCAAAGGTCTGTCGATAGACATTTGTTCTTTCCGGCAGAGTCTTTTTAATCACAATGTTTATATTCCAACTCTCATTATAGAAATACCGGATAACCGAAACGGCTACATAAGTATCATTATCAGGGTTATACTGATAATTGATTGTAGAATCCCTAAGTTCTACTCTTGCATTACATTCTGTCTTTTCTTTGCCGTGAAATATTCCGGCAAACTCAATCTCATGCTGTCCTGCTGCTACAAATACTGTAGCCAGGAGAATTGCGAACAAAATTATTCTTTTCATATTATGCAAGTTAAAACAATTTACTAAATAAGCCTTTGCCTCTGCACTTTTGGAACTACTTATACGTTGTATGTTCGTAACTTATTGTGCTTGTTAGTATTTAGTCAAAAACTATTTTTTCATAAATCATAACTTTATCGGAACTGGCATGCAACCATCTTTTCATTATAAGAGTCATCTTTTTACCTATAAAGGTTGCATTTAGCGATTTAACTGATCAGTCCGGGTAAATTAAAGATATAAATATATGAAGCTCATCAAGACCTTAGCCGCAGTAGTAGTCTTTATGACTACAACCGCTATCTCAGCACAGGCGCCAACATGGGTAGCTACAACTCCATCAGTTGGTACAGTTGGTCCTTTGAGCGTCCAGCTCAATTATGGAATAAATATGACCGGAACTGTTTATCTCATCATATTTAACTCAAATGTTGTTACTGCTTTTACTTCTGCACAGGTAAAGACCTGGGCATTGGCCGGACCTACCGGAGGCAGGGTAGTTTCAATAGCAATTCCGATAATTGCAGGTCAACAAAATTTGATTTTATCACAAATATTTTCTTTGTTTGATGTGAACCGGCAACATGCTGCTTACATCGTAGCTGAGAGTTCTGGTGGAACGCTTCAAGCTTTTCCGGTCAGACTACCCTTTATTACTCTTCCATGCCCTAAGATACAGCTCTTTAATTTCTTCGGAAACTTCGGGGAATGCGTTAACCTGGGAGCTCAGGGTACTTTGCAGGTAGCCCATTTAGGGGCCTTACCAACCGGAATTCTTAAAGGAAGCAGCTGGAGCATTGACTGGGGTGACGGGTCCCCGATATGGACATATGTTTCCGCCTTTGACGATGACCTCCCCCCTGCACAATATCATTCCTTTTCCTCGAATATAAACTGTGCTTATGTCGGGACATGGACTGTCAGAGAATCCGTGTAATGAGTTTTATGCGGCACAGGGTGTATTTGTTGTTCATGGCCGTGATGATCCGGCTGATGGGGACGGATTGCTTCAAATGCAGGAGACAACAACAGGGGATGTTGATATTGTTTATGTATGTGAAGGTATTAAACATGATATTGTTCTCAGGGATATCAGCAGATGGAACTGCCAGAACCCGGTTGTTCCTTTTCCTCTTAATCCGGCTGATTATGATAACGAATCTCCTCGTACAATCCAGTTTGTCTACGGTGAAACCCCTGTGGGAGCCATCGCGAACACAATTACCGGAGATGTGCTTATTGGTGGCACAAATATAGCTAATGCTGCCGATGGTTATGTAGGACCTGTTCTTGGTCCGCTTGCACCCCCCAACCCGGGTACACTTACTGATGTTATTACAATTCCGGCAACCTGTAGTGTAGGAGAAAGGTTTTATGTATATCTGAAGGACTGGAATAAGTGTAATCCTTTTGTGGATCAAAGCCTTAATTATGTTGATAGATCCTTCATCATTGAGGTTATTGATGCACCCCCGGTCCCGATAGTTGTTTCTCCTCAAACGTATTGCTTTGGGAGCGTTCCTGCGACGATATCTGCCTCAATCACAGTGGCAGGTAATACTATAAACTGGTATTCAGATGCTGCGCTTACAAACCTGCTTTTTACGGGTAATCCTTATGCCCATGGTCAGACTGCTGTAGGATCATATACCTATTATGCAACCCAGACCAGCGGGGTCAATGGCTGTGAAGGTCCGGCAGCTCCTCTTACTCTCGTCATAAATCCAATACCTAATACGCCAACGGTTACAAGAAACAATCCCGACTTCTGTTTTGATGGTGTAAGCTCAATTACCTTGACAGCAAATCCTAATACACCGCCTGCCATATCTTCGTACCAGTGGTATCGTAATGGCTCTGCTGTAGTGGGAGCAACCTCAGGCACGATAGTTTTAAGTACAGTTGCCCAGTCAGGTAATTACACTGTCCAAACATACGGTATTGTACCTTCTCTCTGTCCAAGCCCGCTTTCTGCCCCCATTACTGTTACCATAGGTAATCCTGCAACGGTAAATGCCGGAGCTGACCAGAATATCTGCTCTTCAACAGCAACTGTTTCACTTACAGGTACGCGTGGTGGTTCCGCCTCATCTTCGACATGGACAACGTCGGGTACCGGGTCCTTTGCAAATGCATCTGCCCTGAATACCACTTACACCCACAGTGCGGCTGACCGATCAGCCGGAACTGTGACCCTGACACTTACAACAGATGATCCGGCCGGACCATGTCCGGCTGTCAGCGATGCAATGATTGTCACTATCAGTCCCGCTGCCACTGTCAATGCCGGACCCGACCAGTCAATATGCGCAGTTGCCACTGCCACGCTTGCAGGCTCAATAGGCGGCGGTGCCACTGGGGGCACTTGGAGCGGAGGTACAGGAACCTATAATCCTAATGCAAATGCTTTAAACGCCATTTATACACCTAGTGCAGCAGAAAGAACGGCAGGTACAGTTACCCTGATTCTTACAACTGATGATCCTGCGGGCCCTTGTGGAGCAGTATCGGATAATATTACTATTACTATCGGTTCCAGTCCGACAGGGGCTACTATTACCGGCACAGATGTATGCATCGGCCAGCCAAGCTTAATTAGGGTTACAATTGTAAGCGGAGCTCCCAACTATACATTATCGATTCCGGAATATGCAGGCTCCCCTGTTTTGAATTATGTATCGGGTACAGATATAAATGTTGGTATTCTGACTGCCGGACCTCATACCTATACCCTGTCATCTGCTCAGGATGCATGTGGTAATGCTGTGCCAGGTCTTCCCAAAACAGTTACAATTAATGTCAATCCCAACAACACAATAAGCAGGACATCAGCCGTTGGAACGGATAACCAGACAGTCTGTGTCAACACTCCGATAACAAATATCACATATGCTACCACAGGAGCCACAGGAGCCACCATAACGGGATTACCGGCAGGAGTTACAGGCAACTGGGCTGCGAATGTGGTAACTATCAGCGGTACGCCAAGCGTTACCGCCGGTAGTCCGTATAACTATACGATAACGCTGACCGGCGGTTGCGGAGCAGGCACAGCGACGGGAACAATAAGGGTCACTCCCAACAACACAATAAGCAGGACATCAGCCGTTGGAACGGATAACCAGACAGTCTGTGTCAACACTCCGATAACAAATATCACATATGCTACCACAGGGGCAACAGGAGCCACCATAACGGGATTACCGACAGGAGTTACAGGCAACTGGGCTGCGAATGTGGTAACTATCAGCGGTACGCCAAGTGTTACCGCAGGGAGTCCGTATAACTATACGATAACGCTGACCGGAGGTTGCGGAACGGTAACAGCGACGGGAACTATCAGTGTCACTACCCAATAATACAATAACGAGGACATCAGCCGTTGGAACGGATAACCAGACAGTCTGTGTCAACACTCCGATAACAAATATCACATATGCTACCACAGGGGCAACAGGAGCCACCATAACGGGATTACCGACAGGAGTTACGGGCAACTGGGCTGCGAATGTGGTAACTATCAGCGGTACGCCAAGCGTTACCGCGGGGAGTCCGTATAACTATACGATAACGCTGACCGGCGGTTGCGGAGCAGGCACAGCGACGGGAACAATAAGGGTCACTCCCAACAACACAATAACGAGGACATCAGCCGTTGGAACGGATAACCAGACAGTCTGTGTCAACACTCCGATAACAAATATCACATATGCTACCACAGGAGCAACAGGAGCCACCATAACGGGATTACCGACAGGAGTTACAGGCAACTGGGCTGCGAATGTGGTAACTATCAGCGGTACGCCAAGTGTTACCGCGGGGAGTCCGTATAACTATACGATAACGCTGACCGGCGGTTGCGGAGCAGGCACAGCGACGGGAACAATAAGGGTCACTCCCAACAACACAATTAACAGGACATCGGCCGTTGGAACGGATAACCAGACAGTCTGTGTCAACACTCCGATAACAAATATCACATATGCTACCACAGGGGCAACAGGAGCCACCATAACGGGATTACCGACAGGAGTTACGGGCAACTGGGCTGCGAATGTGGTAACTATCAGCGGTACGCCAAGTGTTACCGCTGGTAGTCCGTATAACTATACGATAACTCTGACCGGCGGTTGCGGAGCGGGCACAGCGACGGGAACAATAAGGGTCACTCCCAACAACACAATTACGAGGACATCAGCCGTTGGAACGGATAACCAGACAGTCTGTGTCAACACTCCGATAACAAATATCACATATGCTACCACAGGAGCAACAGGAGCCACCATAACGGGATTACCGACAGGAGTTACAGGCAACTGGGCTGCGAATGTGGTAACTATCAGCGGTACGCCAAGCGTTACCGCAGGGAGTCCGTATAACTATACGATAACGCTGACCGGCGGTTGCGGAGCAGGCACAGCGACGGGAACAATAAGGGTCACTCCCAACAACACAATTAGCGAGGACATCAGCCGTTGGAACGGATAACCAGACAGTCTGTGTCAACACTCCGATAACAAATATCACATATGCTACCACAGGGGCAACAGGAGCCACCATAACGGGATTACCGACAGGAGTTACGGGCAACTGGGCTGCGAATGTGGTAACTATCAGCGGTACGCCAAGCGTTACCGCAGGGAGTCCGTATAACTATACGATAACTCTGACACGGAGGATGCGGAACAGTAACTGCAACGGGACAATCAGGTGTCACTACCAAATAACACAATAAGCGAGGACATCAGCCGTTGGAACGGATAACCAGACAGTCTGTGTCAACACTCCGATAACAAATATCACATATGCTACCACAGGGGCAACAGGAGCCACCATAACGGGATTACCGGCAGGAGTTACAGGCAACTGGGCTGCGAATGTGGTTACGATTACTGGCACACCGAGTGTAACGGCGGGGAGTCCGTATAACTATACGATAACGCTGACCGGCGGTTGCGGAGCAGGCACAGCGACGGGAACAATAAGGGTCACTCCCAACAACACAATAAGCAGGACATCAGCCGTTGGAACGGATAACCAGACAGTCTGTGTCAACACTCCGATAACAAATATCACATATGCTACCACAGGAGCAACAGGAGCCACCATAACGGGATTACCGGCAGGAGTTACAGGCAACTGGGCTGCGAATGTGGTAACTATCAGCGGTACGCCAAGTGTTACCGCGGGGAGTCCGTATAACTATACGATAACTCTGACCGGCGGTTGCGGAGCAGGCACAGCGACGGGAACAATAAGGGTCACTCCCAACAACACAATAACGAGGACATCAGCCGTTGGAACGGATAACCAGACAGTCTGTGTCAACACTCCGATAACAAATATCACATATGCTACCACAGGGGCAACAGGAGCCACCATAACGGGATTACCGACAGGAGTTACAGGCAACTGGGCTGCGAATGTGGTAACTATCAGCGGTACGCCAAGTGTTACCGCGGGGAGTCCGTACAACTATACGATAACTCTGACCGGAGGATGCGGAACTGTAACTGCAAACGGGACTATCGGTGTCATTACAAATAATACTATAACGAGGACATCGGCCGTTGGAACGGATAACCAGACAGTCTGTGTCAACACTCCGATAACAAATATCACATATGCTACCACAGGGGCAACAGGAGCCACCATAACGGGATTACCGACAGGAGTTACCGGCAACTGGGCTGCGAATGTGGTAACTATCAGCGGTACGCCAAGCGTTACCGTGGGGAGCCCGTATAACTATACGATAACGCTGACCGGCGGTTGCGGAGCTGTAACTGCAAATGGGATTATCGGCGTCATTACAAATAATACTGTAAGCGCTGCCTCTTCCACGCCGGCGCTCTGTATCAACACACCCCTTACAGCTATAACTCACACCACGACAGGGGCTACGGGTATAGGAGCAGCCGTGGGATTACCGGCTGGTGTAACTGCATCATGGGCAGCGAACACTATCACCATCAGCGGCACACCGACAGCAGCGGGTGTATTTAACTACAGTATACCATTAACAGGCGGATGCGGTGCAGTTAATGCAACAGGAACAATAACTGTTGTGTCATTACCTGCCACACCTGCACTAACCGGCCAGACTGTTGTATGCGGTACAGGAGCGGCAACGTACCTGTACCAGATTGGTAACGGTTCATATCTCATTCCGGGCAATGAATATGTCTGGACGGTACCTGCAGGCGCCACCCGGGTAGCGGGAGGCGGACTGGCAGACAACTTTATTCTTCTCAGCTTTTCAGCTGCAGGATCCTATACTTTACAGGTAGCCGAAAATACAACCGTACCTCTTGCGTGTTACGGCATACCTCAGCCTTATACTATAAACGTTTATACTAACCCTGTGCCAAATGCAGGTACCCCTGAAACTATCTGCCAGGGAGAATCTGCTATCCTGGGTGGTACACCAAATGGTGTAGGAGCTTCAGCCACAGGCGGAACAGGCAGCTATACATACTCATGGTTGCCAACTTATGGCCTTAATAATCCGGCAGCAGAGCATCCTTCGGCCAACCCGGCGGTCACCATGACTTACCAGTTAATGGTCACAGATGCAAACAGCGGATGTATATCTACAGCGCCGTCATCTGTATTGCTGACGGTTAATCCGGCGCCGACCATTTTGATGCCACCCCTTTCACAGACCAAATGTACAGGTGACGCGGTTGTCTTTGCCGCGACAGTTTCAGGTAATTCATATCAGTGGGAAATCAGTACTGATAACGGTGGTACCTATACAGACGTTGTTGATGATGCAACTTATGATAACGTAACGATCGACATCCCTGACGCTAAACAATATCACTCTGACAATGAGTGGTTATATGTACCGATTAAGAGTTATAGGGCTCGCACCTTGTGCTCCTGTCCGTACCAGTGCTGCAACACTTACAGTTAATAACAGTCCTGCCATCACCCTGCATCCTGTTGATGCAACTGTATGTGAAGCAGGATTTGCCACATTTACTTCAACTGCCAGCGATGCATTTACTTATCAGTGGTACGTCAGTTCCGATGGAGGTTTAATATATACTCCTGTGGCCAACGGAGGCAACTATTTCGGAGCAACATCAACTACCCTGAATGTCTTAAATATACCGGCAGGCTTTAATAACTACAGGTATAAAATGGTTGCAACGGGATTGTGTAATCCTGTTGCTGAAAGTAACCCCGCCATACTTACTGTAAACACAAAAGTAGTCATTACCTCACAGCCCATGGCTGTCACGCAGTGCGAAGGTACAACAGCAACGTTCAGTGTTGCAGCCACAGGTACGGGACTTACATATCAATGGCTTAAAAATGGCATTAGCCTGCCGGATGGAGGAGATATCAGCGGAGCAACCACAGCATCTCTTATAATAGCAAATATTGAAACAGCTGATGAGGCAAATTACAGCGTTCAGGTTACCGGAACATGCAGTTCAGTTGTAAGCAATGCAGCGCCGCTGATTGTTAACGACAATGCAGTAATAGCGGTACAACCCGTAAATGTCACGAGGTGTGAAGGTCTGACGGCTACATTCACTGTAACTGCCAGCGGAACCGGATTAAGTTACCAGTGGCGCAAGGGAGGTGCCAACCTTAGTAACGGAGGCAATATCAGTGGAGTATCTACAACAACCCTGACCTTAAACAATGTAGCCACAGCGGATGAAGGTAATTATGATGTAGTAATAACAGGATTATGTTCAAATGTAACAAGCGCGATAGCGGTCCTTGCGGTTGATGATAATGCAGTCATATCGACACAGCCAATAGCAGTGACACAATGTGAAGGGACAACCGCTACGTTCAGTGTTGTTGCAACGGGTACAAATCTGACATACCGCTGGCGTAAAAACGGTATTAACCTCACCGACGGAGGCGATATCAGCGGAGCCACATCGGCAACATTAAGCATAGCTACCATTGTTACGGCTGATGAAGGGCTTTATGATGCTATAGTTACTGGAAAATGTTCTACGGTTACCAGTGCAGCGGCACAATTAAATGTGAATGACAACGTAGTGATCACTGGACAGCCGGTAAATGTTACGCAGTGCGAAGGGACAAATGCAGTGTTTACGGTATTAACAACCGGCACAGGCCCGGTTAGTTACCAGTGGAGGAAGGGGGGCGTAGCCCTGACAGACGGAGGCAAGATAAGCGGATCATCAACGGCGACCCTGACTGTATCTAACATTGCCACGGCAGATGAGGGCAGTTATGATGTTCTGGTAACCGGACTGTGCAGTAATGTTACAAGTACGGTAGCGCTACTGGGGGTAGACGATAATGTAGTTATTACTGGTCAGCCTGCAAATGTCACTCAGTGTGAAGGAACCACAGCTGTGTTTAGTGTAACGGCTACAGGCACAGGAATAAGTTACCAGTGGCGTAAGGACGGAGCAGCGTTAAGCAACACTCCTGCCATCAGCGGCGTATACACCAGTACACTTACGATAAACAATATACAGACTGCCAATGAAGGGACGTATGATGTGGTTGTAAGCGGCACATGTTTGCCGGCGACGAGCACCGGAGCAGTCCTGGCAGTTAACGACAAGCCGGTAATCACGATGCAGCCGGTAAGTGTTGTACAGTGCGAGGGCACTACAGCAACGTTTAGTGTAACGGCGACAGGAACCGGGTTAAGCTACCAGTGGCGCAAGGGCGGTGTAGCCCTTGTTGAGGGAGGTGATATCAACGGATCAGCCACGTCTGCAGTTACCATAGCAAACATAGAGACAGCCGATGAAGGGTTCTATGATGTAGTAATAACGGGTACCTGCTCAATAGTAACGAGCTCCCTGGTACAGTTGTCAGTTGATGATAATGTTATTATTACAGTTCAGCCAGTTGATGTCGACGCAGTGCGAAGGTACGCTGGCAAGCTTTACAGTATCAGCTACCGGAACGGGCCCGCTAACATACCAGTGGAGGAAAGGCGGCGTAGTTCTTACAGACGGAGGCAATATTACCGGATCGGCAACCACGAACCTGAGGATATCAAACATATCGACGGCAGATGAGGCTACGTATACAGTAGTAATTACGGGCAAATGTGCCGGGGCAACATCGGCAGGTGCATTACTTAATGTAGATGACAAGGTAGTCATCACTGCCCAGCCTGTTGCAGTGACACAGTGTGAGGGTACAACAGCGACATTTAGTGTGACAGCGACAGGTACGAACCTGATGTATCAATGGCGTAAAGGAGCTGTGAATATTATTGACGGAGGCGACATTTCCGGAGCTACAACAGCAACCCTGACTATTAATAATATAGAGACGGCCGACGAAGGGTTATACTATGTAGTTATCACTGGCAAGTGCAGTACAGAGATCAGTTCTTCGGTACAGTTATCGGTGGATGACAATGCTGTGATCATAGTACAGCCTGTAAATGTTACGAAGTGCGAAGGTACGACAGCGACGTTCAGTGTAACGGCCAGCGGGACCGGATTGAGTTACCAGTGGCGCAAGGGAGGTGCAGCCCTGATTGACGGAGGTAATATCAGCGGAGTGTTGACGTCCGTACTGACAATAAATAATGCAGCCACAGCTGATGAAGGTAATTACGATGTGGTAATAACAGGATTATGTACGAATGTAACAAGTGCGACAGCGGTCCTTGCGGTTGATGACAATGCAGTCATTACGACACAGCCAACAGCAGTGACCCAGTGTGAAGGAACTACGGCTACGTTCAGTGTTGTTGCAACAGGTACAAACTTGGCATTCCGCTGGCGTAAGGACGGAGTACTGTTAAGTGACGGCGGGGATATCAACGGAGCGACAACGGCAACATTAAGCATAGCTACCATTGCTACGGCTGACGAAGGGCTTTATGATGCGTTATCACCGGATTGTGTTCGACAGTTACCAGTACAGGGGTCCTGCTGGCGGTGAATGACAATGCAGTAATCACTGGCCAGCCGGCAAATGTGGCTCAGTGTGAAGGATTGGCAGCTACTTTCAGTGTGACAGCCAGCGGGACGGGGTTGAGTTATCAGTGGCGCAAGGACGGAGTCAACCTGAGTGACGGAGGAGATGTCAGTGGCGCATTGACGTCGGTTCTAACGATCAATAATCTTGAGAAAGCTGATGAGGGCTCATATGAAGTTGTAGTGTCAGGCCTGTGCAGTACAATTACCAGTTCTGCAGTTCCCTTTCTGTAAGTGAACTGCCTGAGATTATAACTCAGCCTGCATCAGCCTCTGTCTGCGCCGGTGAGGATGCTGTCTTCACTGCCGACGCAGGAGTTACCACCAACCCGGTTTACCAGTGGTATGTCAATCCGGGTTCAGGGTGGACGCCTGCAATAGGTGCACGTTACCAGGGAGCGAACACAAGTACTCTCACTGTTGTAAGTGCTCTTGAGATGATGTCCGGCTACCAGTACAGATTAAGAGTATCCGGCTCATGTATTCCCTATGTTGAATCTAATATTGTCACACTTACAGTGACCCGGCAGGCTGAGATAACACAGCACCCTGTCAGCGCTACTGTCTGCGAGACTGATCCGGTCACTTTCACTGTCAATGCCGGTCTGACAACGAATCCTTCTTACCAGTGGGAGATAAGCACTGACGGCGGTCTCACTTGGGGACCGATCGGAGGGGCAAACAGCGCCACCTATACAATAGCTTCCGTTGTATCGGCAGACAACGGCCATGCTTTCAGGGCTGTTGTGAGCAGTACATGCGGATCAGCGTTAACATCGTTTCCTGCATTTCTGACAGTCAATGAACTGCCTGAGATAACTGATCAGCCAGATGACGTGATATTATGCGAGAACGCTATTGCTGACTTCACAGTTAACGCAGGGGTTACCACAGGAGCAACATACCAGTGGCAGCGCAGTGATGACTCCGGTGGAACGTGGAACAATCTGACAGAAAGCGCGACTTATTTCGGCGTGTCAACCATGAACCTTAAGGTGAACGGTACACAAAGAATAATGAACGGGGATCAGTTCAGGGTCATTGTGACCGGCATATGCACACCGCCTGTCACCTCTGCCCCTGCTCTTCTGACAGTCAATTACGCCCCGGAAATTCTTACCCAGCCTGTTTCATCATCGATATGTGAGAATACGAATACTATGTTCTCCATTACGGCACAGGGTACGGCAATCACTTATCAATGGTTTGTTGACACAGGCGGAGGTGCCGGTTTTGAAATCGTCAACAACGGCGGTGTTTATGCCGGTGCAACAAGCAATACTCTCACGCTGACCAATGTGCCCAGAACGTATGACAACTATCGTTACCGCGTAGAGGTGACAGGTACCTGCGGGCCATTGGCAAGATCGGCAACAGTTCAGCTTGATGTGTCCATAGCGACAATAATCAATACACAGCCGGCTGATTCAACTATCTGCGAATTCATGACAGCCAGCTTCTCAGCCCTTGCTGACGGTGCCAACCTCACTTATCAGTGGCAGGCCTTTGTCAGCGGCGCATGGACAGACCTGACCAACACCGGCCTTTATATCGGTGTACAGACCCCGATACTTATGGTCTTTGGTCCGGCACGCACCATGGACGGCACCCGTTACAGGGTGGTTATCGGCAGCGACTGTTCTCCTGACCTGATTTCAGATGAAGCTCTGCTTACTGTTTACACTGCTCCGGAGCTCTCTGATCATCCCGATGAGTTCAGGGGCTGTCCAGGCGGCAATGCAACATTCAGTGTCGTGGCTGCAGGAGATAACCTGGTTTACCAGTGGCAGGTCAACAGCGGATCGGGATTTAATGACGTATCCGATAACGCAACCTATTCAGGCACCAATTCACCTGATCTCACCATCAGCAACCTTGATCTGACAATGAACGGTTACCTTGTGAGGGCAGTTGTCTCCGGAACCTGTCTGCCCCCGGTAACATCATCGTTTGCTCCGCTCAGGGTTTACATGGAGCCTACGATCATCTCAGAACCGGCCGATGCCGAGGTGTGTAACAAAACCGGAGTGACATATTACTCTCAGGTGTTCAACACCGGAGCCGGTGAAACAACCGTATGGCAGGTCAATCCTGGTACCGGATGGAGCAGCCTGAGTGACGGCGCTCTTTACCAGGGAACCCAGACGCCTCAGCTTGTTATCATGAGCGCTGATACTCTCATGACAGGGTGGCATTACAGGATTGAGATAACAGGTCCGTGCGGATTATATTACACACGGGAAGCACTTCTTACTGTCAATGCACCTCCGAGAGCTCATATAGCTTCAGCAGATACATTGCTTGTCTGCGGCGGTGTACCCACTCAGCTTCATGGTAATCCGGAAGGCGGATCACTCACGTATACCGGCCACAGGTGGTTCGGCGATATCGGACCGCTCAGCGGATACAGTATTGAGAACCCGGTATTCAATACTTCAATGTCAGGCTATTACAGGCTGATATACCAGGTAACCGACAGCAAGGGATGTATCGGACTGGATACGCTGGTAGTACAGGTTGAAAAGCCTGTTGCCATGTTCACTGTGGATACTCCATCGGGATGCCAGCCTCTGACGGTGAATTTCACCAACGGCTCCACAGGATATGCATCAGTGCTGTGGGACTTTGGCGATGCTACAACATCGACGACAGTCAACGCGACGCATGTTTATCCTAATCCGGGACCGGCACTGGCTTACTTCACTGCGAAACTTGAAGTCACTTCCGCAAACGGATGTGTTTCGACAATGGAAAACTCAATAACGGTTTATCCTGAGATCCTTTCAGATTTCGTGATCAGTGACGACTCTATCTGTTCAGGCGAGAGCGTCATGTTCTCACTCCTGCCGGGAGCGTTCAGATATTTCTGGGACTATGGTGATGGACAGGCGGAATACGGCTCAAATATCATCAATCATGTCTTCATGAATGCGACAATCGCTCCGGTAACATACAATGTGAAGCTCACCACAGAATCATTCTTCGGTTGTCTGAGTGAGACCACTTATCCGGTTGTTGTTTACCCGACACCTGTACCGGCCTTCATCCCGACACCGGTTTCGCAGACCTTCCCGAATGCGACCGTCAGCTTCGCAAATAATACCAATGCAGGTACCTGGAGCTGGCTGTGGGACTTCGCCGACGGCAATACTTCAACAGCAATGTCGCCGACACATACTTATGCTGCACCCGGTGAATATGCCGTGAGTCTGACAGTAAGCAATGTGATCTGTACTGAAACGGTGACATACAATGTCAGTGTGCTGCCTACACCTCCGATAGCAGCGTTTGACTCGATACCCTCAGGTTGTATGCCATGGAATGTTCTGATCAACAATACTTCCCTGTATGCCACCAGCTACTTCTGGGATTTCGGTGACGGCCATACCTCGAACGCAATGAATCCTGTATATACTTATGTGCAGGCAGGCGCATACCCGGTCACTCTGACTGTAACAGGTCCAGGCGGCACGGACTCCAAAACACAGATTGTTCATGTTTACCAGGCACCCAAAGCTTACTTTGAGGTATCACCTGTCAAGGTTTATGTCAATGATGAAAAGGTGAGACTCTTTAACCTGTCGGAGGGTGCTGACAGCTTCGTATGGGAGTTTGGTGACGGCGATACGTCGCATCTGCGCGATCCGTACCATAAGTATACAAAGGAAGGCATCTATGATATCACCTTACATGCTTATTCGGCCAACGGATGTTATGATAGCTATATTTTATCACCTGCTGTGACTGTGGAGCCTTTCGGCAAGCTCGTCTTTGCCACGGTCTTCAAGCCAAATCCTGACGGACCGATAGAGATTGATGACCTGCCTACAAGCGGTGATGCCATGGATCAGTTCTTCTTCCCGCCGATAAGGGAGACAGTGCTTAACTATCACCTGCAGATCTTTAACAGGTGGGGAGCACTTCTCTTCGAAACTTTTGATATCAACAAACCGTGGAATGGTTACTATAAGGGTAAGCTCTGTGTTCAGGGTGTGTATGTCTGGCTCGTTGAAGGAAAGTATGCCAATGGCAGACCGTTCAAGGAAGCCGGTGATATAACCCTGCTCCATTGATAACCACTCAGTGGTCATAAAATGCAGAGACGCGCAATTGGCGCGTCTCTGCTTATTTTTAACTGAACGGTTTGTCAGAAAATGGCGATGAGAATGGATCATTGGGTTGTGAGTCGCCCAGTCTTCTGTGCGGCGGGGGATTGGGCGGTGCGGAAGTCATCATAACAAGAGAAATGGAATAGTCAAGCTCTATGCGGATCACCGCCGGCCTGACATACCTTCTTTTCTCTCTGCTCATTGATGGATTGCTATTGCGCTTCAAATATAAGACAATTGATTTACACCCTCTCCAACATTTTTCAACACTGAATGTTCAGGGCACCTATTAACTAATTTCCTGGCAACACAACCTTCTGAAGATATCTCTTTGCTCCTGTTGTCAACTCGACTATCAGCAATCCGCCTGCTTCCGGGAGATAATATTCCTTTACTTCTCCGGAGTTGAACCACTCTTCGTTCCCGGCCATGATCACCCTTCCCGTAATATCGTATATTTTCACCTTGCCGGAGACATTGTCCCATTCATTTCCACGCGGTAACACGCACACTTTTCCTGATAAAGAGTAAATCTGTAAAGAGCTTGTAACTGCCTCTTTTGTTAACACTTCTGCTTTATTTGCGGAGACAGTCAGGATGAACCTTCCTGCAAGCGTTCCTGCCGGGGCAGAGAAAGTATATTCTGAATATGCAAGGAGATCAACGCTCTTCCCCGCAACCATATCCATAAGAATCACTTTTGAGTTACCCGTACCCTGAAGCTGACTGCGTTTAATCTTATAGGTACCTTCTTCCGGGATTTTAAGAGTAAGGGGGAGTTCCGTCTTCGTCTCAGGCCAGGGGATGGAGTTGATAGAGTAATTTTCTCCCTTCATTACAGAATATATCAGCGCTCTTTTGCCGCCACTGACAAACATCTTTTCTGCATCAAATTCACTGTCAAAATCATAGGTAGCCATTGACTCAAGCCTGATCACCATTTCGTCTTCCGATTTCGGTGAGACGAGTGTGAGTCTGACCAGGGGGATGATCTGTGCTGATTTATATCTGGGTGTTGCATTGTGTTCGCGTGCATTATTCGGGATTGTTATATAGGTGCCGGTTGCCCTGGTTTTTACAAAGAAACCCTGGAGAGGGGGGATATGTGCTGAGCCTCCGTTGGTACCAACTCTGTCCACATATGAAACATCGACGCCATCTCGTATTAAATAAATACCGTTTCTTACATTGTTCAGGTCTGACCGTGTCACGTTATCCCAGTTAATTCCGCAGGTAAGGGAGTTACCTACGAGGGTATAACCATAAAGAGAAGTGTCACTACCCGAACCGCTGAACGAAAGGTTTATCTGTCCAATGCTTGTGGTAAGCGATTTGAGGCCGTTGAACACAACGGTTGTATCATTGAAAACCAGCACATCGTAACCTTTCTTTGCTTCGAGGTTAGTAAAAGGAGTTGTTCCTCCATATCCGTCGTGCCACTGCCATCCCTGTATCACGTCAGTTGTAACCTTGCTTTCGTCATAGCTCAACAGGTTGTCAGGCTCAATATTTGTGAAGACTGTTTTGGGCACTGTAACGGGCGGTGCTATGTAGTGCCACCTGTCGATATCAGGCGGAGTGCCTGTAAGGAAGAGCCTGACCGTCGCTGATCCGCCTGCCCCGGAATAGCTTCCCATTAAAAGCGAGGCAATACCACTGGCATCTGACTGAATATCAATGGATCCGTTATTGGAGAGTGATGAGAATGTAGCCTGAGTGCCGGGTTCCATAATCATTTTCAGTCCTGAAGCAAGAGTAAAAGCCGGGCCGGGAGCAGCAACAGGGTAACTTGATTTTCCGGATGGTATGATAATATTTCTTGATCCGGGAAGTAATCCAGCGTCCCAGTTAGCGACACTTGACCAGTATGTTGTTCCTCCTCGCCACCGGCTATAGATCATCTCATAAGCTCCCATATCAGTTATTCCTATACGTCCTGATCCGATAAAATCTGTCGGAGGTATGGTGACACCGGCATAACTGTCAGCGCCAATATCACGGCAGGGAGATATAAACTCCAGATTAAAATTTCCGCCGGCAGGGTCGATAAAGTTTGGCCCGTCCGGTGCGATGTTGTTGCTGCTGAGATTAATACATCCGGCATAAGCAACTCCCTCGATGGCACAGAAGTTAAAAACGTCAGACGGAGTTCCGGAGAGCCCGATATGTGAAGATCCTCCCCAGATAACCGAATTGATAATTCTTGAATTCGGAGAGTTTTCGAGATAGATTGATTTGCCATCGGAGGCAGGTGATCCGCTGTATGCAATAGTTGAGTTTACTATGGCAGGAGAGCCTGATAATGAAGCAATTGTACCTCCCTTTAATGTTGCGGATAGAGAGCTGTTATTTCTGAAGACCGAACTGGAGATTACAGGAGATGAACCTGCAGCAACATAAATTGCCCCTCCTTGCTCATTTGCAATATTATTGAGGAAAAGCGTATTTGAAATACTGGGAGAAAATCCCGCTTCAACATATATTCCTCCGCCTTTGTAAGCAGAGCAGTTCCTGATTGTGCTGTGATTTACTGTTACAGATGACGATCCGATATACAACGCTCCGCCTGAATACTTCAACCGCGTCCGTTCTCCTTTTTCAATGACGCAGTGATCGATAATACTTGAACCTGTGGAAGTAATGTAAATATCACCCCAGAAATCATGTGGCTCTCCGATAATACCGTCCATGTCGATATCAGCTGAAAATAATATCGGACGGGCGGCCGTTCCCTGGGCGCTTATTCGTCCTGAACCACTGATTAGTATGCAGGCATATCTGCTTATTGATATCAGCCTTGTTCCTTCCGTAATCGTCAGTGTACCGCCGGACACTCCAATATTACCATTAAAGTACTTTGTCCCGGTTATGGTAAAGTTGCCTGTACTAATTCCATGATAGGGATTGGTCAGACTCCCGTCGCCAAAGATTTGCGCCATAGTAGTCCCTGCAATGAGAAACAGCATCATCAACAACAGAATGGTTCTCTTCATGACTGGTTTTTCGTATTATAACTCCCCCCTCACACAAAGGTTACATTAAACAACAACTATTTGAACTGCCGGAAGTAATTATTTATCACAAAAGTAAGAATTCCGCAGTTACTGACAAACAGAAAGTTGCCAACATAAGGGCAGTAGCCATCTGATGCCGGATACTTCGTTCTTACTATCTTTGTAAATATCCTTATAAAATGCCGGGTCAGGAAAGAACTATAAAAAGAGCTGTTGATATCCTGCTTGACAGCTCCCGAAAAGAGACAATCATTAATCTGCTGATACTGATCATCAGGTCTTTCCTGCCTCTGGTGGCAATTTTTCTGATAAGGTATTATGTTGACAGACTTACAGGAGGAGCGGATGGCGGACAGACGTCAACGGCAGGTTCAATTACGGGTCTTATCATAGCAATGGCTTTAACCCTGTTTGCAGATGACCTGCTATCTTCACTTGGACAGTTCATTTCAAAAAAGCAGTCTTACCTGCTTGAAAATCACATTGCCTCACTGATTCACAACCATTCTTCCAATCTTGGATTAAAGTTTTTTGAAGACCCCGAATTCTATAATAAACTTGCAAGGGCAGAAAGGGATATCTCCTGGAGACCGGCAGGCATGGTTTCGGATTTTATTCTTCTTCTGCGGGGTGCGGTCTCATTTTTGGCTATGGGATATGTGCTGAGGACTTTCGGGGTCATACCTCTCGGAATTCTTGTAGTCGTTTTTTTGCCGGTCCTGTGGATGAAGATCCGTAATACGGAAAGACTTTATGGCATAAGGAAGTCCGTGACATCTCATTCCCGCCAGGCATCATACTTCAGCTGGCTTCTTACAGGCGAAAAACCGGCAAGGGAAGTCAGGCTCTTTGATCTTTCAGGGTATTTCGAAAAGCTCTTCAAAAAGCATTTTTCCGCATCCAGAGAACCTGAGATTGTGGTAGTCAGAAAGAACGCCGTTATTGAAAGCCTTGCTTCCATTATGAAGGTGCTCGCATTTGCAGGTGTGCTGATCTATGCTACCATATCATATACCAGATCAGCTATCACAGCCGGCCAGCTTGCGATGTATATTCTGGCCTTCAGGCAGGCGCTCGTATATCTCCGCGATGCGGTCTCGGGCTACACGGGACTGGCAGAGAGCCAGCTCTTTCTTAAAGATCTCTTTCAGTTCCTCGATATTGAGAGCGATATGCCTCATAACGAAAAACCCTCAGGAATTAAATTAACTGAAAATATTCTTGTTGAAAATCTGACTTTTACATATCCCGGTTCTGACAGTCCGGCACTGGAGAATATAAGCCTGAAAATCGATAAAGGGGAGAGGATCGCAATTGTGGGACCCAATGGGTCAGGAAAGACCACTCTTGTGAAGCTTCTCTGCAGGCTTTATGATCCCGATTCGGGCCGGATAAAGCTTGACGGACACAACATTGACACCTTTGATCCCGATGAATACAGAAGACTTTTTTCTGTGGTTTTTCAGGATTTCATGCTCTATTATATGACGGCAGGTGAAAATATCCGCCTGGCGGATATGGCGGGAAGTGACAACCAGGAACGTCTCAGGAGCGCTGCCGCGAAGGCAGGTATAGCATCTTTTCTGGAAAGCCTGCCTCAGGGTTATGAAACCATGCTTGGCCATCATACCGAGGGAAGCCGTGAGCTGAGCTGGGGAGAATGGCAGAAGATAGCCATTGCAAGGGCTATGTACCGCGAGGCACCCGTTCTTATTCTGGATGAACCATCATCATCTCTCGATGCAGATTCGGAGTACGAGATCTTTTCTGACCTTGACAGGATAATTGAAGGAAGAACATGCATCTTCATTAGTCACCGTCTTGCCAATGTCAGGGAGGCCGACCGTATTATTGTGCTTGACAAAGGCCGCATTGTCGAGCAGGGTCCGCATGATGAACTTATGTCAGCGGGGGGAAGATATTATTCAATGTTCACAAGGCAGAAATCGATGTACAGATGACCACTGCCGGCAGCGAAAAGGAAAAGGTCATCACACTTCTGCTGCTTCTCAGCAGGACCACTTTCACAGATGATGAGCGGGCGCTGGCAGAAAGCACCTGCCGGTCGCTCACCGACTGGGCGCTTTTAGCTGACCTGGCGATAAGGCATGGCGTTGCTGCGCTTGTCTGGCAGAATATAATTGATCTGGGGCTTTCGGAAGCGGCTCCCGAAAATGAACGGGTCATCCTGGAGGGTATAAGGTTTAAAACCATTGCCAGGGTTTCATTCATCACCGCAACAGCGGCAGAAGTTGTTACAACGCTTGAGAATGAAGGCATCAGGGCACTGCTTCTTAAGGGCCTGGCGCTGGAACATTCGGTTTACGGTTCAAGAGGACTGAGGCAGATGAGTGATGCGGATCTTCTTGTTGCACCGGAGGATGTTCTCAGGGCAAGAGACATACTTATTAAGGCCGGCTTCGTTTCAGGGCCTATGAAGTCATCGCTGTACAGGCATATCATTCTTGATCTTGGCAATCATCTGCCGGAGCTTCACCGCAGCGGTATATCGGTGGACCTGCATCACAGGTTATTCGGTCCGGAGGGCACTGCGATTGTAAGAAGGGCGCTGGATAAACCGGAAGTGGTCTCAGCCGGCGGCAGAAC
Organism: uncultured Bacteroidales bacterium; assembly: GCA_963849945.1. GTDB lineage: Bacteria > Bacteroidota > Bacteroidia > Bacteroidales > VadinHA17 > SR-FBR-E99. The sequence goes on along the minus strand of CAWKJD010000016.1, from coordinate 241,241 downwards.
TTTATTTATACTTCCGCCAGGGACTGCGTTACTGGGTCTGGTCAACCATATCTTCAAGCACGAAGTCAAAGGGGAGTTTCAGTTAAGGCTATACACTGATATATATCTTTTACTAAAGAAGCACGGGGAGAAGATCCTGGATGAGGAACTGATGTCTGAGGCGGCAGTGGCAGGCATTGCAGGCGAAATGAGAGTTGTAATGACCATCCTGAATAAGTTTTATGGAATTGTCATCCCTTCGGTGTTCAATGCCCTGGAGGGTCACGAGCAGGAGAGGGTGGCTGCCTTCAGGGCTAACCTCCTTTATCCGGGCCGGGCAAAACCCCTGAGCCCGAAAGATCTTTTCCTGGAGAACATGAGGTCACTGAAAGGCATAAGGCGAAAAATGATCTTCATAGCCGGTGACCTGTTCCCATCCGTTGAATTCATGAAAAACAGGTACGGTTGCCATTCCACGATGGCAGCCCTGCTTTTCTATCCGCACAGGCTCGGAAAACTAATATGGATTTTTGATATCATTTTAGCCAAACCGCGGGTCAAATAGTACGAGAATAAAAATTTTAGTAAAATATTTAATGAAATTCTTGCATTTCAGGTAAGATATTTATATTTTTACTTTAGTCATCTTAATTTTTTGTTGAAAGTCAAAGTCTGTTGTTTGTTTTGTGTTTTTTGAGTAAGAACTACATGTCTGCAATTGAATTTATATTGAAAGTCGACCCAGGTAAAGGCAGTCTGTAAAGCCTGTCTCGCTGCGTGTGGTTTCTCCTTGTGTAGTGGAGAAGTCCCGTTTTATGGGACACCTACCCCGGGAACGTCTCTCCCGGGGTAGTTTTATGGTATGGGTGGTCGTTTCTGTTACCCTAAAAGAATTACTTTTGCATAAAGAGCGTACGCAATGAAAAGTGCCCTTTATCTGTACAACACCCTGACGCGCAAAAAAGAACTCTTTGAGCCGCTGGCGCCCCCTTTTGTGGGGATGTATGTCTGCGGTCCGACGGTATACAGTGAATCCCATCTGGGTCACGCCCGTCCGGCTGTCACATTCGATGTGCTGTACCGATACCTGATGCATCTGGGCTACAAGGTGAGGTATGTACGCAACATAACTGACGTCGGGCACCTCGAGAATGAGATCGATGAAACCGGTGAGGACAAGATAAGTCAGAAGGCAAGGCAGGAGCATCTCGAGCCCATGGAGGTTGTTCAGAAATATATGAACAGCTTTCACAGGGGGATGGAGAGGCTCAATACCCTGGAACCTTCGATTGAGCCGCGTGCCACCGGCCATATCATAGAGCAGCAGCAGATGATAGAAAAGCTTTTAACCAGCGGTTATGCTTATGTATCCAACGGCTCAGTCTATTTTGATGTTGAAAAATATGATAAAAACCATTCCTATGGCATTTTGTCGGGAAGGGTTCTTGAGGAGATGAAGGCCAACAGCCGCGTTCTTGAAGGGCAGGAAGAAAAGCATGGCCAGTTTGATTTCGCACTGTGGAAGAAAGCCTCTCCGGGTCATATAATGCGATGGCCATCACCCTGGAGCGAGGGATTCCCGGGATGGCACCTGGAATGCTCAGTCATGAGCACCAGGTATCTGGGAGAAATTTTTGATATTCACGGGGGAGGCATGGACCTGATCTTTCCTCATCATGAGTGCGAGATCGCACAGAGCACGGCAGCGATGGGTCATGCACCCGTAAGGTACTGGGTTCACAACAATATGGTAACCATCAACGGACAGAAGATGGCAAGGTCACTGGGGAATTTCATCACCCTTGATGAGCTTTTTACAGGCAACCACAAGCTGCTGATGCAGGCTTACTCACCCATGACCATACGCTTCTTTATGCTCCAGGCTCAGTACCGCAGCACCCTTGACTTCAGCAATGAGGCGCTTCTTGCCGCATCACTGGGATTGCAGAAGCTGCTGGCAGCCGAAAGGACGCTGGCCAACCTGAAGCCTGACAGCACCTCCACCGTTGACGTTACAGGTATTGCGCAGAAGTGCTATGATGCCATGAATGATGACCTTAACACTCCCATTGCACTGGCACAGCTTTTTGATGCTGTCAGAATAATTAACCTGGCAAGTGACGGAAAGGAAAAACTGTCTGCTGATGATATAAAATCGCTGACCGGGACTTTCAAAACGTTTGTACATGATATTTTTGGACTCAGGGCGGAAGAGGAAGGCGGAAACGAAAAACTTGCCGGGGTCCTGGCGCTGCTGCTTGACATGAGGCAGGAGGCCAAAGCCAGGAAGGAATGGAATGTGTCAGACCGGATACGCGACAGGCTCAGTGAGCTCGGCATTACAGTGAAAGACCGCAAAGACGGATATGACTGGGAGATAACCACGTGACAGGAATGTCATTTAAGTCACAGATAATCCATATCGGCAGCCTGAGCATGGGAGGCGATCTTCCCGTGCGTGTTCAGAGTATGACCAATACTGACACCCTTGACACTGATGCAAGCGTTCGCCAGTGTATAAGAATAATTGAAGCCGGCGGCGAGCTTGTGCGACTGACGGCCCAGGGGATCAGGGAGGCGGAAAATCTCGGCAATATAAAGAGGGAGCTGCGCAAGGCAGGCTTTGTCACGCCCCTGTGCGCAGACATACATTTTAATCCTGCTGCTGCTGAGGTTGCAGCACGTTTAGTGGAAAAAGTACGTATCAATCCGGGCAACTATGCTGACAGGCGGGCCTCATTCATCAGGCAGGAGCTTACTGAGAGCGAGTACGCTGGTGAGCTTGAGCGCATCAGGGAACGTCTTCTGCCGCTGATTAAGATATGCACCGCCAATGGCACTGCCGTAAGGATAGGGGTTAACCACGGCTCGCTTTCCGACCGCATCATGACGCGTTACGGGAATACCCCGGAGGGTATGGCGGTGTCGGCAATAGAATTCCTGAAGATCTTTCGCGGTGAAGGCTTCAATAATCTCGTGGTGTCTATGAAGTCATCAGATACCCGGATAATGGTTGAATCAAACCGCATCCTGGTAAGAATGCTGACACAGGAGGGAATGCATTATCCAATTCATCTCGGTATCACCGAGGCCGGGGAGGGAGAGGATGGAAGGATCATCTCCGCCGCAGGAATAGGAACATTACTCACAGAGGGCATCGGTGACACAATAAGGGTATCGCTTAGCGAAGCTCCGGAAAAAGAAATCCCGGTAGCCAGGGAAATAATAAAATCAATAGCAGGAACATCCGGCAGGATGAAGGAGCCATGCCCGCCTTTGAACTACAGGAAGTCCAAAGACCGTTACTTTCCTCAGGTATATACTGAACATGACGGCATCTTCAGGGACGAACAGGAAGAAATTTATCACGGTGAACTATTAACACTGAACGCCACAGAGCTGACTGCCTGTAATGAATCTCAGAACATAGACGGAGTTTTAAATCCTGTCTTTAATGAAGATGATTTCGGGAAGCTATGCATTCGGGCATCATCATTACTTGGTCGTTTTTTCATTGCACGACGGCCGGCCGGGCTCTGTATATCGAACAGGGGAAAGGTTCAGGGAGAAGCGCTTCGCAGACTTGCTTTTTCAATCCTTCAGGCAACTGAGGCACGCATTACACGTACAAGATATATCTCATGCCCCACATGCGGCAGGACCAAGTTCAATCTTGAAGAAGCAGTACGAAAAGTAAAGGCCGCCACATCACATCTGACAGGGATGAAGATCGCCGTGATGGGCTGTGTGGTAAACGGTCCCGGTGAGATGGCCGGGGCAGATTACGGTTATGTAGGTGCAGCTGAAGGCAGGGTTCATATCTACAGAGGCACGGAAGCAGTCATGAAGAATGTCCCTGAGGCTGAAGCCCTTGGCAGGCTTCTTGAACTGATAAAGAGCGATCAGGCAAGCCGGTAATCGAGCTGTCTCTTCTGAAGATCAGCCTTGACGACCTCCACCTTGATCTTGTCACCCAGCATATATACCTTCCCTGAATGTCTTCCCCTGATGCAGTAGTTCACTTCATCATACTCAAAATAATCATCCTGCAGTTCCCTGATGGCTATCATGCCTTCACACTGGTTCTCAATGATCTCAACATAAATGCCCCACTCGGTGACGCCGGAAATAACTCCTTCAAACACCTGCCCCATCTTATCTTTCATGAACTCCACCTGCTTGTACTTGATCGAGGCCCTCTCGGCATCGGTGGCAAGGCGCTCCCTCTTCGATGAATACTCGCACATCTTTGCGAACTTATCGCCGTCGCGTATTGGCTGGCCTTCAAGATACTTTGTAAGAAGGCGGTGAACCATCATATCAGGGTACCGCCTGATGGGAGAGGTGAAATGTGTATAGTGGCTGAAAGCAAGTCCGTAATGGCCAATGTTGTCAGTGGAATAAACTGCTTTTGCCATTGATCTGAGAGCAAGTGTCTCAATCAGGTTTTGTTCGGTCTTTCCCGAGACATCATCCATCAGCTTGTTCATCGCAGCAGGCAGACCTCTTACATTCTCAGTGTCAAGGGAATACCCAAAGCGTTTTATGAAATAACTGAAAGAATTCAGTTTTTCGGGATCAGGTTTATCATGGATCCGGTAAACGAAAATTTTTCCGTGAAGTTTTTTCCCGACATATTCTGCTACCCGTCTGTTGGCAAGAAGCATGAATTCCTCGATGAGCTGGTTGGAGGTGCCATACTCGCGGAAGAGAATTCCCAGCGGTGTACCCGTCTCACTCAGGTTGAATTTGACCTCGAGCCGTTCAAAGGAAAAAGAGCCGGAGGCAAAGCGTTTTGCACGCAGCTTCTGTGCCAGGTTATGGAGTGTAAGCAGCTGATCTTTCATATCACCATCACCGGTGTCAATGACTTTCTGGGCTTCTGAATAGGAAAAGCGCTTGTCGGATTTGATTATCGTCCGCCCAAACCACTCGTTAATGACGGAAGCCTTGCTGTCAAGCTCGAAGACCGCTGAATAAGTCAGCTTATCTTCAAACGGATTAAGTGAGCATATATGATTTGAGAGCCTCTCGGGCAGCATGGGTACAGTGCGGTCAACAAGATAAACGGATGTGGCGCGCTCCTGAGCCTCCTTTTCTATGATGGTGCCGGGAGTAACATAATGAGTGACATCAGCAATATGAACGCCTACCTCAACATTGCCATTGGGCAGTCTGGTGAAAGAGAGTGCATCATCAAAGTCCTTGGCATCTTCCGGGTCGATAGTGAATGTGGGCACATTGCGGAAGTCGCGCCGGGCTGCAATATCCTCAGGTGTTATTTCAGCGGAGATCTTTTCGGCAGCATTTTCAACCTCAGGTTCAAACTTATTGGGAAGTCCGAATTCAGCAAGGATGGCATGCATTTCGGTGTCATTTTCTCCCGGGTAACCCAGCACTTCGGTTATCTCGCCCACCGGGTTGCGTGACCGCTGATCCCACTCAAGCAGCTTCGCCACTGCCTTCTGACCCTGTTTGGCGCCGTTAAGCTTTGAGAGCGGAATAAAAAGGTCGAAGGGCATATTTTTGTTTTCGGGTATCAGGAAGGCAAACTGAGGGGTCAGCTCAATTGTCCCGACGAAGGAAGAGCGCGACCTGTTTAATATTTCAACTACTTCTCCCTCGGGTCTCTTGCCTTTAGCACGTGCATGGAGACGCACTTTGACCTGGTCGCCGTGGAGGGCTGTGTTCAGGTTACGCGCAGCAATAAAAACATCACCCTCCGATTCCCCGGAGATGACAAAAGCGTAACCGAATTTGGTCAGATCGATGGTTCCGGTAATATATCCTCCGACGTCTTTCAGGAGATATTTCCCGTGTTCCTTTTCCTCTGCCAGTCCGTCCTTTTTCATCCTTAGCAGAGCTTCGGAAAGCGACCGTTTTTCGTCATTTTCAGTGATCTGGAGCCTTGAAGCTATCTGCTTGTAATTCAGTGATTGTTTAGGATTTTTTGACATGGCGCCGGTTATCAGTTCAATTAACTTTTTCTGATCAACGCCGGCGCCCTTTGTTCCCTGTTTCTTCTTTGACATAATGTGCCTGATTTTACATTTCCAAAGATAGGCCGAAATTGGCTACCTTTGAGTGAAATTGAATTAATGATATCAGTATCCGCAATACCGTCACATTCACCAAGAGTGGTATTTCGCAGGATCAATGACGAATGCCTGCTCATCCCCCTCACAGATAATATTGCCGACATGGATTCGCTGTACAGGCTGAATGAGACGGGAGTATTTATCTGGGAACTGATTGACGGGAAACGCGACATCAGAGATATAACAGCCAGGGTGGCAGAAGAGTTCGAAGTTGACCAGGCCGAAGCGGAAAAAGATATCATGCTGTTTCTTAAGCAGGTTCGGGAATTTCTTCATTTCAGAGAATATTGATAATTGATCTGATCATAGCCGGAAAGAGGATTCGTCTTCAGTCTGACGATAGTGTGAATATCAGGCTTGATGAACGCTTTACTGCTTTTACTGTTGAAGCCGGTGGAGAGCCCGCGCTCATGATTGAAGTTAGCCCCGGGAAGGCGATTATCCCTTCCGAAGCTGTAAAAGTCTTTGATGCGCAGCATGTCGAAGAGACTCCGGAAGGCCCGGGTAAATCAGGCGAACCTTTCTGGGAAGTGGCCACTGGCAACAACATGACCTATGTTAAGGCTTCGCTTAAAGATCCTGTGCGATATCCCCTGCTGATCATTCCCCGGGGAGAGATGAAATGGCAGCTTTTCACTGATGAAGCCGGCACAGAGATTGATCCTCTGCCTTATCCTCTCGATGGACTGATTCTTTATTTCCTTACCGGAATAAACAGAGGAATAATGATTCATGGATCAGGAGTAATATGCGACGGCAGGGGGTGGGTTTTCACAGGCAGCTCGGGAAGCGGCAAGACAACCCTTGCCGGGATCTTCGACCGAAAGGGCGACAGGGTTGTTCATGACGACAGGCTGATATTTATGAAGGATGGCGGCAGATGGGTGATGCACAGCACTCCGGTCTACCGCAATGATGAACCCCGGAGCTCCGGCGTGGATCACCTGTGGATAATCAGTCATGGCAGGTCCAACATTTCGGAGCCTCTTTCGGGAGCAGAGGCTGCCGGTCTGATTATGGCCAACTGCATCCAGCAGAACTGGGACAGTGATGCTACATCCCGCCTGGTGGCATCCGTTGCGGATCTGGCCTCATCAGTGAAGATAAGCCGGTTGCAGTTCCTGCCTGACAGCAGCATACATGATTACCTCATGGCTCGTGAAAACACCACTGCAGAGACATCTGTGGCCGCAGCCTTATCTTTCCTGAAAGAGGGAAAACAGGTGACCATCACAGCAGGAGGGTATAGCATGTGGCCCGCTATAAAACCCGGCGACAAAATAATCATCACCCCGCTTAACCCTGAAAAACCGCTGACTTCCGGCAAGGTGGTGGCGCTCAGGCGCGACGGCGGTTTTGTTGTTCACAGGATAACCGAGGTAAGAAAGGGCAAGCTCTCAAGGTTTATTAAAACGAGGGGCGACGCTGCCCTGATACCTGATCCGTGGACCACCGAAATGAATGTCGCAGGAAAGGTGACGGAAATAATCAGGGGCGATAAAACACTGAAAATCAGAAGGCGACGAATACCTTATATAATAGCAGGCCTTGCAGTGGTTATGGTAAGGATGTGGCAACATATTACACAAGGAAAGACCTCAGGTATTGTCAAATAATCAAAAGTTTTGATTTATAGGGTTCCTGCAGTATTTTTGCTGCGTAAAACCAGATTATGGTGAAGAGAGATTTAGCAGTGTCACTCCGCGAAAAGATACTTGTTCTTGACGGAGCCATGGGCACGATGATACAGCGCCACAGGCTCACCGAAGAGCAGTATCGTGGTGTTAAATTCATGGAGCACCCTAAGCCGCTGAAGGGAAATAATGATCTCCTCTCAATAACCCAGCCTGAAATTATACGCTCCATTCACCGTGACTATCTCATGGCCGGAGCTGACATCATAACTACAAACACCTTCAATGCCAACGCGATCTCCATGGCTGACTATGGCATGGAGGATCAGGTTTATAATATCAATGTTGCTGCTGCAAAGCTTGCCTGCGAGGCTGTTGCTGAACATCTGAAGGAAACAGGCAAAGAGGCATGGGTTGCAGGCTCACTGGGTCCCACTAACCGCACAGCTTCAATGTCAGCGGATGTCAGCGATCCCGGAGCACGAACCATAACTTTCACGGGGTTTGCCGAAGCCTACGCCGAACAGGCCAGGGGGCTTATTGACGGTGGTGTTGATATTCTGCTTGTCGAAACAGTCTTTGACGGACTGAATGCCAGGGCTGCACTCTTTGCCATAAGCGGTGTGCTGGAAGAAAAGGGCGTTGACCTTCCGGTGATGGTTTCAGGTACCATTACCGACGCCAGCGGCCGCACCCTTACCGGACAGACACTCGAGGCTTTCCTTATCTCAATGTCACACTATCCGCTCCTCAGCATAGGACTTAACTGCGCTCTCGGAGCCGAACAACTCAGACCATTCATTGAGGAGTTGTCAGCGAAGGCTCCGTTCTTTGTCTCTGCCCATCCCAACGCCGGACTTCCAAACCAGTTTGGCGAGTATGACCAGACGCCGGATTACATGGGAAACATTATCAGCGGGTTCCTGCAGAACGGATGGGTCAATATCATAGGCGGTTGCTGCGGCACTACCCCTGAACATATTAAAGTAATTGCATCGCTGGCTCATAAATTTCCTCCCAGGACAGTTCCTGAAAGAAAATCATATCACTGCACTTGCAGGGCTCGAGCCGCTTATCCTTCGCAAAGACACCAACTTTGTCAACATTGGTGAGCGCACCAATGTGGCCGGGTCACTCAAGTTTGCACGACTGATACGTGAGGGTAATTACCAGGCAGCGCTTGACGTGGCCCGCGACCAGGTGGAGGGTGGCGCCCAGGTCATTGATATATGCATGGACGATGCCATGATAGACGGTGCGGCGGCCATGACGCGGTTCATAAACCTTCTGATGAGCGAACCTGACATAGCCCGCCTGCCGGTGATGATTGATTCATCAAAATGGGATGTCATTGAAGCCGGGTTGCGTTGTGTTCAGGGCAAGCCGGTGGTTAACTCGATCAGCCTGAAGGAGGGTGAGGAGGAGTTCCTGGCAAAGGCACACCTGATCCGCCGTTACGGCGCTGCTGCTGTTGTAATGCTCTTTGATGAGAACGGGCAGGCAGACACTTTGGAACGAAAAAAAGAGGTTTCCAACCGGTCGTACCGGCTTCTTACCGAAAAGGCAGGCTTCCCGCCTGAAGATATTTTCTTCGACCCGAACGTACTGGCAATCGCCACCGGTATCGAAGAACATAACAACTATGCTGTTGATTATATAAAGGCTACAGAATATATCAAGGCTAACCTGCCTTATGCCAGGGTGAGCGGAGGCGTCAGCAACCTCTCATTCTCTTTCCGCGGCAATGATCCTGTCAGGGAGGCAATGCATGCCGTTTTTCTTTTTCACGCAATAAAGGCCGGGATGGACATGGGCATAGTGAACCCGGGTTTGCTAAAGGTCTATACCTCAATTGAGCCCGATCTGCTGCGGCTGACAGAGGATGTGGTGTTGAACAGAAGGAAAGACGCAACTGACAGGCTTCTGCAGTTTGCGGCCGGCATGAAAGGCGGAAGGCAGGAGGAGGAGACAAAACACCTGGTATGGAGAGACGGAGACGTAATCTCCCGTATAAAATATGCACTGATTAACGGCATTGACACGTTCATTGCCGGTGACGTTGAGGAGGCCAGGCCGCTCTTTGAAAGATCATTGCGCATCATTGAGGGACCACTGATGGACGGAATGAATGAGGTGGGAGAACTCTTCGGCTCGGGCAGGATGTTCCTGCCGCAGGTGGTCAAGAGCGCAAGGGTGATGAAGAAAGCTGTCGCTCAGCTCACCCCTCACATTGAGGCCGAAACGAAAGCGGGAGAGGTATCCACTGCCGGTAAAGTGCTGCTGGCTACAGTGAAGGGAGATGTTCATGACATTGGCAAAAACATTGTAGGCGTAATACTTTCATGTAATAATTACCAGGTCATTGATCTCGGGGTTATGGTTTCCGCCGAAACCATCGTTGATACCGCAGAGAGAGAAAAAGTTGACTTTATCGGACTGTCAGGATTGATAACACCATCGCTGGAAGAGATGGTTCATGTCGCCTCCCTCATGGAAGAGCGCGGGATGAAGATACCCCTGCTCATAGGAGGCGCCACGACTTCGGAAATACATACTGCGGTAAAGATCGCCCCGGTATATTCATTCTCAGCAGTTCATGTGAAGGATGCATCACGTGCCGTGCCTTTACTTTCAGGACTGATGTCCGGCGAGAGTTCACTGCATGGAACCGTCAGGGAGAAATACATCAGGCTCAGGGAGGAGCATGAAGCTTCAAGACGGAAGAAAAAGCTCATAACCATTGAAGCTGCAAGGCGAAACGCGTTTATAACAGACAAGCCTGCCCCTGCCCCGGCGATGCCGGGAGTTATAAATTCCGGTCCTGTGCCTCTAAGGGAGCTTGTTGATTATATAGACTGGACATTTTTCTTTTTTGCGTGGAAGATCAGCGGCAAATACCCTGATATTTTCAAAGATCCGGTGAAGGGCACAGAGGCCCGGAAACTTTATGATGATGCCCTGATCATGATCGAAAAGATCATTGGTGAAGAACTTTTGGTGGCGGAGGCGCTCTCGGGCATCTTCCCGGCCGAACGTCACGGAGATGACATAAAGGTGTTTCCCGGTAAAGGCATAAAAGAGGTATGGTTTCGCTTCCTTCGCAACCAGGAGGAGAAGGAGCTGGGACAAAAAAACCTGTGTCTCTCTGATTTCATTGCCGAAAAGGGTGACCATACGGGCGTTTTTGTAGTGACGGTGAAGACTAAGGAAAGGCTGCCTTCGGATATTTCAGGAGATGACTATAACAGTATCATGCTGAGGATCCTTGCCGACCGTTTTGCAGAGGCTGCCGCTGAGTGGCTCCATCGCGAGATACGTGTCAGGCAATGGGGTTATGCTGCCGGGGAGAGCCTTTCGGCAGCCGATCTGTTCAAGGTTAAATATCAGGGCATCAGACCTGCGCCGGGTTATCCAGCCTGTCCGGACCATACCGGCAAGCAGGTCATTTTTGATCTTTTAAAAGTGCCTGAAACAATAGGCGTGACGCTGACCGAAAGTTATGTCATGGTACCGGTTTCATCCGTCTGCGGTTATATTTTTGCATCACCTGATTCCTCCTATTTCAATGTTGGAACAATAGGCAGGGACCAGCTTGAGGATTATGCGCACCGGTGTGGGATAACAGCAGAAGAGGCGGCAAAATGGCTGGCTCCTAATCTTTAATAAGTAACTATGCAGGGAACCACAGTAATCGATCTTATAAACAGTTCTGATAAACCGCTGTTCACTTTTGAGCTTCTTCCCCCGCTCAAGGGGCACAGCATAGACCGTATTTACCATACCATTGAGAACCTGCTTGAGTACGCCCCGGCGTATATCAATTTTACCTCCCATCGAAATGAAGTGATACTGGCAGAGAGACCTGACGGACTGATTGAGAAGCGTGTGACGCGTAAGCGCCCCGGTACCATAGCGCTCGCTGCTGCTGTGAAATACAAGTATAATGTCAATGTTGTTCCTCATCTGCTGTGCGGCGGGTTCACAAGGGAAGAGACGGAGAATGTCCTTATTGAGATGAACTTTCTGGGTATCAATGATGTGCTTGCCCTCCGCGGGGATCCTCCGAAGGGCAGCCGGGTGTTCATTCCCGAGCCTGACGGCCACAGAAACAGCAGCGAGCTTGTGCGGCAGATAGCTGACATGAATAAGGGCCATTACATCGATCCTGAACTGAAGAGCATGAATGCGACGTCATTCTGTATTGGTGTCGCCGCTTATCCCGAGAAGCACTTCGAAGCTCCGAATCTGAAGAATGACCTGATGAACCTTAAACTCAAGGTTGAGGCTGGAGCGAGTTATGTTGTCACCCAGATGTTTTTCGACAATGCGAGGTTTTATGCCTTCCGTGATGCCATCAGGGCGCTGGGCATAAATGTACCTCTTATCCCGGGGATCAAGCCTGTCTCGGCGATGACTGACGTGAACCTCCTTCCCCAGACTTTTCACATTGACATGCCGGAAGAGCTGGTGCATGAGCTTTCAAAATGCCGCAGCGATGAGGAAGCACGGGAGGTTGGAATTGAATGGGCCACCCTCCAGAGCCGTGACCTCCTTAAAAACGAAGTGCCGGGGATACATTATTATACCCTCGGCAGATCGGATAATATTGCCCGTATTGTAAAGTCTTCCTATTAAAGACCAAAAGCCTTTTTAATCTCTTTTACCTTGTTCAGCTCCTCCCACCTGAACAGACTGACTGTCATCTTCTTGTCAGGCTGGCCGTTGGATGATTTAAATATCTTCTTTACCTCGCGGGGTTTGCGGCCCATATGGCCGTAAGCAGCTGTCTCGCTGTATATGGGTTTGCGGAGGCCATACTCCTTTTCTATAATGGCAGGTCGCAGGTCGAACATCTTACTTATCTTTTTAGCAATCTCTCCGTCGGTCATTTTCACTCCGGCTGTTCCGAAAGTATTGACATATAAGCCTACCGGTTTAGCCACGCCTATTGCATACGAAACCTGAACAAGCATTTCCCGTGCTACGCCGGCGGCAACCATATTCTTTGCGATGTGCCGTGCGGCATAGGCTGCGGAACGGTCGACCTTTGAAGGGTCCTTGCCCGAGAAGGCGCCGCCGCCGTGAGCGCCGCGTCCGCCGTAGGTGTCAACAATTATTTTACGGCCCGTGAGCCCGCTGTCGCCGTGTGGTCCGCCGATCACAAACTTTCCTGTGGGGTTTACGTGGTACTTAATTTTTTTGTTAAACAGCGCCTGCACCGGCTTGCTGAACTGTGCCATTACCCTTGGAACAAGTATGTTGATGACATCAGCCTTTATGGTTTCAAGCATTTTCTTCTCGTCTTTATTGAAGTCGTCATGCTGGGTTGAAACGACAATAGTATGGACTCTGTGAGGTGTACCGTCATCATTGTATTCGATTGTGACCTGAGATTTGGAGTCGGGTCTGAGGTATTTCATCACTTTGCCTTCGCGGCGTATCTCTGCCAGCTGAAAGACAAGTTCATGAGCGATATCGAGTGACAGCGGAAGGAAATTTTCTGTTTCATTAATGGCGTACCCGAACATCATTCCCTGGTCACCGGCCCCCTGATCCTCTTTCTTTTTGCGCACCACCCCCTGGGTGATGTCAGGCGACTGTTCATGGATGGCAGAGAAGATACCGCAGGAATTACCGGAGAACATATATTCGGCTTTTGTATAGCCGATCCTGTTTATTACGTCCCTGATTATTGTCTGTACATCGATATAAGTTTTTGTTTTCACCTCGCCGGCAACGACTACCTGTCCGGTTGTCACGAGGGTTTCGCAGGCGACCTTTGATTCGGGGTCCCATGCAAGAAAGTTGTCAAGAAGTGCGTCCGAGATCTGGTCGGCTACCTTATCGGGATGGCCTTCGGAGACGGATTCAGAAGTAAATAAATAGCTCATACTGCAATTTTATTTGTTAAACAAAGGCAGGGGCGGATTGTTGAGATGCAGCGGGGGAAACCGTTTTAGCATTTTTTTCCGTGGTTGCAATCAGTACAAATCCGTCCACCGTCAATAACGGGGCAAATGTAATAAAAAAGTCTGAAGGTCAAAAGGTCCCGATACACTTCGTTATCGGGATTGAGGATTCACCTCCGGTGAATCCTCAATCTGAGGTCTGAAGGTCATGAATTTTACCAGGGGATCATCGTAGAACTTGTCCCGCACAGCGGGATGATCAAATTACTGTAGGGCAAGAGGTAATTCAGATCTTATGATAATGCAAAATGTTTGACAAAAGAATTTTTGAAAACAATGATTGATTATCTTGAGTTTTATAAAAAATGTAAACCTGATAGCATTTATAAGAATGGATCGCAGGAAATTTTTCATCAGTACAGCACTTGCCGGAGGAAGCATTGCTGCATTTCCGGCATGTAAGTCGGAGAGCAAGGCTCTAACGAAAAGTTCCCGGGAAGAGGCAATTGAAAAAGTAAAGCGTGCAATGCTCTCTATGCAACGCGCCTCATGGGAACAAGGTGTCGCAGCACAGGCGATGCTTGAGCTTGGTGATAATGAGATGGTATATCTTATGGCCAAAGAGGCTGTTCTCAGACAGCGTGAGGACGGTCGGCTGGCAGTGGTCTATACTGACAACGGAGTGACTGATCCCGCAGCTTCGGGAGAGGCTGTTCTGAAAGCCTATGAGCTTACAAAGGAGTTGGAACTGAAGGTTGCTGCAGATAAAATGCTTGACTGGCTTCTCATAAAAGCTCCACGAAGCAAAGAGGGCACATTATATCATACGATGAATGCGCCTGAGATATGGAGTGATGCAATGTATATGGCGCCTCCGTTTATTGCCGCAGCAGGTAAGTACAGTGAGGCAATAGCCCAGATCAATGGCTTCAGGAGGGCATTATGGAATTCGAAAGACAAATTATTTTCGCACCGCTGGCACGACGGTGAACAGAAGTTTATAAGCAGCAGATACTGGGGCGGAGGAAATGGCTGGGCTGCAGCATGTTATGCCCGTGTTATCAGGATGCTTCCGGATGGAATGGCAGAGGAAAAGCAACAGCTGGCCGGTCAGCACCGTGAGCTGCTTGAAGGATGTCTTGCCCACCTCCGCCCGGATGGTTTTTTCCATAATTATGTTAATGAGCCGGAAACCTTTGTTGAGACCAACTTAGGGCAGATGCTTGCATATTCAGTATACAGGGGCGTCAGGGGCGGATGGCTTGACCGGGCATACCTGAACCAGGCTGATATGATGAAGCAGGCCGCATATTCTAAGATAGATGAGCACGGATATGTAACAGGTGCTGCCGGCGCGCCCTCATTCGATCATCCCGGCAGGTCGACCGAGGCACAGGCATTCTTCCTTCTTATGGAAGCGGCTTATAATGATCTGAATAGCTGATCGGGAATAGGATTATTTTCCCGTCAGCTGCCGGAAGGTGTCTTCGAGGCCTGAGCCGGCAATGGCGGAGATCTCTGCCAGCGAGCCGTCGGCCACGATGCGGCCATGATCAATTATTATCACCTTGCTGCAGATAGCCTCAACCTCCTGCATGATGTGCGTTGAAAGCATTACTGTGCGCTCACTGCCTACCTGTGAGATGAGATTACGGATTTCAATTATCTGGTTAGGGTCTAGACCGGTGGTGGCCTCATCAAGTATAAGCACCTGCGGGTCATGTATCAATGCCTGAGCCAGACCGACACGCTGACGGAAACCCTTTGACAGTGCACCTATCTTTTTATTTTGCTCCGGAGCCAGTCCTGTGCGCTCAATGACAGATTTCACGGCTTCTCTGCGTTTTTTGCCCATCTTATAGATATCAGCCACATAACCGAGATATTCACTGACATACATATCAGCATAGAGCGGGTTATTTTCAGGCAGATAGCCGATCAGGCGCCTTACTTCAGTCATTTCCGGCCCGGTAGGGAAGCCGCAGACTGTCACTTCACCGGAGTCCGGAGCGAGGAATCCGGTGATGATCCTCATCATGGTCGATTTGCCGGCTCCGTTGGGACCGATAAAAGCAGCTATCTCTCCCTTGCTTATGGAGAATGAAACATCATCAAGCGCCTTCTGGGCACCATAGGTTTTTGTAACATGATTAACAGAAATGGACATCCGAAGATTTGCGATTTGCGATTTGCGATTTGCGATTTGCGAATTAGTTCCAAATCACAATCGCAAATCATCCATACATGAACTGTCCGATGTTGGCAAAGGCTGACGACGGGTTTACACAGCAGACCGGTATCTTTGAGCTGTTGGCAATGATTTCCTGCTCTTTTGCGCCTATCACATAATCGGCAAAGGTGATGTCTTTGGTAGTCATTATAAGGATGAGGTCTGCATTAATCTGCTGAGCTATCTCAATGGTCTGCTCGGCAAGCTTATCGGACGGTATCTCCCTGATCTCATACTCTATATTATTCTGTATGAGCATCCTTACTGTATAATTCAGGTTCAGGTTGGCCTTTTTCGCCAGTGACTCATCTTTCCGCGTTGCTTTCAGGATATGAATTTTTGAATCAAAATATTTACCCATGAAGACTGCCATTGAGAGTTTCTCTTTCTCTTCGGCGCGCCAGTCAATGGGGCATACGATATTGTGATATCTCTCCTGATCGCTTGGCGGAGCCTGAACCACTATGTATGGGACCTTTGATTTTGCGATCACTTTCAGCGCCCAGCTCCCCGTGAGTTTCTGCATCCCGCTCATCCCGTGGGTGCCCATTACAACCAGTGACGCACCTCGGTCGTTTACAAACTCGGGTATTTGTTTGAATATGGTACCGCGCTGAACGTGTGTCTTCACCACAACACCAAAATTACGTTCTATCTCGTTGCCCCTGACGGTCATTGAAGCCTGCTTGGCTTTAATCCCGCCCTCAGTGGTTATCTTCTCAACGATATGCAAAAGGCAGACATCATTGTGCGTCATACGCGATATCTTTACCGCGTGCTGTAATGCATACTCAGTGACGGGAGTGAAATCCCATGGCACTACGATAATCTTGCTGTCAACTTCCATATCCTGATGCTTTTCTGATTAGAAAGGTAAAAATACCAAATTTCCGTGATAATTCAAATAGCTGAATCCCTTTGTATAAACGGCAGCGCTGTAATGAAAATTGCCTTTGTGCACAAAAACAGTGCCATTTATTAACAGAGCCTTGCCAGCGGAGGAACAAAATGCTATTTTTGTCAGGCATAGTATTTATCATTTATGAAGAGAAAAAGAGTAAAGGAACTTCTGGCAGGTCATGTTACCGGGGAGAAAGTGCTGGTGAAGGGATGGGTCAGGACAAAAAGAGAAATAAAGAACGTTGCATTCGTTGCACTGAATGACGGCTCTACTATAAATAATATCCAGGTGGTAATGGATGTCAGCCTTTTTCCGGCAGACCTTCTGAAGGATATCACCACGGGAGCCAGTCTCGGAGTGACCGGAACACTGGAAGCGTCGCAGGGCCAGGGACAGAGCGTTGAAATCCTTGCTTCCGAAGTTGTTCTTTACGGAAAGTGCGACCCGGATATCTACCCTCTTCAGAAAAAGGGGCACTCGATGGAGTTCCTCAGGGAGATAGCACATCTTCGGTTCCGCACAAACACGTTCGGGGCAGTGATGCGTATCCGCCATGCCATGGCCTTCGGCATACATAAGTACTTTAACGACAGAGGATTCTTTTACCTGCATACACCGATTATCACCGGCAGTGACGCCGAAGGGGCGGGCGAGATGTTCCACGTCACCACACTTGATCTGAATGACATGCCGCGTACAGATAAAGGCGCTGTTGATTTTGAAAAGGATTTTTTCGGCAAACCCACTAATCTTACTGTTTCGGGTCAGCTCGAGGGCGAGCTGGGAGCACTGGCACTGGGAGAGATTTACACATTCGGGCCCACATTCCGCGCAGAAAACTCTAACACTCCCCGTCACCTGGCAGAGTTCTGGATGATAGAACCGGAGATGGCATTCTGGGACCTCAACGATAATATGGATATGGCTGAGGACTTCCTGAAATACCTCATAAAATATGCTCTTGACAACTGTCGTGAAGACCTTGAGTTTCTCAATAAGATGATTGACAAGGACCTTATTGAGCGGCTTGGGTTTGTCCTTTCCAACAGCTTTATCAGGCTGACTTATACCGAGGCAATAAAGATACTTGAGGCAGCTGATCACAAGTGGGAATATGAGATCGGATGGGGGCGCGACCTGCAGGCAGAGCACGAACGTTACCTGGTTGAGGTACACTTCAAACGCCCGGTGATTCTTACCGACTATCCAAAGGCAATCAAGGCTTTTTACATGAAGATGAATGATGACGGTAATACAGTCAGGGCTATGGATGTTCTCTTCCCGGGAATAGGTGAGATCATCGGAGGGTCACAGAGAGAAGAGGAACTTGATAAGCTGACGCGAAGGATTGAAGAGCTGAACCTGCCGCTCAAGGACCTGTGGTGGTATCTTGACACCAGAAAATTCGGAACAGTACCTCATTCAGGATTTGGCCTTGGCTTTGAACGCCTGATACTTTTCATGACGGGTATGTCAAATATCCGTGATGTAATACCCTTCCCCCGCACTCCGCGTAACGCTGAATTTTAGTGAGTTAGACTACAACCAGCATGCTCGATCAGAGGCTACAGCAGAAACTGCTCCAGAAACTGTCACCACAGCAGATACAGATGATTAAGCTGCTGGAAGTTCCTGCCATGCAGCTTGAAGAGCGTATCAAGAAGGAGCTGGAAGAGAACCCCGCCCTCGAGGAGGGAGAAGAGGAAGAAGAGGTTCCGGGTGAGGATGAAGAGGAAATAAATGTGGAACAGGAAGAACGGGAGCAGGATGAGTTTGCTCTTGATGATTATCTCAATGATGAGGATATTCCTGATTACCGGCTTCAGTCAAACAATACTTCAAAGGACGATGAACGGAGGGAGGAGATTCCTTTTTCTGCCGGATCATCATTTCATGAGAGCCTTATTTCCCAGTTTAATCTCAGGACTGAGACTGAAAGGCAGCAGATACTTGGCGAATATATTATAGGTAACATCGACGATGACGGATATCTCCGCAGGGAGGTGGAGAATATGGTTGATGACCTTGCCTTCCTTCAGAACATAACCACTGATGTGAAAGAGCTGAATGATATTCTGGATATAATACAGGATCTGGAACCTCCGGGAGTGGGAGCGCGCGACCTGCGCGAATGCCTCCTGCTGCAGATCGGAAGGAAGGATCAGTCATCTGCCTCAATTCTCCTTACAAAAAATGTTTTAAAATTTTATTTTGAGGAGTTCTCAAGGAGGCATTATGAGAAGATTATGGCGAAGCTCATGATCAGCGAGGAGGATATGAAGGGTGTCATTGACGAGGTATTGAAGTTGAATCCGAAACCAGGCGGGGCGGTGAATGACCCCTACCACAAGACTGCCCAGCAAATAATTCCCGACTTTATTCTTGAACAGACTGATTACGGACTTGATCTCAGCCTGAATAACCGGAATGTTCCTGACCTGAAGGTAAACAGGGGTTACAGTGAGATGCTCCAGACATATACGCGTGACAGGGCGGCCGGCAAGCAGAACCGCGATGCAATAATGTTCGTTAAACAAAAGCTTGATGCTGCCAAGTGGTTCATTGATGCAATGAAACAGAGGCAGAACACTCTCCTGCTTACGATGAATGCCATATTGGAATATCAGAAAGAATATTTTATCGAGGGAGATGACACCAAGCTCCGGCCTATGATATTAAAAGATGTCGCCGAGATGACCGGACTGGATATATCGACGGTCTCCCGTGTGGCCAACAGCAAATACATACAGACACATTTTGGAATCTACCCTCTGAAATTCTTTTTCTCTGAAGGAATGCAGACAGATGCCGGCGATGAGGTTTCAACGCGGGAAATAAAGAGGATCCTTCAGGAGTGCCTGGGGAATGAAGATAAGCGTAAGCCGCTGACAGATGAAAAGCTGACGGAGATCCTTCAGGAGAAGGGTTACCTGATTGCCCGCCGGACGGTGGCGAAGTACCGTGAACAACTGAATATTCCTGTTGCCAGGATGAGGAAGGAGATAAAATGAGTTCGGATAAAAAACAGTGGGTCGCAAAAACAGCAAATGTACTTTCTGTAATGTTCCATCCTTTGTTCATTCCGCTGTACGGACTGATTCTGATTTACAGCTCACCCACACTGCTTTCTTTCATCCCTGTCCGGTTGAAGTGGACAATCTTTATTATGGTTATGGCTAATAATGTGCTCCTGCCGCTGTCACTTGCTGCCGTACTTTATTATAGGGGCGTTATAAAAACATTTAATGCCAGGGACCGGAATGAGAGGGTTGTTCTGCTGACCTTCGCCCTGGTGATGTACTCAATCACCGCAATGCTTTTACTCAGGATACAGGTGCCAAACCTCTTCAGGGCATACTTCATTTCAATTGCTGTAGTGACGCTGGTCACCCTTGTCATTACGTCCTTTTACCGGATCTCACTGCATGCCTCCGGGATAGGCGGATTATTGGCACTTATAGTTTTTATGATAATGCTTTTTGACATCAGGTCAGCGTGGCAACTGGTTATAGTATTAATTTTCGGCGGGGCAGTGATGTCATCGCGATTATATCTTGATGATCACACTCCGACGGAGGTCTGGACAGGATTGCTTACCGGTGCCGGAGTGATGGCGCTGTCACTTTTTCTTCTGGTCAAATAAGAGCCTGACAGCCTCCTCAAAAAGAGCCTGATTATCAGGAAAACGGGCAGATGTTATTACTTCCGCTTTTTGGCAGACTTCATTCAAGTTCTCTAAATTATTCTGATTCAAGGTGATAAAACCATGCCGGCCATTATTGTACTGTCCGAGGTATTCCTGCTCGGTTTGCCCCGGTGTTGGAATTATCACTCCACCTCTTCCGAGTGACACCAGCTCCATGATTGACGTGTAGCCGGCACGTGAGATGACCATCGCACTTCTCCGGATAACCTGCCTCATCGTTGCCGTATCAGGGTTTGTTATTACAGTGATATCACGACTGTCTTTCAGGTCCCCGACCCGGGGCGTTCCGCTCATGGGTGTTCCGCTCAGGACAATAAGATGAATACCGTGAAGTGCGCTGCTTACCTTTTTATAAAGAAGTGAGCGCTGCGGTTCCGGTCCTGACAGGATAAGGCAATAATAGCGAGGCGGCAAATTCATGTTCGTCTTATCTTTTTCTGCTATTGTGAACCTTGAAAGCGGTCCCATATAGGAGACATTTTCCGGCAGCTTCATTTCATGTGAGAGCCGGCCCGAAAGGTTCATATTACCCGGGAAATCGGGAACAAGACACAGGTCATACCTTGCTATAATTTGCCTGTTGAGCCGGAGTGCCGCCGGCTCGAGAAACCGTAAAAGCCCTGGGAATGCTATCCGGAGCTGGTGAGTTACAAAAACCGAATACACGTCGTTGTGAAAAAAGCCAAACCTGTTATCTGAAATGATAATATCGGGTTTTAACTCGCGGACAATGCGTTTTAGTGCCGAATGTTCACGGAAAGCGGAAATGATTAAAAGAGGTACCTGAAGGATGATGCAAAGATACTGCGGGAGGAAACGTGAGTAGCGTATCCTGATCCCGGGAACCGGAATGATGGGAATATCGATGAGATCTTTTTCGAGAACCTGAATAAGGCTTTTATCAACACCGAAGATAATTTCATGGCCTCTGTTCTTCAGCTCCAGAGCCAGGGGGATCATGCGGCCGGCATGACCGAAGCCCCAGTTAAGGGGGCTGATAAGTATTCTCCTGCCATCCATGATAATCAGCCTGAGACAGAGGCAGATATACCTAACGCGTTCACGCGGGCCGCGATAGCTTTCAGCTCATGAACGGGTACCTTTTTCATGTTATTACCCAGCGGGGTATCACGTTCAATGGTATAGATCATTACCGATTGCGGTCTTAGCTTCTCAATGACGGCAAGCCATGCGTCGACCTCAACAGAGGTGGCATTATCAATTATCTCTCCCTGGTATACGCCTCTTACAAAGAGCGTCTGAATGATAAACCTGCCTTCAAAGTCTCTGACATTTCGGATCAGGGACCCGGGGTCATATTTGCCCCGTGGCTGATTTAACCGTAATACTGTTTCCGGAATAGCTGAATCGAGCTTCAGAATATTCATATCAACCTTTTTCAGGGCTTCCCGCACTGCCTTGCGGCGAAGGTTAGTGCCGTTCGAAAGCACTGAGATTTTTGCAGCCGGAAAATATTCGTTGCGCAGAGCGATGGAATCATCAATAATTCCTGAGAAATCAGGGTGCAATGTGGGTTCTCCGTTACCGGCATATGTAATCACATCAGGTTGCCTGCCATGTTCTTTCATATCTGCCAGTTTCTTTCTGAGGGCATCATACACCTCGGTCCGTGAGGGAAGCCTGGTTAATGACGCAACACCGCATGTCGTCCATCCGCATTCACAGTAGATGCAGTTGAATGAACAGACCTTGCTGTTCACGGGCAGCAGGTTTATACCCAGTGAGACACCAAGCCTGCGGCTGCGGACGGGACCGAATACTATGCTGTCAAAAAGAAATGTTGACATTAACTGTTGTGATTCAGGCTGTAAATTTACAATAATCTGTGCACCCTGCTGCCAGGGAGAAGACGTAATGCCGGCAGATCTAACGTTTCAATGAGCATGAGGCCGGGTTTCTTTCCGGGTTCTATTGACCCGGCCGTGTCTTCCATTTTGAGTGCCCGTGCCCCGTTGATGGTCCCCCATCTTATGATCTCATCAAGAGCCAGGTCAGGCGCTGCTTCATGCAGGAGCCTGAGCTCCCCGAGGATACTCAGGTGGTCTGCGGAGGCGAGGCTGTCCGTACCGACCACGATACGGTCAGATGCCTGACGAATAAGTTTTACAGGAGGCATAATACCTGAAATACGCATGTTTGATGAGGGGCAGAGGCAGTACCAGATATTGTCGGCAACAGCCAGGGCATTCAACTCATTCTCCCTGATAACCGTATTATGCACCAGGATCAGATGTGAGGTTTTACCTGCCAGCTCGAGTGCTGTCTCAATATGCCTGCCGGTCATTTTTCTTTCGCTGGCTGACTCAAGAAAATGCAATGATGTGACGGAGGATCCGCTAATTTTTTCCTTTATCAGCTCATACAGAGAAGACGACATGGAATAGACGGCATGGGGTGTAATGTAACTCCGCAGGCCGGCAGCTTTAACTGCGGCCTCCACTTTCTCTGCCTCAGTCATGCGCCTGCGGGCTGCAAGCGGATTGATGCCAAACACCTCTGTAAAAGTCACGTAGCTAATAAGGCTGTCACTCTTGGTTCTGACAGTCAGGGCGTTGTTACTGATGTCACCGCAGATTGTAATTCCCTCTGAATACATCTCCCTGTCAGCCAGTTGAGCAGCCCTGATGATATCAGTGGTACCGGCCTCCCGACCCACCTTTATGGCATCAATGAAACGTGTCAGTCCCCTGCCGGCAGGTATAACCCCGCGCATGTGAGAGAGTTCAAGATGGGCGTGACAGTTTACAAGACCGGGGATGATGATACCGTTATAAAACTCGATATCAGCCTTTTCATCCAGGTCTCCGCCGGTGTCTTCTACAGAATGAATAGTATTATCACTATCAACGGTCACTACTCCCCGCCTGAGTGGCTTACCGGCGGAAGTGAATACATACTGTGCCGAGACCTTCCTCATTACTTCTGTAAAGCCTCTGGTTTTTTAAGTGTAAGGCTTATATTGGTTATCAGGGCATGCTTGTGCCAGTTGCCTGCCTGGTTGGTATGATTCATCAGCCATCCTTTGATATGAGTATTTCCGGCGACATCAAGAACCTTCCTTAATTCGATGTTTTTAACCCTGCCGTTTTTTTCAAGCCTGACCTCCTCCCATTCGTCGCGTACGTCTACGCCCAGGCTGTCAACAGTACTGAAATAGACAGTTACCCTGGGATCCAGACTTTCGTCGTCCTTAAAAACCAGGATATCTGCTCTGAAGATATATTCACCGGGTGTTTCAACCGGGATGTCAAACCATATGGGATCTCTGTCCAGGTCCTCAGGGTACTTGTAAGCCTCCTTGCCTGTCCACAGATTTTTCTCCGGTATCGAGTCCGCTATTTTACTTTCATTCTGCACCTTAGCTTCAAGCTCAAGAAGGTTACCGGTAACCCTGTCATAGATCCGGGCAAGCTTTTTTGGCTTATCTGTAAAATAATACCGTAAGGTTGCCTGCAGCTGCTCATTGGTGTAACCATGACTCTCAATCACATCGATATAGTTGAATATTGAATCTCTCTGACCCCATGTTTCTCTTATTTCCGGGGCATCAAGCATCCCTGATGTCAGATAGGTGTCGGTGAGAATTGCCACAAGCTTATCTTCAGGAATGAGCATCTTCCTGGGTGGCTTATTTTCCTCCTCAGGTCCGCATGCTGTCAGCACGACAATTGCAGCAATAAATAACAGGATTGTTTTCAGGCTCATTTCTGCTCTTTTGGATTTTCTTTGAGGTATCTGCGCGAGAGATAGTGAACAGGGTACCATGCAGCTCCGTAGCCGATGGCCATGACCGTCACCGCGACCAGTATGAAATCAGTCAGCTGCATCCTGACGGGATAGGAGTCAATAAGCAATGATTCACCAGACAGTTTTACAATGCCAAACTGCTGCTGGGCGGCGCACAGTAAAAATCCGGCAGCAAGTCCAAGACAGGTGCCAATGAATGAAATCATCCAGCCTTCATAAATAAATATACGTTTGATAAGAGGGTTATCAGCGCCGAGGCTTTTCAGTATTCTGATATCCCTTTCCTTCTCAATGATCAGCATGGTCAGCGACCCTATAATATTGAAAGATGCTATGATAAGGATAAATGTAAGTATAACGTAAATGGCCAGCCGCTCTCCCTTCATGACTCTGTAAAACATCTCCTGCTGTTCATACCTGTTCTGGACCTGGAAGCCATGTCCCATAACATCTTTAATTTCTTTCTGTGTCTTTTTCAGGTCAGAGCCGGCTTTAAGCCTGACTTCAATGGAGGTCACCTCGGTGGTATAGTTCAGAAGCTCCCTGGCGAAGTCAATGGGAACGAATACGTATTTTGAATCAAACTCCTGTTCCACGGCGAAGATGCCGGAAAGGTTAATATATTTTCTTTTAAACTCATTTTCAGGATTCAGTGTGAGGTGAGCTTTACGATCGGGTATATAGATAGCCAGCGGGGAGACGAAGTTAATTCTCATTCCCAGATAATTGGCTACACCCAGTCCGGCAATTGCATACGGTCGCCCGTTCGCGGCCATGAGCGTAAAATCACCATCCCACATGGCGGTATCAAGGTCAGTAACCTCACCATAGTTCGGTGATACTCCCTTGACAGTTGCGATGTACTGCTGGTCCTCAAATCTCAGAAGGGCATTTTCCTCAAGCGTCTCAGCCCATACCTCAACGCCGTCAATGGCAGATAGTCTGCGCATAGTCAGAGTGTCAGGAGTGAAAACCTTCCCTTTAACCGGGGTGATCCTGATCTCGGAATCTGAAGTGCTGAAGATGCCCCTGACCATCTCTTCAAGGCCGTTAAAAACTGAAAGGATTGTTATCAGCGCCAGGGTTCCAACCATTACACCGGCAACCGAGATGGCTGAAATAACATTTATGGCGTTTCGCGATTTTTTAGCGAACAGATATCTTTTTGCGATATAAAGTGAAAGCTTCATCTGTCTTTTTTAGCGATAACCAGCAGCCCCGTTCCCCTTGCATGACTGAGATTCAGGTCAGCGATGTTCAGCAGGAGTACAAAAGGCATGACGGCAAGATAATAGAAAGGCAGGAGAATGAAGAACAGTCGTGAAGCTGAAAGCATGATCACCGGGTATTTCATTGACAGCTTCCATGCTATGCTCCCGGGAAGGCCGTAGGTATATGACACAGACACCTTTCCAAAACCGGCCTCAGCGAGCTTCCCCGTAATTCCTGATTTGCTGTAGCCATCACGGACATGTTCACCAATGAATGACTTTTCATTTTCAGAGTGAACGTCTGATCCGCCCATATCAGAAGGAGTTGAGATGACGAGATATCCTCCGTTATTCAACATTGAAAAGAAGGAGCCAAAGACTTTACGGTCTTCCTCAATATGTTCCATCACATCAACGCAGAGCACAAGGTCATATTTTCCGGTGCCGGTCCAGTTTACCAGGTCAGCTTCAATTGCCCGTACCCTCTCACCCGGGAGTTCCGTGCTGAAAAAGGCATTGCAGTCGGCTACCTGTTCACTTTTAATATCTGCGGCAGTGATATTCCATCCACGGAATTTCCTGGCCATCCACCATGAGTACTGACCGAAGCCCATACCTGCATCGAGCACCCCGGATGATGAAGGGAGGGTAACGCTTAACTTCCTTAGTGCTTTTCTGACATGCCACGAACGCAGCAGAAGTATATTGAGAAGAAGATAAAATATCTTACGCAAAAGAGGGTGACGGTTAAAATGACGACCGAGAGCTTCCTTTATAGGATCATAGTCCATTAGTCTTTTTCCTTGAGCAGATTACTGATATTATCAATATAGTCGTTACTGTCATCAATAAAGAACGCTATTTCCGGTATTATGCGAAGCTGATTGCGTACTTTCTGTCCGAGTTCATATCTGATGCGCGGCACATGACTTCTAAGGCCGGCGAGTATCTCTGCTGACTTGTCTGAAGGGAAAATGCTGACCCAGGTTTTTGCAAACGAAAGATCAGGGCTGACACGCACGTTAGTAACAGAGATCATTTTCCCGGGGGCCAGTTCACCGGTATGATGAAGTATTATTTCTGCAAGTTCCTTCTGCACCAGTCTTGCAACTTTCTTTTGCCGGGTTGATTCCATAATAAATGATTTTCACCGCAAAAATACAAAAATAGTAACAGCAGCAGGTCTCCCGGGGCTTTGCCGGAAAGATATCCTGCCGGGAATAAATTCGTTATTTATCTCTATTTTTGTGGCGGATAAAAAATTTTTATGGATACAGTAGTAAGCGGCATACGTTCAACAGGCAATCTTCATCTCGGTAATTACTTCGGCGCCCTGAAGAACTTCCTGAGGATGCAGGATGAGAATAACTGTTTTTTCTTTATTGCTGATTATCATTCACTTACTACTCATCCCCATCCTGATGACATACATAATAACATCAGGCAGGTGCTGGCTGAATACCTCGCATGCGGCATTGATCCTGATAAGGCCACGGTATATGTTCAGAGTGATATTCCGGAGGTTTCGGAGCTTTATCTCTTACTTAATATGAATGCTTATGTTGGTGAGCTGGAGCGTACGACTTCGTTCAAGGAGAAGATCCGCCTTCATCCTGACAACATAAATGCCGGTCTTCTTACCTATCCTGTGCTGATGGCCGCCGATATTATAATCCATAAGGCACACAAGGTGCCGGTTGGCAAGGATCAGGAGCAGCATCTCGAGATGACACGTCGCTTTGCCCGTCGTTTCAATACAATGTACGGCGTTGAATATTTTCCGGAACCGGATGCCTACAATTTTGGGAAGCAGCTTATTAAGATCCCGGGTCTTGACGGCACAGGCAAAATGGGGAAGAGTGAAGGCAACGGTATTTTCCTTGCTGACACACCGTCAGAGATCAGAAAGAAGGTCATGAGAGCTGTTACGGATGCAGGTCCCGAGAAGCCCGGATCGAAACCTACAGAGCCTGTCCGTAACCTGTTTACCATTATGGAAGTCGTTTCTGATCCTTCCACTGTAACTTACTTCCGGGAGAAGCATGCTTCGTGCGAGATCAGGTACGGCGACATGAAGAAACAGCTTGCCGAAGACATTATTAAGTTTACCGAACCGATCAGAACCCGCATCAATGAAATTATAAATGACCCTGTTTACCTGGGAAAAGTTGTGTCTCAGGGTGCCGAAAAAGCGAGGGCAAGTGCCTCTGCCACTATCAGGGAGGTAAGGGAGATAATCGGGTACAGGCCTTTCTGAAAAGGCTTAAAATCTAAATATTGACAACAGGGGCTCTTTCAAAATGTGCATTCCTGTCAAAGAGATAACGGTATGTTATATGTGTCTTGATAATCCTTGCACCTATCTGATCAAGAAGGTGCATCATTGAGGGGTTGAAGTCACCTATCCAGTTAAACTCCAGGTCTTTATAAGGAAAATTATTTTTCAGGGCCAGTTTGGCGAATGACATTATCAGGGCTCCTTCGACGCCCTTGCGCTGATGTTCGGGAACGATGCCGAAGACAAGTCCAAAGGCTTTCGTCAGTTTTTTCCGGACATACCTGTACCACAGAAATTTCAACCGGCCGATATTATTTAGTCTGCCGTTGAGGTGCCTGATAATCTGGTTAATCTCGGGTAGCATTATGAAGAAACATACAGGCTCATTCTTATAGAATCCGAACCAGACCAGTTTTTCATCATGGATTGATCTGAAGCTTTTTATGAGCAACCGGGCATGCCTGTCACTTATTGTCTTTGCACCGGGGAAGCGTGCCCAACCCTTGTTATATACAATCATGAAGTTACGGGCTGTCTCCCTTATCTCCCCGGTTTTCATATATCTGAAAGAGTAATCAGGATTGGTAAATATTCTTTCAGCCTTGCTTCTGATTACTGCATCAAGGTTCTTATCAGTTACAGGAGAATAATAGGTGTATTGTTCGAAGTAGTTTTTAAACCCGTATTTTTCAAACAGTTCCCTGTAATACTGAGGGTTGTACGGCATGCAATAGTTAGGCGGAAGGAATCCGTCAACGAGCAGTCCCCACCAGCGGTCGCGCTCGCCAAAGTTCTCGGGGCCCTCCATTGCCTTCATCCCGTTACTTTCAAGCCAGTCACGGCATGCATCAAAGAGAATGGCAGCAGCCTGATAGTTATTTATGCACTCAAAGAATCCCATCCCCCCGACAGGCGTAAGGTTGGCATTGGCAATTTTTCTGCTGTAAAAGGCAGCCACACGTCCGACCGTCTTCCCCTGGCTCTCTTTCAGAAGCCATCTGATTGCATCACCGTTGCGGAAAAGAGAGTTCTGAGCCGGATTAAAAACCGACTCAATATCCCGTATCAGGGGCTTAATCCAGTTACTGTCGCCCTGGTTTAAAATAGCAGGAAGATCATTAAACTCCCTGACATCCTTTTTGGTTTTTACTTCAATCAGATGAAATTCCGCAGCCATTTCCCCGTATGCCTTACATGGCTGAAATTTAATTAATCATTTCGGAAAAACAATGTATTTGACGTCACCCCAACGATGGTCAAATCCTGATCCTTGCAGAGAATATAAAGTTCCTCCCCGGAGCAACAATTCCTGATGAATAAGGCCGGTATCTCAGGTCAAGGATATTCTCAATTCCAGCAATCAGTTCGACCCTGTTTTTTATGTTAAATGATGATTTAAAATTCAGTGTAAACCACCCCGGGGACCATGGATTGCCATTGTCGTCTACAGCATACATGTACGGCTTGGCTTTTTCGTCCGGAGCCATTCTATTGAAAGGAATACTGCCATTATAAACAGTGTACAGGTCCGCCCTGATAAAAGATCTTTCATATATCACATGTGTTGCTCCGAACAGAGGCGGGACGTGGCGCCAGGCTTCTTTCGCATTGTCATAGCCCCTGGTCAGTGTCAGAACAGATTTTACCCTGAGGTAAGAAAGGGGCTTCAGCTCGGCCTTGATCTGGGTACCGTAAACGATGGCATAGCCGGCATTGACTATGGCATAGACACTGCTTACTTCGCCCTGGTATTCGATTGTTGACATACCGTTAAAGGTGTATTCACGGCGTACCATGGCGTTATCAAGATATGAGAAGAAGCCTGATGCTTCAGCATGGAGCAGGCTGCCAAAATCCCTTGATCCGCCAATATCAATATTGTAAAGGTATTCAGGCCTGAGGCCGGGGTTCGGCACCACAAGAACGCCCGGGGCTGATTCAAACACCTTCCCCATGTCATCAAGATTAGGAGCACGGAACCCGGTAGACAGGTTAAGCGTCAGTTCGGTACGGCTGTCAGGCCTGCAGACAGCACCTACGGCTCCGGTAACCGCACTGTTTGCCGTCTTTATGGTCGTGAACGGAAAATTGTAAAAGGAGTTATCGGCTATATCTGAATAAAGGGAAACGAAATTATATCTGGCACCTGTACTGACAGTGAATTTGTTACTGAGGTTAAACTTGTAACCGCAATAAAGAGCGAAGCTGTTGTAAATATTCTTTCCGTTCGGGTATCTTGATCCTGCCGGTACTTCTGCTCCGGTGAAGACATTTTTTGTGTCAGCGGTGCTTTTGATATTGTTTCTGACGTATTCAGTTCCATAATAGAAAAGGCCCTCATTCTTCGCGGCAGGCTTATCAAAATCAAGATTGACTGACCATATCCCTACTTTTTCGGTCTGCTCGTTAAGACTGGCGTCATTAATTTTACGGTCATGGCGGCTTTCCTGATAATCCTGCCGTGCCACCGTAAACCTTGCTTCATCAAAAATTGCCGAAGGTCTTGTCAGATGAGCGGAGGCGCTGTTCATCATCCACACCTGTGGTCCGTAATACCAGTCGCCGTATCTGAGCGTTCCGTCTTTCGTCTGTATCAGTCTGTCGTACCGGGGGACATCAGACAGTCTGGAGTAATGGTTCGCCAGGTCGACATCAATATATTTTCCTGCCTTGAAACGCAATTTGTTCGTTGTGTTAAACTGCGAGTACCCTGAGGCAATCTGTCTGCGCGGATCGCTATTCATTATAATTGTATCACCGGAGGATGTCCGTTTCTGATATTCATTTCGCAGGTATTCAGGGTGCTTCCATGATCCCATGCGCAGATTTCCGAAGTCAGACCAGGAGGCTGAAGTGAGAAAGGCAATTTTATGTCCTCCCAGGTTGAGGTCAAGGTGATATGTCTGTTCATTGTCTGCGGTTGAATAGCGGGCCAGTGCATTGGCTTTGATGTATATTGAGTCTCCTGTCGAATAAAGAGCTTTCCTGGTATGAAAATCCATTACCCCTCCCAGGGCATCACTTCCGTACATGGTGGCGCCGGGTCCGAAAATAACTTCTGTGTTATCTATGATTTCCGGATCAAGTGAAAGGATATTCTGTATGTTGCCTTCCCTGTAAATGGCATTATTCAGCCTTACACCGTCGATGACTATCAGAACCCTGTTGGTGGCAAATCCTCTTAACATGGGGCTGCCTCCGCCAAGCTGACTTTTCTGTACAAATACATCACCGTTGAGCGCTACCAGGTCAGCCGTTGTCTGAGGGTTCTGAAACCTTAGCGAAGGTAAGGTAATGGTACTTATATGATTAGGGACTTCATCGGATTTTTGTTCCCAGCGGTTGGCTGAAACAATAAATTCCTCAACCTCAAAAGTCCTGGTCCTGAGCTTAACCACCCACCCTGCCTTTTTAAGTTCTTCGGGAGTGAATGATACCCTTTCAAAAGAGAAGTGCTGGAAATAAACCGGTTGCCCGGCAGTGAACTCAGAAAGACTTGCTTTACCCGCAAAGTTTGTGTAGCAGAACTTGTCACGGGCATCATTATAAACAGCAACATCAGGAATGGGTTTGCCGTCCTCTTCACCCAGAACCGTGACTGTCTGAGACCTGACTGACAGACAGGGGAGAGTCAGGATCAGAAAAAAAATAATACTCTTCATCATAAATCAGATATAGTTCCCTGCAAAGGCACAAAAAGCATTCCGTAAATGTCTGTGTAAAGCATATGGTTCAACAAATCTATTGCCCGGTCTGCATTTGTTTTTGCCACAGCAAATTAATATTTTATATTTTTGAATTGGGATCTGAAGTTAAAAACTGTGCAAAAAAGAACCGGGATCATACTTGTGGGTTTGTTTGCTGTCGCGCTGGGTGTGGCAGCATATTTTATCAGGAAGGATAAGCAGGTTGTTACCGTGGATCCCTGGATAGCCATTCCTTCAGACGCTTTTCTGATAGTAGAAACACCTGATTTTCCGGAGCTTCTTACAAGGACGACGGACAGGACAGGGATCATGTCGAGGCTCTCAGGCATGAAATGGGCTTCATCGTTAATTGATGCGGCAGCTGTCATCGACAGCGTCACCGGCGGCCGCGAGGTCCGTGAAATGATCAGTAACCGGAAGGTGCTCCTGTCATTTCATGTAACAGGCCAGAATCGTGCTTCGGCGCTTGCTGTAATGAATACCGGGTCTTCATTAACCGCGAGGCATCTGATCCGGCTGTGCGAGACATCAGGGGCGGAGGTTACAGGATCCAGGGAATTCGGGGGAGCAAAGAAACTCACGGTATCATATGGAAAGGGCTTAAAAAAGTCCCAGATATACCTGGCTCTGACATCGGGCATTATAATAGCCTCACCACTTGAGGTTATAGTAGATAATGCGCTCAACAATATGAGCGCCGGTTCCGACATACGTCATCAGCAGGGTTTTGCCTCTGTTGTCAGCGCTTCCGGAAGGGAAACAGACAATCTTTTTATTCTGTTCAGGAATCTCCCAAGGTTTGTCCAGTCGTTCATTGCCCCCGGAGAGATAACCGGGGTAACTTCAGCCGCCATCGCTGCAGGAGGTGATCTTACATTAAAGGAGGACGGACTATTCATCAGCGGATTTCTGTCAACGGCAGGCGCAGGCCTGGGTGCTGACAGGCTCAGTGATGTAAGCCCTGCCGAGTGCGGCGTACATGAGCTTCTTCCACAGGGCACCCTTAGTTACAAAACTGTGATGAGAAGGGCATCATTAACCGGTGATACTGCAGCTGATCCGGCATCAATAAATGCAACTGACCTGGCACTGGCACTGAGCCCGTTCACGGGAAATGAAGTGACTCAGGCAATGATACGCGCAGGCGATAGCGAAGAAAAGGTTCTGCTCTTCAGGATGACCGACCGTCAGGCAGCTGAGGCTGTGCTGAGAGACCGTCTCACTGCAAAATACCGGTCAATGGGCCTTAGAGAGAGCCATTTCCTTGCTTCGGTCCAGACAGATTCAGATGAGGAAGTGGTTATGTATAAAATGCCATTTACCGGCGTTTCGTCTATTCTTTCAGGTGAGCCCGGTGCTGCGGATAATGAAGAATGGGTGCTCTTTGCCAGATCATACATGGCCTTTTCCGCGTCTCCGGCAGCGCTGGTATCCATAGAAAAAGGTTCAGAAAACGAAAACACGCTTATTAATGACCCTGATTTCAGGGAAATGGAGAAAACCCTTCCCACCAAAAGCTCATTCCTTTTCTATTCTTCAGGCAGTGCTTTGAAATCGCTCATTAATAAATATCTCACACCCGCATCATCAAAAGCCCTGACTGACCGTACATTCGACGCCATTGACGGAGTTGGACTAAGCCTTACCCCAAGCAATGGGATGATTTACACAAGCCTTTCGGTAAGGTACCGCGATCAGGATAAGCAGAGGCCTGCCTTGCCGTCCGGGAAAGCAGCTACGGACACGTCAGGTAATGCCCGGGTGACCTCATCGGACCTTAACCTTGCCTGGAAAGTGAAGCTTGATGCTGAGCTGGCCTCCGTGCCATTTCTCTTTCTCAACCATAACACCGGTGCCACCGAGATTTTTGTTCAGGATCAGAAAAATAATATCTATCTGATCAGCGCATCCGGAAAAATACTCTGGAAAGCAGCCATCAGAGAAAGGATAGCGGGTGACATTTTTATGATCGATTATTATAAGAACGGTAAGTATCAACTCCTTTTTACGGGCAGGGACTATCTGCATCTTATTGACCGGAACGGGAACTATGTAGATAAATTTCCGGTAAAGATGCGGTCACCGGCAACAAATTCCCTTGCAGTGTTTGACTATGAGAATAATAAAGAATACAGGATTTTTATTGCAGGGGAAGACAGGAAGATATATGCCTATGACCGGTCAGGCTCGCCGGTGCGGGGATGGAATATGTTCACAACCCGTGGAAGAGTGACCGATCCGGTAGCATTCTTCAGGGTTAGGGGAAAAGATTATCTGTTTGTGTCTGATGATCAGGCTGTATACCTGCTTGACCGTACAGGTAACATCCGGGTAAACCTCCAGGAGCCTCTTTTAAAAGCAAAGGGATCATGTGTCAGATTAACAGGCAGCGAAGATCAGGCTCTTGTTTTTACAGCCCCGGACGGTACACTGATACGGCTCTATTTTGACGGGACAGTAAAAAAGCAGACAATAAGTACTTTTTCAACCGAACACAGCTCGGATTTCTATGACTTTGACGGTGACGGCCGGACAGACTTTCTGTACATTGACCACGGAATGCTGCGTGTCTATGATAATAGTGGCAGTGAGCTACTTTCCAAGAATTTTGAATCAAATAATCTCAAGGGCCCCGTGCTGATCAGCCTCAGTTCTTCAGACCGCAAAACTGCTGTCTATGATACAGATAAAAAGCTCTTACACCTGATAAGCAGAAATGGCAATTCCGTGGCCGGTTTTCCGCGCAAGGCCGGCCGGTTCTACACCTTCGGAAGGGTGGCAAACAAAAGCACCTGGAGCCTTTTGATCAATGAAAATGACGCTTACCTTTATAATTACGTCTTAAACACAGGATCCAAATAAAGTAAGCTCACGGTAAGGGAATAAGGCCTGATTATTTTGAAGAGTCCTTAAGCTGTTTAGCCAGGGCATTGGCGAAGACAAACTCGTTCAGTAGTTTGTTGTCAGACTTAAGTATTTCATATTTACTGCCTTCCCACCATTTTTCTCCCTCTTCAATGAAGATGATTTTTTCACCGTTCTCCATGACGGAATTCATGTCATGGGTATTTACGATAGTGGTCATGTTAAGCTCACCGGTGATCTCTTTGATCAGTGCGTCAATCACTATTGAGGTCTTGGGGTCAAGGCCGGAGTTGGGCTCATCACAAAAGAGGTAACGGGGTTTCAGTGCTATGGCCCTGGCAATTGCCACCCTTTTTTTCATGCCTCCCGACAGTTCTGAAGGAAAGAGGTTGTTTGAGGCAATTATGTCTACACGATGAAGGCAGAAATTGACACGGTCAAGCTTCTCACTGTTTGACATTTCAGTGAACATGTCAAGCGGGAACCTTACATTCTCCTCAACGGTCATGGAGTCAAAGAGTGCACTTCCCTGGAAGAGCATCCCCATATCTTTTCTTATTTCTTTTTTTGCCCCGAATTCCAGTTTCGAAAAGAGAATGTCATCATACCAGATGCTGCCCTCGTCAATATCAAGCAGCCCTACCAGGCATTTCATAAATACGGTCTTTCCCGAACCGCTTTTGCCGATTATCAGATTTGTCTGACCGGGTTCAAAGGTTGCAGATACATTTTTCAGCACTTCACGGCCACCGAATCTTTTGGTTATGTTTTCCGCCCTGATCATGAGAGAAGGAGCTGGGTAAGGATAACATTGAAAAGCAGGATCGTCACACTGCTGTAAACCACCGCCTTGGTACTTGCACGGCCGACTTCGAGTGACCCGCCCTCGACATAATAACCCTGGAATGCAGACACAGAGGTAATGATGAAAGCAAAGACCAGTGTCTTGATAATAGCATAAGTGACATAATAAGGGATAAAAGCATATTGTATCCCGTAGACAAAGTCCTGCGAGGTGATCACTCCGGAAGAAGTACCTGCGATCCACCCGCCTAATATGCCGACTATTATGCTGATCAGTGTCAGGAAGGGGTTAAATACCAGTGTGGCGACTACTTTCGGCAGGATGAGGTATGAAGCTGAATTGACACCCATAAGCTCAAGGGCGTCAATCTGCTCTGTCACCCTCATTGTCCCTATCTCTGAAGCTACGTTTGAACCGACTTTTCCGGCGAGGATCAGGGCAACAATGGTTGAAGAAAACTCAAGTAAAATGGAGTCTCTGCATCCGAGGCCAATGAGGTAAGTAGGATAGATGGGATTTTCAGTATTATAGGCTGTCTGAAGGGTAATGACCGCACCCATGAAAAAAGAAATTATTGCCACTATCCCTATTGACCTGATACCCAGGCTCATGAGCTCTTTCATTGTCTGCCTGTAGTAGATCTGTACCTTTTCGGGCCGGGAAAACACTTTTCCCAGCAACATCCAGTATGACGCGAACCCTGAAAGAAATCGTAGCATAAGACCAAATCTTTTGTCAAATTTAGCAAATATTCACTGCACCTGTTACCCCGCTAAATTTAGTGGGCAGGAATTTATATATTTGCAACAACTCTCACAAATATCCAGTAATAATGAAAGATCGTTATGTGCTGATCATGGCCGGTGGTGTCGGAAGCAGGTTCTGGCCACTGAGCAGAAAAGAGAAACCCAAACAATTCCTGGATATCCTGGGTACAGGTGAGACACTGATCCAGATGACATACCGCCGTTTTAAGGGGATATGTCCTGATGATCATATTTATGTTGTGACCAGTGAAGACAGCAGAGAGACTGTTACAGAGCAGCTTGCCATTAGCAGCAGTCACGTTCTTGCAGAGCCTATGCGGCGTAACACAGCCCCGTGTATTGCATATGGTATTTTTAGAATAATGGCAGAAAACCCTGATGCTGTGATAGCTGTAGCGCCATCAGATCACCTGATCAAAAGAGAGGATGAGTTCGGCAATGTGATGAATGAAGCATACAGGTTTGCTTCAGAGAACGACGCTCTTCTGACGCTGGGCATCAAACCTGACAGGCCGGAGACGGGTTATGGCTACATACAGGCAAATACAGAGCAACCGGTCAAAGGGTTCAATAATCTTCATAAGGTTAAGGCTTTCACGGAAAAGCCCGAGCTTACCATGGCAAGACTTTTTCTTGAGAGCGGTGATTTTTACTGGAACAGCGGTATTTTCATCTGGAAAGCCGGCACGATACTGGCTGCTTTTGACAGGCACCTGCCGGATATATATCATGTCTTCAATGAAGGAAAAAATCTGTTCAACACCACTTCAGAAGATGGATTTATCAAAAAGGCATATTCCAAGTGCAGCAGCATATCAGTAGACTACGGCATTATGGAAAAAGCTGACAATGTTTATGTCATATGCACTGACCTGGGATGGTCTGACCTTGGCACGTGGAACTCACTTTATCTTCATTCTGATCATGACAGGAATGACAATGCGGTTTTGCGTTCGAAGGTACACGCATACAATTCCGAGGGTAATATTATAAGTCTCCCTGATAAAAAGATTGCTGTAGTGCAGGGACTTGATGATTATATTATTATTGACAGCGGAGATGTTCTGCTCATAGTATCGCGGGAGCAGGAACAGAATATCAAGCTCTACCTTGACGAGGTAGGCAAGGCAACCGGTGAGGAATATCTGTAAAATAACAGTAGAGACGGCCTATCAGGTCGTCTCTGCTACGTAGCGACGCCCTGGTAGGGCGTCGTTACATGGTAATATTTACGAAATTAGTATTCCCAGAGATCCTGTTCAAAATTGAAGATCTCGTTTTTGATTCTTTCGGCTTCGAAGATCTGTCCAGGGCCAAGTTTATACTGGTTGATATACCTGTCATCATAGACGTTTGATTCGGCCACGATATACCCGTCAAATCTGCGTTGCAGCAGCAGGTCCTCAAAGGAAATCCTCTGGGCGTCATTGTATGAATTGAATGCCTCGTGACTTGCCAGTGCCTGTCTTATGTCTTCATATCTGATCCAGAAAAGACGTCTTTTCACCAGTCTTGCCGTGATCTGATCATATCCCATGTAGATAGGACATATCCCGATTATACGCACATCAAGACGTGAAAGCTTTTTATCGAAGAACCATTCTTCGAGCAGCATAAGCTGTTTGATGTCGGCAGGATTCTCCGGGTTTGTAACCGTGGAGTCACGTTCCAGACCGTCAGCACCAACGATGGCAATAGTTATTGTATCGCGGTTCATCTTCTGTGCGATGTCATTATAGGTTGTCGGGAGGGTCATGGCATCACCGTCAGTTGCAACAACCTTGCCGGACAGGATCTCGTTGAGAAGAATGCCGGAAAAGTTCATTCTTCCGTCAGACATCTCTGAAACGAACTGGTTATTCTGAGAATCATATCTCAGAGACGGGTAGTACAGATTCAAATTCATCTTCTCTCTCAGGTCAATGATCCGATAAAGTCTTTTTGACCAGATCACATCTGATTCTCCCAGATAGGTATAATTGATCTTTTGATTGTCGGGCATCGATTTTTCATAGATGTCTCCGAACGACTGGGCCATTGAGCCTGTACACATCAGGAGGCCCATAAGACCTGCCAGAATTCTCGTGTTCATGGTTTTATCTCTTCCTATATTAGTTAATCTTCAGAATTATCGGGTTGAGATCCCTGTTTCTTCCATCAGGGCCGACTGCCTTGATCTTTTCAATGATCAGTTTCTGGCCGGCCTTCAGGTTACCAATCAAGCCTTTTTGCTTATCGGTGATCCTGTTGTTGTTAAATTCAGCGGTAATCTCAAAGCCTTTGTCATTGACAGAGACTGTGAAACCCGTTACCGTATATGTAAGGTCAAATTCAAAATTTTCAAGCACGGCGGTTACTACCTGCTGTGCGGAGGCAACACTTCTCAGAACATTTCCTTCTTTCATGTTGGCAAACCTTGCCTCGGGGTCAGGAAGTCTTCTTACCCTGAATTCAACAGGCGGGAAGCTCTGTACCTTGCCGTTAATGTTTGCGGAAACGATAATTTGTGCGTTCTCTCCGACTGTTCTGGGCTGTGCAAGCCAGTCACCACGGTAGTTCTTGTATTTTCCCCTTTTGAGATCGCCATTTGTCATCCTCACGGTAAGCTTATCAGATCCTACACCAGGAACAGAGACATCAAGAGGATTCTGAATGCCCTGGTAAAGAACGTTCATGGCGGTAGGTGATACAACCACGTTAGGCACACCCACTGAGTATTTTGAACTGAAATTATAGGAACGCATTGTGCCGTCAGGAGCCTTCATCTTAATAATACCACCCCACGATTTTTCTCCTGTTGATCCGGGTCTCACCCTGTAAATACCCACACCTGATTCGTCGACCGGGAGTTTTGTATAATCGCCTGTCATCTCGTAAGTGACAGTGCCGTCGGCATTTGTTTTTGCGGTATTAGGCCCTACAAGAATTTCCATATCCTGTGTCGTATCAGTGGCAGCTACGAATACCTGGGCTTCGTATTCATTTCCCTGCATGATATATGTGGAGTTAGGGATGACTGTCGGGATGATGTTGTTGAATTTGAATGAGCCGGCATCGATCTGTGTATAAAGGAAATTAAGGACATCTGTCTCAGCGTTCCTTACGTCGACCTGCATCTTTGAAAGGATTGTTACAACGGCTATGAGCGGAAGCGTCTGAAAAGTACCGGTTACCCATGGTTCTGTACCCGTTCCTTCGAGGTTTCTCGGGTCATCGGTGTTAAGAATATCAAGTATTGACTGTTCAGCCGCCAGGTCTTTGCCTTCGAGGGTCTCAACAAGAAATCCGCGATAATCTTCCATAAGGGCTTTAAGGTCATTAGCCTTGCCGCCCTGGTTGGCTCCGATCAGAACCTCAGAAGGAACATTGTTTTGATCGATTTTTTTAATCTTTGTAACGTCAAGCTGGTTATCGGGGAGGAGGGCTTCGGAATCTTCACCTTCAGTCTTGGTAACGATTTCTACCTTAAGATCCTGGATATAATTATAGATTTCATCAGCACGGGCTTTAACATCATAGGCTTTTGACTTCCATCTTCCTGCTTTCTCCGGGTTTTCCGCGGCTGCCACATCAAAAGCTGCATAAGTGATATCATTTTTCTTGATGTAGTTGGCAATGGTTTTGGTCAAGCTCATATCCACTTTTTTAAAAGCTTCAATGGCTTCCTTTGAAACGTTAAGAGCCAACATAGCGGTCAGGATGAGGTACATCATACCGATCATCTTTTGCCGCGGTGTCTCTTTTCCCTTAGACATTTTTGGGTGGTTTAGGTGTTAGCAGATATATTATAATGAACTTAACATTATTTTACGTTCATGGCAGCAAGCATGTTGCCATACACATTGTTAAGTGAAGAAAGGTTGTCATTCAGTTTTGATACCTGTTCACGGTATTTTTTGGTGTCATCTGCTGAACCTGAGAGATCTTTCATCATGGCCTCGATACCCTTATAGATCGTATCTGAATTTTTGACATGATCATTGGCGCCGCGAAGCTGCAGTTCATAAGCTGCATTGAGGGCAGAGAGGCTTTTATTAAGGTTCTCAAGCTTCTCCTGGTAAGATTTACCGCCGGTTTGAATTGTCTTAGTTGATTCCCCGATAGCCTGATACACTGTGCTGGTATCGCTCATTGACCTGGTTGTCTGTCTGACAGAATCAGAAAGGTTCATGAGTGACTCATTTGCTTTTTTGATGGTGCCGGCGTATTCATTTGTTGTGGCAGCCAGATCACCCATGGCATTGAAATTGTTTGTTGTCTCAGTGAGTTTCTTCAGGCCCTGACTCAGTTTTTCAAAGACATCGGGGGTGATACCTGCGTTTGAGAGCATCTTGTCAAACTGTGTCAGCCCTGCGCCGCCGCCGCCGCCACCCACGGCACCTCCGAAGGTGTCTGAGAATCCGATAGCTTCTCCACCAAAGCCGGGGTCAAGCTGCGGATATACAAGTTTCCAGTCGGGTTCTTCCTTCAATGGCTCAAAGGCAGATAAGAAGAAGATGCAAGCCTCTGTTACAAGACCAATTGAGAGGATTAATCCTGCCATGGGGTAGTGCTGGATTTTGAAAAGAGCACCGATGATTACGACTGAGGCGCCCCAGCCGTAAACTTTTGCCATAAAAGTTTTCCACGTCGTTGTGTGTACAAATTCCGAAAGGCCCATTTATTTAAAATTTTAGGTTAAACAATTTAGTTATTGACTCCAATATATGTTCTTACATTACGGAACCCTACAAATGATTTTGCTGAGTCCTGGTATTCATAGTCCCTTGAGGATGTCTGCAGGAAGTATGCAATATCTTTCCATGAACCTCCTCTGATGACCTTGCGTTTGAGCACAGGCGGATCTTCCGGTCTGGCGTTGTACTCATAGTCGGGGTTCAGGTCATGAGTGAAGACATAAGCAGATGGATGGTAGGCACATGAAGTCCATTCAGAAACGTTGCCGGCCATATCGAAAAGTCCATACTCATTAGGTTCAAAAGAAGCCACCTTGATGGTGTATACAGCTCCGTCATCAATATAATTACCGCGCAGAGGTTTGAAGTTGGCAAGGAAGCATCCCTGGTAGTTACGTGTATAAGGGCCGCCCCACGGGTACATTGACAGATCAAGTCCGCCCCGTGCAGCATATTCCCATTCGGTCTCAAGGGGCAGGCGGTAGTTGTGAACATCAGCCACTCCCTGAGCACGCAGATGCTCATTCATGAAGTTGGTACGCCATACGCTGAAAGCGCGGGCCTGCATCCATGATACTCCCACTACAGGATAGTCATCATAGCCCGGGTGCCAGAAATAAAGGGTTGCCCACGGCTCATTGAATGAATAGGTGAAGTCCCTTATCCATGCTAGTGTGTCAGGATAAATGTTTACCACATGGTGCATGATGAACGATGAGCGGTTCACGACGTCTGTGGTATTTCCCTCCAGGTCGGTGACCTTACCTTCGTACACCTTGTCCTTATAATTGTATTTTGCCTTTGCAGCCTGTTTGTAGTCAACCCAGAAATATGAATAATTCAGAAGCCGGGTATCCCACTGCTTGTTGCCGTTGAATCTTTCTTCAGGAGGATAGTACATGGTTTCAAGAACGGGGAGGATGTTTTCATCTTCGTAATCAATCTCCTGGTCCCAGTTCAGGACGTTTGGCTCCAGCACGTTTCCTTCTTCATCAGTTCTGAAGAACTCATATCCTTCAATTCCTTCCTCACCCAGTTTGGTTCTGAGGATAGAATCACGTACCCAGTATGTAAACTGGCGGTATTTGTTGTTGGTAATCTCTGTCTGGTCCATCCAGAAAGCCTCTACTGTAACCGTCTTTGACGTGCTGTTCATGGCACGCAGAGGATCCTGATCGCTCGGGCCCTGGGTGAATGAGCCTGCCGGTATGAATGCCATCTCAAAAGGTTCAGGTTCATAGAACTTTTTTCTACCCTGAACACCGGTCAGCTCCCCGGTATCAGAATTGGCACAGCTTCCCACTATCAAGGCTAATGTAACAGCTAAAAGGGTTACCTTTTTCATATACTGATAAATTTAAGAATGCAAATAAGTTATATTTTTATAGTCTATCATAGAAACCTAATGCTTTTGTATTTAGTATTGCTCTTCCCCAAACCGAGATCAAAACTATATGACACAAGGAATTCATGCGACCCGCTGGTGCCTTTTCTGATCTCTGAAAGAGGGAAGTCATACCCATATCCAATTTTTAGACCGTTATACAATTCTACGCCTGCGAACCCTGTAAGAGCGTCGCTGACTCTGTAAGAAACGCCACCCCATACCTTTTTATTGTATCTGACCATCCCTGTTCCTTCATATTGTGTTGTAGCGCCATCGTTTACGACGTAAACCGAGGGAATAAGCTCAAATGCGGGATTAGGCAACTGGAAGTAATAGCCTGCCGTAAAATGATATTCGCGGCTAACGTAAGTTGCTGTTTCTGAATATTTTATTTTTGGCTGGTTAACATGGGTGACAGAGATGCCGGCATAATAATTTAGTCCCTGATAATAAACTCCCGCTGAAATATCAAGTGCAACATAACTTTGATCATTTTCCGGGATAAGAGGGTCACCGGAAGGGGGTGTGTGTGCCGTTCCGGAGGGTATGAACCACTCTGGTTTAAGTGTTTTGTTAAGTATACCTGCGCTGAAACCGGCTCCGAGTGTACCGCTGCCGACAGGAAAGAGGTATGAATAGGAAAGGTTTAAATTTATATCGTTACTAAAACCGTACTTATCAGCTTCCACAAGCAGTCCGGCGCCGCTGCTCAGACCGAAAAGATTAAAAGGAGTATTGATATTGAAAATAGTAGTAGAAGGCGCTCCTTTAAATCCGACCCATTGCTGGCGCGTTAGTGCGGTAGCCTGGATCATCCCGCTCATGCCTGAGTAGCCGGGGTTATAAGTCTGGGTATTAAACATGTAATGGCTAAGGACTGCGTCCTGTTGCCCCGAGACCACGTTAACCGAAACAATTAAAACAAGGATGACTGTCCTGACTTTCTTCATCTTCGAAAAGTGCTTATGCACCCTGAAAAATAACGAGTAAATTAAATAAAAAATATGCAGGCTGCCAAATAAAGGAATATTTTTACCGGCCGAACCTGAGCATTGCCCTTGTCCACCGGCCGGGGACCTGATCTCTGTTGGCCATCAGGTAATCATCGTAGGAGCAGGCCAGATAGTGAGGTTTGCCGTCAGCATCATTTATTTCTACCCACCAACGCTCAGTGATTATGCTTTTTATGAAAATCGCTTCTCCCTCGAGGTCGCTCAGTGTTACATGATATCTTGTGAACCGGTTGTTCATCTGGTCGCTTAGGTACGGGATTTCGTACTGTTTCTGGGAAAAACCTTCCAGGAAGAACCAGATCATCTGGGCGGCAAGGTGAGAGGTCTGAAAACGGTTATCATGCAGCGGATTGACTTCTGTCACAGCCATGATCTTCAGGTTGTCAGACAATCCTGCATACCTTGCCAGAAGACACACTTCCTCACCGTAAAAGCCGTTGGCCGAGGGGAGAATTGTGCCGGGTGCATCAGCCTGACGCACTGATCCGATATCAAATAATGCCGCAGTGGCATCGCGGAACAGTGGTTCAGTCTCATGGACGGCAGCGCGTATCTCTCCTATACGCATCATGTCATAATGTCTCCGGTTAAAACGATTCACCACCTGCTGGTCAGTGAGATAGGTCTGGTGCCCTATCGTTGAAAGGTGTGACAGACGGCTTCCGCTCCGGTAGATAACGTCATTCATCCAGTTAAGCGAATCTGCCGGTCTCTTATCAGCAGTAAAATCGAGCCTTGAGTTTACTGATACCATTGACCAGGGCTGCTTCAGGGATGAAAGGCACCTGTCAATCGCAGGCATCAGGGCGCTTGTACCGCCAATGATAACCGGTACGATATCCTGTGCAAGAACCTGGGTGAGTACATCACGAAGGCCGGCGAGGGTATCTTCAAACGTCGCGCCGGGCTTCAGGTTTCCCAGGTCAGTGATCTTCATCTTGCCGGGCAAACGCGAAAATGAATAAAGATTTTTCCTGATGGCATCTGGCGCATATGAAGCGCCTTTATTTGATGAGGCGCGATCATCAGGCACACCTATCAGGGCTACGGCAAAACCGGTCAGGTCATCCAGAGGCACATTGCCGGTGTTGACCGCAACAGTATGCGGAAAGGCTGCGGAGCCAGTCAGGTATTCAACATCAGGTTTATCAAGACATACTGGATCTAAATACTGGTTCAGGTCGATCATAATTTGCTTTTGTCACTTCTTCTTTCCGCCTTTGCTGCGCTTGGTCGGGCTTCCCTTTTCAATAATTTCCAGACACTGTTCTTTTGTGAGCTTGTGTGCGTCACTGCCCTTTGGGATACGGTAGTTGTTCTTTTCCTTAACTATATAAGGTCCGTATCTTCCGTTCAGAACCTTGATGTCGCCGAAATCACTGATGACCTTCAGCTTGTCACCTTCTCTTTTCTCCCTGATAATCTCAACAGATCTCTCTTCAGTGATGGTATAAGGATCATCAACTCCTTTTTTCAGTGAATAGAACTTGCCATCGTGTTTTACATACGGACCGAATTTCCCGAGGCCGACGGTCATCTCACTATCCTCAAATTTACCTACCGGCCTGGGCAGGGCAAAAAGTGTCAAGGCTTCCTCGAGTGTAATTGTCTCAAGCAGCTGGTCACGCCTGAGGTTTGCGAAACGCGGTTTCTGGTCAGGAGATGCTTCACCCAGCTGAACAACCGGGCCGAACCTGCTCATCTTAA
Organism: uncultured Bacteroidales bacterium; assembly: GCA_963849945.1. GTDB lineage: Bacteria > Bacteroidota > Bacteroidia > Bacteroidales > VadinHA17 > SR-FBR-E99. The sequence continues at coordinate 196,600 of CAWKJD010000016.1, read as the reverse complement.
CCATAACAGGCAGTCCTGTGACCGGGTCATTTCCAAGCTGACGTGCACCTGTCATACGGGCCCTGGTAGAGAGGGATTCATCAACGGATTTGTGGAAGGGTCCGTAAAAGTCTGAGATCATCTTCTCCCAGACCATTTCGCCGGCGGCTATTTCATCAAACTCCTTCTCAACCCCTGCGGTAAAATTATAATCAAGGATATCAGGGAAATTTGAAATCAGAAAGTCGTTGACGATCATCCCGATGTCTTTCGGAAAGAGTTTGGATTTCTCCTTTCCGGCAATCTCACTTTTCTCGCTTCTTGTTATCCTGCCCTTTGACAGGGTGAGCAGAGTGACAGTGCGCTTCTCTCCGGGCCGGTCTTCACGTGCAATATATCCTCGTGATTGAATTGTTGATATAATAGGTGCATAGGTTGATGGTCTGCCTATCCCAAGCTCTTCAAGCTTCTTCACGAGGCTTGCCTCGGTATAACGAGGCGGAGGCGAGGTGAAGCGCTGCAGGGCAGTGATGCTGACAGGTGTCAGGGGCATACCTTTATTTACCCGTGGAAGAATTGCCTTTTCGTCATCAGCACTGTTGGTGTCATACGATTCGGTATAAACTTTCAGGAAACCATCAAAAAGTATTACTTCGCCTGTTGCCGTGAAGTTTACCGGTGAGGTTGACATACCTATAGTAATAGTAGTCTTCTCAATTTCGGCATCAGCCATCTGTGAGGCTATTGCCCTTCGCCAGATGAGCTCATAAAGTCTTTTCTCGTTATTGCTGCCTGTGATCTCCTTCTTGTTGAAGTATGCAGGCCTTATTGCTTCATGTGCTTCCTGGGCACCCTTGGTATGGGTCTTAAACTGCCTGGTACGCGAATATTTTTCACCATAGTCTGAGGTCACGACCTCTCTTGCCGTATTCAGCGCCAGCAACGAAAGATTTGTCGAGTCAGTTCTCATGTAAGTAATCTTACCTCCCTCGTACAGTCTCTGTGCCACTGACATTGTCTGGGCGACAGAGAACCCGAGTTTACGGTAAGCCTCCTGCTGGAGTGTTGAGGTCGTGAACGGAGGGGCCGGTGACCTTGTTCCCGGCCTGACAACAATTTTTTCCACGGAAAAGGCTGCCGTCTCACATTTTTCAAGGAAGGCTTTTGCTTCTGTCTCTGTTCCGAATTTTTTAGGGCACTCAGCTTTCAGTAGTACCTCAACCGCCTCCTCGTTCTTTCCGTTAAAGGTACCTGTGACCCTGAAGGCTGAATCAGCAGCAAAAGCAATGATCTCGCGTTCGCGGTCAACGAGCAGGCGGACTGCCACGGACTGCACCCTTCCTGCCGACAGGGAGGGCTGCACTTTCTTCCAGAGAACCGGGGAGATCTCAAACCCCACAAGTCTGTCAAGCATTCTGCGGGCCTGCTGAGCATTAACCAGGTTCATGTCAACCTGGCGCGGAGACTCAATTGCCTTATTTATAGCTTCCTTAGTTATTTCATGAAAAACTATACGGTTTGTGGAAGAAGGGTCGAGACCCAGAACAGATATCAGATGCCATGCAATAGCTTCTCCTTCGCGGTCTTCATCAGATGCAATCCAGACTGTCTTTGCCTTTGAAGCCAGTTTGCGCAGCTCACTGACAACCTTCTTTTTATCTTCAGGAATCTCATAGACAGGCCTGAATCCTTTTTCTACTTCAATTCCAAGGTTGTTCTTTGCAAGATCACGTATGTGCCCGAAACTGGACGCAACGGTAAAATCCTTGCCGAGGAATTTTTCTATTGTTTTTGCTTTAGCGGGAGATTCAACAATTACCAGGTTTTCTGTCATCAGAGATTTTTTAAAAACAGGGCAAAGTAAGCGATTATGGGCACTAACTTCAAAATTATTAAGAAAGAATTTGTATAATTCATTAAATTAGCGCCCATATTATGAGGGTATGATGAGGGATAAAAAATTCCGCAAGAATATAGTATGGTTCTGGGTGATAATATCTTTCCCTGCCGTGCTCCTTCTGACATTGTTCATTTTAATTTCGTCTCAGAAGCTTGGCCCGCTCCCCTCGTTTGAGGAGCTTGAGAACCCTGCCAGCAACCTGGCCGCAGAAGTTTATTCGGAAGACAATGTCCTTCTGGGCAAATTCTACGTGCAGAACCGGACATGGACAGATTATGAAGATATTTCTCCGTATTTAATCGATGCTCTGATAGCTACGGAAGACATAAGGTTTTACAGACACTCAGGAATTGACTTCAGGGGCCTGGGAAGAGTATTTTTCAAAACAATCCTTCTGGGTCAGAAGACCGGTGGCGGCAGCACCATCACCCAGCAGCTTGCCAAGAACCTGTTTCTGCCACGCGATCTCTCACACGATCCTTTAATAGTGAGGGAAGCCAGGCTGGCGGTTGCTAAGTTCAAAGAGTGGCAGACGGCAGTCAAGCTTGAGAAGAGCTATACCAAAGAAGAGATAATAACAATGTATCTCAATGTGTTTGACTTTATTTATAATGGTGTCGGTATTCATTCGGCTGCACATATATATTTTAATACAACCCCCGATTCACTGACCATTGAGCAGTCAGCCCTTCTTGTGGGAATGCTTAAGAATTCTGTTGCATACAATCCTGTCCGAAACACCGAGAATGCACGGAAGAGACGCAATGTGGTGATCGGTCAGATGGAAAGGTATGGTTATATCACCCGTGAGGTGGCTGATTCAATAAAAAAACTTCCGGTGGTTCTTGACCTCCGCGAAGACAGTCACAACACCGGCCTTGCAACTTACTTCAGGGAATATATACGGACTACCATGATCGAGTATGAACCTGAAAGGAAGATGTTCTACTCTGATGAGCAGTATCAGGATGCCGTATGGCGCTGGCAGCATGACCCGCTGTACGGCTGGTGCAGAAAGAATACCAAGCCTGACGGAACAAATTACAATCTTTACAGGGACGGACTGAGGATCTACACCACAATTGATTCCAGGATGCAGGGTTATGCTGAGGAGGCGGTAGTTGAGCACCTGTCGACTGATCTGCAACCCCTTTTTAACAAAAGAGCCAGACTGAACAAAAATCCACCTTATTCGAATGACCTTACAACCGACGAGGTCAGGCAGATTATGGAACGTTCGGTGCGGCAGAGCGACAGGTACCGCAGTATGAAATCAGCGGGCACGCCGGAAGATTCTATTATCATTGCCTTTAACACACCTATCCCCATGAAGGTATTTTCATGGTCAGGAGATCGTGACACGGTAATGACCCCCCTTGATTCTATAAAATATTATAAATTCTTTGTCAGGTCTTCATTTATGGCGATGGATCCCCATACCGGGCATGTAAAGGCATATGTGGGAGGCCCTGACTTCAGGTATTTCAAATATGATGCTGTCACACAGCAAAAGAAACAGGTCGGCTCAACCATAAAACCCTTCCTGTACACACTGGCTATTCAGGATGGCTACTCTCCATGTTTTGAGGTGGAAAATATCCCACAGTCATTTGATGTTGGCGATACAATACCCTGGTCGCCGCGCAGTTCAGGACCTGAGGAGTTTCACTTTAAGATGGTGACCCTGGAATGGGGCCTGGCCAATTCCGAAAACTGGATCTCCTCATGGGTGATGAAACAGTTTACACCCGCTGCTGTTGCTGACCTGATGCACAGAATGGGGGTCAGGAGCTTTATAGACCCTGTATGGTCGATATTCCTGGGGACATCAGACGTCAGTCTTGAAGAAATGGTCGGAGCTTACGGTACCTTCGTCAACAAGGGAGTCTATACAAGACCGCTTTATGTCACGCGGATTGAAGACCGGAACGGAAACGTGATCTCAACCTTTACTCCTTTTATTGATGAGGTGATAAGTGAAGAGCATGCCTATGTTATGACTTACATGCTAAGGGGGGTGGTTGACAAAGGCACAGGTCTCCGGCTGAGGGGCAAGTATCAGCTGAAGAACCAGATGGGAGGCAAAACAGGTACTACCCAGAACCATTCGAACGGATGGTTTATGGGAGTAACGCCTAATCTAGTTGCCGGCGTCTGGACAGGCTGGGAAGATCAGGCAATACATTTTGAAGAGATGTCTATAGGCCAGGCCTCAAATATGGCTCTGCCTGTTGTCGGAATATTTTTGCAGAAGCTGTTTGCTGACCCTGTATTGGGATCAATGGCTAATGATACATTTGAAGCACCTGCAGATCTGACCATTGATCTTGACTGTGACCATGCCAAGTCACAGCAGAATATGAGCGATTCGTACAGGCAGCGATATTACTGATCAGGCGAACAGCAGTTTTACCAGGCCTTCTATTTTGTACACGGATAATACTTTTATTCCGGCCTGTTCCTTTATATTGCGGTGATATCCCGATATGACGATCTGTTCAAATCCCATTCTTGCAGCCTCAAGAATTCGCTGTTCTATCCGTGCCACAGGTCTTATCTCGCCTGAAAGACCCACCTCGGCGGCGAAAGCCGTATGCTGACCCACCGGCACGTCAAGATTTGAGGACAGCACCGAGCTGACCACGGCAAGGTCAATGGCCGGGTCACTCACTTTCAGTCCTCCTGCTATGTTGAGGAAAACATCCTTGACACCCAGCCTGAAGCCGGCTCTTTTCTCGAGCACTGCGAGAAGCATATTCAGCCTCCTGGTATCGAATCCGGTGGAGCTTCTCTGCGGTGTTCCATAGACGGCACTGCTGACCAGGGCCTGCGTCTCGATCATGAACGGCCTGAGGCCATCGACGGTGGCTGCGATAGAGACGCCGCTCGCCGGATCTCTGTCCCTCCTTATAAAAAGCTCGGAGGGATCAGTCACCTCCCGCAGTCCGTTACCCGCCATCTCAAATATCCCGATCTCGGCTGTTGATCCGAAACGGTTCTTGACCGGTCTGAGAATGCGGAACACATAGTTACCGTCACCTTCAAACTGCAGCACCACATCAACGATATGTTCAAGCACCTTGGGGCCTGCCAGCGAGCCATCCTTGGTTATGTGACCGATCAGAATGACCGGCACGCCAGTCTCCTTGGCATAACGCAGCATCATGGCGGCGCACTCCCTGACCTGAGAGACAGACCCCGCAGAAGACTCAAGAAGCCCTGAGTGAAGTGTCTGTATGGAATCAATTATCAGCAGGGTTGGATTGATCACGCCTGCCTGAGTTAAGACGTTTTCAAGTTCAGTCTCGTTATAAATGAAGCAGCTGTCATTTTTGCCCGGTAGTCTCTTTGCGCGAAGCTTAACCTGTCCTTCGCTTTCCTCGCCCGAGACATATAGCACTATCCTGTCTTTAGTGGCAAGTGCCACCTGCAGTGCAAGAGTAGATTTGCCTATGCCCGGCTCGCCGCCCATAAGTATAAGTGACCCCCTGACCATTCCTCCTCCGAGGATGCGGTCCACCTCACTGATGCCTGTCGTAATGCGGTCATTGTCGCTTACCTCTATGCCGGAAAGCAATTCCGGTTTACGGCGCAGAGATGAGGAAGAAGTAACAGTGGGTGAAGAGAGAGTAATTATCTCTTCACGGTATGTATTCCATTCCTTGCATGACGGGCAGTGACCGATCCATTTCGGAGATTCGGCGCCACAGTTCTGGCACACATAAACAGTCTTGTTTTTTGCCATCAGCGAGAGATCGTCAACGAAACAAATTTACTAAATGTACAGTATTAAGCACTCTTAAATCTTACCTGTTGAAGACAATACCTTCCCGCCTTTCCTTCCGAAGAGAGCAAAGAACGATATTGCACCTAAGATGGCAATGATCAGCAACTGTGACTCATGCGAGAGTGTGGCATAAGCCAGACCTTCACTGAGAGGTATACCATATGCTACAAGGAGGCCGCGGGAAACAATCCAGTGGAAGGCACCTAGTCCGCTCTGAACCGGCGCTGCCATGCCAAAGCTGCCTATGACGAGAATGAACATCGCGCCACTCAATCCCAGTTCTTTAGTTGAAGTCAAGGCACAGGAGCGGAAAGTAAGTCATAAACAGGTAAACCACCCATAACAGGATGGTCTGAAAAAGAAACTCCCATTTCCTCTTAAGTTTTGCAATAGACTTTACTCCGTCAATAATTCCATCGACAAATGCATGGATCTTTTTGAAAAACGGTTTGTCGGAAATTTTTTTCCTCAGGACGAAATAGAGTACGATTACCAAAACTATCAGCGCAATAATGAGTAAATAAAATAAAGTTGCCGAGCCGAAAGACGATGATAATTTCTGACTGAGAGGGCCAAAGACACTCCCGGAAAGAAAACTTCCCGTGGTTGTACTGCCTTCAACCAGTGTAAGTCCGAGGAGAACAAGCACGGTCAGTATATCTATGGTCCGTTCAATTAGCACTGTCCCGACCAGCTTGTCAAAGGGGATTTTTTCCTTTTCACCAAGTGCGGCGCATTTAGTTACCTCTCCAAGCCTTGGGAAGAGCAAATTCGCAAAATAGCCTGTAACAACCGAGTGGTAAGTATTGATCAGTCCCGGCTTGTACCCAAGCGGCTCGATGAGGAGAGTCCATCGCCGTGCCCTTATGAAGAATGAGAACACTGCCATGGCTGCTGCAAGGAGCAGCCACCAGTAGTCAGCTTTTTTAAGGGATTCCCAGAGATCATTGAACTTAACGCCCCTGAAGGAGATCCACAAAAGCAAAATCGCCAAAGAGAGAAAAAGAATAACTCTTGCGGTCTGCTTAAGATCCTTTTTCAATATCAGATCAGTTTATTGGTTGTGGTATCGGGAAAGATAATCTGCGGCCTGAAATTTTTGGCTTCCTCAAAATCCATTGAAGCATATGAGACGATGAGGATCACATCGCCCAGCGAGGCTCTTCTCGCTGCCGGGCCATTCAGGCATATCTCACCTGACCCCCTCAGTCCTTTAATGACATAAGTATCAAGCCTGTCTCCGGTATTCCTGTTCAGTACCTGGACTTTTTCATTTTCTATGATATTGGCGGCGTCCATAAGGTCTTCATCGATGGTAACGCTTCCGATATAGTTCAGATTGGCGCCGGTGACGGTAACATTATGTATTTTCGATTTTACGACTTCTATCATCATGATCTTTCAGGATGACCTGCTTTTAAATTTGTGCAAAGATACATTTCCTTTTTTTTACCGCAACCTGATCTCCGTGTTATCGATCAGCCTCACCTCACCTGCATAGAGGGCAATACAGCCATAATAAGTCTTGTCAGGAGACATTTCACTTCTTGATCTGGCAGGTGTCAGGGTCACATCTTTGACAATCTCAAAATACTCAATATGGAACCCCGGGATCATGTTGATGCGGTCTGTCACAAATTCCCTGATTTCGTCGGGTTCAGTATCAGAAGCCATAGCTGCGGCAGCCAGCAGTGTCCTGAATATTTCTCCTGCCCTTTCCCGGTGTTCCGGCAGCAGACGTCTGTTACGGCTGCTCATGGCCAGGCCGTCCTTCTCCCTTACTATAGGGCATGCAATGATCTCCACTTTCGGATAACTGAGCCGGGCCATTTCTCTGATTATTGTCAGCTGCTGAAAATCCTTCTGTCCGAAAAAGGCAGCTGAAGGTCTGATTATGTCAAACAACCTTGAGACTACCTGAGCAACTCCGTTAAAGTGTCCGGGTCTGTGGACTCCTTCCATCACCTTGTCAAGCTGTCCGAAATCGAATACCCTGGTATCAGGTTCAGGGTATACCTCTTCTACTGTCGGAATAAAGACAAAGTCATTTTCCCTGAGCACCAGTGATAACATATCCAGGTCAGCCTCAATAGTGCGCGGGTACTTTTTCAGATCCTCTGGATCATTAAACTGTGTCGGGTTGACAAAGATGCTCACAGCCACCATGCGGCAGCTGCTGACTGCTGCCTCAACCAGCGAGATGTGACCTTCATGCAGCGCACCCATTGTAGGTACAAAACCCGGCGATCTGAGCACACAATTCCTGTAATGCTCCCTGATCTCCTTAACAGTCGTAAAAACCTTCATTTTTGCATTCTTTTAAAAGGTACTGACAATTATCTCTGACCGGAATCAACATTTTTTTAATCCTCACTAAGTACAAAGTAACGCCATTTTGTCAGTAACCTGTTGTATTTAAGCTTGGAAAATAATTGTATTTTTTTTATTATCTTTGCACTTTGTATTAAATATAAGGTACATCGGGAGGTTTTAATGGAAAGCAGAAGGGTATTGTTTGTTTCACAGGAGATCATGCCTTACCTCGGTGAAACAAAGCTTTCAAAGATCAGCCGTGATCTGCCGCAAGGTATTCAGGAAAGGGGGAAAGAGATCCGGACTTTTATGCCCCGATACGGTTCAATAAATGAAAGAAGAAATCAGCTTCATGAAGTCATTCGTCTCTCAGGAATGAACCTTATCATTGACGACACCGATCATCCTCTGATAATCAAGGTTGCCTCTATCCAATCTGCCCGTATGCAGGTTTATTTCATTGATAATGATGATTATTTCCAGCGCAAGCACACGGTTGCTGACGCTTCGGGCGTTGAGTATGAAGACAATGATGAGAGAGCTATTTTCTTTGCCAGGGGGGTGATCGAGACGGTAAGGAAACTACGATGGAATCCTGATATAGTTCATTGCCACGGATGGCTCACTTCGCTGATACCCCTGTATCTCAGGAAACTATATTCTGACGATCCGGTATTTAATAAACTCAAATCCGTTTACTCTGTCTACAATAACGGATACAAAATACCGTTGAAATCATCTCTGTCAGAAAAACTGATGGCCGACGGAATTGAAAAGAGTGCACTTAAAGCGATAAAGAACGAGGCTGATTTCCTTAGCCTCACCAAACTGGCTGCTGAGAATTCTGACGGAATAATAATAGGGTGCGATAAGATCGATGAAAGTGTTAAGAAATATCTTGCCGGTCTGTCCAAGCCCCTCCTTGAATACCAGGGAGAGGAGAATTATATTGATGCCTACAATGATTTTTATGACAAGCTCTTACAGGACAGAAAAAAATAAGCACAACCATGGTCTGACGACCGGGTTATTAAGATTTATTTTACCTCTCTTTGCGCTGCTGACTGTGCTTTTTTCATCGTGCACAAAAGATCCGGTAAAGATCGGGATCAATCTTTTGCCGGACGAGGATTTTGTACATGTTTACTCAACTGACACAGTGGGTATAAAGGCATACACGATGTACGACGAACACTCTGTTTCGGCTGACAGTACACGCATGATAACCGGCGATATTTATGACAAATATTTCGGCTCAACACATTGTGACTTTGTCACACAGCTGAGACTGGTTACTGAATGGCCGCACAAGGCATTCGTGGTTGATTCGGTATTTTTGTACTTCCTGCCTTCAAAAGTTACGGGCGACACGGCTGCTGTACATTATTTAAGACTCTATGAGACCGGGACCCTTCTCACTGATACTACGGAATTTTACTCCACACAGGATCCTGATACCATCACCTTCCTTGGGGAATATCCCATGCCAGTCCTGACTGCTGACTCTTTGTATACTGTCAGGTTGTCCAACTGGGTCGGAGAGCATCTTTTCCGCGACACAACAATGTTTCTCCCGGCAACAAAGTTCTATACTGATTTTTTCAAAGGCCTGTATGTCGGTATCCGGAGCGAAACAAATCCGGTGCTCATGACAATGACTTCCGCAGACAACCCATTGCAAATTACAGTATACTATCATGATCCGGAAAATCTGGTTCTCAGTTATTCATTTGTTGCTACCAACAGGGCCACGAACTATAACAGATTCCTGCATGATCCCACAACAGCGGAGCCTGACAAACGGATAAAGCATATAAATGATTTCGTTCTGGATACCGCAGTCTTTCTGCAGACTTACCAGGGTGTTTACACACGGCTGGATCTGCCTTCCCTCGATAAATATAAAGACCTGGAGCGAATAGCCGTGAATAAGGCCAGGCTGCTGGTACCTGTTTACCTTGACGGTCAGACCTATGTGGAAAGTAATATGCCGCCACGGATTTACCTCAGATACCGCGACAGCGATGGCACTGCTCTGATTGTTCCGGATCTGGTACATGATGTTTCATTCATGGATGGAACCTATCATAAAGATATTCAAAGCTATGTTTTTAACATACCTACTTTTGTCCAGAAATACCTTGAGGGAGAAATAGTGAACCCGTCAGTTGAATTGTATTTTCCATTATCAGCCGACCAGAATGTGATCTTCAAGGCTAACCAGAATGATCCTACCGTCAGTTTTGAGTTTGCGTATACAATCTATTGATTAATTTATACTTACCAATCATTTATGTGCGGAATTGTAGGTTATATCGGTTCGCGGCAGGCTTGTGACATTGTCATTAACGGGCTGAAGCGACTTGAATACAGGGGTTATGACTCGGCCGGCATTGCTATCTGCAACGGGGAAAAGACCGAGATCTTCAAGTGTGCCGGCAGGGTACGTGACCTGGAAGAGATGGTAATGAACAAGGATGTCAATGGTACCATGGCCATGGGACACACCAGGTGGGCCACTCACGGAGAACCAAATGAGATAAACGCTCACCCGCAGGTGTCTTACAGAGGCCATTTCATTGTCGTTCATAACGGAATAATAGAGAACTATGCACGCATAAAGCGCCACCTCGAAAGCCGTGATGTGAAATTCACGAGCCAGACTGACACCGAGGTGCTGGCAAATCTTATGGAGCATCTTTATCTTGAGGGCGACCTGTCAGCTGAGCAGGCGATTATCATGGCCCTGAATAAGGTGGAAGGCACATACGGTATTGCAGTTTATTGCCGTGACGAACCCGGAAAGATGTTCGCAGCCAGGCAGGGATCACCGCTGGTGATAGGCGTTGGCGAAGGTGAGAACTTCATCGCTTCCGATGCAACACCTATTGTTGAATATACCCAGAGGGTCATTTACCTTAATGATGACGACCTTGCTGTGATAAGTAAGGATGAGATGGTTCTGAAAGCCATCAAGAACAAGTTTGTGGAACCGGAAGTAAAAAAGGTTGACCTGAAAATAGGAGAGATCGACAAGGAAGGCTATCCTCATTTTATGCTTAAGGAGATTTTTGAGCAGCCGCGCGCCATCCATGATACCTTCAGGGGCAGGGTGCTGCCGAACCAGGCTGGACTGATGCTGGGAGGGCTCCATAAAGTATTTGACACGATGGCTGCATCAGACAGGATACTTATAGTAGCCTGCGGGACATCATGGCATGCAGGACTGGTTGGTGAATATATCCTTGAAGAGTACTGCCGCATTCCCGTTGAGGTCGAGTATGCATCAGAGTTCAGATACCGTGACCCTATAATTAAAAAGGGAGATATAGTTCTTGCCATAAGCCAGAGCGGCGAAACAGCTGATACTCTTGCAGCAGTTAAGTTAGCAAAGGAACGGGGAGCATTGGTGCTTGGCATATGCAATGTGGTAGGTTCATCAATTTCACGGGAAACAAACGCCGGCGTTTTCACTCACGCCGGACCCGAGATAGGAGTTGCCTCAACGAAGGCGTTTACAACACAGGTGGTAACACTGGCGATGATCGCCTTTGAAATAGGGTACCGCAAGGGACTGCTCGACGAGACACGTTACCGCAGCCTCATAGGCGAACTGGTTGCTTTACCGGATAAGGTCGAGAAGGCACTGAAAGTAAATGACCAGGCTCTGGCCCTGGCAAAAATATATAAGGATTCAACAAATGCGCTGTACCTCGGCAGAGGGCTTCTTTACCCGGTGGCTCTTGAAGGGGCACTTAAACTTAAGGAGATATCATACATCCATGCGGAAGGGTATCCTGCCGCTGAGATGAAGCATGGCCCCATCGCCCTGATTGATGAGCACATGCCTGTGGTGGTTGTTGCCACAAAAGAGAATTCGTATGAAAAAATTGTAAGCAACATACAGGAAGTGAAAGCACGGAAGGGCAAAATTATAGCAGTTGTGACCGAAGGCGATCAGATCATCAGCAAAATGGCTGATTATGTGATGGAGGTACCTGAGACTATTACTGTTTTTGCACCTGTCCTTGCTGTTGTTCCCCTCCAGCTCTTCTCTTATCATATTGCCGTTTTGCGTGGCTGTAATGTTGACCAGCCACGAAACCTGGCAAAATCAGTTACAGTTGAATAATAAAACCAGAATATTATGGCTGACGGTTACAGAAATCTGAGTATTGGCGAGATACGTGGCCTCGAAGCTGCAGGATGCAGAAGCAATTCATGGGGGAGTGTATTTGTAAAAGAACCTTTTGATGCCGAAAGAATTCAGAATGTCACTTTCTCCGGTACTGTGAAGATGGGGCTTTTCGATGGCGTTGCACGAGAGAGATGCGGACTGCCCCTTCAGCATGGCATAAGGAATGCACATATCCATAACTGTACTGTTGCCGACAATGTCACAATTACAGATATCACAGGATTTATTGCCAATTATGACATAGGTGAGGGTGTTGTAATAAGGAACTGCGGGCATATTTCGACGGAAGGACGCACATCCTTCGGGAACGGCACCCGCGTAGCGGTCCTGAATGAGACAGGCGGCAGGGAAGTGCCAATATGGGACAGGCTGACATCGCATATGGCTTACATCATTACTCTTTACCGTCACAGACCTGTTGCCATAGAGGTAATAGAGAAGTTGATTGACGAATATGCAGAAAGTGTAAAATCTGACCGTGGCGAGATAGGTTCAGGATCATATATTGCAGGATGCGGCACGATTAAAAATGTCAAAATCGGTAACGGGGCTGTCATTGAGGATGTGTCAAGACTGGCTGAAGGATCAGTAAACAGCTCATTCAAGGATCCTGTTTATATCGGCAACGATGTCATAATGGATCATTTTATCATATGCTCAGGATCAACGGTCAGTGATGCTGCTGTGATTGACAAGTGTTTCATAGGCCAGGGCTGCACATTATCCAAACAGTACTCAGCGGAAAACTCACTCTTCTTTTCAAACTGCGGAGGCTTTCATGGTGAAGCATGCTCAATATTCGCCGGCCCCTTTACAGTAACTCACCATAAATCTACTCTTCTTATAGCAGGTATCTTTTCCTTCATGAATGCCGGCAGCGGATCGAACCAGAGCAATCATATGTACAAGCTGGGGCCAATCCATCAGGGAATAATGGAGAGAGGGTCAAAGACAACAAGCGATTCATATGTGCTGTGGCCATCGCGTATCGGCCCGTTTACCCTTGTTGTAGGACGACATTACCATAACGTTGATACTACTCAGTTCCCGTTTTCATACCTGGCTGAGGTGAATTACGAATCACACCTCGTTCCGGGTATTAACCTGCGCAGTGTGGGAACTATCCGTGATGCACAGAAATGGCCTAAACGCGATGTTCGCAAGGACCCCAGCAAGCTCGACCAGATCAACTATAACCTCCTGAGTCCTTTCACAGTGGGCAAAATGATGAACGGACGTGAGCTGCTTCGTAAATTATTGAAAGAGCAGTCTGATGGCCAGCCATTTATCACCTTTGACAGAATGAAGATGAAAACTTCTGCCGCTGAGCGCGGTATTACCCTTTACCAGATGGGAATAAATAAATTCATTGGTAACGCAGTGATTAAAAGGTTAGAGGGGACGGAATTTAAATCAGAAGCTGAAATAAGAAAGATCCTGAAGCCGGAATCGGACAGGGGCACCGGTAACTGGGTAGACATGTCAGGCCTGATTGCTCCGCTGAGTACAATTGAAGAACTGCTCTCGTCAATTGAGAGGAAGGAGCTGAAAAGTGCTGATGCCATAAATAAAAGTTTTGAGACCATCCATAAGAACTATTATGGAATGGAATGGGCGTGGATCTATGACAGGCTGCCTCAGGAAACCGGTAAGCCAAATGATAAGCTTACTTCATCAGATATAATCGGGCTTGTGGAACATTGGAAAAAGAGCGTCGTCGACCTCGATCATATGCTTTATGAAGATGCCCGCAAGGAGTTTGCACTTTCATCCATGACAGGTTTTGGCATCGATGGCGATGATGAGGTCAAGAGACTTGACTTCGAACAGGTGAGGGGCGACTTTGAAAAGAACTCAGTCGTGCTGGCAATACTTGATCATATTAAGATCAAGTCTGAACTGGGTGATGAATTGATCGAACGACTGAAACGCAGTAAATCCTGACAGGCAATAGGCAGCAGGCAAATGGCAGTAGCGATGTCTTCAGGTAAAATCGCAAATCGCAAATCGCAAATCGCAAATCGCCAATTCTATCTGTTACCGTACATCTTCTCATAATATTTTGAATAGGCTCCGGAGACTATTGCCTCGAGCCATTTCTCATTTGCCAGGTACCAGTCTACGGTCATTCTCATTCCCTGCTCGAAGGTGACTGACGGCTTCCAGCCCAGTTCCTTTTGGATCTTACTGCTGTCAATGGCATATCTGAGATCATGACCTGCGCGGTCAGTGACAAAGGTGATCAGCTTTTCCGAGCTGCCAGGGGCCCGCCCGAGCTTTTCATCCATGATAAGGCACAGCAGATGTACCAGGTCGATGTTCTTCCTTTCATTGTCGCCGCCCACATTATATGTCTGACCCGGCCGGCCTTTATGGAAAATTATGTCAATGGCCGAAGCATGGTCCTCAACATAGAGCCAATCCCTGATATTTTCTCCCTTCCCGTAAACGGGAATGGCTTTACCGGTTTTTATATTATTTATTGTCAGCGGAATGAGTTTCTCCGGGAATTGGTTTGGACCGTAGTTGTTTGAACAGTTTGAAATTACAAACGGGAGGCCGTATGTATTGCCGAAAGCTCTCACCATATGATCAGAGCTTGCCTTGGAAGCTGAATAGGGGCTTCTGGGATCATACGCAGTCTGTTCGGTGAAATACCCTCCGTGCTCAAGTGACCCGTATACCTCATCAGTTGAGATATGGTAAAAGAGTTTCCTCGCGTCACTTCCCGGAATGACATCACGAAAAGCCGTCAGAAGGTTGACTGTGCCGAGAATATTAGTATGGATGAACTCGTCAGGAGAGGTGATTGACCTGTCAACATGTGATTCGGCCGCCAGGTGTATCACCCCGTCAAACCTGAATTCGCTGAACAGGTTGTTGACAGCCTGCTTGTCGACGATGTCTATCCTGCGGAAAAGATAGTTTGGTTCTAGCTCAATGTCAGTGAGGTTACCCAGGTTTCCGGCATAAGTAAGCTTGTCGGCATTGACGATTTTATAGTCAGGATATTTTTTGACGAAACGTCTGACAACATGAGAGCCGATGAAACCTGCTCCTCCGGTTATAAGTAGGGTTCTCTTCATGATCATTTGTTTCTTATTTTCTTTTCCCATCGCCAGGCAGTTTCCATTGCTTCTTCGAGAGTGATCTCCGTCTTCCATTTAAGCTCCCTGTTGGCGAGTGACGGATCGGCCCATATCTTTTCTATATCACCGGGTCTTCTTGCCGTGACGGTGTATCTCACTTTCTCTCCCGTAGCGCGTTCAAATGCGGCGATAGCCTCAAAGACCGAGACACCCTTTCCCATGCCAAGGTTAAAGACTTCATAATTTGCTTTGTTCTGACCTTCCAGGAGCCTTTTCAAAGCCACTACATGTGCTTTTGCCAGGTCAACCACATGCAGGTAATCACGTACGCATGACCCGTCGGGGGTATCATAGTCATCTCCGAAGACCTTCAGCTCATCCCTTAGCCCGATGGCAGTCTGTGTGATGAATGGCACAAGGTTTTCAGGCACGCCGTGAGGTAGCTCACCAATATATGCCGTGGGATGGGCTCCTATAGGATTGAAGTATCGCAGTGAAATCGCTTTCTGCATCTGTTTTGAGGCCATAGCGTCCCTGATGATGACCTCTCCGATCTGTTTGGTGTAACCGTATGGTGAAACAGCTTCCCTTACCGGTGACGACTCTGTGACAGGCAACGTGTCAGGCTGTCCGTATACCGTGCATGACGATGAGAAGACCAGTGCACCCGTGCCGTGCTGCTCCATCATCTCAAGAAGGTTCATCAGGGAAACAAGATTGTTCCGGTAATACTCCAGCGGTTTGCGGACTGACTCTCCAACTGCCTTATAGGCGGCAAAATGAATGATTGCATCAATTTTACCTTCGCCTTTAAATATCTCATTAAGCTTATTCCTGTCACAGATATCACAGTTATAAAACTTAGGCTTAATACCCGTGATAGCCTGTATGCCGTCAAGGACTGTGATATCTGAATTATACAGGTTATCGATTATCACGACATCAAATCCGTCAGCAATAAGCTCGACGGCAGTATGTGAACCGATGTAACCTGTTCCGCCTGTTACAATTACTTTGTTTTTCATCAGAGACTCCAGTATGTAAGAGACTTTATCATGCCTCTGTAGAGGCCTTTCAGGTCTACCAGGATACCATTCTCATTCAGCAGGCCCCGGAAATAATCTTCATCAAGATCTCTGTATTCCTTATGCGGAACCGCAACAATCACAGCGTCATATTTGCCTGACGGCTGTGATTTCAGGGTAATGCCGTATTCATGTCTGACCTCTTCGGGAGAAGCCCCCGGATCAACGACATCCACTGTCAGGCTGAAGTCGCGCAGCTCATCAACAATGTCAATGACCTTTGAGTTGCGGATATCGGTGACATCCTCCTTGAAAGTCATTCCCATAATCAGGACCCTGGATTCGTTTGGGCTTTTATGTGCTGCAATTATCTTCTTTACAGTCTGTTTACCGACATACCTGCCCATGCTGTCATTGGTAAACCTCCCGGAATCAATCATCTGCGGGTGATAACCCATTGATTTGGCCTTATAAGAAAGATAGTAGGGGTCAACACCTATGCAGTGACCGCCAACAAGCCCGGGATAAAACTTCAGGAAGTTCCACTTTGTTCCGGCAGCTTCAAGAACTTCATATGTATTGATGCCCATCCGGTTGAAGATTATGGAGAGCTCATTCATGAAGGCGATGTTTATGTCGCGCTGCGTGTTCTCTATTATCTTGGCCGCCTCGGCAACTTTTATCGAGGAAGCCCTGTGAACACCTGCCGAAATTATAAGCTCATATGTTTTTGCGATATTCTCAGCCGCTTCTGCGTCACATCCGCTGGTGACCTTTACTATTTTGGTGAGGGTATGGTTTTTGTCTCCCGGGTTAATGCGCTCAGGTGAAAAACCCACCTTGAAATCTTCCGGGCACTTCAGCCCTGAAAATCTTTCAAGCACCGGAACACAGTCATCTTCTGTACAGCCCGGATAGACAGTTGATTCATAAACGACATAATCACCTTTCTTAAGTATCTTACCCACAGTCTCGGAGGCTCTCAGTACCGGGTCAAGGTCAGGAAGATTATGTTTGTTGACCGGGGTAGGCACTGCTATGATGTGGAATGATGCCTCCCTCAGATCTTCAGGGTCAGACGTGAACTTTATGTCAGTTCCGTTAAATGCCTCATGATCAAGTTCATTGCTCGGGTCAATACCGTTTTTCATAAGGACAACACGGTCAGGCCTTATATCGAAACCGATAACCTTTATTTTCCGTGCGAACTCAAGAGCGATAGGCAGGCCTACATATCCGAGGCCGATGAGGGAGAGCCTGGTCTCCTTGTTAACCAGTTTATTATACATTTTATTTTTTTATTAGAGGATGATATTCACCTGTGAGAATTGATAATGTTGAATTACGGATCTGATATACTGTCTCTATGCTCTGGCGTGCATCCTCGAGCCCGTAGCCGTTGCCCTTAAGTATCTGCTGGTAAGTGACAGTATGCAGATCAGTGAATCCTTCAGAGAATTCCAGTTCTTCGCCGTCAACGGTAATATTCCTGAATGTTCTTTTGCCCTTTTCTTTTACTGCATCAGGAAGGTCGTTGTTGTCAATGCTCAGGAACCATCTTACCCGTGCTTTCTCGAGCTCCAGAAATCCCGAAGCTTTATTCTTTTCGAGCAGGTGCACCCTGTTTGAGACCACGGGTCCGAAGATCCAGCCAAGCATATCAAAGAAATGAACACCTATGTTTGTGGCTATCCCGCCCGACTTGTTGACGTCACCCTTCCATGAGATGTAGTACCAGTTGCCGCGGCTCGTAACGTACGTAAGATCAATATCATGCTTCTTCCCCGGAGGGGTGGCGGCGATCTTATCGTGAAGCGCAATTATCACAGGATGGTACCTGAGCTGGAGGATGTTGTAAATCCTGTGGCCCGTTTCCTTCTCGATCTCCTGGAGTGCATCTATATTCCATGGATTAAGCACAACAGGCTTCTCGCATATTGCTTCGGCCTGATGCCGCAGGGCAAACCTTATATGAGAATCATGCAGGTAGTTGGGTGAACAGATACTCACATAGTCAAGCTGAACGCCGCTTCTCTTCAGCTTGTCGACATGTCGGTCAAATCTTTCAAACTCGACGAAAAAATCACTCTCGGGAAAATAGCTGTCTATTTTACCGACGCAGTCAAATTTGTCAAGGCTGGCCAGGAGACGGTTGCCTGTCTCTTTGATGGCTCTCAGGTGGCGATCGGCTATATAACCTGCAACACCTATGAGACCAAAATTCTTAGGAGTATTATCCATAAGGAAATTTATAAGGTGATAAAAATACTAAATAATTTTTGTCACTCTCTCTCCGGAGAGCCTGTATTTCTGGCCGCTTTCAGGACATACGGCAACTCCGTCCTGGCTGAAGAAGAGCTTGTGTCCGTACTCGGACACCCATCCGGTCCGGCGTCCGGGGTTGCCTACGACCAGGGCAAACGGACTGACATTTTTTGTTATCACTGCTCCGGCGCCGATGAGAGCATACTCACCGATCTCATTGCCGCATATGATTGTGGCGTTGGCTCCGATGGAAGCCCCGCGTCTTACCGTGGTTTTCACATACTGGTCGCGCCTGATTATTGCGCTGCGCGGATTGATGATATTGGTGAATACCATTGACGGACCAAGAAAGACATCATCCTCACAGATGACACCTGTGTATATTGATACATTGTTCTGAACTTTCACATTATTCCCAAGTACAACACCCGGAGAGACAACAACATTCTGCCCGATATTACATTTCTCACCTATGACGGAATCTTTCATTATATGGCTGAAGTGCCATATTTTTGTTCCTCTGCCAATAGTGCATCCTTCATCAATTACAGCTGTCTCATGCGCGAAAAACTCTTTTTCCATCTGTTCTTTTTATTTGAATTGTGACCTGATGCACCCGGTGATATATTCAAGCTGCTCATTGTCAAGTTCAGTATGCATTGGAAGTGAAAGGACCTGGTTTGTGAGTAACGTTGTGACCGGGAAGTCGTCAGCTCTGTACCCGAGGTGAGAATAAGCTTTTTGCATGTGAAGCGGTACCGGGTAATAAACCATCGATGGTATACCCTCATTCTCAAGACACTCGCGGAGTTTATTCCTGTTTCCGTCAGTCACACGCAATGTATACTGGTGGAATATATGTGTCGAGTTCGCTGCCCTGAAAGGAATTGTCATACCCTTCATTCCTGACAGTTCGCGGTCATAATGTGCTGCCGCCTGTTGCCGTGCTTCGTTGAAGGCATCCAGGTGGCGGAGCTTAACTCTCAGGACTGCTGCCTGTATTGTGTCAAGGCGTGAATTAACGCCAATGGTATCATGATAGTACCTAACCTTCATGCCATGGTTTGTGATACTTCTGATGAGTGCTGCAAGTTCGTCATTGTCAGTGAAGAGTGCACCGCCGTCGCCATAGCATCCGAGGTTCTTTGAAGGAAAGAATGATGTGCATCCGATGGTACCCATTGTTCCGGCTTTCTTTTCTTTGCCGTCACTGAACCGGTATTCAGCCCCGGTAGCCTGCGCGACATCCTCAATGACATATAATCCATGCTGACTTGCAATTTCCATAATGGGCTCCATATCAGCACATTGACCAAAGAGGTGAACCGGGACTATTGCTTTTGTGCGTGGGGTAATGGCTTTTTTAATTGCCCCGACACTGATATTGAATGTGTCGCTGTCCGGCTCAACAAGCACCAGCTTCAGCCCCAGGAGTTCCACCACCTCGACAGTGGCAATGAAGGTAAAGTTTGTCGTTATCACTTCATCCCCGGGTTTAAGACCCAGAGCCATCATGGCAATCTGCAGGGCATCAGTGCCATTTCCACATGCAATAACGTTACGTACACCCAGGTAACGCTGCAGCTCCTCCTCAAAAAGACGGACGTCAGGCCCCTTGATGAAAGCAGTTGAATTGACCACTCCTGAAATGGCGCTGTCAATATCAGCTTTAATTCTCTCATACTGTGACCGGAGGTCGACCATCTCAATCTTTTTCATGGGCTATTTAATCTCTGAACAACGAAGATAACACAATTTATTTTAACCATTTTTTCCTTCCTGAAGTCAGGTTTGTTTCATATCTTTGTTTATTATTGGATCTTCATGACGAAGGATATCAGCGTATACATCAGAGAACTTCTTTTCAAGCACGATTGTCTCATTATTCCGGGGTTTGGTGCATTTATCGGGAACTATTTTCCTTCTCATGTTGACCGTAATGAAGGGCTGTTTTATCCCCCTGTGAGACGCATAACTTTTAACCGTCACCTGACCGGTAATGACGGGCTTCTGATAGGACAAATTTCTTCACATCTGAATATTCCGTACGTTGAATCACGTGATATTGTAAACACCTGGACCGAAGAACTAAGGAATAAGATTTTGGAAGGGAACAGCGTGATCCTTGATCATCTGGGAACCTTTTCCCTTAATCGTGAGGGAACCATCATTTTTGAGCCTGACGGCACAGTTAATTATCTTCTTTCTTCATACGGCCTCACTTCCTATCAGAGGCAGCCTGTGTCTGACTTCGATATAAGGACGAAGATGCTTGAGCATCATCATAAGCCTTCGGTAAGCCAGCCTTCCATGAAGCGGCTTCTGACAAGGGCAGCGGTCATCATACCGGTGCTTGTAGCCCTGGCCCTTGTTCCGTTTAATGACAACCTGTTTAAGGGTAAGATGGAAGAATCAACTCTTAATCCTCTTGCCAAAGCAGAACTTGAATTCAACCGTGAGCAGATAGCAGCTGATACGGCTTATGTTTCTCCTGAGATCATTGCCACTGAAACCCCGGCTGCTGAGACTTCCATTCCCGTCCCTGCAACCACTGCCGTGCGTGTTGACAGAGAGGCGGTTAATAAGGTACCTGCTCAAGTGACAGTTGCTGAGGTGATCAAGCCTTCCCGGCCGGCTGTGATCGTTGAGGAATACAGGTACATGATCATTACCGGAAGCTTCAAAACGGAAGACAATGCACTGATGATGATTGAGAAGCTCCGCAAGAGCGGATATGATCCTGAAATGACGGGAGGGCCGGATGGGTATCTTCGCGTCAGCGCAATATCATATGCCACCATTGACGAAGCCAAAGCTGCCCACAGCAGGATGATACAGAAATTTCCGGGAGCCTGGATACACAAAAGCAGGTAGTCTGACCTGCAGATGGCATTAGCGCGGGAGCCCTATTTTACGGTGCTTCCGTTTTTTATTTCATTCTCAGGAACCACAAAGGTCATTTTGCCGTTCTCGTCTTCAGCCAGCAGAACCATTCCGTGAGATTCGATTCCCTTGATTGTCCGGGGTGCAAGATTCACAATGACCGATATTGCTTTTCCCGGGAGCTCTTCTGCACTGAACTGTTCAGCTATTCCTGAAACGATAGTCCGTACGTCTATCCCGGTATCTACCTTCAGTTTGATAAGCTTTGTGGTTTTTGGCACTTTCTGAGCTTCGACGATGGTCGCTGTGCGTATATCCATTTTAGTGAATTCCTCAAAGCTGATATCATCTTTCCCCGGAATGACGGCAATTACTCCTTTCTCATTTGCTTTCTTCGTGTCAAGCAGTTTCTTAATCTGCTTCTCAATCTCGGCATCTTCCACTTTGCTGAACATCAGTTCTCCGGGAGATACTTTATGTCCCGGCTTCAGCAGGTCAGTGCTGCCTGCCTTGTTCCAGCCAAGATCAGCCAGGTTCAGCCAGCTTCTCAGCTTGTCCATTGAGAAGGGAAGGAAAGGATTAAGGATAACAGCAAGGTTAGCCGTTATCTGCAGAGAGATGTACATGATGGTACGGACGC
Source organism: uncultured Bacteroidales bacterium (assembly GCA_963849945.1). Taxonomy (GTDB): domain Bacteria; phylum Bacteroidota; class Bacteroidia; order Bacteroidales; family VadinHA17; genus SR-FBR-E99. The sequence continues at coordinate 174,521 of CAWKJD010000016.1, read as the reverse complement.
GGTCAGGGTCAGTCTTCATCACTTTCCATGGCTCTGTGTCGGCAAGATATTTATTGCCGAGCCGTGCCAGGTTCATGGCTTCGGCCAGGGCCTGTCTGAAACGGAATGCCTCAAGGTTGGTCTCGACGTTTTCCCTGAATGTCATTATTGACTGAAGGGTCAAAGTATCATACTCATTCATCTCGCCGGGAGCAGGGACTTCGCCCCCGTAATAATTACTGGTAAGAACCAGGGTGCGGTTGACAAAATTTCCGAGGATTGCCACCAGCTCATTATTGTTCCTGGCCTGGAAGTCTTTCCAGGTGAAGTCGTTATCCTTTGTTTCGGGAGCGCTGGCACAGAGTACATAGCGGAGAGAATCCTGCTTCCCGGGGAAATCAACCAGGTACTCATGCAACCAGACTGCCCAGTTTCTCGAGGTTGATATTTTCTCATTCTCAAGGTTAAGAAACTCATTTGCCGGTACGTTGTCAGGGAGGATATAGCTTCCTTCTGCCTTCAGCATAGCAGGGAAAATGATACAATGAAAAACGATATTATCCTTACCGATGAAGTGTATCAGGCGTGTCTCCGGATCTTTCCAGTATTTCTCCCAGTCGGGAGTAAGCTCCCTGGTCGCAGAAATATATCCTATAGGAGCGTCAAACCATACGTACAGCACCTTTCCCTCTGCACCCTCAACCGGTACAGGCACTCCCCAGTCCAGGTCACGGCTTACAGCCCTTGGCTGCAGGCCCTGATCAAGCCACGATTTGCACTGGCCGTATACATTTGTCTTCCACTCGGTATGCTCCTCGAGGATCCATTTTCTTATCCATGGCTCATATTTGTCAAGAGGAAGGTACCAGTGAAGTGTCTCGCGCATTACAGGAGCGCTTCCGCTGATGGTAGATCGCGGATTGATCAGGTCAGTAGGGCTCAGCGATGTGCCGCATTTCTCACACTGATCGCCATAGGCATTTTCATTTCCGCAGTGCGGACATGTACCCGTAATGTATCTGTCAGCCAGGAAGCATCCGGCTTCCTCATCATAGTATTGATTGGCACTCTTCTCAATGAATTCACCCTGATCGTAGAGCTTGCGGAAGAACCCTGAAGCTGTCTCGTAATGTATTTTGTTTGAGGTCCGGGAATAAATATCAAATGCAATACCGAAATCCTCAAAAGCTTTCTTATTCATTTCATGGTAACGGTCAACCACCTCCTGCGGGGTTATGCCCTCTTTTCGTGCTTTGAGAGTGATAGGCACGCCGTGTTCATCTGAACCGCAGATGGATATCACATCGGCACCCTGCATCCTGAGGTATCTTACATAAATATCTGACGGGACATACACCCCGGCGAGGTGCCCTATATGAATAGGGCCGTTGGCATAAGGAAGCGCTGAGGTGATCAGGTGACGTTTAAATTTCTTCATCTGTAACAGGAAATTGCTGAGTTCAACCGGGCAAAGATAATTATTTTGGAGAACAGCACGGCTGACTGTCAGCTCTCATGACCGAAGGCTGTCAGCACCTCGTGCATGTATGTACGTGATACGGGTACAGTTGATGGCGGAGTGCTGTCAAGCTCGAGCCGCAGTCCGTCCTTCTCCCTTCGGATGAGCTTTACCCTCTCAATGTTGACGAGATAGGAGCGGTGGCACCGTATAACCGACTCCTGCATCAGTTCTTCCTCCATTGCCCTGAGGGTATTTCGCAGCATGAATTTCATCACCTTGTTCTGTGCCTGGTACCAGACAGTGACATAATTGTCGCTTCCCTGCATATAAAGCATGTCAGATCGCTTGAGTGACATTCTCAGAACTCCCTTCTCATCCCTCAGGGGAATCATAAGTTTCTGGCCTGTAATGTCAGGCTGCTCCCTTATCTCGATAAGCTTGTTCCTGCTGTCGCGCCAGGAAAAGTAGAGCCATAGCATGGCGTAAGGCAGCAGCAGGGTCAGTGAAGTGTTGAGAACTGATGGCTTCAGAAGCTCCGGAAAGGTTCGCGGATCATCAAGGATCACAACCTCGAAGAGAGTGAAAAAGAGTGCCATTGCCACTATTTCTGCCGCAATCCATGCAAGATAGTGCCATACCCTGAGCTCCAGTCCCCTTCTTACGGCATGGTACATTATTATTCTGCTGATGGCCACGACGAGTATTCCGGCAATAATTACCCCGCTGGAATAAAAAAATAGCGTGGGCCCTGATACGTCAAACCATCTGGCTGCACCAAAAGGTTTATAAAGATTGAGAAACAACAGGGCAAATCCCGCCGTAAAAAGGATGTGAGTAACTATATTGCCCTTTTCTGTAAGATATCCCGGAAGCTTTTTATTCAGATCGATATTCATTGCAGTGCTTTCCTTTACAAAAGTAACACTTTTAGTGATCCTGTTATTTTACCGGAATTGTACCTGTGAAATTCACCCCTGCAGAGCTCTTTTAACCCCCGGTAAGGGGTTTAGGGCCCGCAACAGGACCGGAGACACCTATTTTTTTGTCAACCCCGCGACATGTGCTTTTTTTGTGAAAAAAGATGATGGGATACACCTTTCAGGAGAGGGAATTTGCAGCATATTTCAGGGGAGGATTGACCGAAGGCTATATTCCCGGTACCGGGACGAGGATAGTAAGCGAGGTTTTTCACTCATCCCGTGGATATTCCTTTTCTGACGGAAAGAACGTTGCCTCAATTTTTCGTTCGCTTTTTAAATCAAACGAGCTTGAACAAACGAACAGTGACTTCCGTTATTATTTACTGATTCCCGGCCACAGCAGTAACAGGGGAGCCATCATTCTCCTTCATGGTCTTAATGAGCGCAGCTGGAACAAATATATGCAATGGGGTATAAGGCTGGCGTCAGACACCGGCAGACCTGTCGTTTTATTTCCAAGCGCATATCACATGAACCGTTCACCGGTCAGCTGGATTGACAGGCATCTGATGATGCCGCTGGTTATGGCACGCACATCAGGTCTTCCTGACACACGCCTGTCAACATTTGTCAATGTTGCCCTGAGCACGCGCATGTCGTCTTCACCACAGCGTTTTTTGCTTTCCGGTTACCAGACAGTAAGCGACCTTGCCAGCCTGATCGTATCAATCAGGAACGGCACTCATCCGGATCTGACGGGCGGTGGCCCTGTGGATATATTTGCCTATTCAATAGGTGCCCTGGCAGCACAGGTAATGCTGCTGTCAAAACCATCCATGCTGCCTGATGAGAGCCGCGTTATGCTGTTCTGCGGCGGAAGCGCCTTCAGCATGATGAACGGCACATCAAAACTTATAATGGACAGCACGGCATTTGAAAGGCTGCTGAAGTTCTATCTTGACTGGCCGGAAGTCAAAAGAAGTTCAGATGACTGCAGATGCCTTCAGATTATGAATGACACCCCTGAAGGTGAAGCGTTCTATGCATTGACGTCACTCAAAAGACTCAGGGATGTCGCAGGCACACCCTTCAGGCTTACTGATGGTCGGCTCAGGGCTGTGACCTTTTCAGATGACAGTGTTATACCTTCACAGGCAGTAACTGCCACATTACAGGGTGCCAATGTGGAGGTCTGGTCTCCCGGATACACATATACCCATGAAAATCCATTTCCGGTTTTTTCCAACGATTATGCTTCTCTGGTAGACAGTACGTTTGACAGACTCTTCAGCACTGCCGCTGCATTTTTCTCACGGCAGGCTTCCTAAATCGGTTAGGCCGGGTTATTCAGTCAATAAAATAAGTATTTTTGATCTTATCATCAGAAAAAAATCACTAATGATGGCACTTACTATTCCACCTTATCTGACCGATGGGGATCGTTTAGCCATAGTTTCGCCCTCAGGTATAGTAGAGAAGGATGTGATTGAGAAAGCCGTGAAGATGCTGAATAAATCAGGCTTCGATGTCACTCTGGGGGAGAATGTCTTTAACAGGAGCGGGTGCTTTGCCGGGAACGACAGGGAACGATTGCACGACATACAGCAGGCAACGGATGATCCTTCAGTGAAAGCTGTATTCTGCTCACGGGGCGGATATGGTGTATCAAGAATCATAGACAGGATTGACTTTTCAGCCCTTAAGAAGAACCCAAAGTGGTATGTTGGTTTCAGCGATATAACGGTGCTGCATCTCTGGCTTAACAAGGTGTGCGGACTGGTGTCGCTTCATGCGGAGATGCCTCTCAACTACAACAATCCCAGGAAGACACCCGGGAGTTTCAGCACAATCATAAAAGCTCTGAAGGGTAAACCTGATCCGGTAATATGGAAAAGCTCCCACGAGGCTTCATTCGCAGTGGAAGGAACGGTAATGGGAGGTAATCTCTCTCTTATTTACAGCCTTACAGGCACCCCTGCTGAACCTGACACTGATGGTGCCATCCTCTTTATCGAGGAGGTAGATGAATATTGTTACCATCTTGACCGCATGCTCACCTCCCTGCGTCTGACCGGACGGCTGAGCAACCTTGCAGCCCTGATGGTAGGAGGGATGGAGAAAATTGGCAACGATAATGTCAGTTACAACAAAAGCGCTGAGGAGATCGTGCTTGATATTGTTGGTCACTACAGTTATCCGGTGCTTTTCAACTTCCCTGCCGGCCATGTTGCAGACAACAGGGCGTTTTACATGGGTCGCAGGGCAAGACTGACGCAGAATGGTCTCGAGGCTTCGCTGACTTATATCTGACCGTCGTCAGAAGGCAGCAAGAAGCAGGTTAATATCTTTAGCCAGAATCCCGAATTTCTGAGCAAGCATCTCATTGGTGAGGATACCGTTGAATATATAAACGCCATCCCGGAGTCCGTTGTTGAACTTAAGCATCGGGGTTATCCCTCCGGCATCGGCAATATCCTGCATCAGGGGTCTGAAAACATTGCTGAGAGCGATTGAAGCTGTTTTGGGAACTCTTGAAGGAAGGTTCCATGCGGAGTAGTGTATCACTCCGTGTTTCTCATAGATAGGATCTTTTATTGCCCTGAGTTCCGTTGTCTCGACGCACCCGCCGGTGTCAACGCTGAGATCGATGATGACTGAACCTCGTTTCATTCCCTTGACCATCTCTTCACTTACATAGAACCAGGGTCTGAGATCATCGGGTGACAATGCTCCGATGAGGACATCAGCTGACTTCAGGGCTTTCTGCAGTACCTGCGGGTGGAAGGTGGAGGTATAGAGCCTCTGGCCAAGAAGATTTTGGAAGTTACGAAGGCGGTGCACCGAACTGTCGAACACTCTCACAATTGCTCCCAGTCCGAGAGCGGCGCGGGCAGCATATTCTCCTGCCCTGTTGGCGCCAATGATCACCACCTCTGTAGGTGTAACCCCGGTGACTCCGCCAAGCATTACTCCCTTGCCTCCTGACGTGCTGCACAGGTATTCAGATGCAATGAGAATAGATGTTATGCCGCTTATTTCGCTCATTGATTCAACAACGGGAAGTATTCCATCGTTGTCCTTTATCCTTTCAGATGCCAGTGCGGTCACGCGCTTGCGCGTCAGCTGCGAGAGGTTTTCCTCACGCATGGTGGCCGCATTCATAAATGAGATGACAACCTGGTTTCCCTTTAGCAATCCGGCCTCTTTCTCAGTGAAGGGGGCAATCTTTATGACAATGTCACAATCATATACTTTTTGCTGGGTATCGACTACCACTGCACCGTTGTCACTGTAATCCCTGTCCGGGAAACCAGCGCCAAGTCCGGCGTTAGCCTCTAAAAAAACCTCATTACCCGTGTCTGTCAGAATCTTCACTGCTTCCGGGGTAAGCGCTATGCGCTTTTCATCATCAAGTATGTCATGTGGCATACCTATAGAGATCTGCCGCCTGCTTACCGCTTTTTCGATAAGTTCTTCACGCGGCATGAACGCATCTCTGGCCGGTTGACTCATCTGGATTCGTTTTAATGGTTAAACAGAAGAAAAGCAATTGTCAGATCAAATTTAAGATTTTAATCGGAGAGAATGCGGGTGATCACCGATAATTCAGTGAGATAAATTACGAGTTGCAGGCTGACGGTTTTCAATGACCCTGCTGCCGTCGGGCATTACAGTGACAGATAGTTTTAGTGTTTCAGGGGGAAGCAGCGGTTCTATCAGTTCCGGCCATTCCATATAGCAGGGGGAGGCTGAGTCAAAATATTCCTCTATACCAAAGTCAAGCACTTCGGAAATCTTCCTGATCCTGTAAAAATCGAAATGATATACTGGCACATCACCTGGCCGCCGGTACTCATTTATAAGTGTGAACGAAGGGCTGGTGACAGTGTCAGTCACTCCCAGCTCCCTGCAGACAGCTTTAATGAAGGTGGTTTTTCCTGATCCCATCTGACCATAAAAGGCAAAGATACGGTACCCCGTTGTCTCCCTTATAAAATGCCTCGCCGCTTCTTTCAGATGACTTTTGTCTGCAATAACAATCTTCATGCGGCAAAAATAATCTTTTTTATACCGGTTCGAGAGTGACAAGAGGAAGCATCATCTCATGAAGTGATACACCTCCATGCTGGAAAGAATCACGGTAATAGGTGACTACCTGGTTGAAATTATTGGGATAGACCAGGAAATCATTTCCGCAAGCGAAGATATATCTTGAGGTGATGTTTGTCATTGGCAGACCTGCCTTTGCCGGAGCGGTTACTTCGAAGACTTCCTTCGGATTATAGTCGAGATTTCTTCCGGTTTTGTACCGCAGGTTCATTGATGTCTGCCTGTCACCAATCACACGCACAGGCTTCTGCACCTTGACAAAGCCATGGTCTGTGGTTATGACCACACGTGCTCCTTTTGCAGCAAGGGCCCTCAGCAGTTCAAAGAGAGGTGAATGAATGAACCATGAGTGCGTGAATGAGAGCCAGGAAGCCTCATCTCCGGTCATATCGCGCAGGACACCAATTTCTGTTCTTGCATGGCTGAGGAGATCGACGGAATTATACACAAGCACGTTAAGATCATTTGAAAGAAGCTGGGAGAGCTTGTCGTTGAGGTTTTTTCCCTCAGCATCTGAACTGACCTTGCTGTAACTCCATTTGCAGTTTATTCCTGCCCTTTGCAGGTGCCTGCCGATCAGGTTCTCCTCATATAGGTTCTTACCCTCATCTTCATTATCGCTTATCCAGTATTCCGGCATCAGCTCGCTTATTTTTGCCGGCATCAGACCTGCAAAGAGTGCGTTGCGCGAATACTGTGTGGCAGTAGGAAGGATGCTCAGATAAAGATCCTCAGAGACAGTGCGCAGATAAGGGCTTATATCGCTGGCGATAGCCTGCCACTGGTCGAGACGCATGTTGTCAATTATTATGAAGAAGAGGGAAGGCCCTTTTTTGATAAGGGGAAAGATGCGCTTTGCCATCACGGCAGGTGAAAGGAGTGGTTTATTACCTGCATCAGATGAGATCCATCCCGTATAATTCTTCGCGATATATTTTCCGAAGGCCCTGTTGGCGTCTGCCTCCTGCATGCGCAGCACATCCCTCATGCCCGGATCGGAAGACCTGATTAGTTCGCGCTGCCAGAATACCAGCCTGCGGTACACCTCGCTCCATTGTTCAAATGTGCCGGCAGACGATATCATATCAGATATGGATCCGAACTCTTCCCTGAAGACGGAAGTGGTCTGACGGGTCACTATTTCGCCTATGTCGAGGATACGCTTCAGTGTGAGGAGGATCTGCTGCGGTTTGACGGGCTTGATGAGGTAGTCAGCTATCTGTGAGCCAATGGCCGCCTCCATTATATCTTCCTCCTCGCTCTTGGTGATCATAACCACCGGAATGGAAGGCCTGATGGCCTTGATACGCCGCAATGTCTCAATGCCGCTAAGCCCGGGCATATGCTCATCAAGGAAAATTATGTCATAAGGCTTGTCTTTGACCATCGTGATGGCATCGTTGCCTGACGGACACGTATCTGTTTCAAAACCTTTCTCCTTCAGGAAAAGTATATGGGATCTCAATACCCCAACTTCATCATCTACCCATAATATTCTTACCTGTCGCATCGATATTTGTCAATCATCTTGTGCTTTTGTATGCAGTTTCATAGAAGATCCGGTACCTGTTAATATTCTTATCATTATTAAATTTTTCAAGGTTATCACGGCTGATAATGAACAGTGACAGATCCGCGCTTCCTGCCTCCCTGATACTGACAGAGGGATTGAATGCCCTGAGCCAGGCTGCGGCCTCTGCGGCATCTTTAAAAGTGCCGACAGTGATCAGGAGATAACCGGTGTCAACAACTTTTCCTTCTGTGCTGTAGTTCTTGTCTGTGAAATTATCAAGGTTATAGTTAATGACATCGAAAACCATCTGGTTCAGATTTGCCCGAAAATTCCCGGCAATGATCATGACGTAATGAGGCTGGAGAGTATCCGGCTCATACAACTCCACGGCTATACGTGTGTCTTCAGCGACCTGAATTGCAGGAATCTCTTTCCTGAGAAAAGCGATAATCTCTGCAGCCCTTTTACCTTCAGGTGTAGCCGGATATTTTGCTGTCAGTGAATCAAGTTTTTCCTTGTATGCCATCTCGCCTTCGGTTGCACCCGTAGCCATGGCGTTAAGGAGCATGAATTTAGGAATAAGCTCATCATCAGGATATTGCTTCACAGCTTCCGCGCAAATAGCTTGTGCATCCGCATATCTCTCCGAGGTGAAGGCCTCGTAGGCTGCTTCATAGCTCTTCAGTGCTTTTGTTGCCATCTCCTGTCGTTTCCTGACGTAATCAGGATCGGAAAGGATGAGGGCATATTCAGATTCAGGAAATTCTTTCAGCAACTCAGTCCTTCGTCTCTCTGCCTTTGCGGGGTCACTGTGACGGAGCAGCCTGTAGAGCTCATAAAGAGCCTCTGCCCTGGTCAGGTCGTCATTACCTGTTTTTGCCGCCTCCTCGAGCGTTTTTGCCGCCATAATTGTGTCAGACAGACGTGAAGCCAGTATCTTGCCCTCTCCCAGCAGGGCATTGCCGCTCCTGAGCATGGAAAGATTCATCAGCGAATCGGTCATAGGCAGATTACGGAGGTAATATTCTTTGGTGCGTTCAGGGACTATGCCGGTACTGTCACCGGCAGGCTTCTCCTCTCCGTTTTCAGGAGATGCAGCAGCAATGAAGGCTGCGCGTGCTTTGTTTAATCTCCTCCAGTTGTCTTCCAGTTTTCTGTCGCCCCAGCGGCGCCTGAACTCCGTGCGGCCAAAGGTGAGGGCCGCCTGGTTATAAAAATACCATCCTCCTTCAGCTGAGATGGAACTCTGAGCACGTTGCTCATTTTCATAATAGAGACCCATATTGTACCTGTCACTTCCACCGCTTTGTTTTTCACTGGCCTGTCCTGCTTCAAACTTACTGATAATACCGGTGATAAGTGAATTACGCTCTGTTTCGCTCATCTGAGCTACTCTGCGAAGACTGTCTTCAGCGACCACCACACGGTGGAAATCAGCATACTCACGGAGATCACTGGTTTTTCTGCTGATAAGTGCATAATCAGGAAAACGCTCGTCAATCAGGTTCGAGGCACTGTCGTAGTACAGGTATGCAGTCATATATTCAGGCTGCGCGTAATAGTATTCACCGAGAGCGAGATAGGCCCGTGCCTTCTGCTTGTAATTATTGGTACTGCTGCTTGCTGACTGCGCCCAGTACTTAAGGGCTTCCTGGGTGTTTCCCATGCGCTTCTGAAGCTCTCCGAGCGCAAAATAGATCTGATCGAGATAATCCTTGTTCTTTGAATCACGCAACATCTTTCGCAGGGACTTCATAAGATCCTCAGCGTCACCGCGCGACAGATCCGCCACGCCGGCAAGGTTGATGCCCGCATTGAATTCATACTCATATGGCGGGTTCATACTGATGACTTCGCGAAAATAACGTGTGGAAAGATTGTTGTCACCTGTTGCCTTGGTCACCTGTGCCAGGAGATAATTGAGCCTGACCCTGGTGTGCCTGTTGATGTTGCTTTCCAATGCCATTGTAAGGGGAGTGATGGCCTCACTGTAGCGTTTTTGCCTGAGGGCTATATCGGCCAGGGTGGTGTAGTACATTGGCTTTGATGCTTTTGACAGACCATTTATATCATCAATACCCTGAAGTATACGTAAAGCTTCTGAATAATTGCCATCCTGGGTCTGTATCCGGGCCAGCCAGATAGTTGCCTCAGTGACAAGTTCAGGGTCAGTGGCAATGCTGATGGTGAATGAGAAAGAAGCCCTGGCACCGGCCAGGTCATTAAGGTAGAACTGTGACTTTGCCAGGAGAAGATAGGCATCATCCACCCACTCGTTATATTCACGACGGTTGTAGAACTCCTCATCGCGCGACCTGTCTCCGTTGCGACTTGTCTTTTCGGGCTTGGCAGTGATTGAATAGAGGGCGATCACCTTTGACGCTTTCTGCATGGCCCTCTCCATATCAGAGGCTGCTGCTCTTAAAGATTCAGGTGATGTATATTCAAAAACAGGGATCATGGCACTGTAGTCATCACGGTGTGACGACTGTACCTTTTCAACGCCGGCCTTGAATGCTTCATTACCGTTAAACCAGACGTTATATTTTGCCACAAGGGAATTGTAAAAACGGCTCGCCCCGGTATTCTTCTCAACAGAGCAACCGGTAGTAAGTGCGGTGAGCACCAGGGTCATCGCGAGATAATATACTGAGCGCCGTAATCCCAAGAAAGAATGATCTATACTCTATAACTGCCAAGGGCTGTTAAAAGTATTCAAAGGTACTAAAAAGAGGTTAAAACTGCTTAATTTGACGCGGGTCAGACAGATGTCTGTTTTACTTCCACTCTCTTCGTCGGGGCCAGTTCTACATTGCGTTTCTCTACCTGTTTTACGACAGCCTCCGCGAGTCTGTTGAAGGCACTTCCTGTTTCACTGTCGTTCAGCGCCGACGGAGTGCCGGTATCACCGCCATCGCAGATGGTCTCTACAATGGGGATCTGAGCAAGAAGCTCGACCCCGGTTTCGGCTGCAAGCCTGCTTCCGCCTTCCTTGCCGAAGATGTAATAGCGCCTGCCCGGCAGTTCGGGAGCCACAAAGAATGACATATTCTCGATAAGGCCAAGAACAGGAACATTAATAGCCTCGCTGCGGAACATAGCTATTCCCTTGCGGGCATCAGCCAGGGCTACCTCCTGTGGCGTGGTCACCACCAGGGCACCGGTAACGGGCACCTCCTGAACAAGGGTCAGGTGTATGTCACTTGTCCCCGGAGGCAGGTCAAATATGAGATAATCAAGCTCTCCCCAGTCGCCCTGGCTGATGAGCTGCCTGAGAAAGCTGCTTGCCATGGGACCTCTCCATATTACAGCCTCGGAGTTCTGAACAAAGAAACCGATTGAGAGAACACTGACACCGTATTTCTTCAAAGGAATAATAAGGTCATTGCCGTTCTCATTACGAAACCCGGGTTTATAATTCTCTGCATTGAACATTCTGGGTATTGACGGTCCGTAGATATCTGCATCGAGCAGACCGGTTGCATAACCTTTGCGCGCAAGAGCCACAGCCAGGTTAACAGCAACTGTCGACTTGCCCACTCCGCCCTTGCCCGATGAAACGGCAATAATGTTTTTTACTCCGGGCATAACATCCCTCACGGGCTCAACCTTTTTCGATACAACAATTTTTGGTTCTATCTCTATCGATGAGACCACCGCATCAGGTCCCAGTGCATCCTTTATAGCCCTGACGCAACTGCTTCTGATCGACAGAATAAAAGGATCGTTTGATTTTTCAGGAGTAAGCACCAGCCTTATACCTTCATTATCAACTGTCACTTCTCCAAGAATACCAAGTGAAACAATATCACTTCCCTTTTCAGGGTGGTTAACCTTTTTCAATGCCGCGATGACCTGTTCTTTAGTGTACATAATCTATTTGCTTATACCTGTTTTTGATTTATGAATATTGAACAAGGATTTTTGATTTTGGAAGCAAAGCATTATAAAACTAAAACCTCAAAATTCATAAATCGTTAATCCTTGTTCTTAAATCATATTATTTAAAATGAACATCCTTCCGGGACTAAAGTTCAATCATGGGATCCCAGAACTTCTCTTTGAAATCTGTTACCCTGTCATTTTCAATAATGAATCCTTCGTTCTCCAGCAGCTGCTGCATTGTTGAAGAATTGCCAAAATGACGTTTGCCGGTGAGCATCCCGTTGCGGTTCACCACACGGTGGGCTGGAATGAAATCCGTGATTGTATGGGATGAGTTAAGCGCCCAGCCAACCATCCTTGCCGAACCGGCAGTGCCGAGATATCTTGCTATGGCGCCGTATGACGTGATACGACCGTAAGGAACCATGCGGGTCACATCATAAACGCGGTTGAAGAAACCTTCATTCTTATTTTCCGGGACTGATGATCTCTTTTTCAATTGGCAGTCTGAAGGCAAGATAAGTGATTGGGATCCCCTGTTTCAGGAAAATCTCTTCATAATAAGTTCTGATTTTCAGCAACGGGTTATTCGGAAGCTGACCGTACAGGTCTGTGGATGAGGTAATGATTTCAAGGCCATTTACTTTCACTAAAGAGGAAGTATAATCAAACAGTTCCCTGCTGTCAGTTTTGAGATGGACGATGCCGTTGTCTTTCAGGAAATTTCTGTACAGATTCAGAAATACTGGTCCCGCCAGCCTTTTCTTCTCTCTCTTTCTTTTTGGTTGAGGATCGGGAAATGTGAGCCAGATTTCATCAATTTCACCGGAAGCAAAGAATGATTCCAGAAGTTCTATCCTGGTACGAATGAACGTCGCATTCGGCAGTTTCTTATTGTGTGATTCCTTCGCGCCTTTCCACATCCGAGCACCCTTGATATCAATACCGATGAAGTTTTTTTCAGGATACATCTCTGCCAGACTGACGGAATATTCGCCTTTGCCGCATCCAAGCTCAAGAACAATGGGGTTTTGGTTGCCGAACCAGTCGCTGTGCCATTTACCCTTCATCCGGTGATCATGTCTGAAAACCTCATCAAATGAGGGTTCGATGACATGGTCAAAGCCTTTCATCTCGGCCCACCGTGCCTGTTTGTTCTTGCCCAAAACTTCAGTGATTTGAATTATTTCTCTTTCAGAGATATCCTCATGCCAAGGTCATATACACCTTTCAGAACGGTGTCTCTCATTCCCTGGATCACCTTGAAATGATATTCGCCCTTTTCGGGGAAATATACATTCGATTTATAGGGAATTGTCAGCTCCCGGAGGTCTCCTGCGCCTCTGCCGAGCCAGTCACCCTTTTCATCTGCAAGCATTACCTGGACAGTGTCAGTGATATTGTTTCCCGACGGGAAAGATGTTACGACAAAAAGGTACAGGTTGCGATAAGGATATTGGGTTGATGTACGGACAGACAGATCAATATTATAAACACTGACGGTGTCATCTATCGTGCACGTAAACTTACCAGGGTCATACATGCTCCATGCTTCGCCTTCCATTTTAACGGTGTGGGAATAATATGTTCCCCTGTCGCATGAGAGGGTGATAAGCATTATAAATGCACTCAGGGTTAGAAGACTACTTCTGGTTTCTCTCATTTTTTTTATTGTAAGGCCTGCGTCTGCCTCTGGCCGGGCGCGGATTGCTCTTTGTTTCAAACCTTGTAAGTCCGCTGTTCTGCAGCAGGAGGTCATTTCCTTTTTCAGGGGCATTGCTTCCGCTACCTGCCAGCAGATTATCAGGTTTTATTCCTTTTCTGTTCAGCTGTATTATCTCACGCACTCTGGAGACAGGTACTGCTGTCAGATTCACGGCCATACGCGGGTCATTTGAGTACCAGTATATCCCGGTATGCACCTCCATTTTCATGAAATAAGCTGTTCCGTTCATCAGTTCAAGAGGTATCTCCCTTGACGGAAAATCCTTCTGGGCATCAATGTAACAATCGAGTTCATAGACAAGGCAGCATTTGAGCTTGCCGCACTGGCCTGCCAGTTTCTGAGGGTTAAGCGACAGATCCTGATAACGGGCATGTGAGGTGGTCACTGAGACAAAGTTTGTGATGTGGGTCGAGCAGCAAAGCTCACGTCCGCAGGTGCCTATACCACCAATGCGTCCGGCCTCCTGGCGGGCACCTATCTGCCTCATCTCTATGCGTATATGAAACTCTTCAGCCAGCACTTTGATCAGTTGCCGGAAGTCGACCCTCTCATCGGCGAGATAATAGAAGATTGCCTTGGTCTTGTCCCCCTGGTATTCCACATCTCCTATCTTCATCGCCAGGTTCAGGCTCTCTGCTATCTTTCTTGACCGCAGCATTGTCGGTATTTCCTGTTTCCGGGCTTCTTCCCACTTTTGCAGATCAACAGGCCTTGCCTTTCTGTAGACCTTCTTCATCTCTTCAACGACAGGTCTTATCTTCATCCTTTTGATCTGTTCGGGGACAAGAAATCCGGTCATTGATACATGGCCGATATCATGGCCCGGCGAAGCCTCAACGGCAACAATGTCTCCGACTTCAAGCTTCAGGTCATTGACATTACGGAAGAAACCCTTGCGGGTATTCTTGAAACGCACCTCAATCACCTCATTGTAGCGGGGATCAAATGGCAGGTCAGCCAGCCAGTCGAACTCATCGAGCTTGTTTGCGCCCCTGCTGTATTTTATTTCAGGCTGGGAAGGCTCCTCGCCTCCATGGGCCTGTATATCTTCGTTTGTCATTATGTCAGTAAATGTTACCCGGCTTATGGTCAAAAACCACAGGTCGCCGGGAATATGAATGCAAATTTAGGAATAAATGAGCTACTTTCAACAGTTGTCAGGTACTTACCTGATAAGCCTCATTGTTCTCAGGGCAAGATCGAGGAAGATCATTTTTGTATTTCCGTTGCTCTCGATGTGGGCATATGCCAGGTTGAACTCGCGGTCAAGAGCATGAATATTATTCTCGTTTATAAAGGGATGAAACCGCAGGGAGAAGTCGCTTTCTGCCTGTGTGAGGTAAGCAAAATTATTTTCCCTGCCCCCCAGGTTCAGGACGAAGTTTTCGCGAATCATCCGCAGTGAGTATGAAAGAAAACTCTTCTGCCGCTCCCTTCCAAGCGTGGCTGTTTCATCGGACCAGGATACAAGTGACTGGATATCACGTGAGTAGGCAGTCCGCATCAGTCGTGTAAAACGGTCGAGGTGGACTACACTGTTGTCATCCTCGCGTGCCAGCTCCATCGCCCTGACTAGGTTGCCGTTGGCAATACTGGCAATTTCCTCCGCTCTCGTCCGTCCCATACCCATTTCTTTTTCCAGGTACAGACTCATATCCTCTCCTGATATTGCAGGTATCCTGATGTGCTGGCAGCGTGATGTTATTGTAGGCAACAGCCTGTCATCCTCTTCGGTGACCAGGATAAAAAGAGTTTTCTCCGGTGGTTCTTCGATGATCTTAAGCAGCTTGTTGGCTGTCTCGGGGTTCATCTTTTCCGGCAGCCAGATGATCATGATCTTGAAGTCAGACTCAAACGATTTCAGGCTGAGTTTCTTAATGATCTCTGCCGCTTCAGCGACGGGGATCATGGCCTGTTCATTAGCCACCTCCATCGCTTCAGTCCATGTGCTAAGTGAAAACCATGGCGATCTGAGCACCATTTCACGCCATTGTGCAATAAATGTATCGCTCACAGGCTCAGTCCCTGTTTTCTTTTTTATTACCGGGAAAACGAAATGCAGGTCAGGATGAATAAGCTTATTATATTTGGCGCACGACGGGCAAACGCCGCAGGCATCCTCGGAGGTGCGCTTTTCACAGCTTATATACCGGGCAAAAGCCAGTGCAATGGCAAATTTGCCGCTTCCCTCAGGGCCATTAAACAATAACGCGTGACTGACGCGGTTCTCAGCTACGGAACTCCTCAACCTGTCAATTACTGCCTTTTGTCCGGGGATCTGTGAAAAATTCATTTTGCACCTGTTGTGACGGGAAGCAAAATTAGCAATTAAAAGTGAATGATTCTGATCAGAGTGCTGCAGGATGACAGTATGGTTTTTCAAATTGATTAACTTTGTAATCCGGTTAATGAAAATCATAAACAGAATAAACTATGAAACTGATTGACAACTTTAATTTCAAAGGTCACAAAGCCATTGTCAGGGTAGATTTCAACGTGCCGCTTGACAAGAAGACACGGGAAGTTACTGACGATACCCGTATCCGCGGTGCTCTTAAAACAATAAATAAGATCGTCAGCGATGGCGGATCAGCTATACTGATGTCGCATCTCGGACGTCCGGAAGGTGTCCAGGAGAAATATTCCCTTAAGCCTGTTCTTTCGGTACTCGAAAAGCTTCTCGGTATGAAGGTTGCATTTGCACCTGACGCCCTCGGGGATGAAGCTGTTTCTATGGCTGCAGCGTTGAAACCGGGCGAGGTGATGATGCTTGAGAATGTCAGGTTCTATCCGGAGGAAGAGGGTAAGCCTATTCTTCCCGAGACAGCTTCCGAGGAGGAGAAGAAAGCTGCCAAGGCAGCACTGAAGGTGAAGCAGAAAGAGATGGCAAGGAAGCTTTCGACTTATGCCGATATATATGTCAACGATGCTTTTGGCACAGCTCACAGGGCTCATGCCACGACAGCGGTCATGGCTGATTATTTCCCGGAAGACAGGAGGATGTTCGGCTTCCTTATAAACAGCGAGCTGGCCGCAATGGACAAAGTGCTTAAGAATTCCCAGAAACCCTTCACCGCCGTCATGGGAGGAGCAAAAGTTTCAGATAAGATACTTATTATTGATAATCTCCTCGACAGGGTTGACAACCTCATTGTCGGGGGAGGAATGACTTATACATTCATCAAGGCCAGGGGTGGCAGGATAGGCAATTCGCTGTGCGAGGAAGACAAGCTTGATGTTGCCAGGGCTGTTATGGAAAAAGCAAAAGCGAAAGGTGTTAAGCTGATATTTCCTGTTGACAGTGTCAATGCGGATAAATTTGATGCCGAAGCTGATACTTATGTGTCTGCTATTGATGATGTGAAGGATGGATGGATGGGACTGGACATCGGACCGAAGAGTATTGCTCTATTTGAGAAGGTGATTATGGATTCAAAGACCATTCTCTGGAACGGACCAATGGGTGTCTTTGAGATGGAAAAGTTTGCCGCAGGAACCACGGCTATTGCAAAAGCAGTGGCCATGGCTACTGAAAAAGGTGCCTTCTCTCTCATCGGAGGAGGTGACTCAGTGGCAGCCATCAACAAGAACAACCTGGCAGACAAGGTCAGCTATGTATCCACGGGCGGCGGGGCCATGCTTGAGTATATGGAAGGTAAAAAGCTTCCGGGGATAACTGCTATAAGGGGAGAATAATGAAAGCGTGGCTCATACCGGCATTGGCAACCACGCTCCTCTTCACAGGGTGTGGCGGTGATGATCAGCAAAATTCCGGAACGATCTTGCTGACCAATGAGCTGTATGAAAGCGGTTCATATTATTATTCCTTAGGTCTTTCCTTTGCCGAAGGTAAAGCCGTCCCGACACTTCCGGATCCAAACCGGTATGACATTATTGTTCAGGCAGGTAATGAACCTTTCCTTTCTGCGAACACTCTCACTCCGCCGTTTGCTTTGATCGGTGAATACGGTACTGAGAGTGAAGCAAAGAGTGCATTTGCCGGGCTGAAGAACGTTGGCAGTGTGTCTTACATCGACCTTGCAGCACCTCTGAAGAAAAACCAGGTATGGGTGGTGAAAACACGTGATTACAACTATGCAAAGCTCAGGATCATTGATGTGACTCTCGATGTCAACGCTTCTCCTCCCTTTGCTTCATGTAAATTTGAGTGGGTTTACCAGCCCGATGGCTCAACGCAGTTCCCGTGACAGTGATGAAGCCGCCATTGCCGGAAGAGATCTTTGCAATAACTGACGCTTCCTCGTTTGAGAAGAGAGCCCTTGAGATCTTTCGTTATCAGGCGGCCGGGTGTCCGGTTTACAGAGAATATTTAAGCCTGTTAGGTGTTGACCCGCAAGTGGTTAACAGTATCCTTGACATTCCTTTTATGCCGATATCTTTTTTCAGGGATCATGTAATCATCACCGGCAGAGGCGAGCCGGAGAAAGTGTTTATCAGCAGTGGTACTTCAGGTATGCGCCAGAGCCGTCATGCGGTTCGGACACTCGCTGTCTATGACGAAAGCCTGGGCCGGACTTTCAGGCAGTTTTATGGCGATCCGTCACAATATGCCGTCATGGGATTGCTTCCCTCATACCTTGAACGTGAAGGGTCATCTCTCATCTACATGGTAAATAAGCTGATGGAGCTGTCAGGCAATGATCACGGCGGGTTCTTCCTGAATGAATATGATGCCCTTCTGAACGCTGCAGATGATGCACGTGCGGCGGGACTTAAGGTTTTGCTTTTCGGGGTGACCTTTGCGTTGCTTGACCTGGCAGAGAAGCGCCCCCGTGATATGAGTGACGTGATCATTATTGAGACAGGAGGGATGAAGGGAAGGAGGCATGAGATGGTGAGGGAGGAGCTTCATAATATTCTTAAGAATGCCCTAGGTGTAAGAACAGTACAATCGGAATACAGTATGACCGAGTTGCTAAGCCAGGCTTACTCCAGTTCGGATGGACTCTTCATTGCACCGCCATGGATGAAGGTACTGATCCGCGACAGCCATGACCCGTCGTCACATTCTGTTGAACAAGGAGCTGCAGGTGGCCTCAGTATTATTGATCTGGCAAATATTTATTCCTGTTCATTCATTGCCACATCGGATCTCGGCCGGATGCATGCTGAAGGCGCCTTTGAGGTTCTCGGCCGTTTTGACGATGCGGATATCAGGGGGTGCAGTCTGCTTGTAAGCTAGGCAGCAGACAGCAGCTAAATTCGTGCATTCAGGGATCACAAAGTGGGATAATAGGCGTTGACCATATGGTCAATTTCACAGTCAGAACCGTTGAAGATGACGGTTATAATGTCAAACCTTGCTTCCTTTTCAACATGATAACTGTTAATATAATTGGAGGCGGCAAAGATTATTTTCCGTTGCTTGGGGACATTTACGGCATCAGCCGGATGTACCTCGTAATCAGCTGATCTTGCCTTGACTTCCACAAAAACTATATACTCATTGTTTTCAGCAATGATGTCGATCTCCGTGCGTCCCGACCTCCAGTTTCTGTTGCGGATAGAATAACCATGTTGTCTCAGCCAGCTGGCAGCAAGCTCTTCGCCCCTGATGCCCAACGCAGCCTGGTCGCTCATATCAGATCTCTATCAGTCTGTTTTTTATTGCATACAATATCAGACTGGCGGTGTTCTTTGAACCGGTCTTTGCCAGCAGGTTGGCACGGTGCTTGTCAACGGTACGCTTGCTTATGAAGAGAGCATCAGCGATCTCGTGATTTGAAAGGCCTTCACATATCTTCAGCAGGATTTCCCTCTCACGTTTCGATAGGCTTGAGCTCTTTACTTCCTGCTCCCTGTTTTTGATTCGTTTGATTACGTGGTAGAGCAGTTCCTGAGAGAAGTAATTACCGCCCTTGTGTACGGCAACGATTGCGTCGTGCACTTCGGAGATGTCGGAATCTTTAAGGATAAATCCTTTGGCACCTGCGTCAACCATTCTGTAGTAATACTCCTCCTCGCCGTACATTGAAAGAGCTATCACGCGCGTGTCTGGCATCTGACGTGCCAGTCTGCCTGTTGCTTCCACGCCATCCATCTCAGGCATGCTTATATCCATAAGCACAATATCGCAGGGGGTATTCCCGAGGGCTTTCAGGAGCTCATTGCCGTTTGATGCCTCGGCAAGCACTTCAAACTCAGGATAACTTCCCAGAAGTATCTTCAGTCCGTTCCTGAATAGCTGATGATCATCAGCGAGAGCAATTCTGATCTTGTCCATATTCCTGCAACACTTTAACCTCTACTGCGTTTAATAATTCACCCTTATCAGTGCACTTGTTCCTTTCCCCTTCGAGCTTTCTATCAGGAACACACCGTCGACTGATTTTACTCTTGTCTCAATATTGGGTATACCCATACCTACTGTTTCTTCTGACGTAAGCTTCTCTGTATCAAACCCGCGCCCGTTATCAAGATATTGCAAGGTAATGATTTTTTGATGGCGGTGAAGATCCATTTCAATCTTTGATGCACCCGAATGCTTCATGCCGTTGTTGATCAGCTCGCAGGCAACTCTGTACAGAACAACCTCCTTGTCGGAGTCGAACCTTTCCCCTTCCATATTTGTGCGGAAATCGATAGTGACGCTTCTTGTCTGGTTAACCTTTGCTGCGAAAGTTCTTATGGCACTTGCCACACCAAGGTTTGTCAGCACATGTGGACTCATATTATTTGATATTTCCTTGATTGTACTGAGAGCCTCATTGAGTACATGGCTGGTGTTGCTGAGTATCTCTTTGCCAATGGGATCGGTCACCCTGGGAGTAAGTGCCGAAAGCGACATTTTAACTGTTGACAGCAACGGTCCAAGTCCGTCGTGCAGGTCTTTTGCAAATCTCTTTTTTTCGGTCTCTTCTGTGTTGATTATGGCGTTGAGCAGCCTCCGCTCTGACCTCGTCCGGTCTGTCTCAGCCCGTTTCAGAGAATAAAACAGCTCCCTGATAAGCACGACCCCGGTTATTATCATGACTGAGATAAGCGCGTTCATCCAGTCATCTATCATAACAAGTACAAAAGACGGCTTGCCCTGGATGTACTCGATGAGCTGTATCCCGGTCCGGACAGACATCAGGACGAAGGAAGCCGAGAGCAGTATCCAGGAAAGCCGGTACCTGGTGATCTTCATGAAGCGGAGAGCAATTCCTGCAGCTATTATCTGCAGTATTATGGAAATGAAAAGGGCGATAAGACGTACCATTGCGGATATAAGATTACTTTACAAAAGTATGAATTATCAACACGAAAGCCGGATGGAGGGTGAGTATATAATAATAAGGTATATAAATAAGAATACGGAAAGGTGAAGGTGATTCATGGTATAAACAGGAATAATTCCGGCAATGTTAAAAAGTATCTGCCTGACTATTCGGCTCTTAGCAGGGCGGAAACCATGTGCCTATTATATGTATTTGATAATTAATATGTTATAAAAATATTTTCAAAATAATGCCTCAAAATGTCTGACTGATAACTTATTAATAACGCGTTAAAAACTTGTTAATAACTACAAAATACCAAATCCCATTTAAGTCTGACCGTAAATGTAATTTAACGATCTGCCTCAGAGGATGGGGCATTAATGATAAATACTTCCTTTTCAGTATATTACAACGAACAACAACCTTAAACTTTCTAACTCTAATCAAATTATGCGAAAACTTAAGATCACTTTAATTCTGTTGTCTCTGTTTATAGGGTCAGTGACTCTATTGGGACAGGTGACTACCTCATCACTTAGCGGAAAGATAATTGATGACAAAGGCGAAGCTCTTCCCGGAGCAACAGTTGTTGCCATACACGTACCCTCAGGAACTCAGTATGCCGCTTTATGTGACAATTCCGGTAACTACCGGATCCAGAACATGCGTGTCGGTGGCCCTTACAAAGTCGATGTCTCTTTCGTGGGATACTCACAGGCCACCTATACTGATATTATTCTCAAACTTGGTGAGACATATATTCAGAACGGCCAGCTGAAAGAAACTACCACTTCATTACAGGAAGTTGTTGTCACAGCCGGACTACGGAACTCAATATTGAGCTCCGAGCGTGCAGGCACCCAGACGAACGTCAACGCACGTGATCTGGCCAACCTGCCCACAATCTCCAGAGGGTTACTCGACTTTGCCAAGTACACCCCTCAGGCACAGGGTTCCTCATTCGGAGGCAGGGATGGCCGTTACAATACAATCACTATTGACGGAGCAGCTTTCAACAACAACTTCGGACTAAGCAGCAACCCGCTGCCCGGAGGTGATGCACAACCGATAGCCCTTGATGCAATTGAGGAGATCTCAGTGAGTATGGCTCCCTATGATGTGCGCATGTCACAGTTCACCGGCGCAAGCATAAATGCCGTTACACGTAGCGGTAATAATAAGTTTGAGGGATCAGTCTATTCATATATGCGTCCAAAATCATTCACCGGAAGTACCGTTGACGGAAAAGAAATTGTAGGAGCAAACTCCAGGAGTTCACTGAACTTTGGCGGACGCATCGGCGGCCCCATCATTAAAAACAAGCTTTTCTTCTTTCTCAGCGGAGAGTACGGCAAGGATAATGTCCCTGGTGTTGATTGGAAACCAAGCACTGACGGCGTATCCAATAATGATCTCATGATTTCCAGAACCCGTGAATCAGACATGGTTGACGTAAGAAATTACCTCATGGAAAACTATAATTATGATCCGGGTAAATACAAAAATTTCGATCCATTTAAGACCAAGAATACAAAGATACTGGCACGTCTCGACTGGAACATCAATAAAAATCACAAGTTTACCATCAGGTACAACGATGTTGTGGGTACCTCTGACCAGCAGACAAATGCAAACAGCGGACCGCCAAACAACGCCAGGGCATCTGCACGTATCAGCAACCAGTCGATGGCTTTCTCAAATGCCTTCTACGGATTCAAGAACACCGTACGTTCATTGACAGGAGAGCTGAACAGTACTTTTGGCAAGAGGTTTTCAAACAAGCTGCTTGCAAGCTACACTCACATACAGGATACCCGTACCAGCCCTTCCAGCATCTTCCCCTTTGTAGACATCTGGCAGGACAATGATCAGTATATGTCATTCGGGTATGAGCTCTTTACATTTAATAACGATGTTCAGAACAATACTTTGACTTTTATTGACAACCTTACCATAAACCTTAACAAACATACTCTTACGGCAGGTGCATCATTTGACCATCTGTTCTTCCTTAACTCATATATTCGCGAGGGTACTTCTTATTACCGCTATAATTCCGTGAATGATTTCCTGACTGGTGCGGATCCTATCGGCTTCGGTATTACCTACGGCTATAACGGCGTCGATGCTCCCGGCGCATCGGCAACGTTTGGCTTTGCTTCATTATATGCCCAGGATGAATGGCAGGTTGCACAAAAGCTTAAATTAACCTATGGTATTCGTTTTGAGTATCCGATGTACCTCGACAAGCTGGTGGGCAATGCTGAAATTGCGGCTCTTACCTTTTATGGCGGTGAGCATATGGACGTAGGCACATGGCCTAAGAGCAAACCACTGGTATCACCACGTCTCGGATTTAACTGGGATGTCAAGGGTGACCGCTCTCTGCAGGTACGCGGAGGGTCAGGTCTGTTCACCGGCATGCTGCCTTTTGTATGGTTCACGAACCAGCCGACCAACTCAGGTGTCATACAGTCACCTGAAATAGGTTGGGGACCTGGAAATGCAAATCTTGTAGGTATGGAATTTAATCCTGATTACAAGCAGGTTCTGGCAAGCAATCCGACCCTTTTCCCGACGACTCCGGGTTCATTACCGAATAACTCGTCGCTGACCCAGGTTGGCAAAAACTTTAAATTTCCCCAGATATGGCGTTCGAATTTAGGTGTGGACGTTGAATTACCCTGGAACATGATATTTACCCTGGAAGGAATGTACTCAAAAGACATCAATGCAGTTCAGCAGGTGAATATCAACCAGGATAATCCCACCGGAGTTCTGTATGGTCCTGATAACCGCTTTATATGGAGGGATGTTGATCCTGCTGACCCTGCTGAGGCTAAAGTTGTAAACAGCGTATCTGCCGCAACAGAACTCAGAAATACCAGGAAGGGCTACCAGTACTCCCTTACCGCAGAGCTGACGAAGAATTTCAGCAGAGGACTGTCAGGTATGTTTGCCTATACCTATACAATGGCAAAAGATATCAGCGCAAACCCCGGATCATCAGCTTATTCGGCATACTCATCCAATACATCCATCAACGATCTTAACAATCCGGAACTGAGCTATTCGAACTTTGCCACTCCTCACAAACTTATCGGCGCTGTATCATATCGTGTTGAATATGCAAAACACTTTGCTACAACAGTATCGCTGGTTTACCAGGGCTATCAGACAGGCAGGTGGACATACATGTATTATAATGATCTTAATGGCGACGGCATCTCATCAGACATCATGTATATCCCCAAAGATCCCAGTGAGATTACTTTTGCCACATACAAAGGCATGACTCCTGCAGACCAGTCGGAAGCCTTCTGGGCTTATGTCAATAACAATAAATATCTCAGCAGCCGTAAGGGCCAGTATGCTCAAAGGTATGGCGAACTGCAGCCATGGATGCACAGGTTTGATGCAAAAGTTCTCCAGGATCTCTTTACGAACTTTGGAACAGATCGCAGATATACACTGCAGATCAGCGTTGACCTGCTTAATGTGGGCAACATGATCAACGACAAATGGGGCGTATATTGGAGTAATCCGCTGGCAAGCTATGAAAACGTGCGTCCGCTGAGAGTGGCCAGTACAGGCTCCTCAACCGCAGCTCCTACTTTCAGCCTTAATGCGAATTCACTTGAGAACTGGGAAGACCTGACTAAACTCAGCAGGAATCTAAGCACCTCAAGTACATGGGGTTGCCTCCTGGGCATTCGTCTCATCTTCTAAAGTATTATAAATCAGCTAATTAAAGAGGCCGGTAAACCGGCCTCTTTTTTTCACACTGCCGGTTTATAAAGTTCATATATCTGTTGATAAAAGAGAAGTTTTATTCTTGTCTCCTGTGACATGCTTGTCTATTTTAGCAAGACCCGTTCATTTTTATCGAAGGTAGATTAAGTAGCTTATTTTCAAACTGTAATATTTCAGCAATATCAATGGGAGATTCATTTGTCCACACACCACTCGTCGCCCCTAACGAAAAGGAGATGATCAAGAAGGAGGAGAAGAAATTTAATAAGGAAGAGACGGTGGTTGATAAAAAGACCAGATCAGCCGGCAGCAGTGAAAAAAGCACTTATTCCTATGACGAGGCTATAAAGGCAACCCGCGAATATTTCGGCGGTGATGACCTGGCAGCCAAGGTCTGGGCAAGTAAATATGCTCTCAAGGATTCATTCGGCAATCTTTATGAGAAGACTCCCGATGATATGCATCGCCGTCTCGCTTCCGAGATAAATCGAATTGAGCAGAAATACCCGAATCCCCTACCGGCAGAGACAGTCTACAGGGCTTTCAAAGATTTCAAATATATTATTCCCCAGGGTGGTCCGATGACCGGAATAGGCAATGACTACCAGATCGCATCGCTTTCAAACTGCTTTGTCATCGGAAACAAGGGTGATTCCGACTCCTATGGTGGCATAATGAAGATTGACCAGGAACAGGTGCAACTCATGAAACGCCGCGGCGGTGTCGGACACGACCTCTCCCACATCCGTCCCAAAGGCTCCCCGGTTCTTAACAGCGCTCTCACATCGACAGGTGTGGTGCCCTTCATGGAACGATATTCAAACTCAACCCGTGAGGTGGCCCAGGACGGCCGCCGCGGCGCTCTTATGCTTTCTATTTCTATCAAGCACCCTGACGCAGAAAGTTTCATCGACGCGAAACTTGAAGCAGGAAAGGTCACAGGCGCAAACGTATCAGTGAAGATAACCGACGAGTTCATGGAGGCCGTAGTCAGGGGAAAGAGCTTCCGTCAACAGTATCCCATAGGAGCAGAGAAACCTAAATTCGTCAGGGAAATTGACGCACGCAAACTTTGGAACAAGATAGTGCATAACGCATGGAAATCAGCTGAACCCGGGGTCCTCTTCTGGGATACGATCAAGCGCGAAAGCGTGCCTGACTGCTACGCTGACCTGGGGTATGAAACCGTCTCAACGAATCCTTGTGGTGAGATCCCGCTTTGCCCCTACGACAGCTGCCGGCTGATAGCAATAAACCTCTTCGGGTATGTAAAGAATCCTTTTACCCCGAAGGCTTCATTTGATTTTAAGCTTTTCAGCGACCATGTGCATCTCTCGCAACGGATCATGGATGACATCATCGACCTTGAGCAGGAGAAGATAGATTCCATAATAGCCAAGATCGATAATGACCCGGAACCGCCTGAACTGAAGCTGGTTGAGCGCAATTTGTGGGCAAATATACGGCATAAGACCGGAGAGGGAAGACGTACCGGAATCGGCATCACTGCCGAAGGGGATATGCTCGCTGCCCTGGGTCTGCGCTACGGAACCGATGAGGCAACGGAATTTTCGGTCAGCGTGCACCGTACCCTTGCCATTGAAGCATACAGGTCATCGACGGAAATGGCTAAAGAACGCGGTGCGTTCCCGATGTACGATGCTGAAAGAGAACGAGACAATCCTTTCATCACCCGTCTCCGTGAGGCTGACCCCGGGATGTACTCCGAGATGGAAAAACATGGCCGGCGTAACATTGCACTGCTTACTATTGCTCCGACAGGCTCCACCAGCCTGATGAGCCAGACGACATCAGGCATTGAACCAGTCTTTCTTCCTTTCTACAAGCGTCGCCGAAAAGTGAACCCCAATGATAAGGATGTCACAGTGAGCTTCACCGACGAGGTTGGAGATCACTGGGAAGAATTTGTTGTCTTCCATCATAAGTTCATCGACTGGATGAGAGTAAATGGCTACGACTACGAAGAGGTCAGGAATCTGACCGAAGAAGAGATCAATACTATCGTTGAGAAATCGCCTTATTACAAAGCTACGGCAAATGATGTTGACTGGATAGCCAAGGTACGCATGCAGGGAGCCATTCAGAAATGGGTTGACCACTCTATCAGCGTGACTATTAACCTTCCGTCAGCGGCGAAGGAAGAGCTTGTCTCCGAGCTCTATCTTACTGCATGGAAAGAAGGATGCAAGGGAGCAACTGTTTATCGCGACGGCTCGAGAGCCGGCGTGCTGGTATCGAACAATACAGAAGATAAGAAACCGGACTGGTCGCCTGTCAGGCCGAAGGTTCTGGAGGCTGATGTGATCCGTTTCCAGAATAACGAGGAGAAATGGATCGCCTTCGTCGGGCTGAAGGACGGTGTGCCATATGAGATCTTCACCGGTCTCCAGGACGACGAGATGTTCCCGATACCAAAGAGCATAGTAAAGGGTAGGATCATCAAGAACAAGGATGATTCGGGAAACACCCGGTATGACTTTCAATACACTGACAAATACGGGTACAAGAACACCCTCGGAGGACTGTCGCATATGTTCCAGCCTGAGTTCTGGAATTATGCCAGGCTCATATCCGGTGTGCTGCGTTATGGCATGCCCGCAAAGGATGTTGTTGAACTGGTGTCATCAATGAAGCTTGACAGCGAATCAATCAACACCTGGAAGAACGGTGTTGAGCGTTCGCTGAAGCGTTATATTCCCAATGGCACAAAGGCCAAGGGCAAGTGCGGCACATGCGGCTCCACCTCACTGGTTTACCAGGAGGGGTGCCTCATATGCACTGACTGCGGCACTTCAAAGTGCAGCTGATCAGAATACCGGAAGGTTCAACTGAGAAATAGATTTTTCTATCTCCTCAGCTGACACTTCATGATCCGGGAGGTTACCCTCGAAGAACTTCTCATATGCCGAAATGTCAAAGTGACCGTGACCGCTGAGGTTGAAAAGAATCGACTTTGACACACCTTCAATATCAGCCCTTCTTGCCTCATCAAGCGCAGCTGCTATAGCATATGTCGATTCCGGAGCAGGAAGTATTCCTTCTGCCCTTGCGAAAAGAACTCCGCCCTCAAAGCATTCCCTCTGAAACTTTGCCTTTGCTTCAATAAATCCATCTTTAAGCAGCTGGCTGACAAGAGGTCCGGCACCATGATAACGCAGGCCTCCCGCATGGATCTTATCAGGAATGAAATTATGCCCAAGGGTGTACATTGGAAGAAGAGGCGTCAATCCTGACTGATCCCCGAAATCGTACATGAACTTTCCCTTTGTAAGTTTAGGGCAGGAAGCCGGTTCAACCGTGACCAGCCTCGTCTTTTTCCCGTTAGTCAGGTTTTCGCGAAGGAAAGGAAATGCGATGCCGGAAAAATTTGATCCGCCACCAAAGCACCCGATGACCACATCGGGGTAATCATCTGCCTTTTCCATTTGTTTCAACGCTTCCTGCCCGATGATGGTCTGATGAAGAATAACGTGGTTAAGCACACTTCCCAGCGAATATTTGGTATAAGGGTCCTGGATTGCAATTTCGATAGCTTCAGAAATGGCAATCCCGAGGCTTCCGGGCGAATCAGGGTCAGCTTCAAGAACTTTCCTGCCTGCTGCAGTCATGTTGCTTGGCGACGGTATGACCCTGGCATTGTAAGTGTTCATCAATAGCTTGCGTCCGGGTTTCTGGTTGTAGCTCACTCTTACCATGAAGACGAGCAGTTCCAGCCCGAAGTAATGGCAGGCATAACTCATTGCACTGCCCCATTGTCCGGCACCTGTTTCCGTGGTTATCCTCCTCACGCCCTCCATCTTGTTATAGTACGCCTGTGCGATGGCGGTATTTGCCTTATGCGAACCGGAATAATTACCTCCCTCATACTTGTAATATATCCTGCTTTTTGTTCCCAGGGACTTTTCAAGGTTTCTTGCCCTGAAAAGGGGAGAAGGGCGGTAGGTTCTGTAAAGATCGAGGACCTCATCAGGTATGTCAATGTATCTCTCAGTTGACACCTCCTGTTTTATCAGTTCCATTGGAAAAATAGCTGCAAGATCTTCCGGTCCCACAGGTTTGCCGGTGGCCGGATTCAGCGGCGGCAATGGTTTGTTGGGCATGTCAGCCATGATATTATACCATTGGCGTGGCATTTCGCTTTCACTCAGCAGAATTCTTTTAATCTTTTTCATCTTTTATTAAATATTAGGGTTTAGTAAAAAAAAAGAGGCACGCTGTGATCAGCGTGCCTCTTAGCATAATTATCTTATTTAATTATATAACGGCGTGATTCACAGCATCAAATCTTGAGCTGCGCCACCGCCATGCATATAACGTTCTTGTTTTCATTAATACAAAACTAATGAAATTTTTAATAATAGGTCAAAAAATCACTCTTAAATCATAACATTATTTGATCTTAATATGTCAGTTTAATCAGGCAGCCATCCGGTTTTAACTTTCATACAGCACGTTATCTTTATTATAAACTCCCAGTACTTCCAGATTACTGGTGTGCTTTTCCAGCGTTTTTTCAACCAGCTCTATATTGATGTTATTGCTATACTCAAGGTCGAGGTAAAACATATATTCCCA
Organism: uncultured Bacteroidales bacterium; assembly: GCA_963849945.1. Taxonomy (GTDB): domain Bacteria; phylum Bacteroidota; class Bacteroidia; order Bacteroidales; family VadinHA17; genus SR-FBR-E99. The sequence continues at coordinate 145,354 of CAWKJD010000016.1, read as the reverse complement.
CTCGCCGTTCAGGCGTGGAACTGACTGAATCTTAGACAGATTAATATTCATCCCGGCCAGCAGAACGAGTACGGCAGCAAGGGAACCGGGTTTGTGACCTGTGGCAAAGCAGACTGAGGCTTTGTTCCCTTTTTTATTCTGATTTTCCTTATTGCCAATAACAAGGAAACGGGTGTAATTTTTTTTGTATGTCTCAATTCCCTCTGCAAGAATGTTCAGACCATAAATTTTTGCAGCACTTTCAGGACCTATTGCAGCGACCCCATAAAGTCTTTTTTCATTTATGATTCTTGCGCTGCCGGCTGTGTCCTCGCTCTCAATAAGCGTTATTTCAGGATAGTGGTTAAGAAATTCCATGCACTGGGCAAGAGCTATAGGATGTGACCTTATTTCCCTGATATCGGTTATCAGCTGGCCGGGAAGAGCCATAAGGTTCTGTTTTATTCTGACATTATGTTCGCCAAACACCTTAAGTCCTGATTCCCTTATAAGTGTGTAATTGTAAAGAATACTTCCTGAACGTGCATTTTCGATTGCCATTACTGCAAAATCAGCTCTCCCTTGTTTTGCGGCGTTAACGGTCATGTCGAACGTCGGGCATTCCACCAATTCTATTGTTTCGGAGCCGAAATATTGCCTGGCAGCCACATCATGAAAACTTCCTTTTTCTCCCTGTATTGCTATTTTCATTTTAAGGTTGTTTAACAAAAAAATATTAATGGATTTCCGAATTCGGTATTCATTCAATTCTTTAATACAAAATCCCTGATCCAGTCGCCCACTTCCGAAGTCGACTTTGGATCAGTCCTGCTGAGATCTTCAGTTACGATATTGCCCTCAATAGATTTTTCAACGGCCCTCTTTATCAGGTCAGCCTCTTCTTTCAGCTTGAATGCAAGGTCAAACATCATAGCTGCGGAGAGTATTGTACCAAGAGGATTTGCAATATTTTTCCCTGCCGCCTGAGGGTAGGAACCATGTATCGGTTCAAATACCGATGTTGACAATCCGACCGATGCTGATGGCAGCAACCCCAGCGACCCGGTTATAACGCTTGCTTCATCCGAAAGGATATCCCCGAACATATTTTCAGTTACAATCACATCAAATCTTTTAGGATTTTGTATCAACTGCATCGCAGCATTATCGACAAACATAAAATCGACTGCAAGATCTTTGTAATCCTTTGCTGTTTCAGTTGCAGTCTCACGCCATAACCTTGATGTTGCCAGAACATTAGCCTTGTCAACGACGGTAATTTTGCGTTTACGTGACATTGCATAATCACAGGCAAGTCTTACGACACGTTCTATTTCATAACGACTGTAAACACATGTGTCATAAGCAGTGTTACCGTCTTCGGACCTTCCCTGTGGTTTTCCGAAATAGAGACCTCCTGTAAGTTCTCTTACTATTAAAATATCGACTCCCTCCACAATCTCTCTTTTAAGGGGAGATTTATCTGTTAAAGCGGGGAAGGTGGTTACAGGTCTGATATTTGCATATAAGCCAAGCTCTTTTCGCATTGCGAGAAGACCTTGCTCCGGTCTGACCTTAACAGAGGGATTATTATCATATTTTGGGTGTCCGATAGCTCCGAAAAGAACAGCATCTGACGATTTGCACAGGTCAAGGGTTTTATCCGGCAAAGGAACTCCTGTCTGATCAATGGCAGCTGCACCCACCAGGCCGAAGCTGAAACTGACCGAATGGTTAAATCTCTTACAGACAGCCATGACTACTTTCTTTGCCTGTTCAATAATTTCAGGACCAATTCCGTCACCGGGCAAAACTGCTATTTTAAAATTCATGTATTGTATTTATTAGTGTTTTTCCGTTTAATGCATTTTCATTGTTCTCAATGATATTCAGCATTTTTTCAGTTGCCTTTATTGCCGACTCGGTCTGATCGGCATCGAGTCCCTTTGTTCTGAATTCCTTTCCCCGGTGATTCCATGTTATGACTGTTTCAACCAGTGCGTCTGTCTTCCCGCCATGCGGAATGGAAACCTCGTAATCAGTCAGCAAGGGGTACTCTTTTCCCAGCCTGTCATAAATAATCCTGAGTGCCTTCATAAATGCATCATATTGTCCATTACCCGAAGACGTCTCCTGATAAAGATTGCCGTTTATTTCTATCTGGACGCTGGCAAATGGCTTCAATCCATACGACAGGGAGAGGGAATAGTTTTTAATAAAAATCTTATAATCGGTCCGATCATTACCAAGGACATCTGATATTATAAATGGCAGATCCTCAGTTGTTACATTTTCCTTTTTATCTCCGAGTTCAATAACTCTTTGAGTCACCTTATTCAGTGATTCAGCATTGAGGAACAGACCTAATTCCTCGAGGTTCTTTCTGATCGTCGCCCTCCCAGATTGTTTCCCCAGGGCATATTTCCTTTTTCTCCCGAAACGTTCAGGAAGGAGGTTATTAAAGTAAAGGTTATCCTTGCTGTCACCGTCAGCATGAACGCCTGATGTCTGGGTAAATACATTCTCACCGATAACAGGTTTGTTTACAGGTATGCGTATTCCGCTGAATGTTTCCACTATCTTACTCACCCTGGTGATTTCAAACTCATTAATACCCGTCTCAGCTTCAAGATGGTCACGCAAGATCGCTATGACACTTGAAAGAGGTGCATTACCCGCTCTCTCACCCAAGCCATTCACGGTGGTATGTATTCCCTTTATGCCGGCCTTTACTGCGGCGAAAACATTGGCAACAGCAAGGTCATAATCGTTGTGCGCATGAAAATCAAAAAATAATGAAGGATATTTATCAATCATCTTTTTGCAGAAACTGAAGGTCTGTTCCGGATTAAGTATTCCGAGTGTATCAGGGAGCATAAACCTTTCTATCTTTTCATCTTTGAGTGAATCCATCATGAAATAAACGTAGTCTTCAGAATGAATCATTCCGTTCGACCAGTCTTCCAGGTATATGTTGACCTGCATGTCAAGTTCACCTGCCTTTGCGATAATCTCCCTGATGTCGCTCACATGCTGACCAGGAGTTTTACGGAGTTGTTTTTCGAGGTGACGCAACGACCCCTTGCACAGCAGATTGATAACTTTGCAGCCGGCATTATTGATCCAGTTAAGTGACATCTCTCCGTCAACAAAACCGAGAACCTCGATTTTACTCAGGAGATCATTCTGGCGGGCCCATTCCGTAATCTTGCTTATAGCTTCAAATTCTCCTGAGGAGACCCGTGCGGAAGCTACTTCAAGATGATCTACCCTGACATCCTTGAGCAGAAGTGTTGCAATATGGAGTTTTTCGAGAGGAGGGTATGAAACACCCTGAGTCTGTTCTCCGTCCCTCAGGGTTGTATCAACTATTTCGATTCTCATCCTTGCATGTTTTGATTTCATAGTCTGTTATAAGACTCTGAATACCCAGGAGATAGTCGATATCATCAAGACCTTCCAAAAGGCACTCTTTCTTAAATGTATTTATCTCAAACGGCCATGATTTTCCGGCAGAGGGTATGGTGACAAGCTGTTGCCTCAGGTCGATCTTTACTATGGTTTCAGGTTTTTTCTGTACAAGCTCAAGAAGATATGCCAATGATTTTTCAGGTATCACCACCGGCAGAAGGCCGTTATTGAGTGCATTATTCTTAAAGATATCCGCGAAAAAACTTGATACTACTGCTCTGAAACCATAGTCATATACAGCCCACACGGCATGCTCACGACTTGAGCCGCATCCGAAGTTCTTTCCTGCCACAAGAATTTTTCCGCTGTATTCAGGTTTATTCAGGCTGAATTCCATATTCTTCTCACCTGATTTATTGAATCTCCAGTCACGGAAAAGGTTCTCTCCGAAACCTTGCCTGGTTGTTGCGCTCAGAAACCTCGACGGGATAATCTGATCTGTATCGACGTTTTCGTAAGGTAACGGAACGCAGGTTGAATTAAGAATATTGAATTTTGCTTTTGTCATGTCAGATTATTCAATGGAGTTTTGTCAGTTAATTAATTCCCTGGGATCAGTTATCATGCCTGTTACTGCAGCAGCAGCAGCAGTCAAGGGGCTTGCAAGGAGTGTTCTTGCTCCCGGGCCCTGTCTTCCTTCAAAATTCCGGTTAGAAGTTGATACGGCATATTTCCCTGAAGGGATCTTATCTTCATTCATGGCAAGGCATGAGGAACATCCGGGTTGTCTCAGATCAAATCCTGCATTGTTGAGAATTTTAACCAATCCCTCGCTGATTGCCTGTTGCTCAACCATTTTTGAACCAGGAACAATCAGAGCAGTAATATTGGAAGCTTTTTTTCTTCCCCTTACTACCTGTGCAAATGCTCTTAAATCTTCAATTCTTCCGTTTGTACAACTTCCCACGAATACATAATCAACGGGGTGCCCTAACATCTTCATTCCCGGTTTGAATCCCATGTAGACAAGAGATTTCAGAAATGATTCTGAAGCTTCGCTCTTTAGCTCTTCAACAGCCGGAATATTATCATCTATTGCCATTCCCATGCCCGGATTGGTGCCATAGGTGATCATAGGCTTTATTTTATCAGCATTGAATTCCAGTTCACTGTCGAATTTCGCTCCATGGTCACTCTTCAGCTTTTCCCATCTTTGAAAAGAATCCCGCGGATTAAAGTTTCCGGGGAAAGAGGGGAGTCCTTTTAAATACTTAAATGTTGTTTCGTCAGGTGCTATGAGCCCGCCGCGCGCACCCATCTCGATACTCATGTTACATATCGTCATCCGGGCTTCCATACTCAATTTTTTTATCGCAGCACCGCTGTATTCGACAAAAAATCCGGTGGCTCCGCCTGTGGAGATCTGAGAGATTATATACAGGATAATATCTTTGGAGGTCACACCTTTCTGAAGCACTCCGTTGACTGTGATTCTCATTTTTTTGGGTCTGGCCTGTATAACGCACTGTGTGGCAAGCACCATTTCAACCTCACTTGTTCCGATACCGAAGGCAATTGTTCCAAACGCTCCATGTGTTGAAGTATGGCTGTCTCCGCAGACAATAGTCATTCCGGGGCGCGTATAGCCAAGCTCAGGACCAATTACGTGAACAATACCATTTTTAGGATGATTAAGGCCAAAAAGTTCAATGCCATATCTCTTACAGTTTTCAGTAAGTGCTGCAACCTGATTCCTTGACAATTCGTCATTTATCTGCTTGTCCTGATTGATTGTTGGGATATTGTGGTCGGCTGCGGCAAGAGTTTTCTCCGGCCTGAAAACCTTTATACCTCTGTCATGAAGGCCATTGAATGCCTGGGGGCTGGTCACCTCGTGAATATAATGCTGATCAATATAAAGTACATCTGGTCCATCAGGGATATGACTCACCACATGATCATCCCATATTTTGTCAAAAAGTGTCTTTGCCTCCATTTTAATATTTACAAATTAATATTCACCTTCAGGAAGTTGGGAGTTACTTGATTTTGTCGATAGCATCAATAAAAGCTTCCACTGAAGCCGTGATTATATCTGTATTGGCAGAGAACCCATAATAGGTTTTACCCTGGTGCTCAACCTGGATATGAACTTTTCCGATATCATCGCTGCCTTTTGTGATTGCCTGAATCAGGAACTCTTCCAGATGCACTGTTTTGCTTATCAGTTGTCTGACCGCTGTAAATGAAGCATCGATAGGTCCGTTGCCTGATGAGGTAGCGGTATGGGTTTCCCCGTTTATCCTGACGCATACTGTTGCTACCGGTATTAATGATTTTCCGCATGTAACCTGAAGCCTTTCCAGTTTAAGGGCTTTTTCTCCCTTGAAAACCTCACCTGAAAGGATCCTGATATCTTCATCGTTAATCTCCTTTTTTTTGTCGGCCAGAACCAGGAAGCGATGATAGATCTCATCCAGTTCCTCCTTGCCAAACTTCAGTCCAAGTAACTCAAGCCGGTGGCTGAGAGCAGCTCTCCCGCTGCGTGCCGTCAGGATGATTGAAGATTCTCTTATACCAACTTCCACAGGGTCAATTATTTCATAGTTCTCCCGGTTTTTGATAACCCCGTCCTGATGGATACCTGATGAATGAGCAAATGCATTCCGGCCTACGATTGCTTTATTTGCCTGCACCGGCATGCTCATCAGGGTAGAGACAAGACGGCTTGTGCTGAAGATGAGTTTTGAATCTATGTTGGTTTTCAGGTTCAGGTCGTGGTGGCTTTTAATTATCATCGCCACTTCCTCAAGGGAAGTGTTTCCCGCTCTCTCCCCGATGCCGTTTATTGTTACTTCGACCTGTCTGGCTCCGTTAATGACTCCCATCATAGTATTTGCTGTAGCCATCCCAAGGTCATTATGGCAGTGAGTTGAAATAATGACTTTTTCGATATTCGGTACATTTTCTTTCAGGAAGCGGATCTTTTCACCGTATTCTTCAGGGAGACAGTATCCGGTTGTATCCGGGATATTAACAACTGTTGCCCCGGCTTTTATCACAGCTTCAATTACCCTTGCCAGGTATTCATTTTCACTCCTTCCCGCGTCTTCAGCATAAAACTCCACGTCATCGACAAATTTTCTTGCATACTTAACCGCATCCACAGCTCTCCTGATCGTCTCTTCAGGTGTTATTTTGAGCTTGTACTTTATATGAAAGGGGGAGGTACCGATACCGGTATGAATACGCTTCTTTTTTGCATACTGAAGGGCTTCTGCGGCAACCTCAATATCTTTTTTCACGGCCCTGGTCAATGCGCAGATTACAGGGTCGGAAATTGCTTTCGATATCTCAACCACCGATTGAAAATCTCCGGGGCTTGAGACAGGGAATCCGGCCTCAATAACATCGACTCCCAGCGCTTCAAGCGCCCTGGCGACTTCAATTTTTTCTATTGTGTTAAGCTGGCACCCGGGAACCTGTTCGCCATCCCTGAGGGTGGTGTCAAAAATTATTATCCTGTCATTCATCTTCGTGTCTTTTTCAGCAATTCTTAATTCCCGGGTCTGAGTTTTCTGACCATTGCCCCTGTCTGCCACATTTCTGAATTGTGCAGTTCATCGAGTTCAGATGCCAGCTTTTCCCGGTAGTCAGGCTGCCTGTTTGCTTCAATTGTTATCCTGGCTTCATTGCCGCTGGCAACGCTTTCATACAGTTTGTCAAATAAGGGAGCAACAGCATCGCGAAACCTGTTCTTCCAGTCGAGAGCACCTCTCTGGGCTGTTGTTGAGCAATTGGCATACATCCAATCCATCCCGTTTTCTGCAACAAGCGGAAGAAGGCTCTGCGACAATTCCTCAACAGTTTCATTAAAAGCTTCGGAGGGGGAGTGACCTTTCTTTCGCAGGAGATTATACTGCGCCTCCATAATACCTGCAATGGCACCCATCAGAACGCCTCTTTCTCCCGTAAGGTCGCTGTACACCTCTTTTCTGAAATCGGTCTCAAAAAGATAACCTGACCCGACTCCGATACCCAGGGCAAATACCCTTTCCCTTGCTTTTCCTGTGGCATCCTGGTAAACTGCATAGCTTGAATTGAGACCTTTCCCTTCCAGGAAAAGACGGCGAAGGGATGTTCCCGAGCCCTTCGGAGCAATCAGGATCACGTCAACATCAGCAGGCGGTACAATACCGGTCTGATCATTGAATGTGATGCCGAAGCCATGAGAAAAATAAAGAGCTTTTCCTTTCGTAAGGTGCTTCTTCACTACAGGCCACGAAGCAATTTGTCCGGCATCAGAAAGCAGGTATTGTATAATCGTGCCTCTTTTGCATGCCTCTTCAATCTCAAAAAGATCCTTTCCTTCTTTCCATCCGTCCCTGACGGCTTTTTCCCAGGAAGATGAATTCTTCCTCTGGCCGACAATCACATTAAGCCCGTTGTCTTTCAGGTTAAGCGACTGGCCAGGGCCCTGGACGCCGTATCCTATTACGGCTATTACTTCATTTTTTAAAACCTCACGGGCCTTAGAGAGCGGGAATTCACTTCTGGTTACCACGTTCTCAGTAACGCCTCCAAAATTGATTTTTGCCATGATTTCCGGTTATTTGATTATTATTAGTTCTTAATTTTCAACTTCAATTTTCTGCGGTTCCGGGCGCTTTGCCTCATCCATCTCCTTGAGGTAAGAGGTTAATTCCTTTACCTGCTTTGTTATTGCCACTCGTCCCGATCTGACAAACTGGAGGACTCCGTACGGCCCGAGTTGTCTGAGCAGTTCGGTTATTTCGGATTTGTGCCCGGTTTTTTCAACAACGATATATTCCGGAGTAACCTCCAGTATGCGGGCATGATGTCCCCGGACAATATGATCAATGATGTTACCGGACATTAATCCCCGGGTTGCGACCTTAAACAATGCGATTTCCTGATAAATTATTTCATCGGATGTATGCACGAAGACCTTTAGTACATCAACCAGCTTTTCCATTTGCCTGGCCACCTTTCTTACCATTTCCGGTGACGTAATAACTACCAAAGTCCACATATGCACTCCGGGAACGGCAGATTCAGAGGCTGTTATGCTCTCGATGTTTATCTGCCTTCTGGTAAGGATGATTGTTACCTGGTTCAGTATCCCGATGTGATTCTCGGTAAAAAGTGAAAGGGTATATTCATTTTTCATGTTTCAGCTTTTTTAATTTGTCAGTCTAACATTAGAAACAGATGAACCCGGTTCAATCATCGGCAGAACATTTGCTTCCTTGCTTATGGTAACGTCAACCAGGTAGGGCACATCAACCGCAAGCATCTCAGCAAGGGTTTTTTCAAGATCCTTTCTTTCCGATACTCTCTTTGAGGCAATTTTAAATCCCTCAGCTATCTTGAGGAAATCAGGATTTACAAGAGCGGTCGAGGCGTATCGTTTATTGTAGAACATATCCTGCCATTGCCTCACCATACCCAGAAAACTGTTATTCAGTATAATTATCTTGACAGGAATCTGATACTGAAGAATAGTTCCAAGCTCCTGGATGGTCATCTGGAAGCCGCCGTCGCCAAGGAAAACCACAACCTGTTTATCTGGTCTTCCGATTTTGGCGCCTATTGAGGCCGGTAGTCCAAAGCCCATTGTTCCCATTCCTCCGGATGTCACCAGGCTGTTAGGATTTTTGAATTTATAATACCGGGCGGCAGACATCTGGTTTTGGCCCACATCTGTAACAATTATGGCATCTCCGTGTGTCAGATCTGAAACCAGGCGTACGACCTCACCCATTCTGATCTCGCCTGATTCCGGCTCTGTCTCCGGCCTGATGACTTTCTCATATTCTGTTTTATCATATATTCTGAATTCCCTTATCCATTTTGCAAATGAGTTTTCCTTCACCAGGGGTATCAGGTATCGTAACACTTCGCGGGCATCATTATTTATTTCAAGGTCAACCTGTACATTTTTATTGATTTCTGCTTCGTCTATCTCGATATGTATTATCCTGGCGTTCTTTGCATATTTCTTAAGGTTGCCTGTCACACGGTCATCAAAACGCATTCCCACCGCAATAATAAGGTCAGCCTGATTTGTAAGAACATTTGGCCCGAGGTTTCCGTGCATACCGAGCATCCCGGCATATAATCTGTGGCCAAAGGGAAAGGCCGAGAGGCCCAGCAGGGTAAGGGCAACAGGTATTCCGGTTTTCTCGGCAAATTCTTTAAGTTCATTTTCCGCCCCTGAAAGAAGAACTCCGTGGCCCGCAAGAATAAGCGGTTTTTCAGCATGGTTGATCATAATGGCTGCCGATTCTATCTCCCTGGTATGCAATGGTATCCTGGGGTTATAACTTCTCAGGTATTCACACTTGCTATATCTGAAACTGAGCTTTTCAATCTGGGCATCTTTGGCCACATCAACCAGTACCGGTCCGGGGCGGCCTGATTTTGCAATATAGAATGCTTTTGCAATTGTGTCGGGTATATCCTCCGGCCTCTTGACCTGGCAGTTCCACTTTGTAACCGGCATTGACACACCAAGGATGTCAGTCTCCTGAAATGCGTCAGTTCCTATCAGGTTTGATACCACCTGTGCGGTTATAAATACAACGGGAACTGAATCAAGGAAGGCATTTGCAATACCCGTAACGAGGTTTGTTGCCCCGGGACCAGATGTTGCGAAGCAGACCCCTGGCTTTCCGGTCACCATTGCATAAGCCTGAGCTGCGTGTGCAGCTCCCTGTTCATGACGTGTAAGTATATGCCGGAGCTTATCTTCATAATCAAGCAGTTTGTCATAAACAGGCATGATGGCACCTCCAGGATAACCGAATATGGTGTCAACACCTTCCTCAATAAGACACCTGAGAATCGCTTCAGCTCCTGAAATCTCTTCCTGATCCATGATGTTTTCTGTTTTCAGATATATATTTTTTTTACTCTTCATATCAAATCTGTCATAATCTGTTTCTTTTTGCTCTACGCCACTAAATGACCCGTATCGCTCCCCTATCTGCTGAGCTGACTGTTGCAGCATAAGCTTTTAGTGAAGACGGAATTTCACGGCGGCGATTTTTTGGTTTGTAGGCCATTTCTTTTTGTGCTGCTTCCTCTTTATGCCTTTTAAGGATTTCGCTATCAGAAAGGATTACATTTATTTTCCGGTTTTCTATATCGATATCAATCTGATCTCCTGTTCTGAGAATTGCTATCTCTCCTTTTGCAGCAGCTTCCGGAGAAATATGGCCGACAGACAATCCGGATGTGCCTCCCGAAAAACGGCCATCGGTTATTAACGCACATTTTTTATCAAGACCTTTTGATTTCAGATATGATGTGGGATAAAGCATCTCCTGCATGCCGGGTCCTCCTTTTGGACCTTCGTACCTGATCACGATCACATCTCCCGGGCCCACCTTATCACCAAGGATTCCCTCCACGGCTTCTTCCTGGGATTCGAAAATTATTGAAGGTCCCGAAAAAGTATAGAGGGACGGGTCAACCCCGGCGGTTTTTACAATACACCCATTTTTTGCAATATTTCCATAGAGGACTGCAAGTCCGCCTTCCTTGCTGTAGGGATATTTTACACTTCGAATGCAACCGTTTACCCTATCGGTATCAAGTGTGTCGTAAAGAGTGCCATGCGAAGCCATTTTCAGGCTTCTCTTCATTCCCGGCGCACTTCTGAAGTAGTCAGATGCGAGAGGTAATGTCTTTTCTCCCGAAATGTCCCAGTCAGAAATAGCTTCATGAAGGGTTGGATAGTCTATCCTTCCTACAGAGCTGTCTATGAGATTGTTTCGTTCCAGTTCGCCAAGAATGGCAAAAACACCTCCGGCCCGGTTTACATCCTGGATATGATATCCTGAACTTGGAGAAACTTTACATAAAGTGGGTATTAAGCGGGAAAGCATGTCAATATCTTTCATTGAAAAATCAACGCCGGCCTCATGGGCAATTGCCAGAAGGTGAAGAACGGTATTTGTTGATCCTCCCATGGCAATGTCGAGCGCCATGGCGTTCTTAAATGCTTCCCTGGTTGCAATTGACCGCGGAAGCACAGTGTCATCACCCTCGTAGTAATATCTGTTTGTCAGATCAACTATCAGGCTGGCGGCTTTTTCAAAAAGTCTCATCCTGTTCCTGTGGGTGGCTACTATTGTTCCGTTACCCGGAAGAGCCAACCCAAGCGCTTCATTCAGGCAATTCATCGAATTCGCTGTGAACATGCCTGAACATGAGCCGCAGGTTGGACATGCAGTCATTTCAATTTCATTAAGCTCTCTATCACTGACCCTGCTGTCAGCGGCAGAAACCATTGCATCTATCAGGTCGAGAGCCCTGTTGTTGAGATTTCCGGCTTCCATTGGTCCTCCCGAAACAAATACTGCAGGTATGTTAAGTCTCATGGCAGCCATCAGCATGCCGGGGGTGATCTTGTCACAATTGGAAATGCAGATCATTGCATCGGCAAGGTGCGCGTTGCACACATACTCGACACTGTCGGCAATAAGCTCCCGCGAGGGCAAAGAATAGCTCATCCCCTGGTGGCCCATGGCAATGCCGTCATCAATTGCAATGGTATTGAATTCAGCTGCGAAAAGGCCATGTTTCCCGATTTCATTCTTAATGATCTGGCCAATGTCGTGAAGATGGACATGACCCGGAACGAACTGGGAAAATGAATTAACGATGGCAATGACCGGCTTTCCGAAGTGTTCTTCTTTCATGCCGTTTGCCCGCCAGAGACTTCTTGCACCGGCCATGTTCCTGCCGGTGAATGTTACTGCACTCCTGAGTTGATGCTTCATAGTTTCAAAAACCCATTAAAAAAAAGCTTCCCGGATTTCCGGAAAGCTTTTGTATACTTATAGTGTTACATATTATTCCCGGATCAACTGCTCGTGGCAATAAAAATGAGGGCAATAATATATAATAAAGATTTCATCACTGTTTCGTTAATATTTGAGGTCCAAAAGTACATAATTTTATTACAAATCAAATAAATTATCAATATTTCTTTATTTGCGTCATTATTTAAACGGGGAAAAAGAAATTATTTTCTGCACTCTGATGCTTAAAATCAACACATTACAACTATGCAAAGCAACAATACAATAGGCGGGTATTATTTTCTGGTCCTCCTAAGGCCCTTGCCACCGAGGAAGCCCCAGCCGCCACTGCCAAGAAGGAAGCCCAGTGCATAAAAGCCTCCGTTGTTATTCTGTGCATACATCGTGATTTTATCACTGAAAAGCATGCCTATAAGATCAAAGGGAGCTATAAATCCATGCCATAAGCCACCGAAGAAACCATATGTATGGCCGGTAAGACATTGGCCAACGGCCTCATACTGAGCACAACCTGCACTAAGCAGCAGAATTAGTCCAGCCACAGTAAGCAAGGTACATTTTTGTGAAAATAGAGTTTTCATAATCCGGGTATTATAGGTTTTACGACAACAAGTTAGAATAAAAAAGCAAAATAGATATTTTTCAGGACTGCTTATTACATAATGTCCGCCGGAATTCTGTTCCCCTGAAGCCGGTCAAGCCTCTGCCGGGGTAAATACATGATCAGGAAAAACAGGGCAGCCTCTCTTCTTAATTCCCGAAATCATCTGTGAAATATCATCTTTCAATGAATCTCCCATCGGTTCCTGGCAGAAAGGACAGGCATGAGATGATCCCTCAGAATCAATATACAGGTATCTTTTCCCGGCTCCAAAGCAGCCAATCCTTCTCTGGTGGTAGCCAGGGAAAAATACGGAGGGGTATTTTTCATACTCAGGTGATGAATTTACCTTCAGATAAAAATTTTCCAGGTATCTTATTGATTCATCAGGGAGAACAACATCCCTGTTTTTGAAATGGCCTGTTTCGCGCGGTTCAAGCAGAAGGATAAAGGAAGCCTTCAGTGACCTGGCTAAATTCATGTAATTTATGAGAAATGTGTCGGACAGGAATTCTTTAACAACACATACGGCCAGCCCTGTCGCCAGGCCGGCCTTTCTGCAGTTTTCTGCAGCATCAATCGCCCAGGTAAATGCTTTCTGATGGCCCCTGAATTCATTATGTTTTTGGCTCTCCCAGTGATCAATGCTTATGCGTACTCCGGTCAGTCCGGCTTTCTTCAACTTCACGGCATTCTGAAAAGTCAGGTTATATCCCGAAGTCAGAAGCCATGTGTCGGTGCTCCTGTCTGTATCCTTTATCAGTGTGAGGAGATCTTCAAACCTTGCCATTGGTTCTCCACCCGAAAACTGCACCTGGCTTATACCATAATCCAGAAACTTTTTAAGAATGGCTTTCAGGTCTTCAATTGAGAGCAGGTCCTTACTCTCGAGCCTTTCCCACTCAAGACAGTGCTCACATCTGAGCGGACATTTTTTGGTAATGGAAAAGAACAGTGTTGTCAATCGCGAATAACCCTTCTTAAAAGGGAGAGAACCATTCAGCTCATTTACAATGAATTTGTTGAATGACTGTGATGGAAATCCCGGAATATTCGGATTGAAAAAGAAACGTTTATTGGCATAGAAAAACCTTGGGATCCCCTGAATACCGCTGAAGGCCTCTCTTTTCTTAATGAGCATCCTGACCGCTTTAACCGCCTTTGAAGGATTCCCATAGTTTTTCAATCCAAGCCATAAAATATTGGTTCTCAGCATAAAAGCAATGAGGATCCTTTTTAGCGTTGAGAGCGAAAAGCGGAGATTCATATCCCTGAAATATTATGCTGGCATTTTTACCGCCGATCAGTTTCCTGTCTGGTAGTATTGAAGGAAGTGTTCTTTTGAAAATCTCGTGAATGCACCTGGCTCAAGAAAACTTTTGAGATAAGCCATATCAGGTTTTCCCTTGCCCTCCCGGAGGATCTCGTAATTGCCCTTGCTGTGCAGGATCACTGACCGTGTCATTCCGGAAAGCCCGGCCGGACAGGAGAAAGTTATGTCGGTAATGTTATTCGCCTCAGGCTGAATAAGATATTGATCATCATCGGCGATCAGCAGATCAGCTACATTTTTGTTGTTTTCGTCTGTGGCGGAAGCAACCCTGACAACGGTTTTAACTACAGTCTGATCAACCGAATAATCTATACCTGTGTAGTCAATGTCCCAGAATAACATACCGGCAACGAGCTTGAGATTTACTTTATCGCCCTCAATTCCCGACAGGTCAAGGCTGAGAATGTCAACTTTGTCCGCCATTGGTCCGGGCAGGTTGAAATAATCAACGAATTTCAGACCTGTATCAGTCTCCAGGTAAACGGCAAGAGGCATCCCCTGTTCGAAAGACCATTTTAAAAGCTCCTCCTGAGATTTATTGTTACGCTTCTCTTTCCAGTTGTCATATCTGTTTCCAAAGAGATCGGTAAATTTCACGAACATATAATCAAGCCACATCGTATTTTTCCCTGACATTACCAGTTTGGCACTTGTGGCGTCCAGGGGTTTTTCAAAAGTGAGAGAAATAGTATCCTTAAGGACAGGATCTCTTTGCATCTGGCTGATGTACCTGAGGCTGTCATAACCGGACAGCTCTTCAATCAGTGATCTTCCGTAACCGTCAGAGGCGGCAACGGGCTTTTTAGTGTCAGACAGGGTATGTACATTTCCGTATTTGTCAACCAGAATACGGGTGCCGGGAGCATGGTCAAAAACCAGCAGTTCGGTAAGATTTGTATTCTGGATCTCCTTTACCTCATTGGTAAGTTTGATTTTATAGAGATTATCAACAGGTTTTATCGATTTAAGCCACAGATAGTCATCACGTTCAAGCGGTATTGCCGTTGCGCCGCTGTAAATCTCACCCTCAAAACTGTTATCTGAACCGTCATTACTGTAAATAAAAGGACATGAGGCCCCTTTTGTGAGCAGATAGACAAGGGCAACGACAAACGTAGCTCCTATAGCAATACCCGAACCGATGATTAATGTTTTGGTCCCGTCCACTTTGTTAATTTCAGCTTTAGCTATGTTCTCGAACGGGATACTTATCATTTCACCATTTATCTGTATATGCTGAATCCGGAGCAACATAAAGATGAACAATCTCCTTCTTTTTTTCAGGTGCCGGAAGGTGAGTGATGTCGCCGGTAAGAACGCCGTTCGAGATAACGACATTGTTGAGCTCAAAGGAAGAATTGACGCCATGGATATAATAGTACTTCCCAGCGGCATATTGGACCTCGCCTTTGGGAATTCCCCTTAAGGAGTAACAGCCTGAAAACAAAATCAGAATAAGCCCCGAGAGAAATATTGCCGTTATTTTCTGATAATCATTATATTTTCGCATAACTCTCTTTTTTGATGATATCCTTACTGCAAGAGGTCAGTTAATTAAACCAGGAAAGAGCATAAATAACAGGTACGTAATGATTGCAGTGCCTCCGATGGTTCTCCACCATTCAATACGATAGTAATCTGTCTTACCGATGTTTCCTGTTGGTACTGTCAGCCGCGTGCCTTCGATATTAACTGCAGTAAGCGGTGCTGCATAAAGATGGATCACTTTTAGCTTTTTTATCTTCAGTGAATCCTGGGAGATCAACCCTGTCAAAGTATTGTCTGAAAAGGTATAATTACTGACAGCCCACAGGCTGTCATCGGCGTGTAGCATGATAACATTTCTCTTTGGCGGAATGCTGCTTAATGTAGTTGTCTTCAGGGTTATGCAACCGGTAACGGTCACTGCGGCAAAAAGAAATATTACTATCCTCAACGCCTTTAAAAGGTTTGCTGCATGTAACATTTCAATTATATTTAAGTAAAAATAAGAATTTTCCTGAAAAATAAAAGAGAAATGCAGTAAATATTAATGATAGTCTGAAAGTTAAAAGATGTTTTAAACCCGGGTTCTTTAGAGTTATTTAAGAATATCGAGTTCCCTGCCTACCCTGGTAAAGGCGGCAATGGCCTTGTCGAGATGCTCAGTCTCATGGGCAGCCGAGAGCTGCACCCTTATCCGGGCCTGGCCCTTTGGTACTACGGGATAGTAGAATCCGATTACATAAATACCTTCCATGAGGAGTCTTGAGGCAAGTTCCTGTGCAAGCTTCGCATCATAGAGCATTACAGCGCAGATGGCCGACTGTGTAGGCTTGATATCAAAACCCGCTTTCAGCATCTTCCCGACAAAATATTCAGTATTGTGATGTAGCTTGTCCTGCAGCTCATTGGTCTCCGTCATCATCTCAAGCATCTTTATCCCTGCCCCCGCCACCATCGGAGGGATGGAGTTGGAGAAGAGATAAGGCCTTGAGCGTTGACGAAGCATACCGATGATCTCCCTGCGGCCCGTAGTGAAGCCTCCGACGGCCCCGCCAAATGCCTTGCCAAGGGTACCCGTGATGATCTCTATTTTTCCTTTGAGGTTATATAGTTCAGTTACACCGCGCCCTGTTTTTCCAACCACACCTGCTGAATGAGATTCGTCAACCATTACCATGGCGTTGTACCTGTTGGCCAGCTCATAGATCTTATCGAGCGGAGCAACGTTGCCGTCCATAGAAAAGACGCCGTCCGTTACAATCAGACGGAAGCGCTGTTCCTGTGCAGCCTGAAGCTGTGTCTCGAGGTCTTCCATATCAGCGTTCTCATACCTGTAGCGCTGTGCCTTGCAGAGGCGCACTCCGTCAATGATGGAAGCATGATTAAGGGAGTCGGAGATTATTGCATCCTCACTTGTCAGCAATGGTTCAAAGACCCCGCCGTTTGCATCAAAGCATGCAGCATAAAGAATGGTGTCTTCTGTCCCGAAGAACTCAGCAATCTTTTTTTCCAGTTCCTTGTGCAGGTCTCCCGTTCCGCAGATAAAACGCACGGATGACATGCCGTAACCGTGAGTGTCAAGTGCATTCTTTGCGGCTTCAACAAGCTTTTTGCTGGAAGATAATCCAAGATAGTTATTTGCACAGAAATTGAGGACCGTCTGACCGGTATCAAGCGTGATCTCCGCACCTTGCGGGGAGACAATCACTCGTTCATTTTTATAAAGGCCAGCCTCTTTT
Source organism: uncultured Bacteroidales bacterium (assembly GCA_963849945.1). Classification (GTDB taxonomy): domain Bacteria; phylum Bacteroidota; class Bacteroidia; order Bacteroidales; family VadinHA17; genus SR-FBR-E99. The sequence goes on along the minus strand of CAWKJD010000016.1, from coordinate 127,954 downwards.
ATTTCCCGGAGCTGTGTATTGAGATAATCCTTGTAAGTGTTGTACATCCGATTGAATTATTCACTAAAACGGATGCAAAGATGGTGTTTTACCGTGATTATTCCATGACGATAATCATCCATATCAGCTGAATAATTAACAGGACTGGCTTACCAGTCGCAGGTATTACTGCCCGTACTTTTCTATTATCTGATCTTTGGTAAGTCCGAGGATGCCATATTTTCTACCCACTTTAATAAAAGCAGCCAGGGCTTTGTCAAGGTGGCTGATATCGTGACCCGCAGAAATCTGGGTCCTTATTCTTGCCTGTCCGTTTGGAACGACGGGGAAGAAGAAGCCTATGGCATAAATACCCTCACTATAAAGATCCTTTGAAAAGTCCTGTGACAGCTTTGCGTTGAATAGCATTACCGGAACGATGGGTGTATTGCCTTCCTTTAGTATAAATCCTGCATCTGTCAGCCCTTTCCGCCAGTAAGCGGCATTTTTCTCAAGTTTATCTCGCCTCTCAGTGCTCGAAGAAAGAATATCAAACACCTTCAGGACTCCTGATACTATAACAGGAGCAATTGTGTTTGAAAAGAGGTAGGGTCTTGCCTTCTGCCGGCACATGTCAACAATCTCCTTCCTTCCCGAGACACATCCTCCCGATGCTCCTCCCAGAGCTTTTCCGAAGGTTGTGGTAATAACATCAATCTGCCCGAAGACATTGCAGAATTCATGTGTTCCGCGTCCGGTCCTCCCGATAAAACCCGTTGCATGTGAATCATCCACAAGCAGCATTGCACCGTATTTTTCACACAGGACTGCCATCTCATCAAGTCTGGCAGTATCTCCATCCATCGAGAAGACGCCGTCAGTGATCACCAGCTTCAGCCGCTTGTCTGCATGCAGCATCAGTTTCTCCTCAAGATGTTCCATACTCGAGTGCTTGAATGTGTCATGCTGTGCGCTGCAAAGCCTCATTCCATCTATTATTGAAGCATGAACCAGCCTGTCGGATATCATTATATCCTCACTGGTGAGTATTGCCTCAAAAACTCCGGCATTGGCATCCATACATGAAGGGAAAAGTATTGTATCCTCCGTACCCAGAAATCCAGTTACCCTTTTTTCCAGTTCCCTGTGAATATCCTGTGTTCCACAGATGAATCGGACGGATGACATGCCGTAACCCCTGTTTTCAAGTCCGTCATGAGCTGCCCTGATCACTTCGGGGTGACTTGAGAGCCCCAAGTAGTTGTTGGAGCACATATTGATGACTTTTTTGAGATCTGAACCTGCCGGGAACTCAACCTCAATATCAGCAGCCTGGGGACTGTGTATGAACCGTTCCTCCTTGAAAATACCGGCGTTTTTTATCTCTGCCAGCTGTCCGCGGTAGAGATCCCTGGTTTTTTCTGTGTAGCTCATGGAATTAATGATTTATTTGTTCAGGAATTGATTTACCAGTGCCACAATACTGTTCACACTGTCAAAAGCTTCAGGGGTTGCCTTGCTTGGCGGGATCTTTATCTTGAATTTATTCTCAAGGAAGACCAGGAGTGATACCATTGAAAACGAATCAACATAACCGCTTGATATAAGAGGTGTCTCGTATGTTATCTTAACATCTTCATCATCAATGTATTCCTTGACCACGTAATTTAGGATCATCTCCTTCATCTCATTCAGGGTATTTTCTTCCATAGTTGACTATTGTTAGTTTCAGAACAAAAATATACAAATGGATTAATCATTTTCAAGTGTGGAAATATCGCCAATCTCCTCGCCCCATTCTTTTGCATGAAGCACTCTTCTCATAATTTTGCCGCTGCGTGTTTTAGGCAGCTTGTCCATAAATTCAACCGCCTGGGGCATAGCCAGCGGAGACAGCTTTTTTCTTATGAAGTTCATAATATCGAGTTCAAGGTCAGGGCTGGGTGTAAATCCTGGCTTCAGTGTGATAAATGCCTTGACGACCTCCATATTTATCTCATCAGGTTTCGAGGTGACGGCTGATTCACCCACGGCCGGGTGTTCCAGCAAGGCAGATTCGACTTCGAACGGACTGACCAGGTGACCTCCTGTATTTATGACATCATCATCGCGACCTATGAACCAGTAGTAACCCTCATTATCAATTGTTGACCTGTCGCCTGAGAGATACCATCCGTTCACAAATTTTTCCCTGTATTTTTCTTCATTCCTCCAGTATGTCCGCATCATCGCAGGCCATCCTGGCCGGAAGGCTATCAGGCCTGCTTTGCCAGGCTCCGTGAGCGGAACAAATGTCACAGGGTCAAGCACTGCGCCTGTTATGCCCGGAAAAGGTTTTCCCATAGACCCCGGTTTGATCTTCATTCCCGGGAAGTTTGTAATCATTATCGAGCCAGTCTCTGTCTGCCAGAATGTATCAAGGAAGGGTTTGCCGAACACCCGCTGTGACCATATCACCGCCTCAGAATTCAAAGGCTCCCCAACGCTTGCCAGGTGTCGGAGCGAAGTGAGATCATAGTTTTTCACCACTTCCTCTCCGGCTTTCATAAGAGATCTTATGGCTGTAGGGGCAGAGTACCACACCGTCACCCTGTACTTTTCAATGAACCTGTACCATGCCTGTGCCGAGAACCCAGTATCGAGGATACATTGAGTTACGCCCAGGCTCCATGGTCCTATTATACCGTATGATGTTCCTGTAACCCATCCCGGGTCGGCAGTGCACCAGTAAATATCGTCATCATGCAGGTCGAGAACCCACTTGGTTGTGAGATACTGGGAAATAATAGAATAATGAACATGTTTGACTCCCTTGGGCTGGCCTGTCGTTCCTGAGGTATAGTGCAGGACGGAAGGAGTCTCGGCAGTGGCAGGGAAGATGTCAAGATGTTCAACCGGTTCTGCCTCGTCAAGGCTGAAGAGTATTTCACCATTCTCCAGCTCCCCGGGTTTTACGGCGTCAACTATAATTACAAATTCAAGGCTGGGCAGCTTTGAACGGATCTTCCTCACCTTTGAGAGGTGTTTTTTCTGAGTGATGACAGCTCTTGTTTCTGCATTTTCCAGCCTGACAAACAAGGATTCTTCTCCGAAAGCTGAAAAAAGAGGTTGTACAATAGCGCCGATCTTAAGAATGCCGAGAAAAGAGAGATACAGTTCCGGTATCCTGTCCATGAAAAGGCACACCCTGTCGCCGTCGCTGATGCCAAGTCTTCGGAGAAAAGCGCCGATAGTATTTCCTGCAAGTCTTATATCATTGAACGTATATTTCTTTTCAATCCCTCCGAAACCCTCATAGTACATGGCAGTCTTTCCGGCGTTTCCCTTCATGCATATCCTGTCAGAACAATACCATCCGATATTTATTACATCGCCATGTTTGTATTCCAGTTCTTTTTCAGCTATACTCCAGTCAAAATCTCTGGTCAGCTCATCATATGAAGGATACTCAGCCATAGATGTCAGGATTGAATTCTCATTGACATCAAGTTAGAACTAATTTCGAAAATAGCATCAGTTTCACGGTGATTTTTAATGTCTGAAAGTCGAAAGTCGAAAGTCCGTAAAGTCGGATTTTGGATTAAAGAGATCAGGAGAGGGTTTTTATAAAACCGGATAAAAGTCTTGATATTTCAAGAGATGTTTCAAGAAGCTCAGTGACTTTTTTAGCATCGATATAATTTAATTCATCGGCCAGGTAAAGCATTGACCTTACTTCCCCTGAAGAGCCTTTGGCTATGTATAAAAAGTGTTTAAATTCTTTGTCTGAGTTTCTCTCAAATCCTTCAGCAATATTATTCATTATTGAGACAGAGGCCTTGCAAATCTGATCCCTGAAGCTATAATCCTTATTATCTTTGAATAACGAGTACAAAATTGCTGAAAGCTGTTTTGCTTTTTGCCAGGCAATTATTTCCTCAAACTGATCGATCTTCATATCCAATAATATTGAATTTCAAATATTTGACTTTACAGACTTTCGACTTTACAGACTTTCGACTTTATAGACTTTCGACTTTATAGACTTTCGACCTGCTCAATCCCAACTCAGAATTACCTTCCCGCAATTCCCCTCTTCCATCACGTCAAATCCTTTCTGGAAGTCATCGATATGGAACCGGTGGGTTATGACCGGATCAAGGTTGATGCCGCCGATGATCATCATCTGCATCTTATACCAGGTCTCCCACAACTCACGACCGTAGATGCCTTTCAGTGTCAGTGCCTTGAATATTATATCGCTCCACGGGACCTCAAAGTTCGAAGGAAGGATGCCCAGAAGCGCAATGTTGGAACCATTATACATATTTGCGATCATCTCCTGAAAAGCAGCCGGTGAGCCTGACATTTCAAGGCCCACATCGAAGCCTTTCATGTGAAGAGGTTCAAGCACATCATGTATTTTTTCTCCTCTTTTGGGATTAATCACCATCTCGGCTCCCATCTTCTTGGCCAGATCAAGACGGTAGTCACTGATGTCAGTAGCTACCACGTGACGCGCACCTGCAAACCTCGCAATGGCCACAGCCATGCTTCCTATCAGTCCTGAACCGGTGATCAGCACATCCTCACCCAGAAGGGGAAAGGCAAGCGCCGTATGAGTGGCATTGCCGAACGGGTCCATGATAGCCGCCCATTCGTCGGGTATGCGGTGATCGAGAAGCACTACGTTCCGTGCCGGGACTCTGACATACTCTGCAAATGAGCCGTCAATATTAACTCCGATACCTACCACATTCTCGCATACATGCTCCCTGCCCCTGCGGCAGTTACGGCAGACGCCGCAGAAAAGATGGCCCTCACCCGTCACCCTGTCGCCCACCTTCACGTTAGTCACACCGGGACCTGCCTTCTCAATAAAACCCATGTATTCATGTCCGATTGTCATCGGAACTTTAATGGTTTTCTGTGCCCACTCATTCCATTCGTAGATATGGAGGTCAGTACCGCAAATAGCGGACTTTTTAACCTTAATAATAACATCATTGTATCCCGGTTCCGGAACAGGTACCTCCTGCATCCATAACCCCCTGGTCGCCTTTGCTTTGACGAGTGCCTTCATCTTATTCATAGTGATATTCTATTCTTTAAAATCGTTATAATGTAAATTTAATACAAAAAGAGGAGTTTGCTTATCTTTGCCAGCAGAGACGCGCATATTGGGCGTCTCTACTACATATTTAACAAATATTCAGAAATGACAAACACCCAGATACGCGTGCGTTTTGCTCCCAGTCCTACCGGGCCGCTGCACATCGGCGGAGTGCGTACAGCCCTGTATAATTATCTTTTTGCTAAACATTACGGCGGAACATTTATCCTGCGTATTGAAGACACAGACCAGGCCCGCTATGTTGAGGGTGCTGAGGAATATATCATGGAAGCCCTTGAATGGGCGGGAATTAAGATCGATGAGGGTATCAGGGAAGGCGGACCTCATGCTCCTTACCGCCAGAGCGAGCGGAAAGATATCTACTACCTGTATGCTGAGGAACTGCTGAACATTGGCGATGCCTATTATGCATTCGACACTCCTGATGAGCTGGAGAAGCTGCGACTTGAGCATGAGTCACGCGGCGAGACATTCAACTACGGCTGCAACACACGGATGAATATGTCTAATTCCCTGACTCTCAGCCATGAAGAGGTAAGGAAAAAGCTTGCATCAGGAGATCATTATGTTGTGAGATACCGCATGCCCGGGAATGAAGATATATCCTTCAATGATGTGATAAGGGGTGATATCGTTGTTAATACCTCAACTCTTGATGATAAGGTGCTTTACAAGTCTGACGGAATGCCTACCTATCACCTGGCTAACATTGTTGATGATCACCTTATGGAGATATCTCACGTCATCAGGGGCGAGGAATGGCTTCCCTCCCTGCCTCTCCATGTGATGCTCTACAGGTCTTTCGGATGGACGGCCCCGCTGTTTGCCCACCTGCCTTTATTGCTCAAGCCGACAGGCAAGGGAAAACTCAGCAAACGCGATGGCGATAAGATGGGCTTTCCGGTCTTTCCACTCTACTGGTCTTACGGAGAAACGGCCACGGGCTACCGCGAAGAGGGTTATTTTCCCGAAGCCTTTGTGAACATGCTGGCACTGCTTGGCTGGAATCCCGGCACAGAACAGGAGATATTTTCCATGAACGAGCTGATTGCGGCGTTCACAATAGACAGAGTAGGCAAATCAGGGTCACGGTTTGATCCGGAAAAGGCCAGATGGTTCAATCATCAGTACATGCAGCGGAAAAGCAATGAAGAACTGGCTGAGTTATTTATGCAGGTTGTCAGGGGAAAGGGATTCAACCCTTCTCACGAAGACCTGGTAAAGCTTGTCTCAATGGTTAAAGAGAGAGCAACTTTCATCACAGACATGTGGAAGGAAGCCGATTTTTTCTTCATCGCACCTGATACGTATGACGAAAAGGAACTTAAAAAAAGATGGGATGACAGTTCAGCTGATATGATCAGATCGCTTCGTGAATTAGTTGCCTCAGTGGAAGTATTCACTGCCGTGGAGATGGAAAAAGCCGTAAGGGAGTGGGTGAGTGCCGGCGGTTTCAATACCGGCAATGTGTTCAATATTTTCAGGTTGCTGCTGGTGGGAGCCTGCCGCGGCCCGCGTCTCTTTGACATTGCTGAATGGTTGGGAAAGGATGAGACGCTCCGCAGACTGGATAGCGGTCTCAGTAAGCTGACAGCCCGAAATGAAGCCTGACGGAGATATAAAATTCATTGATTTTCATACACACCACAGTGAGGGAGATGTCGGCACTCTTGTCGTCAGAAACCTTCTCGCCGGGGAAAAAGTGCCTGACGCATTTTCTCCCGGAACCTATTATTCGGCAGGTATTCACCCCTGGTATCTCACAAGGGAAAACTGCGAAGAGCTGAAGAGTGCACTGAAACCTGTGCTTGAACACAACCGTGTGATTGCAGTTGGCGAGGCTGGTTTTGACTCAGTAAGGGGTCCTTCAACTGAAATCCAGTACGATGCTTTTATTTACCAGGCACAGCTTGCCGGACAGCTTGACAAACCGGTGGTGATCCACACGGTAAGGTTGTGGGATGTTCTCAGAAAAGCGAAGAAAGAGATCAATCCCTCTGTGAAATGGATAATCCATGGATACAGAGGCAATGCCAGGCTGGCATCAGAATTGGTTTCTGAGGGCTTTATGATATCACTCGGGATTAAAGGAATCTTACCTGAAGTAATTGAAGCCGCGGGTATTGACAACATCCTGCTTGAGACAGACGACTCCGGCAGCTCAATTCGGGATGTATACAGTAGCTTCGCACAGATCAGTGCCATTGATCAGAATGAAGTAATTGCCATTCTGAAAAACAACTTTACTAAATTATTTGCTAAAAGAGATTTTTAAATGGAAGAGTGGCTTTCGCGCACTGAAATGGTATTGGGTGAAGAGGCTTTAAGGAGGCTGAAAGAATCTCATGTGCTCATTGCCGGTCTTGGCGGAGTAGGCTCTTGGGCTGCGGAAATGATATGCAGGGCCGGTATAGGAAGGATGACAATCATTGACGGTGATATCGTCACTTCTGCAAACATAAACAGGCAGCTGCCGGCGCTGACATCAACCATAGGTAAAGTAAAGGCTGAGGTGATGGGAGAGAGGCTGAAAGACATCAATCCTGATCTTGAACTGAGAGTGATTCCTGAGTTTATACGTGATCAGCGGATGACAGATATACTTGAGGATGCGAAATATGATTATGTCATTGATGCCATCGACACGCTGTCACCAAAGGTTTTTTTAATTTATCATTCCTTAAGGCTAAAGCTGAAAATAGTAAGCTCGATGGGTGCAGGGGGTAAGTTTGATCCGTGCACCATAAGGGTTGCCGATATCTCAGAGACTAATTTCTGCAATCTTGCCCGCATACTGAGGAAGAAGCTGCACAAGCTTGGTGTTCGCGACGGTTTTCCCGCCGTCTACAGCCCTGAAGTTATTGACAAGGATAAAATAATCCGTGACTCGGATGAGAGTAACAAAGCCTCTAAAGTAGGGACCATATCATACATGCCTGCCGCCTTCGGCATCACCTGCGCCTCGGTGGTGATAAGAGATCTGGCAGGTATCAGGTAATAGACAATAGACAATACGCAATAGTGGCGAATTAAGAATTTAAAAATCAACTAATTCGCAAATCGCAAATCCTTTTGCCCTTCAGACTTTAGACTTTTGACTTCATTTCAGTACCCTTTATCGGGGGAAGGTCAGTTCCCGGAGGTAAACTGAGATGAAGAAATACTTCAACATTCTCTTTGTCAAATGCACATGTAATCTTTATGGAGTGGGGACTTTCAATGTATCTCAGCACCAGTTCAAGTGTATTGTCATTTTTCCAGGTATAAGCCCCTGCAATTTTATTTTGCGCAATTGCCCCCGGTCTGCTTAAAATATTGGGTCCGTCCATCGCCGTCTCAGCTATGATCCATTTCCCGGCTCCAAATAAAATACTGTAATCAGTCTTATCGGCCTTAACAGATAATTTGCAGGTATCTCCTGAAAATTTCAATGAAAAGGTCTCGAATCCCGGTCCATTGCTCTCAAGCCGGAATGTCTTTGATGACAACAGTGTGGCGACAGGTGAGTCGGGCACTTTTGCCGGCAACGGTAGTGCCAGTGATGACAGCCTCTGTTTCAGTGTTTCTGCAGCTTTGGGATTATCGGCCAACGGTTCATCTTTCATTGCCGGCAGCAGGTATTTCCATACCATGTTAATCTCGTTCTGCATGTCAGGCGATTCGGCTGTTATAGCAACAACGGCATCCTTTTCGGGCATCACGATAATAAACTGTCCGTAGGCGCCGTCAGCCCTGAAGGCATTATTACGGCAGCGCCAGAACTGGTAGCAGTATCCCTGCATCCAGTCGCTGGAGTCTTTTATTGACTGCGGTGCATCAGGTGCCTGGTCAATCTTGAATGTCGTAGCCTCTTCAACCCAGCTTGCAGGGATGATCTGTTTACCGTTCCATTTGCCTTTCTGCAGGTAGAGCTGTCCGAACTTCGCCATGTCCTCTGTTTTAACGCGCAGGCCCCATCCTCCGGTATTGATACCCTCCGGGCTGACCTCCCAGTCCACACCTTCAATTGCCAACGGGTCAAAAAGACGTGGTTTCAGGTAGTCAATCAGCATCTCACCGGAAACCTTCTGGACTATTGCAGAGAGCATAAAGGTGGCCATGGAATTATAAAGAAATTTTGAGCCGGGATCATTCACCACCGGAGTAGCAAGAAAAGACTTCACCCAGTCGGGACCGGATGATCTGATGGCTCCTGTCGGCTCAGGCGACTGGCCGGCAGACATCATAAGCAGATCCTTTACTGTCATATCAGCCAGGAAAGGCGAAATCGAATCAGGCAGCTGATCGGGGAAGAAGGATATGACCTTGTCATTAACGGTAAGAAGTTTTTCGCTTACAGCAAACCCGACAGCTGTCGATGTGAAACTTTTGCTTGTGGAGTAAAGTGTATGCCTCAGGTTTGGCTTGTATGGATCCCACCATCCTTCGGCTATCACCTTACCGTGACGGAGAAACATGAAGCTGTGGAACTCTTGCTTGCTCGTGGCTGCAGAGTTGAGAAACGTGATGATTGCTTCTGAAGATACTCCCTCAGCTTCGGGAGCGCTTCGTGGCAGTGAAGTAGTAACGGGAGTGTTATTCATACAGCTCCCGGCAAGCAGGAGTATAGCTGAAATGCACAAAATGAGACGGGAGGTTTTCATATGCTTAAATTTGTCAGTTTTTGTCTCAGGATTAAAGTTTAATGTGTTAAGCCTTTTGTCTTTTTACTTTTATCTTTTGTCTTATTAAGCCATTCTGTAATGAATGTAAAATTATTGAAATATATATAAATTAAGCAAAAGACCCTATCTTTGCATCCTCAAACCGGCGCGTTCCTCTAACGGTTAGGAGTTCGGTTTCTCACACCGACAATAGCAGTTCGATCCTGCTACGCGCTACAAGGGGAGTAAATTAAAAACCCATAATTTACTTCCTTTTTCATTTTACTTCAAAAGCATTACCCGGTCAGGGTTTGATTACCCGGGTCAATATTGCCGGAACCTGTAGAAGATCATAATCGTTACTGTATATCAGGAATTTATCATGCCATACCGGGTTGAACTTTTCCTTGTATTCCCTCTGCCCCCTGTAATGCGAAAATGAACGGATCTTTTCATAGGCGAATTTCATTGATCTCTCAGTGAAATTGTGGGGATCGTTATTCCCGGATAAGGGAGCAAATCCAAGGTTTACATACCTGATTCCGCAGGATTTAAAATATTTGAAAAGCTCAATGAGCATGTGATCCATAATCCCGTTGGGTGCATCAGCGGTTTTCCTGAGCAGATCATATGTACCTTCGTTTTTAACATTGTCCGGAATAATATTTAGAAACGCAATAATCTTTTCTTCACCGTTTTCAACAGTTATGACAGTCTGACCTTTAATTTCTTTTTCGGCAAACATTCCCTGTGAAAAGACTATTTCATCCCTCTCCGTAAGTCTCAGCCATTCCAGGCTTACAGCTTTCAGTTTCTGGACCAAACCATCAGACAGGGGCGGAGTATTGATCCGTGTTATATAGCCGTGCTCAATGATTTTATTAATCGCATTCCTGATGGATTTTTTTTCACTTCCTTCAAGGGAGAATGAGTTAAGATCGACTATTCCCTCCTGACCCAGGAAAAGACTTTTTCTGGTTAATTCATAATAAACAGGCAGGCTCTCCTCCGGCACCCTGTAGTAAATATCTTTGAGGCCGTTGTCATAACAGAATTTACTGAAGGAGGTAATACATTTTTTCATGGCTTCCCTGTTTTCCGAGACAGGATCTTCAAGTACAGCTGCGAAATTTCTGCTGACGCGGTAAGCGAGATATGCATTTACTCCCTCAGGTGCAAAAATCAGTTTGTCTGAATATGTCTTGAAATAATCAAGGGGTGAATTGCCAAACTGCATTGTCAATGTCCCTGCCCTTGATATCTCCTCTTCTGTTGGTGTGTAGCGGGAAAAATAAGGCCGCACAAACGTATAGATCAGAAATGCCATGGAGGCAAAGCCGCTGATTTTTATGAGATAAATAAAGTCACGTGCAAATGTATCATGAGGCACAAGATCCCTGCTGCCAATTAGAAAGAAATTCTGCAGGGTATATTTGAATGCCTGTGAAAAACTGAAATCAATCTGGAAGTGTTTCTTATCAAGAAAATAAAAGCCCAGTACGCCGTATAGTATTACGGCTGCAATACTCAGCAGGGCGGTCTGGATACCTACTGTCTGCAATTTCGGATTGGTTTTTACATAGTATTCCTTTCTTGTGGCAATCAATGACCCGATAATGAAAAGAGCTATTGAAGCCTCCTCATAATCAATACCCTTGGCTATATGTCCGAAAACCGAAACAGTGCTCAGTGCAAGTGCAAACCACCAGGCTGTCCGAAGGCCTCTGAGCATAAAAGCCGCAGTAACGAGCATAAACAGCCCTGCAACAAGCACAAAACTGTTTGAAAAACTGACTAAATCGATAAGCAGGTAATCCTGTAAAATCTTAATTCTTTCCGGCAGCGGAGGGGTTAATACTGAAATAATATTCACTATCCCCAGCCCGAAGATCAGAAGTGCCGGGAAAATTCTCAGAAAGAGTTTTTCAATTTTGTGTAAAAAGCTCAGAATACCTGCCAAAAGCGGGAGCCAGAATTCAAAAAATCTGAAAAGGAGGGTTATTGCAATAGCATCTACACTGTTGAATCCTGTTTTTATAAGAACATATGTCATTGAAACCTCTATGGCGCCAAGCCCTCGCAGAAAAGGAGAAATAATAAGGAATACCACAACAACAATATAAGCCAGTATTGCAATTGACAGCGACGGGGTGAATTTCAGGGCAATCATCGATATATAAACAAGAGCAATACCAACAAACTCAATGACAACGGAAACTAAAACCGTATAGATAAATTGCCTGTAGTTTATTTTGTTATTTTTCATTTCATCAATGAAAAATCCTGCTTTGGGGTAAATCTTCAGGATCCATTTATAAAGGGTCCATTTCCTTAAAAGAGAATAATATGTGAAAATGAACACCAGCAAGATCAGGATTACACCTGACAAAGCATACCATTTTCCCATGCCTAAACTTCCTCCGGAAACAATGAAAAGGAAAGCAGGTATGGCTACGATGACTACTGAAAGGATTCCCACAAAAGCGTAAATGGAAGAGGCAAAATATATCTGTGTTTTGTTAATGCCCCTTTTCTCTATATCTCTGGTAAAGAATACCTGGGAAGATACAGCTCCTGCAGGCAGAAAGACACTGATGAAATTGCGTTTGAGGAATAGAATGATTGCATCCCATAGCTTAAGGCGGATGTTCAGAGAGGCAAAGGAGGTCTTATACATTATCCCCTGGATGACAAGATAAAATACTGCCAGACAGAGAGCAGCAAAAATCCAGTTTCGGTCTGCCTGTAAAATTACATCCCTGACATTTAACAATTCAGTTTTTTCATGTTTAATGAACCATGCTGCCAAACCAATGAACAGGGCGGTAAAAATGAATTGAGCAATAAGCCTTCTGTTTTCATTGAGAAAAAAGAATACCTTATCCTTAAAAGCACTTCTGACGGAGGCTGTTGAATTCCTTGTTGTCATGGATTGTCAGTTCAATTTTAACATTCATCCATTTAAAAACCCTTTCTTCAGAATGCCTGATTGTCTTTCATGATCTTTAATATCAGTTCTGCGTCATGGTTATAATGATGACCTCCCGGTATCTTTCTGATTTTCACGGCTGTTCCGGCCAATAATTCGGGAACATTGGTTTTTTCGTCTTCGCCAAGAATTATAATCGTAGGAACGGGCAGCATTTTAATGATTTCATCCATTACCTTGTAAGAATTATTGATGTTCCCCATCCCAAGCATGTTTGAAATATGGATCTCAAAATCGGTCTCCGTCTCCGGAGACAACAGCACTGCAGATGAAATTCTGGATTTCATATCTCCGGGTAATCTTGTTACAACGAACGGGACTATTTCTGCACCAAGCGAATAGCCGATCAGGAGGTATCGGTCCAGTCCCCATTCTTTTCCATAGTAATTAAGTGCTGAGGCCATATCGCTGGCTGTCTGTTCAGGGGTACTCCTGTTCCAGAAATACTTCTTTGAATCCAGACCAATTGTCGGAATTCCCTGATTGGCAAGACCATCAGCTATTGATTGCTCAAACCCATACCAGCCTCCGTCACCTGAAATTATCAGTGCAACAGGAGCTTCATTATTTTGAACCCTGGCTTTTGTTATTACCAGCGGAATGTTCTCCGGCTTGTCATAGTTTTCCTCTGGGGCCCGGCCTTTTTCATATTTCTCAACAAGGCGATTAAATGCATCTTTCCACAGGGGCATAAAATCGCTCCAGTTTGAAAAACCATGTCCGACATCAGGCAGGGTTATTAATTCAGCATTGGCAGTTTTACTGACAAAATCAGCCACTTCGGAATAACCGCATACTTTATCTACTTTGCCCTGAAGAACAATCCATGGGTTTCCAAGCTTTGCGTCGGGAAGCAGAAAATATCTCTTTCCTGTGATATCAGTCTTTTCCTGGAGCCCGTTAATCTGACATAACATTTTGGGCAGTTCAATGTCAGGACAAAAACCAAGTGATATTCCGCCAATGAATCTCCCCGGGCGTGACTGTGCCAGTATCCCATAAACAAGTGTAGCCCCGCTTGAGTAACCCATAATTACCGGAGGAGTGTATCCGGGGAAATTATATTTTTTCTCTATGAACGTTGCGAGCTCTACAAAATCGGCTGACACATTATAACAATCATCCTTACGTCGCCTCAGATCTTTATAATATCTCAGGATATCGACACCTATCACAAGATTGTCCATCTCTGAAAATGTCTGAGCAAAATCCACAACTCCGTATTTCCAGCCTCCATCACCTGAAATTAATATTACAAGATTATGGGGTGTACCGGCAGGCTTATAGACGTATACCTTGCCAAACGGAGAAACATTAACGGAATCGGCAGGAGAAACTGCCCGGGAATTAACAGAAAAAATGAAGGTAAAAACAACCGCTAAAAAAAATAACTTTCTCATTGGGAATGAAACTATTTTACTGAAAGGCTGTCTGTTGCTTGTTTGGTCCAGTTAATCAGGAGAGCCTTTTCGCCTGATGTGAGCCGGGCACTTTTATGCATCATTTTATAAGAGGGCAAAGGCATAATATCTTCACTTATTACTGTAGCAATTGCATCCAGTTTACTCAATTGTTTTGCCTTGGAATACTCACCAAACTCACTGAAGTTCAAATTAGCCCTGCCCTCCTTTATATGGCCGGCCAGGAGCCAGCCCACCGGCTGTATTTTCGAGTACCACGGGTAGACTGTGTTGTTACTGTGGCAGTCGTAACATGCATTCTGAATTATTCCCCTGACACTGTCAGGAAAAACCGCCACCTTTGAAATATCGGTTACTGATGCCAGGTTGTTACTTGTCCGGGCAGGACGAATAAATTGTATAGCCACAAGTATAATCACCAGTGCTATTAATATTTTTTTGAAAAGGCTCATGATAATTTTATTCTTTAATTAAACCCCAAGTTAGCATTTCTTTGCCACAGAAAAGAACCGGCTATTTATTTAACAGAAACCGTGTTCTCTGAAGGGCTGTTTGATTTAGAAGAATCACCAGGCATAACCATACCCGGCATGCTTTTGTCATCACCCGTTTTGGTATCTCCGGGCATAACCATACCCGGCATTGAAGAGGTTTTTCCTCCTACGGGATTCATCATACTGGGTTTGCCTTCAAGCTGGGCAGCGGCATCAACGCTGAATGCCCCCTGAGTGACGATCTCTTCACCCTCAGCCAGTCCGTCAGTGACAATATAGCTGTCGCCAAGCATCGGCCCCAGGCTGATTTCACGCATTTTGAACACCGGCTCATTGTACTGAGGTTGTCTCACATAGACTACAGACCTCTTGCCGGTCCATAAAACAGCTGTCTGCGGGATAATAACAGCATTACCGTAATCTTTAAGCCCGGCACTGATAATTCCGGTTGCAAACATCTCCGGTTTCAGTTTTCCGGAGCTGTTGTCGGCTTCGACCCTTACCTTAATTACCCGGGTAACAGGATCAAGGGCAGGGTCAATGAAAGAAATCCTGCCCGAAAAAGTGCTTCCGGGAAATGCCTGGATTGTAAAATTGATTTTGTCGCCAACTTTAATAAACTGTATATCACTCTCATATGCATCAAACATGATCCATAGTACAGAAAGGTCTGCCACATCGAACAGCACAGAACCCCTCTGAACATAGTCGCCGTTGTTGACGTTTCTTGAAGTTACTACCCCTGATGTCGTTGATACAACTTCTACATTTTTCTGAACCTTTCCTGAACTCTCCAACTGTGAGATCTGCTCACCGGTGAGTTTCCACTCGAGTAATCTTTCCTTTGATGCTTCATATATTTCAGGCTGTTCCAGTTTTGTCTTTGATGCTTCTATAAGCTCTTGTTGTGCTGTCTCCAGCTCAGGTGACCATAGTATTGCCAGGACCTGTCCTTTGTGTACACTCTCACCTGTATAATTTATCATAAGCTTTTCAATTCGTCCGGGGATCTGCGCCACCTGGCTCTGGAGCCTGCGTTCATCGGCCTGAACCTTGCCATAAAGACGCACCTCCTTAACAGGTTTATGACGGCCCACCACCGAAGTGAGGACATTAGCCAGCTGTGCTGCCTCGGGAGTGAGATGCACTTCACCCTGGTCAACAGGTACTTCGCTCTGATTTAGCGGAATAAGGTTCATTCCGCAAATGGGGCATTTGCCCGGCTCAGTCATTCTGATCTGAGGGTGCATGGCACAGGTCCATATTTCAGTTTTTTCAGTATTATCTGTTTGAATCTTATTCTCCGGTGACGTCCCCGGTGAACGAAATAATATCCACCCGATAAATAGTCCGGCTACCGTAAACAGTGAGTAGAGGAAATATTTATTTTTAATTATCTTTTTCATGATCACCTGGTTGTTTGTCTAAAAACTTTGTTCTGATGCCATCAGTTGTCTGATCCTGGCGATAGAGGTATTACAGTCGGTGACTGCTTCTACAGATTTAAGTTCATAATCGAGTGTCTGCTGTCTGATCTGAAGAATTTCGGTAAGATCCGCACCTGATGAAGCAAAACTTTTCAGCAAAATGGAAAGTGACCTGTTTGCGAGGTCAAGCTGGACAGAATACAGTTTTATCCGGCGAAGCGCATCCTGGTATGACTGCAAAGCGCTGTAATATTCCGCTTCCAGTGAGTTTGAAACAGCGTCCCGGTTATATCCGGCTGATTCCTCCATAAGGCTGGCTTCATTCTGCATGGAACGGTACTTTTTCCTGTAGAGGGGCAGGGTGATCTTCGCCATAGGCATGATCATGTCTTTACCGTTCATAGCTGATGATGACATGACATTGGGGCTTATAAATGAATAATTCAATCCAAGTCCTATCATCGGGTATCCCATGCGTGTGACCATTTCTTTTCGTGCATCAAGTGATTGTCTTTCATAATCAAGCATCATTATCATGGGATTATTGACAAGCATACTGTCAAGAACATCATTCAATGGAAGAGACAGGGTATCAGCGATTATTGTGTCCGGGACGGAGACACCAGTCAGCGGAGGCCTGTTGATAAGGCTGTTAAAATATGCTGTCAGTGATCTGTGCCGGCTTTGAAGCTGTGCAATATCATTTTCCATCTCCGCGATCCCTATCTGTATACGATAGAGGTCGGCTAGTTCTGAACCTCCGGAACCGGCGCTCATCTGCTCTCCCGGCATGGCTGTCGTCGGAGACGAAGATCCGGAAGCATTACTTTGGGGCTGACCTCCACCCATATTGTTCATACTGCCGGAGCCTGAAGCAGTTACCTGCGAACCGCCTGCTTCAGGCATCGATGTACTACTCTGAGTTACTCCCGGGTTCCCTGTCGCTCCGCTCCTGAACCGTGCAAGGGAGAGTCTCTCAAGAGTTGCAAGAATATCCAGGCTTTTTTCAGAAATACGGATATTCTGTTGCACATTATAAAGATCATACCATGATTTCTGCACATCATAGAATACCTGCAGTTTAGCTTCACGGAATGTCTCATAATCAGCTTTAGCCATAAGGCTCATCTCGTCTTTAGCCGCCCTTAGTGTTCCAAACCACGGGAACATCTGCATCAGGTTCAGGTCGCCTATCTGGTTGCCTGCGACAAGTTCCATCGGAGTTAAAAAGGCGTCTATTCCAAGCTCCGGATCAGGCAATGCGCCGACCTGAGGAATTTTTTCAAGGGCAGCCTTATATTCAGTAAATCTTTGCATTACTGACGGGTTATTTTTTGCTGCAAGCCTGAGATAAAATGACAACGAGTCATTTTGTACCTGGCCGGTTGCAACGCCCGGGAAAACCGTAAGTAATAATCCAATGAAAAGAATGGTTACTCTCTTTTTCATCTTATAGAATATTATTGTTCCGGGTTTCTTTCGCCAGGTTCCTTTTGGCTGCCCGCTCCCTCCACATAGCCTGGAACAATGGAACAACGAATATCGTCATCACCTGGATAATCATACCCCCGAACATTGGTATAGCCATCGGGACCATTATATCAGAACCCTTCCCGGTTGAGGTCAGTACAGGGAGAAGAGCTATGACGGCCACTGCTGTTGTCATCATCGCAGGCCGAACCCGTTTCTTCCCGGCAAGAACCACGGCTTCGCGAACGTCATGCACTGTGCCGGGGTGACGTTGTTCAAAGACCTGGTGGATATATGTCCCCATTATCACGCCGTCATTTGTTGCTATCCCGAATAGTGCAATGAATCCAACCCAGACCGCAACGCTGAGGTTTATTGTGTGCATCTGGAAGAGGTCACGTATGTTTTCTCCTGCAACAGAAAAGTTCATAAACCAGCCCTGACTGTATAGCCAGAGCATGATGAAACCTCCGGAGAAAGCAACAAAAACTCCGGAGAAATGTATAAATGATGCAGTAACAGTTTTAAACTGGAAGAAAAGGAGGAGAAAGATCAGGATAAGGCTTATGGGAATCACCAGAGAAAGTCTTTTCGCAGCCCTAACCTGCTGCTCATAATTACCTGCAAATTTGTAGGATACACCTGCAGGAAGCTGCAATGTACCTGAACTGATTTTGTCTTTAAGAACCGAAGCTGCTTCTTCTACCACATTGACTTCGGCTTTCCCTTCCTGTTTGTCGAAGATAACGTAACCTACCAGAAAAGAGTTTTCGCTCTTAATCATCTGTGCACCTCGTGTGTATTCAATGTCAGCTATTTCCCCGAGAGGAATTTGAGTTCCGCTCATTGAGGGAATCAGAATACGTTTAAGGTCCTCAGGATTATCACGCAATTCACGGGCATAGCGTACACGTATAGGGAACCTCTCACGCCCTTCCACTGAATTGCTCAGTGTCATTCCACCCACAGCTACCTGCAGTACTTCCTGTACCTCGCTTATGTTCATTCCATAGCGGGCCATTGCTTCCCTGTCAAGTTTTATTTCAATGTACGGTGCGCCGACTGACCGGTCATAGAAAACGGAAGCTGGTTTGACGGAGGGGACGTCCTTCAGGGCCTTTTCAAAGGCCAGTCCCGCCTCTTCAATGGTATTCAGGTCAGGTCCGTAGACCTTCAGTCCCATCGGTGCGCGCATCCCCGTTGACAGCATGACAAGGCGGGTTTCAATAGGCTGCAGTTTTGGCGCAGAGGTCAGCCCCGGTATGTTGGTTACTTTGACGATCTCATTCCAGATGTCATCAGGGCTTTTTATTCCCGGCCTCCACTGACGGAAGTATTCGCCATTCTTTTCAGGAATAAGGCTGTCAGCAGGTATAACCCTGAAAGGTTCAGTTACGGGGTCATATTTTCCTCCGTTAAGTAAAGCATACCTTCCTTTTTTGTCAACCCTGAACTGCATGCGGTGACCCTTTTCATCAAGGATATATTCAGACCGGTAGTTGATGGTGTTTTCAAACATTTGCACCGGTGCCGGATCAAGAGCGGAGTTTACCCGCCCCCACTTTCCTACTGCTACCTCTACTTCGGGAATGGCTGAAAGCCTTTTGTCGAGTGTCTCTATATAATTGAGATTCATCCCGATACTTGAATGAGGCATGCTCGTCGGCATCAGAAGAAAAGATCCTTCGTCAAGTGACGGCATAAACTCTTTCCCGGTACCCGGAAATGCTTTGACAGCTCCAAGCCATAACCCGGTTTGCCTGAATTTGTGCCATCCGGCTTTTTCAAGACCCGTCGCCACAAAACCGAAGATGCCATTGAATCCCTGCCATGCTAATATTCCAAGGAATAAAGTAAGGGCCGGGATGGCCAGAAATTTTTTCTTATGGGCAAGACACCACCTGAGTATAGGTTCATAATAATGCACCAGAGACATGAGAGCTGTCAGTATAACGGCAACAATTCCTGTAACAAAAAGGAAGTTGACAAGGAGGCTGTTATGAGCGCCCAATGGCAACCATTCGGATGAAAGGTAGTAGACTGCCACGAGCACCATAATGCCTATATTAATATAATTCGGGTATTCCTTTTTCTTTTCCGGCCAACGGTAAGCCAACAGGTTATTAAGTCCGATAAGTGAAAGTGCCAGGGCAGGCCAGGTATGCCACAGGATCAGGAATATCAGACCTGCTGCGATAAGCACCCTGTTCCAGAAATTACGTATCTTCTTAGTGTCAAACTTAACTGAGAAAAATATGTGGGTCAGTGTTGGCAGAACGACAATGCCAAGGATGAATGCTGAAAGAAGCGCAAATGTCTTTGTCCAGGCGAGAGGGTGAAAGAGTTTGCCTTCGGAAGCCTGCAATGCAAACACCGGAATAAAACTGACAACAGTGGTGGCAATCGAAGTCACCACGGCGGCTCTGACCTCTGTAGTAGCTTCATAAATAACACCCATCAGCGGTTTTCCACGCAGGCCCTTATTCTCAGGCATTTCGAGGTGCCTGAGAATATTCTCAACATCCACAATCCCGATGTCAACCATAACCCCGATTGCGATAGCTATTCCGGAGAGAGCTACTATATTGGCCTCTATCCCGAAGAATTTCATAAGGATAAACGTCATCAGCACACCTATTGGCAGAAGTCCTGCCACTATCACTGATGCCCTCAAATTCAAGACAAGGACTATAATTACGATAATGCTTATAAGAATTTCATGCGATAAAGCAGATTCAAGAGTCCCTATAGTTTCTTTGATCAGGCCCGTCCTGTCATAAAATGGCACGATGGTGACCTTTGAAATGGTGCCGTCAGGAAGAGTTTTCTGAGGCAGTCCCGGCTCCAGCTCTTTGATCTTTTCCTTAACATTATTGATGACTTCCATAGGATTTGACCCGTACCTTGCAACAACAACGGCTCCCACGGCTTCGCTTCCGGCTTTATCAAGGCCACCGCGTCTTGTTGCCGGACCAAATGTGGTTCTTGCCACATCTTTGATCCTTACAGGAACGTTATTCCGGACAGTAACCACTGAGTTTTCAAGGTCCTGAGTATTTTTAATATAACCCAGCCCCCTGATGATGTACTCAACATTATTTAGTTCAATTGTCTCTGCGCCGATGTCAAGATTGCTGTTTTTCACGGAGTTCATGACATCCATCACAGTCACATTATAAGCCTTCAGGGCATCAGGGTTTATATCCACCTGGTATTCTTTGACAAATCCCCCGACAGATGCTACCTCTGACACACCTTCAGCAGCTGAGAGACCATATTTCACATAAAAGTCCTGAATGGTTCTCAACTCCTGGGGATCCCAGCCTCCTGAAGGTTTACCCGTCTCAGGATTGCGTCCCTCAAGAGTATACCAGAATATCTGACCCAATGCTGTTGCATCAGGGCCAAGGGCTGGTTGTACCCCGGTCGGAAGGGTACCTGGCGGTAACGAATTCAGTTTCTCGAGTATGCGTGACCGGCTCCAGTAAAAATCAGCTTTATCATCAAAAATGACATAGATGAATGACATCCCGAACATGGAGGTGCTCCGTATGGTTTGAACATCAGGAACCCCGAGCAGTGCTGTGGTCAGGGGATATGTAATCTGGTCCTGAATATCCTTCGGTGACCGCCCCATCCATTCTGTGGCAACTATCTGCTGGTTCTCACCTATGTCAGGGATTGCATCAACAGGCACCGGGTTGCGCGGCAGAAAGCCCGTTTTCCATTCAAACGGCGATGCAACTATCCCCAGAATAATAAACGCTGCCAGGAGAATAAATGTCACCAGCCTGTTGTACAGAAAGTATTTAACTAACCGGTTAAACATTGCCTGTTTTGTTTAATACCTGAGATTAAATGCCGGCCACTGGCATTAGGAATCTTTATTTCTGCCGATACCGGTGACCTGAAATTTATGTGCTGCAGCAATTATTTCTTTTCAACCAGGGCCATCCCGCATTTCGGACAGTCGCCTGGTTTATCGCTGATAACTTCAGGATGCATCGGGCATGTATATTCAACCTTTGCCACCTCTTTGGTTGTTGATTTTTTTTCTTTAGGAGAACTGTTTCCGCATGAGGTAAACATTGCAACTGCCAACAGAGCAAAAACAATAATCAGAAGATATTTTTTCATCGCATTATGTATTTATAATCAAAGATATAAGTTAATTTGATATTGCTCTTTCAACTCATAAAGAAAAGCTCCTGACCGGACAATGTATTTTAAGATTGCTGTTCTTAATATTCAGCATGCCATTTCCCCGGCATTCTTTTTTGCTGAGAGAAGACTGTATGCACCTTTAATAACAACTTTTGCTGTACTAAGTTCTGATCCTTCCGGTAAAAAAACTTCTGTATATCCGTCTTCTGATACTCCTTTTTTCACCTCAATCATCCGATATTCAGTAAAAGGCTTCCCGGCTTCTTCTTTATCTCTTTCGAAAACAAAAATGTAGTCCTTATCATCAAAACTTACTATTGCCTCTGAAGGAAGTGCTGTAGCCAGAGAATCGGATTCTTTTATCAATGCATTCACATACATTCCGGGCAAGACATTTTTACAGGGTTTTGTGACAATGGCGTAGACCCTGAAGGTTTTGTCATCACTGATCGATTTTCCGGTTTGCGAGATGACAGCCTCATGTGCCTCAGTTTCATTGTTAATGAAGAATTTTATTTTCTGACCCGTAACGGCTTTATCTGCATCCTTTTCAAAAAGAGTAAGTTCGAGAAAGAGTTTATCACTGTTCAAAATCTCAAATAAAACATCTGTAGGTTCAACATATTTCCCGATGTTGATATTTACCGATTTAATATAACCGGTAATCGGCGACCTCAGGTTCACAGTGCTGCTGATATTGGTCTCGTTCAGACCTTCCGGATCAATCCCGATAAGGATAAGCTTTTGTTCAAGCGACCTGACTAATGCCAGTAGATTTTTATACTCCACAGTGACCTGTTGAAGGTTCTTTTCGGAATAAACTTCATCATTGTATAAGTCCGTATGCCGCTTATATTCTGCTTCCGCGAATGTCAGCCTGTTTTTTGCTTCAAGATAATTTTGCTGGATGTCAACAAAATCCTGATTTTCTATTACAGCGAGAGTTTGCCCCCTGGTGACAGCATTGCCCGGAAGGAGAGTTGTGCTTTTTATGAAACCTCCGAGAGGCATGGAAACCGTTGCCTGGTTTTGAGGTGCAACGGAGATGACGCCATTTACCTTAAGAGTATTATTAAGTGATCGCATCTCAATTGACCCTGTCTGAATACCTGCAAGTTTTATCTGATCCTCACGCATCTCTACAATATCTTCAGGAAGAGTTTCAGCAGCTGTAACCTCAGGTGCGGGTTTATTTCCTCCCTTGCAGGAAACCAGGAATATTAAAACTCCGAAAAGGATCAGCGATACCTTATTTTCTGATTTAATCATGATATTATGTTTTAAAATATTTTACCTGTGATATATTCAATTGAAATAATGGTCTGGTTATAGCTGTTAATTGCATCAAGATAGTTTTGTTTGATAGCTAACGCCCTGTCCAGGGTAAGTACATAGTCGAGATAATCGAGGGCTCCGGCTCTGTAGCTGAGCGTTGCCTGTTCAATTATCAGGTCAGCTTCAGGAACTGCCTGATTTTCATAAAAATCCACCGTTGAGGTATACTTATTGTACTCATCAAGTAACGATTGATAACTTCCGTAAATTGATCTGGCATAGTTTTCAGCGTTTGTCTGCGCGATATTTTCAGCTACTTTGGCGGCCTTCGCTCTTGACGTATACGGAGGAAACCAGAGAGGAACAGCAATTCCCGCCTGAAACCCGTTAAACCGGTTGTCTTTCCCAAAGCTCTGCGGTATTCCGTTAACCTCCTGTGTTCCGATAATTGTCTGGCTGAAGTAACCGACATTCAAATCAGGCCACAGCTGACTCTGTTCAAGTTTTTTCTCAATCTGAGATACTTTAACTTGTTGCTTTACGTAACCCAGCAGCGGATTCTGGTCTACTGAAATACTGTCATAATCAGGCTTAAAATCAATCCTGTGAACCTCCCGGTCAGAGGGTATCAGGACGGAATTACTATTAAGCAACACTTTTAAATTGCGGCCGCTTATCACGATATCAGAAGTCACCTGATTTAACTGGTTTTTTATTTCAAGACTTTGCGACCGGGCGGTAATCATTTCAAGTCGGTTAGTCTCGCCCGATTTTGCCCTTAATTCCGCAGCCCGCAGGAACCCGGAATACAGGCTGTCCTGATATGCCAGCAGTTTCTGTTTTGAAACCAGGTACACATACTGCCAGTAAGATTGCTTGACCCCGGTGGCTATTTCAAGCTGGGTTGATTTATGTTGCCACTCTCCGCTCCTGATATTTGCATTGGCCAGCTTACTGCGGTTTACGTACACAGAGGGGAATGCAAATGACTGAGAAACAGTAAAACTGTTGTCGTTCGTGAAGGAATTAAATTGTCCGTACTCCCCGTCAATTGCTGTTTTTGGAAGATCGACAGCTGCTCCTTTGAGAGCCTTTTGCATCTCTATTGAAAGTGCAGATGATTTAACGGAAAGGTTACTGTCGAGAGCCATCTGAATGGCATCATGCAAATTAATGACTCTTGCCGGCTGGCCATACAGGGTACCCTGAACTGATGCTAATCCGAACAACAATAATGCAACTCCAAGTTTTTTCGCTGACATACCTTTGAAACTGAATTTGAATTTGGCTGAAGAAAATAAGATATAAAATACCGGGAGAACGATCAGTGTAAGGAGGGTTGCAGTAATCAGTCCGCCAATCACAACTGTCGCGAGCGGCTTTTGTACTTCTGCTCCGGCGGAAGTCGAAATGACCATTGGCAAAAATCCCAGGGCGGGAGCGGCCCCGGTCATAATGACAGAACGTAAACGCGTTTTTAAGCCTTTAAGCACTCGCTCATTAATGTCAGTAATACCCTCTTTTTCGAGCCGGTTAAACTCAGCAATCAATACTATTCCGTTGAGAACGGCAACACCAAACAATGCGATGAAGCCAACGCCTGCAGAAATGGAGAAGTTCATTCCACGTATCCACAGGGCAAAAACACCTCCGATAGCCGCCATGGGAACAGCTGTAAAGATCAGAAGGGATTGTTTTACCGATTTAAAAGTAAAATAGAGTAATACAAATATTAAAAGCAAAGCTACAGGCAAAGCGACTGATAGTCTTTTCTGAGCTGCTTCAAGATTTTTAAACTGACCTCCGTAGGTAATATAGTAACCGGTAGGAAGCTGAATATTCTGATCAATCTGAGCTGTCACATCATTTATTACGCTTTTAACATCGCGGTTACGGACATTAAATCCAATTGTGATCCTCCGCCTGGTATTTTCTCTTGAAACCTGGGCCGGACCTGACTTTATTGAAATATCGGCTACCTGTTCAAAGGGTATCTGATGACCATCCGGGAGTGCTACCGTAAGGTCTTTTACGTCCTCAAGGCTATGCCTGTAATCTTTGTCGAGACGGACAACAAGTCCAAACCTTTTTTCTTCGTCATAAACAACTCCGGCCTGGCTTCCCGCGAATGCGGCGCGAAGAATACTGTTGACGTTTTCCACTGAAAGGCCGTATTGTGCTAGCCTGTCGCGATTATATTCAACCTGTATCTGGGCCAATCCCGTAACTTTTTCA
Organism: uncultured Bacteroidales bacterium; assembly: GCA_963849945.1. GTDB lineage: Bacteria > Bacteroidota > Bacteroidia > Bacteroidales > VadinHA17 > SR-FBR-E99. The sequence continues at coordinate 102,744 of CAWKJD010000016.1, read as the reverse complement.
ACATTAATATCTGTAGCTCCCGGAACTGCCTTAACTATCTTTTCAATTTCTGCTGCTTTTTCAGAAAGAACGATAAGGTCATCGCCGAAGATTTTAATTGCCACATCTTCTTTGGACCCTGTCATAAACTCATTGAACCTCATCTGAATTGGCTGCTGAAATGTGAACTTGACACCTGCAAGAGTAACAAGTTTTTCTTCCATTTTTCCAACCAGCTCTTCGCGCGTTTTAGCCGATACCCAATCTCTTTTATCCTTTAAAGTAATTATATAATCGCCTGTTTCCATTGGAGTTGGATCAGTCGGAATTTCACCTGCACCTATTTTACAAACTGCGTGCTTTACCTCAGGAAAGTTCTCAAGAAGGATCTTATTTGCTTTAATAACCTGGTCCACGGTATTGGAAAGTGAACCTCCCTGAAGGGTCATTACACCGGCGGCCAGGTCGCCCTCTTCGAGTTGCGGGATAAATTCACCGCCTAAACGGTTGAATATAACAACGCTGATTATCAGAAGGATAATTGCGGATACAGATACCAGCAGTTTGCGTTTGAGGGCAAATGCAATAACAGGATTAAATGCCCTGTGGATCCAGCCCATCAAATGATCAGAAAAATTTGGTTTATGACTTGTTTTCCTGCTTAAAAACAGGGCTGATGCCACGGGAACATAAGTGAGCGAAAGAATGGTTGCTCCCAGCAATGCCAGTGCCACTACCTGCGCCATCGGGCGGAACATTTTGCCTTCTATGCCAACCAATGCCATAATGGGCAAATAAACGATCAGGATAATAATTTGTCCGAAAGTGGCCGAACTCATCATTTTCTTTGTTGAATCAAGTACACTTTCGTCCATCTGTTCCCGGGTCAGCTTTGCTACATCAGGGTGGTGATGTCTGCTCATAAAAATGCGATGAACCACACTTTCGACAATGATAATGGCACCGTCAACAATCAAGCCGAAGTCGATGGCCCCCAGGCTCATAAGGTTACCTGAAATACCAAACAGGTTCATCATCGAAATGGCAAAAAGCATTGAAAGGGGAATAACCGAGGCCACTACGAGTCCGGCGCGTATATTCCCAAGCAGTAAAACAAGAATGAAAATGACAATCAGGGCACCTTCGATAAGGTTTTTTGAAACGGTGCCGATGGCACGTCCCACAAGATCCGAACGGTTGAGAAAAGGCTCAATCCTGACTTCCGCCGGTAATGATTTCTGGACAGATTCAATGCGGGCCTCAACATTATCAATAACCTCATGTGCATTTGAACCTTTCAGCATCATGACCACACCACCCACTGCTTCGGTAGTGTCTACGACAAATGCGCCATACCTGATAGCATTGCCATATTGTACTGAAGCAATATCCCTTATTAGTACAGGCACTCCCGAATCAGTTGTTTTAACCACAATCTTTTCAATATCTTCAAGAGTTTTGACCAGCCCGATGCCCCTTATAAAATATGCGGTAGGCCTCTTATCGATATAAGCACTTCCAGTATTTTCATTGTTCTTTTCGAGGGCATCAAAAATATCAATGAGAGTAAGGTTCATGCTTCTCAGTCTTTCAGGATTCACGGCCACCTCGTATTGTTTGACAAAACCGCCATAACTGTTTATATCTGCCACTCCGGCCGTTCCAAGCAATTCGCGGCGAACTATCCAGTCCTGAATTGTCCGCAATTCCATCGGATTGAACTCTTTCTCATATCCTTTTTCTACAGAAAGACGATATTGATATATTTCACCCAGGCCCGTGGAAATAGGGGCAAGGGAAATCTGCGCAAGGCCCTCGGGAATATTCTCTTCAGCTTCCTTCAGACGCTCGCCCAGCTGTTGTCTTGCCCAGTAAATATCAACTTTGTCTTTAAAAACAACCGTTATTACTGATAATCCCAGGCGTGAGATAGACCTGAGCTCAATAATATCCGGGATATTAGCTACCGCGACCTCAATCGGTGCTGTAATGAAACTCTCCACCTCCTGTACTGCAAGTGACGGAGCCAGGGAAATTACCTGAACCTGGTTATTTGTTATATCAGGAATTGCATCAACAGGGAGTCTGGTAAGTGAATAGATGCCCCAGCCGACAAGGGCTATGACAAAAAGTCCTATTATGAATTTATTCTTAATCGAGAAATGAATAATACGTTCAATCATTTTAAAGCCAGATTATTCAGGATGATTTTAAAGTCAAAAGGGAAATGCCATAATACGGGTTTATCCCTCAGACCGGGGGATGGTTATGGCAGAATAAGGCAGGTCAGGAAAGGATCTGGCAGTGCATGGTCATCAGATCGCGTCCGTCATGCAATTGCAGATCATTTGCGAATAAACTGACAGTCATTAAGTTATGGTCAGGGATGATGGTCGTTATGATTGCTGCGATGAGATGGGGTATGATCTCTGCCTGCGCTTCGGTGCGGATTACCTGGTCAGTGACCAGTTTTTCTGTTTCAAGTGTGCAGCAGTCATGTGAAAAAAAGAATTCTCCCGGGTTGTGGCTGTGACCTGTAATTTCCTTATCGTGTCCGCAGCAGCAAACGTCATTTCCGCTGGCGACGGTGAATGCAGTGATTATCTTTTGCTCACCGCAGTGATTGCAGGTGTGCATAGTCAAGGCAAAGCCGATGTTACTCGCCAGGACAAAAACAATCAGCAGGCCGGAAATAAAAGGAGATATGCTTCGCATGCTTTTCACGGCGCCAAAGATAATGGAAAAAATATGTTCATTGCAGAGACGTTGCATGAAACGTCTCTCATACATCAGAATGCGGGCATTTTATGCCAGCGGAGGTATTACCAGAACCTGACCCGGATAAATGAGATCAGGGTCTTTTAACATTGGTTTATTGGCATCAAATATGATCGGGTATTTTTTTGCGTCGCCATATACTTCCTTGGCAATCTTTGAAAGATAGTCACCCTTTTTGACTGTATAGAACTGTTTCTCGGGTGCCGGAGGGGTTACAGGCGCCGGAGCTATTACCAGGAGGTGATCTTCAACGGCTGAAATGCCATCAATGTTACCTGCCGTCACGATGATCTTATTCTTGTTTAAAAGAGTATCAACCCTGCCGGTCAGTATCACCTTCTCACCATCAACGGCCACCTGGACATTACTGACGTCAAATCCAAACTTCCTGATATATTCAAGTATCAGATTTGCCTTCTCCTCTTCGCGCTTCTCTTCTGACTTGAAAAGTTTTGAGCCAGCATTTTTTATGAATGAAATCAGTCCCATAATTTGATGGATTTAATTAAACAACCTCGAAGGCGATTTTTGCATTCACACGGTATTCGGTGATCTTGTTCTTAACAACCACAGCGCTCTGATCCTTACTATCGAAATTTAGTTTTAAATCAGTGGCTAATTACAATGTGTAAGTTAGATAAATTTTCAATGATTTCCAATTAGTCAGGGTGCCTCAACAAATAGAGTTTTTATTAGATCATTAGAATTAGGTTTTTTGTATTTTTGACTTACATTAACCCGACAGTAGTAATAACTAAAACCCGATGATTATGGGAGTGATTAAAGAATTTAAAGAATTTGCCATGAGAGGTAATGTACTCGATATGGCAGTTGGTATTATCATAGGAGGTGCCTTCGGCAAGATTATCACATCTCTTGTCAATGATGTGCTTATGCCCCCCATTGGCATACTCCTCGGTAAGGTGAGTTTCGCAGACCTTAAAGCAGTGCTTCTGAAAGGCCATGATGCGGTAATGGAAGGGGCGGCCGTAATTACCCCTGCCGTCAAGGAAGTTACGATCAATTATGGTTTATTTATTCAGACAATTATTGACTTCCTTATTGTCGCTTTCTGTATTTTTATGATAATTAAAGCCATGAACAAGCTCAGCAAAAAGAAGGAAGCTGAACCTGCTGCTCCACCGGCAACTCCTGAAGATGTAACTCTTCTCAGGGAAATTCGCGATCTCCTGAAAAAATAAAATCAGTTCCTGTACGTTGAATCAATATTGTTTGCATATTTGCGGGCAATGTAAAAATTATGGCAAGACTAAGGAAGTACAGATGGTGGCACAGGCTCTTTCCTGACAGAGGATAAGACCTGGGATACCATCATTGATTACAGATACTGTATGGGAAACATGCGGTCTGATATTATCAGGAATATATGAAGAAAGCCGGCCCTGGAGCCGGCTTTCTGTTACCCCGGAAAAGTCATAACAGAACCTCTGTATGAAAGACTATTGGATGTAAATGTTGTATTCGTAGGTAAAACCATTTTCACGCAACCACCTGCGAAGCGCTTTGGCAATCTTCCTTTTCCGGAGCAGGACAATCCCTATTCCTTCCGCTGATATCTGGTAATATGTTTTCATTTATCCTTTTCCCCTGAAAGTAGCTGTTACTTCAGGGGTCTGTCAAAATTCATCACCAATATATGGCAGGGAGCGGCATTTTCAAAGCTCATTTTGATCGACTGTAGTCAGCTGTTGATGAACATACCATATCAATAGACATGGCATTTTATAAAAAACGCAGTGGCACGGACATATGTTATTCGCCGACAATCTTGAGCAATCTGCCTGCCTGGACCTGATCTGTCAGCTCTATATCGTTCAGAAGTGCGAGTTCATTCATCTTATCCTGTTTGACCCCCAAAGCAGTGAAGGCACTGGCGAGTGTGCCTGTACGCTGCACTTTTACAATATGAATCCTCTTTGGCGTCACATTTATTTTCGAAGCGTCTGTAAGTCTGGCAAAAGACATCATTGAAGATTCCATTGCGCTCGAATAGTTTGGGAAATCAGCTGTCGTGGAGACGCTGTGAAAAACATAATATACCGATCCGTACTCGATGACATATGACAATATGGTATTTGATGTAACTGCGCCCGTTGACTGGTCCTGGCCTTCCTGCTTTGATAACATTACAATGGCCGGCATGCCGTTGACGGTTTTCTTTTCGCTGCGCTGGAGGGTCAGGCCAAATTGAATCAGGGTTGAGTTTGCTGCAGCCTGTAAAGACTTCTGTCCTGAAAGAGTGAAGAGTATTAATGCCTTGCCATCTGAGGGCTGTATTGTAATCTGTGTCGGTGCGTTTGTGAGAACCCATCCGGAGGGGTAGGAAAACTTAAATTTAAGCTCCGGGTGATAGAAAATATTTCCTTCGGTATAGCCCTGTCGAGGGTCTTCACCATATACTATTCCGTCGATCAGCTGATAATAACTGTCCTGGTTGACCTTATAAGCCGGGAGCCTGAGGCTGTCCTGCCAGCGCGTGGCAGCAGCGTTCACTGCATTATATCGGTCGCCCGGATCGGGGTGTGTCGACATCCAGGTAGGAACACCGGCCTGGGAACTGGCCAGCTGCATTTTTTGAAGAACCTTGAAAAAGTCAGCCATCTTGTGAGCGTCATAACCTATCTCGGATGAGTATTGCACTCCAAGCTGATCTGCCTGGCGTTCGTCCTCCCGGCTGAAACTCAGAAAAAGCAGCTGCATGCCCTGCATGGCATATTCAGCATATTGTGCGAATTTATCAGATGCAATCATTCCACCTATCAACAATAATGTGCTCAGCTGCTGTTTGGTCTGCTGGCTGACAGAGTGACGGGCAGCTATGTGCCCCATCTCGTGACCCAGTATACCCATCAGCTCAGCCTCGTTATCAACCTGGGCCATAATACCGCGTGTGAGATAGATAAAACCTCCCGGCACGGCAAAGGCGTTCACCACCGGAGAATCAACAACCCTGACATGATACTCAAGGTTCGGACGGTGCGAGATCTTGCCCATTTCGGTGCCTTTTGCCTGGACATAATTTTGTATATTGGCGTTATCATACAGGCCGAAGGTGGCAATTACCTGCGGATCATATGACACGCCAAGTGCTACTTCCTGTGACTCGGACATCAGCATGATCTGTTTTTTCCCTGTTACAGGATTAACCGCACATGATACTGCCAGTAAAATTACTCCTGTGAGAAGAGTCACAATTACCGGAATTCTCGATTTTTTCATTTGCTGCTCCTGATATTTTGAGTGTTAAGATTTAGTGCTGAAAGCAACTGTTGACCCTCAAATTTAGTAAATGTCTGAAAAAAACAAAGGTCACCCTGCTTGCAAGGTGACCCCGGTCTTCAGATCTTCAGATCAGAAATTTACTTATTTGTAAGGGTAAAATTCTGAATGGTTTTGTTTCCGGCAATAACCTTAATACCCTCAAATTTAACTGTATCGTATCCATCCTTGTTGGCAAAGATTGAATATGTTCCGGCGGGAACGCCGATAATTGCATAGTATCCGAGGGTATCAGCAAATGCAGTCGCCATCACGGTATCCTGTGCAATCCATATTTTAGCTTCCTTGATCTTAACATTGGCGGTATCAGTCACCATACCTTCAATTCTGCCTGCTGTGGTGAGGTTCGATACCCTTATGCATGGTTTAAATATGAATCCGTTGTTGTGGTCCATATTACCTCTCAGCACAAATGACCTTGAGAGATCAAAATCGAGCAGCACTTCGGATGTCAATCCGCCGGAAACTGTAATAAAGGGATCAATGTGCAGTTTGATTCCGGTTTGTTGACCACTTGGCACTTTGACAGTGTACGGATCCGGAAAATCAATGAGTTTCAGTCCGGCCTCCTCAACATACAATCTTACAAGATCATATTCACCCTCGGGGATCTGAAGGTCAAGCAGTGTCTCAGTAACACCGTTCCTCAGATCGAGAAGGTTTACAGTGACTGTATCGTCTGATAATACTATGAACGAATTGCCGTCACTCACACCGTCCCAGGCTTTTCCGATTTCAACTTTTGTGATCGTAACAGTTGCAGATTTAATTGAACTGATATCGAACGGGTCATCGGTTACTTTAATCACCAGTCTTCCCTGCCCGTCACCGGTACCGGTCTTATTGCATGCCCCTGTAGAAAGGAGCAAAGCTGCTGCCAAAAGAATCAAACCCAGTTTTTTCATATCGTTGTTATTTTGGAAATTTAATTAATAATTGCCCAAACTAACTAAACGGAAATGAAGATATGATGAAAATTACTTTTTGAATATTTTTTTCAGGATGGACTTTATTTTACCTTCCCCGGCTTCATCAAAATCGACCTCATCATCTTTAAAAAGATCAAAAAGTTTGTCAAAAAAGGTCTTTTCCCTGAAGTCCGGACAGTCAAGTGCACCCTGAAGCTCAGCGGGAAGGTCAGGGAAAGGGGTACTCAGCTCTTTCAGTAATTCAGGGTTTGATTCAGCTTTTTTCAGGGTCATGGCTACCAGCGGTAAGGCAAGGGCGCTGCCTGAACCATTGCTTCCGCTGTTAAAATGGATGGCAGGCGATGACGCTCCAACCCTGCTGACAATGACAAGACGGGGATTGAAAGCAGCAAACCAGGCATCGGCATAGTTTTGCGAGGTGCCTGTCTTACCTGCTAACGGTATCGTAACTCCGTAGACATTGTTTACCGAAGCCCCTGTCCCTTCCCTGATTGCCTTTTGCAGCATCGCACTCATCAGAATGGCTGATCTCTCTGACAGGACCCTCTCTTCGACAGGAGGGAATTCATTTTCCCAGATAACTTTTCCATCCGGCGTTTTGATGGAAATCATTGTCTGTTGACTGATCTTAAATCCTCCGTTCGCGAAGGATGCATATGCTGCTGCCACTTCCGCAATACTCGCCTCAGCGGTACCCATAGGAAGTGACGGGGTATTGTCAAGAGGAAAAGTAAATCCCATTCTCCTCCATTGAATATCCAGCTTGTCGAAGCCGATCATAAGGTACAGGCTGAATGTCGGAATATTCATCGACTGTGCCAGTGCGCCAGCCAGTGAATATTTGCCTCCAAAGGAATGATTATAATTTTCAGGACTCCAGTCTTTATAACCCGACAATGTAACAGAGTCATTATCAAGATACTGGCAGGGTTGCATCCCGTCCTCAAGTGCAGCCGAGTACAGTACTGGCTTAAATACCGAACCGAGTTGTCTCCGGGCTGAAATCTGATCGTATGGCTGGGTCCGGTAATCGATCCCTCCAACCCAGGCTCTCACGGCACCCGTTGCAGGATCAAGGGCCAAAAGGCCTGCCTGAAGTGTGGTCATTGCCTGCCTTAGGCTGTCGGGAATATCTTTCAGCGATCTTCTTCCGGAAGCTGTGTTGTATTGCTCGTCAAGCCTTTTCTGCATTCTTGAAAGATGTATCCGGAAGGCTTCATTGGCTGCATTCTGAAGAGGGAGGCTGATAGTGGTGGTAATTGTCAGCCCGTCCTTTTCAATATTCCATTCCTTGCCTCTTGCCGCTTTTGTTTCATGAAGGATTTTTTCAGCTTCCTTTCTTACCCTTATAAGGAAATAGTCTGCCGGTCCGGTAAGATCATATTTGTTGTAATCGATCTTCAACGGGAGGCTGCATAATGAATCTGCTTCAGCTGTTGTGAGGTAGCTGTATTTCTCCATCTGTTTCAGTACCACATTCCTTCTTTTCCGGGCATTTTCCGGATACATGCGGGGATTAAAGGTAGTGTTGGCTTTTAGCATGCCTGTCAGGACAGCTGCTTCTTCAATTTTAAGGTCCTGTGTTTTCTTGTTGAAAAACCGTTGCGAGGCAGCCTCTATGCCATAAATGTTTTCTCCGAAAGAAACGGTGTTCAGGTACAGGGTAAGTATCTCCTCCTTGGTAAAGACTTTCTCTATGCGGTGTGCCAGGAGCGCCTCTCTTGTCTTATTCAGGAAAAGCGAAAAGATGAAATAGTCTTTTCTGCCGTACATGTTTTTTGCCAGCTGCTGTGTGATTGTGCTGCCGCCACCCGAACTTTGTTTGTTGAACAGGATAGTCTTGAAAATGACCCTGAAAAGGCTTCTTGAATCAATGCCGCCATGTTCAAAGAACCGCGCGTCTTCTATGGCGATGAGTCCATTTATCAGTTGACGGGGGATCTGGCTGTATGTGATGTTTGTCCTGTTCTCCGAGTAGTATTTTCCTATTGGCACCCCTTCGGCAGATACTACAATTGAGGCGGTGGCATTTTTATAATTCAGCAGTTCTTTTTTGCCTGGCAGGTGGCCGAAGGTCCCGCCATAGGCTGACACGAAAAAAAATCCGGACAGGAATATTATTACTGCAGGAGCTATAATTGATATTTTCCAGATCTTCTTCATTCGATTGGCTGAACTTCGATCTGCAAACGTAGTAATTTTAAAATTATCACTTAATCCGGAGTGCGGGCTTCAGGAGGGAGGCAGATTGAAATTAAAGCCGCCAAAAGAGTGTCGCATCATTAAACTTGCGGATCAGAAACATGCCCTTATTTCCCTGCGGTACGAGGCATGCTTATCTTTAGCATCTGCCTTAATTTTGTTAAGGCTTTGTTTTCCATGGTTCAGATAACTTCCGGATTCGAAAATATAAAAGAGTTCCGCCAGGGAATTAAGTATATACAGATTGCTTTCAACCGCAGTCTTTCTGAATTTTTCTCTGAGCGACTCAACCCCTGGTTTTGAAAGACCGAAATGATCATGAACTGCAAAGTAATTTCTTGCCCACATTGACAAATTAGTTGCCCCATCTGGGCTCCACATCCATTCCGCAAAGCAATCAATGGCAGCGGAATAACAGCTATTGAGCGATTTAGTGTTGAAATCATAATCCAGATACCCGGGTCTGCCCTTCAATCTGCCCTGGGTACGCAGCTCTCTTTCAACTCGTGTTTCAAAATATGGCATCAGCTTCAGAAAGGATACAGGGGTATAGCCATCGCTGCATACCTTTCTCAGGAATTCAAGGTTTTTCCTGAGCGAAACATGGGTTGTTTCAGGCTGGAACATCATAAATCCGTAATCAAATCCTGTTCCTGTACTTTTCAGGAGTTTAATACACTCAAGATTTGAAGCAACAGTTATTCTCTTGTTTAGTCTGGCCAGCCCATCGTCTGTTCCATCTTCCAGGCCAATAAACACAAGATACAATCCATGTTGTTTCATTAATTCAAGGATCTCACGGTTAATTTCATCAGGCCTGCAGTTGATTTTCCAGATTATCCTGTTACGCAATCCTTTTTTTGCAAGTTCATCACAGAATGATTTAATCCAGTAATTCTTTTCTTTAGTTTTAACCGGAAAGTCATCATCCTGAAATATATATACTGAACATTTTTTGTGCTTATGAAGGTGTTCCATTTCCCTGACTACCATTTCAGGATGTCTGAGGCGCTTTTTTGGTCCTGACGGTGTCATATAAAATTCCCGGGCATTGCAGTAGGAGCAGTTATTTATGCAGCCTCTGCCTGCAATGATAGTGACATACTTCTTGCCGTATGCGTACTCTTTCAAGGGTGGGCGTGAAGGAAAGGGGAGTCTGTCAAGGTCAAGGTCAGGGGAACGGCGCGCTGTCACGACGATCCTGTTTTCTTCTTTGAACGCGATACTTCTGATTTTTCTCCAGTCCTTGTTTGATCGGAGGCAGTTCACCAGTTCCAGGAGCGTATGTTCACCCTCAAACCGTACTATTGAATCAAGACCGGGAATAAGGCCGAAAAGTTCTTGCGGCCGCAAGCTGGCGTAATGGCCACCTGCCGTAAAATGACAGTCGAGCCCTTCACTTCTAAGCAGTTTAACGAGGATGGCAAACTCATCGATATAACCTTCAAAAACCACTGAAAAACCGACAACCAGCGGATTGCTTTTTTTCAGGTCTTCAAGGATCTCTTCATTTGGTAACCTGAAATCAATCAACCTGTTAATTATGCCGGCCTGGTTCAATACGGCAGACATATATCCTATTCCGAGGTTAGAATAATCCCCGAAAACAATAAAAATTACGGGCCTGGCGGAAAAGTTCAATCCTATTTCCTCTGCCCCATAATTTTCCTGACTTCTTTAATATATTCAGCCTCGGCTGAAATGATTTTTTCAGCCAGATCCAGCTGCTTAACTATCAGGTTTTTGATTGCAGTCGGACCAAGTCCCAATTTCTCAAGCTCCTGCGCATGCATATGGAAAATCGGAGGCCATGGTCTTAATAATTCTCTTTCATCACCGTTCATGTCTAACTGTTTTAAAGATTTAACTTTTAAGATACTATCTGGTACTAGTCTTCTTAGTGTTCAATGCCTTAAATTCAGGCGTTTCAGCCAGTTTTTTAAAATCCGGATCAACCTTTAAAATATTAAGCGAAAAGGCTGAAGGATTATTGAGGAGATAATCTACCTCGAGGGCTGCATTTGTAAAATCACCGGTAATAATATAAATCTTTGCCAGATTATTAATCATGTCGCTCTTTGTAACCTTGTCATTTCTGGCAAGTTCAACCGCAGTTCTTCCTGCTATGACTGCATCAGTCGCGTATCCTAAACCGGCATATGCTAATCCGCAGCTGCTATAAGCATAGTAGTTGTCGGGATTCACCATTATCATATGTTTGTAAAGGACAAGTGCAGAGTCGTTGTAGATCCTGGCCATTTTCTGGTCATACAGCAGGTTGTATATCAAGCCGGTTGTAAGGTATCTTATGCCGGGAAACTGAAAGTCGGCATCCGATGATGATTGTGTCTCTCTTAATGCATCCCTGTATCTGCCTTCATAGATGCTCATCATAACACTCCAGTAATGTCCTTTGTCACCTGTTCTTACAAACATGGAATCAAGGACCTTTCTTGCCTCTTTAGTATTTCCGTCCTTCAGAATGAGGCATTCAATCAAGGCACTGTACGGTCCGGACCAGGAAGGCATTACTTCGGTGGCTTTCTGATAAAAGAATACAGCAGTGTCAAAACTATGCATGTAAGTGAAAGATGATCCGATGTTTATAAGGATCAGGGCATCCTGGGGCTCTTTTTCAATGACCTTCCTTATCAGATCCTGTGACTGTTTCCATTCACCCATCTTTCGGAATACCATAGCCATAAAGAATGTCGGCTGGTAATCAGACGGATCCATTTCTGAGGCAGTGCGAAAATGGGCAATTGCCTGCTGAAAATCTTCCGCGCAATAATAGTAATAGAATCCAAGAGCCACCTGTGCGTCAGCGAGGTCTTTATCAATTGCAAACGCCTTATCAGCATCAGCCTTACAAAGCGCAAACTGCGACGTGTCCAGCTGACCTGTGTGGTACCCCCATGAGCGTGCTATGGAACGTTTGGCATAAGCCAAAGCAAAACCGGGGTCATCCTTGATGGCCTTGTCATACATATTTATGGCGGAAGAGAAGTTTGAGTTAATATCCAGAGAATCAATGAATTGATTTCCGGATAAATAAAAATACAATGCTTTGTTTGAGGTTACATTGGCCGAAAGGTAATTCTCGTATGCACCCGGATTTGTGGTAACGTTTTTTTCAATTTTAGCTTTTTCCGCGGGAGAAGGCACCGTCTTCAGGACTGAAGCTATCTGCTCGGCAACATCAACCACCATTTTCGACATTTCAGCCCATGTCGGCTCAAAACTTTTACCCCATAGCTGCTCATTTTTCTTTGAGTTTACCAGATTCACATTTACGCGGAACTTATCACCTATTGCCTGGTAACTACCCTGAATTATATAGTTGGCATCAACCTCCCTGCCAATATCCGGAAACGATTTGGGCTTGCCCTTGTAACGCATCACTCCGTTTATTGGCCGAACGCTTAAAACGTCAATGTTGTGGAGATGGTTGATTAACTCATAGGCAAGGGCATCACCAAGCAAAGTATTCTCAGTATTGTTCCCTTCGTTTTCGAACGGCAGAACGGCAATGGATTTTTTAGTATAAATTCCTGATTCTGTTTTATTGGATGATACTTTATAGATCGCATAAGTACCTGCGCCTGCCAGAAGTAACAGCGGCAGAAGCAGATAAATCAGTCGTTGTCTGCGTTGGCTTTTACCCTGATGAATTTTGCCGTCAGATGCTTTTACCGTATTTATTTCCTGTGTTTCTTCCCTGAACGGCCTTTCCTTATGTGCAGGTGACTGTCCGGAACGGAGCGATGAGATAATCTCCTTTACGGCATTGGCGGTCTTATTGATCTGGTTGCGATACCTGGTACCGTACTGGTTTTTGTTTTCATCATCTGCCTGTGTGAGAGGTCTGTTAACGCCGGGTTCCTTATAAATAAAATCGATGGCTCTGAGCGTTCCTCCGAGTTCATCTTCAACAATTTCCCTGTCCTCGCGATCGAGCTCATGAATGCGTACCGGCAACACCCTGCTCGCCACATTACCGCTGGTGAGAGTGACTTTCATCCCGAACCTGTCAACTGATGCCTGTGTGATGAACGCCTTGAACTCATGTTCCCATGCAAAAGCTTTCGGATCACAATAAGTGCGGGAAATTACCGGAATAAATACAAGGCATTTCAGTTTTTCTTTCAGTGAGGCATCTACATCGTGTGTCTCGAGAAGTCCGTCGTGGGGATTAATATCGAAGTAGACGCTGACTTCTTCCTTGAACGTTGACTCGAGCTCTCCCTGCAGGTTCTGGACAAACTCAGTAACCCAGCCGTCATGCTTATTGTCCTTCTGACGGTAACTGATGAAGATGTCATATTCAAATCCGGGAATAAGGCTGGCCATATTATCCGTTCATTGTGATAAAGTTACGAAAGGAAGCAAGGCGAGTCAAATAAATAATTTAGCTCTGGCTCATTTAGGTTTCAAATAGAAAAAGCCGTACAGTCAATTGCCATTGGCTTTTAGCCAATGGCCTGTAATTCAGATTTTTATTCCAATTATGGTAATATCATCAGTCTGATCCTCTCCTTTCTCTTCCCTCCACTGCTCTGTTTCTTCATACAGCCGGTCACCCTGCTCAGGCATCGTAGAGGTGCTTATGTTAAGCAGGAAATCACCGAGTCTCTTCCTGCCGTATTTCTTGTGACTGCTGCCGCCAAACTGATCGATGTAACCATCAGAACATAAGTACAATACGTCATTTGTTTTCAGCTGAAGGCTGCGAGAGACAAATTTATTTTCTTCATTGTCACCCGTCCCTTCCCTGCCGGTGCCAGGCCTGATTTCCGTTATCCTGTCATCAGTCAGATGCCATAGAATATTGCCCGTACCCGCATATGTCAGTAATCCCGTCCGGGTATCCAGGTTGCAGAGGATTATATCCATATCGTCTGATACTCCGTACTCTGTTACATCCTTCCGCAGAAACCGGTGTATGCCGGAATAAGAGTGAAGCAGTATTTCAGCAGGGTCTGTTATATGCATGATGTTAATAGCCTGATCGATAATACCGTATCCTATGGTGCTTATCAACGCCGCCGGTATGCCGTGACCTGTGCAGTCAGCAAGAGCAAAGATTATGTGGTCATTCTGCCTTGCGAACAGGTAAAAATCGCCGCTGACAACATCTTTTGGCTCATAGAAAACAAAACTGTCGGGGAAGCATTCTCTAATATAGAGATCATCAGGGAGGAAACTTTCCTGGATATGCCGGGCATAATTGTAGCTTCCCTGAACTTCGCCAATGGTCAGTCTGATCTTTTCATCAAGTGACCTGATCTTTTCATTGATCTCGGGCGACGGTGATATCAGTCCCTTTATCTCATCACCCAGTTCAGTTGTTTCACACAGAAGCTTGTGAATGCTGCTTTTTGGTTTTATTGCATAGGATAATTTGCTGATACGGCCGGGAGAAACAGGATAGGCCTCGTAATCAATATCCTGCAGTATGGCTGGTATCAGCTTAACAAGTTCGCGGTCCTTTTCCTTTTCCTTTTCATCAAGCTGATCATAAGATATCAGTCCCGGATGAATCTTCTTACCGGCATCTTTTAATTTTCCGAATGACCATCCGTTAAGTCTTTTCTCCCAGCTCCACCTGAGATGCTCAACCCGGGCCATCGTCTCAATTTCTTCTTCATCGAGGTGAATGGCAGGCGCTTTAAAACCCCTGCTTACTGGTCTTATCCTGTAACCTATTGATAATAGCTTGGTAGGAATATGTGCGGCGTTATCAATATTCGTTCGCTGCATTTCTTCAGGCAAATCATCAAAATCTGTCAGGCTGATGTCTTTTTCATCCGTGGCAATGTCACTTTGCTTTCTTATTTCATGCAGGTACCTTGAGTGAATAGCCCTGGCTATCTTTCTGATCATAGACATGTTCACTCCGGCGACCTCCTCATGCCTTATGATCTCGTATCCTGCTTCCTTAAGACCGTAGGGGATCAGATAGTTGAGCTCCAGAAAGAGGGTCTTCCTTTCTTCACGTCCGCTCTTTCCCCGGAACCTCTCAAGATCCATCCTGACAAGAGCAGCTATCTCTTCATCTGTAATTATGCATGTTCCACAGAACTCTTTGTAAAAGCGAATGAGGAGATTTAACGACTTGAGTTTTAGTGGAATAATGGAAGCATAATCATACCAGAAGCTCTTCTCGCTCTTTGTGAGATCAGCAAATTTTTTCAGAAATGAATCGGGATGAGCATACAGTTCAGCTCTTTGCTTCATGCCCTGATAAAGTGCTTTTGCGACCGGATCAGTGAAGTATTTCCTGAAGTCTGCCGGGTCGGCCAGCTCTTCGTTAATTAACAGGTTATCAGTATCATAAATGTTTTTTGGCGACATCAGGATGTTTAATTATTATAATTACCTGTAAAAATTATAATCATGACAGATAACAGCAATGGTCCGCAGGAAACCTACATTTCTTCCAATTCAACGTACTCAAAGGGAATTTTTACTATCTGAGACATTTCAACTCCGGCTTCAAGCATATCAGCATCGTTTTTTACATAATACCATTTAACCGAGGCATCAATTTCTTTCAGACGCAACCGGGCCAGGACCTTGCAAATATCAACGATGCATTTTGCAGATGCAGAATTGAAGTATGCGAAATTGAAATTGAATATTATCGGATCCTTCCTTTTCCCTTTTAATACCAAGTCGCTGAAATCATTCATCCAGCCAAAGATCGGTCCGTAAAACTCCCGCACATCCTGAGGCCTTGATTCCCCGGCAATCTCTAAGAAGTACTCTTCATGGTCGAGTATGACCTTCGGGGTAAAAACGGTCGGACTGATAATTAACTTATCCATTAAAAATCAAATAATATTCTTTCCGGTCAGGCCATTGACAACAATCTGCACTTTTATCTGCTGCCAGGTCTTTTAAAAATATTTCGCCGGAAGTATATTTATTGTTAACTTGAATAGCTAAAACAAAGATAAATTTTCTGACAGAAAATACTTTGGGTATTGCAGTGAATATTTCAAAACTAAATAAGTTTTAATACTCCCGGGAGATGAGTGAACCTATCCTGAAAGCATTAATGCAGTTATTCGCCCTGATAAGCGACGTTCACGATGATAAGGAGATTTCAAGCAGGGGCAGGGATATTGTAAGATTGTTCCTCACCAGACATCTGAATAATGAGCAGGTTCTGAAGTATATGGGGATGTTCGATGAGTATATAAAGATATACCATCCTGACAATCTCTCAAAAGGAAGCATTGAGGACAGGAAACGCACATCCCTCACAGCAATGAGGATCCTGGCGATATGTGAAAAAATAAACGAGGAACTTCATCAAAAACAAAAAATATATGTGATGGTCCAGCTGATGGACTTCATTTCATTCAGTGCCGAGATCACCGAAAAAGAGCTGGATTTTCTTGAGACGGTGGCGACCGCCTTTAACATTCACAAGTCAGAATATGATGATCTCAGACACTTTATTCTTGAGCCGGTAAAACGCAAGGTAAGAAAAGACAGGCTCCTGGTCATTGACAATAATAATGAGTTTGACCGCAAGGGTATCAAATATCTTTTCAATGAGAATCTGAAAGGCCGGATACTCTTCCTCCATATAGTCAGTACCAACACGTTAATAATGCGTTATTCAGGGAAGCAGGATCTTTTTCTGAATGGCCAGAACATTTTTTCCGGTCAGACTTATGTTTTTGACCACGGATCGTCAATCAGGGGCCCTCTCACGGATACTATTTATTATAATGATGTCGCGGGAGTGTTCACCGGTGAGGCATTTAATCTCAAAGTTACTCTGGATGTCAGGGATATAAGCCTCAGGTTCAAAGACAGCGATAACGGACTGCAGAAGCTTAGCATCCGCGAGGAGTCAGGTAAGCTTGTGGGTATACTGGGAGGCAGCGGGGTAGGTAAATCAACTCTTCTGAATGTTCTTAACGGGATGACAAAGCCGGAAACAGGTGAAGTACTGATAAATGGCCATAACCTTTATTCTTCTGAAGGGAAAGAGAACCTGAAAGGGGTCATCGGGTTTGTACCGCAGGACGACCTCCTGTTCGAAGATCTCACTGTCTGGCAGAACCTTTACTACAATGCCAGAATGTGTCTCGATAATCTCGGCGAAACCCGGATTAAAGAAGCGGTGGACAAAATTCTGGTGGATTTTGATCTTGATGTGATCAGGGACCTCAGGGTGGGGAATCCGCTGAATAAGATCATAAGCGGCGGACAGCGTAAAAGACTGAATATTGCACTTGAACTTATCCGCGAACCGACAATCCTTTTTGTCGATGAGCCCACCTCCGGACTTTCGTCTGTTGATGCAGAAGCAGTAATGACAATGCTTAAGGAACAGACCTACAAGGGAAGGCTGGTGATAGTAAGCATCCATCAGCCGGGATCTGACATCTATAAGATGTTCGACAAAATTATGATCATGGACAAGGGCGGTTACCTGATTTTCTACGGCAACCCCACTGAAGCTGTAATTTGGTTCAAGACAAGGGCAAATCATGCCAATGCATTTGAAGATCAGTGTATTACGTGCGGCAATGTAAATACTGACCAGCTTCTTCAGATAATAGAAGCAAAGGTTGTCAATGAATATGGGAAGCCTTCACATATCCGAAGGGTTGCACCTGCTGAGTGGGCTGACATTTTTAAACCGGAGGCTGCAAAAATCTTTCAGAGCAAACAACCTTCCATAGAACCGCTGCCTGAAAACAATTATTCCATCCCCGGCCTTTTTAAACAATCCAGGATATTTTTTATCCGCGACCTGCTTTCAAAGCTTGCCGACAGGCAATATATCGCAATAAGCCTTCTCGGAGCACCTCTTCTGGCTCTTCTCCTGGCTTATTTTATCAGGGATAATTCCGGGGCGGCATATAATTTCAGTGATAACGAGAATCTGACCGCTTACATTTTCATGTGTGTAATTGTCGCCACTTTCCTGGGTCTTATTATAAGTGCCGAGGAGATTGTGAAAGACCGAAAAATACTTAAGCGTGAGTCATTCCTTAACCTCAGCTGGTTCAGCTATCTTAATTCCAAAGTATTCATGATGTTCCTGATCTCAGCTATTCAGACAATATCTTTTATACTCATTGGTAACTTTATCCTTGGTATCAAAGGCATGACTCTTACATACTGGATCGTATTGTTCAGTACAGCCTGTCTCGCTAACCTTATAGGTCTGACCATCTCTTCAGCGTTCAATTCAGTAGTTACAATATACATACTCATCCCGTTCATTATCATACCACAGCTTTTGTTCAGCGGCGTACTGGTAAAGTTCGACAACCTTCATACAGCCGGGCGGCACTCTTACGAGTATGTTCCGGTCCTGGGTGATCTGATGCCTGCCCGCTGGTCGTTCGAAGCCCTTGCCGTTGAACAGTACAGGAACAACAGGTATGAAAAGAATTTCTTTAAGTATGATATGGAGATCAGCCAGAATAACTGGTATTCCTCATTCCTGATTGAAGTCCTGAAGAGGGACCTCCGTGAATGCCGCCAGTTTAAAGAAAACGCTCAACCGGAGGAAAACATCACCGGCAATTTTAAGAAACTGACCGCTTATACACTGCAGTTATCGAAGCTGGCCGGGTTTAACAATCCGCCTGAGGAGCTTATAACTTCACTGAATGTTGAGAGATTTACCCCGGCGGTTGCAGACATCGAAGAGAGGTATCTCGACAGCCTGGCCCGGAAATTTACAATGGCCAGGAAACATTATATGCAACTGAAGGATTCAGTAACCATGTCACTTGTGGCAAAAATGGGAAAGGAAGAGTTCCTCAGAATGAAGGACGACTATACCAATAAAAAACACAGGGAGATCGTTCTTGACGAGTTTAATACAAGGAAGACCATTGAGACGTATGATAAAATCATCCAGAGGTTTGAACCTGTATATACAAAGCCTGTATCAAAGAATGGCCGTGCACAATTCTATGCACCTTACAAACAGGTTGGAAATGCCAGAATTGATACTTTGTTGTTCAATATCACAGTATTGTGGATCGTTTCATTGCTTTTGTATATCGCATTATATTATAAGCTTTTACAGAAAGCATTCAATTTCAGCGTTACCCGCAGTGGTTTCAGAAGGGTAATAAAAAGTGTTTTCTCTTTCAGACATCATAGCAGTGCAATCTGATGGAAAAGAAACTTCTGTACAGGATCAGGGTCACAGGGCAGGTTCAGGGAGTGGGATTCCGATGGAGGGCTGCACATGAGGCCTGGATACTAGGGATTACCGGATTTGTGAAAAATATGCCTGACGGCAGCGTGTATATGGAGGCGGAAGGTTATGCAGATCAATTGAATACTTATGTTGAATGGTGCAAAAAGGGACCGGGAACAGGGTTCGTTGATTCAGTCGAAACAGAGGCCTGCCCGCCTGCGGGTTTTAAAGAATTCAGGATTGAGCATTGACACTTTTTACCAATGTCTTCAAAAAAGACACATTTGTCAACGCACAGTATCC
This sequence comes from uncultured Bacteroidales bacterium, assembly GCA_963849945.1. Taxonomy (GTDB): domain Bacteria; phylum Bacteroidota; class Bacteroidia; order Bacteroidales; family VadinHA17; genus SR-FBR-E99. The sequence goes on along the minus strand of CAWKJD010000016.1, from coordinate 83,067 downwards.
ATGTATCAAAATTGACTTGGCAAAAATCTCTATCCATAATACATTAGCATCATAAATTGATCCGGTAAAATTGGTATCATATTTGAAGGCCTAAAATACCGGTCATAGAATTGTAGCAGGAACAATAAATTGGAAATGGATTCAGGAGCTGTCGGAAACAACTCGGATATTATTAAGGATCAAACTCATAATAAAGTTTATCCGAAGAATTTGTCTATAAGAGAAAGCAATATCAGTCGTCTCTTCGATGAACTTTCCGATGATGTCCGTGAGGATTTAATAAACTATCTTGACCGTATGGGACTGGTTAATGAAGCAGGAATGCTGGTCATACCCTCCACACGGCACTATTTTTATGATGCTGACGATATGAAAGGCGTCAGGACTGTAGTAAATCTCAAACAGCTTAACCATGTCAGGGAGATAAGGGATTTTCTCCGGAACATTGCCGATCTGCTGCCTCATAAAAGCAACTTTGTCGGGTGCTTTGTCGATAACAAGATCCAGAATGGTTTTTCAGATAAGTACAGTAACCTCCCCAGGCAGATCTCGGAAAAGGCAGAAGCCTACGAGAATGGTATAGAGTCAAGAATACCGTTCATAAACAGGATGTACAGCTTCATTGACTCCAGGACGAACAGATACCTGACAAAAAGAGCCGTTACCCGCCTCCTTGAGGAAAGCGGCTTGCAGCTTGTGGGCATGACTGAGGTAAACGGACTGACATATTTCTGGACACAAAAAACAAAACCGGCCGCATAGCTACCGGGCTGTTTAAAAAGTAAAGGCCCAAGACAGCTCCGGTGCAAGGCAGCTGTAAAGACGACGCCCTGACAGGGCGTCGCTGCTTTTCTGCGATATAACTTTTCGTTAATGTTTTCCTAAAATTTCTTAATGCGCAAATCATAGATACCTCCGGCATTGGTTTTGTTATTAATTTTACCTGCATTAAAAATTTGTAAAGATTATTTTTTATATAAATCTTGATGCCGGCGAATTGTTAATCCATGCAAATGAAGCAGGAGCGAAGGAACATACCCGATTTTGATGACTTGATCTTTGAATCCAGGAACAAGGAATACGGTGCATATAAGCTCAGGAAGGACTATAAAAGGATCCTGGCTGTCAGTACTTTCATCGGTGTATTTATCGCCTGCTGTCTCGCATTAATTCCTTTTTATATCGAAAAATCCTCCAACAGGGTGACTGCTGTCGGTGCGAGGTATGTGCCGGTTCAGATGGATGATTTCATTCCGCCCAGGGAGGAATATAACCTGCCCGCACCACCGCCTCCATCGTCGGGCCAGATACAGGAGATAAAATATGTTCCGCCTGAAGTGGTTGACACTATTATTCCCACAGGAAAAACGATGGTAACAACCGATGAAGCCCTGGCTTATTCGGGCGATACCACAGTGGTGGGAAATACTACCGGAATTGGTGAAGACCTGATGTCAGGTGAAGGGGGATCAGATTTGGGCGAAGCATTTCTTATAGTTGAAGAGATGCCCCGGTTCATGGGCGGAGACATAAATAAGTTCCGGCAATGGGTCATGAGGAGAGCCATCTATCCTGAGGAAGCAATCGTAAACAATATCAAGGGTACAGTTGTCATCACCTTCATCGTCGAAAGGGATGGTTCAGTAAGTAATGTGACCGTCGTGAAAGAGGTGCATCCCTTGCTGGACAATGAAGCAAAAAGAGTGATCTCCATGTCACCCAGATGGAGCCCCGGCCTTCAGCGGGGACAGGCAGTAAGGGTCAGGTACTCAATAGCACTTATTTTCTGACTTTTTTATCTCATTAAAAGTTTAAGCACTTTCTCCTTGAAGCCTGTGTATGGCGGATAGCGTACCGGAATATCGATAAGATTCGATTTTTCCATGATTGATCTCATGTTGGAGAATACCTCGAATGTATCCCTCCCGTGATACCTGCCTGTTCCACTGGGCCCGATCCCTCCGAATGGCATATGCGGCGATGCAATCTGCATCACTGTATCGTTGACTGCTGCCGAACCGCTTTGTGTTCGCGAGAGGAACTCCCTTGCAAGCCTTTTGCTGTTAGTGAAAATATAAGCAGCCAGAGACTTCGGGTGCCTGTTTATTACATCATAGATCTCGCTGAAATCGGTGAAGGTAATCACTGGCAGAATTGGACCGAATATCTCATCCTGCATCACAGGATCATCAGGTTTGACCCCGGTAATTATTGTCGGAGCCACGTAACATTTTTCGGGATTTGCATCGCCGCCTGCAATGATCTTCCCGGCTTTCATGAGTGATTCCATCTTCGCGGCTTTCTCCGGATTGATTATCCGGCAGTAGTCTTCACTGCGTGACGGATCTTCGCCATAGAATGATTTCAGTTCCTTGACAATAAGTTCAAGGAACCGGTCTTTTACCTTTGCGTCAATGAGGAGATAATCGGGAGCTATGCATGTCTGCCCGGCATTTATGAATTTCCCGGAGGCTATCCTTTTAGCCGCATAGTCAAGCCTTGCATCGGCAGCGACGACACAGGGATTTTTGCCGCCCAGCTCGAGCGTGACAGGTGTGAGGTTCTCAGCAGCTTTTGCCATCACCTTTTTCCCCACTGCCGGCTGCAAGTGCCCCTATTGCCGGCCCGATTGAAAGCTGGAACGGGTAATTCCAGGGAGACAAAATCAGCGCCTGACCGTATGGCTGAGGCAGGATATAGCTTCCGGCAGCGAAATTGACCAGAGAGGTTCTTACCCTTTGCTTGCCTGACCACTTTCTTAGCTTACGTATCGTAAGGTTGAGTTCAGCAATGACAAATCTGGTTTCCGTTCCAAGCACCTCAAAATGAGGCTTGTGAAAATCCTTGCTGAGAGCATCGCTGAGTTCCTCTTCATGACTGAGGATCAGCGATTTCAGTTTTTTAAGGTTTTCAAGTCTGTAATTTATATCGAGTGTTTTGCCGGATGCAAAAAACTTTCTCTGTTCTTCAAGGATCAGCCCGATCTCTTCTTTTCGCATGCTTATTAAAGGTGTAATAAAATTATGAAGTGCAAAGAAAGAAAGCACAGAGATAAAAGGAGGTTTAATGAAAAATCAGTCCCTCCTGTTTCCCGGGAAACAATATCCTCCCGGATATTATTTTCCTTTTTCGTTATAAAAGAATGAAAGTGCACCCGATGGACATTTTTTCACCTGTTCAATAATTCTTTCGTTTGAAGCTCCGTTTGGATTAACCCATTTTCTGACAGCCGGATTGAACACCTCGGGCAATTGCCTGAAACAGAATGTGGAGTGCTGACATAATTCAGGCTGCCATACAACTGTAATATCCTCGTTTGCGTAATTTATCTTTTTCATTTAGTCCTCTTTTTAATTACCCTCAAAGTTGACAGAGTAAAGATACAATAACAGAATAACCAGCGGAATTGTTTTCAGACCCCGGTCAGCCCTGGTCAGGTCGTCTGACTTTACCGTATTATTTTCAAGCCCCGGAATTTATAATTTCTTTATACCTGTAAGTCAATTCCTTATAAAGCCCTTATAGTTTTCAGTATACTTTTGACTTGATTAAAAACCTTAAAAAATGGAGTGGAGAATTGTTTTGGCTATAGTTACATTTCTCATAGCAGTGGCAGGAATTTTATTTGCCGGGCATCTTTTTATAGAATTTCTTGATAAAATATTGCATAATCACTAACAGTTATGCAAAACCCTGATTATATTGCCGATCGGCACTCTGACGGTATCATTTAATTGCTGTACCGGTGCGTTGAATTTATTTTCCGTCAGTTTTTGGAAGGGTTTTCAGCCAGGGTGACAGAAGGAATTGTCAGATGAGGACCAATGGGAAAACATACCCGGTAGTTTTAAAGGAAACAGGACATCTGCTATGGATGCTCGGTTTTATTTTTATTGTCCCCGCCATTGTCTCAGCATTCTGCAGGGAATGGTATTCAGTGGCAGGATTTATTATTTCCGCAGTCATTACAATGGCTTTTGGCCAGGCGTTAAGGTACCTGAACAGAAAAGCTGACGAACCACATTTTAATAATGCCCTGATAATTGTTGCATTCGGATGGCTTCTTGCAACAATTATGGGTGGCCTGCCATTTTATGTAATTGCACGTATTACACCTCCCGATGTGCTAAACGGACTTGTTCCGGCAGGGGCTTCTTACCAGTCAAGTCTTCTTTATTTCAGAAACCCTCTTCACTGTTTCTTTGAGAGTATGAGTGCTTACACTACTACCGGCCTTACAATGGCAGTCCATGAGCCGTCAGTGGGCAAAGGAGTGTTATTCTACCGGAGTTTTGCACAGTGGATCGGAGGAGCCGGATTTGTTATTCTTACCCTGGCGATTCTCAATCCCGGTTCGGGCCGCAGCTCAATTCTTTTATACAGATCTGAAGCCACCGGAATAAAATTAAAACCCAGGATCATCGAAACGACAAGGGGAATTTGGAAAGCTTATCTTCTAATTACGTTATTCTCGGCCGTATATCTGATTATCGGAACAAAACTTATCCTCCCGGATTATCCTCTTGCCGATAACCTCTTTGATTCGATTAACCATGCCATGTCTGGCCAGTCAACCGGCGGATTCAGCACGCTGGATGACAGTATTGCCACGTACAGGTCTCCGATGATGGATATATTATATATTCTGCCAATGGCCCTGGGTTCATTTTCCCTGCCATTTTTTTACAGAGTTATCTTTTTGAGGCGTTTCAATGAATTCTGGAAAGATATACAGACAAGGGGCCTTATTATTTCATATTTTATCGGGGGTGTGGTACTTGCCCTGTTACTTTACTATGCTCAAATCGTCCCAAATCCCATTCGTGAGGGTATTTTTCAGTTTGTAAGCGCTATGTCTACTACCGGCTGGCAGACTTCAAATATAAGTATCTGGGATACCCCTTCAATAGTATTTATTGTTTTTGCAGGCATGTTTATTGGAGGAGCTTCAGGCGCAACTGTCGGTGGAATTAAAATGATCAGAGCCCTTATAATAGGAAAGGGTATAAGATGGCAGGTGAATAAAGCTTTTTTATCGCACGATACAGTTAAAACAATACGGTTTGACGGTAAACAAATGTTGCCGGATGAAATGAATGCCCAACTGGCAAATGCTGCAGTATTTGCTCTTCTTTTCCTGCTGTTTATTCTTGCCGGTACTTTTGTCACCTATTTCTTCATGCCGAATGGTTTTTCATTTGCAGATGCACTTTTTGAATCAACCTCCGCTCAATCAACCGCAGGACTTTCAACGGGAATTACAGCTCCGGATATGCATCCTGCAATAGAAGCCACTTATATATTTCAGATGTGGATTGGCCGCCTTGAGATCATTCCGGTCATTGCTTTATTACGGGCAGTGATGATGGGAACCGGATACAGGAAGATATAACGGTATCTTTCAAACATTAAAAGCATTACTATTAATTAGTAATGGGCTAACTTTACAAATCAAATGAGATTGAAAAGATGATCAGGTCAATTCCATTCAGAAAAGAAAAATCCATATTTGTTCATTACCTGGCTGTAATTATTGTAGTGGTTTCAGTTTCTGCGGTCTGTTTTCTGTTTAAAGATACAATAGGCTATCGCCTGGTCTCCTTTATCCTTTTATTTGTTGTTTCAATCCTTGCAGCCTTTTTCGGGACCGGGCCCATCCTTCTTGCCTCAACCCTTAGCGCCGCAATTTGGGATTACTTTTTTATACCACCTTCGTTCACCCTGCAGGTAGGTGACACAGAAGACACACTTCTGCTGGTAATGTTTTTTATTGTTGCATTGCTGAATGGCATTCTGACATCCCGTATCAGGAGGCAGGAAATCAACGCCAGGGAAAGAGAGGAACGCACTCTTGCTCTTTATCAACTGTCGAAGGAATTGCTTACTGCTGCTGGTTTGCCGGAGATTGTGCAGGTAGCTGAGAAATATTTCAAAATGTACTTTGGCATCACACGGTCGGATTTTCTTTGGGAAACAGATGGAATACTTGATACAGCTCCCTTAAATGACGGTGTGCAAACAGGTGCAGATGAGGATAAAAAAATAGCATTATGGGTATATAAAAACTCAGTAAAAGCCGGAAAATATTCAGAAAACTTCAGCTCGTCAGACGGATCATTCTATCCTCTAAGAGGAAGCCAGAAGTGCCTTGGAGTTATCTGTGTATGGTACACAAAAGCTTTAATGCCGGCAGAAGAGCAATTTATGGAAACACTTATTGCCCTGGTTGCAGGCAAAGTTGAGCGCGAATTCCTGAGTACAATGGCAAAAGATGCCTATATTCTGTCCGAATCGGATAAACTTTACAAAACATTATTCAGCTCAATTTCTCATGAACTGAGGATTCCGGTTGCAGCAATAATGGGAGCCACGGACACCCTTCTGTCAGACAGATATCCTGAACAGACCAGAAGAAAACTCTATCTGGAAATGAGTCAGGCCTCGGTCAGGCTTAACCGGTTAATAGAGAATCTCCTTAATATGTCAAGACTTGAATCCGGCCACCTTTCTCCACGACCGGATTGGTGTGATGTTCAGGATCTTGTTAACAAAGTAGCGGGAACATTAAAGCAGGAGTTAAGTCAATATAAGTTCATTCAGGAAATTCCGGAAGATATGCCTCTGGTCTATATTGACTTTGGTCTGACGGAGCAGGTGCTTCATAATCTTATCTTAAACGCCACCCAGTATGCTCCTGACGGCACCACGATCAGGGTTTCGTTTCTTTATGACAGGGCGGGCAAGCTTATATTCACGGTGGCAGATTCCGGGAAGGGTTTCAGCCCGACGGATATTAACCTTCTTTTCAATAAATTCTATCGGGGCGAGAAGTCTTTTTCAGGAGGTACCGGCCTTGGATTATCAATAGTAAAAGGTTTTGTTGAGGCGCAGGGAGGTTCAGTGACAGCCGGAAACAAAGAGGATGGCGGTGCCCTCGTCACGGTGGAGATTCCGGTTAAGATTTCTGATATGAGTGAGAACAAAGAAAACTGATAATGTGATGAAAAACGGAGAACTGATTCTGATTATTGATGATGAAATCCAGATCCGGCGTCTTCTGGAAATTACCTTGTCAGCAAATGGTTTCAGGATATCTGAGGCGGCAACTGGAAAAGATGGATTGATTTTCGCCTCGCAACATCTCCCTGAGCTGATAATACTTGATCTGGGCCTCCCGGACCTGGAAGGGTTCGAAGTTTTAAAAAGACTAAGGGAATGGTACGAAAAATCAATAATTATCTTATCTGTCCGTAACTCAGAAGAAGATATTATCAGGGCTCTTGACAACGGAGCGAATGACTATCTGACCAAACCATTCCGGACAGGTGAATTGCTTGCAAGGATCAGGGTTGCAATACGGCAGAACAAATCCCATGATGTAGGTCCGCGACTTGAGTTCGGCAATCTTACTATAGACCTTGATAAGCATCTGGCCTATAAGAATAATGAAATCATAAAGCTGACTTCCACTGAATTCTCCTTGCTCGCGCTGCTTGCGAAAAATTCCGGCAGGGTGCTTACTCACCAGTATATTCTGAAGGAAGTGTGGGGTATCGGACAGATCGAACAGACACAATATCTCCGGGTATTTATAGCACAGATCAGAAAAAAAATCGAAGAAGATCCTTCAAAACCAACATTATTAGTGACAGAGTCCGGGATTGGTTACAGGTTTGGTGCTTAAGAAATTGCAGCTTAAGTAAGACTATAATCCGGATTACCGGATATTGTCAGGTACGATGTTTTGCAAGCCTTTATCTGATAAAATTGGTATACTCTTTCTTTTCTTTTTTGGGCGGTTCAATCTTATCCGCTGTTGATTTTTTCATCTTCAGCAACCAGGCCATATTCTTCCCCAATACCCGCATAATCTGTTTTCCTTCAACATCTTTGTTAACCTCGCCGGCACTTGAACCATGGATTACATTCCAATAATTGGAGGTTGCAATAATCATTTCGGAATATGCCAGATAATGATTCAGACTATCCAGGGTGGCCGAACCTCCTGTTCTTCTGACCGCTACTACAGCGGCTGCAACTTTGTGGCGCATTAATCCTCCGTTTGACCCTGAAACATAAAATAGCCTGTCCAGAAAGCTTTTCATTGTACCTGCTACGCCCGAATAATAGACCGGTGAACCGAGAATAATACCGTCAGCCTTTTTTATTTCCTGTATCCACAGGTTCAGGTCATCTGTTTTAATGACGCACTTTTCATTTTTGTTTACAGCGCATTTGCCACAGTCCGTGCAGCCGTGTATCAGCTTATGACCGATGTGAAGTATCTCAAACTCAATGCCGTCGGCTTCCAGTTCTTTGCCAGCCATGTTTAATGCCTGAAAAGTGTTTCCTTTTTTGTTTGGGCTTCCGTTAATAGCTATTACTTTCATTTTACAAAATTTAACAGTTCTGCAATTTCGTAATTCTTTTGCAGTCCCCGAATATTAATAAATTTGTCTAACTTGGAATGTCAGATTAAAGTCAAAATTCAATCTAACAAAAATAACCTTCTAACCTATGAAATTTATTTTCCGACAAATTAAAAAAACAGGTCTGTTCTTAGCTTTAATTACAGCCTGTTCCTGCCTCTACGGGCAAATCCCTGTAAAAGGTAAGGTAATCTCTGGTGATGATAGCCAGGGCCTCCCGGGTGTTTATGTCCTGATCAAGGGCACTGACCGGGGCATTGTTTCAGCATCTGACGGTACATATAATATTACTGTCAGAAGTACTCAAGATGTTCTGGTGTTTCGTTTTGTCGGTTACATCACACAGGAGATACCTGTAAATAACAGAACTGTGATCGATGTTATGATGGAACCTGATGTTACAACTCTTGAAAGTGTGATAGTAATGGGCTACAGCACCAAGAAGCAAAGTGAAATTACAAGTGCTGTGACAACGCTTTCAAATGATAAGCTTATGGATGTCACAACCGATGATATCGGAACCCTGCTGCAGGGAAAAGTCTCCGGTATACAGGTCATCAACAGTTCCGGCGCTCCGGGAGCAAATTCTGAAATTCGTGTCAGGGGAATATCATCATTCAGTGCACCGCAGGGACCCCTGTATGTGGTCGATGGAATTATAGGCGGATCATTTGATCCCAATGACGTTGAGACCTTGACAGTACTTAAAGATGCCGGGGCAACGGGAATGTACGGTTCTCAGGCAAACGGAGGTGTAATTGTGGTCACAACCAAACAGGCCAGGACTGATAAGGCAAGGTTCGAGTTTAAGGCAGTTGACGGATTCCGGATAGCCGATCACGGGAATGTAAAAATGATGGACAGTAAAACGCTGTATGCATATCACCGGGAGTATTTCCGTGACCCGGTCCTGTTTGTTGTGGATGACAGAAAATTCAAGGCTGAACGACCGGCATCTCTTCTCGATGTCAATACTGACTGGCTGTCTGAAACATTTAAGCCTGCACTGATACAGAATTACTTCCTGTCTGTTTCAGGCAAAGCCGAAAAGCTCTCCTATTATCTTGGAGCCACCTATTACAACGAAAATGGCACTTTCATAAATTCCGGTTATCAGCGTGCCAATTTAAGGGCGAATACGACCTATAAATTTTCAGATAAGGTCTCCCTGGTGAACAATATTAATATCAGCGGATCGAAAAACATTGGCACGGAATACATGAATATATACTATGCCTACGTAAGCATGCCCTGGGATGATCCTTATGATGAGAACGGGAAAGCCAGAAGTTTCAAAACGGCAGAAGGAATATGGTCCAAAGACAAGATAAACCCGATTCAGGCTGCGGAGAATTCAGAACTGAGCAATAAATCGTTTGGCTTCGACTATGACCTTACCCTGAGCATTGATATTCTGAAATGGCTGACATTCACCTCGTCAAACAGGGTGAGCGCCAACTCTTATATAGATCAGACCTATTATTCCAAAGCAGCTGATAATCTTTCATATTTTGGAACAGGCTACGTAAGCTCCCAGAGCGGCCTTAATTATGGAGGAATAACCACTGATCTGCTGAAATTTAATTTTAACAAGGCAAACAATTCATTCAGTGGCCTGATAGGATTTGAAGCCCAGGCGGGGAGTGATGATTATATCTTCGGGTCAGGCATGGGCATCCCCGAAGGGCTGAGAGTTCCGTCTGTCGCGTCGGGTCAGTACCTCATCGAGGGCACACCATCCAGGTCGGTGATGCAATCGTTAATATCGCAGGTGAACTATAATTACAACGAAAAATATTTCCTTTCTGCTTCTTACCGTATAGACCAGTCGTCGCAGTTTGCACCGAATAAAAGAACTGCAATGTTCCCGAGCGTTTCTGCCGCATGGCTGATCAGCAGCGAAGATTTCGCAGAAGGCATTCCGGCCATCTCGAACCTTAAGTTAAAGACCAGCTGGGGAAAAACAGGAATGAAAGATATCGGTCCGTACCGGTATATGGAAATGTTCAGCTTTTCCTCACAGTATGACGGCCAGCCGGCAGCTGTCCCTACCCAGATGGCTAATCCCGATCTTACCTGGGAACAAACAGCTCAGTTTAATACAGGACTTGAGATCGGATTATTCAAAAGAATAGATATTGAAGTGGATTATTACAGGAACGTAACAAAGGACCTGCTTGTTGAAAGAGCCCTGCCTCCTTCAGGCGGCTTCAGAACCCAATGGCAAAACATCGGTGAAGATCTGAACACCGGGGTTGAGGTAAGCCTGTCCGCAGCTATCGTTAAAAGCAACGACTTCAACTGGTCAGTGGACTTCTCCGGCAGTTATAACAGAAACGAGCTGTCAGGGTTTGGAAATGATACTATTCTGACTTCCAACTCTTATGGCGTAACTCAGATTTACCATAACGGTGCTTCTTTGTATTCATGGTATGCCAAGGAATACTATGGAATTGATCCGGCAAACGGATCTGTGCTGTGGGTAGGCAAAAACGGTGAGTTAACCCATGAATACCAGGATGCCAGACACATAGAATACGGAACACCCATGCCTAAGTTCCAGGGGGGATTTGCAACTAATCTCAGGTACAAGGCATTTTCACTCAGAGGAAATTTCTCCTACCTGTCAGGTAACAAAATATTTAATTATTTCAGGAGATATGTTGATCATGATCTGCAGGAGACACAATTTAATGTAATGATGCCGCGTAATGACTACAGGCTATGGCAGAAACCAGGCGATAAGGCTACCAAACCGCTGCCACAGAACGCGAGAAATTCATTCGATCCTTCAACACGCTTCATAGACGATGGCAGCTTCCTGAAAGTGAGAAATGTTACTCTTTCCTATGAGCTTCCGCAACGGGCGGCGTCAAAACTGAAACTCAGCGGTATGACTATTTCAGTCGCAGGTGATAATATCTATACCTTCACTAATTTCTGGGGACAGGATCCTGAAGTTTCAATTGATCCCGGTTATGGAAACCTCCCGGGGTATGCTGAGTTCAAATATCCGAATAACAAGCAGTATGTAATAAGCCTTAATATTCGTTTCTGACATTAATAAAATAAAGATATGAAGAAGATATATAAATACATAGGACTGCTGCTTATTGCATTTGCATTCACAAAGTGTGACCTGAATGTAATACCTCAGGATGCCCTTACCAGTGAGCAGATTACTTCTACCTCTGACGGACTCTCTAGTCTTGTTAACGGATTATATGCCATTTTCAAGGAGTCGGGTGGCAACAATTGCTATCTCCGCCAGTATTATCAGATGAGCGATTTTGCAAGTGATGACATCGTTTGTGCATACAAAACCGAGGACGACCTGATCAACAGCTTCAGGTATAAGGACAGAAGCGCCGAGAAATCAAATATCAATTATTTCTGGGAAATGTCTTACAAAATCGTCTATGGGGCAAATGTTGCCATATCAATGGCCGATCTGAAAGGTGATGATCCTTTCACTAATCAGCTAAAGGGAGAAAGCTATTTTCTCAGGGCATTTGCCACTCATAACCTTGTGCGTTTTTTTGCCAAACCTTACAGTGATGCCAATAAATCACAGCCGGGGGTCATTATCCGTGAAAACAAGTCTGACAATATGCCGAAGGCAAGGGCAACCCTTGAGGAAACTTACAGGTATATTATCAGCAGCCTGAAAACCGCCGAGTCGGTTATGAGTGAGGAAATGCCTTCGGAAAGAAATAATGATAACCGCAGGTTTGCAAGTATCTACTCTGTCTGGGCAATGCTCTCACGCGTTTATTTGTATAAAGGTGAGCTGGATAGTTGCATTTTATATTCTGACAAGTTGATTAATTCAGAAATGTTTGCCCTGGAAACACCGGATAGTTATCCGGGATATTTTGCCTCTGCAAAAGAAGGATCAGAAAGTGTCTGGGTTATCCCGTTCAATCTTATCGATGACCAGCTGAACGGATCAGTGGCATCAATGATTTATAACGGGAACAATTGCTGGGCAGAGGAAGGAGCCAGTGCCTCGATACTCGAAGAGATGGGCTATGGAACTAGCATGGTCGACATCGATCAGAGATGGAAATATATTGTAACAGATGCCGGGGTAGTAAAAAATGGAGTTAATATGTTCTATATCAGCAAATTTTCCGGACAGGACGGGTCGCCTACACTTAGCTCCCCTGTCATGTTCCGCCTGGCTGAGATCTACCTGAACAGGGCTGAAGCCTATGCTAAAAAAGCTGATGTTGCCAGCGCCGTTGCAGATTTGAATATCTTGCTCGAAAACCGGCTTATTGTGCCTGAAGGTGAAAGTATAGACGATTACCTGTATGATGAAGCGTCAATTACCAGCGGAGAAATTGTCGATATAGTTCTTAAGGAACGAAGGATTGAACTGGCATTCGAGGGACACCGTATATTTGACCTTTTACGGAACGGTAAGGATGTTGTTCGCAATTACTGGGGTTTTCATCTTGACAGTTATAACGGTGTGCCTTCCGGAAGTGAACCCGGACTTGATGCAGCGGGAGTTCTTTTTAACTCAAATGATCCGGAATTGATTTATCCGATTCCGTCAAGTGAGATCAGTACAAACAAACTTTGCCTACCTAACTAATACTTAAATGATATGAAATCCTACAAAAAAATACAGATATTTTTTACTGCATTTCTGTTGCTTATATCAATGTCATGCAGTAAGATGGGTGAATATAAACTCGAAGATACACCCCCGCTGGATTTCCGTTCATATTATGACGGGCTGAATGTTACTTTCGCCAATGCAACGGAAGGGGCAACGGATATCTCATGGGATTTTGGAGATAATTCACCCGTGGTTCCCGGTGATTCAGTTGAACATACCTATAGTGCTATAGGTAAATATGTTATTACAATGAATGGAACATTTGATGGCAAGTCATATATTTTCCATACTGTTTTGAGAGTTGATAAAGCATCTGTCGTAAATCTTGACGACGGTACCTTCAACGACTGGAACGGAGTGACATACCCTGATTTCCAGCTGTCAGGAAAGGGTGCAATTACTGCCGGTAAAATTGACTATGATGCCAATTACCTTTATATATACGTTGAATTTGATTCAATTGCCGAAAATGCCGGAATAATAGATCATATCTTCGGCGTATATATGGATGTTGACAATTCAGTCACAACCGGTTTCTCCATGAAAGAAATGGGTGTTGATTATGGATGTGAAGGGAATCTGTACGACGGAGGATGGTTTGCCCCAAGTTTTGTGGACATGGCCAACGGAGACCCGGGATGGCCTTTTATGGGCTTTGAAAATGAAAAGGCAATCAAAGCCGGTTATATTGTCAAGGAAGGCGATAAAATAAAAATGGAATTCGGCGTTTCAAGAGAAGTCTTTAAAATTAATTCCGATGCCATGGCATTTTCCATGAGTATTATGAATTCTGACTGGTCAGATGTTGGTAATCTGGTCACGCCAATGCCGGACTTCAGCGAAAAATCCCCGTCATAATGAATAAAACCAGCAAATAGTAACCGGTAAGTATGAATCCAACTCCTCAAACCAAAAGTCACCCTTTTGCCGACAGGGTGACCTCCGTGGATTTCTTTCGCGGATTTACAATGTTTCTGCTGGCAGGCGAAGCTTCTTTGCTTTATGAACGGTTCCTTGAATTTGACAACGGTTTTATGCAATTTCTTGGAACACAGCTCAGCCATCATGAATGGCATGGATTGCATTTCTGGGATCTGATACAGCCCTTTTTTATGTTTATAGTAGGGGTTGCTATTCCTTTTGCTGTAGCTAACCGGCAAAAGAAAGGCGACAGCAATAAGACAATTACCCTGCATGCATTTAAACGTGCTTTCCTCCTGTTGTTTTTCGGATGGGCTTTGTATGTCATCGAAGCGGGGCGACTGGTCTTTCAGTTTCAGAATGTTCTTGCCCAATTGTCAGTTACCTATCTGGTAGCGTTTCTGATAATGAAAAAAAGCTTCAGATTTCAACTGATCTTCACTCTGGTAATTTTGTTATTGATAGACCTGGCATACCGTTTCTTTCCTGTTCAGGGGTTTAATCACCCCTGGGTTAATTACGAAAATCTCGGGGCCTGGGTAAATAATAAGATTGAGGGTGTGGATAAGGCAAGCACCTGGGCTACATTGAATTTCGTTTCGACAACAGCTCATACCGTCTGGGGTGTCCTCTGCGGCAAGCTTCTGATGAGTGACAGATCACCGGCAAAGAAAATTCAGATATTGCTTATTGCAGGTATATCGGGTCTGATTATAGGTTACTCTCTTGATCTCTTAAACATAACACCCATTATCAAGAAGATCGCTACTTCCTCATTTGTGTTCGCCAGCGGAGGATGGACCATCCTGGCTCTCTGTTTCAGCTACTGGTTGATTGATGTAAAGAAATTATTCACCAGGGGATCCAGAATGTTCATAATAGTTGGAATGAACAGCATTTTCATTTATATGTTTTTTTCACTCGGCGGTGCGAATTTTATAAGCAGAATGGTCGAACCGTTCAGCGCGATGTTGTTTTCGTGGGCAGGTGTCCTGACGGTGGAAGTAGTCACCAGTCTGTCTGTATGGGCGGCAATGTGGTATCTTTGTTACTGGCTGTATAAAAACAAACTGTTCATCAAAATCTGATATTCTTCTCAAAAAACCAGGCCTGTCAACCATCCCCATATCACATAGCGTAGAAATTTTCCGGCCAGCATGGCACTGGCAGTAATAAGGATATTGGCACGTAAAAGGCCAAGCCCGACGGCGAAAATATCTCCTACTGCAGGAACCCAGCATAGAAACGCAAAGATTGCGCCTCTTTTATAAAGGCGGCTATGCCACTTTTCAATGGTTTCCCGCTTTATCCGCAGGTACTTTTCAATCCACTCCCATTTGCCCAGATAGCCTATGGCATAGCTGCTCATTCCGCCAAGCCAGTTCCCGGCGGTGGCAACCAGAACAGCAGCATAAGGATCCGTTCCTTTAACGATCAGGAAAGTGAGTAATGCCTCGGAGCTGAAAGGTACGACCGTAGCTGCCAGAAAACTGGCAAGAAATAAACCCCAGAGGCTGTAATCAAAAAGTCCTTCGAACAAAATATAAATCGTTTCTGACCGCGAACTTAAATAAAATTAATGATCAGTTTTAGTTCCGTAAGCAACATATGCGAAACTTCGGACTCCTGACCTCTTCGGCGGCCATGAAATCTAAAACTAATGAGTATAAGAAAATCATCGTCCTTTTAGGAAATTTGATAATAAAATGATAAATTTATTGACTGGTAACAAACATTGTTTACAACCTGACAAAATCATTTAAATCGAACAAGGTACTATGAGAAAACTAATTGTCTTCATGCTTATGCTGTTTCTGATTCTACCCTTTATGGTGTCAGGACAGGATGTGCCTGGGAAACCGGTTACCCAGGTAGATGTACATTCTCTCGGTCCGCAGAAATTAGGTTATCTGCCACCGGTGATCGTTCCTCCTAATAATCCGCAGTCGAGTCTGAAGATTCTGCTCGGGAAACAGCTTTATTTTGATACACGGATGTCAAAGGATAACACAGTCAGTTGTGCATCGTGTCATAACCCTGCAATGGGATGGTCAGATGCCGGGCCTACAAGCACGGGCATAAAGGGTCAGAAGGGGGGCCGTAGATCGCCTCCGGTAAGCAATGCCGCTTATAGTCCTCTGCAGTTCTGGGACGGAAGGGCACCCAGTCTTGAAGAACAGGCTAAAGGGCCTATTCAGAATCCCATTGAAATGGGCAATACTCATGAAGTCATGATTTAATCAGTGCAGAATATTCCGGGATATGTCGAAGAATTTAAGCAGGTCTTTGGAACATCTGATTTGACTGTCGATATGGTTGCAGATGCAATTGCATCTTTTGAGCGTACTGTGGTTACCACAGATTCACCATTTGACCGTTATGCCAAAGGTGAAAAAAATGCCCTCTCAAAAATTGAGAAGGACGGTCTTGAGGTGTTTACAGGCAAGGGTCACTGCACAGCCTGCCACTGGGGCCCGTATTTCAGCGACGGAAGGTTTCATAACCTCGGAGTACGTGAATATGATCCCGCAAAACCAGATATGGGCAGGTTTGATGTGACTAAAAATCCGGCCGACAAAGGCGCTTTTAAAACTCCGACTATCCGTGATGTGGCATTAAGGGCTCCTTATATGCACAGCGGTACCGAAAAGACACTCGAAGAGGTCGTTGACCTCTATGATAAGGGTGGAAGAGTACGAAGCGCTAACCTCGATCCGCTGATTGTACCTCTTGGCCTCACCGGCTATGAAAAGAAGGCTCTTGTGGCTTTCATGAAAATATCGATGACCAGCACAAACCCGGAAGTGGCGAACGTCAAACCCATCCCGGCTTCGGAATTACCTAAATAAAGGAGGACCAGATATGAAAAAGATTATACTATTTCTGATCACACTGTTATTATGTGAGGTTATTTCCGTCACAGACAGCCAGGCCATTCCAGCTTTTGCACGCAAGTATGGATTTAATTGCAGCATGTGCCATTCGGGATTTACCAAGCTGAACGACTTCGGTCAGCGGTACAGGGACAACGGTTATCAAATTCCGGGTCAGCCGGGGAAGGAACAAACAGTATTTGAGACATTCCCTCCCATATCGATGCGTATGCCTTTTGGTTACACTACCTATGGAACTGATGCAGGCAGGGCACAATCATTCAATCTTTTCAGCCTGGATCTTCTTGCCGCGGGAGTCTTGCATAAAAACGTCTCATTCATGTTTGTTTATACTCCCCGTATTGATGAACCTGCTGCCTGGTTCAGCGGCCGCGACAGCTCTAACAACAGTGCATCACAATTCGGGGCACTCGAATCAGCAAACCTGGTGTTTAGTAATATAATACCGGATGTATTGAATTTAAGGGTAGGAAGATTTGAGCCTGGATACCATATGTTCAGTTCAAAAAGATCGTATTACCTGCTGCAGCCCTATGAAGTTTACAGCATGACAACGCCGAAAAACAGTTATGTCTTTGATGATAACCAGATAGGTATTGAAGCAAGCGGTCATTTTAAAATGGGATTTAAATATGTTGCGGGCATTGTCGGCGGAAACGGCGGAAACCCTGATAACAATAACGGGAAAGATATATATCTGAGCCTTTCTCAGACAATCGGCAAAGGTGAGGGGCAAAGCTCGGGTCAGCGACTGGGTGTTTTTGGATATTATGGCTGGCAACCTCTTGACTTGCCTGGCACTGTCATCGGTGATATGGGGCAGACAAACGGAAGCAATAACGGCACCTTCTACCGCGTGGGTATAAACGGAAGTCTAAACTACAGCCGCCTTGGCCTTCAGGTGCTTTATTTTATCGGTTCTGATGACAGGGAATTTAACACGCTCGATCCCGGAGTGAATTATAAATATACCGGAGGTTTTGCCGAGCTTGACTATGTCGGTCTCTGTAACAATAAGCTGGTCGCATCTGTTATGTACAACTGGATCTCGCCTCCGGGATATGATTCAGACCGTAAGTTCAGGGCATACTCTGCACTTTGCCGGTACTATATCGGCGACTGGTCAGCAGTGAGTGTCTCTCTTCATGCGGAATACACTCACCGCGTGACCGGACAAACCGCGGAATTGAAGGAAAACATCTTTGCCCTCGCGCTTGATTTTGCATTCTAGCTTTTGTGTAAACCTTAACTAAATAATGCACCAGCAAACATAGATAACTGAATAACAGGTATTTAACTCCAATTTTGAAAGCCAGTTTCCCGCGCCGATCACGGTCAGGGTCACTGGCTTTCCATTTATTCTAAGACCGACTGAATTCATTTCGTTATAATAAAATTGACTTCTGCATATGTTCAATTTTCGACCGGGGGAAATTATTTGATTATAATTTATCCTGGCCGGACAGATATATGTCATAATATCAATAAAATACAATATTGTTACATATCTTGCATTTTTAGAACGAAATTTAATGTACTGTCTGACTTAAAGCATAATTCATTATATTAGACCCCTGTGGCTTTTCATTAACACTGTAATTAACACTCACGACTATGTTACTCCATCAGCAATTTGTCCGTATGGCAAAAAAACATGCCGGAAAGCTGGCTGTAATTGACAAGACAACAGGGAAGAATGTCACTTATTCCAAAGCCCTGATCGGAGCTTTCATCCTGAGCTCAAAATTTAAGAGGTATGATAAAGGTTTTATCGGTATAATGATTCCGACATCGGCCGGCTGTGCACTTGCCACAGTGGGCGCCCTGATGAGCGGAAGAATACCTGTTATGATCAACTATTCAACCGGGGCGGAGTCAAATGCAAAGTATGCACAGACGAAATGCAAATTCAAAACAATCATTACTTCAAAAGCATTACTGGAAAAGATCAATTGCCCTCTGATTGACGGTATGGTGCTGATTGAGGATATAATGGCAGGCGTCACCACAGGCGATAAGCTTAAGGCTGCCCTGATGACCATGCTCCCTGTAAACATGATTCTAAATAGTATTCATAAAGGGGATGAAAATGACACAGCTGCAATTTTGTTCACCAGCGGAAGTGAAAAAGATCCCAAGGCAGTTCAGCTATCCCACCGTAACATTGCGTCAAATATTGAAAATTTCGGGAATTATGTTAAAATCTATGAAACAGATATCCTGCTTGCCAATCTTGTCTTTTACCATATATTCGGATTGACAGTAAATCTCTGGGTTTCATTCTACTATGGAATGACTATGGTTACTTACGCAAATCCTCTTGATTTTCAGACAGTCAGTAATATAGCCCGTGACGAGAAACCTACAATAATGGTTGGCACTCCCAGTTTTTTCCGTGGTTATCTTCAAAAATCCGAGCCCGGAGATTTTAAAACTCTCAGGTTAATGGTTGCAGGCGCCGATAAATGTCCTGATACCCTGAGGGAAGGATATATGAAAAAGCATGGGGTCACACTGCTTGAAGGTTATGGAGCTACTGAAACTTCACCTGTGATATCGGCCAACTCAATTGAATTCAACAGACCAGGCAGTACCGGGAAAGTTATTCCCAATGTTCAGGTCAGGATTGAGAACTTTGAAACGGGCAAAGAGTGTGTGACCGGTGAAGTAGGGAAGATTCTTGTGAAAGGTGATTCTGTAATGAAAGGATATTTTGATGACCCTGAACTGACTGCGGAAGCCCTGGTTAATGGCTGGTACAATACCGGAGACATGGGGTTCTTCGATAAGGATAAATATCTGTGGCATGCCGGCCGGTTCAAAAGGTTTGCAAAGATCGGGGGCGAGATGATCTCACTTGTCAGGGTGGAAAACATAATGGAGAAGTACCTTCCGGCAGGGGTAGCCTGCTGCGTCGTCGAGGTGTCGGATGAAAAAAAGGGCTCTTATGTCGTTGCAACTGTCTCCGCAGAGGTAAACAAAACAGAAGTTCTGAGGAAGATGATGAAAGAACTTCCCATTATCGCACTTCCAAGGCAATTTATAGTTATTAAGGATTTGCCGATGATGAGCACGGGGAAGATAGATTTCCGCAGTGTCACTGAAATGGTCCGGAAGATTATGAGCATTTCCGGCCCAGACCTCCTATAAGAAACCGGGCCGGCAATGGAAAGTCCCCCCGCGCCTTAATCCCGGTTGTTTGTCATTTATCTGTTTATAATATGCCGTATCATTATTTAACAGAACAATATGACCATCTGCCAAACCTGAAAGGGCAATAATATGGCTAATATCTCTGCAACAGGGGATTCAATTCTTGGCATTGACATCGGGTCAGTCTCACTTTCCATTGTGCAGATGAGCAGGGAAGGTCATATTCTAAAGCAGTTCTATCAGCCTCATAAGGGAAATATCCGCGCTGCATTTTCAGAAGCAGGCAAAACATTCAACCTGTCTCAGATAAAGGCAATAGCATGCACTTCATCTTCGGCCTGTCTGAATAAGAAACATGTTCTGAATTATAATATTCAGGTTGCGATTATGGCAGCCACAATGCATTACTGCAAAAATGCCGCTTCAATTCTCCACATCGGTGCCGAGAAATTCATGCTTATAAAATTCGATCACAACGGCAATTATCAATCCACAAAAATAAATACCTCCTGTGCTGCAGGAACAGGCAGCTTTCTTGATCAGCAGGCAGACAGGCTGAACCTTTCCGGCATTGAAGAACTTTGCATCAGGGCACAAAATAACACTGAAGCCACTCCTTTCTTAGCCACCCGCTGCGCGGTGTTTTCCAATACGGATATTATTCATGCGCAGCAAAGAGGCTTTTCAGTCAATGCAATATGCGACAGCCTGTGTAAAGGACTTGCAGAAAACATCAACAATGCGGTGTTCAACTCGGAACCGCCGGCAATACCTGTTATAATGACAGGCGGTGTATCGAAGAATCTGGTTGTCAGAGGCTATCTGGAGAAATTATTAAATACTACCTTTTTACAGGACGATAATTCTCACCTTTTTGGAGCCATAGGGGCCGGACTTATGCTTTTGCGGGATAAAACCGAATTCGTTCCGTTGGATATTAATTCATTCGATGATATCCTTATCAGGGCAAATGCCGGGAAGCAGTATTTTCACGGGCCGCTCTCCCTGAACCTGAGCAGATATCCTGATTTCACAAATGAACTGTCATACCGGTTTAAACCTGTAGTATCCCTGCATCCTTCGGAGGTCGAGACAGACATCTACTCCGCATTGACGCGGAATACCGCTTACACCGTTTATGCCGGCATTGATATCGGCTCTACAAGCACCAAGTGTATACTGATTGATGAAAATAAAAAACCTGTTGCCGGATTCTATACTTACACGGCAGGGAAACCATTATCGGCAGTAAAATCCATTCTGGAAGCCATTGATGATCTTACGGGGAAGCAGAACATTGAAGTCATAATCGCCGGCATCGGAACTACCGGTTCGGGGAGAAAATTTATCGGGAAAATTATTAATGCAGATCTGATTATTGACGAGATCACCTCACATGCCAGGGCAGCTTTTGAACTTAATCCCGACACAGATACTATAATTGAAATAGGCGGACAGGATGCAAAGTTCACACTTATGCACAACGGGAGTGTGACCTTCTCCCAGATGAACAGCGTATGCGCTGCGGGCACGGGAAGCTTTCTGCAGGAACAGGTGAAGAAGCTGGGCTGTTCATTATCTGATTATACGGGAAAGGCTCAAAATGTCAGTTCGCCACTGGCCAGTGACCGCTGCGCTGTATTCATGGAGCGCGATATCAGCCAGCTTCTCAACACCGGGTACTCTGTTGATGAGATTCTGGCAACAGCCCTTCATTCGGTCACCGAGAACTATCTGAAAAAAGTTGCCACCGAAGCCTCCATAGGACAAAATATTTGTTTTCAGGGCGCAACTGCCAAAAACAAAGCACTGGTTGCGGCTTTTGAACAACGGTTAAACAAACCAATTTATGTGTCACGGTATTGCCACCTGACTGGTGCGCTGGGCACGGCACTGATGGTGCAGGAAAGCGGGACAGGCAAAACAGGTTTCAGAGGAATTAAAATTTACAGCGAGGAAATCAAAATAGAAACCGAAACATGCACCCTGTGCACAAATAACTGCTGTATCAGCTCCGCAGTTGTTTCAGGTGAGAAGGTCGCTTTCGGTTTCATGTGCGGAAGGGATTACGATACCCGCCATTATATTTCAAAAAACAAGACAGGCTTTGATCTCTTAAAGGCAAGGGATAAAATATTTTCAGTCGGCCCGGCCACTGACTTAAGAAATGATATTACTATCGGAATACCGGCCACTCTTCATTTATTCGATGATCTGCCATTCTGGAAAAGGTTTTTCAATAACCTGTCTGTCAGAACCGTAACAAGTGAAGACTACCGTGACTCTCTGAAAACAGGAAAATTCCTTGCAGGGGCTGAATTTTGTTCT
Organism: uncultured Bacteroidales bacterium; assembly: GCA_963849945.1. Taxonomy (GTDB): domain Bacteria; phylum Bacteroidota; class Bacteroidia; order Bacteroidales; family VadinHA17; genus SR-FBR-E99. Next base: position 60,712 of record CAWKJD010000016.1, on the reverse strand, counting down.
CCGATCAACTCAGTCTTCGGACATGTCGTCTATCTTTCTGATAAGGCAGATTATATCTTCCTGCCGGTGCTGCTGCAAACCCGTGACGAATTGAAGGAAGACAAGGGGCAGTATTGTTATTATACCCAGTTCAGTGCATCCCTGGTTTATACCTTGAAAATTAACGATATCCCGAACAAATGCCTTACCCCGTTATTAAGTTTCCCGAAAGGGAAATATTATGTGGCGCAAAAGCTGCACCAATGCTTAAAACCTGTATTAAAAAATAAGATAAGCTATATTACCGTACTCAATGCTTTTAACGAGGCATTGCTTTACCATTCAAACAAAAAGAATCAACTTGGCAATGTTTTCAGGAAACAATTCCAGCCGGATAAGGAAATTTCTGTTGTGTTGCTTGGGAGGCCGTACATAGTTCTTTCCGGAACACTGAACAAAGGTATCCCGGACATTTTTAACAGCCTGGGAATTAAGTCTTTCTATCAGGACATGATTTCCACTGATAATATCGATACAGAAGATATTTCAGTTTTGCTGAAGAGGGTACCATGGTATTATGTCACCAGGATCCTTGAAGCAGCTAAAATAATTGCGAATACCAGAAACCTGTATCCCGTACTGATTACGGCATTCAAGTGCGCTCCTGATTCATTCATTATCGAATATTTCAGGAGGATATTTAACAGTTGCAGGAAACCCTATCTCATTCTTCAGATCGATGAGCATGATTCAAATTTAGGGTATGAAACCAGGATTGAGGCTGCGGTACGCTCATTTAAAAATCATTCCCTGCTCGGAGGAGAAGAACCGAAATTCGAGGCCGGACAGATTTTACCGCAAATAACAAAAAGCATTTCCGGCAAGACTTTGTTGTTTCCAAAGTGGGATCCGATAGTTTCCCCGTTGCTTGTTGCAAACCTGAGAAGAACAGGTATTGACGCCCGCTTAATGAAATCAAGTGAGCTCATCATAAAGAAAAGCATGGTACATAATACGGGACAATGTCTTCCGATTAATATTATAGCCCAGGAATTTATTGAATTTGTCGGGGAACAAAATCTGAAACCCGAAAATACCATGTTCTGGGCAATAGAATCAAAGCTGTCATGTAATCTCAGACTGTACCCCGAGTATATTAAAAGCATTTTTGAAAATTACGGGCACGGTTTTGAAAAAGCCCACGTTTACAGCGGGCTACTGACACATCTTGAGATTTCTTTAAGCGCCTGCTATTATGCCTACTTTGCGTATCTGCTTGGAGGAATGATACGGATGACGAGCTACAAAATAAGACCCTATGAAATAAATAAGGGTGATACAGACAGGGTAGTAACGGAAATTGCGGGGATTCTTGAAGGAGCATTTCTCGGCAAAAAAACGATGGAGAAAGCTGTTACTGAAGCTATCAGTCTGTTTGACGGCATCCCCCGCAGGGAAGGGAAGAAGCCAAAAGTCGCCTTGTTTGGCGATTTTTATGTTTGTGACAATGACATTATGAATCAGGAATTATACCGGACCATTGAAGATGCCGGCGGTGAAATTATTACAACACCCTATACAGATATTGTCAGGATGACCCTGGGAAATATAATACGCCGATCTATTTACAGAAAAGAATATATTAGTGCAGCACAGCATAGAATGATCAGTTCCTGCCTGACCCTTTTTGATGATAAATATTACCGGTATTTCGAAAAATACCTGGGACCCCGTAAAATTATTAACCCCGGAAAACTGGAAAAGAATCTTGCCAGATTTAACATTAATCCGTATCAGTCAGGTGAATCATATGAAAATATTTTAAAAATCTTTTATCTGCTGGAAAATTACCCTGATATATCGCTCTTTGTCCAGGCAAATCCCGCCTTTTGCTGCCCTTCCCTTGTAACGGAGGCAATGACAGGCGAAATCAGGAATATAACAGGAGTACCTGTTGTCACTATCACCTACGACGGAACAAGCGATTACAAAAATGATGTCATAATTCCGTATTTGTCCAAAAGCCGGGCTGATTAACCGCTTCAAAATCAATCCCGGCAAAAATCAAATATTCAGGTCTTTTTACGTCTTGGACGCAGCTGACAAACGCATGATCCGTCAAGCTGTTCAGTCACATCAATTTTCATCGTGTTATTTTGTAGAAGTTATTATTTCAAACTTCGGGGGATTATTGATTGTCTTTTTTACAGCGCATAGTTCAGCAGCATTTATAACCGCAGCTTTGTATTTTTCAGGAAAATCTGAAGGCAGCTTGATATCCAGTCTGATATTCGCAGGTATCCTGGTCTGGCTGTCGAATTCAACAGCCTGAATAATTGTAATATTTTCTGAAGGAATGTTGCGCTGATCGCAGAACGATTTGACATAAATACCGGCACAGGTGCCAATAGATGCCAGAAACAAATCATAGGGTGAGGGTGCAGTATCACCTCCGCCACCCCTTACAGGCTGGTCGGTTATGATAGCATGGCCATTAAGGTGTGCGGTAATTACTTTACCTCCGTCAAAAGTTACTTCCATTTTGCTGATTATTTATTAGTTAACTGTCTCTCGCCTGGCGATTAACAGGAATATATCATAGTATTTTACTTCAATGTCGGATATTTTTCTGGTCATGACGTAGCATTTTCTGTGGCTGATACCTGTAAATCCCTGATCTCTGACCTGATTTGATAGAATATCAGTATCAAATCCTTTATGCCCTGTAAATCCGTCCCCGTGAAATGAGCCGTCTTCAGGGTAAAGATCAGCAATTGCTATGTAACCGCCCGGATTTAGAAGATCGTGGAATTTTCTTAAAATATTCCCGATATCGTTAACATGATGAAGAGCCATCTGGGTAAAGATGAAGTCAAACTTCGCCTCTGTATAATCAGAATGCTCCAGATCAAAGTTCAAAGCTCTCAGATTTTTGGCATCCGTTTTCTTTATCTTTTCATTCATTACCCTCACCATTTCGGATGAATTATCCATCATAGTGATTTCCTTCAGGTAATCTTTAAGAAGAAAGCTGGCAATCCCGGTACCGGCGCCAAATTCCAGGGCAGTCATCTCTTTATTTAAGGGTATGAGTTGCCTGATATGATCAGCAACCGCGGCAGAACGATCCCAATGCATCGGATTATTATCCCATTCCTGTGCTTTTATATCAAACTCTGATGCCATTGTTTTTTTTGGAGCGCTCCCATTGCGGTTTGCGCCTGTTTCTTTTGACGGTAATTATACTAAAATACATTTTAAATTAAAATCAATGCGTGTAATCCTTCCTTATATACAATAGCTTCGTAATTTTGTTCATATTTCTTTAATCAGGCATGAAAGACGAATTAAAAATAAAAGGCAATATGGATATCTATAGCTTTCTTATGTTACTGTTGATAGGGCTTGTCGCAGGCATCCTGGGAGGTCTTCTCGGTCTGGGTGGCGGAATCATAATGATCCCTGCCATGGTTTTTCTGCTGGGGTTTTCCCAGCATCAGGCTATAGGCACAAGCCTTGCCGTAATGCTTCCTCCGATAGGGATGTTTGCGGCATACAATTATTATAAAGCCGGTAATGTAAATCTGCTATACGCACTGATAATTGCTGTCGCTTTTATGGCTGGCAGCTGGCTATCATCAAAATTTGCCGTATCAATTCCGGAGAGTACCCTTAAGAAAATTTTCAGCATCCTGCTGGTTCTGGTAGCCGTAAAAATGTTTTTTTCAAAATAACTGTGTCATTAGAAAACTCATTTCTTACGGTACCTGTCATGAATTAGGGACCGGTCATTGTTAAACCCGAATACGGAATATCCCATTTCAGAGTTGTTATAGAATGAGCTTTTAGCTTTTGGACAGCCATTTTATTGTTCCATGCAATTTTACATTCGGTTTCATCCGCATTATTAATGATGTTCAGGATAATGCTTCCGTCGGTATTAATAAAACCGGCAGAATTAAGTTTAGGAATACCTCCCGTGACATTTACGCGGTAAGCGCCGGGTCTTATGAATCTGCTGAAATGAGCCAGATAGTAATACAGACCCGTATATGTGACTTTTTTCGTATTTCTGTCAATAATGACCACGGGATGCTGCCGGTTATTATCCGGATCTCCGTGTTTCACGGAAACCAGCCAGGGACCTCCGTTCTGATCCAGAATCATATTCCAGTAGATCCATGCTGACACCCAGTTTTTCATATCATTCATTATCATATTACCCCAATATTCTCCATCAGAAAAATCATATACTGGCAGAGGTAAAGGCCTGTCGGGAGGTTCGTTGGATGGCGTGTCGTTGACCCTTGCATAACACACTTCTGTCTGCCATATGGGAATATCCGGATACCTGTTATGCAGTTCAGTAAGGGAAGAAAACTGATCCCAGTCATAACCATGGACCGTTAATGAATGAATTTGCTTCCTTATTAAGGAATCTCCCAGGACATCCGGAAATTTTTCAAGCGCTTCCGGACGATTTGATGTTTCACCTAACTGGATCTTGACATCTAATCCATCAGACCTGAGCTGAGGTACAACATAATTCTTAATCAGTTCCCCGATAACCTTATATGTCACATTTGAGTACCAGGAGTTATCCGCTTCATTGAAGAGGTTCAGGTAATTTATTGTGATCCCGTTATCTGCATATGCTTTCAGATACATGGAATAGTATTTTGCGAGAGCTTTATAATATTCAGGTTTAATATGTTTTTCGCCGTCGTTAAGACCGTAATACATCCAGTCGGGAGCAAAATCCATAGGAGATTCAATCTCAAATTTGCCAAATTTCGAAGCTTCTTTAATAAAAGTTATCAGGCCGTCTGGCTCCAGATCTCTTTCGATTGTAAAATGGTTCATGGCTGTATCTCCGGGAGTATCATCATAAGTATACCACGGACCGGCAGAAGCAAAATCACATGCTCCGATCGGAGACTTCATAACTGTAAACCCCGCACCTGACCCGGGGTCAAACAACATTTTCAGGACGCTGTCGCGGGATTCAGCGCTGATTGCATTCAGGCATATCATGCCTGCCTCATTGAATGTTGCCCCAAAGCCGCTTATTTGCTGGAAACGCACCTTTTCATCAATAATGATTATCGGGATAGAAGACTTTTTTTCTGCAGTAAACCGGATGTCAGTTCCCTGCGTCAGTCTGTCGCCCTCCTGTGATGAGGTAAATACGGATATACTATCCTTTTCCGGTTTTTGACACTGAACATTGAGAAGAGCTATTCCTGTCACTAAAGCAGTAATAACCGGATGGCCGGAATAAAACCATGATTTTTTTCTCATTTTCTTTTTTTGAGCATTTTAAAATTTACCTGCAGGCAAGATTGAATTGTTCTGCCGCGGTCTCAATGTCAGTATCGGAGGAATTAATGTTAATACCCCAGCCAGCGCCAAGTCCTCCGTCAACAACACCTATACTTATATTTATTGAACGTCTGAGGATATCATCAGTCCTGGGGTAAGATCCCTTCGTGCAGGGCTGCCCGATATTTTTCAGGTGTTCCAGGACGTGTTCCATATTGGAATAAACATGCCATCCGCTCTGATCAACTGTTTTTGAACCTAATGCGGAGGCTACTTTAATAGCCTGTTCCCTGGTGTCGAAAATAACAGTGCAGATTGTTGCGCAGTCGCCGTCAGGGTCATTAAGCTTACGGAACTTAAATCCTTCTGACTCAGCGATCAGCTTCTTGAACCTGCCTCTTTTTTGCCTCAGAATTGACACGATCGTGTCTATTTTTGCCAGCTGAGCCAAACCGACAGCTGCTGTAAGTTCATTCATTCTGAAATTTAACCCGAGCTGATTTCTCGACCCGATCTCCACACCTTCGCGCAGGGGTTTATGGCCCTGATCATGTATTGCAAAAGCAGATGCATAAAGTTCCTCATTGTCAGTCACAAGCAGACCACCATCGCCCGTATTGATAGTTTTAAAAATATTCAGTGAAAATGCGCCCATATCGCCGATTGCACCGACTTTTTTCCCTTTGTAAGAGGCGCCGGCAGCCTGGCATAAATCTTCCACCACATAAAGATTATGTCTTTTTGCAATTGACATTATCCTGTCCATATTGCATGGATTCCCGAGCATGTGAACAGGCATGATCGCTCTTGTCCGGGGTGTGATACGATGCTCAATATCGTCCGGATCAAGAGTCAGGCTCTCGTCTATTTCTGAGAGTACCGGGACAAACCCTCCAAAAATTGCAGATGAATAGCTGGCCACGAATGTATATGCCGGGACAATAATTTCATCACCCGGTTTTAATCCAAGCGCCAGGAGTGAAGCTACAAGAGAGCTGGTCCCTGATGAGGTTGCCAATGCATATTTAGTATCACAATACCTGGCAAATTCCGTTTCCAGAGTAGAGACTTTGTGCAGGAACTTAGGATCAGTTTCATTTCCATATCGAAACAGATAACCACTTTTCACTACTTCTACAGCTGCGTCCAATTCTTCTTTTCCAAACATATATGCTCCCGGACCTGGCATAATAACCTCCTTTTTTGATTTTAAAATTACATGTATCGAAAATACGATTTTGTTGGGGAATAAACCGCACCCCTGTGGTGTTGGCCCCGAAATGTATATCTGATTACTCTGGTCATCTTTTACCGGATTATAACCGGTCAGCGCATAAAATCCCTGTTTATTAAGTCCGGACAGGCAGAGGACAGCTTGCAGGGTAGTTAATTTTGACTGGGATTTTGAGATTTTGTACATTTATGAAACAAAAGCCTTTATTTAAGTTGGTATGACGTCAGCATTTAAATGAAGATAAAATCTCTTTCTGTCCCTTACTTTTTTGTTGATTCCTTGCCCGATATACCAAATACTGACTGCAGGGAATTGCTGCATGGTACTGAAATATCTGCCAATTCATCAGACATTTTTGTGTGGTTGAAACAGATGCGTATTGCACCTTACAGTTATGATTTCATTGACAACAATGGCAGAAAATCACCTGATTATATTATTAAAAACCTGCCTCCCCTGAAAGTCAATACACACTACCTGCTGTCGTTTCATATAGTGGAATTTGACGAAAATTATTTTATAGTATGCCGTTTCTGCGAACCGATTAACACACCGATCAGCCTGTACATGAAGTGTATGTTTTTAGAATACAGGATTGTGGAACAAGGAGATAAATCACAATTATGGTGCAAGATCAAAGGTTATATTAATACCAATATGGCTTCAAGGGGTTTCTTTTATACTTTTTCTTTAATGAATAAAGTAATGATGGCAAAGCAACTTAAAAACATTAAAAAGTTGTCAGAGCTTTTGGCCTCAGGCAAAGTGGAGACCAAAATGTACGACTTGTCCAGGTACTATTTTAAATCGGGAATACACTGGTGGGTATTTTGCCGCCGGTATAACTGTAAAGGATTAATAACATAAAATTGCCGGCTCCTGAGATGAGATGGCTGAGAAATTCGGGCTTTCAGAGGGAAGTATCAGGTATCAGTTAAACAGGCTGGCTAATAAAAACCTGATAGACTACAAGGTTTAGCAAGTGCTTAATTATAGTTTCAGTAATTATGAGTAAAATGAAAATTAAACCCTTTAATGTTGTGGACCATTCTAACCTGCCGGATTTAACTGTTGATAAGGTTCCGGTTGCCGGAGATCCCCTGGAAATTGACAGGGAAATGTACTTTGTCTGTGAAACGGAAAACAAAGAAAAAGATGGTATTCAGGAGATCGGGGTGATACCCCTGGTCGTCAAAAATCCGGATAAAGTTGTAAATATTAAGGACTACATTAATTGTTTATCCACAGCTCACAGAAGAATAGAGTACCGGAAGAATAATAATATCTGCGACCGCAACGACTGTGATGAAATGAGAATATCCTAAGCGTTTGTAAATGTCATTTACATAATTCCTGACACTATAAAAATCAGGTTATCCAATTCTGTTCTCATGTCATATCCTTCCGTGCCATTTCTACTAATTTGGAAATATAACGGGAATCTTCCGCATAATGGACACAATTTAAAAATACCAGATAAAAAGCATCATCATTGCTTCCTCCAATTCTATATCCCCGTGATAGATACCATTCCTGCCACAGTGCATAATCTATAACAGATTCAGACCAATGAGAATATTGTGCATGTTCCTTATACGTTCCAATTGCAGTAGTTGGCCTGCATTTGGGGAACCTCATGCCAAAGCAGTTATTTCCGTTCAAAAAAATATCGGAGGTATAATTTCCTGTTTCAAGTTGTGATTGTAAAATGACGATATCCTGATATTTTATCCGCTCATAGTAAATGCATTTTTTCAATAAATCTTCACTGAATGGCTGGTCCCTGATTTGAAAATAAAACGATGCTCTTTCAGCCTGAAATTTCATTTCTTCTGTCATTACAGGTCTCCCGCCCGGAACTTTATAAGAACCAAGCAGGAATATTATGCAAGTGAGAATGATTCGTATGGAAGAATTAATTTTCACCTGGTTTTAATCTTAAGCTGAATTTTTTCTTGCGTATGACCCCTGGGGTTCAACCTGAAGAAATATGATTAAATGTCTTCACTTTTATTTGTTCTGTTTTTCGCATTAAAAGTAATGCATAAGCATAATTCAAACAACCATATAAATCCCAACTGGTGGCACTTTGAGAGAGTTTAAAAGTACGTTGATCAAAAAAAAATGCAGGTTCATTTATAATTCGAAACGACTTACAACAGGAATGTGATTGTTCGTCAAAAAGGGATCAATTTTTACAAGAAAACAAGGGAGTAAACAGACAGTCAGGTCATTAAATTTCCTATAGTATTAATTATCTGAATAATAGAGGAGCAAAATATTTGATACTCAGAAAGTCGCAATTTTGACAAACGATAGGTTTCAGAGGACAAGATTCAATCACATCAGGTGTTAAAGCCACTGTAACCTTCAATTACCCTTTTGCTTTATCCGTCTTCATATATTCAGTAGTACTTTAACTATAAGCAACTTTATGGTTTTTTGTATTCAAACGACCAATCACTGGTAACTCAAGAAATTTCTTTCTTCTTTCCTGGTATCAAATTTCAGTTTTGTGTCCCGGGAAATTCCGGATACTTCTCTCAGGTCGTTACTCTAAACAAAGAAAGCTATGATTGATAAATTACAGCTTAAGGCAAGAGTCAGTGGCAAAGGAGTACCAATTCTGCTAATTTCGGGAGGCTTGACAGGATGGAAAAGCCGGGAATCCTTTATCGACACATTTGCGGCATCGCACAGGAGGGTAATAAGCGTTCAGCTTCTAAGTGTCGAATATGGGATTGAAAATCGTGAGCTGCCGGTTAGCTATTCGGTTGAGACAGAGAGTGATGCACTCAGAGCGACCCTCGATACACTCGGATATATGAATCCAATTGACGTTGTAGCGTGGTCTTTTGGAGCATTTGTATCTCTCAATTTTGCACTTAACCACCCCGGAAGAATTCGCACCCTGACGCTCATTGAACCACCAGCTTTATGGGTTCTTGGTGATAGAGGGAAATTGGATGCTCAGACCCGAAAGACCATGAGTTTTTTGGAATCATTGCATGACGACATTACAGATGATATGCTTGCCGGATTTTTAGAGGAAGTGGGCTTTGTCAAACCAGGAAAGTCGCCACGCGAACTTCCTCAGTGGAAGCAATGGCTCCCGTTTAAACGGTCGCTGCGCAATAGTCAGGCAGTTACAAGCCATAAAGATGATTTGGAACGCCTCCGTAAATTCAATGCACCTGTATTATTGGTAAAAGGAACAGGTTCAGCTCCTTTCTTACATAAAATAATAGACGTTCTTGCTTCGGCCCTGCCAAATTCACAGGTCATCGAATTGCCGGAAGGTCATGCACCTCATATTGTGTCAAGGGAAAAATTTCTTGCAGAATTGAGTAAATTTCAAAAAAACACTTTACAATAAACAGCTAAAGCACCTGACAGTGGTACTTCTGCCTCAGTTGTGGTGGCTTTTAGCATGGCGTACTGTCTTTATCCAATTATATTTTAAATTATTCTGTTTGTTCCTTTTTTAGTTGCTTGGCAATAAATACAATTATGGCAAGTATTATTACTGTCAGGGTTATCATTTTTTTTTTGATTAGGGAAATTAATGACTTTCTGCCTGAGACCCTCAAAGATCGTGCCCTTTACCAACTGTGGTCAGGTTCTCAAACCCATGCCCGGAGATTGCTGTGTTTACTGCTCTTACGGGAGCGTAAAGTGTCCCCCGGTTCAGGAGACCGGCAAAGGTGCCTGGTAATATTCATGGCTATGCTGCAAGTCATGATAATATTTATACTCAAGTCTATGAGTGACTGCATCTTAGTCTTAACGGCATCTTCATAACCCTGCCTTGATTTGATTTTTTTTCAGTCCTTGAATTACATTGTTTAATTTCCTTTAATACTCACTCGAACAAACTTCTTTCAGTCAGATTATGAATTCCACGGGTTGTGACCGCAGGGTTTACATCGAGTTTTAGCAATTCCTTCATATTACCAATATCAAACGCTGTCAGATAAACGAGCTTCGTGGTTTTTAAAACCTTGACGTAATCAACAAATTCCGTGACATCACGCAAAGTATGATAATCAGGAGTGAACCCGGAAAAGAACCATACACCCGGTATTCCGAACCTGACAAAGGGATAATGATCGCTCCTGAAATAGACTCTCTGGGGATGTGTCGGATCAGAATATCTGTAGTCAAATCCGAAATTAATCCCCGGATTCCTGTTAGCCCTTTTAATGGATTCGTCCAGACCAGTACTTAACAGGTCAGACCCAACAAGGAACAGGCTATCGGTATCATTGCGTCCTATCATATCCAGATTAAGGCAGGCGCTTATCTTCTCAACGGGAACGGGACAGTTGTTGATGAAATATTGGGAGCCATTCAATCCCTGTTCCTCACCTGTAAACCATGCGAGTATTACTGATCGTTCAGGTCTCTCGGTGATCAAAGCCTGCGCGATCTCCATCAGGGCAACAGTGCCTGTGCCATTATCGTCAGCTCCCGGAATTATCTCACCGTCATCAATGCCACGGCCATCATGGTGAGCACAGATGACAACATATTCATTCTTCAATACCGGATCGGTTCCTTCAACAAGTGCAACAACATTCCGGGATGACGATCTGATGGAATGAACCTCAACATCAAGACGGAGATGCACTTCGGGTACTTCTTTGGCCGGAACCTGTTGTCCACTATTGATCATTTCAAACATGCGTGCTATTTCATCGACAGATACATTAAGCATCTCAGCAGCCACCTCATGGCTGATCTCAGCCCTTTCAAACTGAGGGGGACGCCGGTTATCTGGGGCACCTGTGTTTGTTCCGATACCTGATCCGGAATCTGTCCTCTGAGAATCATAAAGGGTTCCCAATTTTCCTGTGGGGATGTAATCAAAAATATTTAACCCCTGCTTCATTTGATCTTGTCTTTCAGGACTAACAATCGATAAAACTGCCGAAGCTCCCCTTCTCCGGATTTCTGAAATCCGTGAATTTAGCCTGCTGGCCAGGGTTGATCCCAGCTCATATTTTGTACCCGGGCGCTGTACATCAAGAATAACAACAACTTTACCTGACAGATCCAGACCACTAAGATCATCCCAGCCATTTCCGGGGTCATATATGCCGGCTCCGGCAAAAACAATATTTCCAGAATAAGTTCCGCTGACGGAAAAATTTCCGGAAAAACCCTTCCCGAAATAATATACCTGTTCACCGCTCCCCTTAAATAGTGTAATCTTTGTATCAGGCTGAAAAACAGATGCAACAGTTAATGGAACACTCTGGTAGAATGTCCCGTCTGCCATTACAGGCTTGAGGCCGGCGCTCTTTAACCAGTTACCAAGATAAAGAGTAGCGATTTCCAGTTCGGGAGAGGGAGTTTCCCTTCCCCTGAATTCCCTGGCTCCGAGAAACTCAAGATGGTATCTGAGCTCCTTTTCGGTGATAGTCTTAAGCCCTCTTGATTGTGAAAATGAGAACATGGTCATCTGAGACAAAACCAAACAGGATAATAACCTTAAAAAAGAGATGCTTGTTTTCATAGTAATTATTAATTCAGATACCGTTGCCGGAGATCACTTCCTTAGCTACCAGGCCATTGATATACACTTCAATATTAGTATAGGATTTTGAACTTAAACTTGTCTTTTGGGCATCCGAATTATCATTTGGATTAAGTCCATGCGCAATCTCCCAATCATCAGGCATTCCGTCATGGTCAGAATCTTCAGGTGGCGTAGCAGACTTCAGTTCAGGCCATCCGCCGACCTCATCCTGAGAATCGATGATTTTGCCTGATCCGTTTATTACATCATTTATAATCCTGCTATCTACTGCATCCCGTTTCGGGTACACCGCGCCGACATCAGCAAGAATCCTCTTGTATGCCGTAATCGCATCATCTGTTTTAACCTGAGCAACCTGAACCGGAACTGCCTGTTTGTAAGTTACTTTCTGTTCATCTGAGAAATTACTGAAGAGTACAAGAGACCACGGATCATCCGGAAAACTGCCATTCATGCAATTACCGTTGAAATATGCTTTATTGCAGGTGGTGGTTTCTGAGAAAGCAAAATTATCCGTAGAGTTGTATCCCCCTTTGTAATAGTTACCAATAAAGTTCATTCTTGTCAGGCTATTTGCCTTGTTTGATCCGTCAGCGTTATATCCCGCATACCTTCCGCCCCAGTTATATATAATATTATTACGAAAATCAAATATAAAACCATCCGGATCATTAAGGCGGTTGTTGTAATTACCCGGCCTGGGATTTCGTGCTGAATTATGTGCGTAAAGATTATGATGAAAAGTGTAACCATTACCCCAGCCTCCACGGATTAAAGAGCCATAGCCATGTGGTCCCTTTGAATGCCTGGAATTGTTCAGGCTTTCACTGATTATGCACCATTGCACTGATAGATTGCCCAGGTGGCCTCTTGTTGTGGCTGAAAGAGTTTCATCTATTGCCCAGCTTGTTGAACAATGATCAACAATAATATTTTTGCCTGCCACAATATTAATACCGTGATTTTCTTTGCTGACCCTGTCTCCTGCGCGGGATCGTATATAGCGAACAATCACCTGATCAGCTGCTATTTCAAGCTCATTATCTTTAAGACAGATTCCATCCCCTGGAGCAGTCTGTCCGGCGATGGTTATATAAGGATTATAGATTCTTAAAATTGTTTTCTGGGCTATGGTACCGGATACCCGGAAAACTATAATTCTTGATCCTTCAGCTTCAACAGCTTCCCGCAAACTGCCGGAACCACTGTCATTAAGATTCGTAACCTCTATAACTCTCCCGCCTCTTCCGCCGATGGTATTAGCGCCAAATCCCTCAGCACCCGGAAAGGCCGGTTGAGAAAATACGGGCGCAGAGCCAATAATGTTTATGAAAGCAGTAAACAGGATAAATGAATGTCGCATAGCAAATCCTCTTCAGTCAGATCAGGTTTGGAACATTTTAGTGTCAAAGTGTTTCAAGGTAGTTTTTTCAGCATTTCTTTCTTTACCTGGTAAAGACTCAAACTTTCCGGAATTATTTAACGATCAGCCAAATTTAAAGATAAATCGCATGCCGGACATATCAGTACAGGGCGAATAAGTTTTAAACCTGATAATCACCTTAATTACTTGCAGTTGTAAATATTTATTTTCATCTTCCGGAATAATTGTACAGTTTCATCATTATTTTTGGACGCTTTGTCACTTCGATGAATAAGAGAAAGGGTCAGGTAAGCATCAGGATATTAAGAAATTATCCTTTGCCGGTGCAATAGTTGCACTCGGAATAGTGTATGGTGATATCGGGACGAGCCCGCTTTATACCATGAGAGCCATCATTCAGGGTGGATCGGAAAATATAAATCAGTTGCTTATTTACGGGGGTTTGTCATGTATCTTCTGGACACTGACTCTGACCACAACAATTAAATATGTTCTGATAACTTTGCGAGCCGATAACAGGGGCGAGGGAGGCATCTTTGCCCTGGCTGCGCTGATTAAGAGAAAATCATCATTGATTGCTGTCCTGACAATGATCGGAGGAGCTGCAATTATGGCTGACGGTATTATTACTCCTGCTATTACTGTCAGTTCTTCGATTGAAGGATTAAGACTTTATAATCCGGATATTCCGGTTGTTCTGATTGTTTTATGCATACTGGCCTTCATGTTTTTCATTCAACAGTTCGGTACAAATCTTATCGGAAGTTCGTTTGGCCCGATTATGCTTATATGGTTTACCACACTTGCTGCGCTGGGCTTATCTCAGGTGGTTCAGCATCCGGATATTTTAAGGGCGGTAAATCCCGCATATGCCTATCGGTTTCTTACAGATTATCCCGGTGGCTTTATTTTGCTGGGTGCCGTTTTTCTTTGCACAACAGGTGCTGAAGCGCTCTATGCTGATCTTGGGCATTGTGGCAGATTGAATATCCAGGTGACATGGGGATTTGTTAAAATTGCACTCCTGCTTAATTATTTCGGACAGGGTGCCTTTCTGATGCTGAACATAGATAAAGGGGCTGCCGTTAATCCATTTTTTGGGATAATGCCAAAATGGTTCCTGATGCCCGGAATTGTGTTGGCTACATCTGCAGCCATCATTGCAAGCCAGGCAATAATCAGCGGATCATTCACTCTTATAAGTGAGGCAATTTCCCTGAATTTCTGGCCCAAGTTCAAGGTGGTTCATCCGACAATGGTCAGGGGGCAGGTTTACCTGCCTGTTGTGAACTGGTTCCTCTGGATAGCCTGCAGCCTTACTGTTGTGTTCTTCAGGGAATCATCGAACATGGAGGCTGCATATGGTCTCTCCATCACATTAACCATGATTGTGACCACGTTGTTATTGTCATATCATTTTTATCAAAAAAGAATTAATTACAGCCTGATACTTTTGTTTTTGGCCGTCTATTTAACCATAGAAGGAAGTTTTCTTATTGCCAATCTTCACAAATTCAGCCATGGAGGATGGTTTACATTGCTTTTGACCACACTGTTTTCTTTAATAATGTATGGCTGGTATTTTGGCAGGAAACTCAGAAACCGGCACATCACTTTTGCCTATCTGAAAGGCTACCTCGATTTGTTCAGGGACCTCACCATGGATAAATCTGTTCCGATGTTTGCAACCAACCTCGTTTACATCATTCATGCCAACAGCAAGGATCAGGTAGAATCAAAAGTGATGTATTCCATATTTAATAAACAACCCAAACGGGCAAATGTATACTGGCTTCTGCATGTTGACATGGTAGAAGAGCCAAATCGCTTTCAGTATGAAATTAACCAGATAATACCGGGAATACTTATCAGGGTCGATTTTCACCTGGGATATAAAGTTGAACCGAAAATAAACCTTTATTTCAGGGAAGTCCTTGAAGATCTGGTGAAATCAGGTGAAATAAAGCTTGAAAGCGGATTTGCATCTATGAAAAAGCGAGGTTTCCAGGGTGATTTTAAATTTATCCTGATTGACAGGATAATGCCTCATGACTTTAAATTATCAAATATCGACAGCTTTACTATTTCATTACATTCATTGGTAAAAAGACTCAGTATTCCTGCAGACAGGGCTTTCAATCTTGATAACACCAGTGTTGTCGTTGAAAAGGTCCCGATTATTATAGATCAGCCTGTTGATAAAAGAATTGAGCGTATCTGAAGGTTTGCGGCTCTTCAACAATCACCCGGAAAAGCCGCTGCCCATGACCACTTTTCGCAGGAATATAATGACTATATTCAGCCTGAGTTAAATCCTTGATATTTAGATAAATATTATTACTGCAATCTGTCCGGCCGAATGTGGTCAACTGAACCGGCTTTTGCATATTTGCGTGAAGAAACGAAGTCTTTATTGAAAACTATGTGCTATCTTTGTAAGCATGGGGAAAATAACAAAATCCAGGCTAAATCAACTTTTGACAATCACTTTTATGTTGCTTATAGCTAATTGTCTATCTAATAATTTAATTTCCCGAAACGACATAACTCCAACTTATGAGTGTCCTGATTTTTCAGGAGATTGCGAACATTCACATATCCAAAGTCTGGAGGATGATGGATTAGAAAATGAAATTATAGTAAGGCCCGCCAATTTAGAAATTCAAAAGGGATTACTTTTTTTTACCGATATTGATTTCGAGAACAGTTTCCATTCACAAATCTGGCAACCACCCAAAAAC
Source organism: uncultured Bacteroidales bacterium (assembly GCA_963849945.1). GTDB lineage: Bacteria > Bacteroidota > Bacteroidia > Bacteroidales > VadinHA17 > SR-FBR-E99. Next base: position 44,510 of record CAWKJD010000016.1, on the reverse strand, counting down.
TCTTAATCCATTTTTTTGTAATTGAGTGAAGTTTAATTTTTAAACTTTTCTAAAATGGTAAAAGAGAAAAAAAGGGTAGCACTATTATCTGTTTTTGCTGCAATATTTTTAACGGGATTTAAATTAGTTATTGGCATCCTGACAGGCAGCCTGGGGATTTTATCAGAAGCATTGCATTCCGGACTCGATCTGGTTGCAGCCATAATTACATATTTTTCAGTCCGGATTTCCGATAAGCCAGCTGACAAAGAACATAATTACGGGCATGGTAAAATAGAAAATTTTTCTGCCTTAATCGAAACCTTCTTACTTCTTATTACATGTGCATGGATTATTTACGAAGCCATAGGAAGGCTTGTATCCGGCAAGACGCATATCGAAGTAAATGCCTGGAGTTATATAGTAGTAATCAGCTCAATTATAATTGACATAACACGGTCGCGTGCACTATACAGAGTTGCAAAGAAGCATAACAGCCAGGCTCTTGAAGCCGATGCATTACATTTTTCCACAGATATCTGGAGTTCGGCTGTTGTATTTTTAGGTCTTATTTGTGCGAATTTTGGCTTCTTTTTTGCCGATTCTATTGCTGCTTTGGCTGTCGCTTTAATTGTATTGTTTGTTTCATTCAGGCTGGGGAAAAGGGCTATAGATGTCTTGCTCGATAGAGCACCAAGAGGCTCAATTTCAAAAGTAGAACAAGTATTGACTACCTACACCGATGTAAAGAAATACCATAGTTTAAAAATCCGGACAGCGGGTGCTGATACTTTCATTAAGTTCAATATTCATTTAGAGCCAAATTCAAGTCTCAGGAATGTGCATGAATTATGTGATAAAATTGAAAAAGACTTAAATATCATAATCCCCAGAAGTGAAGTATATATTCATGCCGAGCCTCAGGATATTGACCACATTCAGGCAGAAGCAGAAGAAATCCACAATAAAATTATTTATTGAACAGAACTATCAGTCCAATAAACTTAGCCATGACTATCATTATGAACATGATACTTAATATCATACATTAATTTGAAATAATATTGATAAAAATATGAAGTTTAAATTTTTAAAAAAGCTGCAATATAATCCTGAATTTAAGGTACTGATTATCTTTGCAGTTGTTATAAAATTGATAATATTAATAACTGTATTAATACTTTAAACAACAATTAAGAAAGACATATGAAAAAGTTACGACTATTTTCCGGTATGCTTTTATTGGCGCTTGGCGCCAGCATTCCAGCCCTCGCTCAGACAAAAGAACAAGCTGCAGAAATTTCATCAGATGTTCCTGAATTGCAGGCTTTTCACACAATCATTTATCCGATGTGGCATAATGCTTATCCTGCTAAAGATATAGGTGCCCTGAAAGGCTTTGTCCCCCAGATCAAGGCTAACATGGAAAAAATGAACAGCGCAAAATTGCCTGGTATTTTACGGGACAAAGAAAATCTCTGGAAGTCCGAACTGGTAAAATTCAACGCTGTAGCCGAATCTTACTACAAGGCATGTTCTGAAAACAATGACGAAGCTATACTTCTTGCCGCTGAAAAACTCCACTCGGCGTACGAAGCAATGAACAGGGTTGTAAAACCATATGTTGAAGAGATGGATGTGTTTCATCAGACACTTTATGTGATTTACCATAAGATGTATCCTGAAAAGAGATATGATGAAATTGCAGGTGTAATGGATACTCTTATTTCACAGGCCGATGCGATAACAAAGTTTCCTGAGGACAAACTGTCAAGAAGACTGAAAGGCAAAACTCCGGAATATTATACTATTTCAAAAGACCTTTATAATGAGACTGTTGCTCTTAAAGATGCTTTAAAAGGGAAAAATGCAAAAGAGAAAGACGCTGCTGTAGAGAAATTACACGCCACATACCAGAAACTGGCATCTCTTTTTGAATAGGTTACCTGTTGTAAAGGCTCCTTTTATTTTATTTTATATAATCTTCATGTTTTTTTAATATATACTGTTGTGCTTCCCTAAGAGAAGCTAATACCTTATATTCATCATGATAGTCGTTCCGGGCTGGTCTGAGGTTGATGTGCTATAAGTCTGTTTTAAGCCTTCGTTATGTACTCAAGGTTCTATATAAGACCGGAAATCATTAGAAATTATATCTTACTTTTTTAGAACCGGCAGCAGGATAGAACTTGCATTATTTACATCATGATAAATACGAATGGTTGCTTTTTGAAAATCACTTTCCTCTGCTTTATAAATATTAACAAACTTCTGTGGGTTTCTGTCAACTAAAGGAAACCAGCTGCTTTGTATCTGTATCATTATACGATGGCCCTTTTTAAATATGTGGGCAATATTACCTATTTCGAATTTTATCATTTCAATTTTACCTGGCACAAATGGTTCGGGATTTTCAAAGCTGTTCCTGTACCGCCCCCTGAATACTTCGCCATGGACCAGCGTTCTAGCCCCCCATCGGATATACCAATACAGGCTCTTTATCAGAATAGATTTCCAATTTATTATAAGATAAACTGTCAGGAAGAACATCAATCAATTTAACTATAAAATCAGCATCTGTTGTTGAAACAGACACAAACAGACTGGCTGTAACAACTCCCGTTACGATAACATCTTCATCAAGTGAAGCAGTTTTGAATGCGAGTACATCAGGTCTATATTCTGCAAATCGCTGATCATCGGTCATGTATTCTTTTGTTCTTGAGAAGTTGATCCCCTCAGTGTACGGAACAGGTTTTGCCGGATCACTTATGTATTCACTTGAACTTGCTAATAGTTCCGGTGGGTTCCACTGCAGTTTCCCTTTATCCTGCAAAAAAAGAAACACATCTTCTTTCCCGGAAGGAGGCCATTGGTCAAATTGTCTCCAAACATTATCCCCGGTAAGAAAAATATTGGCTTCGGCAATCTTCGAAACATCTCCCGTGCCTTTGAGGAAGTAATTAAAAAAGGGAATTTCTATGTTCTGTTGATACCACAGAGAAGTATTACTTCCAAAATATATATTGCCAAGGTGAGTACCGTCATTAGTAGCCCATTGAGTGTGATACCACGGTCCCATTACAAGCTTATTGAATATCTTACCCGGGTTATTCTCTTCAGCAGCCTTGTATGAGTTCCATGTTCCCCAATTATCTTCTGCATCAAACAAGCCGCCAACCCATAAAATGGCAGGCTTCAGGTTTTTAGTTGCATTCCTCGCATCCCTTTCTTTCCACCATTGGTCATAGTTTGGATGCGCATACAGATCTTTCCAGAAAAGGACACTGTCGCCTGCTAATTTTGAAAAAGCAGGCAGAGGACCAGTTTCCAGATAAAATTTGTAACTATCATGGATCGGAACATCTATTGTATGTGGCAAAAGAGTAGTTGGATGGGGATGAGGCAAACCGAAGCCAATACCCATTGCTGTGTAAAAGCCGAAAGCATCCAGAATAAAAAAAGCCCCGTTGTGATGAAAGTCATCACCGATAAACCAATTGGTTACAGGCGCCTGCGGACTGACTGCAACTAATGCCGGATGATTGCTGGCTGCAGCCATTGTGGCGTAAAAGCCGAGATAAGAGATCCCAAATACACCTACCTTCCCATTGTTATGAGGAATATTATTAACAAGCCAGTCAATGGCATCATAAGCATCGCTGGCTTCATCAATGTCCTTGTTTGTTTTTTTGCCGGGATTAAAAGGCCTGACATCAACAAATTCACCTTCGCTCATGAAACGGCCACGAACATCCTGGACTACTATAATATATCTTTCTTTACAATACGCTTTCAAATAACTATCCCAAAGCGAAGGCCAGTTATCTTCGCCATATGGCGCACAGGAATACGGAGTTCTCTTCATTAATATGGGATGATCTTCCGATTTGTCTTTGGGTATGTAAATTGAGGTAAATAGTTTTATGCCATCCCTCATGGGTATTAATTGCTCCATTTTAGTGTAATTGTTGACGATCCAGATACTGTCGGCATTCTGGCCGACCAGATTAAACCACAATAAACTAATGGTTATTGAAAAGAGAAGTTTTTTCATTTGCCGTGGTATTAAAAGATCATTTATTGATTTAAGTTTGATAAAGTTATGAAAGACAATAACGTCATTCAAACAAAATCAATCAATACTTCGTTGACCACTTCTAAAAAAGGTTTTAAAACACCTGACATACATAAATAAAATACAAATAATTGGTGGTCATGCTGTAATTTTAAATTATTACGATCATCATTATTCATAAAATGTAATTCATCTTCATAATTAGTAATATTGTAATTGTTTATTTAAGCATCCTTATGACAACTGGAATTATTGTCAATAATCAGGTGAAAAGGGTTTTAAATATTGGTTTCTCCTCACATTCAGAGAGGAATTTGATTTTTATCACATTATTACTCTGCATTTTCCTCCCAGGCTGTAAGAAGAAAAATGTTCAGCCTGAAGAAAGCATGCCCAAGAAATGGGTAACTCAACTTCCTGCGGGAACCTATTATTGCTCACCCGCTTTGAGCCTAGATGAGAAAGCACTCTATATTGGGACTTCAGCAGCACTTCTTGACATCCATTTGAATAGTCAGTTTTTTATTGCGTTGGATGCAGAAACAGGTGAGGAAATCTGGAGAATACAGCTGGGTACCAGTGAGATTCGTTCATCGCCGGCAGTAGCATCCGATAATACAATTTATTTCACAGTTGAAATCCGCGATCCACTTAATGGCTCTGTTAAGGGAGATGAATTATGGCATACTTCACAAAATGGAGAAATTTTATGGAAATATGATATAAATCCCGGCAAATTGACCTCTGAAGTAGGTCTTTCCACCCCGGCAATCGGATCAGATGGAACTGTATATGTCGGGGGTGACAAACTTTACGCAATTGAACCAAATGGCTCGCTCCGTTGGTCATTTTCGGGTTCATGGCCCGAAGCGATACGCAACGCACCTGCAATCGGTAAAGATGGAACAGTTTATTTCGTATATCATAACATCCCTCTTACGGCGCTAAATCCAATTGATGGTTCAATAAAATGGTCCCTTTCCCTTGGTGTCGATGATCATTGTTTTGCGTCACCGGCAATTGGAACAGACGGAACCATTTATGTGGCTACTCAGCCTGGAATAGTTTACGCGGTCACACAGTCCGGCCAACTTTTATGGACCTTTAATTTGGCTTCGGCAGGTTTTACCGGTACTATCCGGTCTTCTCCGTCCATCGACGCAAATGGATCAATCTATTTTGGTCTGAACATGGGCAATCCTTCATCCGCATTTTTATCCCTTAATCCCAACGGAACTTTAAAATGGTTGTTTGAGCCAGGTGACCTTCCTGATGATGTACCCAAAGATCACTTTGACATTTATTCATCTCCCGCAATAGGCTCAGATGGATTGATTTATTTTGGACAAGAATTTGGCAGGGTGTATGCACTTAAATCATCTGATGGATCAATGGTCTCAATGGACACCACTTCCAGTGGAATTACCTGGCCTTCACCTGCAATAGATAAAAAAGGTGTACTATTCATAAATGACCTCAGCGGGAAAGTGTATGCAATCCAAACCGGGAGCAAGGGATTGGATCAAACAGCACAATGGCCGAAGTTTAGATACGATAACCAGAACATAGGCGGAATTTACCTGCCATAACATATGGCATACAAGGTAAATTTTCTTAAATCCTCCGAAAACCAACTGCTTTTGCACAGGTTTTTAAACGATTGTTTACCTGCTTTCATTTTACCCGGCTGGGGCTAAAAATGTCAGATAGTCCACAATAGCCCTATATAGGAGCTGAAGAGGGGATCATTTGTTATACTATGGCCAAATGAAAAAATTATATGAAATTTTTCGCTTGGGTTGATAGATCCTCCCAGGCTGAAGGCAGTTCCGGATTTACTTGTTTCTGAGTCAGCAGAATGAAAATAAATCTCCCCTCCAAGTGTTAAAGCTGGTGAAATGTCATACTGGATTTCCACTCCTGTGAAAATCCAGTTCTTATTTTCGTTACCCGGATTTATCCAATAACCAACACCACCATAAGAAGTTAATTTACCCCATGATTTTTGTGCCCATACAGGAAGATAAATTTTAGCTTTCCCGTTAGTGAATTCGTTATTATTCACAGTGGGAATTTCTACTATCGGGAATACACCTATCTGAGGCGAATTATCCGTTTCCTGAATAAACCGGTATTTAATACCAAACTCTGTATCTCCATAACCAAAATCAGCACCCTGGCCAGGAGAATAATTATAGTTCATTGGCAACAGAAGGTGAAGCTGAACATTATTAACAACTCCGTAATTTATTTCAATGTGAGGGCTTGTTCCGGACCATACTCCGGATTGATGAGTGTTTATTGAAGAAATGTAGTACTCCCAATGTTTATATCTGACAGGCTCCGGGTCATCGGTAAAAAAAGGCGGGCCGGCATAATTGTATTGAACATTCGCGAAAAGCAATATGCCTGACAAAACTAAGTATTTCTTACCCGGCGTCGACCATTTCAGGTTAACTAAAATACGCCCAAAGCCTTCACTTTTAAGTGCCTCGGTGGTTAACTTAACAGCTTCATCATATGAAACATTAAGTGTTTTGCTAAAATAATATTCCATTATCTCCGGTTCTAAATGATTATCACTCAATTCACCCAATCAATCAACTATTAGTATTAATGTCCTTCTGTCTGGCGACCCATCACAGATAAGGATAACACTGCATTATCTGTTTAATAATCAACAACAAAAATTGAGGAATGTTCAGGCAACAGTTGTGTAAAATTGCTGCCTGATCTCAATTGGTAAGTATAACAGGGGCGTTAATCCGACCCCTGGCAATTTTGGGATCAGGTCTGAAAAGTGCTTAAATTACTTTTGGTATGAAATCATTTTAACGGTTCATAGTCAATTTCAAGAAAATCACTGACCTCTTTTACCCAGAGAGTCTGAACAAATGCTACATGATCAGGATGCTGATTGTAATGCTCATATTCTTTTGCCGTTTCAAACTCCATCGATAAACCAAAGTCATAATTATTCTTTTTGCCTGTCTGCTTCAGGAGTTCAAATTTTTGAACTCCCGGAATAGCTGACAACTTTTTAATTTCATCCAGAAACATCTTTTCTTCAACAAAATCCCCGGGATGGATCAATTTAAAAACAACCGTGTGTCGTATCATATCAATATGGTTAGTCTAATATATTTTTTTCGTTTTATCAATCGACCAGCCAGTTTTCAACCCTATGATAAACAGTGCAAGTGCCGTGGCACCTATAGAAAATATAACATCTCCGATAATTCTCATCCATCGTAAGGTCTGTATTGTTGGATCCTGCATAAATTCAGCTGAACGGGCATACCACATTCCATGTTTTATACTTGCAATTGTCTGCAATACTCCGACAGGAAGAAGGCTGATAAGAAGCATTAACATCAATCCGGCATTTATTGACCAGAATGCAACGCTGAGTAATTTGGTCTTCCACACATATTTGATAGTTAGTCCCTTAACAACAAAGAGCATAAGTCCTATTGCCAGCATTCCGAAAACGCCAAAAAGCGCTGCATGACCATGAAGGGGAGTGGTATTCAGTCCCTGCATATAGTACAATGCTATGGGCGGATTGATCAGGAAACCGAATAATCCGGCACCGACAAGATTCCAGAAGCTTACTGAGATAATGAAATATATTGGCCATTTGTACGATTTGACCCAGGCGGTTGCCTTGCTGAGACGGAGGTTATGATAAGCTTCAAATCCCATGAATACCAGGGGAACAACTTCCAGGGCGCTGAAAGATGCACCAAGGGCAATGATAGCAGTAGGCGTTCCGGTAAAATAAAGATGATGAAATGTTCCGATAACCCCGCCGAACAGATAGACCACAGTAGCAAAAAGAACCCCGGTTGTTGCATATTTTATGTTGAGCAACCCCATTCTTACAAAGAGGAATGCAGCTATTACCGTGGCAAATACTTCGAAGAAACCTTCAACCCAGAGATGCACCACCCACCATCTCCAGTATTCAGCTATTGATAAATGCGTCTGTCGTCCCCACATTAACCCGGCGCCATAAAAGCCGGCGATTGCAACTGAGGCTATAATAAACAATATCAGTAACTGACGGCTTTCAGAAGGTTTGATAAGTGCCGGCCATAATGCGCGGAACATTAAAAAGAGCCAGATTAAAAAACCTGCAAAAAGGAATATCTGCCAGAATCTTCCAAGATCAACATATTCATAACCCTGGTGTCCAAACCAGAAATTCTGAACTAATCCGAGTTTTTGCATTACACCCATCCATTCACCGGCAATTGAACCGACCACAATGACAAGGAGAGCAACGAACAGAACATTCACTCCCAGCCGCTGGTACTTTGGCTCAGTTCCCGATACTGCCGGAGCAATATAAAGTCCGGCTGCAAGCCATGACGTGGCTATCCAGAAAAGAGCAAGCTGTACATGCCACGTTCGTGCGATTGAATATGGCAGGATAGAATCTAAATTCAATCCGTAGAATCCTTTGCCTTCAACCCCATAATGAGCAGTAATTGCACCAAAAAGTATCTGTACCAGAATCAGTCCAACCACAACCCAGTAATATTTGAGGACTGCTTTCATGGATGGTGTAGGATTCAAGCCTCCGAGTGGATCATTTTGAGGCAATAATGATTTATCGAGAATATCAGACCGGTTTCTGGCATTGTAGTATGCAAGCAGTCCGATACCGACAAGCAGCATGATAACACTGAAGCCTGTCCAGAGAACAATTCCTGCTGATGGTGTATTGCCAATGACCTGGTCGGGAGGCCAGTTATTTGTATAAGTTATAACCGATCCGGGTCTTTCCGTTATGCATGCCCATGCAGCCCAAAAGAAAAAAGCGTTCATAAGTTGCATACGGTCCGGATCTTTAATTGAATTTGCAGGAATGGCATAAGATGCTCTCATATCATCCAGGGATGGGTCATCCATAAAAAGTCCTCTGTAATATTTGCTGTTGCTCAGGATCGCTTCAGCTCTTTCGTCTGATACTGTCAGAATACCAGTCTTACTATCGTATGTGTTAGTCCGCAAAGCTTTCTGAAGCCTGACATTAAGCATAGCCTGTTGCTCGGAGTTAAGATTGGTGTATGACAGGCCAAATTCTTTCTGTGACCATTTGTCAAGGATGAAGAGGCTCTCCCTGTGCAGCCAGTCGGCTGACCAGTCTGGTGCTACATAGGCGCCATGTCCCCATATGGAACCGACTTCCTGCCCGCCTATCGACTGCCAGACATTCTGGCCATCCTTGATCTGCTGAGATGTGAAAAGCACAATTCCGCTATTGGAAATAACCTTTTCAGGAATTGGAGGTTTTTGTCTGTAAATCTCATGCCCGAAAAATCCAAGAACAGTAAAACAGGCCAGAGTAATGATTGCAAAACCTGTCCAGAGTGTTTTTGTTTTCATTTTTATGTGTTTTAGTGGTTCTGTCTCTTTATGAATTCTGAAGGGGTTAAACCCTTTTTGAAACACCTGTTGAATGTTGTTTTCGTTTTGAACCCTCAATCAATCGCCATCGCCGGTAAAGATTAATCGTTTTACCTTATTTGAAATCCAAGGTACAACATTAAAAAATATCTGTCCAATTTCTCTTCCTTTTATTTCTTACATTACTTTTGCGGCTTCGTTGCTATGAACAAAAGCAGTAAAATATGGCATTGGCTGGCTGTTGCACTTTTATCAATTATATGGGGCAGCAGCTATATCTTAATGAAAAAAGGACTGAGGTCCTTTTCACCCTATCAGCTGGCTTCTGTCAGGGTTCTTATTTCATTTATCTGCCTGTTGCCGGTCGCCATTCGCAGTTTTTCAAAATTCAATAAGAAAAACTTTATTTCAATTCTCATAATAGGGTTTTTCGGAAGCGGAATACCTTCTATCCTTTACCCGCTTGCCGAAACAAGGATAGACAGCTCTCTCACAGGCATGCTGAACACACTCAGCTCTGCTTTTACCCTGGCGGTAGGCATTTTATTCTATAAAAGAAAAGCCATCAGGTCGCAAATCGCCGGAGTGTTTTTGGGGCTTACAGGAGCAGCAGGATTGCTTTACGGCGGTCCGTTAACCATTAATTATTATGGTCTCTTTGTGGTGCTTGCCACACTGATGAACGGATTCAGCAATAATGAGGTCAGCAAGGTAGAGGGCCTGAATGGAATGGAGATCACATCGCTTTCCCTGAGTGTTATAAGCCCATTTGCATTGGGTCTGCTGCTTAGTACGGATATCCATGCCGTTTTTCTTACCCCCCACTGGCTTCTGAACTTGGGATTTATTGCAATCCTTTCAGTTTTAGGAACGGCTATTGCCAATATAATTTATTATTTTCTCATCAGGGATACTTCACCGGTGATTGCCTCCGTCGTGGCATATTTCATTCCTATTGTGGCCACGTTATGGGGACTTTCGGATAATGAGCGCCTGGCACCCAACATGATTGTATCCGTACTGCTGATCCTTGCCGGTATCTATCTCATTAACAGGCCTGGCGCGCTGCGGAAAATCAAGAAAATGTTCGGTTAGGTCAAAGGCTTTTTCAGGCAAAAAAATATTTTCTTATAAACCTGACCTTTTAAACAAACCGGTCAGGAAGTTTGTTATACTTGCAGCTAAATTTCCTGAATGAAAACGGAAAAAGACCCCAAAGAGGATAAAAGAAGCTTGATTATCAAAGCTGCACAGAAGCTTTTTGGAATCTACGGAGCCGAAAAAACATCCATGAAGGAGATTGCCGGTGATCTTCACATGTCGAAGGCCTCTCTTTATTATTATTTTCCTGATAAGGAAAATCTTTACAGGGCAGTCCTTGAGAAAGAGCAGGCTGAATTTCTGAAAACACTTGAAAAAGATATCAGGGATAATCCTGATCCTCAGCAGTGCCTCAGGCGCTATGCCCTGAACCGTCTTTCCTATTTTAAATATCTGGTAAATCTTGGAAGAATTGGCTCCGGATCGTTTTCTGATTACCAGCCTCTTATAGCAAATTCCTTTTATGCTTTCAGGGAAAAGGAAAAGATGCTTGTCATGGAAATACTCGAGAAAGGAAAAAGGAACGGGCAGTTCATAATGCAAAACAGCTATGATACTTCTTCTCTTTTCCTGGAAATCCTCAGAGGTCTCCGGATTGTGTTTTTTAATAGCAGAAAGTCCGCTGCAATAAATGATGAAGAGTACATGGAACTGTTAAAAAGAATTACAGCCGCCACTGATATCTTTATCAAAGGCTTGATGTATAAAGAATAAAATGATTACAGTAATAAAATAAGATAATAAAAGATGGCACAGAATTCAAAGAAAAACAAGCTGAAAGTTTATCTACCCCTTGGTATAGTGATAATTGCAGTACTGACCGGTGCTTTTTACTGGTACAGGGATTATTCCAGATATATTACTACGGACGATGCCCGGATCGATGCCGATAATATAACCATCGGCTCGAAGATGCTTGGAAGAATTGTAGCTGTTTATGCGCAGGAAGGCGATCTTGTCGAAAAAGGCAAGCTTCTTGCTGAAATTGACAGCTCTGACCTGAATGCTCAAAGAAACCAGGCCCTGGCTCAGAGAGTACAGGCATTGACCATCCTGAGCCAGGCGAATGCAAAGTATGCTTCTGATCTGCAAGGGTTGAAAATCGTTGAGATTAATCTTGAACGGGCCAAGGAAGACCTTGAGAGAGCCAAAAAACAATCAGAAGGTGGCGTTATTACTGAGGAACAGTATGAGCATATAACAAAAGCGTACGAAGCAGCATCAGCGCAGGTTAATGCTTCAAAAGCCCTGATCGTCGTGTCACAGACCCAGATAAACAGTGCATCAGCGGCAGTAGAAACTGCAAATGCACAGATTAATGTTCTGGATACCCAGCTTAAGAATACCAAACTCTGGTCACCGGCAAACGGGGTTATTGCAAAGAGATGGTTGTTGCCCGGCGATGTAATTCAGCCCGGCCAATCGGCCTTCACACTTACCGATGACAGCAGAAAATGGGTGATCTGTTATCTGGAAGAGACAAAAATCCACAGCGTAAAGGACGGGCAGGATGTGAAATTCACAATTGATGCTTTTCCTGATGTGAAATTTTACGGGAAAGTTTTTCTTACAGGGACGAGTACCGCATCTGTCTTTTCTCTGATACCGGCAAATAATGCCTCCGGGAACTTCACGAAAGTCACTCAGAGAATACCTTTAAGAATTTCCATCGATTCGGCTGACAACGGAAAAGATATTTCCTCCTTTAATATTTTACCCGGAATGTCAGCTGTAGTGAAGATAACCAGAAAAGACTGATGGATCAAAAGAGAACTCCGTCTCACAGGATCAGGGTGCTTGTAAGGAAGCCCGATTCATTGTTTCACCCGAGACATAATTTATATAAATGGTTTCTGCTCGGGAATATAATGATCGGGACATTTATGGCTGTTCTCGATGCCACCGTTGTCAATGTAACCCTTCCGACGATGATGTCATCGTTCGGTGCTGGGCTTGATAAGATTCAATGGATAATCACAGCTTATATGCTTGCAATGGCAGTTATGCTGCCCACTTCAGGCTGGCTTGCCGACAGGTACGGCTATAAGCGGATGTATTTCCTCGGATTGCTTCTTTTTACAACCGGGTCTCTTCTCTGCAGCTTTTCACCAAATGAGAATATGCTCATAACCTCGAGAGTGATACAGGGTCTGGGAGCCGGAACACTCCAGCCGCTGGGAATGGCAATCATATCCAGGGAATTTCCGGTAAAGCAGCGTGGACTTGCCTTAGGATTTTGGGGAATTGCGGCCGCGGCATCTGTCTCATTCGGACCGTCGCTGGGAGGGTTCATCATAGATCATTTCAGCTGGCAGTTGATATTCGGAATCAATATTCCCATTGGAATTCTGGCAATGTTTTTTACAATAATCATACAGTCGGAATATAAATTTCCTGTAAAAAGAAAATTTGACTGGGTCGGTTTCATTTCGGTCACAATTTTCATGCCCCTGACACTCTATGCGCTCTCTGAAACAAGTGCTGCAACAAATTCAGCCGGGTGGCATGCTCCGTATATTCTCCTGTGTGCCGCAATTTCGGTTGTTGCCTTTGCGGTGTTTATTACGACTGAGTTGACTGTGAAAGATCCGATTATAGATTTGAAACTACTTGGTAATCATAATTTTGGCCTGGCGCTGATAATAATGATTTTTTTCAGTATAGGAATGTTCGGGAGCACCTTTCTTTTTCCTATTTATCTTCAGAATTCACTTGGTTATACAGCTCTGGAAGCGGGCGCCGTATTTATTCCTGTAGGAATAATTCAGGGAATCATTGCTCCGATCTCGGGAAGAATCTCCGACAAGATAAACCCAAAGCTTCCTATAATTGTAGGTATTCTCATGATGGCATTCAGCTTTTACCTTAATTCAAAGCTTTCATTTCTGACCGAAATGAAAACAATAATGGTATCAATGTATATCAGGGGATTTGGCATGGGTCTTACTTTTACAGCGTTAAACACTATCTCTCTTCTGCAGATTCCACGCGAAAAAATGGCTCAGGCGTCAGGCCTTTCGAACTCTGTCCGTCAGCTCGGAGGAAGCCTTGGGGTAGCTATCCTTGCTACACTGTTGATCACCAGATCCGGTTTTCACGCTCAGCAGTATGGAACCGCCTTGGATTCATATTCACAATCTTATCAGCAAACGGCAAAAAATATAAGGAACTATGCGCTGCATGACGCAGGATTATCGCCCGGAGATGCAGCATTGTATTCCCGGACTGCGATTGTGTCAAGTGTCACCAAACAGGCTTATATTGAAGGAATAAATGACGACTTTCTACTGTCAGGGATCATTACTCTTATTGGAGGTATTCCTATAATATTTATGAATACGAAAAAATCAAAAATTGTAAAAACTATTGTTCATGAACCAATCGAAGGAAAATAGAAAGCTCATTCTGTCAGGTGCCTTGATAGTCATCTTCAGCATATCTGCAAATTGTCAGGAAAATAATGGAACTGCATCTGTCCTGCAATCCGATTCGCTGTCGCTGAAGTCACTTATTGCCGAAGTTATCAGTACCCATCCGACCGTTAAAGCTGCCGGCGAAGCTTTAAAAAATGCTGATGCCCGGATTGGATTGGCGAGAACAGGTTATTATCCTGTGATCGATGCCGGTGCAAATTTCTCAAATATAGGACCGGTAATGAAGATTACAATCCCCGATTTGGGCACTTTCCAGCTTTATCCTGCAAACAATTATTCAGCAGCCGTTAACTACCGACAGGTGATTTATGATTTCGGAAGAACAAGGACCAATGTTGATGTAGAAAATGAAGGCAGGATAATCGTGGAAAAAACACTTGACCAGGTAAAGCAGCAGATGGCCCTGGCAACCATTAACAATTTCTATACCCTTGTATACCTGCAGCATGCTATAAAAATCAAGGATGAACAACTTTCCACCTTGCGGGAACACCTGAATTATATTGAAACACTTAAGTCAACCGGATCTGCGACCGATTACCAGGTGCTTTCCACGAAAGTCAGGATATCGACGGCGGAGAGCCAGAAATCGGACCTGATTGCTGCTCTTGCGATACAACAGGCGTATCTCTGTTCATTAACAGGTAAAAGCGACAGGATACCGGTTGTGAAAGAAGAGCTTGACGTACCTGCTCCCATTGCAGAAGGCGATTCACTTCTGAATTATGCCTACAACAACCGTGATGAGATGGCGATAAACCGGGAAAAAGTTGTTCTTGCCGAGCTAAAGTACAAGCTTGTAAAAACTCTCGACAGACCCATCATTAACTTCGTTGCATCAGGAGGAGCTAAAAACGGATACCTGCCCCAGCTTGGCCAGTTGAAGGCAAATTATGCGGCAGGAGTAGGTATTTCCGTCCCTATCTTTGATGGCAGGAAGACCAAATACAATCTGCTTCAGGCAAAATCGGCAATCAATTCACTGAATTTCGAAGATGAAGGAAACAGAAGAAGAATTACATCTGACATCACAGAGGCCAAAGAGTATATTATCTCGGCAATTCAGAAGGAGCAGCAGTTTAAACTTCAGCTCGATCAGGCCCGGGAAGCATATTCACTTGCTGAAATAAGCTTCAGGTCCGGGGCTATTACCAATCTCGAGCTGCTTGATGCAAATACTGCCGTTTCTGAAAGCAAGTTGATGCTTTTAAAGTCCAGGATTGATTATGCTGTAAGTATTTACCGGCTCAAAACAGCTCTTGGTGAAAGGTTGTATTAAATAGAATTTATTTACCAAACCTCCTGTAATCAGAATCTCAGGTCACCTATTTTGCCGGTTCTATTACCAGCACGGTAAATGTTCCGGGTTTAACTGATGGACGCGGTCTGGGATTATCTGCTGTTTTTTCCGGAGCGGGCCCGAATTCAGCAGTTGATAAATAAATCCTGTGTGTCTTTGAACTTACCGAGATAGTTCGTGCGCCGGCCTGGGTCGGAATATTTGCCAGCACCTTAAATGAATCCTTATTTTCTTCCTGAACTACCGTCAGCAAGCCTTCTCCGCAGGAACTGTAAGCTCTTTGCAGTCCCGGATCAAAACCTGCGCCATCAACGCGATCCCCTGTCGGTAAAGTTGTGATAACCTTGCCAGTTTCCGCATCCAGCACAACCATCAGCTTATCCGTTGCGCTGAAAAGACGATGGTTCTCATTATCAAGTGCCAGTCCGCTTGGTCCTTCGCCCGGACTTACCGACCATGTTTGTTCCACCTTCCAGGTTTTTACATTGATCATGCATACTGCGCTCTTATCCTCGATATTAACATACACTTTTCCCTTCCCATCGCTTACTGCCGCCTCAGGTTTTCCCGCCAGCAGTATAGTCTGAATGACTTTATTTGTTTTCGCATCTATCACCGTGGCATTTGATGAACGTCCGTTCCAGGTAATGATGGTTTTTGTAAACGGTTCAAAAATGATCGCATCCGGATTCCTTCCTGTAACAGGTACTTTTTCGATTATACTGTAATCCTTTATGTTGAACACTGTCACACTGCTGTCAGCTCCGTTGCTGATGAATCCCTTGTTGAACTCAGGAGCGAGGGCTATCCCATGGACACCCTTCACATCTGTGATTGTGGCGACGCTTTTGCCGGTACTCATGTCAACCACATTTACCATATTGCCATGAGAAACATACAGTATGCCAGTAGCATCATCGGCATTGAGATAATCCCAGCCGCCATCTCCTTCAAGATGTATTCGCTGAACAATATTATAATTCTGCCCATTCAGGCCAGTCAAAGCCATGAAAATAGCTGCCAGGAAAAAAATCGATTTTTTCATACTTTTTGATTTCATTATCAAAGTTAAGCCATAATCTTTTAAAAAGCCCATGGAAAGGGTCAACAAAATCTGTTTTCCTGTAGCCTGACACAAATATTTATCCTAAATTTATTACAATTTACTTGTAAAAACTAACCCTGATTAGTATGAAATCGAAATCCATTAACAGAAGGGACTTTATTTCAAAATCATCTTTTGGACTTATGGCTGCAGGTGCGGGAGTTATGAATTACGGTGGTTCAACTTCTGATCCTGAATGCGGATCTGATCAGGACCCTGTCAGGATCAGTAACTACCGTATTTTGGGTCGCACCGGCTTCAGGGTCTCTGATATAGGATGCGGACCCGCCATGATGACAAACGAGAATCTTCTGAAGGCGGTAATTGATTCCGGTGTAAATATTATTGATACTGCCGAATTTTATGGTAATGGCAATAATGAACTGCTTGTTGGGAAAGCGATTAAGGGCTTTGACAGGAAATCATTATTCATCAATACCAAGCTGATGATCAATGAGAAAGATGACAATGAAAAAATAAAGGAGCGGGTCCGAAAGTGCCTTGAAAGACTTGATACCAGCTATCTTGATGGACTCATGCTTTGGAATCCCGGATCTGCCGAAGAGACCGGGAATAAGGAATTTCACAAGGCATTCAGGCAGTTAAGGGAAGAAGGAAGAGTAAAATTTTGCGGGGTCTCCTGTCATGGATCGGAATACCCGGGGGTCGCAAAGGACAATATGGAGAAAATTATTTGCGGGGCAATTGAAGACGGCAGGTTTGATCATGTTCTTTTTGTATACAATTATGCTCAGCAGGAAATGGGTAATAATATCCTGAAGGCATGCGCCGGCAAAAATATTGGTGCGACCCTGATGAAAACAGATCCATTTGGCAAACGTTACCTTGATATCATTAATAAGGTCAATGAGTTAAAAAATGATAATAAAACTGTTGAAGAAAATTTGATGAAAAGATATGAAACTATACTTGGGAAGCAAAAGAAAGGAGAAGCATATCTGGCGGAAAATCAGCTTGGAGATAGTAAGGCAAGAAGAGAAGCTGCAATAAACTTTGTTCTGGACAGCCCGGCGGTCAGCTCTGCCTTGATTTCATTCAGTAATTTTGAAGAAATCGCGGAGTATGTAAGTCTTTCAGGGGGAAAGCTCACACAACAAAACCACACAATGATAAATGCAATGAAGGAAAAATTTGGCCATTTATACTGCCGTCATGCATGTGGAATATGCGAGACCAGCTGTCCCAATCATGTACCTGTTAATACAATAGCAAGATTTAACCATTATTTTATCTCGCAGAAAAGAGAAAAATATGCTATTCAGAAATATCTTGAATTGAATAATCCGAAAACCGGGATGTGCCTGAATTGTGAAGGATTTTGTGAATTTGCATGCCCCTATGGTGTTTCAATAAGGACCATAATGGCAATTGCGCATAAAAATTTAAATCTTAATACTGCATAAAAATTTACCACACCAGACTGGAACCAAAAAAAAGTGTGAGTGTGGGAGCGGGCTTTGAGAAAACAGAGCAATCGAAGTCGGAACCGATAATCGACAACTGCCTTCATACATCATGACCGCAAGACAAAAAAGCCGCAATTTCGTGCGGCTTTTTGTTGCTCCGTCCCCGCTCCGTCAAGGCTTCGTTAGTCACGTCAGGGCTCTAATCTGAACTCAAAATCCGTCCTTCTTTGACCCCTTCAAAAGAAGGTCTGAGAAGAATTAACATAAATAACTTAACAACAAGGATTTAACTCCGGATTGAGGTAGTCAACAATAGACGGCAATTCGTGTTTATATTCACAGCCTTTTTAGGTTATTCATCAATCGTGTGATTTGTCAACAGTTTTTTATACCTGGTATGAATTTTTCAAAGGCACGACACTTGATGTAACTGCTGCCAGTCAGAATATGCTAATTTCGCTCTTGCAGGGCGAATACAGGATTTACACATCAAAACAGGTGGACAGACCGGCTTTTCTGACGGGTATAGAGGATCAGTTTGCTGACAAAGAGGGTTAAGGCATTCTGTTTGATATTTATCCGAATCCGTTTGAACAGGAAACCTTTATCAGGTTTGTGGGAGATGGTGAATATTTGCCGCATATTGTCGAGATCTTTGCATCTGATGGCACATGTGTGCTGCTAATGGCTGTCCCGGCAGGTATAAATGAATTTAAATGGTACGGAAAAACCGTATATGGTGACATGGCTTTTGCAGGAATATATTTTATTAGAGTTTCATCAGGAGGTAAAAAGGTTGTTAAAAGGATAATTAAATTGTAAATCAGATCCTCTTAAGAACAATGATTACCATGTCTGCTGTTGCTACCTTATTATTATATTCTACCAGAGCGGCATAATCAGAAGCCTGGAATCTCCCACTTCTGGTAGTCTGCCTTCGGACATACATAACCTCATTCCCAATGACGTCAATGGTAGTGGCATAAGTTCCAAATGGCGAATCAAGATTAACCGGAGTAATGGTTGATGATACAATATAACCGGCAGGCAGCTTATAAACTACTGTATCTATCATGACTTTTTCACGTCTCAGGATTACCTCTGAACTTCTTTCAGAGTTAAGTGCCGGAAGTTTTGGCACCCTGTTCATCAGGTTAAGAGGAAGGATTATCCTGTCGCTCATCACTGAAGCATAGCCCTTAATTGCGAGGTCAACTTCCTCATAAATAACCGGCAGTGTTTTGTCTGGCTGATTAATTATAAAATTTATTAATGTCATACCAGGAACTGGAATTGACTCTGACAGACTTCTTTTCTGATCTTCATGGTCACTCATCAGTACAGGCACCATCTGATCATAAAAGTATGATGAATGATTTGTCTTTACGGATGCTTTGCCATTACCGGTGTTGTCAATAGTAACAACTGCCTTACGGAGCAGCCTGTTTTCTTCCTCCCCGTATTTTTTGGTTCGTGCAAGTTTACCTCCCTCTTCAGTGATGAGGAGGGCATACCTGTCATCAGTAAATGATCCCAGATAGTTGAAGGGGATGCTCTGACTTGTGCATTCGAGCCATATTGTATCTGAACCGCGTGGCACACAAATAATAGCATGGTTGAACTGGTTTGACGGGAAATCATAAAGTACCTCGGGGGCATCCTCGCCAGCCATTATTAATGCATAGTGTGATTTTACTCCTGCGGCATCAAGCAACGACTTCATATAATTTGAGAGTGCCTTACAATCGCCATATGATTTCTCCTCCACCTCAAGTGCCTCAATAGGTTGCCATCCACCAATCCCAATCTGTACACTGACATACCTTGTCTTTTCCTGCATCATTGAATAGAGCTTTTTAATCAGTTCCATTGTGTCATGATTTTGAGAGGCAATTTCCATAACCTTTGCAGTCACATCAGGAGGCAGTATATTCCTGTCTTTGTTAAGGTCAGAGATAAAGTTACCGTAATTAACCCAGGTGTCAGTGCTGCCTTTCCACCCTGCTATCTCAAAATCCCCGGGTGCGAGGAAAACAGCAGGACTAAGCTGTTCGATGTCCGGTGAAAATGGCTCTTTCTCCCTCGCTTTGTCTTTTTCAACGGTCCATTCATATACTTCTTTTCCCTTATCCTCCCTGGTGGTGACCTTGACAGGCAGATTCTGCTCAAGGTACCTTAGTTTATACCCGGCAGGCGCCACAACTGTCAGCATCGTTTTTTCAGTGCTTATATTAAAATCTTCGGCTACTATCCAGTCAGGCAAATAGAAAAAACCCTTTAAATCTATTGTATATGAAATCTCTGCTGTAAAAGGGTAAGTCCGGTAACCAGGGTCCAGAGCCTTGTAATGAACATCACTGTATAATGTACTTCCTGCGAAGGTTATCAGTGGCTTCAAGTCAAAGATTCCAAAGCTTTTTACCTTCTTCCCGTCTTTATCGTAAATTATCAGGTTATTGAAATGGTAAGTCACGAATTTATCATCAATACCAAAGTAAATTGATTCTTTTCTGCCCGGCTCATTCAGCACACTTACAACTTTTGTCACTTTTATTGTTGCAGAGGTTGGAGAAGATATATTAACCCTTGTATCGGAAAGTCTGATCACAGCTTTTGCATTATGTGTCAATTCAGGATCAATCAGGGAGACGCTGTTGGGCGACTGACCGGAAAGCGTTGCGGAGATTGGAATCAGGATAAACACTACACCGCTGGCAATAGCTCTGAAAATGGTCATAACGTTTTTATGATAATTGGTTCTGAATGCTTCCTGACTATCATGTTGTAAATATCTCTCAGGTCTTTGTATTGGTCCTGGGTAATGGTAAGGCTATTAATACTGAACCTGTAGTTTACCTCTATCAGGTCGCTTTCTGTTTTTACTTCATAGTTATAGGCTATAGATCCGTTCCTCGTTTTTCCGGCAGAAGAAACCGGGACAACTTCTGCTGACATGTCTTCTTTAAGTGCCAGTCTTAAATTAACCTGGCGTTCAACCTTTCTGGAGTAACTGACCGGATAGAGCCTATTAGCAACAATGAATGGGTTTTCGGTCAGGGCTTCATAAAGCATGGGCCTTAAGTATATCTCATTGTCTATCAGTGATGTAAGGCCATCAAGTTTTACCTTATACAATATTTGTAGTGGCGCATATAGATCTTCTATACCAGTGGGGGATATTTCTGTAATTGTAAGTCCGGGGTTAGCTTTTTCAACAGATCTGGAGTATTCTTCTTTACTATTGAATTTAGCAAAGGCTTTCCGAATGTCATAAGCTGCATAGTCAACGGCATCAACTGTGATTGTTCCGGAAAGAGACATGTCATCTTCAAATCTCAGGTCGTATGAGGTTGTTTTTTCATCTTTACCGTTGACAACCAGGGGTACCCATTGTGATATTTGTGTATTCACCAGCCGCCCGTTTCCATTTATGCATCTGTCAGGCAGAATGGTACATGGCATATATTCTTCGGTGGCATCCAGAAGTCTGAGGCCGTTCTCGCAAGGTATTGCCACAATAACATAGTTCAGTTTATTCAAGGATGGTGCAAATTGAGATATGATGCCATTATCGCGGGTGCTAAGGACTACAGGGTAAGTTTTAAAACCAAGCCTGTTCAGGACCTGGATCAAAGTCATATTAACGTCAGCCGAGTTGCCGGCGCCAACTTTTAGCTTGCTGCATAGCCCACTTTTTGAGATAAATAATCTGTCTTCCCCGTTATATTTCATTTTTTTTACTTTTTCAAAAGCAGCTCTAAGCAGACTTTCGTCTTTCAACCCTGATTCCTGCAGCTCTTGAACCATGGGTGACAGACATAAAGAACTGGTTGATTCGGCAGGGAAGGAAATGTTCGTGAGCAGAATACCATTTATGTTTTCCCATGAAGTATTAAATGATTTAATGTATCCGAGATAGCTGATTTTCTGAAGCTCGATCTCAAATTTTGTCATATAATTTTCGGGAGAGTCCATATAGGGTTCCGGCTTAAAGGCCGGAACATTTGTGGCAACCCACCTGTCCGGTTCATTGATGGTGAGACGTACATATCCGAAGAAATTCTTTGAAATGTCCATGTAATCTGCTTTCTGGATAATCAATTCACTGTGCCTGACAGGAATCATCCACTGGAAATTCCATGTATAAGGGAGTCCAGAGTATCTGAATTCCATATCAATTACGGAGCCAACGGTTACATTTGGCAATGCAAATGATGTTTCATATATATCAGACGAGAGCGTTTTAATATATATTGATGAGCCTGATAATTTCTCTTTAATAATTTCCTCTCCGTCAAGGTTACAGGTCATAGCACGGATGCTGGGGTTCGACATTGTGAGGTATTTTCCGTTGGCATACGGGAATCCTTCTTTCCGTAGTATCTTTATTCTCAGGAGCCTGGTAAAGTTAAAGTGCTCCTTGTCAAACCAGCCATAATCACACAGTACTACTGCCGGGGCTGTTGTGTCAGAATCGTATGCTATCATCTTTAGATCCTCAAGTGGGACCTTGCCGTATGTTATCGGTGGCTTCTGACAAAAAGCATCACCAATGGTGATTAGTACCATAAAAATAATGAAGAACAATCTTTTCATAATATCAGTTTTTGTATTGCAGAAGACTTTAATAAAACAATAACCACCAATGTAAAAAAATAACTCAATAAATAAAAGGATATTGTCTGGCTTTTACTGAATGGAAAAAGCCCGCAGTTTATTCAACTGCGGGCAACTGACAATCTAAGGATCCAATTTACCCCTTTGTAAGAACATTTTAGCCCCAGGCATCAAGTTTCATCATCATACCATGTGTTACCTCGGTCTTATGTTAATAAATTCATCAAAAATCCTCCCAAAACCTAGCAAGAACCTAGCAACAAACAAAAAACACCTCCGAGGGGAGGTGTTTAAGTATCTGATAATCTTGTTGCTCCGTCCCCGCTCCGTTAAGACTTCGCGGGGCACGGCAGGGCTTGCCCTTCCGTCGCATATTAAAAAACCGGCTAAAGATGCCGGTTTTGTGGTTGCTCCGTCAGGGCTCGAACCTGAACTTTCCTGATCCAGAGTCAGGCGTGTTGCCAATTACACTACGGAGCACTATTCAGAGGGTGCAAATATAAATATTTTTCAGAAGACCCTCCCCGTTAAACAAAAAAAGTGCACCGGATCAACCCGGTGCACCTTCTCCCTAAAGAATACTATGACTTTATTATGGCAACGTATAGTAAACAGTAAGCTCCGGGCGCATACTCGCATCGGGATTATCACTCGATCCAAACCGGAACCCCGAAACCCACTCATAAGGCCATAACCTGAATAATATTCCGTAGTCAGGTGTGTTTGTGGTTCCCGTCTGATCAGGCATAAAAAGCTGCGTTACATCCACGGTAATGAAGTTGCAGTTCAGAATGAAAGGCGAAATATAAACCTGGCTGACCTCAGTGGTCTTTGGCTGATTGTTCCAGGTCACAGTCTTCTCTTCCCACGGCTCGATAATCTTCTGAAGTACCGCACCATACCATTCAATACCTCCGTTACTGCCAGGGGAGACAATAGTACTGTCCCATATCAGCGGCAGATCATACGTGAGACGCAGTGTGACTTTCTTGATGGTAGCCGACTTCGGCACGGCATTCATGTCGAACCATATCAGGCTGTTGTTTGAACGCATCACGGTAAGTACGGGCTCTGTGATGAAGGTTGCCTCAAAAAACTTCCAGTCACCGAAGTTCCTGTCAGGTTCAAGATTGGAGATCATGGCATCCTTGCCTTCATCAGGACCCGGCTGAAGCTTCACTGCCTGCCATCCGCCGCTGTCCCAGGGGATGGTCAGAATAAGCGGATTATCCTTTGTTGTAGCAGCCAGGTCTCTTGCAGCAAAAGTAAAATACTGAGGCTGGTAACCCTCTTTCTCAAGAAGGAGAGTATAAACATCAGAACCCCCTCGTACAATAAGATGATTGACTGCTGCTTCCAGCTTGAAGGTATAGTGCCAGTAACCATGGTCATATACCGTCAGCTCAGCAGTGGTGGGTATGCCAGGCAGAGGTGACGCACTGAGAGGATTGTAGATGACTGCCATGACATAGAAACCAAGCGGCTTGATTATCTGGCCCCCGAAGCTAATATATCCGAAATCATCGGGGGTATAGTCACCTACGGCGAGCAACTCAGGAGCAATCATCGTCGAAGTGCCTCCGGTAATGCTGAAACTGATCGGCAGCGGATCATCTACGAGATATGCTAAAGGAGATCCTTCGACAGGCGTGGCCAATATCACTTCACCGGCAGAATTAATAACCATAAACTTTGTGAGGTTATAATCTCCTGCGGCCATCTCCACCTCATCACTTATGAAACTTGTCCCGAACATATAGACCGGGATAAGCTCATCAGTGAGAACAGCATTGCCATCCATGTCTTCTACGGATACCACAACGTGATACGAAACCAGAGCACTGTCATCATTTGCGAAGGCAGATTTTGTCTGGTTGGATTCATCAATCGATGCGACTGAAAATTTGGCGGTTCCCTTGCTTGTGTTGGAGTTTTTTTCACAGGAAGAAAATGCAAAAACTACAAGCATGATCAAAGAAAGTGATCTGATCAGGTTTCTCATGTTTCTTCGGTTTAAGTTGAGGAAAAAAACTAAGCAATTACCTGATAATGAGCAAAAATTATGCCATTAATGATGGGGTGCAAGGTACAAGGCTCAGAGCTATCTGTTTAGCTTCGCCCACGTGTCTTTCAGGCTGACCGTGCGGTTGAAGACCAGCTTTCCGGATTTACTGTCATAGTCGACACAGAAGTACCCCAGTCTCTGGAACTGAAATTTTTCAAGCGGCTTCGCCGAAGCCAGCGATGGCTCCACCTTGCATCCGGTAAGAATGGTCAGTGAGTCGGGATTGAGGAACTCCCTTGCATCCTTATCCTTATGACCCGACGGGTCTTCATCGTTAAAGAGCCTGTCGTACAGCCTGACCTCAGCGTCGAGCGCATGTTCAGCAGAAACCCAGTGCAGGGTTCCCTTGACTTTGCGGTCAGCCAGAGGATCACCGCTGCGCGTCTCCGGGTCGTACGTGCAATAAACCTCTGTGACCTGGCCGGCCTCGTTCTTTTTAAGACTCTGGCATCTGATGATATAAGCTCCTTTAAGCCTCACCTCCCGGCCGGGCGCCAGGCGGAAGAACTTGTTCGGAGGATCCTCCATGAAATCTTCCTGCTCAATATATATCTCCCGGCTGAATGGCACCTGACGTGCCCCCTGGCTTTCATCTTCGGGATTATTTATCAGTTCAACATTCTCGGTTTTTCCTTCGGGATAATTGGTGATGATCACCCTCAGGGGCTTAACCACTCCGAATACCCGTGGTGCGCGCTGGTTAAGGTCTTCACGGATGGCATACTCGAGGAGCGACACATCATTGATGGCTTCTACCTTTGTATAGCCTATCAGGTCGACAAAACGCCTGATGGATTCAGGAGTATACCCCCTGCGGCGCAGTCCGCACAATGTCGGCATGCGCGGGTCATCCCACCCGTTTACCACACCGTCCTTCACGAGCTCAAGAAGCTTGCGCTTGCTCATGACGGTATAGGTGAGGTTCAGGCGGTTGAACTCAATCTGTCGCGGACGGTAGTCGCTGTCCATCAGCTGGTCAACAAACCAGTCGTACAGCGGCCTGTGTACCTCGAACTCCAGTGTGCATAGCGAATGGGTTATTCCCTCAAAGTAGTCGCTCTGCCCGTGAGCGAAGTCGTACATGGGATAAACTTTCCATTTCGTTCCCGTGCGGTGATGCGGTGTCTTAAGTATGCGGTAGATGATGGGATCGCGCATATGCATGTTCGGAGACGCCATATCTATTTTCGCCCTCAGAACGCGGCTGCCCTCCTCAAACTCCCCCTCGTTCATGCGGAAGAACAGGTCGAGGTTCTCTTCAACGCTGCGGTCACGGTGAGGACTGTAATTGCCAGTTTGTGTTGTTGTGCCCTTCTGTTCAGAGATGGTCACGGCGCTCTGATCATCTACATATGCCAGTCCGCGCTTTATGAGCGTGACGGCAAAGTCCCACAGCTTACCGAAATAATCAGAGGCATAAAACTCCCGGTCTTCCCATGTAAACCCAAGCCATTGAATGTCTTCCTTTATTGAGTCAACATACTCAACATCTTCTTTAGTAGGATTGGTGTCATCAAAGCGAAGGTTGCATTTGCCGTTATATTTCTCCGCCATGCCGAAGTCGAGACATATAGCCTTTGCATGACCGATATGCAGATAGCCGTTAGGTTCAGGGGGGAAGCGGGTATGCACGCGTCCGCCGTTTTTGCCCTCGCTCAGGTCCTTCTCAATGGCTTGTTCAATAAAGTGTTGTGATTCAGGCTTTAATATCTCTTCAGGTTCTTTCATCGTCATTGGTAAATGGAAAGGACAAAAATAGGAGGAAAAAGGCGAAGTGGTGCAGGTGATTACAAATTTGACAAAAAGGCACCAACCTCTATCCCCGGCACTTCCTCCTGAGAGGCTATTTATTAAACAAATCTGATTTAAACAGGTCGCCCCTACAGGGCTAATTATTATTAATTTTTTTTTTCTACAAACAGGTCGTCCCTATGGGACTAATTACCGCATAGCGGTTTTTTGTTTGTAGAAATGTCTTATCTGGTTATTTCCACACTTACCCTCCCAATCCTGCCTCCCATTACAGGATTAAGCTTCGAGACCTTGACTGTGGCTTTTCTGACGCCGTTCAGCTCGCTGTAAAGGGCGTCAAGAATTCTTGTTGCTATGTGTTCGAGAAGTTTTGAATTTATCTCCATCTCCCTCTTTACTACAAGGTAAGCCGTCTGGTAATTTAGGGTGTCACGAAGCTCATCGCTCTTTCCCGCCCTGTCAGTGTCAGTCTCGATTGACACATCCACCATGAAGTGGTTTCCCACGATCTGTTCTTCACGGTAATGCCCATGAAAAGCATAAAATTCCATATCCTCAATCCTGATCAGTCCCATTTTATTCTTTTTTGAGTTTTCTAACATCATTAATATAAGGCAGTTGCACCAGATGCGAAAAATTCATTAAAAATTTCTGTTAAAACATTTGGTTTATGATATAAACTACTTTATATTTGTAACGAAATATTCTTACAGTCACTTAACGTAAAAATAGTAAATGCCATGGAAAATGAAGAAAAATTAATGACAGGAGAAGAGAGTTTGAAGGTCATCACCGCGATGATCAATAAGACCAGGGTCAATGTTACGCAGAGCAGCTTTCACCTTCTCTTCTGGGGATGGCTGATCCTTGCATGCAGCCTTTCCGAGTTTCTGCTCTGGAGGTTTACTGATTACACCAACGCGTGGTATGTGTGGTTTTTCGTGATACCGGGAGCGTTTATTTCGATGATCTACGGTTTTACAAAAGGAAGAAAAGCCTCTGTGCACACCTATGCTGAAGGAATATACGTCTGGGTATGGATGGCATTTCTGGTTGCTTCGATAGTACTTTTCATTGTTCATTCAAACCAGATGGAAAGTATCTCGAAATACATTCTTCTTGTGGCGGCTATGCCTACTTTCATTTCCGGCATTGTCTTAAAGTTTAAACCACTGATCTGGGGAGGTGTCAGCATGTGGGTACTGGCTCTGGCAGCACATTTCGGCGGTGATATAATTTCCGGCCTTGCCGTACCTGTGGCAATGGTCACCGGATATCTCATACCGGGTTATTTACTCAGAAGAACGGGCAGCCATGAAACCGTTTAAGGAGCTTGATCCCCTGCTGCATTCGCAGCTCAGGCTGGCAATCATGTCAGTACTCCTCAGTGTTGACAGGGCGGACTTCACCTATCTGCGCGAAAAGACTGAGGCCACGGCAGGCAACCTCAGTATTCAGATAGGCAAGCTGAAGGAGGCAGGGTACATCTCAGTAAGCAAGAGCTTCGGCGAGAGCTACCCGCAGACCATGTGCAGTGTGACAGAGCTGGGCAGGAAGAAATTTGCCGAATATGTTGCGGCGCTGAATGACTATCTGAAACCGGAGTGAAAAGTCTAAAGTCTGAAGGTCTAAAAACTAAGGCTCCAAGCTTTCTGACCCTCAGACATCAGACCCTCAGACCTTACTCCTTTATTGCATCCATGAATCCCAAATCGAATGTCAGTGGCGCGTTCCAGTTGATACAGATCTCATTTGTCGAGAAGCTGCATTCAGAATCGATATATGACGCGGCAGGGAATTCTGAACGGTTGACAAACGGACCACAATCGTGCAACACTGCAGTATTCGGTCCGCCGACAAGAAATCCCGGCACAGGCTCCGGCACACTGTCAGCCCCCGAGGGACGGTGGTGAATGTGCATCGGTGAAAGATGGCCAAACCCCGTGACAAAACAATAACCAGTGGCATTCCTGCCAAGGAGGTAATCCACGTCTCCCTGGGCAGACGCAAGATATTTCTTATCTTCCGTCAGCTTCAGAGCAATCAGTTTGATCAGCGCCTGGTTGGCCACGTCGCCGTTACTGCCCCACAGGAAGTAATCCAGGCTGATACGGTATGGCGATGTTTCTGATTTTGCGACCAGATTATTGGCAAAAGATATAAGGACCTCTGCAGCAGCTTTACTCTGATCCCCGAAACTTACATTGCCCGAAAGGGCAAGTGAAATAATTCCCAGCATCTGATTCTCTTGCCACCAGGGAGTGACAGCCTTGACGCCGGTGATCTGTGATAACGGCAGATCGCCGGGACGGTCCTCCATAAGGGCCATTTCTGCACTGGCCCAGAAAAGATCGTCTGTGATCAGTGTGTCACTGTACTGTCCGGTATTAATATCAGGAGGCTGTTTGTATAGTATACCAGGATTTTTTTTGGCCCAAGCCATTGCTTTCCCTGCAGCCTCACGGCAGACAACGGAAAGGTTTCTGAGTTCTTCATCAGGGTCGCTGGCAAATACCCTCGATGCCATTGCCATCACCGCGGCAAAATCAAGTGTAGCCTGGGTGTTTTTCTGAACCACATATCTTGGTGCGCGGTCTTTATCCGGCATTTCAAATCCGTCAAAAGTCTTATCCGTCAGTTTATGATAAACTCCCCCGTCAGCAGGGTCCTGCATCGTTAGCATCCACCTGAGGTTATAAAGTAGTTCATCGACAATATCAGCGATATTGTTTGTGTTTTCCGGGATAGCGATCTTCAGTGTTCTGCAATATTCCGGGCAGAGCTGGTAGAGCAGGAGCAGGGTGTAGTTGGTTATGCTGCTGTTGACAATGTACTTATTGTAATCGCCGGCGTCATACCAGCCTCCGGGACTGGAGATGACGGTTCCCGCAGGTCTGGTTTTGGAGGCAGCCGATACATGGACAAGCACGGCAGTGTCAGGATGGCCTGCCGGGCGTGCCCATTTTGAACCATACTCAGAGGTGATCTCGTATCCCGACCTGTTGAAGTATAATGCCTTCACCGAGGCTCTGGTAATGTCAGTATAAATGCTGTCACTGATTGAAAAAGAACCTGAACATACTTCTGATCCTGCCAGGCACAACCGGTATATACCGGGTTTTGTCAGTACAGAGAAATCTGCTGCCCGTACACTGTCTCCTGAAAATGACCAGTATTCCGGCGCTTCAGTCAGGCCCTTGAAAACGCTTTGCCCGGTTTTTGCATCAACCACTTCAAATTTCACCGCATCGCTGCGTATGAGCGCAACCTTTCGGGCATCAGGATAGTATCCGACCTGGTTGTACAGTATAACCCTCGTTGTGTCAGAAGAGGTCAGCCCGGCTTTTTTCAGTCCGGCATTTCCGCAGCCTGAGAATATGACAGCCGCACCCACAGCCGCAATAGCAATAAATCTATATGTATCTTTCATCTTATCAGATAATTACTTTGACAATATGTTCAGTACCTTCCGGGAATAACGGAAGAATATTTGATTCCAGCCTCTTTCCGTCCACCGTGATCTCCCAGGCACCCTTTGTTCTGTGCACCGGGTTTAAAAACTCTATATGATAGACTGCTCCCCTGAACTTCCGTGTTACCGAAAAACCGTTCCATTCGGGAGGTATGCAGGGATCGATCATCAGTCCGTCATAATCGGGGCGCACCCCCAGGATATATTGTGTGACGGCGTACATGCACCACGCTGCTGCTCCCGTCAGCCAGCTGTTCTTGGCTTCGCCGGGGGTGAAGGCATCCTTGCCGGCTATCATCTGCGGATAGACGTAAGGCTCTGTCTTATGAAGCTCGCTTATCTCCTCGAGATATGAAGGTGTTATGCGGCTGTAATAGTCAAACGCCCTGTGGCCGTTACCGGTGAGCGTCTCGGCAATTATGATCCACGGGTTATTATGACAGAAGACGCCGGCATTCTCCTTATAGCCCTCCGGATAGCTTGAGATCTCACCCAGGTTCAGGTAATACTTTGTAAATGCCGGGTTATTAAGAACTATCCCGTAGTCGCATGCAAGGTATTTATTTACTGAAGCAAGTGCGTCAAGGGCCCTGTCGTCATCCAGTCCCAGGCCTGCCATTATGCACATGCCCTGTGTCTCGATGAATATCTTTCCTTCCTCGTTCTCCCTGCTGCCCACTTTCTTCCCGTAGTAATCATAGGCACGCAGGAACCAGTTTCCGTCCCATCCGTGGGTTTTGACAGCCGCAATCATATCATCGATATGCTTCTGTGCCTCTGCGGCCAGGGCTGTCTCGCCTCGTTTCTGCGCCATCTTCACGAAGTCAGCTCCGTAAAGCACGAACATCGCTGCGATGAAAACTGACTCGGCCACTCCTCCCTTCTGGTTTTCGGTGGTCTGAAAGCTCTCGTCGGGGTTGGAAGAGAAGCAGTTCAGGTTCAGGCAGTCGTTCCAGTCGGCGCGGCCTATAAGCGGCAACCTGTGCGGGCCCAGGTTGTTGACGACATGTATGAATGAGAGCCTGAGATGCTCGAACAGGCTGGCTGCATTGTCAGGATCATTATTGAAAGGCACCCTTTCATCAAGAAGCGACCAGTCGCCCGTCTCCTTAATATATGTTGCAACGCCAAATATAAGCCACAGGGGGTCATCATTGAAGTTGCCCCCGATCTCGGCATTGCCTCTTTTTGTCAGCGGCTGATACTGGTGGTAAGCGCTGCCGTCGTCTAATTGTGTAGAAGCAATATCAATAATTCTCTCCCTGGCCTGCGGAGCTATCATCTGTACATATCCCGCAAGATCCTGGTTGCTGTCGCGGAAACCCATACCGCGGCCTATTCCTGATTCAAAGTAGGATGCGCTGCGTGACATGTTATATGTGACCATGCACTGATACGGGTTCCAGATGTTAACCATGCGTGAGAGTCGTGTGTCGGGATGATCAAGCGTGATGACCGACAGCTGCCTGTTCCAGTATTCTTTTAACTCCCTGAATGCGTTTTCTACCTTGTCATTGGTATCATAGCGGGCGATCATCGCTTTCGCCCTTGCCTTGTTTATAACTTTAGGG
Organism: uncultured Bacteroidales bacterium; assembly: GCA_963849945.1. Classification (GTDB taxonomy): domain Bacteria; phylum Bacteroidota; class Bacteroidia; order Bacteroidales; family VadinHA17; genus SR-FBR-E99. The sequence goes on along the minus strand of CAWKJD010000016.1, from coordinate 13,194 downwards.
GCGATAAACTTCTCCTTATCAGGATTTTCGACATAACCGAGAACGAAGACGAGGTTCTTTACCTCTCCCGGCTCAAGGTCTATCTCAACGCAATGCGATGCTACAGGTGACCATCCGTGGGCGATAGAGTTGCCGGGCTTTCCCGAAAAGACTGAGTCGGGGTGATCGAAGCCGTTATATATACCAAGGAAGGCTTCCCTGTCGGTATCAAATCCCTTTACAGGGGTGTTTGCCGAATAAAAAGCATAATGATTTCGCCTTTCACGGTATTCCGTCTTGTGGTAAATCACTCCGTTCTCTACTTCTACCTCACCTGTGGAGAAGTTACGCTGGAAATTGGTCATGTCGTCATTTGCGTTCCACAGGCACCACTCAACAAAGGAAAAGAGCTGAAAGCGTCTTGGCAGCTTACCCGTGTTGCGCAGCGAGACACGCTGCACCTCGCAGGTGTCACCCACAGGTACGAAGAAAAGCACCTCCGCCCTCAGGTTGTCTTTCTCTGAACCGATGACCGTGTATCCCATACCATGACGGCATGAGTAGTTTTCGACTTCGGCCTTGACGGGCTTCCATCCGGGAGACCATACCGATCCGTTGTCATTGATATAGAAATATTTACCTCCGTCGTCAAGCGGCACGTTGTTATACCTGAAGCGTGTGAGCCTGCGGAGGCGGGCATCCCTGAAGAAGCTGTAACCGCCAGCGGTGTTGGAGATAATTGAAAAGAAATCCTTGTTGCCGAGATAGTTTATCCACGGGTAAGGCGTCTTATAACGTGTGATGACATATTCTTTGTTTGGGTCATCAAAATAGCCGAATTTCATAGCCGGGCCTCCTCTTTTTTAGTTTTTAAGTTTATTCCACCAGGTGAATTTCAGGATGATAGTAGTGGCTATCATTACTCCCGCTGAAATATAAAATTGATTCCATTCGCGCAGGACTATGAATACCGGGAATGCCATAAGTGATATCTGCCAAGTTATACCGATGACAATATTGAACATATCTCTCGGGAAGTCCCTGTTGGCCCTGAAGGAAGGGTCGTCAGCCATTACCATTTTCCGGACAGGCTTCCAGAAGCCCCAGGGGCGTACCTGTTTGTAGAATTTCTTCATCACGGCATCATCTTCCTGTTTAGTGAGCAGTGATCCGACGATGCTTCCGATAAGGGAGATGACGAAGATAACCGGGAAAGCGTTCATGCTGAAGTTTTGTGTCAGCGGCCAGTTCTGGAGTATGTCAAGGTTGAGTGCGGGAAGTATCAGCGCGGCGCCTATGCCGGAGAGCATACCCCAGAAATATCCGTATCCGTTGAACCGCCACCAGTACCATTTAAGTACGTTGGGAGCTGTATATCCTCCCCACAGTGCCGCGGTGATCCACAGCACCACATCATTGATTGAAGTGACCATGAAGCCAACAATTATGCCAATAATAACTATCAGCAGGGAAGCGGCATAGCTCATCCTGACATATGTCTTTTCGCTGGCGTGGGGATTGATATAGCGTTTATAGATATCGTTGACGAGATAAGCCGGAGCGGCGTTTACCGTTGCTGCGAAGTTGCTCATGAAGGCTGCTATCAGTCCGGCCAGCAGGAATCCCAGCAGGCCGACCGGCACATATGTCGCGAGCACCTCAGGCAGGATGCTTTCAAAGTCAGGGTTGGTGAGAGAGCCTGTATATAGCTTATTAAAGTTTACCAGGGCGAGTATGGTAAGGCCGGCTACCATGAAATAACGGGCCGGATTAAGCACCACGTTCACCAGTGAACTCATCTTTGAAGCTTCCTTCGGGTTTTTGGTAGCCAGGACACGCTGCATGTCATAGTTGGGCGCAGGGCCGGCTGCAGCTACAAAGATGCCCTTGAAGAGCATCATGACAAAGAAAAGACCGAAGAGTTCGTAGCCGTCTGACTTGATCCAGTCATTGAATGAATGCAACTTGGGTGAAGCTGCTGCAGAGATATTATTCCAGTCGAGGCCTGTCGTATGCCCGAACCACAGGCTTTTCCATCCCTCCGGGATAACAGCGTTAAGGGCATCAGGAGAGATCTGTCTGATGGCGATAATGCCAACGGCAATGGATGCAATGGTAAGAATACAATACTGGATCACCTCGGTGATCACCACGCTGAACATTCCGCCCTTGACAACGTAAAATGTCGTGATGGCCATCAGTATCAGGGCGTAGAGGTTCACGTTTATCTGCGGGTGCGCTAAAATGTATTCGGGATTTGAAACAAGGGGAGGAAGAAATGCAGCAACAAATTTTCCAACTCCCTTGAAACCGTATGAGAGAAACCCGATCACACTGACCAGGGCAAAGACCACCACTATTATATGAGAGAGATTAGCCGCCCTTCCCTCACCGAAGCGTGTCTTTATCCACTCGGCTCCCGTCATGACGTTTGAACGGCGCAGCCACGCCGACAGGTAGACCATAAGGAATATCTGGTTGAAGACCGGCCATAACCACGGTATCCATATACTCTTCATCCCGTAAACTGACAGCCAGTAGACAAGAAGCATGGTCCCGGCTATGTCAAACATGCCTGAAGCGTTTGATATTCCGAGGAAATACCATGGAAGGCTGTTGCCTCCGAGAAAATAGGACTGAATGTTTTTAGATGCTCTTTTTGATACCCAGTTTCCGATAAAAATGGTTGCTATCAGGTAAAGAATAACGATGGCAAGGTCAACAATATGGAGGTTCATAGTACTGTTGGTTAATTACAGGTTTCAGATAATGAATGAGATACGTCCTTTTCTGGTTTTTTCATAAACTTCACGGCTGAAAAGATAATACTGGGCAGGCTTATGTGCAACTCCTTTTTGCTTTTTCTTAAGCGGGATAACATAATGCATCTGAGCCACTTTTTTCCTGAAGTTGCGTTTGTCAAATGATGTTCCGAGGATTGCTTCGTACAGTTTCTGGAGCTGTGACAGGGTAAAGTAATCCGGCAGCAGCTCGAAGGCTATCGGCTCGACTTTGACTTTTTTCTGCAAGGCTTCCAGGGCTGTATAAAACAGGTATTTATGGTCAAAGGCGAGATCCATATCGCGGACCCTGGTTACAGGGAACCACTCAACATTTCTGTCTTTCAGCCGGAGGGTCACCTTGGTGTTGTCAATGAGGGCGAGGTAGCCCACTGTGATTATCCTGTCGGCAAATCCCTTGTTTATATAATCCAGCCAGAGAGCATCTTTGTCTGATGAAACACGGTCAAGCTGACCGAAGGCCCCGAACTGGTCAAGATAGATATTGTCAAGTCCGGTCAGACCCTTCAGGATGCGGCTGGCGGCACTGTCGAGGTCTTCATCTTCAAAAATGTGGTAACCGGTCAGGGTGTGGTCGTCGATGATTGCCTTTCCCGTCTTTTCATCTTTCAGCTCTCTCTCAACAAGAAGCACATTGAGCTTTTCAAAATCGAAACCAAATACGACACAATCAACTGAAATATTCGGGACTATTTTATGGGATATCATTTTATTATACCTGGAAAGTGATAAAATGACTTAGTGTATGAAGTGTCTTTTTCAAAGATATTATAAATAAATAGTAAAATCAACAGGGACTTTGGAAAGAATTCGCCGGGAGATGTTTAAAACCGGTCATGCAGACATTCGTTATGTTATCTGGTTGAAGGGAGAGCCCTTGCATCAGAATGCCGGAATCTCTAAAAGGATCAGAAAGAGATGACTGTAACGTTTATTTATAAACTGAGTGTAATTAGTACACGAACAGTTTTAATTCTGACTTCAGCAGATACATGAATAATCAAATTATTACTATAAAGAGACAAAAAAGTATCAGTGCTGCCCTGAGAAGATGGTTTAACTTTAATCACCTAAAACTGTATAGCTATTCAAAATAAACTCTTCTTAGTCTAGCTTTTCTTATATATCTTGTAGCTGTTATATTCCCATTATTAAATTTAGGGATGATAATAAGTCCATAAATAGAAAATTAATAATCAAATAGTTATAATGATGAAAAGGATTTCAAATCTGATTGCCGGAATGATAACGATGGTGCTTATGACCTTCGTCTGCCAGTCATGTGGTACCGGTCTTTATGAAAGGACAGCAGACGGTCTCATAGTACGTCTGGGTAACAAATCGGACTTTCCCGGACAGGCTGTCAGGCTCAAGGTCATTACTGATAAGGTTATCAGGGTCAGTTCGGTGCCTTCAGGGGATTTTTCGGATGAAAAGAGCCTGATGGCTCTGCCGGAAAAGGCAGGTGACATTGAGTTCACTATAGAAAAAGGTGACGGGAGCATTACGCTTAGCACTACAATGACAAGCGCTGAGATCTCACTCAAAACCGGCGAAGTAGTATTCTCGGATAACAACGGAACAGTCTTCCTGGCGGAAAGAGCCGGAGGAGGAAAATCATTCACCCCTGTGACAGTGCAGGGTGAGACTTTCTTCGCGGTGCGCCAACAGTTTGAGTCACCTGAGGATGAGGCACTGTACGGCCTCGGTGCCAATCAGACTTCATTCATGAACCTGAAAGGCAAGGACGCCGATCTCTTTCAGTATAACACTATGGCCGTAGTACCATTCCTTGTATCAAACCGCAATTATGGCATCCTGTGGGACAACAACTCCCGTACGAAGTTCGGTGATGTTCGCGACTGGTCAGAGCTGGCAGCATTGAAACTTTATAACCGCGATGGGGCTGAAGGCGGACTGACAGCTGTGTATGCCGACAGGAAAAACATTAAAAATGTTTTTACCACAAGAAATGAGACAGAGATAAATTACCAGTTCATTCCTGACCTGGTGAAGTTCCCCGAAAACTTTAAACTTGGTGACGGGCAGGTCATATGGGAAGGTTCGTTTGAATCTGATACTTCGGGAACGCACAAGTTTGTATTTACTTCCGCCGGCTATGCGAAGCTGTGGATAGACGGTAATCTCATCTTCGACCGCTGGCGCCAGTGCTGGAATGCTTCCTCCAATTATTTCACCCTTGACCTTGAGAAGGGCAGGCGTTATCCGCTGAAGATAGAATGGATACCCGATGGCGGCGAATCATTTATTACCCTGAAGTACCGTAAACCTGCCGACAGTGAGGAACAACAGAGGATATCATTCTGGTCGGAGGTAGCCAATCAGATAGACTATTATTTCATCAGCGGCACCAGCATTGATGATGTCATCAGCGGTTACCGCGCAGTGACAGGCAAGGCTCCTATGATGCCAAAGTGGGCAATGGGCTTCTGGCAGAGCCGCCAGCGTTATACCACGCAGGATGAGCTGCTTGGTGTTGTTCGCGAATACAGAAAAAGAGAGATACCCCTTGACAATATTGTCCTTGACTGGCAGTACTGGCCGACAGACAAATGGGGCGACCATAAGTTTGACCCGATACGGTTCCCTGACCCTGATGCAATGATCAGTGAACTCCATATTCAGTATCACACCAACATCATGATCTCGGTCTGGCCCAAATACTATGTGGGCACGGATAATTATGAAGCCATGAACAGTCACGGATGGCTTTATAAGAGGAATGTGGAGAAAGGCCAGAAAGACTGGATGGGTTATGTATCAACGTTCTACGATGCATTTAATGCTGATGCCCGCAAAGCCTTCTGGGGGCAGATCAATATCGCGCTTTACAGCAAGGGGATAGATGCCTGGTGGCTTGATGCAACAGAGCCGGATATATGCTCGAACCAGACCATGGATGAGCGCAAGGCTCTCATGAACCCCACAGCCCTGGGCCCGGCTGATAAGGTTTTCAATGCTTATTCACTTGTCAATGCGAAGGGTGTCTGGGAGGGCCAGCACGAGGCAGACCCCGATGAGAGGATCTTTATTCTGACACGATCAGCCTTCGCCGGCCTGCAACGTTATTCGGCTGCAAACTGGAGCGGCGACATTGCAGCCCGCTGGCACGATATGAAAGCACAGATACCGTGCGGACTGAATTTCTGTATCTCAGGCATACCGTACTGGACAATGGATATCGGAGGGTTTTCAGTTGAAAGCCGGTTTTCAAATAATCCTTCCGCAGCAAATCTCGAGGAGTGGCGCGAGCTTATGACACGCTGGTTCCAGTTCGGGGCCTTCGTCCCTCTTTTCAGATCACACGGAGAGTTCCCCTACAGGGAGATATACAATACGGCACCTGAGAGCCACCCGGCTTACCAGGCAATGGTTGCCAGTGACAGGCTGAGATACAGGCTGATGCCGTATATCTACTCACTGGCCGGACAAACTTATCTCAACGATTACACTATCATGAGAGCTCTGGCAATGGATTTCCCCGGTGATCGTGCGGTAAATGATATTGGCGATCAGTATATGTTCGGACCGGCTCTTCTGGTAAACCCTGTCACCGAATATAAAGCCAGGAGCCGCAACGTTTATCTGCCTGCTCCTTACGGATGGTATGACCTTCATACCGGTGTGCACTACAGCGGAGGAAAAATGATAAACGCCGATGCCCCGTACAGTTCAATACCTGTATTTGTCAGGGAGGGCGCAATTCTGCCGATTGGCCCTGATTTACAGTTTACTGACGAGAAACTCGCTGATCCTCTGACCATATTCGTATATAAAGGCACGGATGGCACATTTACCCTTTATGAGGATGAAGGCGTAAACAATAACTACGAAAACGGTGCCTATACCCTGATACCGTTATCCTACAGCGAAGCTGACCGTACGCTGACCATAGGTGACAGACAGGGAGAATTTTCAGGCATGCTTCAGTACCGCACCTTTAATGTGATCGTAGTTTCAAAGGAAAAACCAGTGAAACCTGATTATAATGCTGCTCCCGATCAGGTGGTTAAATATTCGGGTAAAGAAACAGTTGTTAAACTATGAAATTAGTTGATATAACTAATAAATAAGTAAATAAAACTATAATATTAAAAATACTTTGAAAACCTGATATAATGATGAAGAAAATTTTCTTTTCAGTCCTGATGGTTCTGTTTATGAGCCTGTCAGCAAATTCTCAGAGCATCCTTCCTGCAGAGTGGAAGTTCCTCCCTGATGACAAACCTGAATATGCTGATTCATCGTTTAATGAATACTGGTGGAGCGACATCTCCCCGCTGACGCCATGGGAGAACCAGGGTCATCTGGATTATGACGGATATGCCTGGTACAGGGTCAAAGTTGTTGTGCCTAAATCAATGAAAAAGAGTGCGGAAAAGTATGACGGCCTGATACTGAAACTCGGCAAGATTGATGACGCTGATATTACTTATTTCAATGGGCATATCGTTGGCACAACAGGAGCATTTCCCCCATCATATGCTTCGGCCTATGATACTCCGCGTGCCTATATTATTCCTCCTGACATGGTGCAGTGGGGTAAAAAGAATACTATAGCGATCAGGGTTTATGATGCAGGCGGCTTCGGCGGCCTTAATGGCGGTCCGGTTGAGTTGACCAACAGGGGTAATCCCGACCTGATACAACTTACTACTGCATTCCCTGAACCTGACCTTATCATTAAGGGATCACCTGATGTCGTGATACCGGTATCATTGAAGAGTGATTTCAAAAAGAAATACAGGGGCACGCTCTCACTGAAGATCATCACTGATGCCGGCGAAGATGTCACAACCGAAAGCCAGGAGATAACCATAAATAAAAACAGCACGGAAGTATTTACTTTTAAACTCAAGGGTCTTGTCCCGGGTTTTTATAAGGCTACAGCCGCTGTCGCGGGCAATATGGGCAACCGGGAGCTTAAATTCAATTTTGGTTATGAACCCGAAAAAATTATTTCACCGGCTGACCCGCAGCCTGATTTTGCAGAATTCTGGCAGAGGGCAAAAGCGGAGCTGAAGACAGTTGACCCGGAGTATAAGATGATCAGGATTGACAGCCTGTGCACTGATAAGCATGATATCTATCTTATTGAGATGCGTTCACTGGGTAACGTACTAATCAGGGGCTGGTATCAGGTGCCTGTCAAACCGGGACGTTACCCGGCCATAATGCAGGTGCCCGGCTACGGCGGAAACGAAATCCCCTCTTATATTAACTATGGTGATGATATTATAGGTTTCGGACTTAACATTCGCGGTCACGGTAACAGCAAGGATGATGTGGGTTTCACGAACTACCTCATTAATAACATTGAAGATAAGGAAAAGTACGTTTACAGGGGTGCTTATATGGATTGTGTCAGGGGAGTTGATTTTCTCTGTTCAAGACCGGAGGTTGACGCATCACGTATCGCAGTTGAGGGAGCAAGCCAGGGTGGCGCCCTTACCTTTGCAACGGCAGCACTCAATAATGACAGGATAGCGGTATGTGCTCCGCAGGTTCCATTCCTCTCTGACTTCCGTGATTATTTCAAGGTGGCGACATGGCCAGGAAATGAATTCAAAAACTACATTGAAACTGAAAAAAAGGTCACCTGGGATGAAGTCTATTATACACTAAGTTATTTTGACATAAAGAACCTCGCCCCGATGATCAGAGCGCCGCTTATCATGGGCGTGGGACTGATGGATGACGTATGCCCGCCGCATATTAATTTCGCCGCATACAATAATGTCACCAGCGAAAAGAAATACCTGGTTTATCCTCAGGCCGGACACGGTCTCCCCCAGGCTTTCTACTTTGCCAAAATGGACTGGATAAAAAATAAGTTCGGGATGAAATAAGCAAAAATATGACAATGATGAAGCACAGATCAGCAATTCAGCCGGTAATAATAATTGCCGTTCTTGTCATTACAGGACTATTGGCATGCTCTACCTCTGGTCCTCGTGAGAGGAACAGCTTTAATACCGGGTGGAGGTTCTCCCTCGCCGGAAGCGATAATTCATGGAAGGGCGATTTTGACGATAGCGGCTGGCGGCTTCTTGACCTGCCCCACGACTGGTCCATCGAAGGTGAGTTCAGTGAATCAAATCCGGCCGGTGCAGGCGGCGGAGCCCTTCCGGGCGGAACAGGCTGGTACCGGAAGACATTCAAGATCGATCCTTCAAAAAAAGATAAGCTCATTTACATAGAGTTTGACGGTGTATACCGCAACAGCGAGGTGTGGATAAACGGCAATTACCTGGGCAAAAGGCCTTATGGCTACAGTTCTTTCAGATATGATATGACACCCTACCTGACCTACGGCGATGAGATGAACGTCGTGGCGGTAAAAGTTGATAATTCAAAGCAACCCAACTCGAGGTGGTATTCAGGATCAGGAATCTACAGGAATGTATGGCTGGTCTCTACTGAAAAAATTGCAGTTGATCACTGGGGCACATTCGTCACCACCCCTGTTGTCAGTCAGGATTCTGCAAAGATAAGTATCAGCGTCGCTATCCGTAACAGAACCGGCAATCAGATACCGGTCACGATTACCTCCACGGTAATTGGTCCCGGCGGTCAGAAGGTCGCCATGGTTAAGAATGCAGGCATAAATCTTACCGACACTGTCACAGTCGTTACGCAGGAAGTTACGCTTGAAAATCCAGCTCTATGGTCGGTTGAGAAGCCTGACCTTTACCGCGTCGTGACTGAGGTCCGGTCGGGAGGGAAGGTCGTCGACAGGTATGAGACTGCAACGGGTATCCGCTCGTTTGCGTTTGACCGCGAGAAGGGCTTCATACTTAATGGAAAGCATGTAAGGATACTGGGGGTGTGCAACCATCATGACCTGGGCTGCCTTGGTGCAGCCATAAACACAAGGGCTCTTGAGAGGCAGCTTGAACTGCTGAAGGACATGGGGTGCAATGGTATCCGTACTTCCCATAATCCGCCTGCACCTGAGCTGCTTGATCTCTGTGACCGCATGGGCTTCATAGTCATGGATGAGGCATTTGATATGTGGAAAATCAGGAAGACTGATTTTGACTACAGCCTTGACTATGATGAGTGGCACAGGCGCGATCTCGAAGACATGGTATTGCGTGACCGCAACCACCCGTCTGTTTTTATCTGGAGCATAGGCAACGAGATAATGGAACAATGGGATACAACCCTGACGGGCATCCCAATGGCAAAAGAGCTGGCAGGCATTGTGCGTGCTCTTGATGATACAAGACCGATAACATCAGCATTTAATGATCCTACCCCTCGTAACCCTCTCATCGCCTCCGGAGCCTTTGACCTGATAGGATTTAACTATCATGATTCACTGTGGGCTGATTTTCCGGTAGTCTTTCCGGGAAAGAAATTCATTGGTACGGAAACAACATCCGCTTTGGCTACAAGAGGCAGTTATGATATGCCCTCCAGCGTCATAAGGCGCTGGCCTGCAAGGTGGGATCAGCCCTTCAGGGATGGCAATCCTGACCTGACCTGCTCTGCCTATGATAATTGCTCGGCGCCATGGGGCTCGACGCATGAGGATTTATGGAAGCTGATCAAAAAGTACGATTTCCTGTCAGGAATGTACATATGGACGGGCTTCGATTATCTGGGAGAACCGACACCCTACGGGTGGCCGGCACGCAGCTCGTATTTCGGCATAATTGACCTGGCAGGCTTCCCGAAAGATGCTTTTTACATGTATCAGAGCGAATGGACTAACAAGCCGGTGCTGCATATCTTCCCTCACTGGAACTGGACTCCCGGACAGGTAGTGGATGTATGGGCTTATACTAACTGTGATGAGGTTGAACTCTTTATAAACGGCAATACCCTTGGCAGACAGAAGAAAACTGCAGAGAAGATGCATCTCGTGTGGCCGGTAAAGTATGAGGCAGGAACACTTACAGGTGTTGGTTATAAGGCTGGCGTGGAGGTAATGAGGGAGCGTGTCATGACGGCCGGTGCGCCTTATGCCATCGTTCTTACACCTGACAGATCAGAGATCACCGCGGACGGTTCAGACCTTTCCTTCATTACGGTAACGGTTGTTGACAAGGAGAATATTCCGGTTCCCTATGCAGAAAACCTGATTAAGTTCAAAGTTGAGGGAAATGGTACCATAGCAGGTGTTGACAACGGCTGCCAGACAAGCATGGAGTCGTTCAAGGCTGACTTCCGGAAAGCGTTCCATGGAAAATGCCTGCTGGTTGTAAAGGCCGGCACGAAAAAGGGCATGATCAATGTGAAAGCCTATTCGGAAGGACTGACCGCTGCTGCGGTTGACCTGAAGGTTAAATAACGGGAAAATGGGAAAATGAGAAGGGAAGAAGAGGAGAATGGGGGAAAAGGAGAAAAGGAGCAAGTGAACATATGAAGATGATGAAGAAAGGCTTTTACCTTTTAATGGTTTTTGTATTGCTGTGCTTCAGCACGGCAAGATCACAGACACCCTTCAGCCGCGGGGTTAACCTCACCGGGTGGTTCCAGGTTAACGGAGCCGGCCAGATACAGTTCACCCAGTACACGAAGCAGGATCTTGCCAACATCAAGAGCCTCGGATGTGACGTTATACGACTTCCGATCAACCTCCATTTCATGACATCAGGCAGTCCATCGTACACTCTCGATCCTCTCTTCCTTTCATTTCTTGATACGGTGGTTGTATGGGCTGAAGATCTTAAGATTTATCTCATTCTTGACAACCACACCTTTGATGTAACTTCGAACACAAGTCCTGATGTGGGCAACATCCTTAACAAGGTCTGGACGCAGATGGCGCAGCATTATAAGGACCGCTCCGATTATATTATTTATGAGATCCTTAATGAACCGCACGGAATAGCAGCCTCCCTTTGGGGAACGATACAGGGCGATGTGATTAATGCCATACGTGCCGTTGATACAAAGCATGCAATTATGGTGGGCGGAGTAAATTTCAATACTTATACAGAACTGCAGAATTTACCTTTCTATACCGATCAGAATCTGATATACACTTTTCATTTTTATGATCCCTTCATGTTCACTCACCAGGGATCAACATGGAACACTCCATCGATGGCCCCTCTGGCCGGAGTACCCTTCCCCTATAATGCAGCCGAAATGCCTGCTACACCTTCAACCTTCATCGGGACGTGGATGGAAACAGCCATGAACAATTACCCCTCCCAGGGGAATGTGGCTTATGTTAAGTCGTTGATAGACATTGCTGTAGCATTCAAAAATGCAAGAAATGTAAAGCTATTCTGCGGTGAACTTGGAGTATATATCCCGAACAGCCCGGCGGAGGACAGGGTCTACTGGTATGGTGTTGTAAGGCAGTACCTGGAAGAAAAGGTATCTCATGGACCACCTGGGACTACCAGGGTGGCTTCGGGCTATTTAACAAGGGGTCAAACCAGCTCTTTGAGCACGACCTTAATGTACCGCTCCTGGAGGCACTGGGATTTACTGTCCCGGGCAGACACCATTCACAATAAAACCCGATTCTGCCGGCTTCATGATTTACACCGATTACATCGGCAATAAAATGAGCAACATAAGTTACGGAGCCGGAACTTTGAATTTATATTCAACTGATTTACCGAACAATAATAACTTCTGTGCAGAATGGAGAGGCTTCAGCCAGTACAATACCATTGGCGTTGGCTTCATTCCTGTAAGGGACCTTTCGAGGCTTAAGGCTGAAAATTATGCGCTTGATTTCATGGTGCGCGGGAACGCCCCCGGGATAAAATTCGACGTAAGGTTTATTGACACAAAAGCCGATGCAACGGACCATCCGTGGAGGATGGGTTATACCGTCGATGAGACTGTTGCTGAATGGGATAACCGCTGGCATAATGTGCATATTGACTTGAACTCCTTCAATGAGCGTGGCTCATGGGAACACGGGACATGGTATAACCAGGAGGGTAAGTTCGACTGGACGAAGATAGACAGGTTTGAAGTCTCGACAGAATATACGGGAACATCAGGTAAGGTGCTGTGGTTTGACAATATCCATATTACCAACCTCGACACTGCGCTGGTAGAGAAAGTGGTGTAGTGGGCATAAGTGATTTAAGGGAGGTCCAATTCACTGAGTTGACCTTAGTCCAAACCCATTTGACCTGCGCACGGTCATTTCATATTATCTTCCCAGCCGTATGAAAATATCGCTTGATATCATTTCTCTGGATGGTAAAAAGGTTCGCAACCTTGTCAGTGGGTTTCAGCCTCAGGGGTATTATACTCCGGAGTGGGACGGATGCAATGACAGCGGGGCACCGGTACCGGATGGAGTTTACCTCTGCCTTCTGTCGGCAGATGACAGCTCCGCGGCGTGCAGGATTATCAAAAGCTGAATCCTTTATATATCAGATAAATACCCTTGTACCCTGCTCGTAGGTCT
>CAWKJD010000015.1:0-501803 GCA_963849945.1 uncultured Bacteroidales bacterium | reverse complement strand
AAACCCACCATGGTCCGCTGCTATACCAATGTGCTTTATTTCTATTCCGATTTCAGTGTTTTCTTTTTCAATTTTTTGTTCTGATTCCATTTCCAGTTACGAATTTCCGGCAGATCCTCGCCGTGTTTATCAATATATAGTTTATGTTCGATGAGCTTATCCTGCATCATTTGTTTCAGGTAGGCCCCTTTAGTTCCAGATGAGGCAGTCTGTCAATAACGTCCTGCACCAGGTGGAACCGGTCAAGTTTGTTTTGTACCCTGATGTCGAAAGGTGTGGTAATCGTTCCTTCTTCTACATATCCCCTGACATGTATATTCCGGTTGGTACGACGATAGGTCAACCTATGAACAAGCCATGGGTATCCATGGAAACCAAAAATTATGTGTTTGTCTTTCGTAAATAACGAATTGAAATCCGTTTCATTAAGACCGTGTGGGTGCTCACTGGCCGACTGAAGCTTCATCAAATCGACGACATTGATCACCCTGATTTTCAAATCGGGTAAATTCTTATGCAGTATGGTAACTGCTGCCAGTATTTCTAAAGTGGGGGTGTCTCCGCAACAGGCCATTACAACATCCGGCTCGGCATCCTGATCGTTACTTGCCCATTGCCAGATACCAATTCCTTCAGTACAATGAACTACAGCCTCTTCCATTGTCAGCCACTGAGGCAACGGATGCTTTCCTGCAACCACTACATTGACATAATGCCGGCTGCGCAGGCAATGATCAAAGACCGACAGTAAGCAATTGGCATCAGGAGGTAAATAAACACGCACTATATCTGCCTTCTTATTGATAACATGGTCGAGAAAACCCGGATCCTGATGTGTGAATCCGTTATGATCCTGCTGCCATACATGAGATGCGAGCAAAAAGTTCAGAGAGGCGATCTTTTTTCTCCATGGCAGCTCTAAAGTTACCTTCAGCCACTTGGCATGCTGGCTGAACATTGAGTCGATGATACGAATGAATGCCTCATAGCTGTTGAATAGTCCGTGACGTCCGGTGAGCAAATATCCCTCCAGCCAACCCTCGCACTGATTCTCACTAAGCATTGAATCCAAAACACGTCCTTCGGGAGCCAGAAATTCATCATTTTTAACTGTCCGCGCATCCCACTGACGATCAGTTTCTTCAAATACAGCACCCAGAAGATTCGATATAGTCTCATCCGGACCAAAAATCCGGAAATTTCGCTGATCCTGATTGAGTTTTTCCACATCGCTTAAAAACTTACCCAACACCATGGTATCCTGGCCGTTAACGGCACCCGGAGAAATTACTTTCACTGCGTGAAGGTGAAAATCAGGCATCCGCAGGTCTCGCAAAAGATTACCTCCATTGGTATGAGGGTTTGCTCCCATTCTCCTGTTTCCTTCAGGGGCCAGTTCGGCCAATTCCGGTATCAGCCGGCCACTCTTGTCAAATAGTTCTTCTGGTTTATAACTTTTCATCCAGCTTTCAAGCAGCTTGAGATGATCCGGATGTTCCTGATCTACGAGGATAGGTACCTGATGTGACCGGAAAGTACCTTCAATTTGGAGGCCATCGACTATTTTTGGTCCTGTCCAGCCCTTGGGTGATCTCAAAACTATCATTGGCCAACGTGGCCGGGTCGTATCGTTTTTGTTCCTGGCATTCTTTTGGATTTGCCGGATATCATCGATTACCTTATCCAAAACACCAGCCATAAGCTGATGCATTTTTTCAGGCTCATCTCCTTCTACAAAGTAAGGGGTCCAACCTGTACCGCGGAAAAATTGGTCCAACTCCTCATGCTCGATACGTGCCAAAACCGTTGGGTTGCTTATCTTGTAGCCGTTGAGATGCAGGATTGGCAAAACGGCACCATCAGTGACAGGATCAAGGAACTTGTTGGACTGCCATGAGGTAGCAAGGGAGGCTGTTTCTGCTTCACCATCACCAATTATGCATGCAACTATCAGTCCTGGGTTGTCGAAGGCAGCACCAAATGCATGGCTGAGCGAATAACCCAGTTCACCACCTTCGTGAATCGACCCGGGAGTTGTAGGCGCTACATGGCTGGAAATCCCTCCCGGAAAAGAGAATTGTTTGAACAGTTTTTTCAGCCCGGCTTCGTCCTGAGTGACATTAGGATAAACTTCGCTCCAGGTGCCTTCGAGGTAAACGTTGCCTACAATAGCAGGCCCCCCATGACCAGGTCCGGCAATATAGAACATGTCCAGATCATATTTTTTTATGACCCGGTTCAAATGCACGTAGATAAAATTCTGCCCGGGTGTTGTACCCCAGTGTCCTACCACAAGTGGTTTAACGTGCGACATTTTCAGTGGCTGCTTTAAAAGAGGATTATCGTAAAGATAAATCTGCCCGACTGACAAATAATTGGCAGCGCGCCAATAAGCGTTCATCTTTTGCAAAAGCTCCTGGGACAATGGGTTATTCTTCTCATCAATCTTTTTTGTTTTCATGATCATCTTTCATTTCTTAATAATATTTAAAATCCGGCTGACTGTTTTAGCTATCATCCATTCCTCATCAGTGTGAATGACACGTACAGTAACACTTTCCTTCTCTTTTGATATAATAGGGGCGTTTTTTATGTTTTGTTTTGCACTGAGCCTGATCCCAAGAAATCCCAAACCCTCACAAATTCTTGAGCGGACTACAGGGCAATTTTCTCCTATACCACCGGCAAAAACAAGTGTATCCAGACCTCCAAGTACAGTGGCGAAGGCTCCTATCCACTTCTTTGCCTGGTAGCAAAATAATGCAACGGCTTCTGCAGCCCGGATATCATCGGCTTCCTTATTAAGCAAATCGCGCATATCGGAACTGGTTTCAGAAATTCCGAGGAGACCTGATTCATGATTGATCAGATTATTGAACTGTTCAGGTGTAAGATTCTCTGACTTCATCATATACCATGCAACCCCCGGATCCAAATCACCAGGCCTGGTGCCCATCATCATTCCTCCGGCAGGTGTGAATCCCATACTTGTATCAACGCTCTTGCCTTTGTGGACAGCTGCCAGGCTAGCTCCATTTCCAAGGTGAGCTAATATTATCCGGCCATTGGCTGCTTTTATTCCTGCAACTCGAGCAAGTTCCTCCATCAAATAAGCATAAGACAATCCGTGGAAACCGTATCGTTGTATCCCTTTCGAGTCGAAACGGCGGGGAATAGGAAGCAATTTAGCCACACGGGGCATTTTAGAATGAAACGCTGTATCAAAACAAGCAACCTGGGGCAGTTTTGGATGACGCTGACTGAAAGCTTCAATCAATTCAATCTCAGCAGGCAGATGATCAGTATCATACGGGCTTATGCGATGTAGTTCATTTAACAATTTCCGGGTGATGAGTTCTGGTTCGGTATGTTTCATACCGAAAACGACCCGATGTCCAACTCCCATGACCAAAGAAAAATCAATCTGCTTTTCCAGCCAATCAATCAGGAAATGAGCTGCCGAATGATTATCCGAAGCTTTTAACTTAAGGGCATCTTTCTGATTGCCTTTTCCGTCATAGAAGATTAGTTCTGGATATTTCAGGCCTATCCTGTCTATTTTTCCTTGAAGTGAACGCATCGGGATTTTGCCAGCCTTAAAAAGCGCAAACTTTATTGAGGACGAACCTGCATTAATAGTTAATATACAAGCTTGATCCATATTCATGGATGAGTTCTCATTGTTTTTACCCAATTCTTAGTCCCATTGTGTCTAATTCTGCAGATGTTGATAAATAATTCTTATGATAAATACTTCTAATCCCTAAATCCCTTGCAACATCAACGAACATCTGTGTATTTTCAATATATACAACATGTTCAGCAGGTATCTGTGCAATGTCGAGCGCTATCCGGAATATATCGGCATCAGGTTTTCTGAAGTGAACGAAACAGCTGGAAATGTAAAAGTCGACGAATCGATTCAGGTGAAATTTTTTTATTCTATATTCATTCAACTCCCTGGCTTCATTGTTGACCACGGCTATTTTCAGCCGGTTCTGTTCTTTCAACTTTATTATAAACTCAATCATTTTCGTAAAAGGAGTGGACTGAGCAAACATAAAATCACGAAATTGATCAGGAGTGAATGTACGCTTCTGATAAAATACAACCCGGTTGAGGTATTCCTTCAGGGTAAGTTTTCCTTCTTCGTAAGTCACGAAAGTGAGATGATGCCGATCTTCAAATTCACTTAAATTTAAATTGAATTTTTCAGCGGCCAGTCTGCGTGACTCATGTCCCCATCCGTTAGTTAGTATTACTCCACCTATATCTAAAAACAGTGTGGTAACCGGGATTATTTTTTTCATTTTTCCCCATTTTTTTCAGTTAATTCAGTTGGCAATGGCCAATGATGTCCGGGATTGAATAACACATTAGCTTCTTCCGGTCCCCAGGTACCTGCTGCATAATTTGGGAAATCCGCCGGATGTTCGTCAGACCAGGCGTCAAGGATTGGGGTTATTATTTGCCAGGCTGCTTCAACCTGATCAGCACGCATAAAAAGAGTAGCATCGTTATTCATTACATCCCAGAGTAATGTTTCATAAGCATCAGGTATAGGTATTGAAAAGCTTTTCTGATAGTTGAACCGCATAGCCACAGGTTTTAACAATAACTTCGTTCCCGGTTGCTTTGCCTGAAAACGAAGCACAATACCTTCGTCGGGTTGAATAGACAGGATGAGACAGGATGTTTGCCAATCCAATGTTGCTTCCGGAGGAAAAGACTTATGCGGCACTGCCCGAAATTGTACTGTTACTTCCGAAACTTGCCGTGGGAGACGTTTCCCCGTTCGAAGATAAAAAGGCACATCCTGCCACCTCCAGTTATCAACAAATAGCTTAAGTGCAACAAATGTCTCGGTAAAAGAATCGGGCGAAACTCCGCTTTCTTCGCGATATCCACATACTGCTTTGCCATCTTTGGAACCCTTTCCATACTGTCCCCTGACTACTAACTGATGGATATTGTCCATAGGAAATGGTCGTATTGCATGAAGAACATCCACTTTTTTGTTACGTATTTCATCGGCGTCAAAAGAGACCATGGGTTCCATAGCTACAAGACATAGCAATTGCATCATATGATTTTGTACCATATCTCTTAATGCTCCTGCCTTCTCGTAATATTCTCCGCGATGCTCTACACCCAAATCTTCAGCAACGGTGATGGTTACATAATCCACATACCGTCGATTCCAAATGGGTTCAAAGAGCGGATTGGCAAAACGGAACGCAAGAATATTCTGCACGGTTTCTTTACCCAGGTAATGGTCAATCCTGAATATCTGAGATTCATTGAAATTATCAGTAAGTATCTGATTTAGCTTCAGAGCTGATGCTATGTCATGACCAATTGGTTTTTCAACCACAATGCGTGCCAGTTCCCTGTCATTTGCCAGACCTGTTTCCTTAAGATGTTTTGGAATTTCGCCAAACATGACCGGTGGTGTAGCCATGTAAAAGATAAGATGAGCTTTGGTTTTCCACTCTTTTTCCAGATAAGCGCATTTCTCTTTTAATATGGAATAAATTTCTGGTTTTGTAAAATCCCCTTTAATGTAATAAATATGTCTGGAAAACTTAGACCAAACTTCATCGTTGACCTTACCCTTTCGTGAAAACTTTTCAATTCCGTCCCGGAGACGTTGACGTAAATCATTATCGTTGAGTTCTATACGATCTAAAGCAACTATGGAAAAAAAGGGCGGCATACTCAAATCCTGAAACAGGTCAAAAAGAGAGGGTGCCAGTTTTCGCCAGGTAAGATCTCCTGATCCTCCAAAAATGGCAAATACCGTTGGTTTAAGCTTAATATTTGTTTTCATCATAATCCTTTCAGCCATTCAGTATGATATGTTCCTTTTGCATCAATACGTTCGTATGTATGTGCACCAAAATAATCGCGTTGTGCCTGAATAAGATTAGCCGGTAACCATGAACTGCGATAAGCATCGAGATACTCCAGCGAAGCCATAATACCAGGTATGGGAATACCCATAGTGCTTGCATGGCAAACAATCTGACGGAGATATTCCTGATTCTCGTTAATCTTTTGCGAGAGTTTGGGGTCGAGAAGTAAATTTAGCAGATCGCGTTTTTTATTAAAAGCTGCCTGGATGTCTTCCAGTATGGCAGCACGAATGATACAGCCTCCCCGCCATATCCTCGCCACTGATTCAAGATCAAGATGATATCCATACTTATCAGATGCTGACGATAGGAGTGCAAAACCTTGGGCATAAGTAGTAAGCATTGATACATAAAGAGCCTTATGCAATTCTGCAAGGAACTTTTTCTGATCACCGGAGAAATGAGTTTCCGGGTGTTGATAGATTTTATCAGCCATTTCGCGTTGTTCTTCAAACACTGATAAGTCACGCATAGCAACTGCCATATCGATCGTTGGAACAGGTACCTGCAGTTCCATTGCGCTTTGCGAAGTCCACATTCCGGTACCTTTCTGCCGGGCTACATCAAGAATTTCATCAATCAACCTTTTGCCTGTTTTCTCATCCACCTTACCGAATATGTTGCTGGTAATTTCCATGAGAAAGCCATTCAGTTCCCCATTATTCCATTCACTAAAAATAGTTTCCAGTTCATCGTCGGAATAATCAAGTACAAGCTTCATCAAAGCATAGGTCTCGGAGATAAGCTGCATTAAGCCATATTCAATACCATTATGCACCATCTTCACAAAATGACCTGCGGACGAAGGTCCCAAATATGTAACGCAAGGTTCACCATTCACTCTTGCAGCAACAGCCTCAAGAACTGGTTTTACCCTCTCATAAGCTTCATTCAGCCCGCCGGGCATAATACTGGCACCATGTCTGGCACCTTCCTCTCCTCCGGATATTCCCATGCCCATAAAAAGGATTCCTTTTTCTTTTAACCTGATAGTGCGCAGATTGGTGTCTTTAAAATATGAATTGCCTGAATCTATTATAAGATCGTCCTTTTGAAGATAACCAGACAATTCATTTATAACGGAATCTACCGGAGCTCCTGCCGGAACAAGTAAGATTATTGTACGGGGTAAACGTAAGCTTGAGATAAAATCTTGAAGGTTTGCTGTGCAGTGAATATCCCTTTTCTCTGCTTCCTTTCGCAGAGCTTCGACTTGCGACAGATCTTTGTCATAACCAGCTACAGAGAAACCGTGATCTGCCATGTTTAATAATAGATTACGTCCCATGACGCCTAAACCCACCATTCCAATTTCACATCGTTGTATTAAATTCTTATTTTCCATAACATAAAGATTAATGTTGCCAGAGAATCAAGGCAGTTTCAAGAGGAACTGCAACGCCAGGGAAGTTTGGAAATACCCGGGGAGTATAATCCGTCGCGGGTCGTGATGCAGCCACCGTCGCCTGATATAGATGCGGTTTAACAGATTCTGTCTGCTTTTGAATCAGCTTCAACTCCTGTCTTATTGGAGCATCACCATCAATTCCCTCAGCATAAAGCTCTATTACAATTGCTTTCGGGTCGAGATCATTCAGATAGACCTGAACGTCATATATGTGATTATCTCCTTCAGTTTTAACTTTTACCTCTCCAAAATGAAGTTTGCTCCACTTTTGCTGTAAAGCATTCTGCCACTCAATAATCTCCTTACCTGTTTTCCCCTTGTCGGTAGCACGAGTCTGATAATTTGCAGCCAGCGGCAGGTAATATTTTTCAGTATATTCCCGCACTGACCGATTAGCAGAAAAACGCGGTGTCAATTGAGACATGCTTTTTCTTATTCGTTCAACCCAGACACCTGAAATGCCATTTTTGTCCCGAGTATAAAATTCAGGTACAACCTGCTGTTCGAGAATGTCATAAAGTGTATTGGCTTCGTTAGCATCCCATGCAGGATCCTCACCATGTTCCTTCCCATCACCTAAAGCCCATCCCACCTCAGATGTATAGGCTTCAGCCCACCAGCCATCAAGTTCGGATAAGTTAATACCTCCATTTACAAGTACTTTCATGCCGCTTGTACCGCATGCTTCCCATGGGCGTCGTGGTGTATTAATCCATACATCAACGCCCTCAACAAGTCGCTCTGTCAAGAGCATGTCGTAATCGCTTAAAAATATTACATGAGGGCGAACTTCGGGTTGCCGGATGAAATGAATCCATTTAGTAATCAGATCCTGACCCGCCTGATCAGCAGGATGGGCTTTACCTGCAAGGATAAGTTGTACCGGATGCTGAGGATCGGAGAGCAGACGAATGAGACGCTGAGGGTCATCCAACAACAAATCCGGTCTTTTATAGGTTGCAAACCGACGCGCAAAACCTAAGGTCAATGTATTTGGGTCAAACAAATGTTTCACATATTCAGCTTCCCCGGAGGATTCTCCTGAAGCTACCAACTGGCGGGATAATCGTTCCCGGGCATATTGAATGAGAGCTGCGCGTGAGTTTGTGCGCATCTGCCACAGCCTTTCATCACTGATTTTCCGGATATCCTGTCCCAGGTTTTCTATTGTACCTAACCAGCGATCTTTTCCGCAAGCTTCTGTCCAGATTTCGTCTGCTTCTTTGGAATCCCATGATGGCATGTGCACACCATTGGTTATATATCCTACAGGTACCTCATTTCCCGGCCATTTCGGGAATAGTGGTTCAAAGATATGACGGCTGACTTCTCCGTGGAGATGACTTACCCCATTTACTGCTCCGCTTCCCCTGATTGCCAGATATGCCATATTGAACTTCTCCGATTCATTGCCCGGATCCTCCCTGCCTAACGCTAACAATTGGTGAAGTGTAATACCAAGTTTCTGCTCAGCGTATTCACCGAGGTACTGACCGATAAGCGTTGGTGAGAAACGATCGAAACCGGCTGCAACAGCTGTATGAGTAGTAAAGAGATTGCCCGCTCGTGTAGCAGCCATTGCAACATCAAATGGTTGCCCTGTATTCTTCATAAAACTAAAAGCACGTTCCAATACTGCAAATGCTGCATGACCCTCATTAAGATGGCATACCTGAGGCTGAATGCCGAGAGCATTAAGCAGACGCCATCCTCCAATTCCAAGCACCAGTTCCTGTTTAAGCCTAAGCTCAGGTCCTCCTCCGTATAATTCACTTGTTATTCCGCGATGAGCAGGAAAATTTGCTGCATCGTTACTGTCTAACAGATAAAGTTTTATCCTGCCGACCTGTACCTGCCAGGCACGTAACCAGACAGAATAACCAGGTAATTCTATTTCCAGCCGCAACCATTCTCCATTGGGTTGACGCAGCGGAGTAACTGGCAATTGTCCCGGATCGTTATATGGGAAAAGAGCCTGTTGTTCACCGTTTTTGTCGATTTCCTGACGAAAATAACCTTGCTGATAAAGAAGTCCGACACCGACAACAGGAACACCCAAATCACTTGCGGTCTTAAGTTGATCGCCAGCCACATTGCCCAGGCCACCTGAATAAATTGGAAGAGCTTCACTTAACATGAATTCCATGCAAAAGTAAGCTACACATGTAAGCGGAGACTGCGGATAGCCTTGCTGGAACCAGGCCGGAGATGTATTTGCTTTCTCTTTGGATTGATTGAGAACATCTACTTTCTTACGAAAGACCGGGTCGGACATTACGGTCTGAAACTGGTCTCTTGAAACTGTTTGCAGAACTACCCATGGGTTATGTGTGAGATCCCAAAGTGCAGGATCAAGTTGCCGCCAGACTTCATCGGCCGCATGATTCCATGACCATCGCAAATCGAGAGCAAGCGCTGCAAGAGAATCCACCCCTTCAAGATCCGATGACAGGAAACTGTAAACGGGTTTTCTTATGTCTGTCTTATCTTTCATGATGCTATTGTCAGATTTCTTTGTATAAAAACTTCTATGTTACAGCATTTGTAACAATAGTTTGTGCTTCTTCAAGTATTTTCTGCAGATGTTCATTTCCCTTAAAACTCTCGGCGTATATTTTGTAAATATTTTCTGTCCCTGACGGACGAGCTGCAAACCATCCGCTTTCTCCCGACACCTTTAAACCGCCAATTGAGGCTCCATTTCCGGGTGCGTTTGTGAGAACGGCTTTTATCTTTTCCCCGGCCAGGCTTTTAAGGTGAATCTGTTGAGGTGAAAGTTTTCCTAACATTTCCTTTTGCTCAGGTGTGGCCGGCGCTTCTATACGGTCATAGACAGGATCGCCCAATGTATTGGTAAGGTCACTGTAAATATCCCCGGGATCTCGATTCATTTTAGCTGTAATTTCGGCTGCAAGCAAGGCCAGGATAATTCCATCTTTATCGGTAGTCCAAACGGTGCCGTCAAAACGTAAGAAGGAGGCTCCGGCACTCTCTTCTCCTCCAAAGCCAAGTGAACCATTAAATAGTCCCTCCGCAAACCATTTGAATCCAACAGGTACCTCATAAAGCTTACGACCAAGCTGAGAAGCGACACGGTCAATCATCTGACTGCTTACCAATGTCTTGCCTATGGCAGCTTCCCGGCTCCACTCAGGCCGGTTCTGAAATAAATAATGGATTGCGACAGACAAATAATGATTTGGAGGCAATAAACCCTTACTTTTTGTGACAATCCCATGCCTGTC
This sequence comes from uncultured Bacteroidales bacterium, assembly GCA_963849945.1. Lineage (GTDB taxonomy): Bacteria > Bacteroidota > Bacteroidia > Bacteroidales > VadinHA17 > SR-FBR-E99. The sequence goes on along the minus strand of CAWKJD010000015.1, from coordinate 491,235 downwards.
GTGATCGGGATCACAAGCGAAGGCAATGTCAAATTGATCTTTTAATTTTATTAAACCTTGCATCGCATAAGGAGAAGACGGATCCATACGGATTTGACCATCCCAGTCAACTGTCATGAAGCTGAAAGTCGGATCCACTACTTTATTTACGACAGTAAGATTTAGTTTATATCGCTCTGCAACAGGTTCCCAATAATGAACGCCTGCCCCCCCTAAAGGATCAACACCAAGTTTAATTTTTGAATTACTGATCACATCCATATCAATAACATTGGAAAGATCAGAGATGTAATTATTTAAATAATCATGCCTATGTGTAGTAGATGCTTTCAGGGCCTTTTCAAATGAAATCCTTTTTACGCCCTTAAGGTTATTCTTCAGGAATTCATTTGCCTTAGCTTCAATCCAGCTGGTTATTGAGGATTCCGCTGGTCCGCCGTTGGGAGGATTATATTTAAAACCTCCATCGTGAGGCGGATTATGCGAAGGTGTTATCACTATTCCATCGGCAAGCCCTGTTCCGCGACCTTGGTTATAAGTGATAATAGCATGAGAAATAACAGGGGTTGGCGTATATTCCTCCTTTCCGGCGATCATAACATCTATTCCATTTGCTGCCAGTACTTCCAGGGCAATGCTAAAAGCCGGGACAGAAAGGGCATGTGTATCCATGCCCAGAAACAGGGGACCCGTTATCTTCTGTTGCAGGCGGTACAGACAAATTGCCTGAGTAATTGCCAGAATATGATTTTCGTTAAAAGAATTTGTAAAGGATGAGCCACGATGCCCTGATGTACCGAACAGAACCTGTTGCTCTGGTACGGATGGATCAGGAACTTCTGTAAAATATGCCGTGACGAGCCTGGGTACATTAACCAGCATCTCTGGTTTGGCAGGTTTTCCTGCATCTGTACTCACTTTCATAATTTAAAAATATTTTTTATATTCTATTGAACCCTTTTCCTGATAAAGGCTAATCCAATATTTTTTGGAAGCATTGCCTTAGCCTGAGTTATTTGTCTTTCTTAGTCGGGATGATTAAAAGCGGGATAGAAGTGTGATGCAGAACTTTTTCAGTAACACTTCCCATTACTATATTTTCCAGCCATTTCCGGCTGTGAGATCCAATAACAATGATGTCTGCCTTCACCTCTTTTGCAGTCTCCAGAATAGTATCAGCGAAATCACCTTCTTTTACAATGGTTTTAATTGTATTATCGCCAAGGTGTTGTTTTGATTTATCGAGAAATTCCAGGGTAGCAGCTTTCAGTCCATCAGCATTAAATGGTTGCACTTCACCTGTATACGAGTATCCCGTAAATCCCATTATCGGAGAAAATTCTTCGTTAGAATAAAACACCGGATCTGTTATTACATGCAGCAATATTACTTCAGCATTCATGGATTTTGCCATTGAAAAGCCTACTTCTGCCACTTTTTGTGCAGTTGGATTATAATCCAACGCAATCAATACTTTACTTACCTTTTTTGTTTTCATGTGTTTAATAAATATTTTTGTTTTCAATAATCTGATAAACCCCTGGGCCACTTGCACATTACAAAACAATAGTGTTTTAGTTAATAGTTATTCTTTTAGATATGGTTCTTAATGCTTTAGAGGCCTCTGTGGGAGCAATTTCACCCAACCCTTGAAAATCGTCGAGGCTGAGCAATAATAACTTTAATTTATCCTTTTCGTTTTCATTCAGCAGACCAAGCAAAACATGGTGTGCTCCCTTGTTACTAAAAAAAGAGCTTTTGCCATCGCGAATTGACTGTAGTAATGGCAATATGCTTCGCCTTCCTATTTTGATAAGACCTTCGGCTGCTATCCATCTGATTTCAAATTCTTCATCATCAAGCAGCTTAATTAATAATGGTATTGACCTCCTGTCAGCGATTAGCTCCACTATTTTGGCAGCTTCCGAACGAAGCAAACCATTTTCCGAACCTAATAGGCTATGCAGTTGAGGGATAATGGTTTTACCCATTCTGACAAGGGCACTTCTTGCAGCAAGTTTTTTACCGGAGTTTTCAGTATCCAATGATTCTTTAATAAGGTTGGCCAGATTGTCCGGAAAATCCTTAAGAGCATTATCGATTTCAGTGTTGTCGTTTTTTTTCACAATTCGAGAAATCCAATTTTTTTATTTAGTATTTACCAATAGCTTCACCAGTCTTGTTGAGCGGACTTATTCTTATTGTCATCATTTCATTCATACGCATAAATGAAATATGAATGAGATAAAGTTAAGCCCAGAAAACAGGATGAGTGTTACATAACTTTTAAAAAAAGTTGCATCATTCACACTTTGCTTTTGAGTTCAGACAGTAAAAATCCTTGTCCTGACATCGCGGAACAGATTTCTCACGCAAATACCAGATGCCGTCCCCGGCAGTTACTCAGACTTTCCATGGAGATTTTGCTTATAAGTCGAAATTATACCTTTTCGTGTAATCAAACCAATCAAATGTCCAGGATCATCCCTTTCGACAACCGGAATACGACCTATACCATGTTCGCCCAACTTCTCTAGTGCCTCCTTTAAAGTTTCTTAAGGGAAGCAGAGGATAAGGTCCCTGGTCATAATCTCTGCTACTGCTATATCAGCTCTTCCGCTATTCAATGCATTGTTGACGTCCTGGTGTGTGACCACGCCTTTTAGCCAGCCATTACTATCCAGTAGAGGAAATCCCCGGTGTGAAGTGGATTTTAACATCTGCCCTACATTTCTGACCGAGGTTGATTCATTAACGGTGATTACCTTTTTGAACATAGCAGCTGAATACCCTGGTTGAGTGGAAGGCCATCGCTAAGGATACTTAGGCAAGTCAGGAAAAGCAGGTCAGGTCAATATTGCAATAAATGAGAACAATGGGAGATGCAATCTACTTTTTGGTACGCAATAACGGATAGTAACAAGCTATCATGGATGTTGCGGGAATTTCTTCCTGTTGACCTCTCATAAGGATTTTCTGACGATAATAATTCAACTTGTCAACATTCGTTTCGTCTGTCACATACCCTTCCTAGCTATACTTATCGTCAATTCTGTTAATGCCGAAATATGAACCATTGCAGGTGTACATTACTGACAAACCATCAGAAATGACGATGTAGTTTTTGCATTTTTCTTCTTTGTCAACCAATATTTCGATGGAGATAGGCGACTTATCATAGGTAATAAGATAAGATGTAGTTTTTTGGCCCTCAAGAATAACAGGTTTATCACAGACTTTGATAGTATAGTTTCCAAAAGGAGTGCCAGAGGATCCCTCAGTCACTATTTTACTGAATGCCCTTTGGCCCTGAGCGTTTGCAAATCCTGCCAGAAGCAGGACAAGACCGATAATAAAAACATTCCTTCTCATAAGTGATAGATTTTAGTTTATACCCCATAAAAATGTATTATATGCCCCCCTCATAATTTACCACTTCAGATACAGATACAAAGTTCGACCCTACTTTAATAACTCATTGTTCCAATCGTCCCAAAGATTGTTCTCTGTGTGCCAAAATGCGATAGGGATGGCTGGCCTAAGAGAATTTCCGGGTGAAGCGAGGTTTTGCTTGTTTGCGACGAGGACCAGGAGTAAGCAATACAGTTTCACCCCGACACGGCAAATAAATGAGACTAGATTAGTAATTATAGTCAGTGTCGGGGGAGTTGTATTGCGTGCGCAAAAAAGAAAAAAGGAGCCTGGAAATTATCTTAAGCCTTGATTTTTACTCAGCCCACCAAGGGCTTCGTGAGCTCGCCTCGCCGATGGCGAGTCTCGGTTCTTTGGTTACTTTATTTGTATCAAGACAAAGAAAGTAACATACTGCCCACAGAGCTGATATCCGATGGCTGGAGACTTATGCATGAAAATAATGATCTCCTGACGAGGTATGGAGGCATGCCTGCCTCTACGGCTGACCAGGGTTAATATTTCCTGTTTTTCAATGCCAGGTAACGGGTTCTGGCCTCCTCAACATCTGCATCGAGGGCAATATATATTCTTGTTCTATGGTCAATTATAACTTCCTTCAATTTTGACAGATCAGGTGATTTAAATACTATTGGTTTTCTTTCCATTATGTTTTTTTAAATTTCAAAAAAAGTCCCGCGTATGGCGGGACTAAATTTTTAAATGACTGTAATATATAAACTATGCAAGTTTAACATTTACTGCATTTAATCCTTTTTTGCCCTGTTCCAGATCAAAAGTCACCACATCATTCTCTTTAATGTTTCCCTTTAATCCTGTTGAATGTACAAAATACTCTTTTGGTGAATCTTCCTCTTTAATGAAACCGAATCCTCTGTCTTCATTATAGAATTTTACTGTTCCTTTACTCATTATTCGATTTAGTTAATTAGGCAAATATACCATTAATTATCGATATATTATATTTATTTTCAATTAATTATATATTTTTCAAATTAGTCAACGGCCAAATGTTTAAGTATGGCCGAACTTGTTTACCCTGCTGTCTAAGGGTTCCCGATACGTTTCGCTTTCATGATTTGGTTCCGAAAAGAAATTTTGGCAATCGGGGGCCCCGCCTGAAGTCTCAGGTTTTTTTCCAAGCAAATCAGGGAGACTGCACGTAACACAACGATGCAAACTATTGAGTCAATTCCTTTGTACGCCCGGGTATGTTAATTTAACCTATCTTGCATATCAGATCCAAAATAAACATATCATGTCAGTCTCATCACCATAGAAAATAATGAAAACATAAAAACAAACGCCATGGGAATTGCAGCAATTGTTTTCCTGGTTATTTTACTTGCGTACGTTATATATGAACAGCTTCGGAAGAAGAAGAGACAGTAAAAAGCCCCCGGAGATGGTGGCCGATGACAGGTAAGAACTACTCGCATTTATAACAATCCTGCCCCGATTCATTTTCGCAGGAAGCCTCATCTCCGTAGCATGTAGAGTTACAACCGCATGACCATGGAGTTAGTTTGCCACAACCAACACAACCTGACAACAAATCCTCACAACCAGATAATGCAACTGAAGCAAGAAAAATTGCTATAATGCTTATTTTCATTAAAGTCCGTGATTTAAATACTCTTTTCATAGCACAAGCATTTAATGGTTCTTTCGATACTTAATCTGTAAAGTTACATCTCCAGATAACCGAAGTCAAGTTTATTATGGAAAAGCCCACGGGGTTGATTCCAGTGGGCTGATGAAAAGTTACTTTAAATCCTAGTTATTTAATTTTTGATACAGCGAACAGAGTTATCATCTTTTTCATCAAACATGTTTTCCTGTATGCGGTTATTACTGTTTACTATGTTCCTACCTCATGCCGTACCAGGCCAGACTTCAGTAGTACTCCAATATGGTGCATAATCCGGGTATTGTAAGAAATAGCCATCGAAGGAACGGATGCTACCTGGAATAGCAGTAAAGCCTGTTTCATTTGTTACTTCGGCGTTTGGACCAGGCCAATGTACAGTGCCAGTTTCTTTAAGCTTGCTTTCAGCAGCGTCTCCCAAATAATTCGTTAAAGTCGTCATTCCCCGGAAGAGGGAACATACCATCCCTCAGGGCATACTCCACAACTATCTGTTATTTCGAAATATGTATACTATCGACTTATTGTAATGGCATCATTTTCATCGCCATTATATGCCCATTGATATTTTGGAATTTCTTCTTCTGTCAGGTCCGGGGTTGCAGGAGCAGTAGTTCCTATTGGATCACCATTTTGGTACATTGTAGTTTTGAGGTTCTCTGCCATCCAGATTTGCTCGCCAATCAGGACTACAGGATATTCATATCCGTCTCGTGTATCAACGAAGAACCCATCAGACAGAATAATTTCATTCTCAGCGGAATTAATCAATTCCTGCCCCTCTTCAGCAGGAATTATCCTGTATTAATAAATTCCCTAGTTTCATTGATTAAAGCACTTAGCTACCACTGGAAGCAACAATATTTCCCTTGGCTATACTTTTAATTGCATTATTAATCTTTACAATAAGGGCTTGTCAATAGTTTCCTGGTTTCAATCAAAATATTTTGAAAAGCTTCTTGATATTTAGTATTTTTCCTATGTTTTAAAAATAAAACTGTGTGATTATAATATCTTAGCTATAAATATTATTTGTTATTCGCAATTCGGGAATTAGACCAATCCTTGAGCTGATTATTACAATGTGGCATTAATGATAGTCTCTGTGGCGAATGGTTATGATGAGCAATTTTATATCGGCTTTTTTCCATATCCTCCTGAAGGCGACGAGTTCACAGGCGAGGGATTAGGCGAGAGGAAAATAATTTTCCCGGATTTAAAGCCCATGAAATTAATTTGAAACCATTTAATCCAATTTATTATGAAGAAAATGATCTTATACCCAGAACCTATCCTCATTGCATTCTGCCTGGGAATAATACTGATTGGATGCTCCAAGGAGGAATGGAACGTTGAAGAACAGGGGATACCTCAGTTTGTTAAAACAGATTACATAGAGCTGGAAAAGATATATCGAATATCCAAATTCAGATCTTCTGTTGGACATGATTATTCTGATTCATTTGAAAGCTGCAAAAGCATGAAGCACTATTTCATGCCATTGGAAACCATAAACTGGGCAACCGTAAAAATATACTCACCAGTATCGGGCACAGTTAAGAAAGTGGATGAAGAATCGGAGGGTACACAATTACATATTGAATTTGACGAATACCCTGCTTTCAGATTTAAAATCTTTCATATAAATATGGCTAAGCAGTACAGGGCTGGCGATAAGGTTGCAGAAGGGGAACAGCTGGGGACACATTTCAGTTCCAAAACATATTCAGACATTGCTGTAAGCGTCAGGGAAGGACTCTTTAGAGAACGGCTCGTTTCTTATTTTGATGTGATGACTGACAATTTATTTCTGGATTATATGGACCGGGGAGCACGCAGCCGGGAAGATCTTATTATCTCGGTAAAAGAGCGTAATACTGATCCTCTTACCTGTGATGGTGAGCAGTTCTCAAGCTCAGGAACGATTGAAAATTGGTTTTATCTACAGTGATGTAATACCCGAAAGGCCCTTGTCTTGTTGTACAGTGGGCAAACCTCTCGTTGCATTACTAGGCTTGGCACATTAAATAAAAGGATGATGACTATCTACAGTTCTTTCTATTAATGAAATTTAAAATACATCATAATTCAAAACCTATCCCGTTTGCCCCACTCGCACGGGATTGGCTGTCATCTAGTTTTAGTCGGTCGAATATTGGGTAAGCTTACACAATGGTATGTACTGTCCTATCGTAATTAAATTCTAATCTATTCCCTTGTCACTACCACCTCTGCTTTATAGTCCATCTGATTTATTGTATGCCCGATAGTCGGATATAGGCTTAAGCTGACAAGTTTATATCTATATTCATTGATAGTTTCAGAAGTGTCACATTGACTAATGTATTTAGGGTAAAAAGGAGAGGCTTTTCATCACACTTTTCCAACTTAAATCTTACTTTGGTTTTAAGTATCTGTCACCGAGCTGGGAATTGACAAGTATCCCGTTCCGAAGTACATACTCTTCCTCCACAAGACCCATTCTTCCCTGCATTTTAATCGTAATTGACGTATCAGTAGCAGACCAGGTGCCCCTATCCTTTTGTCCTACTTTTACCCCGCCCCGGCCATTAGGTTCAGTCCAAATCCAGATAGCACTGCCGTTATCCCTCAGATCATATGCTTCCGTACTTTCCCCCGAGGAGCCTTTGACTTCAATTGTATAGCTTCCGGCATACTTTTCAATGAACTGATTTTTAGTTGCCGGAGTGATCAAACCATTTGAGGATAGCTTATCCCTGCTGAAAAAGACTGCCAGAATAACAATAATCCCGACAACCCCCAATATTATGGAAACGATACCCAATCCACTATTCTTCCCGGGTTTTGTTGGATGAATTGCAGCTTTTCCTTCCGGCTGCTTCAGTCGGAACCCGCAGTGTGGGCAGGTTATCGCTGTGTCACTGACTTCTTTTTTACAATTCGGACAGGTAACAAGAACCATATTTATTATGATTTAATACTTAAACCGTTAGCCAAAACTACAAAAAAAATAATTGTTTTTTTAAGTGGAAAGAGATGCCACCCTGTACGCTTTGAAATAACTTAAGCTTGAAAGGCCAAGACCGAGACCGATGCCATTATATATCAACGAGAGCCAGTCCTTAGGTATGTGGGAGTGACGCAGGGTCACTCCGAGAGCGATCATGAAAATCACGATCAGGTAACTTCTGAAAGTAATAAAGGAGAAAAAGCAGTGCCGGCCCTCGAGTGCAATGATCCTGTCAATATTTTTCTTTGCCAGCCTTAAAAATCCGAAATTGTAAATAATTACTCCCGCTATGACTCCCGTCAAAGCGAAAGGGTAAGGGTGAGAAGCATGCAACAGCCAAAGGAAGGCCATCGTGCAGAGCATAATGCCTACTGCCATCCACATAAAACCGGCAGGAAGGAGGAGGTACTCCTTTTTCACAGCCGGATTATACTTTTGAATCAATGATCGTAATGCTGCCATTTCCGGTCAAATATCGGAAATAAATCAGTAAAATAAGGTTATTCGTTTATGTATGCCGTGAGCAAGGCTTTTATGTCTCTGTTCTGGGCATAATCATATGCCGTCTTGACTTCATTGGATTTTAACTTTGGATCTGCCCCTTTTTCAAGCAGAAGCCTTACTAAGTCAGTGCGCCCTGTCTGGGAAGCAAAAACCAGAGCAGTCAAACCATATGTATCCTGTATATTAACCTGCGCTCCCTTATCTAAAAGCAGCTTTACAATTTCAGTTTTCCCTTCCCTGGATGCAATCATTAAGGAAGTAATTCCGTCGTTTGCCTGTAAATCCGGTTTTGCCCCTTTATCCAACAGCATCTTTGCGACCTCAGTGCGTCCGAACTGTGAAGCCAATGTTAAAGCGGTCCAGCCAAAATTATCCTTCAGATCCAGTTGTGCTCCAGCATCCAGCAATAGCCTTACAATCTCTGTTTTTCCTTCCTGAGAAGCAATCATTAATGCAGTAGTATCTTCCCATTTCAAGTCCATTTGAGCACCTTTGTCCAACAGGAGATCTACAATCTCAGTGAGCCCTGATTTGGAAGCAATCATCAATGCAGTAACACCTTCCCAAGGCAAATCTGGATTTGCACCTTTATCCAAAAGCAGTTTTACAACAATTACATGCTGTTGCATTGTGGCAGCAATAAGAGCGTTCATGCCATCATTTGCCTGCAGATCCAAGGAAGCTCCTTTATCAATTAACATTTCGCACAATACCTTATTACCCTTGGCAGCTGCTACTATCAGAAAACTCATCCCATCTTCGTCAATGTAATTAACATCACTGATTTTTTGAATCAAATCAGAGGCATTCAGGTTTTTATGTCGAAAGTCAGACAGAAGTTTTTCATCATGTCTTTCTGTTTGTACCGGAAAGACATATGAGGAAAGTAACAGGCATGAAACAACAGTCATTATGGGTATGCCAAATGTCTTCATTTCAAATTATTTTTCGGGCATAGTAAAAATAGCATAGTGGATCGTCCCTTGCAAGCGGCTAAAGCCTGATTACAGATAACTTACGGGATTTTCACAAGCATTAAACCGGCAGGAAATGATGTTTTATTTCATTATCTGTACTGTTGACAACCTGATTAATGCAATTCGTCAAAATTGTGTTGATTTTTATAAGAAACCAGGAGAAACTATGAAGCCCGGAGCTATCAGATATCCTAAACCACTAATTATCTGAATAATATGAAAGTTATGCAGGTTGCAGACGATGATTTGCAATTTTGACAAACAGAAGGTTTTGAGAGATAAGATTTCATCATCTGGGCATAATTTTGAAACAGCAATCACACAAAAAGTAATATGTACTCATCAAATTTTATTGTTTTATTTTTACACTCATGAAAAAGCTGTTAATCCTTCTTCTGTCAGTCATTCTCCTGAGTGCCTGCAACCAGGCTCTCTGTCCGGCATACAACGATTCCGTCAATGACATGAAGAATACACTTACTCAGAAGGGGAACTACAGGGCCGACGGGATTGACAGGGTTTACCGTGATGCTTACCATAAGAAAAGATAACGTCATATCCCTGAAACCAGATTAGTTGCCAGTTAAAATTTAATTCCAGAGATGCAATCGGAAAAGGCCAGTCTTTCCTTCTTTCAAAAGAATATCCTTTGCCGACAGGGTCAGCATGTCCGATTTAATTTGAAAAATAGATAAACTGATATGTAAACCCGTTTTCACTAAGCCACAGACGCAGTGCTTTTGCGATTTTTCTTTTTTTGAGCCGGACCGTTCCAAATTCTTCTGATTTTATCTGATAAACTGTTCTCATAACATTCTCTTTTAAAACAGAGCCATTGATATCCTGTCTCTTTTTGAAAAAACCTATGATGCTTTTAATCCTGCTGCTCTCTGAACGCAATGCGAATGAAAGTATGTATGGCCGTTCATAGTAGTCATATTTTCAACTTCAAAGCCGTTCCTTTCAAGAAGTTCCCTGACGTCAGTTGTGTTCATTCTGCGATCAGTTCTCCCGTCAAGAAAATTATTGAATCTGTCATACAGCCTGGCAAAACTGCGCCCATTCGATCCGCTTTCCCCGGCAGCCTTATGATCTGAAAAATAACCTATGAAGCTGGTTTCCGGCGGTAAAATCCGGACAAGGGTATTGAGGAACATGTCGAGATGCTTTATGACGTTCAACCTTCTGAGGTTTACCAATACCCGTACTCTCTTTAAATCATTTTCATCATAGTAATAATGTTTTTTTGAGGAGAGGACAATCAGCCCGGCAGCACCTGACATACCTCTTTTTTTAAGGTAACGAAAGAAGTTTACTCCGCCTTCAGAAATCAGGGTGGCAAAAAAGTCACCAAATCCTGCCCCTCTTGCAGGCTTTCTGCCAGCGCCTGCGGTAGTTGAGGATATTTTTTTATCCGAAACATCTGCGTTCTTCAGTACCGATACATCTTCCATTATTTCATGCTTTGATGATGAAATAAAGGTAAAGCCGGGAAAGCTTTTTACAAATCGCTCATGCCCTGTAAGTGGGCATATGAGATAGTTTTACAGTTGATTGATCCAATCAATCCGGATGATCACAGACAGTAATGTCCCGTCTGCATAAACCAGAGGATAATTCGTCAAAAAAGAGGACGTTTTTACCGGCAATCAGGCAATATCAACACAGTTATATCATCAGAGCCTATTAAAGTACTGATTATATGCTAATTACCAGATACTTTGTTTTGATTACCGCTAAAATCCGCTTTTGACTAATGCAAGCGCTAAATTGATGAAAAATAAGGAAAAGGTCCTGTTTAAGTAAGACATATCAGGTTTTGCCACCCGCAAGGCGAAGATTCAGCCCGTGAATGTTTAAAAAGCACTCCATCGGATTTTATAAAGACATGGCATAAATCATCTTCCGCCCGGAGGGCAATTTGTTTTGAGGAAATTGGTATACAGTGTCTGCAGATGCTTCCACGTGCCCTCACCCTCCCGTATGCTGTGGGTGCGATTCGGGTAGGGCATGAACTGAAATTGCTTATTGTATTTGATAAGCTCATTTAAAAGCATTTCAGCATTCTGGTAATGAACATTGTCATCGCCTGTCCCGTGGATATACAGCAAGTTACCTTGCAGGTTTTTTGCATAGGTGACAGGCGAGCCCTGCACATAAGCATCCATATTTTCCTGCGGCAGGCCCATATAACGCTCCTGGTAAATGTTATCATAAGTCAGCGAGTTTCCCACTGCCGCAATAGCGATACCTGTTTTGTATATCTCCGGGTACTGAAACATGAGATTCAGGGTTGCCGTGCCGCCTCCGCTCCATCCCTCCACAGCAATTCTATCAGGATCAACGAAATTCCATTTTAATATTTCCTTCGCCGCCATTGCCTGGTCATGAATATTAATGCGGCCGATTTGTTTGTATGCGGCCTTTCTCCATGCTCTTCCCTTGGGTACAGGAGTACCCCGGTTATCAACTGAGATGTATATGTAGCCATCCTCCGCCATGTCGCCAAGGTACTGGCGGTTCCCTCCTATGCCATATGTATCGGTTACCGTAGCACCCCCGGGCTCTGTATAAACGAAAAATACCACAGGGTACTTTTTGCTCGGATCAAAGTTTTCAGGCTTCACCATCCAGCCGTCCATCCGGATGCTGTCGCATGTCGTTACTGTAAAAAACTCCGTTGATGAGTTTGTTTTAAGTGAATCCAGCCTGGCAATGATACTTTCATTTTCACTCAGTGGCCTGTGGTCGGGAAGGGAGATGTATTCCTCCGACGATCTCGTGAAATGGTTTGAGAAAGTGTGAGAAGCAAATTTCCCTCCCGGGGAAACTGAATATTCATGCGTTCCTTTAAGCATCGCGGGGCTGAGCAATTCAGGCTCTCCCCTGCCATCGAGATTTGCACGGTACATATATTTCTGTGTGGCATTATCCGGTGAAGCAGTAAAATAGACATTCCCTCCTGCCTGATCAACACCCTCAAATTCAATGACGTCATAATCGCCTTTTGTTATCTGCGTTTCTGTTCCGTCTTCCAGTGATATTGTATAAAGCTGTCTCCATCCGCTTTTTTCAGAAATCCAGAGGATGTTTCTGCCCCCGTTCAGCCATACAAAGTCATTCACGAAATCAACAGAACGAGTGTCTGCCGTATACTCGACATCTATCCAGGCTTCGTCTTTTTCCTCATTGATCATACGGGAATTGCCTGTTTCCTTATCACAAACAAAGAGTTTGCTGCAGTTCTGTTTTCTGTTAAGCTGGCGAATAAGTAAATCTCCGGAGGAAGGAATAAACTCAGCACTGATGATATAGTTCTGATCAGGTTCACCCGGGATCTTCATCCACGTTGTTTTGCCCCCGGAAACTTTAATCACTCCGACTCTGCATGAGGAAGGCTTTTCTCCGGCAACAGGGTATTCAAGAGGTATCACCCGTGAATAAATCGAATCGGTATTGTTGATCATATAGAACTTCCTGATGCTGCCGGCATCGAGCTGCCAGTAAGCAATGGATTTGCTGTCAGGACTCCACCTGAAACCGTCACGGCAATAGAATTCTTCTTCATAGGCCCAATCAAAAGTTCCGTTGATAAGCGTAACGGAGCCATCAGTGGTCAGAGCTTTAATCTTCGACTTATTAATATCTTCGACATAAATATTATTACCACTGACATATGCCACCGACCTGCCGTCAGGTGAGAATTTGGCAAACATCAGTGAAGAAGCGGGAAGAGATTTTCCAAGCTGAATCAGAGAGCCGGTTTTCATATCCAGCACCCAGTAATCGCCTCTTGTATTCAATCTCCAGACTTTTTTAGTGTTGGTGAATATTAATGCCTTTCGCTGATCATTGGAAAATGCATATAATTTTACTTTTAAAGGGTCGGAAATTCCTTCCGGAGTAAGCTGACCGTTTGAAATCACCGTTTCTTTTTCATCTCCCGGAAGAGTGAATTTAACAACTTCGTTTTTAATTAACCGGAAATAAGAATTGCCATCTGCCGACCACCTGATGCCACTTCCGGGTTGTGAGCCTGCTTCAGGTGTGACAAACAAAATTAATATCGAAAACACCAGGGTCTTTAAACCTGATCTTCCTGAGAAAAAATTTACTGTTGTATTCATTTTTTGTCGATTTCTAAATTATCATTATAAATCACAGCAATTGGATCGCATTTCACTGCAAGCCTGATTGCAAAGTAAATCCAACTACAATAAACATTTGTTCCTTGTCCGGGTTAAATATAAGTTGTCCGGTGACAGGAATACAGAAACGGTCGGTTATTTCAATGGTTTGAGATGTTTCAATCCCTATATTACAGACATTGAAGGTAGCTTCATCCTCTTCAGGATCATAAGTATGCCAGCCGTTTCCTGCTCCCATAAACACGCTGAAGTAATCAAACGACATACCTGCCTCGAAATAGAGATCGTCGCCAAGAGACCCTGCACCGCCTGCTTCATTAATAACATAATCTGCTTCTAAGCTCACATGCTCTCCTGAGTAGTTAAAGTTGAGCTCAAATGCATGACTTCCAGTCTCGCGGGAATAGTCAAAATACCGCAAGCCGGGAAGGTAATAATCCTGTATTCCTATGCTAAAATCTTCATTTAGAGCAAATGACAGGTATAGATCGACTTCCTGGTAATCCCTGAAGTCATAAGAACCCCATGCTCCTGCAGTAAAAAACCCAGATGCAAATTCTAGTACCGGCTGAACAGCAGGGCCGCTGCCCAGTTTTGTTCCTCTCCAGATAAAGCTGCTGCAAAAATCTGCCCCGGTTAACCATGGCGAAGGAAGGTCCTCAGCCTGCGCAGACAAGGTTACATCAGCCGCTGATGCTGTAACCAGAAATAATCCGCAGAGAAACTTATGGCATCTTCCCATTTCATAAAAATAATAATTCTCATCTTATTGCTGACTGTGCCAGGGCTTCTGATGAACCCCGGCTAAAACTGCCCGCCCAGCCTCAGGCTGAAATTCCTTTGAGGCTGGATATCACCCGGGCGACCCATATATTCTGTATTTGTGATGTTTTTGACAGCCAGGGATACCTTTAATGCCTTACTGATCCTGAAACCAATATTGCCGTCCATAAGGAAATACCCTGTATTATTTTTCTGCCAGTAATCGTAAAATCCCGGGAGTATCTGTTCCCTTGTCGAAGGATTAAGGAAGACATCATCAATATTCAGTGTCTTTGACCTTGCATATAAATCCAATCCCAGTTCAAACTTCCTCCATGTTGAAATAAAACTCATTTTGGCGGAATGTTTTCTCCTGTATTTAAGGTAAATATCAGTGTTCTGACGGGTGTAGGAATTATATTCAACCGGATAAATGAATGTATATCCTCCCGTCAACGTAGCTTCTGCTTCTCCGAACGACCTGTTCAGCATGAATTCCAGCTCTGTGCCGTAGATCCTCGACTGTTCAACATTTGTGGCCTTGAAGCCAACACCGGAGGTCCCCGATAAAGGATCCTGATGAATTCCGAAAATATATTCTATCATATTACTGTTCTGCGAGAAGAAGAGAGACAGGTCACCTTCTCCCCTGATCTTCCCCATCATCATTCCCTGTTTTATCCCTATCTCTGAGGTCCAGCCCGATTCAGGCTGAACGTATGGGCTTGGAAATATCCTGACTGAACCGAGAGTTGTTGCAGCAAATTTTTCGGCTATGGATGGATAACGGTATCCCTGACCGAAAGATGCCCGGAGGAATGTATAATCAGCTGCCTGGAAGTTTATTCCTGCTCTGAAGACAGGAACGATCTTATCGCGTTCACCGTCGAGGATATTCTGTTCAACCCGAAGCCCGCCGCTTATCTTGAGCCTGCTGACAGGCCGCACCTCAAGCTGGGCAAAGCCTGCAACATTTAATCCGCGGTGATCTCCAAAAAATTCAGAAATCACCACATCCCGGTTTTCTGATGCACCTGCGGTGACATTGATAAAATCAGCTATCCTGTAATAGAACAGGTATTCTCCGTATACGGAAGAAGAGCCCGCATCGTTTTGTGTTCTGACCGGGAACCTGTTAGCCGAATACTGATAGCGCATCCGGAAATCATGTTTTATCCTTCCGGTCCTGCTGTACGAAACGAAAGGATCGGCAGCAAAGTAATATCCGTGCAGGCTTGATACTGATGACGTGTCCTGTTTTAAAGCTCCGGTTTCGGCATTTTCCCAGAGGATAAAGTCAGTTTTGTATGTTGTTGCGGCGCTAAGATTTAATCCATATTTCAACCCTTCAACCTTTCCGCTGTAATGTTTCAGCCTGAGACTGATCCTTCCCAGGTTTTCGCCGTTGTATTTCCTGTATCCCCTGTCGGTTGTGAGGTTTACTCCCACCCCTAAATCCGTCCTTCCGAATTTCTGAAGGTGGGAAAAGGATGCGTGGGCAAAGGTCCTTGGCGTATCCCACCAGATCCAGTCTTTGTTTGACGGATTGCCAAATATTCCGCCTTCGATAAAATACTGGCTCACAGGGACATTAGACGCATCTGCCGTTCTGAAGTTTATAACTCCGTTCAGGGCTGATGAGCCGTACAGTACTGAAGAGGCTCCCTTGATTATTTCGACCTGGGAGAGGTTTTCTAGAGGAAGGAAGTTCCATTTGATGCTTCCGGCATCACCTGACATCATCGGGAGGCCGTCGACCAGAGCGAGGACACGGCTTCCGACACCGTAGCTGTATCCGCTTCCTCCTCTTATTGATGCCTGACCGTCAAGTACTTCGATGCCGGGAGTTTTAGTGATAAGTTCCTGAGCATCCGTAATATGGCTTCGCGAGAGCAGGTCAAATTTAATTACCTCCATTGAGACGGTCAGCTCTGATCTCTTCTGCTCCATCCTGTCTGCACTCACCACTATCTGGTTGATTATCTGAGATTCGGTCTCAAGGGCAACATCGAGGTTGACCTTCTCATCCGCTGAGAGATGAATTGTTTCAGTCAGGGACTTGTATCCGATGTACCTGAATATTATCTCAATCCTTCCTGTATCGCATTTAAGAGAGTACAGACCCTTTTCATCGGTGCTCGTACCCGTTCCTTTCCCGTTAATAACATACACACCCGGCAGGGGCTCAAGGCTGTTCCTGTCAGATACCCTGCCGCTTACAAAACCCTGGGCATTAATTCCCGGGGAAATGATCAATAAAAGAGCTGTAATTGTTAATGAGCACCACCTCATCATTTGGGCTTGAAGGTCATCCTGATGCTTTTATTGCCTTCCAGGGTAGTAAAGGTGAATGTAACCTTCAGCGATGTACTTGTCAGTTCCGCAATATGCGTCGTCAAAGGGACAGCAAGATCAGGGGACTCTATTACCAGGCCGGTCTGATTATCAACGAACATCCATGTTCCGGTGTACTGACCAAAAGTACCGGAGCCATCCACCCTGAAAACTATATTGCCCTTGAATTTTTCAAGAAGTCCACCTATACCGCCTGCGTCGACACCATCAGCCAGGAGGCTGTCGCTTGTCCATGCGTGCGAGGTCAGCAGATCGAAGCGTTCTGAAGTCTTTTCCTTGCATGAAGTTGCATATACAAGAGCAACTATGAACAACAATGGTACAATATTTTTCATTTGAGCAAGTTTTAAGTTCTGTTACAGAAGAATAACAAATTGGGACAAATTCTGTTTTTAGCCTGTTTGACAACACTGAAATTGACCAAAGTTAATAACATTATCCTTATTACAGAAGGTGAAACTTTTTGTAGTTTTATACTCTTCAGAAATCAACCGTAATAAAAAATATAAGCAACATGAGTGAAAAGTATTCGATCAGTCCCAACGGTGAAAAATTTGCCTTGCCAAAACCCGAGGATTACAAAACTGAGTTTGAGAACATTAAGAAACGTGTAAAACAGGAACATGCCAAAGGCCGCGAGATAGTTGTGGTAATGGGTGTGGGGTTTGTCGGAGCTGTCATGGCTGCTATTGTGGCTGACACGGTTGACGAAAAAGGCAAGCCGTCAAAATTCGTTATAGGGATGCAGCGTCCAAGCCTGCGCAGCTTCTGGAAGATACCGATGCTCAACCGGGGTGTATCTCCTGTCAAGGCTGAGGACCCTGAAGTAGACCCGATGATTGAAAGGTGTGTCAACGTTAAAAAGACACTTATGGCCACCTATACCTATGATGTTCTTAAGCTTGCAGATATTGTTGTTGTCGATGTACAGTGCGATTATATCAAGGAAGAGCTTGGCAATGTTCGTGCCGGGGAAACCGATATGGCTGCCCTCGAAGCTTCACTGGGTGTCATCGCAGAACATATCAGGCCGGATGCTCTTGTGCTCATTGAGACCACTGTCGCTCCCGGCACAACGGAACAGGTTGCCTATCCTATTATGAAGAAGGCATTTGCCAGACGCGGCATTAAAACTGATCCCCTGCTGGCTCACAGCTACGAGAGGGTCATGCCGGGAAAGAATTATGTTGCCAGTATCCGTGATTTCTGGAGGGTATGCAGCGGCATCAACGAGGAGGCAAAAAAACGTGTCGTGAAGTTCCTGACGGAGGTACTGAATACTAAAAAGTTCCCGCTTACCGTAATGGACAGGCCCATCGAGTCAGAGACGGCCAAGATCGTTGAGAACAGTTACCGCGCCACCATCCTCGCCTTCCTTGATGAATGGAGTCTGTTCGCAGAGCGAAACGGCGTTGACCTGATCAAGGTCATCAAGGCTATCAAAATGAGGCCAACACACAGTAATATGATCTTCCCCGGACCAGGAGTAGGCGGATACTGCCTCCCAAAGGACGGCGGACTGGGGGTATGGGCATATAAGCATATACTTGGTTTTGAAGACGATATCTTCAAAATCACGCCTTTGGCAATCGATATCAACGACACCAGGGGGCTGCATGTAGGGCAGCTCACCCGTGATGCCCTTCGCAACATGGGTAAACCCATTGCGGCATCGGATGTGCTTGTACTCGGAGCAGCCTACCGCGAAGATGTCGGAGACACCCGTTACAGCGGCTCTGAGATTGTGATACGCAAGCTTGCGGAGATGGGTGCCGAGATCCGCGTTCATGACCCCTATGTTGAGCATTGGTGGGAGTTTGAACAGCAGGATACCTATCCGGGTGAGGGCCAGAGCAAGTCACAGTTCTTCCGGAACCAAGAGAAGCTGAAAGAGATAAGGATAGAGCAGAATCTCTCGAAGGCACTAAGGGGAGCTGAGGCCGTCATACTTGCTGTTCCGCATTCTGCATATATGGATCTTGACCCTGACAAGGTGGTTAAGACAATCGGACAGCCGGCAGCTATTATTGACTGCTTTGGCATTCTTACAGATGACAAGATCCGGCGTTACTTCCAGTTGGGATGTGAGGTCAAAGGACTTGGAAGAGGACATATTCAGCGTATCAAGGAGGAGACGCGAAAGGCCTGATAGGACAGGCCACCCCTACGGGGTTGTGGATTCAATTCTTTCCTCAATTCTACAAACAGTGAGCCGCTATGCGGCTAGCAGCCCCGTAGGGGCGGCCTGTTTGTAGCCCTGTAAGGGCGACCTGTTTGTAGGTTATAAAGATTTTCCCATCCCCTAAACTTTGTTAAATATTGTACCTCTCTTTCAGGAACACCTCCAGGTTATTGTACCCTGGCTTCATAACAATAAATTCCTTCTTTCCTGTAAGAAATTTCTTAAGGTTACCGGGCATTGTCAGTGTGGTTCCTGTCAGAGGCTCTACTATTTCCCTGAATTTTGCTGGATGGGCAGTTGCGACAAATATGCCCGTTGCGTCAGGGTGGTCCTTAAGGTAACTTTCCAGTCCCAGGCTGGCGACGGCTCCATGAGGATCAAGGATGTATCCCGACCTCTTATATTCATCGCTGATATGCTGTCTTATCCGATCATCATCAAACCAGAAGCCTGACACCATTGAGGCCATCGTGTCCCTGTCCCTGCCAAATATGTCAAGCAGCCTTTCAAAATTAGAAGGATTACCGACATCCATGGCGCTGGCAATGGTCTGAACGGAAATTGCCGGCCTGTATACACCCGTCCGCAGGTATTCAGGAACTACTTTATTTATATTGGTTGAGGCAATGAAATGCTCAACCGGCAGTCCTGACTTCCACGCCATGACAGCGCCTGTAAGGTTTCCGAAGTTGCCGCACGGCACAGAGACAACTGTCTTCCCGTAGCCGGCACGACTGACGGCATAGTAATAATAAAAGCTCTGCGGAATAAGGCGGGCAATATTTATTGAGTTAGCTGTTGTCAGCCTTATCTTTCCGTTGGTTTCCAGTTTCGTAAAGGCACTTTTTGCCATCGTCTGGCAGTCATCGAAGGTTCCCAGTATCTCAAGGGCAGTTATATTCTGCCCAAGGGTTGTCATCTGGTTCTCCTGCAGTTTACTTACCTTTCCGGAAGGGTAAAGAATAATAACATCAATCCCTTCCATTCCAAGGAAGCTTCCGGCTATCGCTCCGCCAGTGTCTCCTGATGTTGCTACGAGGATGACCGTCTTTCGGCCGTCGGTCTCTGAAAAATACCTAATGCACCGCGACATGAACCTTGCGCCGAAGTCCTTGAATGCTGCAGTAGGTCCATGGAAGAGTTCCAGAACTTGTTTCCCGGTGCTTATCTTTTTCAGCTCCACGGGAAAATTAAAGGCTTCCTCACAAATCGTCTTCAGGATGCCGGAAGGAATTTCGTTCCCGACATACTTTCCGGCCACCTCAAATGCTATCTCAGGCAGTGTCATTCCGGGAAGCTTCCTGAAGAATTCAGGCTCCATTACCGGGATGCTCTCCGGCATGAACAATCCCATATCAGCTGACATCCCCCGGATGACCGCTTCCCTGAATGAAACTATGACGCTCCTGTCCCTTATGCTGCAGTATCGCATTTGAAATCTGATATTTTACTGATCAACAAATAGTTGCACCTTCCTTATTAACAGGGGAAAGGTATGCATTATATTTTATCCCGAGAGTTTCCATGAAGGCCCTCATGCCGCTGATAACGGTTTTCGCGCTTGATTCTCCGCGGCAGAGTGCAAATACAGCAGGACCCGATCCGGAGATACCGGCACCCAGAGCCCCGTGCTGCAATGCTGTCTTTTTAAGTTCATGAAATCCGGGAATCAGGGCCGAGCGTTTAGGCTCGGCCACATGATCTGTAAGAGATCTGCCAATGAGGTCATAATCCTCACTGAAGAGACCTGCGATCAGACCCCCGACATTGCCCCATTGCTTCACCGCAGTTGTCAGGAGAATGTGCTTATCAAGGATCTCTCTCGCCATGGAAGTTTTTATCTCCATGTCAGGATGAATAACCACACAGAATAGTTCAGGGGGGATATTGACCCTGACAATATCGAGTGGCTCATAGCTGCGGATAAGTGTAATACCTCCAAGGAGCGCGGGTGCGACATTATCGGCATGTGCCGTGCCTGATGCCAGGCGTTCACCCTCCATGGCGAATGCCACAAGCTCTTTCAGTGAAAAGATCCTGCCCATCAGGTCGTTTGCAGCAAATACTGCGGCTGCTGAACTGGCTGCGCTGGAGCCAATGCCGCTTCCCGGCGTTATTCCTTTTTCGATAAACGCCCTGAAGCCGGCCTTTGTCCCCGACTTTCGGATCATGGCATTCAGCGCCACTCCTACTACATTCTTTTCCGGATCATGGCTAAGGTTATCGCATCCCTTTATACCGGCAATCTCAACTACTCCGCTGCCGGTCATTTCGAGTTCAACAAAGTCGTATGGCTCTTTTATTGCCAGTCCGAGGATGTCAAATCCGCAGTTAAGGTTTGATACAGTTGCTGTGGCTTTAGCCCTTACTTTTCTGCTCATATCTTCAATTATTTATTATTGAAAGGATATCTGCAAAAATTCCTGAGGCGGTTACATCCGCACCTGCCCCGGCACCCTTTATTATCAACGGTCTGTCGGGATAGCGCTTCGAATAAATTGAAACGACATTATCGTTTCCGTCAAGGTAGAAAAACGGATGAGAGGAACCAACTTCCTTCAGGCAAATGCCAGCCTTACCGTTTTCATAACTGGCTATGACCCTCATCCTTCCATTCCTTACGGCAGTACCATCTCTTACCTTTTCAAAATATTCATCATAACTTTTCATTTGATCCTGGAACGTGTCGGCCTTATAAATCTCAGGCAACGGATGAGGAAGATAGCTTTCGAAAATAATATCAGAAGCCTCAATCTTTATCCCTGCTTCCCTGACCAGTATCAGCAGTTTTCTCGAAACGTCATCCCCGCGCAAATCGATCAATGGATCTGGTTCGGTGTAACCTTCCTTCATCGCTTTATGCACAGAATCACTGAATTTCATACCACTGCAATAGTTGTTAAAGATAAAATTAAGACTTCCGGAAAGCACAGCTTCTATCCGGTAAAGTTGATCGCCTGTTTTTACCATATTATCTATCGTCTGTATTATAGGCAATCCTGCAGCTACATTGCTCTCAAATCTGAAATGGACTCTCTTCCCGATTGCTATCTTTTTCAATTTAAGATAGTTATCGTATGGAGATGATGCGGCGATTTTGTTGCATGTAACAATAGAAATACTTTTGGAAAGCACTCGTTCATATAATTGAGAGACATCAGCACTTGCAGTATTATCAATAAAAATTGAGTTTGACAGGTTCAGCCTGAACATTTCATCAATGAACTCTTTAAGATTAGATCTCCTTTCGCTCGACATCATGACATTTTTCCAGTCTTTTTCCACTATCCCTTTCTTCCTGGTCAGCATTTTCCTTGAATTCGCCAGGCCAACAATTCTGAAATCAGTCTGATATTCACTGATAAAGAATGCGGTTTGTGAGAGTATCTGTTTAATAAAGGCTGTCCCGACATTGCCTGTGCCCACAATAAACAGGTTTATTATCTTATTCACAGAAAGCAGGAACTCCTGGTGTATTGCATTTACAGCTTTGTGACAATCACTGCTTTTGACAACAACCGAAATGTTCAATTCAGAAGATCCCTGTGCAATCGCATGGATATTAATGCCGTTTCTTCCCAGCGCCGAAAGTGCTTGTCCGCTTATGCCTACGGAGTACTTCATGCCTTCCCCTACCATAACAACAATTGAATATCCCTTTTCAAGTATTGATTTCCTGAATCTGCCCGCCTGAATTTCCAACTCAAATTCATCGTTCAGCACTTCACATGCTTTTTCACCTGATTTCTGGTCTATGGCGATGCATATTGATTGTTCCGATGATGCCTGAGTTATCAGGATGACATTAATATTATTCCTTGCAAGGGCAGTGAACATCCTTGATGCAATTCCTACCACGCCAGCCATACCGCTTCCGGTCAGTGATACCAGACAGACCTCATTTATGGATGATACTGCCTTAAGAACATTCCCATTTCCCGAAGGCTTATCACTTATCTTTGTACCTGGTTCAGATGGTGCAAACGTATTCTTCACCAGCACAGGTATCTTTTTTTTCATAACGGGCTGGATGGTTGGAGGATAGATTACCTTAGCCCCGAAATGGCTGAGCTCAAGGACTTCGGCGTAAGATAGCTCAGGTATGGGATAAGCATCTTCGGTATACGACGGGTCTGCAGTGTAAATTCCGCTTACATCAGTCCAAATTTCAAGACTATCAGCGTTTAAAGCCGCTGCAATTAAAGATGCGGAGTAATCTGATCCACCCCTGCCGAGCGTGGTAGGATAACCACTGACTGAAGTAGAAATATAACCGGATGTAATGATGAGGCTTTTGCCCGGCAACAATTTTTCTTTTATTGCTTTCTCAGTGATTTCGCTTTCAACCCTCTCGGCTCCGTTGATTAATTTGGTGAAGATCAGATCCCTTGCATCAATATGTCTGACACTGACAAAATTCTCTGACATTACAGCGTAAATAACCTGAATTGACATCTGCTCGCCAAAGCCAAGCACCAGATCGGATGAACGCAATGTGACTTCGCCAATATTTGCAATACCCTCCAGTATTTCTGTTATTCTCGCTTTAAGCTCCTTCAACTTTTCAAAAACATTGAGAGCACTTTCAGTCTTAATCAGTTGCATGATTGCTTCCACATGTTTTTTTTCAATTTCTTCTACAACCTGCAGGTATTTATCATCTTTTCGTAATGCAAGATCAAGACAATCGGAAAGTTTGTTTGTTATTCCTGAAAACGCAGAAAATACTAACACTAATGGCTCACTCTGCCCCCTGATAATCTCAATTACCGTTCTAATACTTTCAGCACTTCCAACAGAAGTGCCGCCGAATTTTAAGACTTTCATTCTAAATAATTATTATCATTCAATGATCCTATTAATCTATCTAACCGGGTGAACAGATTTGTGGAATAGTATCCACCTGCGGACAATATGATTACTATTCCTCCCTAAGCGGGAGTGCCTGTTGTAGTACAAGTGATCGTAGCTGGAAAAGTGAAAAAGATAATTATTTTAATTATCTGCCAGGTCATTAATGATTATCCTTAAATTTCTTCGTTTTGTTTCAATCAAAAAGCGTTTTCATTACAAATATAGTAAACAATCAACTAGTCAGATATTTTCTTATGTACCTAATATTATAATGGGTTTTCGCTGTAACTTATGGAATTAAAAAATATCTAAAATTCCGGACCTTGCAGGAAAATACAAAAAAAGCGCAGAGAATGGGACGCGGGCAATATGTCTCCGGAAATTGCCGCAGGTTGCCAGTCCGACATCAAACCTGGTTTCCATACATATAAATGACGGAATTTATGCTAAAATGCAAATTTTTCCGTTATTTTCCGCAAGGAAATGAGACGAGGTTTTATATACTGTATACTGTTATTTATTTTTTGTCTGCCGGCAACCGGTCAGACCTTCACAAACAGTAACCTCCCTATTGTCCTGATCACTACTGACGGAGGTATCACGGTACCTGACGAACCCGGAGTACTGGGCTACATGAGAATCATTTACAGAGGACCGGGCCAGAGAAACTATCTTACAGACCAGACTAATCCGGCATATCTTAACTACAGCGGGAGGATTGATATTGAAATCAGAGGATCATCGTCGCAGGTCTCGCCCAAGAAAAGCTACGGCTTAACTACCCTTATGGCTGATAATTACACAAAAAACAATGTCAGCCTGCTTGGTATGCCTGCGGAGAACGACTGGATACTGGGCGGGATGGTGTTCGACACTGCCCTTGTGCGTGATTATCTCTGCATGAACCTGTCGCGCAAGCTTGGCAATTACGCCTCGCGGACGCAATATTGCGAGGTGATGGTTAATAATGATTATAAAGGCTTATACATCCTCGAGGAAAAGATCAAGGCTGATGACAATAGGGTTGATGTCGTGAAAATCGGTACAGGTGACAATGTACTGCCCAACCTGTCAGGCGGTTACATAACAAAAGCGGACAAGACCACAGGAGGTGACCTCGTTACCTGGACGATGTATTCATTCCAGGGAGCGGCTGTAGATTATATTCATGTCCTGCCAAAACCGGAAGACGCCACCTTCTATCAGACCGGCTATATCAAAAACGAGTTCACAAAGCTGGAGACAACCGCATTTAACAACGACATCTCACCGGCAGATGGTTATCCTTCAATAATTGATATCCCGACCTTTATTGACTTTATGATTATTAATGAGTTCGCATCCAATCCTGATGCATACCAGTACAGCACATACTTTCACAAAGACAGGAACGGGAAGCTCAGGGCAGGGCCGATATGGGACATGGACCTTAGCTATGGCAATGATCTGTTCATGTGGGGGATGGACCGCAGTAAAACGAATCTGTGGTACTTTCAGGATGAGTTTTGGAATAACGGCTCCAGATTTTGGTACGATCTGTTTTATAACAGCACCTACAAATGTTATCTGTCCAAAAGATGGAATGAAATCATCCGGCCCGGGCAACCGATGTATCCTGACAGCATTTATGCATTCATTGATAAGACTGTCGTGATGATAAGTGAGGCTGTTGCCAGGGATTATACAAGATGGGACAAGCTTGGCAGCCATTCACAGCGCATCTCCGGCATCAAAGCCTTCATCGGTGCACGCATGAGCTGGATGACTGCAAACCTTGGCTCGTACGCATCATGCAGCAATGTCACCGTTCCGGCACTGGTGATGACAAAGATTAATTATCACCCTTCCCCTACGACCTCTTTCCCCAACGATGATGATCTCGAATTCATTGAGATACGAAATAACAGCGATGTGACTGTGAGTCTGACCGGGATATATTTCCAGGGTACAGGACTGACGTACTGCTTTCCGGCAGGAGCCACGCTCACTGCTCACTCATGCGTCATAATTGCAAGCAATGCAACCGCTTTTCAATCGACCCGTGGATTTGCACCCTTCGGGCAGTTTACCAGGCATTTATCAAACAGCAGTGAAAGCCTGGTGCTTCTTGATGCTTTCGGAAATGTTATCGATGAAGTGCTATACTCTGACAGTCCGCCCTGGCCTGATGCGGATGGCAACGGCAATTACCTTAAGCTGTCGGATGTAAACCTTGACAACAGCCTTGCATCAAGCTGGGTGGCTTCAAATGACATTATCAGCTCTGCTGAGGTTCCGGTAGCGGGCATAAATATTATAATATATCCCAATCCGGTCAGTGATGTGCTTCACATAAGGTCAGTCCGGGAGATCACAAATCTGATTATTTATGATCTTCATGGCCGGACAATAATGACATTGAATGGCGGCTGCAGCGAATGTGATATTGATCTGCGGCACCTGACAAGAGGTACTTACATCGTCAAAGTGGTCACCGCAGACGGACAGCCTGACAGAAAAGATTGTAAAAGACTGATCCGTTACCAGATATATGTGGCTACTGAACCTCCCTCAAGACTCAGGGGCAGAGTGGCTCCCCTGAACTTTACATTGAAGTTCTTACTCGAGGTTGAAGTGTTTATCACTATAAGGACCTTTTTGCCTTCAGGGGTCCTGAAGGCCACATTGGGAAGATTACCCGGCTTGTTAGTTGAGACACGCACAGAACCGGGCCTGACAAATTTTGCTGCATGTGCAAGAACATAATAAGCCGGGTTGCGTGTAACTGCGTTTCCGTTGATGGTGACCGTCCCCAGGCACTGACTGCATCCTCCTTCGGTATGAGGGTTGCAGTTTGGATCTGAAGCAAGGTTCCATTCAATTACATTTCTGCACCAGTTACGTGTTGCCCCTATTATCAAATTCTCGATATGCCACTTCAGGTCCTCAGCCATGTTACCGGGAGCGCCAACCCATTGTTCTGTGAAATACAGGTTTTTAGCCGGAAATGCATCATGCACCGCAGTCAGGGCATCAATTGTTCCACCGTAAAGATGAAATGCCGATCCGTCTACATATTGTCTTGCATCCGGGTCGCTCATTACGGTGATAGGATAGTCCGTCCTGTCAGCATTATGGTCATATATAATGATTTTTGTTGTTATGTTGGCTGCCGCGAAAGCAGGCCCAAGGCTCTGTTTGATGAAGAGTGCCTGTTCCGCAGCACTCATAAGCATGCTCGGGTTGTTACCTCCATAGAGCGGCTCATTCTGAATGGTAATAGCATCAATATTAATACCTTCTGCCTCCATCCCCTGAATATACTTAACGAAATATTTTGCATAGGCATCGTAATATTCAGGCTTTAGGCTTCCTCCCACAGAAGCATTGTTTGTCTTCATCCACAAAGGAGCTGACCACGGTGACCCAAGTATCTTGATTGAAGGATTTATGGCGAGTATTTCCTTCAGTACCGGTAGCAGGTCTTCCTTCTCTGGATTAAGGCTGAAATAAGTCATTTCAGGATCGGTCTGGCCTTCGGGAATATCATCGTATGAAAATACCCTGTCGCTCAGATCGGAAGCGCCTATACTTATACGCAGATAGCTTATTCCGATACTATTGCCATCTGTGCTGAACAGCTCATTCAGCAAGTCCGTACGTGCAGCCTGGGTCATTTTTTTCAGCAGAATGGCACTACCTCCGGTAAGACAGTCACCGAATCCGTCAATGGTCTGGAATGTTAAGGTTGTGTCCACAACTATTTCAGGATCGCCGCTTGCCAAAGTCCTGAACTCCAGCTCGTGGTTATATTTTACAAAAAGGATGCTCCTCGCAGGCGAAGTGATCCAGGCCTCTGCAAATACTCCTGTGCCATAGTCCGGAAGAGGACCCGGATCAGGATCAGGGCCGTTGTTGCCATTGCACCCCGACAACCAGAGCAATACTGCAAAACTTACAGCATGCACTTTGTTCATTTATTGAGCTTGATACACTCTTGCATAGTCAACCACCATCTGGCGCGGGAAGATAGTTTCGTCAATACCCTGAGCACCTCCCCAGTTACCTCCGACAGCCACATTGAGCAAAAGGTGAAACCGTTTGTCAAAAGGCCATACCTTATACCCTGTGCCTTCATTCCTGAAAGTGAAATAGAGCTTGTCGTCGACATAGACACGGTACTCCTGCGCTTCCCATTCCAGCGTATAGACATGAAAATCAGAATAGCATGTCGGTACGCTGATGGTGGCGTTCTTCTGGGTGCCGATAGAGTGATTATATGACTCCGTGTGTGCAGATGCTACGATGACATAAGGGTTATAGCCCACATTCTCCATGATATCTATCTCACCGCTGGAAGGCCATCCGCCGTAAACCCAGTCAGTAGGCAACATCCAGATTGCAGGCCACATTCCTCTTCCGTCAGGAAGTTTGGCTCTTACTTCAATCCGGCCATAAAGCCAGTCGCCCTTCCCACTGGTAATCAACCTCGCTGATGTGTAATGAAACCCTTTGTATTCCTCTTTTATGGCCGTAATGTAGAGATACCCGTCCTTAACCTCGGTATTTTTCAGTCTGGCACGGGTATAAAACTGGGATTTATTGTTGCCCCAGCCGGATTTATTATGGGCAGTATCATAACTCCATTTGGAGCTGTCGGGCAGACCGTTGTAGTCAAACTCATCACTCCAGACCAACACCATTTTGTCAGATTTGGTTTTTTCAGAAGCAGTATCAGTTCCCTTGA
Source organism: uncultured Bacteroidales bacterium (assembly GCA_963849945.1). Taxonomy (GTDB): domain Bacteria; phylum Bacteroidota; class Bacteroidia; order Bacteroidales; family VadinHA17; genus SR-FBR-E99. The sequence goes on along the minus strand of CAWKJD010000015.1, from coordinate 462,655 downwards.
CCCTGTTGCAGCCCGGTGACATCAGCACTAATGCTAAAAATAATGCAGCCAGTGTTCCCATATTTTCTTATTTCTAAGTGTTACTTAACAGAAAATTCACTATGCAGTCCTTCGTCTGAATTCGGACCTATCCATACATCAAACTCGCCAGGTTCAGTCAGAGTCTCCTTCCCGTTGAAAAATGACAGATCAGCATAATTAAGTGTAAACTCCACATCAGCGGATTCACCCTGAATGATATGCAGACGTCTGTAACCTTTCAACTCTTTTATTGGGCGTGTGAGACTGCCTACCCTGTCACGTATATACAGCTGAACGATCTCATCTGCATCCCATCCGCCGGTGTTAGTGACCTTTGCCCTGACAGTTATTGAACCGTTCGTTTCCATCACCTGTGAAGAAAGATTTAGGTCACCGTAGTTAAAAGTGGTATAACTAAGGCCATAACCGAACGGCAGTAATGGGGTAAAACCGTAATCAAGATGGAATGATTTATATCCCAGTGAATTTTGTTGATTCTCATGCGAAATACTGTCCATAGGTGTCCACGATTTTTTTGACGCCGGCCGGCCTGTATTATTCCTGTAATAGTAGAACGGTATCTGTCCTGATCCTTTTACAAAAGTGACAGGAAGTTTACCTGAGGGTGACTCTTTACCGAATATCAGGTCAGCGAGAGCCGGTCCTGCCATGGTACCTCCATGCCATGCGTAAAGCAACGCATCTGCCTCTTTAAGCTCATCACCGATGGCAAGAGGCCGGCCGGCCATCACAACTACAACAAGAGGCTTGCCGGTCTTTGCCAGCTCTGAGATCAGCTCACTCTGAGCGCCCGGAAGATTAATCTCTCCTCTCGACTGGCCTTCGCCGGAAAGGACCCATTCTTCTCCTGCAAAGAACACGATAGCATCTGATCTCCTGGCGGCATCAAGGGCTGCATTAAACCGGGTTGTTCTTTTATCACGGCTGTATTCGAGTCCATCGACATATCTTACTTTCTTTTCCCCGAGAACATCTCTTATGGCTTTAAGAGGAGTAACAGAGTTCTTTTCATTTCCGTCAAAGCACCAGGTACCCATCTGGTCGCGGGGAGAATCAGCCAGGGGGCCAATAACAGCCACTGATGTGATTAAGTCTGCCTTTAACGGCAAAGTGGCTTTATCATTCTTAAGCATCACCGTACTCTGCCGGGCAACTGTGCGTGCATGTTCGAGAAATGACGGATCAAGCAAAATCTTCTGGGCAGTCGTATCAGTATACGGATTATCAAAGAGTCCAAGTTTGAACTTCACCCTGAGGATATCCCTGACTGCACTGTTAATCTCCTCCATGCTTATTTTCTTTTCATCGAGAAGCGCTTTGATATTGTCAGAATATGTCGAAGTTGCCATCTCCATTTCAACGCCGGCATTGATGGCTTTTGCAGCTGCGTCCTTTTCATCAGTTGCGTATCCGTGATTGATGAGCTCAGGCACTGATCCCCAGTCGCTGACCACAAATCCGTCAAATCCCCATTCTTTCCTCAGGATCTGTTTCAGGGTGAACTCGTTGGCCGAGGTTGGTACGCCGTTCAAATCATTAAAGGCCGACATAAATGTAAGCACTCCGGCATCTTTTGCCGCCTTGAATGGCTTCAGCACAACATTTCTCAACACCGGTTCTGTTATGTAAGTTGTGTTATAATCACGCCCGGCTTCAGCGAAGCCATAGCCTACAAAGTGCTTCGCGCATGCGGCGAGTGAGGTTGGATCGGTAAGGCTGTCACCCTGAATACCCTCAACCATGGCTGTGGCCAGAGTCGATGCCAGGTACGGATCTTCTCCGCAGCCTTCAGCAATTCTTCCCCACCTGGGATCCCAGGTGATGTCAAGCATTGGTGCAAAAGTCCATTTGATACCCTGTGTGGAAGCTTCAATGGCTGAAATGCGAAAAGCCTTTTTCACTATATCAGGATTCCATGAAGCTGCCATTCCCAGCGGAATCGGAAAAACAGTGCGATACCCGTGAATGACGTCCCGGCCGATGATAAGCGGAATTCCCAGTCTGCTTTCTTCAACGGCTACCCGCTGGATCTCATTTACCTGCTTTGCACCGAAGAAGTTCAGAAGTGATCCGCACCTGCCGTCCCGGACAATTTTTTTAAACTGTGCGGTATCCGCTATATAGCCCATGTTAAGCTGTGACATCTGACCGATTTTTTCATCGAGAGTCATTTCTGCAAGAAGCTTATCAATCCTTGCTTCCGTGCCATCCTTTACAGGCATTGCACTTTTACATGAATGGAAAGCTATCAAGGCGACAGCCAGTAAAGCAATTAAGTAAGGTCTTGTTGTTTTCATATCAGGTTTAGCTTGGAATTTAATAAACATAAGTGTTACGAAACCGGTTTCAAAAGCGTTTATCTCATGTCTCAACCAGACTATAGGTTTCACACAAGGGTGGGTATCCTACTGAAAAACCCTAACATAATCCACAATCATCCTTTGAGGGAACACGGTGGAAGTATTCGGGCTGCCGGGCCAGTTTCCTCCGACGGCAACATTCATTATAAAAAAGAAAGGTTTATCAAACGGGTAGTTTGATCCGATTTCAGTTTTACTTGCAGAATAAAATGGTACATCGTCAACCAGGAAGGTCATCATGCTGTCGTCCCATTGAAGGCTGAATACATGGAAACTGCTGTTGAAATCTCCGGTTACCAGTGAATAATTGCCACCGATATAGGAGTGACTTCCTCCGGCAACCCCCCAGTGGACAGTTGAGTATACTTTTTTAGTATCATTACCCAAATACTCCATAATGTCAATTTCCCCGCAGGCCGGCCATCCATACCCCTGCTGAGAGATATTATTTCCCAGCATCCAGATAGCTGGCCACAAACCTTGTCCTTTAGGCAATTTAGCCCTGACATCTATTCTTCCGTAAGTAAACGTCTTTTTATTCTGTGTTTTAATCCTGGCCGATGTGTACTTATTTGAACCCACAGTTTCTTCCCGGGCTTCAATGATCAGATATCCTCCTGACAGGAATAAATTCTTAGAGTTGCTGGTATAGTATTCCAGCTCATTGTTGCCCCAGCCGCCGCCACCTGTCTCATAAGTCCAGTTGCCTGTATTAAGCGTTTTGGGATTGAATTCGTCGCTCCAGACCATAGTCATACCCGCATATTCTGACGCAGAAGTATAACCTGTATTATCTACGGGCAGATAAGTTCCGGGGTTTTGTATAGTTCCGGTTGCATGTAATACAGAAAGGGTTGCATTCACCGGCGAGCTCAGCTCCAGCATGAACGTCTGGTCATCCTGGCGAAGGCTGTCTGCCGTCACGATTACATCGATATTCCCGGAATATTGATTTGCAGGTATTGTCAGTGTGCCCGCAACCGCGGTATAATCCTTCCCGCTAACCGCAGTTCCGTCTTTAGTGGCATAGGTTACTTTTATTTCCTTTTCACTGACAGGATTGGCATACACAAGAAAATGAAAGGTAGTCGTTGAACTGCTACTGCGAATCTCTGTAATATTGGCCATCGACAGGGATGATAAGACAGGAGGATCATTATTATCTGATTCCTTGCAGCCGGTAATAATGAAAAAAACACATGCTGTAATTGCTATTGCCCTCATAAATTTTCAGGTAAATGCTCGAAAGGTTACGGTAACAAAGCAAATGAATGTTACAGAGAATTCATATACGTATTTAAAAAAACTTTTAAAAAATCATCAAAATACATTTAACTTTAACGTTGTGATATACTTTTGTATCTTTGCCCGCCTTGTTACCAGGCGCAGGTTTAACTTAATTATTGAGACCGAAAATGATTAAAGTTTCACAGAACAGGATCCCCAACGAATTCTTCGTCACACAAGGTTCAGGATGCAGTGAATATGCCATTCATCCCGGATCATATCACATGGCACTGCATGATGCCGGCATCTCAGAGTACAATATCATTAATTATTCATCAGTATTGCCGGCCACGGCAAAGCTGGTATCGCTTGATGATGTTGACATGCCTCCTTACGGTTCAGAACTCTGTACGATCATGGCGGTGGCTAATGGCTATTACGGTGAGCATATATCTGCAGGGGTAATTTTTGCCTGGATGTATAAAGATGACACCTGTGAGGAAAAGGTGGGCGGACTGGTTTGTGAACTCGCAGGTTATTTTGATATGGAAGCACTTGAAGAAAGGCTCTATACGGTCCTCAACGACCTTCATGACCGGACCTTTACAAAATACTACCTCGGCGAGCCGACGGTGATAAGGGAATCACTTACAGTCGACAAGAGATACGGTACAGCCCTTGTCGCCCTTTGCTTCATGAATTTCGTTTAACCTCACGGGGTTAACGCTGCGTGCTAAAATTCCCGCTAGCTCATTCCGGTAATCGCCGAAAGGAAGAAATACATACCTGCAGCTATACCCATTGAAACGGGAATAGTAAGGAGCCAGGCATAAAGCAGGTTTACTGTCACCCCCCATCTGACTGCAGTCATTCGTTTGGTCATTCCTACTCCCATTATTGCGCCGGTTATTGTATGAGTGGTGCTTACCGGTATTCCGAAGGCTTCAGTTCCAAAGAGCAGCAATGCTCCTGCAGTTTCCGCAGCCACGCCTTCAAACGGGGTGATCTTGGTGATCTTTGTGCCCATCGTCTTGACAATCCTCCAGCCACCCATCATTGTTCCGGCAGCAATTGCGGAATAACAGCCAAGCACTATCCAGGACGGAATAGTGTTTATTTTACCACCTACCATCTCAATCCGCGCCCAATGAGGAATTGCAGAGGCATCAGCGCCATGAAAATATACAATCAGAGCTGCTGAAATGATTCCCATTACTTTTTGTGCATCATTACCGCCATGGCCAAGGCTCAGTAGAGCTGAGGAGAAGAGCTGACCGATTTTCAGCTTCTTTTCAAGTCTGAAAGGATTAGCCCTTCGGAATAGCCAGAGCATCGTGATTGAAATTATGTAAGCAAAAAACATTCCTATCATGGGTGCGAGGAAAATGAAGGCTGCGATTTTCAGGATGACTCCAGTATGCACGACACCCCATCCGGCGTAAGCTATAGCTGCTCCTGAAAAACCTCCGACAAGGGTATGAGATGAACTTGACGGAATTCCAAGATACCAGGTAAGCAGATTCCACAAGATTGCAGCAATAATTCCAGAGAGTATGACCAGCAAAGTGATTGCAGATGTATCTACAACCTTTGCAATAGTATCAGCTATGTTCAACTGAAATACAAGGTACGCCAGCCAGTTGAAAGCGGCTGCCCACATCACTGCCTGAAAAGGAGTCAGCACCTTCGTAGAAACTATCGTTGCTATAGAGTTTGCCGCGTCATGAAAACCGTTGATCATGTCAAACCCAAAAGCCAGAACCACTATAATGATCAGAAGAGTAAAATCCATCAGGAGAAAGGATTAAGCAATTTTAATAATTATTGAGGAAAGAATATCCGCAACGTCATCACAGCGGTCAACCGCTTTCTCAAGTGCGGCAATGACATCCTTCTTCTTGATCAGCTCAATGGCGTCTGTCTCCTCATCGAAAAGCTTTGCAAGGTACCTGTGGTTAATATCATCTGCATGCTCCTCTATTTCGCTTATTTTGTGACAGTTATCCTTATATTTTGAAAGATTGAGTACATCGCGGAGGCCATTGAAGGCAGTGTTAATTTCAATCGATGCCCTGTGAATGGCATCAGCCATCTCGCGAAACTCCTGCGGTATTTCCTTTATCTTATACAGATGTGTTTCTTTGGAAGCACCGAAAATAAGATCCAGAACCGAATCAGTGTCATGGATCAGGCTGAAGATATCCTCCCGGTCAAACGGAGTTATGAATGTCCCATTAAGTGCCTTGTAAAGGTTCTTGGCGATCTGATCACCCATAAGTTCCGCCTCCTTGATCTTCAGTCCCAGGGTATCTCTCTTTTCAGGCAAAGGTTCATTCATGAACTCTACCAGGAGCTCTGCTCCTACAATAAGATTGGCTGAGGCTTCCTTGAAAAGAGGATAAAACTTCGTCTCCTTCGGAGCCAGAAATGAAAATATCTTATCGAGTTTCATAAGTCAGAGTAAGTTTTATTTGATAACCGGACAAAAATATACTAATGCCTTCAGTCCGGAAAGCAGATTCGCAGGAATGTTTATTAAATGTTAATTATTATTCTGCCGGGATTTCTTTCGACATTAAGTATCTTAGCAGGACATAAATTTCAAAATAGTCATGAAACTTACATTTTACGGGGCTGCCCGCGAGGTGACCGGCAGCAAGATACTTATTGAGACAGAGCACGGGAAGAACATTCTTATTGACTGCGGACAGTTCCAGGGAAAAGGGCTTGAAACAGATGCACAGAACAGGGCGCTTCCCGTCGCACCAGCTTCAATAGACCATATAATACTCACTCACGCTCACATTGACCATTCCGGATTGATCCCCTTTGTGTTCCGCAACGGGTTTTCGGGATCAGTTATCTGCACCGATGCTACACGCGACCTTTGCTCTATAATGCTTGCAGATTCAGGCAAGATACAGGAACAGGATACAATGACCTTTAATAAGAAAAGACAGAAGAAAGGTCTTCCTTCCGTTCAGCCGCTCTTCACCCAGGCTGACGGTGTGGCTTCAATGAAACTTTTTATCAGCGTGGCATATGACCGTAAATTCAGGATTGATGAATTTACGACGGTAAAGTTCACAAATACAGGACATATGCTCGGAAGCGGAGTGGCAACCGTTGAACTGAAAGAGAATGATGGCATCAAACGTCTCGCTTTCACCGGTGATATCGGAAGACCTGTCAACAGGATCCTGAAGAGCCCTGAGCCTTTCGCACAGGCTGACTACCTGATAGCAGAATCAACCTATGGCGACCGTCTTCACCCCACGATGGAAGAATCTGATGAACAGCTTCGCCAGGTAGTGTATAGAACCTGCGTTGAAAAACAAGGCAAGCTTATCATTCCTGCATTCAGCGTAGGCCGTACTCAGGAGATAGTCTATTCGCTGAATAAACTAAATAATGCAAAGCTGCTTCCTTTAGTCGATATCTATGTTGACAGCCCCCTGTCGGTTAATGCAACCAATATATTCCGGCTTCATGCAGAGTGTTTTAATGAGGATGTAAGGAATCTCATGCTCACTGATCCTGATCCCTTTGGATTCAATTCACTCTTTTATATAACCTCGGTGGATGACTCCAAGAGACTGAATGAAATAAAAAAGCCCATCATCATCATTTCTTCATCAGGAATGATGGAAGCAGGACGTATAAAACATCATCTTGCCAATAACATAGCCAATCCCGCCAACACCGTTCTCGTAGTCGGATACTGCGCTCCCTCAACCCTTGGAGCAAGGCTGGTCAGGGGTGAAAAGGAGGTATCAATTCACGGCACAAAGTACCCGGTAAACGCAGAGATAGCGATAATTAAATCTTACTCGGGACATGGCGATTACAAGGAGATGGCTGATTATCTGCAATGCCAGGATCCGCAAAAACTCCGGAAGTTTTTCCTTGTCCACGGAGAGTATGAGACACAGCTGACATATAAAGGTTACCTTGAATCGCGGGGATTTATAAACTTGGAAATTCCCGCCATGGGTACGTCGTTTACTGTTTAAACATCACAGCTACAAACAGATTGCCCTTACAGGGCTACAAACAGGCCGCCCCTACGGGGCTTTTAGCCACATAGCGGCTTACAGTTTGTAGAATTGAGGCAGGAATCCAATCCTCAACCCCGTAGGGGTGACCTGTCAATCAGAAGGTATACCCTGCTGAAATGTTTATTGTCTTCAGGAGCAATGCCTGCGACTGCCGGTTATAGGTATAGAATATCTGAAACGACGGGTAAATCCCGAAACCCCTGTACTTTCCATAACAGCCCAGTTCAAACTTGCCTCCCGGACCGGAGACTGCCTCACCGATTTTATCGCCTATCGGCACCACTCCCAGCTTTGATGAGTACTGAAGCTCCAGCCTGTAGTCAAATGAGAAGATACCTGCAGCATATGTGTTGAATATGCCAACATGTTCCCATCCTGCTTTCAGGCTGACACCGCCGTAAATTCCGGCACCCGAGAGATACAACCACCCTTCTGACAACTGAGCATTATCTTCGTACCTGTCATAGGCACCAGCGTAATGGTAAAATGCCCCAAGCCGGTAGGACAGAAAATCCTTCCCTGATTTAAGTTCAGTATCAAAGGTCAGAATATAACCATCACCGGGATAAAACGTTAAATCATTATTGGCGTACAGCGAAGTGACATCATCAGACCAGACACCCCATGGAGCAAAGGGGTAAGAGTAGCCTGCCCTCATCGACAGGGTGCCCTCCTGGGCACTGGCCATCGTAAATAGCGTTAAGAATAATAAAGTCGTCCTAAACCTCATTGTATTATCCTTTTAGGTTCTTAAAGGAGGAAGGAAAATAATAAAAAAAATCCCGTCATACAGGCGGGACCTTTAATTCTAGTATTTCGGTTCACGATCCCTGTCACGGAAATCGCGACGGGGTCTAAAAGGCTTTTTCTCTGCCTTCGGCTCAGATCTCTTAACGATGATCTGACTGCCATCAAGCTCTGAATTGTTTAGCTTTTCTATGGCTTCAAAACCGGCGCGGTCATCAGCCATTTCAACGAAACCATAACGCTTTGAAAAGCCGGTTTCACGATCCATAATAACTTTTGCGGAGATTACCTCTCCAAATTTGCTGAAAAGTTCCTGAAGGTCTTCTGCTTTGGTAACAGAACTCAGCTTGGCTACAAAAATGTTCATTTGAAAATAAATTAAAATGTTAATAAAAGTTTTTATATCAGCAGGTTAACTCCCGCGCCAATACAATATCAGCTAAAGAAATCAGACATGCCAATCATTACAAAGTTATTTAATTATTCCTTACAATTCAAAATTAAAATAATTATTTGAAAATGACCTTCGGGGATCTGTCCGATATACTTGTAACTTCCGGGCCGGATGGCTCTCACCCTGCTCTTCAGGTTTTAAGACCACGATGTCTGCTTAAGGGCAAAGTCTTCTTTCTGAGCCATGTCACCAGATCTGGTTCAAGATATTTGCTCAGGGCCCTGAATACTTTTTCATGATATTCATTGAGCCACTGCAGCTCGATATCATCAAGCAGGGTAACCTCAACAAGCTGTCTGTCAATATGGCAAAGAGAGACAGTATCGAACCTCAGGAACCTTCCGTGGTCCGTTTCACGGTCGTCTGCGCAGATGAAAAGATTCTCCGTCCTGAAGCCGTACTCACCCTGCCTGTAAATTGCCGGCTCATCAGAAATCAGCATTCCAGGTTCAAGTATTGTCTTTAAGTCTCCTGATGCTGCACTTCCTATTGTCTGGGGACCTTCATGCACATTCAGGAAACTTCCCACGCCGTGTCCGGTGCCATGACCATAATTTAATCCGTTGTCCCATAAGGCTTTACGTGCAAGCACTTCAACCTGGTAGCCCCTTGTGCCATACGGGAACTTCAGCATAGCCAGGTCAATGGTGCCCTTAAGGGCAAGAGTAAAATCTTTTTTCTGCCTTTTATCGGGCCTGGAGAGGGCGATTGTGCGGGTTATGTCAGTAGTGCCTCCGTAGTATTGGCCTCCTGAATCAAGCAGAAAAATACCGGATTTCCCAAGTTCTGCGTCTGTGGATGTGTCCGGAACATAATGAGGCAGGGCAGCATGTCCGTTGTAAGCAGCAATGGTGGCGAACGATGGTCCTGCATATCCCTCCTGCTCCATTCTGAACTCTTCAAGCCTGGCAGCAGCAGTAAGTTCAGTTACAGTCTCACGCCCCAGTCTTTTTTCCAGCCAGTGAAAGAAACGCGTCAGGGCTACGCCGTCTCGCACCATCACGTCACGAAGATTCTTTATCTCAGTCTTGTTTTTAATTGCTTTGAGCCGGGTGGGTATGCTTATTTCCTCCTTTACTGTCACACTTCCCGGGATGGCCCTCATAAGCGCGGCGGACGTTGTAGAAGGCGACAGAAGTATTGTTGCACCTTCAGGCAGAGTGCGTATTACTGATGATACTGAATCATACGGAAGAAGCACTACACCGTCCCTGTCAAATTCAAACTTCATCGGTCCCGGTATCTTTTCCTCGTCAGCGAAAAACAGGACCTGATCATGACTGACCAGTGCAAACGAGAGCAGCAGCGGACTGTATCTGATATCTTTCCCTCTGATATTCAGTAACCACATAACGTCATCAGTTGCTGTAAGCAGCTGATAATCAGAACTCATCTCAGTCATCTTCTCACGCACCCTGCTGATCTTTTCGCGCCTGCTCTCACCGGCATATCTGAGAGGAAGGGCAAAGGCCATATCCCCGGGGACAGGTGGTCTGTCTTTCCATAAAGGAGTGACCAGGTCAGCATTCAGATTCAGTCGTATACCCCTTGGTGCCAGGGTCTCCTTAAGGAGCCGCAAATTGCCGGCTGATATCAGCCTGCCGTCGACAGCCACCGTTTTGCCTTTACCGGCGTTTGTCCCGAGCCATTCAATATGTTCGGGGGTATGGGGCACTCTCAGCCTGACAAGCTGGAACCCGGAATCCCGCAGCTGCTCTTCAGCCTGGATGAAATAACGGCTGTCAGTCCATAACCCGGCGAAGCCGGCGGTTATCACTACGGTACCGGCTGATCCGCTAAAACCGGTAAGCCACCGAATGATCCGCCAGTGATCAGGAACATTTTCCCCGAGATGAGGGTCAGTTGAAGGCACAATGAGTGCGTCAACCTTTTTCTTCTTCATGAGGGCCCGCACTGCGGCAAGCCTCTTACTGTAAATGCTGGATGCCACTTTATTCGATTTTACAGATTATTAATTCCATAAGGCAAACAAATATAACAAAGTTCATTTTCCTGAGGTTTCGAATTGTCAAACAACTTATTATTCAATTGCCAAGGTTAATTCTTAAATTTGATCCATAATTTCACGTGGTGAACAGGGAGAAACAAAATCGTCAGCCAGACTGGTGGATGAAGCTCGACAATGCAGCGAAAATCTATCCGGCAATAACGGGTTCAGAGCTTACAGGCGTCTTCCGCATATCCGTTTATCTGACGTCGCCGGTTATTCTGCCTGCACTGTTAAAAGCCACTGAAGAAACTGCAAAAATCTTTCCGATGTTCAGTGTTGAGCTGTGCAAAGGTTTTTTCTGGTACTATCTTGAATATAACGGAAAGCCGCCCAGGGTACTTGCCGACATCGGCCCGCGCTGTCAGCCCTTCCCGCGGACAATGAGAGGCGAACTGGTTTACAGGGTACTCGTGCGTGACAGCTGCGTCTCGGTGGAGTTCTTTCATATCCTCACCGATGGCGGGGGTGCCATCTTTTTTCTCAAGACACTGATGAATTTGTATTTTCTGCATGCGTCCGGCATCACCGAGGAGCCATTTCCGGAAGTAAAGAACGGTCCTCCTCCGGGCAGCACTGATGATCTCTTCCCTAAATATTACAGGAAGGGACTGCCTAAGCCGAAGATATTGCCGCGGGCATGGCACCTTCCCTTCAGGCTGCGCCAGATACCGCGTTTCAGGGTGACCGACTTTGAGCTTCCCGCTGCTTCACTTTCAGCCCTTTCAAAGCAAAACAACTGCACAATTACTGAATACCTGGCATCAATGTATCTTCTTACTCTTCAGGATCTGCGACATGAGTATGGCAGAGGATCACCCTATATAAGGGTACAGGTTCCCTTTGACCTGCGCAGAAGATACGATACCTATACCCTCCGTAATTTTTCTCTGTGGGCTATGCCCGAGATTGATATCCGGATGGGGCATTATACATTTGAGGAGCTCCTTGCCGTGGTAAAACTGACAATGCAGGCGATGACGGATGAAAAGAAAATAAGACAGGTCATAAGCCGCAACGTATCAAGTGAGAAGAATCCATTGATCCGGATCATCCCGCTCTTCATCAAGAGTCCGGTTCTCAGGGTTGCCTATAACAAGTTCGGACCGAGCCAGTTCACAAGCACCATAACAAATATGGGAAGGGTGACGCCAACAGGACCGGCCGCTGAGTTCATGAAGGCAATGTCAGTGACGCCGCCGCCGCCGCACAGTCATATTAAAGTCACCGGCGGCCTTATAACTCTCGGTGAAAACACAATCCTCTCATTCGGCTCACTCACGGCAAACCCGGAGCTTGAGCGACGGTTTATAAAATCACTCACTTCAGCAGGAATGCCTGTGAGACTGCTTAAAAAAGAATAATATTTACTGCCATGTCAATATGCAAACAATGTGGAGTGGACCTGGGGGAAGGGAATGATAAGTGCCCGCTCTGTGAGCCCGCTGACCCCGGCACAATTCAGATAGCATCACCCGCTGATCTGTTCAGGCTTTCAAGGAAATTGAAGACCAGGACCCTTTACGAGATAACTATGCTGCTGCTGATATCAGGCGTTATCGTCACCCTTGCAATAGATATTGTCTTTGTCAAAGGCATGAGCTGGTCACTGATGACTACAACCTGTATCGGGTATCTGATAGTCATGGTCACCTCTGTCTATTTTCTAAGAACGAGGGTCTACCTGATGATTGCAGCCTCAGCCGCAGGGACCCTGCTCTTCCTGTGGCTTATTGACTTGCTGACAGGAAATCACGGATGGTTCGCCACCGTCGCCGCTCCCCTGGCAGTATCCGGGGCACTTCTCACAATGGCAGTGATCTTCCTGAACTCGCTCTCCAGATACAGGGGACTGAACCTTCTTTCGACCATCCTTATTGCGATGGCTATTTATACAGTCATTATCGAGTTCTTAACAGACAGGCTTGTGTCATCAACCTTCAACCCGCAATGGTCAGTTGTTACAGCAGCTTCGTTGCTGATCATCGCCCTTATATTCCTCTTTGTCCACTACAGGCTGAAAAGAGGCCGCAGCCTGGGAAGACTTTTTCACTTATAAGATCCCTGCATTAAGGTTTGCGCAACTGTTGGTTTTCTCACCCTGTTGCACTACATTTAACATCTGAACCAAAGCCCAGGGAATGCAAAAACTTCTGACCAGGTTTCTTGATTACGTCCGCTTTGACACGAGGCCTGAGGAGATCTCACACTCCACTCCCTCGTCCATCAGCCAGATGCTTTTTGCCGAGAAGATTTCAGCCGAGCTAAAGGCAACAGGACTCGTCGATGTGACACTTGACGGTAATGGTTATGTGATGGCCACACTGCCGGCAAACACCCGCTCACCGCGCCCGGTAATGGGTTTTATTGCTCATATGGACACCAGCCCGGAAGCACCTTCGCAGAACGTCAATCCCATAGTGCATCGTGACTACAACGGTGGAGATATTTTACTGAATCCTGAAAAAAGGGTAAAACTCTCTCCGAAGGAATTCAAGGAGCTTAAACGTTACAAAGGGCAGACAATAATAACAACCGACGGGCTTACGCTCCTCGGCGCGGATGACAAAGCAGGAGTAGCTGAAATAGTAACAGCAATGGAGTACCTTGTCAGGCATCCCGAGCTTAAGCACGGCAGGATCAGGATTGCTTTCACGCCTGATGAAGAGATTGGGAGAGGAGCTGACCACTTTAATGTAAAATCATTTGGGGCTGAGTACGCGTACACTGTCGACGGTGGCGGACTGGGGGAGCTTGAGTATGAAAACTTTAACGCCGCAGCTGCAACCGTTACCATTCAGGGCAGGAGCGTCCATCCTGGCACGGCCAAAGGAACAATGATCAATTCGGTAATGGTCGCCGGCGAGTTCGACTCACTTCTTCCGGCGAAAGAAAGGCCAGAGTATACTGAAGGTTACGAAGGGTTCTTCCATCTGTATGATATCAAGGGCACCGTCGAGGAGACCACACTCAAGTATATAATCAGAGACCACGACCCTGTTAAATTCGCGGCAAGGAAAAAAATGATCAATGATGCTGTGGTGTCAATAAGGCATAAATACAAGGGTGCGGAGGTGAAAATAGCCATGAGGGATCAGTATTTCAATATGAAGGAGATCATCGAATCCAAATACTTTCTGATTGAGGATGCAGTAAAAGCATACCGTAAAGCCGGTGTCGAGCCTGTAATAAAACCCGTCCGTGGCGGCACCGATGGTGCAAGGTTATCATTTATGGGATTGCCGTGCCCCAATCTGTTCACCGGCGGACATAATTACCATGGACGGTATGAATATATACCCCTCCAGTCGATGGAAAAAGCAGTAGAGGTTATCATAAACCTGGCTGTTGCCCCGAAGAAACCCAACAGGTGAAAAAGCTTCTTTGCAGTCGCATACATTAGCCGGTGGATAATTATTATCCCTGGACGTATTTTAAAGCTGTCGCCAGCGGTGAATAAGCTATCTTTCTGTCAGCAAATCAGAATGTGACGGGTAATATCAGACCTATATGGAAACCGGTCTCTTAATTTGCAAATATCTGATTTATTGATGATTAGGTCTTTAATAATCATTAATTATAATTGACATTATTTTTTACTGTTATTTAATTAACATTGTTATTATTATAACATTAATTATTATCTTTGCATGTTTTAAAGGGTAAAACGGAACTAATAAATATCAAAACGGAGCATGATAAATATTAGGAATTTAATAATTTAAGAGCTATATGTTTGGCGATTAATTCTGACAAAAGACAACTATAAATCATACATATTTCAATCATGGGAAAACTCAAATCACTTGATGACTTAAAAAAGATACGTGAAGAGGCACTTGCAAAGATCGACATGAGATCCGGAGCAGACAGCCCCGGGAGTATGGTTCAGGTAAAGATTGCCATGGCTACCTGCGGCATCGCTTCGGGTGCAAAACCAATTATGGATTTCTTTACGGATGAACTTGACAAAAGAGGCATCGCAGCAGTAATAATTCCGACAGGCTGTATGGGTTACTGTTATGCCGAGCCTACTGTTGAAGTTCAGATGCCTGGTCATGAGCCTGTTGTTTTTGGTTTCGTCGACCAGAAAAGAGCCGATGAAATAATCGAAAAGTACATTAAGAACGGCGAACTGGTTGAGGGAATCATTCCCGTTAACTATGAAAGTATATACAAATAAACAGGGAGGAACAGAATGACGTCGAAATACAGAATGCACCTTCTTGTCTGCGGTGGCTCAACCTGCCGCGCATCAGAAAGCAACCTCATTGCCGAGAACCTGCGGAAGGAGATCGAAGAGAAAGGACTGCAGAACGAGGTGCAGATAACCATGACCGGTTGTTTCGGTTTATGTGAACATGGTCCCATTGTCAGAGTCATGCCGGACGACACATATTACCTTCATGTCAAGCCCGAAGACGCACCTGTAATCGTTGCAGAGCATGTGATTAAAGGAAAACATGTCCAGAGGCTGCTGAAGACCGAAACAGAAGAAAAGAAACAGGCTGGCGAGGCTAAACAGCCGGTGCTGAGACGTAAACAGATACGTATTGCTTTACGTAACTGCGGCCTCATTAATCCTGAAAACATTGATGAATATATTGCCCATGACGGTTATGCTGCTCTGGGTAAGTGTCTTACTGAGCTTCAGCCTGCTGATGTGGTTGATATTGTTAAGAAATCCGGCCAGCGCGGTCGCGGCGGAGCAGGCTTCCCCACAGGACTGAAGTGGGAAATAGCCTCAAAGAACAAGGCTGACCAGAAATATGTCGTCTGCAACGCTGACGAGGGTGACCCGGGAGCGTTCATGGACCGTTCGGTACTTGAGGGCGACCCGCACTCAATACTGGAAGCTATGGCTATTTGCGGTTATGCTATCGGTGCATCAAAAGGACTTATTTATATCAGGGCTGAATATCCCCTTGCCATCCAGCGTCTTAAAACAGCTATCGGACAGGCACGCGGGTACGGACTCCTGGGAGAGAATATCTTCGGAACCGATTTCAGCTTCGATATTGAGCTGCGTTACGGTGCCGGAGCATTCGTCTGCGGTGAAGAGACAGCTCTTATTCATTCAATGGAAGGCCTTCGCGGTGAACCCACCAGCAAACCCCCCTTCCCTGCCGAGAGCGGCTTCCTCGGGAAACCGACCAACGTGAATAACGTTGAGACATTCGCAAGCATCCCCGTGATAATCAATAAGGGATGGGAATGGTTTTCTTCCATAGGAACTGAAAAGTCAAAGGGCACAAAGGTATTTGCCCTGGCAGGAAAGATAAATAACGTCGGCCTTATCGAAGTCCCGATGGGTATTACCCTTCGTGAAATAATATTTGAAATTGGCGGCGGCATCAAGAACGGTAAGAAATTCAAGGCAGTACAGACCGGCGGCCCTTCAGGAGGCTGCCTTACCGAAAAGCACCTCGATGTGCCGATCGACTTTGACAACCTGGTAGCTGCCGGATCAATGATGGGTTCAGGTGGTATGATTGTCATGGACGAAGATACCTGCATGGTCGCTATCGCAAAATTCTTCCTTGAGTTTACTGTTGAGGAGTCATGCGGAAAGTGCGCTCCGTGCCGTATTGGCAATAAAAGGATCTTTGAGCTCCTTGCCCATATAACCAAGGGCAACGGAAACATGGCAGACCTTGACCGCCTGAAAAATATGTCCAATGTCATTAAAGACACTGCCCTTTGCGGTCTTGGACAGACCTCGCCCAACCCGGTGCTTTCAACGATGAGTAATTTCATGGATGAGTACGTTGCTCATGTCACGGAAAAAAGATGTCCTGCCGGACAATGCCGTGACCTCATGAAATACTTTATCGATATCGATAAATGTGTTGGCTGTACTGCATGCGCCAGAGGCTGTCCGGTCAATGCCATTACCGGCGAACGCAAGGGACCGCATTTTATTGACCAGGAAAAATGTATCAAGTGCGGCGCCTGCTTTGAGAAGTGTAAATTCAGTGCCGTGCTAATCAACTAATGACAGAGGGATTTGACTATGGATACAGTAAAACTTATAATAGACAATAAGCAGGTTGAAGTTCAGAAAGGAACGACAATCCTTAATGCAGCCCGTCAGATGGGTGTTGACATACCCACATTATGTCATATGAAACTTGACGA
Organism: uncultured Bacteroidales bacterium; assembly: GCA_963849945.1. Classification (GTDB taxonomy): domain Bacteria; phylum Bacteroidota; class Bacteroidia; order Bacteroidales; family VadinHA17; genus SR-FBR-E99. The sequence goes on along the minus strand of CAWKJD010000015.1, from coordinate 445,621 downwards.
CCTCAATATAGAGAACAAACCAGCAGGCTGCAGGATTTGTGTTGTGGAGGTGCAGGGACGCAGAAACCTCTCCCCTGCCTGCATCACTAAATGCGATGAGGGAGCAGTTGTCCGCACACATACACCGAGGGTCATGAACGCCCGCAGAACAGTGATGGAGTTCATACTCTCAGATCACCCCAAGGACTGTCTTATATGCCCGAAATCGGGTAACTGCGACCTGCAGAATATGGCTCACAGACTTGGTATAAGAGAGATACCGGGACAGGATATAGCCGAGATGTCAACATACAGGAAAGATACATCCCCCTCCATAATCCGTGATCTCGATAAGTGCATCCTTTGCCGGAGATGCGAGATGATGTGTAATACCGTGCAGACAGTATATGCGCTGAGCGCTGTCAACAGGGGCTTTCAGGCGACGGTTGCACCGGCGTTTGAGCAGAACCTTGAGTATTCACCATGTACCTATTGCGGCCAGTGCGTTGCAGTATGTCCCACAGGAGCCCTTACTGAGGTTGACCATACACGTGAAGTTCTCCGTGCTATCGTTGACCCCACGAAGACGGTTGTTGTTCAGACTGCCCCGGCCGTGCGCGCTGCCCTGGGTGAAGAATTCGGTCTTGAACCGGGGACGCTTGTCACCGGCAAAATGGTTGCCGCGTTGAAAGAACTTGGTTTCGACTATGTGTTTGACACGGACTTTGCAGCTGACCTGACGATTATGGAAGAAGGCACAGAACTCCTCAGCAGACTGGGCAAATTCCTTAAAGGCGACAAGGATGCAAATATTCCCATTCTTACATCCTGCTGTCCGGGTTGGGTTAACTTCTTTGAATATTATTACCCTGATCTCAAAAATATACCTTCAACGGCAAAATCGCCCCAGCAGATGTTTGGCTCTATAGCCAAATCATACTTCGCTGAAAAGATAAATGTAAAGCGCCAGGATATGGTGGTGGTATCAGTCATGCCCTGCCTTGCCAAGAAGTACGAGAGACAGAGACCTGAATTCTCAGTTGACGGTAATCCTGATGTTGACTTTTCAATCTCCACACGCGAGCTGGCACATTTTATAAGGCAGGCAAATATTGACTTCAATAACCTGCCGGATATGGAGTTCGACAGACCGATGGGCGAATCCACAGGTGCCGGAGTGATTTTCGGCAACACGGGAGGTGTTATTGAAGCTGCGGTACGTACGGCCTATGAGATCTACACGGGAAAGAAACTCTCCCGTCTGGATTTTACGGAGCTGAGAGGTATGGAAGGTGTGAAACAGGCGACTATAGATTTCGACGGTCTGCCGATCAATATTGGTATTGCACACGGACTGGGTAACGCCCGTAAGCTGCTCGACGATATTAAAAGCGGTAAATCGAAATTCCATGCAATAGAGGTGATGGCCTGCCCGGGCGGTTGTATCGGCGGCGGCGGCCAGCCTTTGCATCATGGTGACTCTTCAATCCTGAAAGCAAGAGCTGCAGCATTGTACAGGGAGGATGCCGGCAAACCCATCAGGGTGTCACATGAGAATCCATATATAATTCAGCTCTATAAGGAGTTTCTTGGAGAACCCAACAGTGAGAAGGCACATCATCTTCTTCACACACAATATTTTGAAAGAAAAGCGAAGGTCATTATCAAGCAGTGAGGTAAATTTAGTTTAACTATCTAAAATTCAATGATATGTCAACAATAAAGATAGAATTAAGACAGGAAGATATAAATAAGATCACCGAGATATGTGACTCATTCAATAATGATCCGCTGGAGCTCATAAATGTACTTCACACATGCCAGGGGCATTTCGGGTATCTGCCTGCGGAGGTGCAGGAGGCAGTAGCCACGAGGCTCAATATTTCGGCAGCACGGGTATATGGGGTTGTGACTTTTTATTCGTTCTTCACCATGACCCCGAAAGGCAAGCACCCGATAAGCATATGTATGGGTACAGCATGTTATGTGAGAGGTGCCGAGAAGGTTCTTGATGAGTTCAGGAAGGAACTGTCATTACAGGTTGGTCAGACAACGCCTGACGGAAAGTTCTCACTCTCAAGCCTGAGATGTGTTGGTGCATGCGGACTGGCTCCCGTGGTGCTCGTCGGCAGCAAGACATACGGCAGGGTGGCACCTGATGACGTCAGGAATATCATTAAGGAATACGAATAAAAAAGCCTGAAAGTCTGAAAATCTGAAAGTCGAAAGTCGAAAGTCTGAGGGTCCGGGAATTTGCGATTTGCGATTTGCGAATTGCAAATTATCTGATTCTCAATTTCTTAATTCTTAATTCTTTCATTACTGCCTACTGTCCCCATTTTTTGCCTTTCGCCTTTTGCCTTTCGCCTTTCTGGTTGAAGAAATATTCCTTCTGCCGGCGTTTTTCGGCAATATCCCGGGCCACATGGACCTTTTTGCCCGTATACGGGTCAAAACCAAGATAGTACATTGCCGTGGCAAGCGTCATCGGTGTGGGAGTGAAATCCTGCACCTGCTCAGGATGCAATCCCAGACCCTTCAGTTCGCGGGCCAGTGCCCCCATCTTTTCCTCTGTGGTACCCGGGTGAGCTGAAATGAAATACGGAACCAATTCGTACTTCAATCCATTGTTACGTACAATCTCGCTGAACTTTTCGCGTAACTTCCTGAAATGCCTGAATGAGCTTTTCCTCATAAGAAAGAGTACCTCGTCATCGGTATGCTCAGGAGCCACTTTCAGCCTGCCGCTTGTATGACTGACTATCAGCTCTTTCAGGTAATGCTCCTCATCCCTTCCGGCTGACGGATTGTTTTCTTTCAGGAGCAGATCATATCTTACACCGCTGCCCACGAAAGCTTTTTTTATGTAAGGAAGCGACCCGACACTCTTATAAAGTGCAAGGAGGTCGCGGTGTGAGGTCTCAAGATTGTCGCAAACCGAGGGCCATATACATGATGGTCTTCCGCATTTGTAACACCTTCCCCTGTCCCGGCCTGCCATACGGTACATGTTGGCCGAGGGTCCTCCCAGGTCAGTGAGATACCCTTTAAATCCTTCCATCCTGCTGATACGTTCCACCTCCCTCAGCACTGAAGCTTCGGACCTGCTGCTCACAAACTTACCCTGGTGAGCGGCTATAGCGCAGAAGCTGCAGCCCCCGAAACAGCCTCTGTGGATGTTTACCGAGAACTTTATCATTTCCCATGCAGGTATGGGACCTTTTTTATCATAACGCGGATGAGGAGCATAATTAAAAGGAAGATCGTAGATGGCATCTGCCTCCGCCTCTGTGGCTGCCGGCATTGGTGGATTGACAACAACCATGGTGTCGCCGCATGGCTCGATCAGCCTTACCGGCTTCTGGCTGTTGCTTGTTTTCTCGAAGAGAATAAAGTTTTCGGCATAAGCTTTACGTGAGGAAACAGCTTCTGAGCAGGGATGCAGCATCACGTCCTTCACACCCGGAAGTGGCTGGAGTGATGAGCCTGCACGCATAAGGTATGCCGATTGAGCCAGGTCAGTGATCATCTTGACCTTCTCCCCTTTCCTGACTCTTTGTGCGAGTTCCGTTACCGTCCTTTCGGCCATCCCGTAAATAATCATGTCAGCCCCGGCGGAGATCAAGATGGAAGGTTCGAGGGCATCTTTCCAGTAGTCATAGTGCATCAGCCTTCGCATTGAGGCTTCGATGCCTCCTGCCACCACCGGAATCTCGGGGAAGAGTTTTTTCAGTGCCCTGGTATAGACAACTGTTGCATAATCAGGGCGAAATCCTGCTGCACCGCCGGGTGTATATGCATCATCGGATCTGAGCCTGCGCGTGGCGGTGTAATGGTTGACCATTGAGTCCATGTTGCCGGCAGTGACTGCAAAGAAAAAGCGCGGAGCTCCCAGCTTACTGAAGTCACGCAGATCATCGCGCCAGTTGGGCTGCGGCACCACCGCCACGCGCAGTCCTGCAGCCTCAAGTACGCGTGCAATCACCGCCGCCCCGAAGGAGGGATGGTCAATATAGGCGTCGCCGGTAAAGAGGATAACATCAGCACGCTCCCACCCCAGCGCCTCCATCTCCTTTTTAGATGTCGGAAGCCATTTATGCCTGATATTTATATCACTTTTCACGTTTCAAATTTACCTGATTTAACTAACTTGGTGGTACAGTAATTGAATATTAAATATCATTCAATAACTTCGTTATGAGACCCCAGCCAAAGTCACTGGCAGTAATATTCATAATTGTGGTTTTATTGCTGCCGGCACAGGTCAGATCACAGGACTCACTGATGCGGCCAAAGTTAGGACTTGCTCTCAGCGGAGGCGGGGCAAAAGGACTGGCTCATATCGGCGTCATAAAAGTGATGGAAGAGGCAGGACTGAGGCCTGATTATATTACCGGTGTGAGCATGGGAAGCATCATAGGCAGCCTCTATGCCATGGGCTACACGACCGACAGCCTGACAAGGCTGTGCAAAGCGACAGACTGGGGACTGATACTCTCTGACCGGATCCCTGAGAATAAGATCATCTTCCTCGAAAAGAAACATTTTTATAACAGCATGATCACCTTACCTGTCTCACGGAATAAGATCAGGCTTCCTTCCGGTCTTATTGCCGGACAACAGGTTGAAAATTTATTAAGTTATCATTGCTGGTCTGCAGCCGGTATAAATGATTTTTCAAAACTGCCAATACCCTTCCTTTGTGTAGGAACAGACATGCTTACCGGCAAAGAGGTTGTGCTCAGAAAAGGTTATCTGCCTGACGCAATAAGAGCAAGCATTGCCATACCTTCCGTTTTCACTCCTATAAAGATAGACACGGCCTTACTCGTTGACGGAGGTGTCGTACGAAACTATGCTGCAACCGAATTGCGGAATATGGGCGCTGACATAGTGATCGGCTCTTATGTCAGCCTGAGAAGACCAAACGAGAAAGACCTTGAATCAGCATACAGTATACTCAAACAGGTAGGTTTCCTGACGAGCCTTGCAGATTTTGACAGACAGAAGAAAGAAACCGACATCCTTATTGAGCCCGATATGAAGGATTTTCAATCTCTTACATTTAATAATATCGACACACTGATTGGAAGAGGTTACGCTGCTGCTCTTCCCTTCAAAGAGAAGTTTAAGCGTCTTGCTGATTCGCTTGATGCTTTCGGACCTCAGTCGCCGTTGTTGGCCCTGCCGGACATTAAATATCACGTTTTTGATAAGATCGTGGTGACAGGAAACAGCATTATAAGTGACGAGGAGATCATCGGAGTTCTGGATATCGGCCCGGGCCAGAAAGTCGACAGGGAGTTGCTGACTGAAAGGATCGAACTTCTTTACGGGAATGCATGGTTTGACAAGGTTAAATACAGGATCCTGCCCCGTAACGATTCCCTGATACTTGAGATTGACTGTATCGAGCGGCCAAACGCAATGATCTACGGATCTTTGCATTACGATTATGCACTCAGTGCCGGATTACTGGTGAGTTTTTCAGTAAGGGACCTGATTACATCAAGATCGGTCATCAATGCCGAATCCTTCATCGGCGAGTTCTACAGGTACCGGCTAAGCGCTATCCAGTTTATTGACAGGAGCCAGAAGTTTGGCATTGAAGGCTCCTGTTTTATGGATAACACTCGCTTTCCTCTTGTCAAACTCAGAGGAGAGACAGGCCCTATGCTCAGTCAGAACATCAATACAAGCCTCACACTCAGCAAAAGACTAAGCCTGAATCATTTAATGAATTTCTCTGCCAGTTTTGAAAATCAGCGCCTTGTTACCAATTATTTATCAGCCAGCCAGATAGAAAGACTCACCTGGGATTATCTCAGGCTGTCGTACAGTTATCAGGCAAACACCCTGAATTACAAACACTTTCCTGACAGGGGATTTACATACAGTATCTCTGCTTCAGCCTCAAAGCTTCTCAGGGGTACTATTAAAACCAGTGATCAGAAGACAGCTTATTATAACGGTGACACAGGAGATTTCGCATTCAATCCTTTTCTTACCGTTAGAGGCTGGTTCAGAAACTATGTTTCACCGACACCGAAGCTCACCCTGGATTTCGGCGCAGAAGCCCTGTTTATAAGCGATGCCGATTCTGTCACTTCTCAGAATAACTTTTTCCTTCTTGGCGGCATGGAGCCAACCACGGCACGGTCCGTGCCTGGCATCGGCTTCCACGATAATCAGATCGCTGTTAAAAACCTTGCCGGCATACTCCTGGGGGCTGACCTCGAAGTGCTTAAAGATCTTCACCTGTGTTTTGGCGCCAATATCTTTGCCGTTCAGGAACTTGACCGCCAAAACGGGTTCTCATTCATAGGGGGTTACGGTGTGGGAATAGGTTATATGACCATAGCCGGTCCCATACGCGCAGGTGTGATGCACGGTATCTACGACAGGGAAATATTCTATAATTCTGTTAAGGGTTATATCAGCGTGGGGTTCAGTTTCTGAACCTTCCGGTGGCCTGATTGTTGCACTGATTTAAAAGGTAATTTTTTTTTTACTGATAAATGAATGTATCCACCATCGTACTGCAGCACAAACGGGTTTGTAATCTCATTGTGAAGCGCAAGGTTAAGCAGAGCTTTGATATCATGGCTGAAATGCTTGATAATGTTTCATTTGGAGGCTTCAGAGACGAGTTTTACGAGCTTAAAACGACATATCTGAACATCCTTAAATATACCGTTGACGGTATAAAGGACCCGGACCGTCAGAAGGTTTATATCAAGCTTCTTCAGAGTATCCTGAAGCTCAATGACAAGATAAAACAGGACATTTTGGCACATCATTCCGGGTGGTATACATATTCTGTCAGAGCCCGTGAGGAAAGGGAGGAAAGGCTCCGCGGAGGCAATATTGTGCAGAGTGTGGATGACCTCATATTCAAGTCGCGGCTTGATGATCTGCTTTCATCAGCGGAGATAAAAAAGCCTGAGACGGAAAGAGAGCAGGCAGTTGAAACAGAACATCTTTCGGGCATAATTTTCAATCATTTATGGTTGACTGATTACTACGGTGAAGCTGAAGAGAGCCTCGTTGATATCCTGCTAAAGTCAGGTAAATTCGCGTGGCATGAGATGGCTTCATTCGTCAGCGCCATAACCCTGAGCAGCCTCCGGATATGGGACCCGGTGAAGCTGAACCTCCTTGCAAAATTATATACGGATATAACGCCTAGCGTTCCGGAGAGGGCCCTGACCGGGCTGGTCCTGAGCCTGTATTATTATGACGACCGACTCAGCCTCTATCCTGATGTAATGCAGATGGTCAGGGAACTGGCATCAAAAAACGGGTTCAGGGAGAATTGCCGCATTGTGGTACTTCAGGCAATCAGATCACGCGACACTGAGAAGCTGAGCAGACGGATGAACGAGGAAATACTCCCAAAAGTTGTAAAGCTCAGGCCACGCATAGAGGAGAAGCTTGACCTTGACGCCATCCTCGGAGAGAATACCGAAGAAGGACAGAATCCCGACTGGTCAGACATGTTTAAGGATTCAGAGGAGGTCTTCAAAACAATGGAGGAACTTACCAACCTGCAGATGGAAGGATCAGATATTTACATGTCTGCCTTCTCGGGATTAAAGAAATTTGATTTTTTCAGGGAGTTGCGCAACTGGTTCATACCTTTTTACCCGGACCATGAAGCGGTGGATGTGATTTTCAGGGATGAGATCCTCGGTCCCGGCATAAATGAGCTGGCGGAAGCGTTATACAAGACCCCGTTTATCTGTAACTCAGACAAGTTTTCGCTTATCCTCAATATGAAAAACCTTCCGCCTGATCAGAAAAGCATGATGCTCAAGGTATTCAGGATGGAGCTTGAGGGTCTTGAACAGATGAAGTACGACAGTGAGCTCACCGACCCTACTGCGGTCTTCAGGACAAACGTAACGCAGTATGTACATGACCTCTACCGGTTCTATAAACTGTCAGACTTCAAGAACGAATTTGACGATCTCTTCATGAGCCGCCTTGATATATATAACTCTTTATTTTACAGAGAAATATGCGGAACTACGGCAGACGACAGGTCCCTGGCTGACTACTTCTTCAGCAAGGAGTATTATGAAGATGCTCTCGCATTATACCTGTCCGTGATAAAGTCCGTCAGCGATGATGCTGAACTTCATGAAAAGGCCGGGTATTGCTACCAGAAGACCGGCGAGTATGAGAAAGCCCTGGAGAAATATACGATGGCATCCATAATTGATCCGAAACAATGGACCTTGCGCAAGATGGGTTTATGCCTGAGGAAACTGAACCGGAATCATGAGGCTCTTAACATTTACCTCAGGGCACTGAAGAGTGAGCCTGATGATCTCAAAACAATACTGATGACCGCCCATTGCTATCTTGACACGGGTAATTATGACGAGGCTTTGAAGTATTATTTCCGCATTGAATACGAAAACCCCGGAAATGTAAAGGTCCTGAGACCAATAGCATGGTGTTATTTTATGACTGGTAAATTCAACGAGGCTCAGCGGTATTTCGAACGTCTTGCAGAAGCAGGACTTACCCCGCATGACAGAATTAACATGGGTCACCTGGCCTTATGCCAGGGTAATCCGCACAAAGCTTCAGAATACTATATAAGTGCTTTGGAGGGCGGGGAAATGACAGTTGAGGCCTTCATGAATATATTCAATGATGATACGCCGGTGCTGACTGCTAACGGAGTAAGTCCCGAAGACCTGCCTATAGTTCTGGATTTTGTTCTGATGAGCCTGAAAAATCAGTCTTCACGCTGAGTCCGGTTACTTACCAGACCATCATATGCCGTCCATGGCTTTTTGACTTCAATGGTCATGTCCTTTTTATAGTGAAGGATAAAAAGCCCCCTGTTTTCATAACCGTCACTGGCGCGTTCCCGCCTGAAGTCCGGCTCAAGGCACAGGAGATCAGGGCTGAAGATCCCCGGATCTCTCAGGAACTCATCGCCATGGCTTGCAATGCCGCCGATAAAATAGTAGGCGATGTCAAAGCCTCTCCATGCGAAGCTGCCTGCCATAGGTTCGGTCCTGAATTTCTTCCTGAATGCAACAGTGAATGATGTAGATTTTGGTGCATTGAAATCGATATAAGTCTCAGTTGGAATAAAGAGCTCAAGGTCATAATAGTATTTGAGGTCAATCGTTTCCTGACCGCCTATTTCAGGGAAACCCAGCACCTTGATATCGTACTTGCGCGACAATGTGTTCAGTGTGGAGAATGCTGAACTGACGGCAGGTGTCTGAGTGAAAGCCAGAACAACGATATTCTCACGCCCGGGTTTCAGAAGCCCTTCGAATGCTTCCACACCACTGTAGGTGTCGCGTTTCTTTATCATTCCCGTGAAATACTGCGCCGTTACCAGAGTGGTGTCACTCAGGCTGTCGGGCAGCATGGCTCTCCTGACCTTGTGCCAGAACAATGACGTTTGCGGGTCATTCATCAGGGTGTCAGAATAGAGAAAAATAACATTGCTTCCCTGATGCGATTCCAGTTCTTTAACCATAACATCCTGCGCTACCTTTTCTGACGGGAACACCCTGTAGAGCGTGGGTCTGTTTTCGAGAATATTCTGGTCACGAAGTGATACCGGAGACACTATGGGTATATTTCGCTCTGCAGCAAAAGCTGCCATGTGGTTCAGGTCTGAGGAAAATACCGGTCCGATGATCAGATCAACGTCATTCAGCATACCCGACCAGACAAGCCTGTTGATCTTCATGGTATCGGAGCTGATGTCGTACACATCAAGTTCAACCTTCAGGCCGAGTGAGCGGAGGCTGTCTGCAGCTATCAGAATTCCTTCATATGCCTCAAGGAAAGGCAGACTCCCCTCATAGATCCAGTTGCCTGACATTGAAACTTCCTTATAGATCTTTTTCCCCTGCGAATCCCTGCCTGTTGAATCTATATGTGATCTGGAATTGTTTTCATTAATGAAAAACGGGAGCATCACGGCAACTTTAACCGACCCTCTCAGTTCTTTCAGTACGCTTCTTTCCGCAAGGACTGTGAACATCTCATTTTGTCCGGCAGCAGCAATAGTATCAGCCACTTCTTTCGGCACCCTCATGGTGTCCGCTACCGGCTCCTGTTTCTTAACCGGCAGGGAGGCGGAAGTCTTTTTACGCGGTATCATCAGATAGTCCCCCTCGTTCGGAAACAGAAGATGTTTGTTTGCTTTTTTCAGGTCCCGCACTGATATCCCGTATTCACCTGCTATGGATGCGAGTGTCTCTCCTCTTGTCACCCTGTGGTATATATATCGCCCATCCTGCCTTGCCGGAGTGGTTGCACCCGGCTTTGCCGTCTGAGCTCCTGCAGTGGCTGGCTGAACTCCTGCAGTTGTCCGCTGAACTCCTGCAGATCCCGGCACCTTAAGCATCTGCCCTTCATATATGCCGTTAGGCGGGATCATGTTCGCACCTGCGAGCTGCTCAACTGTGACATTATAGGCCTTTGATATTGAATACAGGGTCTGCCCCTTCTTCACCTGGTGCATATAATACACCTTACCCTCAACAACTATCTTCTGGCTTGACACCTCAACCGGTACCTGAGCCGGAAGCACAACCGGATAAAACATCATGGCCATAAACAACATAAAGGCTGGCAGAATTCTGGCAGGAAACATGTTCGGATATTTGTTCAGAGTAAAATTAACAATCATTGCTAAATAACAGTTTCTTAAACAATTTATTTAAGTTCGGGAAGGAACCGCATGACGTTCCTCTCAATCCGGCTGACCGGATCCTCAGCTTCAGCTCTGACAAACTTCGTGCCGGTGATTTTTTCATAGAGTTCTATATAGCGGTCCGATATCTCGGTGACAAAGGCCGGGGTCATCTCCGGCACCTTTTCACCTGCTCTTCCCTGGAAACCGTTTGCCATGAGCCATTCACGCACAAACTCCTTTGAAAGTTGTTTCTGTTGCTCTCCCCTGGCAAAACGATCTTCATATCCTTCAGCATAAAAATACCTTGAACTGTCAGGGGTATGGATCTCATCTATGAGGCAGATCTCCCCGTTGCGTTTACCGAATTCATACTTGGTATCGACCAGTATGAGACCGTGGTCAGCAGCTATCTCAGAGCCCCTCAGGAAAAGCTTCATGGCATAGTCTTCAAGCTTACGGTACTCTTTCTCCGGAATCAGTCCTGAGCTGATTATCTCATCACCCGAAATATCCTCGTCATGGCTACCGTGCTCAGCCTTCGTGGTAGGTGTTATAAGAGGTTTATCAAAACGCTGGTGTTCTTTCATTCCTTCGGGCAACGCTATGCCGCATATTTTACGGGCGCCCGCCTTATAGGTACGCCAGGAGCTTCCCGTCAGGTATCCCCTGACGATCATCTCTACCGGGTAGGGTTCACACCGGTAGCCCACTGTCACATTCGGATCAGGAGATGCGATGTTCCAGGTGGGCACAATATCACTGACTCTGTCAAGAAACATTGCAGCTATCTGATTCAGTACCTGACCCTTGTAAGGAATGCCCTCGGGAAGGACAACATCAAATGCTGAAATGCGATCGGAGGCAACCATCAGCAGGTATTTGTCGCCAATATTATAAACATCTCTTACCTTGCCCCGGTAAATACCTTTCTGGTCAGGAAATCTGAAGTCTGTCCTGGTAATTGCCTTTGTCATTGCAGTGCTATTTTGTTTCTTTTTTTTCTTCGTTCTGACTTTGACTTTTTTCCTCAGTGTCATAAGCTCTGACGATATGTTTTACAAGCCGGTGCCTGACGATGTCTCTTTCATCGAACCGTATGACTGAAACACCGTCGATGCCTGCGAGCAATCTTATAGCCTGCAGGAGGCCTGAATCGCTTCTCCTGGGAAGGTCTATCTGGGTTGTATCACCTGTCAGGATGAATTTTGAGCTCACTCCCATACGGGTGAGGAACATTTTCAGCTGGCTTACCGTGGCATTCTGAGCTTCGTCAAGTATGACGAAGCAGCTCTCAAGTGTTCGTCCCCGCATGAAAGCCAGGGGCGCTATCTGAACTGTTCCGTCTTCTATCCATTGTTCGAGTTTCCTTGAGGGGATCATGTCATGCAGTGCGTCGTAAAGCGGCTGCAGGTAAGGGTCAAGCTTATCCTTCATGTCTCCGGGGAGGAATCCGAGCCGTTCTCCTGCCTCGACCGCGGGACGCGTGAGAACGATCTTCTTCACTTCATGATTCTTCAGGGCTCTGACAGCCAGTGCAATAGCCGTATAAGTCTTGCCGGTGCCTGCCGGTCCTTCTGCAATTATAAGATCACTGGTATAATAATCTTTTACAAGCAGCAGCTGATTGACCGTCCTTGCCCTGACCGGCCTGCCGTTCGTTCCGAATACCAGGGCATCCTCAAAATCACCGCTGGAGGCGGTGCGCATATGTTCATCATCAAGCAATAACCGCTCAAGATCATTTTCATCAATCCTGTTATAATGCTGATAATATTCAATCAGCTCTGACATCTTTTCAGCAAACAGGGTAATCTCTTCAGCCTCACCCATGCATCTGATCTCATTCCCCCTGGCAGCCAGCTTTATTTTTGGGAAATAGCCCTGTATCTGATCAAGAAGCCTGTTGTTAGGCCCAAACATGACCACGGGGTCTATCCCCTCAAGCAAAATCACTCTTTCAGTCATCCGCCTTTTGTATCTCTTTCGTTCTATCAGCTGTTAATCAACACCTTACGATCAGACTAAATTTTTAAATCCCTTCATTCACAAAGTAAGTTTATTTTTTTCAGAAGATTATCTTTGCTGTAACTATTTTGAGGATGGCAATTATCACACTGACGACAGAGTGGCGGGAGAATGATATCTTTCAAGGGATACTCAGGGGGAAGCTGAGTACAAGCTGTCCCGGTGCCGTCGTGGTAACCAATGCCAGCGGGATACCGCCTCTGAATATCAGTCATGGAGCCTTCGTGATAAGGAATACGTTCAATCATTATCCTGAGGGTACTATCCACCTGGTCTTTGTAAGCACGGAAGGATCGGGACCAAAGTCTCACCTGCTTGTTAAGGCCCGCGGGCACTATTTTATCGGAACCGATAACGGTATGTTCAATCTCATTCTCAATTCGGAGCCCGACCTGATTATCAGCCTCAGCAATGACGATGATACCGACGAGATATCGCTCTTTGTGAGAGCCGCTGCTGCAATAGCGGCAGGGCAGCCTCCGGAGAAACTGGGCAGGGTTGTCAGGAGCCTCGCCGAAAAAGTACCTCTTCGCGCCACCATAGACAGGGATGTGATAATAGGAAGTGTCATCTTTATTGATTCCTACGGCAATGCCATCACCAACATAACACGCGAGATCTTCTCAAGGGTCTTTGACGGCAGGGATTTCCGGATACTGATAAAAAGCAACAAATACTATACTGAAAAGATCAGCAGGCTGTACAGTGATGAACCCGTCGGGGAACTGGTAACGCGTTTTAACCTGCTCGACCTCCTTGAGGTATCAATAAACGGGGCTGACCTGTGCCAGCTATTCGGCATCGACATGGGCGATGCTGTGAGGGTGGAAGTGAGAGATACGCGGCAGACAGGAAACGGCCTTTTTAAAAACTAAATCTGAAATGAGAGAAAAAACGGTTCAAGAATTCATAAAGCTTCTGGATATAATGGATGAGCTGAGGGCAAAATGCCCGTGGGATCAGAAGCAGACAAACGAGACCCTGAGAAAACTTACGATAGAGGAAACATACGAACTTGCAGATGCAATTATACAGGATGACAATAATGACATACGCAAAGAACTTGGCGACCTCATGCTCCACATTGTCTTCTATGCAAAAATAGGTTCAGAGAAAGGACTTTTCGACATGGGTGACGTCCTTGAGAGCATAAACACGAAACTGGTGTACCGGCATCCTCATGTGTTTGGTGATGTAAGTGTCACCAGGGGTGCACGCGAGGTGGAGGAAAACTGGGAGAAACTTAAGATGAATGAACACGCCGAGTACAAGCCGGTTCTGTCAGGTGTCCCCTCCTCTCTCCCGGCCACGGTGAAAGCTAACAGGATACAGGAGAAAGTCAGGGGAGTGGGTTTCGACTGGGACAGCCGTGAACAGATATGGGATAAGGTGACCGAGGAGCTTAATGAACTGAAGACGGAGGTGATGGAGGGCCGGAAGGTCGATATCGAAGCCGAGCTCGGAGATCTTTTCTTCTCACTGATAAATGCTGCAAGACTGTATGAGATAGACCCGGAGTCAGCCCTCGAGAAGACAAACAGGAAATTCATCAGCAGGTTTAACTATCTCGAAAAGAAAACACTGGCACAGGGACGATCACTTCACGACATGAGCCTCGACGAAATGAATGTCATCTGGGAGGAGGCCAAACAATACGATAAGGCAAGATAATTCTGTCAAACCGAAAACCTGTAGCTGAGCAGCTGGTAAATGATTCTGGCGGCGATGAAATCAGGTGTCCTGGTAGCAGCAGAAGGACAGAGCTCGACCACATCAAATCCAACCACATTGCATCTGCTGATCACTTCACGAAGGAAAAACATCAGCTCGCGGTAATCAGGCCCTCCGGGTTCAGGTGTGCCGGTGGATGGCATGATTGACGGATCAAAGACATCGAGATCAATAGTGATATAAACATTATCCGTCAGGAGGCCGAGGGCTTTTTTGTAAAGCGATTTGTCCGACCAAAGCTCATGAGCATAGAATATCCTTTCCGGATCGACAAAAGGAAGTTCTTCAGCAGCCATACTGCGTATCCCGACCTGCACTACAGGAGCATACTCCTTTGCCCTTGCTGCTGCACATGCATGATTCAGCGGTGAACCCTCATAAAAGGGACGCAAATCAGAATGAGCGTCAAGCTGAAGTATTGTCAGTCCGGAGAATGCTTCTGCTGCGGCCCTGAATGCTCCTATGCTCACTGTATGATTTCCTCCGATCACCACCGGGAAACGGTCTCCGGCAAAAATATCCGAAACAGTCCTGTAAACCTTTTCTGTTAATTCAACGGGGTCAGGGCCGGCGACAATGGGCGGAAGAGTGAATATACCTTTTTTATGAGCTTCGGATCTGGTCTCAATATCATAAAATTCAAGGGCCGGAGAGGCTTCGAGGATAGCGGCAGGACCTTTCTCAGCGCCTTTGAGGTACGTGCTGGTTGCATCGTACGGTACTGGTACGATAATGATCCGGGACTCGTCATAACTATAGATGACTTCCTCTCCGCCAAAATTTGTGATGGCCATTCTATCAGCCCTTGGAGGCTTTTCTTTTTACGGTGGTTTTTCCCGGAGCGGCTGTGTCTTTCCTGGTCGCCGTAGTTTTCTTTTCCTTCACCGCCCCGGTCTTTGCCTTAACCTTCGCCACAGGTTTGACTTTTTCTTCTCCATTTACCTCTCCTTTTCTCCCCTTCTCCGCTTCTCCTTTTTTCTCCCCTTCTTCCTTTCCCACATTCTCCCCTTCTTCTTTCTTCTCCTCTTCCTCCTTTACAAGAAGGTTCAGCTTATGAAGGAGATTGTACCAGTGAAGCACCTTCTTTATGTCCGAGGTGTAGACCCTGTTTCGGTCATACTCAGGGAAGGCCTCTGCAAAATACTTTTTCAGATCATTGTCCGGAAGCTTATGTGACAATGCCTCTCCGCCATTCTCCTTCTCCCAGATCTTATCCATGACCTTTCCGAGGGGCATATCCTCGCCAGTTGTAAAAATAGCTATCTCTTCAAGAGCGCTTACCTTTGCGGTAGCTCCGGCGCTTATACGCCGTCCTGTCTCGAGGTTCTCCACAATAACTGCATTTTTGCCCTGAGCAATGAACTTGAACAGTGTGCTTTCACCGGAAATTGCCAGAATATCTTTCAGATTCATCTTATAATAATTTAATGTTAATAATTATATATCAGACATTTGTTAAACTAAATTGCGCTCTTTCTTTATCTTCTCCCAGGCCACATTGACAGATTTGAATTTCTCCTCTGCCGTCTTGCGGAAATCTTCTCCCAGATGGCTGACTTTGTCAGGGTGGTATTTCAATGCCATTCTCCTGTAAGCCTTTTTGAGTTCTTCATCAGTAACGGTACGTTCAACTTCCAGTATGCGATAGGCAGCGTCAGTAGCCGGAATGAACATATTACGTATTGATTCATAGTCGGTTGTTGTAATGCCAAGGAAATCGGATATTGACTGTATGACTTTTATTTCTGCGGGTTCAAACCGGCTGTCAGCAGCAGAAATATTATAGAGAATATGTATAAGCTGAAGCCGGGAGGAATAGTCCATGGAGATCCTGATCTGGGAGCAGACATCACGTAACGGTATATCTTTTCCCAGAAGGTCCCTGAGCATCGTCAGGGCTTCCCGGGCAGTGTCAGGGCCGAACTGTGAAACGAAAAACCGTTTTACATAATCCAGTTCGGACTTCAGCACTTTGCCATCGGCTTTCATTACTGCGGCAATGAGCACAATAAGGCTCATCCCGAAGTCCCCTGGCGTTGTTCTTATCATCCTCGACTGTTGCCCGGTCTGGTCCCAGCTCACTGTAGTGGAGCTATCTAATACTGATCCGATAAAGAATCCAAGCAGTCCTCCTATCGGGCCTCCCACCGCGAAACCAAGTCCACCCCCAATCCATTTGGCAAATTTCCCCATCACTTATCCTTTCCTGCAAACCGGAGCATGTCAGAATGTATCTTCAGTATCTCCGGTATTATCATTTCATTATCAGCATTATTGATGACATAGTATGACTGTTCTTCCCTTTCATCATCCTCAAGCTGATTATTAATTCTCTCCATCACCTGTTCGCGGTTAAGCTCGCTGCGGCCCATCACGCGTTCTATACGCTCCTCAACCGGCGCCGAAATTGACACTACCCTGTCGACATGTGCCTCACCCCTTGATTCAAAGAGAACAGCAGCCTCCATTATAACATATGGGTCAACAGCTTTCTCAGCCCATTCATCAAATGTTCGCAGAACAACAGGATGAACCACTTTGTTGACGCTCTTCAGCATTTCCGGCTTGTTAAAGATAAGACGTGCCAGCTCCATGCGGTCCAGATTTCCTCCTGAGTAGAGATCCTGCCCGGCGATCTCATTGATCTTCTTCCGGATATCAGGGTCGCTGTTCATCAGGTGTTTGGCTGCATCATCAGCAACAAATACAGGAACCCCAAGGACCCTGAAGATCCTGCAGACGGTTGTCTTGCCGCTGCCTATGCCGCCTGTGACTCCAAGTCGTCTTACCATTTAAGGAAGTGGTTATTCCTCCCGCTGCCGTTTCAGACCGAAGATGGAGGAGGGTCTGCCGGTTATGGTGACCTCCAGAAGCACCCTTTTCTGCGTTGTCTCCAGGTATTCGGGGCAGGCAAGGGGTATTTTCACTTTGAAGTTCTCCTCTATCCTTTTTAAAGTGCGATGCCGGGTCGGGATCCCTTTCAGGGTGTCAAGCATATGTTCAGGACCACGGACAGTCACACTGTCAGGTACAGCAACTATGATGATTTTTTTACCTCCTGACAACTCGATGCTGAGATCCGGTATGACAGCCATCCGTCTTGTGACAAGTTTGTCATATCCGAAAAAGAGCGTATCAGGATGAAGAGCTATTATCTCAAAATCAGAATGCAATTGTTTAGAAATAGTCTGTATCATTCCTGACGTGACAAGATAATAGTTGGGTATAACCCCTGGCAGGCGCTTGGGCGACATCTTTGAAAAGTCTATTACCACCGGCGCCCTGCTGCTCGATAATTTCATCTTGAGAATCGAGTAACCCGGTCCGCGCAGATCCATCTCAAGCTTACCCGGAAGATCACCTATTACAATCCGTTCTTTGGGCGGATTAATATATCTGACAGGGTAATTAATTGTACCTTCAAGCTCTTTGCCAAGCTCATTGAGGTACCAGAAAACAAATGACAGAAGGAGAAAAAAAGCAAACAATGGTAACTCCCTCTTAAGGAATTTCCGGTTTTGCTTTTTCTCATCCTTTGTCATCGCAACCTTGTAATATACTGTTAATTATTTAGTTGGAGCATCAGAAGGATCTCTCATAACAGCACTCTTGTCAACCTTGATCTTGACATCATTGGCAATCTCCATTGTAATAAAAGTGTCTGAAACTTCAACGACTTTACCGTAGATGCCTCCAGTGGTCACAACCTTGTCCCCCTTGGAGATGGCACTGCGAAAACTTGTGAGCTCTTTTTGCTTCTTCATCTGTGGTCTGATCATGAAAAAATAAAATACCACAAAAACAAGCAGAAGCGGCAGCAAACTTGTAAGCATATTCGGTTTCCCCTGCGTTGCTGGCTGCGCCTGTAAAATAATAAATGCTAATGTGTTCATAATTGATAATAGTTATTTGGTTATTTCATCTTTTTTAACTTCAGCAATAATGCGCAATATAACTAATTTATTCTCTGCATTCGACTGAACTACAACAGTTTTTGTCTGTACACCATTTCTTCCCGAGGTGTCAAAGATCACTTCAATGGTGCCCGACTTTCCGGGAGAGACTGGTTTCTTATTGTACTTCGAAACCGTGCAGCCGCAGGTTGCAATTACGGATGTCAGAACCAGATCAGCATCTCCGGTGTTGGTAAACTGGAATATATGACCCACTTTCTCACCCTCTTTCACGGTGCCGAAATTATGTTCCATTGACGGGAAGGTGATGACTGCCGTTCCTGTTGTATCAGACGGCATGTTCCTGCGTTCTCCTGATGATCCCCTGCCGCACGATGCCAGCAGCACCGATGCCAGTACGATCATTCCCATAAAATATTTCAAAATCTGTTTCATACTTTAACTCACTTTAGTCACTTTAGCTCACTTTAGTTCACTTTAGCACTTCACTTTAGTCACTCCGAACTCCGAACTCCGAACTTCTAACTCTCCCCTATCAAACCCCTTCCTGCCTTGGTAAAACTTCCGCTTGCCCTCATTTCCCTGACAATTTTGTCAAGAATTCCGTTCACAAAAGTACTGCTTTTGGCGGTGCAATAATCTTTAGCGATCTCAATATATTCATTCAGGGTCACTTTGACAGGCACTTCCGAAAATTCAACAAGCTCTGTTATAGCAAGTTGCATCACAAGCTTATCCATCAGAGCTATTCTCTCAATCTCCCAGTTGGTCGTATGTGTATCGATCAGTTCTCTGTTCCTCTCTCCGTTAAGAATAGCTTTTCTCAATAATACCTTTACAAACTCTTCATCATCGCTTTTGGTGAACATTGGCGCCAGAACAACACTCTGACCGTCATCGTGTTCCCGGAATTTTCCGATTGTATTGCGGATCATGGTAGCCACAAAGGGCAGATCATCATTCCAGTAGACCGACTGTTCCTCCAGACTTGCCGACAGATCCTCTGAAGCTGGCAGGAGCTTTGTTGCAAGTTCCCTTATGAAATGCTGGTCAGCACGGTAGCTGATATCGTCTGATGCCATGTACTCAATGTAGGAGTCCCATTTAGTCATCTCCTTATATACTGATCTGACCACTTCCGGATGGTCCGACCACGACAGCCCAAGTGTCCCCAGCCAGCGGCTCAGCGACCCGAAGCTTGTGATGCGATCCTTCTTTGTCCATAGAGCCGGCATAGCCTCGGCATAATGCCGAAGCTGGTCATTGTTTCTCAGTTGTGCTATGACTTTATTCTCTGCAAAGCGGGTATTCGGATTGATATCTTCAGGAGCCTGTAACTTCTTCCTCCTTGAGAGTGTGGCCTTTTCCCGCGCCACGTCAGACAAAGCGATAAGCAGCAACAGCAGGTAATGATAGAGATCATAGCTCTTCCTGATGCTTAACATCAGTTCCTGTTCGGCCGTCGCAAGGTCGTCAATCTCCTTCCTGTTGCAGGCGTATAGTACTGACAGCGCCTTTATCCTTAGTTGTCGTCTGCTTATCATTTAAAGAACTCGTTTTTCAGGCTGCAAAGTTAAAAAAATAGAGTAGTAATCAGAGGCTGACATCAAGAATCTCTTACAATTTTATCCTTCCACTTTGAGTTTTTAAAATTATTGTTACATTTGACCATACTAACTGATTGAAACCCTAAAACATTCACTACTGATGGAAGAAGAGAAAGGCAGAACTGAAGGTCAGAATGAGAGAAGTGATAAGGAGGAGGTATTCACAAAAGTTGTACGGGCAGGAAAGAGGACGTACTTCTTTGATGTGAAGTCGACAAGACACGAAGATCTCTATCTGACAATTACGGAGAGCAAGAAGAGACTGGGCAAAGAGGGAAAAATGTTCTACGAGAAGCACAAGATTTTTCTGTACAAGGAAGACTTTGAGAAGTTCACTGAAGGACTGCGTGAAGCAGTGACTTTCGCAGGGAACGGGGAAGCGCTGCATAGTGAGGCCGGCATCGCTTCTGTAAGCGATGAGGTTATTGCCGAAGCACCGGCAAGCGAATTCTCCGACGTTGATTTTGATGAGCTGGGAACCAGGTGAGTTTTGACCTCGCCTGCTGTTTCGCATTAAATCTGAACTGAATGGATTATGTTCTGTTAGTTATCGCCATTATTCTTATGATACTTGGCATAGCCGGATGCCTCCTGCCAATATTGCCAGGCCCCCCGCTTACTTACCTGGGTCTCGTTGTGCTGCATTTCACGCGTTTCGCGGATATCAGCAAGAACCTCTTCATCATTCTGGGGGTGGTAGCAATTGTGGTGACAGTGATAGACTACATAGTACCAATCTGGGGTACGCGTCATTTCGGGGGATCCAAATATGGTATGCGCGGAGCTACCGTCGGGCTGATAATAGGACTGTTCCTGGGGCCAGCGGGGATAATCATCGGGCCCTTCCTCGGAGCTGTCGTTGGTGAACTGATATTCAAAGATGACATTAAGTATGCCATCAAAGCCGGTTTCGGGAGCCTGTTAGGGTTTCTTACCGGTGTGGGTCTGAAGCTCGGCGCCGCGTTTCTGATGACTTTTTATTTTGTAAAAGCCCTGATCGCCTGATTTAATCACCCAACGTGGCAACCATCACAGCCTTGATGGTATGCATCCGGTTCTCTGCTTCGTCAAAGACGATGGAATGAGACGATTCAAAAACTTCCTCCGTCACCTCCATCCCGTCAAGCCCGAACTTCCTGTACATCTCCTCTCCTACCTTTGTTTCACGATTATGGTATGCAGGCAGACAATGAAGGAACTTAACCTCCGGATTGCCGGTCATCCTTATCGCCTCCGCGTTCACCTGGTAAGGTTTCAGCAGATTTATCCTCTCCTCCCACACTGAATCAGGCTCTCCCATCGAGACCCATACGTCAGTATAGAGGAAGTCGGTACCTTTGACTGCTTCTGCCACGTCTTCCGTCAGGGTTATTTTTGCACCTGTCCCGGCGGCTATTTCCAGGCATTTACTCACCAGCTCCGCCGCTGGCTGGCATGCCTTCGGGGCAGCAATCCTGAAATCCATACCCATCTTTGCCGCGCCCACCATGAGTGAGTTACCCATGTTATAACGGGCATCGCCGAGATAGCAGAAGCTGATACTTTTAAGAGGCTTATTGCAATGCTCCATCATAGTCATGAAGTCAGCCAGGATCTGTGTCGGATGAAATTCATTTGTAAGTCCGTTCCATACGGGTACACCCGCATAGGCAGCGAGCTCCTCAACGATGGACTGTCCGTAGCCCCGGTACTCAATACCGTCGTACATCCGGCCGAGCACCCTTGCTGTATCCTTCATCGATTCTTTGTGTCCTATCTGCGAGCCTGTCGGTCCGAGGTAGGTCACATGTGCGCCCTGGTCGAGGGCTGCAACTTCAAATGCACACCGTGTCCGCGTTGAGGTCTTCTCAAAGATCAGGGCAATGTTTTTCCCTATGAGTTTCTGCTGCTCAGTGCCTGTCTTTTTTGCCTTCTTCAGCTTAAATGAAAGATCCAGAAGGTATTTGATCTCTTCAGGGGTGAAGTCAAGAAGCTTCAGGAAAGAACGGTTTTTTAAGTCTGTTACCATACTATTTTAGCATTATCTGTTGTCTGTTATCTGTTGCGATTTGCGATTTGCGATTTGCGATTTTTAGTCTTGTATCGTTTGCCTTTTGACTTTCAACTTTCGACTTTCGCCTTTCGACTTTAATCGTACTCCATCGTAATCTTCGTCCCATACCGCTTGTCTTCCAGCTTGAAGGCTTCGGTAATGACGCTCTTGCTTCCTCCGGCCTTTATGAAGTTAAGACAGGCCTCAATCTTGGGAGCCATGCTCCCTTTTGAAAACTGTCCTTCATTCAAATACCTTACGGTGTCTTTATAATCAAGAAATTCCTTTATCTCCTGGTCCGGTTTCTTATAATTTATGTAGACATACGGGACATCTGTCAGGATATAGAACTCATCAGCTCCTATTTTAGAAGCGAGCAGTGAAGATGCGAGATCCTTGTCTATAACCGCCTCTGCAGGTCTGACATCGTTTTTTTCATCGATATAGACTGGCACGCCGCCGCCGCCGGCAGCGATAACAATATTCCCCCTTCGCGCCAGCTCACGTATGAGCTCGTGGTTCATTATGCCGGCAGGCTTCGGCGAGGGCACCACCCTTCGAAATCCGCCTTCAGTCTTGACCTCTTCCCTGAACACCCAGCCCTTCTTGCCGGAAAGCTCATCAGCCTGTTCCTTTGTATAAATCTTACCCACTCTCTTCTGAGGATCACTGAAGGCGGGGTCATCCTTATCGACCAAAACAGTTGTGACCAGGCATACAACATTCTTTTCGATGCCGTGCCTGTTCAGCACATTCTTGAACATCCGCTCGATCATGTAACCAATTCCACCCTGTGAGTCGGCGACGCAAATATCTATTGGCATCTGCGCTATGCCGTACATCTGTTCCCCGGCATCATTTCTCATCAGAATATTGCCAACCTGAGGACCATTTCCATGAGTTATAACCAGATCATATCCTTCCCTGATGAGGAAGATCAGGTTTTCGAGGGTGTCCGTGGTGTTCTGTTCCTGCTCCTCAATCGTACCTATCTGATCTCCCCTGAGAAGCGCATTTCCGCCAAGGGCGACAACAGCAAGTTTTTTACTCATAACTCTCTTTTACACATGAGGTGACAAAGCTAAAACTTTATAATTAATTATAACAGAGTAAAACTAATCCCACAGTGGAAAAACAATTATTTCAAAGATACTGAACAGCATGGTCTATCCGTTTAATTATCAGTTTTGTTACATTTACAGCCAAATTGCTTTACGTGAAGAATCGCTTTCTCCATTTAATTCCCTTGACATTACTGTTTATTGTACTCCCCTCGTGCCGGGAGAAAGGTTTGAAAAACATGCACGAGGGCGAGATCTATTACAATATCAAATACATAAACAATCCATCCTCCTTTTCATCCGATTTTCTGCCGAAGGAACTTGTCATTTCTTTCAGGAATGATCTTATTGCCACAGAACTCAAGGCGCCGTTTGGCAATTCAGGGATTTCTTCAATAGTGAATCCCAGGGAACATATTTACGACACCTATCTTAACTTACTGTCTTTCAAATACTACTGCGAAGGCACACCAAGGGATCTTCAGCCGGGGTTCTCGGCAATGGAAGGCTTGACCCTGTCAGAGACTGGCAGGAAATCTGTCATATGCGGCTTTAACTGCCGCCAGGTCAGGGTAATTCTTCCAGGTACGAAGACAACCCGTTATATCTGGTACACTGATGACATTAAGGTCGTGCAGCCCAACAGGCTCACCCCTTACAAGGATATTGACGGTGTGCTTATGGACTTTTTCTACATCATCGGAAATGCTGAGCTTCAGTTCACGGCTGATGAGGTCTTTGCCAGGCAAATCCCCGATAAGACTTTCGAGGCAAAAAAGAATTATAAAAAGGTGACCAGGAGCTTTCTTGATTCCCTTATCCGGAAAATGATAGCCATTTGAGGTTTTTACACTTCCGGCTCAACCATTTTTCGTAAATTCGCAGTTTATTTTAACATTTGCCGTTCAACGGGTAGAAAAATTATTTTTGACAATGGGCAGACAGAAAAAAAGTAACGGTGCGTCATCACGGCAGAAGAAAACTGACGGCACTTCATCAGGCGAGAATTTAAGGTTCATCCTTGGCCTTATCCTTATAGTGTTTGCTCTTTATATGCTCGTCGTCTTTATATCTTACCTTCTTACCGGCAAGGCTGACCAGGATTCACTTAGCATGCAGAAACCTGTTGCGGAGTTTGCCTATGAGAACTGGGGGGGGAAGTTCGGCTTCAGGGTCGGGCATTATTTTATTTTCCATGGCTTTGGACTGGGAGCTTTTTTTATCCCTTTGATCATAGGGGCTTTTGGCCTCGCCCTCGTCAGGGTTAAGTACTTCAGACTCTGGAAGAACGTCATGCGTTTTCTTCTGGCAACCGTGCTGGTCTCAGTCATCCTGGGATATTTTGCCGGACAATCCACATTCCTGGGCGCCGGTCCGGGAGGCGAGTTTGGCTTTTTCATAGCTGACAAGCTGAACGGATCGATGGGCAAGGTCGGGACAGGAGCTGTGCTCCTTGTCCTTACTGTTGCTTATCTTATTTTCGCTTTGCATGTCAGCCCTCATACCATAAGAAGACCTATCGCTGCTGTAGCCAGGGCCGGAGCCGCTACTTTAAGCGGTGAGGGACGCAGGAAAGAAATCGTCACCGAAGATGTTGACATCGCCCCTGAAGATAATTTTCCGACTCATGAAGATGAACCCCTGAGGGCCGATGAGGAGGAAACGGAAGAAATTGATGACTTCTACAAGCCACCGGTGGAAGAAAAGCCGATTGTGAATGTCATAGGCAAAGGACATAAACCTCCTGATAACGGCACTGTTGCAGACGGACCGCTGTCTGACCTCCCTCCTTTTGACCCCAGGCTCACACTGCCACGCTATAAATTTCCGCCTGTATCGCTGCTGCGCGACTACCGCAACCTGTCATCAACCACCAACGAGGAGGTCAATGCGAATAAGGAGATCATACTTAAAACCCTGGCTGACCAGAAGATCACCATTAAAAGCATTTCGGCCACTGTTGGGCCTACCGTCACCCTTTACGAGGTTGTGCCTGACCGCGGAGTTAAGATACACCGCATCAAATCGCTTGATAACGATATCGCACTGAGTCTTTCAGCGCTGGGTATCAGGATTATTGCCCCGATACCGGGAAGGGGAACAGTGGGTATTGAAGTGCCTAACAAGAAGCCCGAGACAGTCTCGATGAAAGGACTGATCTCATCACAGGCCTTCGCTGATTCAAAGCTTGAGCTCCCCCTGGCTCTCGGACGTACAATTACCAATGATCCCTTCATCATTGACCTTACAAGGATGCCTCACCTGCTCGTGGCAGGAGCCACCGGGCAGGGTAAATCGGTGGGCCTTAATGCGATCATCACTTCGCTTCTTTACAAAAAGCACCCGGCAGAACTCAAGCTCGTACTTATTGATCCAAAGAGGGTTGAACTGCCGCTCTATTCAAAGATAGAACGTCATTTTCTTGCAAAGCTCCCTGGCGAAGAGGATGCCATCGTCACCGATACAAAAAAGGTGATCAACACGCTTAACTCGCTGTGCATTCTTATGGATCACCGCCTTGATCTGCTCAAGCTGTCACAGACCCGCAACATAAAAGAATATAACGACAGGTTCATTTCCCGCAAACTCAATCCTGAGAAGGGTCATGACTACATGCCGTATATAGTGCTTATTATTGACGAGTTTGCAGATCTTATCATGACCTCCGGTCGCGAGGTCGAAGCGCCTATCGGTCGTCTTGCGCAGCTCTCAAGAGCAGTGGGTATACACCTCATCATCTCAACCCAGAGACCTTCGGTAACCATCATAACCGGTTTTATCAAGGCTAACTTCCCTTCACGAATAGCCTTCAGGGTCTTCTCAGGAGTTGATTCACGAACTATTCTTGACTCCACCGGTGCAGACAGACTCGTAGGCCGGGGTGATGCTCTTATTTCACAGGGAGGGGAGCCTGTCAGGGTGCAATGCGCATTTATTGACACTCCTGAGATCGAGGAGCTTACTGAATTCATCGGTTCGCAGCAGGGCTATCCTGATGCGATGCATCTTCCGGAATATGTGGGAGATGACGATGAGGGTAACGGATCGAAGGAGATTGACCTCAGGAAGCGTGACCCTCTCTTTGATGAGGCCGCAAAGCTGGTTGTTCAGCATCAACAGGGTTCAACATCATTGATACAGCGACGTATGCAGCTTGGATATAACCGTGCCGGGCGAATAATTGATCAGCTTGAGGCAGCCGGCATCGTCGGACCATTCGAAGGCAGCAAGGCACGTGATGTAGTTGTGCAGGACATGAATACTTTGGAACAGATTTTGAAGAAGCTCAATGAAGCAATAATCTGAAATGAGAAAACAAACTTTAGTTCTGATATTTTCAATACTCACCATTGCCGTTTCCGCCCAGAAGGATCCTGAGGCAATGAAGGTACTTTCCGAATTCAGCAAAAAGGCTACTTCTGCACCATCCGTTACTATTGATTTTACTATTGTCACCAGCAACGCCCGGGAAGGCGATGTTGACACATTGTCGGGATCAGCAATAATCTCAGGTGACAAATACCAGCTCACGTTGCCTGATAACAGCATCTGGACTGACGGAAAAAATGTATGGAGTTATCTCCCGGATGCGAATGAGGTCACAATAACCAAATCTGATCCTGATGATGAATCCTTTATTTCAAAGCCTTCGCTGCTCTTTACCATGTACAGGGAGGGATTCAAAGTCAGGCTGGTTGAGCAGACTGTGAATGAGTGGATTATCGACCTCTATCCTGAAGAGATCAGTACTGACCTGATCCGGATCCGGCTTAAGATTGGAAAAGAGCTTCATGACCTTATCGGCGCAGAGTACAAGACCAAGGACGGAGTAACAATGAATCTCACATCAGATAAATATGACCTCTCCTTTAAGCCGGACGATGATTTTTTCACCTTCAACCCGGCTGACTATAAGAATGTGGATGTTATTGATATGAGGTAATAGGTAATAGTGATTAATAATTTCCCCTCCTAAGTTAGGCCTGCCCCGTGAAGCCGAAAGGCTGAACGGGGAGGGGTCTCACGACCGAAGTGTCGGGAGGGGTGGTCTGTCAAAATAAAACAGGAAAATGGATCTTTTCATCTGCATAAATACTTTCATCCCCCTTCGGGCAGCACCTACTCACCGTTCGGAGATGGTCAGCCAGATCCTTTTCGGCGAAAGGTTCAGCATCATTGAAACATCTGGCACCTGGTCGAGGGTGGAGACACTCTTTGATTCATATACCGGATGGATCGATTCTGCACAGCACGGTTACATCAGTTGGAATGAAGAACAGCCTGGCATCATAGCAGGTCGTGAAATTCACTGCATCAGGGAGGACGGCAGCCGGATGACAATTGTTCCGGGAAGTGAGTTGTTCGAAATAAAAGATGATTTTTCCGGATTCAGACTCGGAGGTGAGAATTATCTGATGGCCTCAGGTTTGCACCCGGATTTATTGGCTCCGGCCCCGACACCCGGGGAGACAGCTCTTCAGTTCTTAAACGCCCCTTACCTCTGGGGCGGGCGGACACCTTTGGGTATCGACTGTTCGGGACTTGTGCAGATCGCATTCAAGGTTCACGGTATAGCCCTTCCCCGTGATGCCTCACAGCAGGCAGAGAAAGGTGTCACCGTAAACTTTATCAGTGACGCAAAGCCCGGAGATGTTCTTTTTTTCTCTGCGGATACAGAGAATATAACTCACACGGGTCTGCTTCTTGCAAAAGAAACGATCATCCATGCCGCAGGCAGGGTCAGGCGCGACAGAATTGATCATCAGGGTATCTGGCGCGATGACCAGCAAAAGTACAGCCACAGGCTCAGACTTATAAAAAGGATGCAGTGATGGAGCAGGGAAATCTGAGAACTTTGATTATAGTTATTCTTGTGCTCTTTGCTGTGTATATTATAGTGAAAAGCAGGAGCAGGAGGATAAAGAAAAAGATGGAAGATAACAGGCGCTTTGGCCGCCGGAAATAAAAAAAGAATTGCATTTACCGGCCAACTCAATTAAAGCAAAGACTTAAGACCCGCTCCTAACGCGTTATCGTTATGATTTTCTTTAATGAGACAGTTTTTCCTTCATCATTAATCCCCTGGATAATGATCTCATAATCACCAGGAAGATCAGAAGACCAGAACTCCATCATGTAATTGCCATCTATATCCCGTTGAACTGACGGATTCCAATACAGCGTGTTTCTGAAATCCGGGATCCGGCTTTTCATCATTTCCTCTGATGAATAGTCA
This sequence comes from uncultured Bacteroidales bacterium, assembly GCA_963849945.1. Classification (GTDB taxonomy): domain Bacteria; phylum Bacteroidota; class Bacteroidia; order Bacteroidales; family VadinHA17; genus SR-FBR-E99. Next base: position 417,355 of record CAWKJD010000015.1, on the reverse strand, counting down.
GGTGACAGGAATACATCAACTGGTTCAATCGCCCTGTATGATAACCTTACAGCATAGTCAGGCAGATTTATGTCGGAATAATCACCAGCTTTGGTAATGACATTAACAAGACCACAAAAAAGGTAATCACCAATGACATAACGATCCTTAATCACATCAATTTTTTCAACCCTGTCAGGATTAAGCCCGACGATAACTGAGGGTTCATGTACAACCACGCCATCAACAAACAGGACAGGAGGTTTGTCATAAACTATATTGTAAACAGGATCAGCAACTTGTATTTCGTATTCAGATTTCTTCTGCTTCATGATTACACCGGGCAAAAGCTCGTAAAATACCTCCTGCATCACTGGCAGCTCAATGTAGTCTTTCATAATCAACTCGATATCAGGCTTCCCGTAGAACCTTTTTGGAGTTCTGAAAGCAATTGACGAGGCTATGGCCGAAGCATCCTGCAGTTTCGTAAATCTTATTCACCTGATAATTCATCTTCCATCTTGAAATATATCGTGAAGGTGCTTCTTTAATTAAATCCCGTGATAAGACAGTAACTGGATATTTTTCTGAAAATGATGACCTGATCTTAATACTATTATCGGAATTAACTTCTTCGGGTTGGATGATCAGGTCTTTAATCTTTTCGTCTACAGGAATGCTGAACCTGAAACTGCCATCGGGTTTTGTCACGGAGTATTGAAAGAATGCGTTCTTACCGGGAATTGAGAGGAAGAGAGTCCGGCCACTTTCCGGTGTCTGAAGGCTCCTGTTAAAGAGATAACCGTCAATATAATGGTAATCCTGTTCATAATTGTAGACCTGAACAGGATAATTGCCTGACAGAATTATATTCCAGTCTATCCAGTTACTTTTAGTATTAAGAAGGAAACTCGCCATCCTTTCAGAAGATATTTTACCTGATCCGAATTCTGCAAAATCATCTGGCAAAACCCCGAATTCAGAACCAAATATCATATAATCCGTAATATCCATACAAGTCTTTTCAGTTGAAGGGACAACTGAAACGCTGAAATTTGCAAGATTTAAAGATGAGGTATCATTTTTAAATGGCATTTTAATCAATATTTTGTCCCTTACTTTGAAGCTGTCTGAAGATGCTATCTTAAGTCGCCCGTCATGTATTGGTGGAGTATAAATGAACCTCTCAGCCAGAGGTTTTCCGGCAGAACTAAATATTGTAATATGATTTATGCCAGGAATTAGGACTGCCCATGGAATTGAAATCCTTGTGTTCTCAAACGGTAAACTTATTTTGTTCTTATAGTTTATAATACCGCGGGTCTCAATAAACAGATAACATAAATTTTTATTTATAGAGCGAAAAATGCTATCACTGCTGATAATAATTTCAACGGAGTCACTTTTCAGATTATTAACCTTAAGGAGAAATCCCGTTGCCGCAATGCTGTCATGGTTTCCGGTTACATCCGACTTAATCAGGGTTATAGACTGGTTTGACATGCTCTTAAAATCTTCTGAACTGAGAGCATTGTAAATATTTATCTTCTTCGCAAAGCAGTTGTCAGGCATAAAATTTTTCATCCGGTTTGTGTATGCCCGTAATATATAATTGCCAGAACTTAACGTATCGGGCAGATCAGCTGTTCCCTGCCCGGTACCCTGTTCAAGCTTTATTCGTTTCTGGACAACCGGACGGTTTTCGCAATTCAGAATTTCAAAATAGGCAACACTGCTGTTTGACGACAGGCTGGCACTCTGCCTGTCAAATAAATACATCTCAAACCAGATCTTTTCACCGGCAATATACTCCTCCCGGTCGGTGTGCACATAAAGTTCTTCTCTTGGATAAAGTTCACAATATCTTACGAATTTTTCCGAAAGTGAATCGAGAAAGCTGATCTGCTCCTGACTAAAAACAGGCTGATATAAGAAACAGAATAGAATAACGGAAACAATCTTTATTTGTACTATTTTTTTTCTTGTTTTCACCTGGTTGATCTATTTATCTTCATCCCAATAGTCAGGTCTCATCAGGGAACCTCTGTAAGAGCAATCTGCGCATTCCCGGTAAGGTGTAAGCACCCGATAATCACCGTCTATGATTATCCATACCGAGGTGCCAAGACCGGGGATATTCGTTCCGGAAGGTACTGTATCGGTACCACAATATTCATAGAAATCATTACGTGATCCTGCAAAACCCGCATGGACCATAATTCTTTTTGATGATCTTGCTGAAACGCTGAAATAACCCAGTACTGTTTCATTAGGATCATCAGTACAAAAAACATTTCCCGTTATAGATGCAGGGATCATATCATAAAGTCCGCCGACCTCATCCGAAATATTCTGTAATTTCTTCCAGTAACCGAATTCATCTTCACTAATAGAATACTGATTTACCAGCATGCTGTACTTTATATTTAGTCTGTCCGTTTCGTTGGTAATAAAATTTATTGGATGCCGGTAAATTTTGTCTTCCGTCAAAGCTGACGTACTTTTGATGTTTATCGCGCCTGAGTGATCTGTAGCCCAACATGTCTGGTTATCGACATCGTAAGGCAGTTTAAATTCCCATGTCTCATTAAAATCCCATCTATAATATTTGCATAAGCCCTCCGGATCAACAGTATTTAAATAAACCTGACAACCTTCATGGGGGGCACCATAATCATCGTTGCTAATTATAATCTTTTTTTCATAGTAAATACTATCTATGGGTGGTACGGGTTTCATCTCCATTGGCAACGATCTGTAAGAAGAAAGTTTACCGGAGGCATTCCTGGCCTCAATCTGCAGAGTATAGTTTCTTCCAACGGCACCCTGGAAAATCGCCGGATCGGTCAGGTATGTTCCCGGTTCACTCTCATGAAGGATATAAATATTGCTGCCATCATCCTCAATCCTTACCATGCATCCGGTTACAGGTTCAGGTTTAGCATAACTTCCTATAGGCTGAGACCTTGAAAGCTTGATGGTGTTTACACCGGGTTGGTCTGTAATCAGTCCTTCAACAACAAGGAGTGACTGAGTCTCTTCCGTCTCAGGAATAAATTGTGTAATACAACCAGCTGATGCAAGGACAAATGATAATATAATAATGTACTTTCTCAAATTCATATTATTAAAAATCAAAACTGAATGTTACCGAGGGGATAGCGTTCGCAAATACCGAAAGCTGGTAGCCCCTGATCACATTATCCTCATTTGTAAAATAAACTGAATAAACATTGTCTCTGCCCAGCAGATTGTATACTGAAAAGGTCCAGTTAGGATTGGCTATCTTCCTCGATTTGAGGTTTCCACTAACATTTAATCCAATATCAAGCCGCATATAATCAGGAATCCTGTATTTATTCCGGTCAGAATAATGAAGTATGTACTTATTTCCTATTTGATAGCTTGCTATGGGGTAAGTTATAGGTCTTCCGGTGCTGTACACATAATTAGCGGAAAAGCTCAGCCTGCGCGTGGCCAGATAGTTGAAAGTGACAGACAGGTCATGCGGTTTGTCGTAATTGGCCGGGAACCATTTCCCGGCATTAATTATCTCATCGCTGAAAGTGCCGGTACTTTTCAGGAAAGTTCTGGAAAAGGTGTAGCCCAGACTCCACCTTAATCTGCCCTCATTTCTTTTAAGCAGCAATTCAATCCCATAAGCTTTTCCAATTGCATCTATCAGATATTGCTCAATATTCTTCTCCATTATGATCCTTGTACCTCCCTTAAAATCAGTCATGTTCTTCAGGCTCTTATAATATAATTCTACTGAAGTTTCTATGCCTCCATTAAACAGCAGCTGGTAGTACCCCACAGCGTATTGATCGCAGATCTGAGGCTTCAGGTAAGAATCACTCAACTTATAAATATCAGTAGGTGAAATTGAAGCAGTATTTGAGAGAAGATGCAGATATTGTCTTGTCCTGTTGTAATTGAGCTTGAAAGAACTCATACCGGATGGCCGCAGGTTTAATGAGACACGGTACTCAGGACCCGTATATGCTTTGTAGATCCTGCCAGACCCGTAATTAACGGTATCAATAATTGTTGATTCCCCTTTTGAAAAGAATGGATCATAAATAAAAACCGACCTCGGGCCGAAAGCAAAAAATGATGGCAACCTGATTCCTGCAGTTATTGATACATGATCGGTAAGCGCAAATCTGTCTTCGATATATATAGAGGTCTCGAGAGCTTTCTCTTTTTGAATTCTATTCGGTATAACCAGGGAGGAATCGGATAAAGGCATATAATCACCCGGAGAGACGGAATAGCGTACAGCATCAATTCCGAAATTGATCTCATGCCGTCCCTTAAAAAGGTTAAAATCAGCCTTTAAACCGGTACTGTTGATTGCGTGTGACATAACAAACGCCTCAGTGATGATGCTTTCGCTTGATATATCATAATTATAGTGGCTATTGTTAATCGTGAAAACGGAGAAGAGCCTGCTTGTGAAAAAATGACGCCACCTTAAGGCAACGATATTGTTGTTATATCTATATGTTGTATCAGAATTAAGACTGAAAGCGTCAAAGCTGTAATAGGATGACAGGTCAATTTTGTTGTTTTTATTTATGTCGTATGTTATTTTCCCATTAAGGTCATAAAATGAGGCTTTACTATTATTAAGGTATGGGTTGTCAAAAATCTTGAACAGCCAGTTTGAATAGGTTGTTCTTCCGGCAAGTATATAAAAAACAGTATCCTTCTTCAAGGGACCTTCAATCGTCAGATGAGTAGTCACAGGACTAATTCCGGCATTGCCCGCAAATTCCTTCCTGGAACCATCTCTCGCACCGATATCAAGAACGGATGAAGTCCTTCCCCCGAATCGGCTGGGAATACCTCCTTTGTACAGAGTGGCATCTTTGATAATATCAGTATTAACTGCAGAAAAGAAGCCAAAAAAATGCGAGGTATTGTATAATGGAGCACCATTAAGCAAGATGAGATTTTGTCCGGCAGAGCCTCCTCTGACATTGAATCCTGAGGCTCCTTCGCCAACGGTCTGGACACCGGGCACAAGGAGGAAGCTGGTGACTATGTCGGCCTCACCCATTGTAGTTGGGGTTAGCCTCAGCGTGGCGACGTTAATCTTTTCCATTCCGACCTCCGGTCTCTGGAGCGTAACATTCTTATCAGCTGAAACAACGGCTTCCTTTAAGGGGATCAATGTACTGCTCATTTCAATATTCATCTCACCTGTTCCATAAAGGTTTAGGTCTACCTTTATTTCCTTCATTCCGACAAAGGAAAACTGCACCAGGTGAATGCCCCGCGGTAATGTCAGTGAATAGAATCCATATGCGTTTGAGGAAGCACCCGTTAAAAGTTTCCTGACATAAACAGTAGCTCCTGATACAGGCTCTTTAGTATCTTTGTCTGTTATATAACCCGAAACGACAACATTTCCGGCCCTGTTTTTCTCTGCCGGATTTCCTATCTCAAGGAAAAGATTCCCCGAAAATTTCTTTTCGTCCTGAACATCATAATATATAGATGGGGGGACGAGTTTCAGGCTATCAAATGCCTGGTCTTCTGAAATTTTAACGATATAAGATTTTGTTATAACAATATTCCCCAGATTGTCTGCGAAATAATAAAGAGATAATCCGCTGAACAGATTGTCGAGCAATTTTGACAATGGTATGTTTTCCCCGTAAAAGCCAAGCTTGATATCATTTATCCACTCATCCCTGTAAAAGAATTTTAAGGGATACTGGCTTTCAACTTTTGCAGTAAAATCCTTGAAAGCAAGATTCTGATAATTCCATGTAATTACAATATCTTCCTGTGCGTTGAGGCTGCCAAGGGAGCTTAAAAAGATTATCAAAATCAGAACTATCGATCTCAAAAAAAACATTTCAATTATTCAAATTATCATAGAATGCCAGTACAGGTGCAATATTCTCCGGACTTTTTCCTGAAATTCGGATCTTATTGGATCTTATAAAGCCCTTGAGTTGTTCTTTACGGTCACTCAGAAGTTTGATGAGGCTTGTCTTGTTACTTACTTTATGCAGGATACCTTCTTTCATGATATATACCTGATGAGATTGAATGAAAGTATCCTTTTCTCCTGCGGAATTTCTAAGGTGAATCTCCTTTTTATATTTAACATACAGAGAGGTCTCTCCGTCATAAATAACATTAACATAACCATTTAAAATATTCAGACTGTCAGTTTCCAGCTTTTTAAAGCGGAACAGCTTGTTTTCATACAGAAGAGTGAAAAGGTCAACCATTTCTTTGTTAAGCTGCAAGATGGTATTTCTGTCTGTTAGTATGAGTAATTCATCATTTACGATATCCAGCTTAAACCTGAAATTGCTGTTGTCGAATGTTCTGCCGTTTACTGTAACTGAGCCTGGCAAAAATTCCGGTGAAAATAGAAATTGGTTTCCGTCGATTTGCTGATATAGATTTCTCCACACTCTTCCGTTGTATAGAATCTGCTTTTCCAGGGTATCCTGCTTTTCAATGTCAGAACCTAACGCGGGGCAGTTAGCTGATGACTGAATGCAGGACAAGACGAAGCCAATGGAGAATAAAAAAAATGATAATAGCAAATAAAGAGGTCTTTTCATGCAAGGCATTCGAAGTTAGTTTTTCAGAATTCCAGGTTACATTACAAAGTTAAGATTTTATCCATCCCCTGTGGTTATGTTGGTTCAGGATTATAAAAAGAGAGGCTGCCCTTTCTGGACAGCCTCTTTTTTGGGAATTCGATGCCAGAGCGTTTATTTCTTAAACGATGGCTTTATTGGTCATTAATACTAACCTTATCTGATTATTGTTAATCTAAAACAATAGTAGCTGTCATATAAGGTGTAGCAAAATAATTTGGAGAATAGGTAGCTGCTATTCCCTTGGCATCACCAGGATAATAGATATCATACTTGATCACCAATGCAGGACTTGCGCCACAATTATCCCAGGTACCGGAGCCCAATATCTCATATTCATAGTTAACCGCTTTGTATACAGTTGTAAAGATATACTGTCTTGGGATATCCAAAGTTCCATCAGGGTTTATGGTCACACTACAGGTTCCACCTGCAACCACTGCCTCACCCCAGAAGTCTGCAATCATTGGCTGGCCAATACCGGTAAGGTCAAGTTTTGTACCATTAACAACTGTTGTAATACTGCTTGGGTAATCATAACCAGGGCCAGTCTCAATACCAGTCCATGAACCTACCAGGTCAGCATTACCATTGGCGAGCGGGCAGAATGGTTTAACCGTTACTTCAATTAAAGCTTCCGGAGAGGTGACTCCTCCTGCTGTAGTTTCAGTAACCTTGATTATTGCTTTACCGCTTGTCGGCAGCTTGTCAAACAGAATTGACGCTTTTTTTGTATCTGCGCTTACCGTACTTACAGTCTCATCTGCACTGCTCCAGTTCCAGGTTGAACCTGCACGGTCATATGTTATCTTAAAGTCATACGTAAATGTCTGCAATACCTGGGAAGGTCCGTCGGTACTGAGAACATAAGGGATAACATCAGAGGCCCGGTAGGCATCCTGGCTTTCCTCTATTGCGGTCTTACCGCATGAAGCAAATAGCAATGCTGCTGCCAGAATAAAAGCCATACGTGTTATAATATTCTTTTTCATATTCTTTCGTTTAATTGTTAGCATTTATCTTCAGCTATCAAAACCAGCCGCCGTTTGAATAATCCTGACCAGCAACACCCAGACCGGGGCCGAATGAGTAGTTTTCCATAATATTCACCTCAAGCTGTGCACCGGGTATAGGCAGGTGAAGCGGAGTACCGGGCTGAAGTTTATCGGCCTTCCTCATTGTGAAGAATTCAAGACCCATTCCTGTGCAGAAGAGTTCAATATTCCTCTCATAAAAGATGGCGTTTTCAACTTCGAGTGCAGTAGCATCGATAGGAGCAAGACCTCCGCGGGTAACTCTCTCACCGGCATTTATTATTGCAGCAGCTCCTGCAAGGTTAGGCTGATGCAATAACGCTTCTGCCTTCAGCAGATCATTTTCAGTCTTACGGAACTGCGCCAGAGGCCCAAGGCTTGTTGCCAAATAATCGTCATACCTTTTGAAACGGTAGCATGAGAAATGGTAATAGCCGCGTTCAACCCTGAAGGGGCAGCTACCCAGGAAATCGAAATCTGTAAATATCCTGTCATCAATGCCAGCAGTATGAGTAGTTGTCCGTGCCGGCAATATGTTCCAGGTATTTGCATCAACCCAGCGTGACGGGAAACGCGGATCCATCATATTCACGATTCTCATGGTAGCCTGTCCCCAGCCACTGACGTTGGCATAGTAAACATAATCGTTCCACCATTGAATATTATCCATTACAGGTGCAAAATCATAGGTAAGACCCTTATTGGCATAAGCACCGACTTTAGCCCAGTCAACGGCGTCATTTTGAGTTTTGTTCCTGGGTGAATACGAAAGGAGTACAGCTGCTGCGGTATTTGCCAGCTCACCCATCTTGACATTGGTCATGGTTATCCCCGGTACCCAGTTGCCATCGAGGGTGAAGGTATTGGCTTCGCACAGTGCTATACACTTGTCAAGGCTTTTCAATGCCGTGTCAATCATAGTCATGTATGGTACTGTCTCAAGGGTCCTTGTCAGATCAGTATATTCAGTTGCAATAAATCCCTTGTCAAAGACCAAGCCAATATACCCGAGTGAAAGACCCTGAAAAAGTTGGGCAATTGCAGTAATCATTGGTGTTTCATCAGTACCATCGCCGGCAGTTATTTTCATGGTTCCCAGTTCTACCTGGGCGAGTACTTCATTGCAGGAAGATAAGATTGAATATAATCCCCTATATTGGGTTAAAGTCTGACCAGCATTAGGATAAGAAGAAGTATTATCCCATGCTATGCGGGGCTCATAGCTGAAATCGCGCATGGCAGCGTTACCCCATGAGCATGTGCCTGCATCAGCACCAACCCATAGCATCAGGCCAACACCATAGTAACCGCCTTGTACATTCATATACCAGGCGTTAAACATAGAACCTGCAACTCCCCTCACATCGGAAGGCTTGGAGAAAGCAGTCGCAAAATCCGGGTCATTTTCATTCTTGACAACCAGACTCTCACATCCCGTAAGCAGAACTGCCACCAGAGTTGAAAATAACAGAAAATATTTTATCGTTTTCATAGTCACTTTATTTTAGTCATTAGAATTTCAATTCAAGTGAAGCAGAGTACGACCTGTAGAGAGGATATCCCATAAAGTCGTATGAGAAGTACTGGGTTCCGTTGGTAGTGCCAACCTCGGGATCATAACCCGTATAATTCGTCAGAGTATAAAGGTTCTTTCCGATAATGGCGAGCTTGACGCCTTTGAAAGAGCCTTTGAGAAAGCTCTTGAGTGCTGTTGGAGGAACGCTGTATGACAACGACAGTTCTCTCAGTTTGAGGTAGCTACCGTCTTCAACCCAGAAATCAGTCTGGTTGTTTGTATCATAGAAAACCTTGTAATAACTGATGGTTTTCTTCAGATAGTCCGGTTTGCCAAACTGGTCCATCATACCATGCCTGTCGTCACGTGTAAGCCACTGAGCAGACTTGTTGTAAACGTCGCCGCCGTTCTTCCATTCAAGCAGTGCATAGAGTCCGAAACCTTTATAGCTGAAATTGTTTCTCATAGCAAGCTTGAATTTGGGATTCGAGTCGCCAATCTTGCCGTACCATAATTTACCATTTTCATCGAGCCTCTTAACAGGAACTTCTGTTGTTGTGCCTTCAGTGCCTTTGACAATGACATAGCCGTCACTGTTGAGGACATATGAATCAAGCTTTGTATCATCCCACCATGTTGAAGTAAGGTCTGTTGCAGCCAGCTGTGCCTGCATATCATCAAGAGACCTTAAAAATCCATAGCCATACATTGCACCGAAAACTTCTCCTTTACGTATGTAAAATGCCTTGTTGGCTTCCTGTCCCTGCGGACCTGTCTGGAACGGTGGAACACTTAGCGCAGTGATCATTGTCCGGACCCTGTCAAACACAAACCCCATGTTCCAGGTGAATCCCTTGGATCTTAAGATCTGAGCATCAAGAGAAGATTCCCACACTTTTGAGTTAAGTGCGCCGGCGTTCTGCACCTGGAACGGCCAGCCACCATACTGTACAGCAAGCGGAACCGCAAGGATCTGATCCGTGGTGTTGGTTTCTGAGCGCACGAGTTCAAAGCTGAACCTGTTGAGGAAGTCGATATCTATACCAACCTCAAGTTCTTTTGAGAGGGAAGGCTTAAGTAACTTGTTGCCCAGCTGGCTTTTTGAGACATTACCACCCGAGATTGACATGACCTCATACTGATCCGCAAATCCGGGTCTCTGACCTGCTGTTCCGTATGCTGCTCTGAGCTTTAACTCCTGGACACCCGGGATCTTAAGGTCTTCAGTAATCCTGTATGCAGCTGATACCCTGTAGTAAGGATTCCATCTGGAGTCGGCACCGAAGAGTGATGATCCGTCATAACGAAACATGCCGTCAAAGATGTATTTGTCCTTATAGTCCATGTATAAGATTGCAAAATAGTTCTTTGCAAGAACTTTGTCTTTATAGCTTGTGGTGGACTTATTACCTGCTATAGCATCCATTGAAGGAATTCCAGCCAGACCGAAGTCGTTTCCCGTAGCGCTGTTTGATTTATATTCCTGCTTTTCAAACAGGTAGCTGAGCTTGGCCCTGGTATTGAAGTTCCCAAACTTCCTGTTGAAGTTAAGAGTTGCCTGGGTATTTTGCGATAACAGGTTAGAGTTTGATATTGTAAGATAGCCCAGCGAATAAACCGGCGCACCTCCTGCTTTGGTGTATCCGTCATAAGGATAATATGATGAGTAATCTTCGGTAGAATACTCGAATGCATACTTTGCCTCCAGGTTCAGCCAGCTTGTAAAATTGTATTTTGCTGAATATGTACCGAGCACCCTGTTACGGGTTGTCAGGTCATCCACCTTCCAAAGGTTGTAAATCGGGTTCGTCTGCTCCTGATTCCATACGGAAGGAGTATAATTATAAGGCTGCCCGTCAGGGTTCGGATAGTATAGATCAACATCAGGTTCTAACAATAATATATTGAAGAATATACCACCATTATACTTGTCAGCACCTCCAGGATCCTGCGTATGTGATTTCACATATAGATTACTTGCTGATAATGAAAGTTTTGGCGTCAGCTTATGGTCGACGTTCAGTCTGAAGCTATTTCTTTTATAACCACTTGTTTGAACCAAAAGGCCTGATTGCACATTATTCTCAAATGACACCTGGAAGTTTGTCTTGCCGAGGTTTGAACCAACAGAGAAATAATTTGTATAAAAATCATTTTGTGAAAAAATCGCATTTTCCAGGTCAAAGACATTTGCATATTCATTATCCTGATACTGGTCTGTCTCCAGGGCACGTGCTCCTGAGACACCAACTTCAGTGGCGTGATATCCGGCCGGATACGTTACGCCGGCATATCTTGTGTAGGCATAGTCTGCCTGGTCTGCGGCAAGGACATAGGCATGATGTGTTGAAAGATCATACTTTTTGGCAAGCTGATTCCTGCCGTATTCATTTCTGATGGTCACCTCTGTTTTGCCTTCAGTCAGCGTGTTGCCACGATGGGTAGTCACAGCAATAACACCGTTACCTGCACGCGAACCGTAAAGAGCTGATGCGGAGGCACCCTTCACAACCTCAATGGATTTAATATCATCAACGTTGATATCTCCGAGAGTGCCTTCCATGATGGCACCGTCAAGTACAATAAGGGGAGCCTGTGAACCGGTTATCTGAGTAGCACCGCGGACGAGTATCGTAGCCTGGCTGCCAGGTTCACCTGTTGAATTGATAATAGTCACACCTGAGACTTTACCCTGGAGAGCTGATGATGCTGACCCGGAGGGTACTTCCATGAGTTTGTCTGCATCCACCCTTTCAACGGATACAGCCATTTTCTTCTTGGGGGTTCCTGCGGCAACACCCGTTACGATCACCTCATCAAGGTTCAGCAGGTCCTGCTCCATCACAACATCAAATTTATTGTCAGTTGTGATTTTAACTTCCTGTGTCTTCATACCGATGAAGGAGAACACAAGTGTTTTGGCGTTCTGCGGGACATTTAGGGAGAAATTGCCGTTGGCATCTGTAAATACCCCGAGAGTAGTTCCCGGGACAACGACAGATACACCTGGTATCGGGCCCTCCCCCTCCACTGCGGAGGTAACCGTACCTGTAATGATTCTTGTCTGTGCCATCAACGCTACGGCACCTGTACACAGAAACAATACTAATAACAGAAATAGTTTCTTCATACGCGTTAGTTTAGGTTAATAAGGGTTAAAAATCAAACTAAGTAATGCAAAGTAAATGTATTTTTTGAATTATCAAGCTTTTTCCCCGGAAACTCTTTAAAATATTCAAAGCCCTGCTGATGCTAAAGCGATGATTTCATGCTCAGATGCTGCAGCCCTGTCCTCTATCTCCCTTCCTTCGGCCATGAGATTTTCAGCAAAAGCCCGGTCTTTGAGACCTTTTACATTCACCCTTACATTAAGGTAAGCACCTCTAATACAGGCTCTTGTGGATAGCACACCGACTGCCGCATCCGTAACAGAGTTGGGATTACCTTTTCTTACCATCTCACCTAAAAGCTCAAAAGTTTTAGATGCTTCCTTCATTACTGTCAATGGCACCATGGAAGCCTTTTTCGTGGCTTCCTCCACCGCTGCTGCCCTGGCAGCCTTCTCCTCATCACTTCCTTTTGGCATCTCATAAGCCTTCATTATGGTATTGAAAGCCTCAGTGTCTTCGTCCACAAGCTCAAGGAGCCTCTTTTGCATCAGCGCTCCCTTCTCTGCCCAACCTGCGAATTCTTCCCACCTGTCGTCCCAGCCTCTCTTGTGACTTGAGAGATTGGCCACCATCGTTCCGAGGGCTGCGCCCATGGCTCCCATGGCTGCGGAGATTGATCCCCCTCCCGGGGCTGGTGATTCAGACGATGTTTCCCAGACAAAATCCGAGAGAGGCATGTCTGCTAGCTTTTTTTGTTTCTTATCCTGCAGCATATACTCTATTATTTTTTCTTCCGGATTGAAAGGTTTCAGTTCTGATAGTCCCATTGATCTTATGGCGACGTTGATCAGCTCAGCATCAGAGACCCCAGCGGAACGCTGTTGTCTGTGCAGAAAAAACCTGCCTGCATCCAGCATGGACTTAAGTGGTATGAGTCCGACCAGTTCTGATCCCGTGACGCGCACTCCCCTGGCCTCTGCCTTCTTACATACTTCATCAAATGCAAGGTGTACCGGGGTGACACCAATATTTGTCAGGTTCATTGAGATCTGTGCAAAGCCGTATTCGGGAATATACCATCCGATGGCCTTGACTGACTTCAGCGACCCGGGTATCATCACCGCATTGCCTTCAGCATCCCTGACTACTTTCCCTGTCACAGGATCTCCATCCCTCTTCTCGCGCCCGCGTTCCCTGACATCAAAGGCTATTGAATTGGCCCTGCGCAATGAGGTTGTATTAAGGTTAACGTTAAACGCTACAAGGAAGTCGCGGGCACCCACAATAACAGCACCGGCGCCTTCATCAAAACGGGCGGGTCCGAAATCGGGCTTCCAGTCCGGGTCATTGAGTTTCTTCTTCAGCCCTTCGTATTCACCTGACCTCACGCTTGCAAGATTTTTCCTCTTTGGATCAAAGGCAGCCTCTTCATAACAGAATACCGGAAGACTGAGTTCATTGCCTATCCGTTCAGCCAGCCTGCGTGCATAAACCACCGTCTCTTCCATAGTGATGCCTGCCACGGGTACCAGCGGACAGACATCAGTAGCACCCATGCGCGGATGAGCACCCGTATGTTTTGACATGTCAATGATCTTCGCAGCCTTTTTCACAGCCCTGAAGGCAGCCTCGCAGACATGATCAGGTTCGCCGACAAATGTAACAACCGTGCGGTTGGTGTCTCTGCCCGGATCAACATCAAGCAGTCTCACCCCGGCAACAGATTCTATTTCATCTGTGATCTGCTTAATGATATCCATATCCCGTCCCTCACTGAAGTTCGGGACACATTCGATTAGCTTTCTGGCAACCATACTTTGAACATTAGAACATCAGAACAATAGAACGTTTGAACACATGAACCGAATAATTAAGCTTCTAAATCGACAATCGACAATCGACAATCGCAAATCGCAAATTCACATTATCTCTCCATTAAGTATTACTTTTTCAAGCGAGATTACTGCCATAAGCGTAAGGCAGATACTCGTAAGATGGAATCTTTTTAGTTATAATTATATTGGCTTTCTTGCCGGCAGTTATCGATCCATGAGTATCTGATATACCCATCGCATAAGCCGAATTTAAAGTCACTGCATTTATCACCTCCTCCGGAAGCATCCTCAGCCTGATACAGCCCAGTGACATCACAAACTTCATGTTACCTGACGGTGACGAGCCCGGGTTGTAATCGCTGGCCAGTGCAACAGGCAGCCCTGCATCGATCATCTTCCGTGCAGGCGGATCAGTCATGCCAAGGAAAAATGCTGCACCTGGCAACAGGGTGGGCATCGTTCCGCTGCCAAGCAGTGCTCCGATCTCATCGTCGCCGGTAAATTCAAGATGGTCTACCGAAAGAGCTCCGTGTTTGACCCCTGTCTGTATACCTCCTGAATAGTCAAGCTCGTTGGCGTGCATCTTTGGGCGCAGGCCGTACTGCGCACCGGCAGCAAGAATCCGTTCTGTCTCTTCCACGGTGAAAAATCCCCGGTCGCAAAAGACATCAATATAGTCAGCCAGTCGCTCAGCTGCGACGGCAGGTATCATTTCATTGATGATCAGATCAATATACCCGTTTCGGTTATCCTTATACTGTCCGGGTATTGCGTGGGCCCCCAGGAAAGTGGCCCTGACAGTCAGGGGCGACTCCCTTCTGATCCTTCGTATAACCCTCAGCATCTTAAGCTCATCATCAGTGGTGAGGCCATAACCGCTCTTTATCTCCACGGCACCTGTACCCAGGGAGATGATCTCACTGATACGTTCCTTTGACTGCCTGAAGAGCTCATCCTCAGAGGTCTCATGCAGGAGCTGTGCAGAATTAAGAATGCCACCTCCCCTTTTTGCTATTTCCTCGTATGAGAGTCCCCTTATTTTGTCAATATACTCTTTCTCCCTGCTTCCGGCATAGACAAGGTGAGTATGCGGGTCACAAAACGCAGGTAATACATACCCTCCTCCGGCATCCATCCTGTTAAGGGCATCGCTGAAGGATGGCATCTCTGCCATTGAGCCGTAACCGGCAATAATATCGTCCTCGATAAGCAGCCATGCATTTTCAACGACAGGCAGATGTGACATATCTTTTCCCGCGACGAAAGCAACCGGTTCATCACGGACCTGCAACAGCATACCTATATTATATATGATCAGGCTCATGGCACCCGCCTTAGAGTTCACTAAGTTAGCAATATTAAAAATATTAGGATATGAGTATCATTTTTCTTTACCTTTACCCTCCAAACCTAATATTTGACCTATGAAGAAACTCACTGTAATTCTGCTTTTTGCCTTTCTGGCAACCTCTGCTATTGCCCAGGAGACCAAGACCGGATGGAATTTCGGCGGACTCCCGGTAGTCAGTTACGATAGCGATCTCGGGTTCGAATACGGTGCCCTTGGAAATCTCTTTGACTATGGCGACGGGGCCATCTTCCCCAACTATTATCATATGATCTATGTGGAAGCCTCGCATTATACAAAAGGAAGCAGCATCTTCCGGGTAATGTATGATTCTGATTACCTTATCAAGGGTATCAGGTATACTGTTGACCTTAGCTATCTGCCCGACCAGGCCTATGACTTTTATGGCTATAACGGTTATAATTCCATTTTTCAGCCAAATTGGATTGATGTCGATTCACCTGATTATATCAGTAGCGTATTTTATCGTTTCAAACGCCAGCTTTTCAGGTTCAAGAATGACTTTACAGGCCACCTTGGTGATGGTAACTGGTACTGGAACGCCGGCCTTACCATTCAGGACTTCAAGGTAGGAGATGTAAATATTGAAAAACTGAATAAAGGACGGGACCCCGATGATCCCAAATACCTCACGGATGTACCTCTTCTTTTTGATATTTACAAGGGAGCAGGTATCATCTCGTCACAGGAGGCTGATGGCGGATGGGTAAATGCCCTCAAGGCCGGATTTTCCTATGACAGCCGCGATAACCGTCCTTGCCCGATGAAAGGTATCTGGGCAGAAGCCGGAATTGAGGTGGCACCTGAGTTTCTCGGCAGCGAATCGAGCTTCGGCAAATTTTATCTTACCTGGAGACAGTATTTTACCCTGAAGGAAAATGACCTGGGCTTTGCATACAGACTTGGCTACCAGACCACTGTTTTTGGTGAAGTGCCGTTCTATTACCAGAGCCAGGTGATCGTTTCAGCTCTGAGAGGAGCCACATCGGAAGGACTGGGTGGAAGCAAGACCCTGAGAGGCATCATGCGCAACAGGGTGGAAGGTGATGGTTTTCTTTACGCCAACGCTGAACTAAGATGGAAAATCGTGCACTTTAACTTTATCAATCAGAAATGGTACCTCGGAGCTAACTTTTTCGGGGATATGGGTATGGTCACAAACCTGGTTGATGTTAATGTAACAGCCCTTGAAAACTATCTTGACGGAAGTGCTGCTGATTTCTATGTTGCCGGAAAAGAAAAGCCGCACGTTAGTGCAGGCGCCGGTCTCAAAATAGTCATGAACCAGAACTTTATTATCTCCGCTGACCTGGGAAAAGCATTCAACCCTCAGGACGGAAATATGGGAGTGTATATAGGACTGAATTATATCTTTTAGATCTTACCGAGCCACATGCCGAAGGCAACGCCAAGATAGTTGCCAATGATCCAGCCAATAAGACCTGTTGCCAACCCGGTGAGAATTACATCCTTGTTCTTCAGGGCTGCCGCAACCATCGGTACGAACGGAGGTGAATAAACAAATCCGGTCGTGGTGATCATGTAATCATCAGCGTTCACCCTGAAGATCCATGAGAGCAGCAAGTGCAGGAAGAGGGATCCGAAATAGGCATAGGTGACATATAACAAAAGATTAAGGTATCTGGCCTGAAATATCACGCTCAGATCGCACCTCGAGGCGATGACAATGGAAAAGGCAATAATAAAGTACATCCCCAACTGAAATGTTTTCTTAATATTCCTTATCGAAGGAATAAATGAGGCAGCCACACCGAGTGTAGTTATCGTCAGTATTGCCGTGACTGTCATTGGCACACCGGGAAACAACAGACTTACACCAAGCCCTACAGCTGTCACTACCAGGGCTAATCCCACCGCCCCCAGAAGCGGCAAAACAATCCCCTTCTTAAACATGCCTGAGAAATTATCAAACTCTTCAGCCATCTGGTCCTGGATTCCGTTGAAATCCAGATCCTCTCCATTCTTTGCCCGCGGGCTTTTTGAACGGGGGAAGGAACAGCCTGAAGAAAGCCGGACCGGCACTGATAAAAAATAGTATTACAACCGCGCCGACAATCATATCATATGTATTTGTCATGATAAATGCATTCGGTTCAACCCTGAGCGCCATCGCTATGGATGCCAGGTTGACCGAGCCCCCCGTGTAGAGCCCGACAAGCATCCCCCCGATCTTTTCACATTCAGGGATCTTATTCCTGAATATCAGATAACCTGTGACCGCTATGACCAATACGGATACCAAAGCCAGTAGCATTGAAAGGAATCCCTTACCGGAGAACTTCAGCCACCTCCTGACATTGAGTGAAAACAGGATCAGCGGAATAGAAAGTACTACCAGAACTGTCTGCATGTTATCCTGTATGGTGACAAAACTGTTATACCTGAGGTCACTTTCTGATAGGGTTCCTGCGGCAACCATCTCAACAATCTCTGTCCTGGGTATGTATGCTCTGTCCATCGGCACGGTAGCTTCGCGGAATGCTTCACTCCCCCTTGGCAGGATGCCTACATTCGCAATGATAATACCGGCAGCGTATGCAAGAACAATTGCCCCGATCTTCTTGAAGAAGCTGTATCTTGTCGTAAGCCAGATCAGAAAAGCCGGGAAAAGGAGGCAGAACACGGCCAAAAGGATAAACGTAAGCATGTTGGTCAGTTTTAGGTGAACCAAATGTAAAAAAAGCACCCCGCCTGATTGGCAGGGTGCACTGAAAAGAGGCATTTATACTTATTTCTGTAAGCCTTTTTACTTATCAGGACAATCGTCAAAGCTTTTGCGGTACTGTTCTATGGCTCGCTGGCTCATACCCATGCTCGAGAAACCGCCGTCATTGAAGATATTTTGCATGGTGATCTTGCGGGTGAGGTCTGAAAAAAGTGTGATGCATACATCGGCACAATCAGCTGCGTCAGCGTTGCCAAGCGGTGACATCCGGTCAGAGAAGTCAACCAGTGAGTCAAATCCTAATATCCCCGAACCGGCGGTGGTGGCCGTGGGCGACTGTGAAACAGTGTTTACCCTCACATGCCTGCCCTTTCCATAAATGTACCCAAAGCTCCTTGAAATGGACTCAAGCAGTGCCTTGGCATCACCCATATCGTTATAACCTGCCAGCGTACGCTGTGCTGCCACATATGTAAGTGCTACCACCGAACCCCATTCTTTGATGGCGTCAATCTTGTATGCCGTCTGCAAAATACGGTGAAAACTTAGTGCTGAGATATCAAGTGTCTTAAGCATGTTCTCGTAACTTATCTCAGCATAAGGAATACCTTTTCGCACGTTGGGTGACATACCTATTGAGTGAAGCACAAAATCGATCTTGCCTTCAAAAATTTCCATCGCACGCCTAAACAATACTTCCAGATCCTTCATGCTGGTCGCATCGGCAGAGATAACCTCGCTCCCGGTCTTTTCCGCCAGCTCAGTAATCGTTCCCATCCGGATAGCGACCGGAGCATTTGTCAGCACCATGCGAGCGCCCTGAGCATGAGCTTTTTCTGCTACATGCCAGGCAATGGATTTATTATTCAGCGCACCGAAAATAATTCCCTTCTTGCCTTCCAGAAGATTGGTGATCATAGCTTTAGAGTTTCTGTTAATTTTGTGTAAGTGTCATTTACCTTTCAGCAGCTCACGGGCATTGCGTACTGCGGCATCCGTAATTCTGCTTCCGCTGAGGAGCCGGGCAATCTCTGTCACTCTCTCCTCGTCGTTTAACAATCTGACACGGGTAATTGTTGAGTGGTCACTCTCCTCCTTATAAACATGATAATGCATAATGCCCTTCGAGGCTACCTGCGGAAGATGTGTAATATTTATCACCTGCATGCTCTTTCCCATGTCTGCCAGAATGTTTCCGACCATGGATGCCACTTCACCTGATACTCCTGAATCTATCTCATCAAAAATTATTGCAGGAAGTCCTGAGCTCCGTGCCAGGATAGACTTCAGGCAGAGCATCACGCGTGACAGCTCTCCGCCGGAAGCAACATGCGACAGCTCTTCCGGCTCCACCTGCCTGTTGGCACTGAAGAGGAAGTCAGCCTTGTCAAGTCCGGATGGTCCCGGTTCGCTCAGGCTCGTGATCTGTGCCCGGAACACGGCATAAGGCATCCCGAGCACGTGAAGCATTTTTGTTATCTCTCCGGCCAGGGGTGAAGCGGCTTTCCGCCTTGCCAGCGATATCTGACCTGCCAGTCTGAGGGCTTCCCTGTACAAATCGTCAGCGTTCTTCTTCATTGCGCCAATTGATCCGTCGATGTCAGTCAGGGCTGCCACACTCTCTTCGATCTGCCTGTGCTTTGTCATCAGCTCCTCAAGGTCCTTGCATCTGTGCTTTTGCATCAGTGAGTAGATGGTGTCAAGCCGGTTTGTTACATATTCCAGCCTCCCGGGATCAGCTGCGGTTCTGTCGTTGAGCTTCTCAACCTCGTATGCTATATCGTTGAGGTCAACCAGTGAAGCTTCGAGGCGTTTCTCCAGCTCGCCTGCTTCAGGCAGCCATCCTGATATCCGGGTGAGATTTTGGCGTACCATGCGAAGCAATGACAGCCCGGATATATCATCACCTGAAAGTGCTGAAGCGGCAGACGTAAGTGATTCCTTTATCTCTCCGGCGTTTGAGAGCATCTCCTGCTCCTTCTCCAACTCCTCCTGCTCACCCTTAACAAGCCTGGCGGCATTCAGCTCCTCAAGCTGATGATTGTAGTACTCATAATCAGCTTTGGCGCGCCCGGCACCGACAGATGCTACTTCATATTCACGCCTGGCAGTGAGAAGCTTCTTATAGACAGCGGTGTAGTCTCTGAACAGGTTTGTGGTGTCTGCATAGGCGTCAATGACTCGCATCTGGAACATGCTTGTACCGAGAAGAAGTGTCTGATGCTGTGAATGAACATCTATCAGCCTGTCTCCCAGCTCTTTCATTATACCAAGGGTAACTGGCGTATCATTGATAAAGGCTCTTGACTTCCCTGCGGGAGTTATTTCCCTTCGCAGTATGGCTTCATCATCATAGTCCACCCCGGAAGCGTCGAAGAGCTCCTCAAGATCATAACCCCGGATATTAAAGTCGGCCTCAACAACACATTTATCTTCCTTGCTCAGCAGGACGGAGGTGTCAGCACGGCCACCGAGAACAAGTCCAAGTGCCCCGACAAGAATAGACTTTCCGGCGCCTGTCTCACCTGTAATAATCGTAAATCCCTCACCAAAGTCCATGTCAAGCTCCCTGATAATGGCATAATTCTTTACTGTCAGTCTGCGGAGCATGAAGTTGATTATTAATTGGATCCTGTGAGAATCTGCTGATACTTTTTTTCGTTGGCCGGATCAATCTCTACGAGTATCTGAACCACCCTGTTCTTTTCATCCGGAAATCCGGGAGTAAAGATATTTACCAGTTCATTTACCTTTGCCTCCAGGATGATAGACATATAATACATGTAGGGGTCAGGACGCTGACGGTAGACCTCCTGCAACAGTTTAAGGCTCTCATAGATATTGGTTCTTGCCTGCGGAGCGTCTGATTCCAGTTTGTCAAGACCCAGGATATGATACTGGTAAACGAACTCACGTACACCTGAATATTCCTCATTGAGTATGTTCTTGATAAGCCAGTAACGGTTTCTGTTCCTGGATCCGTCGTAGGGTTTCCAGCCCGCTTCAGGAGCGCCCTGTGCATTGTTAACTATCTTCTCGGCAACCTGGAAATAGGGAGTACCGCCCAGCGGTGAGAACGTGTCATAATCCATCCCGATAATAAGATAAGCATAGTAGGCAAGTACTGACACCAGGTTGGTTGTATAGGCGTTTGGATTGAATTCGAGCGGCTCAAACTCGACATATTTGAACCGGAAGTTATTGTCCATGAAGTTGAGGACAGTCGATTCATAAGTAGTATTATAGGCCGGGCGGCTGAGCTGAACCTGCAGGGTTCCGTTGAACTCATCCGCAGAGAGCTGATCATCAAGGTTTATCAGGATGTTGCAATCAATCCTTTCCGAAAAGCTGAAAAGATTGTCTGTCCAGACCATTCCATTCATGAACTCATATATATCACGCTGCATGCTCTGGAATATCTCCCTGTTCGAGCCCTGTATCTTCTGGGCGGAGACCTGAACATTGCAGTACAGCTCCTGCGCTGTGGCAGCTTTTATTGTCAACAGCATCAGTGTTGCTGTTAAAAGAAGCCTGCTTTTAATTGACGGAGCCATTCAAAATTATTGTATCAGTGTGATGATTTTTTGCAGAATATCTGAGGCAACCTCACTCTTTGTTTTCAACTCAAATTTATCAATATTATTGTTACGGTCAATGATAGTGATCTGGTTGGTTTCATGACCAAAGCCTGCGCCTTCATCCCGGAGTGAATTAAGGACGATCATGTCAAGGTTCTTGCGTTTCAGCTTTTCTGTGGCATTGTTAACCTCATCGTTTGTTTCCAGGGCGAAGCCGGCAAGGAGCTGGCCGGGCTTCTTCATGCTGCCCAGAAGCGCAGCGATGTCTTCAGTAGGCCTGAGTTTGATAACCATTTCGCTGCTCTCCCTCCTGATCTTGGTACCGGAAGTTGTTTCAGGCGTAAAATCAGCAACCGCAGCAGCCAGGATGGCAACGTCGCATCCGCTGAAAGCTTTAACGGATGCCTTTTTCATCTCAGCCGCAGTTGTGACGGCAACAATTTTTACATTGGAATGAGAAGGTTTTAGGTTTACAGGCCCGAGAACCAGTGTCACCTCTGCTCCCATCGCTGCAGCTGCATCGGCGAGGGCAATACCCATCCGCCCGGATGAATGGTTACTTATATAACGAACCGGATCAATCGGTTCTACCGTTGGTCCGGCATTGATGAAAACTCTTTTGCCTTCGAGGGCCTGTTCAGCTATTTTTTTTTTTGAGAAGAACTCTTTTATCTCCTTCACTATCACTTCAGGTTCAGCCATACGGCCTTTACCTTCAAGACCACTGGCGAGTTCGCCGGTATCAGGCTCAATAATGTGATTGCCAAATGATTTTAATGTCTTGATATTCAGTGCTGTCGCCGGGTGGGCCAGCATGTCAAGATCCATTGCAGGAGCCAGAAATACAGGGCAGCGTGCTGAGAGGTAAGATGTCAGCAGCAGGTTGTCTGCTATGCCTCCTGCCATCTTTCCGATGGTATTCGCTGTAGCCGGTGCGATCAGATAAACATCAGCCCACAGTCCGAGTTCAATATGGCTGTTCCACCGTCCGTCCTCCGGATCAAAAAAATCAACCAGTACCGGATTTCTGGACAGCGTGGCCAGTGTGAGGGGTGTTATGAATTCTTTAGCAAGGGGAGTCATAACGACCTTTACTTCGGCCCCTTCCTTAACAAGTAACCGGATGATAGTTGCGGCTTTGTAAGCTGCAATACCCCCGGTAACCCCAAGCAGTATCTTCCTGCCTTTTAGCATATTATGAGTTTATTTTTTCTGCTCTTTCTCCTTCTCGGGATTGCGGTAATAAATCTTACCATCCTCGAACTCAGCCAGGGAAATGAGAGTAGGCTTGGGAAGTCTTTCATAGAACTTCGATATCTCTATCTGCTCCCTGTTCTCAAATACCTCCTCGAGGTTGTCATTGAATGAAGCAAACTCCTCAAGCTTTGAGTTAAGTTCCTGTTTCATCTCGACACTGATCTGGTTTGCCCTTCTGGTGCAGATGATAACGCTTTCGTATATGTTACCCGTGGAAACGTCAAATTTATTCGGATCCCTGGTAACGGTAGTGTAAGATGCTGATGTCTTTTTATAATCCATATCTGTTTAAATAATTCAGTTACTTTTTGTTTCCTTTACTGATGTATCAACCTTCAGAAACTTTGCAGTGTTCTGGAAGATCTTCGTTGCATCCCTGGAATATTTTGTTTGCGGAAACTCCTCAATGAATGAATAGTAATCGTCAAGGGTTGCCTGGTAGCGCTCAACCTGCTTTGCCGATATGCTTTTCTGGGCATACATGTAAAGAGCATCAAGCTTAAGGAACATAAGCTCCTCCCTGTATTTCGTATCAGGATATTCCTTGAGGCTGTTGGACAGCGAAACCGTGGCTGCACGATACTGCTTAAGGTCATAATACAGCCTTCCGCTCATATATGATTTTTCCACGAGCTTTTCCTGCATCTCTTTTATTCTCGCCCTGCAGTCATCTAACCTTGTGCTGTTCGGGTATCGCGTCATGAAGATAGTGAAGCTTTCAATAGCCTTCTTTGTATTGGCCTGATCAAGCTCCGGCCGAGGACTCATATAATAGTCGCACAGGGCAGAGAGGTATGAAGCCTCCTCGGCGTTATTGCTTCCGGGATAAGTGTCGGCAAAGGTCTGATAGTATGTCCCTGCCATGATGTAGTCCCTTATCTTGAAGTTGGCCTGTGCATTGATCCAGCTAAGCTGCTCAGCGTCTTCGGTAGCCCTGTATCTTGGCATGATCTGGTCAAGAAGCTCAATTGACTTTGTGTACTTGCCAACATCATAATAATCATAGACCTTCTGCTTCTTGAGCTCATAGTCACTGCTCTTCAGAAGCTTCTCGTACTCACCGCATGATGTTGCGATAAGCGCCAGAAGAATTATTATCAAAGGTCTGATCCTCATGCCTGAAATGTTGCGCAAAATTAGTATTTTTTTTTATACATGGTTCCGGTCAGATGCAAAAGTGCTCTATTTAAACGAGGAATGTGGTTAAAGAACTGTTAATATGTTGGTGCAAATGGGTATAAATAGGTAACCTGACTGCAATTTGTTTTTCATAAATTTGCCGGCGTTAATTAAAATATAGACCAAAGTGGATATTTTCGACAAATTCAGAAAGAACCGTGGTGCACTGGGACAGTACCAGGAGCAGGCTGACGGATACTTCATGTTCCCGAAGCTGGAGGGCGAGATAGGCCCAAGAATGAAATTCATGGGTAAAGAGGTGCTTAACTGGAGCCTCAACAATTACCTTGGACTGGCCAATGACCCGGAGATACGCAAGGTGGATGCAGAGGCGACTGCTCAGTACGGGCTGGCTTACCCCATGGGTGCCAGGATGATGTCAGGGCAGACGACAATGCATGAGAAGTTTGAACAGATGGCTGCCGAATTCGTCGGCAAGGAAGCCGCCTACCTTCTCAACTATGGTTACCAGGGCATGGTTTCAATCATCGACTGTCTGGCCGGAAGACATGACGTCATCGTCTATGACTCTGAATCGCATGCATGCATAATGGATGGCCTGAGAATGGTCCTTGCCAAGCGGTTTGTCTATCCTCATAATGATATGGCAGGTCTGGAAAAACAGCTTCAGCATGCTGAGAAGGTTGTTGCTGAGACCGGCGGCGGCATCCTCGTTATCACCGAGGGCGTTTTCGGTATGGCGGGAGATCTGGGTGCACTTGACAAGATAGTACCGTTAAAGAAGAAATATAATTTCCGCATCCTTGTTGACGATGCTCACGGCATCGGAACAATGGGCAAGACTGGCGCAGGTACGGGTGAACATTTTGGAGTCCAGGACCAGATTGACGTTTACTTCGGCACCTTTGCCAAGAGTTTTGCCGGCATTGGCGGGTTCGTGGCTGGAGAAAAAGACGTCATAAGCTACCTCAGGTTTAACCTCCGTTCACAGATATACGCCAAATCGCTGCCAATGGCAATGACAATAGGAGCCATCAAGCGCCTTGAGATGATAAAGACCCGGCCCGAGCTTCGCGAAAAGTTGTGGACCATAGCAAGGGCGCTGCAAAGCGGCTTCAGGGAGGCAGGGTTTGACATCGGGAAAACGCAGTCGCCTGTCACACCGGTCTACTTCAAGGGCGGAGTAGCCCAGACAACCCATCTGATTAAGGACCTTAGAAAGAACTACGGCATATTCTGTTCCGTGGTCATCTACCCTGTTGTGCCAAAAGGTGTCATCATGCTCCGCATCATACCTACCGCAGCCCACACGCTGGAAGATGTAAAATACACCGTCCAGAGCTTCAAGGAGGTAAAGATAAAGCTTGAGACAGGTGCGTATCCGAGTGATAAGATAGCGGATTTCAATAACTAAAAAAACTTTTATCTTTGTAATACAGCACCTTACACCGTATCCCGGTGTAAGGTGCTTCACTTTTGTCCCGTTCCGCTCTGCGGAACGAGGATCCTCGATGCGCCAGAAGCAGATCGGGACCTACTGCCTGTTTTTTTGTAACGTTTCCCCTCCTTATTCGTCATACTAACAAAACATTATTCATTAACCTTAAAAACGGACAGTCATGAAAAAAATGGTTTTAACAGTTATTATCGCCATCTGCGCCTCTGCACTCTATGGCCAGAGAGATGCACTTGATGATTTCTTCAACACCTATTCGGGCCAGGAAGGCTACACCGTCGTAAATATCAGCGGCAGTTTATTCGGTCTTTTAAAGAAATGTGATGATGATCCTGATCTCGCAAACATGGGCCAGAAGATCACCTCGGTCAGAATTGTGAGCCGTGAAGGAGACCATGGCTTCGGCAGACCGGATTTCATGTCAGATCTTAAAGGCGTAATAAGACGCGGCGGTTATGAGGAGCTGATAAAAGTAAATAACCCGGACGAAGATGTGCTCTTCCTGGTAAAGAGCGACAGGGATATTATTAAAGAAATACTTGTGATTGCTTCCGGCGACAAGGAGACGGTCATACAGATAAAGGGTAACCTTACCAAAGATGATGTCGAGCACCTCTCAATGAATCATGACGATGGTCTTGCCGAGCTTGAGGAGCTTGAAACATCATGGAATTGATAACTTTGGGGTACATATTAAGTAAGAATGACCCCCGAAGAGTTCAGGAAAGTGTTTCTGCCGGAAGGACGAAGGCTGTACGCCCTCGCCTTCCGATACCTGAACAACAGGGAGGAAGCTGAAGATGTGGTTCAGGAGGTGATGATGAAGCTCTGGGAGGAGAGAGAGAACTCAGACAGGTACTCAAACCCTGCAGGCTGGTGCACCACGGTCACACGAAACCATTGCATAGACCTCCTGCGCAGGAGAAAAAGGATGATAATGGATGATATCCGCGAAGGGAATACCATGACGGAGAAGGTGGATGAAATTTTCGGCACAAATGACAGCAGTGAGGCCGCATCTCTTGTTACTTCGATAGTTGGCCGGATGAAGGAGCCCTACAGGAGTGCTGTCATCCTGCGCGACATAGAGGGGTATTCATACGAGGAAGCTGCGGAGGCAATGAAGACCAGCGTCGGTGCACTGCGGACAGTCCTGTCAAGGGCAAGGAAAAGCATCAGGGAAGAAATGGAAAGGATTTATAATTATGGAACAGGAAAAGATACAAAAACTGCTCGGTAAGTTCTACGAGGGGACTACCTCTGAAGAAGAGGAGGCACAGCTGAGGGAGTACCTTTCTGACCCTTTGGTATCTTCTCTCTTTCCGGAAGCAGAATACTTCATGACCTTCCGCAGTGAAGTGCCCGAACCCTCCGAGGGTTTTCGCGAAAAGCTTGAGGCAGTGACACGTACCGGGAGAAAGATGGCTCCGCGTGGAAAGGCACTGAGATACAGCATGACCATTGCCGCCGGGGCAGCATTATTGCTGGGTTCTTACTTCCTCTTTGACTATATGAGACCGCAGCAGATGAAAGACACCTTCTCGGATCCCATGATGGCCATGGCAGAAGTAAAAAACATCCTGACGGTGGTTTCAAATAATATGAATACCGGTACAGAGTCGCTGGGTTCAATCAGGGCAATGAGCATGACACCTGAGGCAATGAGCGAATTTGGCAGGATAAATAAAGAGGTGGAAAATGACCTTGGCAGGCTACGCTATCTGAACGGATTAAAAGCACCGGCGAGTGCAAAAGAAAATAATTAATATACACGTTATGAAAAAACTGGGACTATTTATAATTCTATCAACGCTTTCACTGTCAGCCTTCTGCCAGAAGAGCCCGGTGGATGATCTTTTCGAAAAGTACGACGGAAAGGAGGGTTTTACATCAGTCTATATATCGTCCAAAATGTTCAGCCTGCTTGCCAGGATTGACAGCGAAGATGAGGAGTTCAGGAATATAGTCACCCGGATCAGGAGCATCAGGATTCTTACAATCGACAGCGCGAAAAATGTCAGCGGCATAAATTTCTGCAATGACCTGTTGTCGAAACTTAACAGGACAGGATATGAAGAGCTGATGACTGTCAAAGAGGAGAATGACGAGGTGTGGTTCATGATCCGCGAGGTTGGCGGGAAGATTGCGGAGCTGGTGATGGTTACCGGTGGTCAGGGAAGTTCTGTTGTGTCAATCACCGGTAATCTTGACCTGAAAACGATCGCCGGTCTGTCTGACAGCATGGGTATCAAAGGGTTGGAAGGTCTGGAGAAGGTGGAGAAATAACAGCAGTAAAAGATTGTTTGTTTAGATCAGCTGTTTATCCCCTACGGGGAACAGTTCATATTTAATTCTCGTCATACAATTCTGAAACCGCTACGCGGTATCATTTTATTTTAGACAACAGTAATATCCGTATCAGATACAGAAACAGAAGGATTTAAACCGAACAGGATGTGAATATGGTCAGCTACACCATTGACAATTATCGACTTATGCTTCATGCCGGTAATTATTCCACTGATGTACTCAAAGATACGTGGTCTGATTTTTTTCATTAACACATTTTCTTTCAAATACACTGCAAACACGAGTTGCACATACATCTGGGTGAATGTTCCTGGTTTCATAGATTATTATTTTTACAATGCAGCTATTCAAATTTACGAAATACTGGAATAATAATCTTTATCCCCTACGGGGAATTCGTATAATTTTTTAAATTCCTGTCCTACAATACTGTAACCGCTACGCGGTAATATTTCACCGCAAATTGTGAAATAATTACAATTGCACTGCTCGTAGAGCATTCAGTATTGTAGCAGAACCATGCATAAATAAAACCTTTGCTCATAGAGCATCCAGTATTGTAACAGAATCAAGGCAATGAATTATGGATTACCGTCTCAACGGTCATCTTTCCAGACAACTTTTGTTGATTTAATGCTGTTCAGTATATCTGCCGGGCACCTGCCATCTCCCTGGCCGGAAAATCCTCCGTCAGGAGCACAGATGAGGTTACAATCCGAATCATATAATTCGCTGAACATATCACAACAGTAAGGAGGAATATAATAATACTTCTCCCCTGTCGTCAGCTGCCATTCAACAATCATTGCAGGAGGATTTCTCACAGCCTCTCTCTTTATTGACCTTGCCAGTGCGTTTATACAGTCAGGCACATCAGTAGTGAACTCCAGCTGTTCGCAGCCGCCAGATGTCATCAGAAGCAAAAAAACTACAACATAAATGTATTTGTACATGCTTTTTATATCAATAGTATCTTAAAAGGCATCAAAATCCATACCAATGCAAAAGAACGCTGAACATTTAACCGGCCCCGACGTTAATGAAATAAAACACCTCTGCTTTTGTTCCAGAACCATCCTGACAGCATGAACACGCCCGACGAACTTTTACAGGCATACAATGCACTGTTCGTGTTCCTTGGAGGATCAGTCTCACTCGAGCCTGAGGAGAGCGGATTATCTCACTTCTGCGAAACCGGTCTGCTGAGAAACCTCCCCATAGAGAGCCGGAACCTGAAATTCCTTGAAGCAAGCCAGCTATTAAAATCACCCTGCATACACAAGCAGCAATGCTGCAAGATGGTCGGAGATAACTATCAATCCATCTTTGCCGCCGGAAGAACCTCTCCTGCTTACCCCGCCGCCTCAAACTGGTTTAACACAGGAACAGATACAAATGAACATAACCGGATGCTTGAGGAGGTCTACCGCAGATATGGCTACAGCCGCGATGCCGAATGCAGCCTGGAAGCCGATCACCTGGGCATTGAGCTGCTCTTTGTCAACCTTCTTATTGAAAAATATCTCACGGAAGATGATTATGAGATCAAAGAGATGATCAGAAAAGATCTTGTAAAATTCATTACTGAAGAGCTCCTCACCTGGGTGCCACGCTGGGCTGAAAAGGTCTCGGAAAAATCAGTGACCAAATGCTATACCGGCATTTCCGGACTGATTATCGGCGGACTGGAAGATGTATATGATATACTGCGCTATCAGAAATTAGGGTTATAAAAGCGTTTGATCGCTCCCATATAGTATTCGTTCCACCCCTCCACAATATTTTCATAATCCTCGAACGGAATGTTGGTATGCTCAACATTTACCGTCGAATTCTCACCATTGCCTGCTATGCTGATAGTGACAACAGACTGAACTTCCCTTTCGCCAAAGTACCACTCCTGCACCACCTTACGATCAGGCACAAGATCGATTATCTTCCCGCATATATCACCGTCCCACATATTAAACTCCTCACCTGGTTTTGTCGCCATGAGGGCCGGGTGCCCCGACCAGAGTTCAATAGTATATGGATTTGTCAGTGCCGCATAAATATCTGAAGGTTCGGCATTGATATGATAAGTCTTTTTAAAATTCCGCATTTCTCCCCCTTTATAAACTTATTTATTTATCAGATTAACACATGTCTGCAAGATATCTCTCTGCATCAATGGCTGCCTTACAACCATTGCCTGCTGCCGTAACTGCCTGTCTGTAAACATAATCCATCACATCACCTGCCGCAAAGACACCAGGCACACGCGTACGGGTCGAGCCAGGCTCGGTAATTATATACCCTGTCTCTCCAATCTCAACCCATGGTTTGAAGATGTCAGAGTTGGGTGTATGGCCTACTGCAAGGAATAAGCCATCTATTTTAATATTGAATTTTTCTTCTTCAGGAGTTCCTTTTGCCCGGATAACCACTGCACCCTCAACGCCGTTGGTTCCGAAGAGGTCATCCAGCTGGCAGTTCCAAAGGATTTCTATGTTTGGTGCAGTCATCACCCTGCGTTGCATTGGCTTGCTGGCGCGAAGAACATCGCGCCTGACGATCATGTAAACTTTACTGCACATATAGGCGAGATAAGAAGCCTCCTCGCAGGCGGTATCTCCTCCGCCCACAACAGCTACATCCTTGCCGCGGTAGAAGAAGCCGTCACAGGTAGCACAGGCAGATACACCCATTCCTGAATACTTTTTCTCTGCCGGTATCCCGAGGTATTTTGCTGTGGCGCCGGTTGCGATAATCACTGCATCAGCTACTATCTCAGTCGTTTCATCAAATGTCACTTTCAGGGGCTTGCCCGAGAAATCAGAGGATGTGGCAATTCCAAACCGTATATCAGTGCCGAACTTCTCAGCCTGCTTGCGCAGGTCTTCCATCATCTCCGGTCCGCTGACACCCTCAGGATAGCCCGGGAAATTCTCCACATCAGTAGTGATAGTAAGCTGCCCTCCCTGCTGGAGGCCGGTGTACAGCACAGGTTTGAGATTTGCCCGTGCAGCATATATGGCTGCAGTATAACCTGCAGGCCCTGAGCCTATTATGAGACAACATACTTTTTCTGTTGTCATGGCGGCAGGTTTATCTTCTCCCTTGCCGGTTTCCAAAGGCTTGAATAATTGCATCTGATATTTGATTTAAATGCGACGACAAAAATAATAATTAAATAAGGTCTTCATTGAAATGTCACAGTAATATGTTTGGGAGTAATAATGGTAAAGGCTGAGTCGTTGTTATATGATGCAGTATCAGCTGAAGTGCAGCTCTTTCTTTCCTTCAGGAACTTGCCGGCAGCCACCTCAGAGTCAAAAAACACCGATGCAACGGTTTGCTGATCTTTCCGGATAATTAGGGCGGTGTAACCGCTCAGATCTCCAAGGACATCAATAAGCACGGGTATGCCATTGTAGATGCCAAGTGGTCCCCTGATAAGTACTGCACTTTTCATTGTCTCCGTATCAAGTCCGCCCTCAAAGAAACCAACCGGATTAAAAGGTGGATCGGTAATGTGTTCAACCAGGAAGGCAGTAATCTCGTTTGCGGTTTTCTGTTCAGCTTCGGTGCCCTTATCATTGATTATGCTCACATAGTAACATCCCTTGCAGAACTGCAACTGGTAGGCCGATCTGCACATATGATCTGTCAGTCTGGCCCCTCCGTTACAGCGGAAACGCGATACCGAGAAGATACCGAAAGCTGCCTCGGCATCCTTCATACGGTATAGCTCGACTTTTATGTCTCTGCCGTCAGAGATCAGTTCTGTCACAACAAGGGTATCAAATCCGTACTCCAGGTAAAGCTCCGCACCACCGTCGATATAACCATACAATGATTCTGCGGTGAATATCCGTGTCGCTCTGACGTCAATACCCGGTAATTCTGATAAATCCATTGAAAACGGTAATGCCTGTGCGCCAGCTGTTACCGTCAAGCAGCCCAGAAACAAAGAGATAATAGTTTTTCTCCAACACATAAATATCCTGTTCATATTTCTAACCCAATACCACTTCTTTCATATCAATCTTCGTTCTGTCAGCTATTCCGAGGCCCAGTTTCTCAGCCTGGATCATAAAATCCAGAGCCACAGGACTGCCTTCTTTCTGCAGGCCCTCTGCAATACGTTTTGCCAGAACGATGTCATAGCCAATCCTGTCGACTGCCACCGGGTCAGTGCCGGTGATGATGGTCTTATAATCGCAGAAGAACTGAGGGTTGGCGCCAGGGCCTCCGTTGAAGCAGCCTTTTATGCCGTCAACGATGTTCAGGACCACCTTGTCGCGCAGCGGAGAAAAGGCACATACCTGTGCACATGTCTCATTCCATAATTTTGCATGCAGCCTGCCTGTATTTGATACTGATCCGAAGGCAAGGTTTTTAAGTGCCAGGGTCACTGTCGGCCCTGCATTCTTCAGGATGGGAATATTTATGATCTTATCGAGGTCCTGTGTAACTATCTTTGTGAAATATGAATACTTGCCTCCGTTGATCATATAAGGCATCGTATATTCATCATACTCACCATCCACATCTGCCCAGTAAAACCAGTCGCGGTCAATCATATGCTCACCGTACAGTTTGCCGTCCTTACCATAGTAGAGACCATCCTTATCCATCTGTTCAGTACCGACAATTTTAATGCCCGGATAGTTTTCCTGAGTGAATCCCGCATCTGTTAGCTCGAACTCGCGACGGTCCCAGATGGTCAGTTGGGATCTCTTTATGCCGCTGGCCTCAAGTTGTGCTATGACCGCCCTTACCACCTCATGACTGGTGCTCAGGCTTTTTCCGGCAACAGGATTGACCTTCAGGCCAATTCTATCGCCGGGCGAAACGAATTTTCTCCATGCTTTTTTCAGTTTCTTCTCCCCTGTCAGCTCGAGCATTGAGCGGGTGATCATATCATGAACTTCCTGCTCCACAATGCTGTTCTCTTTCACCGACCTGCTGTTTTTTACTACAGCTACCCGTCCCGGGAAGAGCCCCGGCATTGATCTTTCTGTGCGAGGCACCTTCAGGGCATCGTTAATATTAGTAGCAGGTTTGGCCTGCTGAGCGGGGATTTCGACAGCTGCTGATCCGATTGCGCTTGCTACCGGTGCTGCAGCGACAGCTGCAGCGCCAGCTCCTGCAAGGCGGAGGAAATTGCGACGGTTGACGTTGTTCATAGTAAAGGCAAATCAGGGTTTTGGTAATTATGATCAGCAAATATAAAAATTTACTGATCCGTTCAACAGTCCGTAAGCACAAGCTTATTGACAGCGGGGGGCTTTTTTTGCATAATCGGAATTGTTGATTAATTTTGCACCTCTTCACAGCACGGGATGTAGCTCAGCCCGGTTAGAGTACTTGTCTGGGGGGCAAGGGGCCCCGGGTTCAAATCCCGGCATCCCGACTGAGCAAAAAAGCTCCTCCGCCAATCGGCGGAGGATTTTTTGTTTTTTAGGATCGACGAATAAGCTTGCTTATGAGGAGATAATAAAAAACAAAAAACATGTCAGACGAAGGCTGACATGAGCTTTTTTGTTCAGAACGATCTCCAAAAGGGATCGCGCGAGCCCGAAACGCCAGTGTAGGAAGAGCGCAATCCCGTCATGATGACGGCTTTTTACCTCAGAACGATCACCAAAAAGGGATCGCGCGATCCGCCGTGAGGCGGAGAGCGCAATCCCGCTATGATGAGTTTTTTTTCAGAGCGATGACAACTTGCCGGCAGAAGGATTATTTGTGCTGATAAGAAGACTCTTTGCCCTGACCTGACTGTTTCTTTCTGTAAAAAGATTTATATCCCTAAATCTTCTAACTGATGCAGCAGGTATTTGATTAAATCGTAAAAGCAGGTAACTTTGATAAAATTGAACCCGGGTGACAAAATCAAAAAAAATGCAAGTCCTGTTTTTCTGTCTAATTCCGGTAGGGATAATAACGCTCATCTTCTCTATCAAATTCGTTCAAAAAGTATTTTCCGGTAATATTATCCTTGAGATTCCATATAAACAGAAATCTGCAGAATTTAATATTGACAAACCCGGCATTTATTCAATATGGCACAAGGGGCAATTTTTCAGAAAGGCTCCTTTAAATGAATTTAAACCTGAGATAATCGACAAATCAACCGGACTGAATATCAGGCTTACTCCCTCCATATTCAGGCCAAATTCAAACAACGGCAAAACAGCAAGGATGGAACTCTATCGATTTTCTGCATCACCCGGAAGATATGTGCTGGAGCTTGCTGAAGGTTCAAGTATATCCCGGGCCGAGAATAGTATTATCCGGCTTTTACCTGTCAAAATGGTTGATTACGATAAATACTTCATTCAGGTCAGGGAAAGCCAACCCATTGTTCATGTTCTTATCGGAATCATATTATTGATTCTTGCCGGTTTTTGTATAATTGGCGGGCTTGTTTTCGGAATTCTTGCAGATCAAATATTTACACCTTAATCAAGCATTTCAATGGAACCCTCTGACTTGCTCTCCGACCTGGAGGATTTTGCTAAAGAATGTATTAGAAGCCAGAATTATCCTGACGACTATCACAACTTCACTTTATATACCTGTATTTCATGCAGGTCATCAGCGCTTAAGTTGACCGTTGAGCATCACACCGGATCTGAGGAGTGGAGTTTCAGAGGGATAATCTGGGGAGAATGCGCCGATTGCGGATATCTGATGCGACTTTTCACATTCACCGGAATACATAGGGAAAAACTCAGGGATGAGCGGCCGGAATGCGAGTGCGGAAACAGAAACTTTATGGCAGGGCAGTATGAGCGTATTGAAGGAGAAAAGGGAATACCGGGATTTTTCGATGAAGGAGTAATTGTAGGAAAGTGTACATCATGTAATCGAAATCAGGCCTTCGTTTTTACAGATTAGATCCTGCTGATTGCTTGTGTTGAAAACCCTCATAAATGAAAACTTTCTCACTTACAATTTTCCATTTGGTTTGCACATTCAGCAAAGCATCCGGGCAGGCCGTTCCTGAAAATATGTAAAATATCCTTCAGGTTAATGATTACCGTTCAGGCTTACCAACTCCCTGAAGAACCTCCTCCCCCTGACGAGCCTCCACCCCCGGAAAAGCCCCCGCCTGACGAGCTGCCACTGCCGGAGCTCCACGACCCTCCTGAACCAGATGAGACTGTGAAACCTCCTATCGAAGTGTGCCCTTTGGTCGCCAGGTCTTTTCCCGCCTTCTGGTACCAGGCAGTTTTCTTCAAAATCAGTTTCGAAACCGGAAAGATGATCAGGTAGCTTATCAGGCAGACCAGGGCTCCTTTAGTCCCTACAACTATTATGGGAAACATAGCCCAGAAAGGTATCAGGAAAAGATAAAGAAACCAGCCAAAGCCGGGTGTAAAAATCCCTATTATGGTGAATAATCCTATGATTCCAAATATAAAAGCACCGAATAGAATACGTTCTGTAACAGATATATTCGGACTTTCCATATCGGAGAGACCCAGTCCTTTTGAAGAGGCATCTTCATCCATCGTACCGGAAGCCTCCTCCACATATCCTCCTTCAAGTATTCTTATTACAGCCAGAGTGCCATCGGTGATCCCTCCGTCATAGTCTCCGTCCTTGAATTTAGGAGTCATAATATACTGGATGATCCGGCTTGCCATAAGATCCGGCATTATGCCCTCAAGCCCATAGCCTACCTCGATGCGCATCTGTCTGTCATTGGGCACTACGATAATCAGTATGCCATTGTCCTTCTCTTTCTGACCAAGCTTCCATTCATTAAAAACCCGGTTCGCATAATCCTCGATACTTTCGCCGTCCAGTGTTGGTATCGTCAGGACGACAACCTGATTTGTCGTGCGCATCTCGTGATTCTTAAGGCTGTCCGTCAGCATTTTTTGTGTTTCCTCGGAAAGGATATGCGCATTGTCCGTTACGCGGCCTGTAAGAAAGGGTATATCCGCGGCGCCGGCAATGAAACCCGAAAGCAGCATTGCACAAAGCATCAGTGAAATTGATCTTGCTTTCATATGCCTTTGGCTTCTATAATTCTGTCAGACAATTCGTTTTTAACCTGTTCATCAGAAGGCAACTGTCCGGCGATCCTGATGATCTCATCCAGGGCAATTTCCATCGCCTGCCGGAA
Source organism: uncultured Bacteroidales bacterium (assembly GCA_963849945.1). Classification (GTDB taxonomy): domain Bacteria; phylum Bacteroidota; class Bacteroidia; order Bacteroidales; family VadinHA17; genus SR-FBR-E99. The sequence continues at coordinate 381,331 of CAWKJD010000015.1, read as the reverse complement.
TTTATTCTGCTGAAGAGATCGTTTCATTTGTCCGATGATTCTCTTAAGGTCATCATCGCTGACATAGCTGCGGAGACCTTTGTCGGGCAGGATTATGACCTTCCGTTCGAACTGGCTTATCAGCAGAAGGATGCCAGTACGTCTTACGGTAGAGAAAAGTTCCCGGGAAAGAAAAAGAGAATCAGCATACTGACGCGTCTCCGATTCGGCCCGGCTGCCAGACAGAAAAAGTCTCGCAAACCGAGGGAACAGGATTGTCATCTGGACTACAAAAGCAGCTACTGCAAGAATAGCCACAACAGAAACCAGAACAGCTATATCCTGGATCCAACTGAACAGGATCATATCCAGGGAAAATACAAGCAAGCCCGTAATTGATACGCCCAGGGCAAAGGCTTTCCATGGTATTTCGGGGTAACTGTCACTACGTTTTACCGTTGCCAGTACGATTTGAATTTTTGTAAGCTTTTCCGCTTCTGCAATGCGTTTCTCAAGCTGACTTTTGTCGTCATCGGATAGAACAGGTTTCATTTTTTTTAACTCATTAGTTATCTGTATTTCAAAGATAACCCAAAGACATAAAGTTGCTTATCCCGGAGCTAATTGCTTTGACAAGAAAATTAATTTTCTCCGGTATACACTAATTTAGAGCTCTGGCAAACTCCCTGATACTCAGCAGTTACAATATATATTCCGGCAGCAAGTCCAGTCTCCAATAAATTTATCTCTGAATTATTTTCAACATCCCTTATCAAACCTGTATTCCCTTCCAGATCAGTTAGTTTCAAAGTTATAACACCTGATATCTGATCATCGATATGAACTTTAAACACCCCTGAAGTCGGATTAGGATACATACTCAGCGACTTTAAACCGGACAAATCCTTCAGGGACCCGTCGATGCCAGTCCCGGTTCCGGTCAGTATCACCGCAGTCGTTGAAACAGGGGGCAGCGTAATATTGAACGAATTGGATGAAACAGCTACAGTCCTGCTTTTTAAGGCATTTGAAGTGTGTGAAATGAATGTTTCGCCTGAAGGTAATGAGGATAATTCAAGAATTTTATAATTTCCGTTGGAGACAGAAAAACCGGCAATATTTACGGTAGCCGTCCTCGATGCACTGAGATCGCGGTTAACCAGAATAATGGTCATTAAATCAGCACTGCTGTTGATCGTAGTATAGCCCGATACGGTGGCGTCAAGGCTTGATGTTGTATTAACTTTAATTTTTTTCGCATAACGGCTGAACAGATGTAAGGTTTCCCACATCCCGATCTTCCATGTCCAGGGTGTGAATATCTCAACGCCATTATTGGCAAATGTGCCAAGCATCGAGGCATAAACCACAGAAACCACATTGGGATCTGATGAACTTACGGCATTTTCCGTCAAACCAATAGTTATTCCATGATTTTCACCAAAATACTGAAGTAACCAGTCATTAATCCTCTTAAAAATATATTCTTTGGTCTGAGAATTATCCCAGCCACCATTTATTGTTTTTATTCCGTTTGCACCCGGATAAACGAAGGTCTCGTCATAAAAAACACGATGTAACTGAACCAGGTCAGCATTGGAAGATTCTGGCGGATACCAATGAATATCCAGCACATCGAGCAGGCGTATCCCTGAGTTCTTCTGTTCGTCTGAAACCCGCTTAATAAAGTATTCAAGCCAGCAATAATATTTCCCATCAATCATTAATGATTCCTCGCCCCATTTGTACCACTGCCATTCATTAGCCGGCACCGGACCAGTCAGTTTGATTTCCGGAAACTTTTCACGGGCTTTTTTTGCCACCTCAAACCAGGTATCCATGAATTCGGAAGCAGGTAACAGTGAAGGCATTACATCATCATGAGTACCATTCCATATCTCCGGCTCGTTATCCATGCTCCAGTATAGGAACTGATCTTTTTCAAAACCCAATCCTCCCGTTCCGAACCAGTGATTAAGAACACCTGTGGTAGAATCGGCATTCCAGTTCATCAGGTAGAGATCAGGGTTCCCGTCAACAAGTGCTTGAGAGCCACCAGCAGGATTAACCTGTCCGCCTCCGGCGAGGTTCTGGCTGACTCCGCTCCACCATTGTGAGCCGTTATAAGACCAATCGTTAAAGTTATTGTTTTTGTTGGCCGCGGTTTTTCCTATCAATTGGAAGGCCCACATAACCTGCAAGCCGGGCATAGTTTTCTGTATTTCTTGTGATGCATAATCCCAACTATGCTCATAGACATTATTGTACCAGTCGGGATGGCTTGATAACTTTCTGCGCCAGTTATATTTGGTGGCATTATTACCACCGTTTTCACGTGCGAATCGCAGCCCGGCTTCCTTATAAAGATTAAGGTTTGCAACAGGCATCGGAGAAGCGGGATTATCCGAGAGGTTATTGTTCCGTCCAAAAAGTAACGGCGAAACAGGTAACCGTCCTTCACCGGCATTTACCTGTACTGTTATATTCTGGGCTTCCAGTGTCCCGTTCAGACATATGAGAAAGATGCAAAGACCAGTTCTGATTGAGTTTTTACACAACATATATTATAGTTTGCAGTGTCATTAACAGAATTAGCAGTGTCCATTGATTCTGAAACCAGGGCCATTTGTACAAAATTAACATATTTCAGCAGAGCACCTATTGTTGCTCCTTTCGCCTTTCATAACCTGACTAATTTCTTAAATTAGCATCTGTATTCATTTTCTATCTCCGCCAAATGGATAATAAAAGAAATTTAATCAGGACGCTAGGGTTAGGCTACGTCATTATTTTTGTTATTGCAAATATCATAGGCTCAGGGGTATATAAGAAAATTGCCCCGATGGCTGCTGAACTTCAGTCGTCTGTCTGGATACTTGTTGTATGGATTGCCGGAGGGATCATCACTCTCTTTGGCGCACTGAGCAACGCCGAGGTTGCCGGTTTGCTGGCTGACACCGGAGGAGATTTTGTCTACCTCAAGAAAATCTATAACCGTTTTTTTTCATTTTTATACGGATGGTCGCTGTTTGCGGTAATACAAACCGCCACTATCTCCTCACTGGCCTATGTTTTTACCCAGTCGCTGAACAGTATTGTCACAATACCGGATGTTCTTCCGTCGCTTCATAACTTCTCAATTGGAAGTGTGTTCTTTCCGTTTCAGGATTTCGGCATAAAGCTGACAGCCATACTCCTGATAATGATTCTGACATTCCTGAACATGGCAGGACTGAAAGGCGGGGCATGGTTAAGCCGGGCTATTCTGATTTTGGTGATTGGCGGTCTCGCTGTGATTGTTTTCTTTGGCTGGAGCAGCGCTTCGGAAAGACCTGCGAATTACATGGATATCAGGGAGCTTACAAACGGTACCGTTACAATCTCTTCCTTTTTTACAGCCCTGCTTGCTGCTTTCTGGGCTTACCAGGGCTGGGTTTCTGTCGGATTTATAGGAGGTGAGATTAAAAATGCAAACAAAAACATACCAAAAGGCATTGCGATAGGTGTCTTTGCAGTGATTGCGATTTATCTTCTGGTCAATATTACATATCTAAGGGTTCTGTCTGTCCCTGAGCTGATCAAGGTTCATGAGGCAGGAAATCAGATAGCTGCAGTTGAGGCGGTCAGGAGCTTCTGGGGGACAACAGGCGTAATGTTCATATCGCTGCTGATACTGATCACTACCCTTGGATGTCTCCATGCCAGCGTTATCACAGGTGCCCGGCCTTACTATGCCATGTCACGCGAAGGGCTTTTCTTTGCCGGTATCGGGAAGCTTAACAAAAACAATGTTCCTTCAAATTCGCTGCTATGGCAGGGATTATGGGCGTCTGTGCTGGTTCTGTCCGGAACCTTCGACCAACTGACAGATATGCTCATTTTTGCCGTTTATATTTTTTACGGTGCCACTGCATTTGGAGTGTTCATTTTGCGTAAAAGGATACCAGATGCCTACCGGCCTTATAAAGTATGGGGTTATCCCGTGGTCCCGGCTGTTTTTATTCTTTTTTGTATCGGATTGTTTATTAATACTATTGCTACAAGACCCCGCGAAGCAATCATAGGCTTGATACTTATTCTTTCGGGTATACCGGTTTACCTTTTAATGCAAAGAAAATATTCAAAATCAGGGACTGATAAAAATAGTTCCGGAGCATAAAAAAAGCCCCCGGATGTTTTCCCCGGAGGCTGACAAAAAATATTTATTACAGTCCTGTTCTAAAACAATACGAGTGCATCCCTGACTACCTGAGAAGCCTCGTCTGTGCCATACAGTTTGAGTCTGACGGTCGGTATGGCATCCTGAAGAATATCCGTGAATGGACTAAAGGCATCTTTCAGATCTGAAAGAGCTTTCATATCATCATATTCTTCAAGAGGAATATATATATGCACCAGCAGCTGATAGTCGGCATTGTTGATTCTTGTCAATGCCCTGACTATTTTCGAGATCCATAACGATGAAGATGTATTAAAGTATTCCAGGCTGAGTCGTAAATTCGTCACCGGCTTCGGCTGCTGAATATACTTATTCACCCAGTTCAGTACAGGTTCGTAGATCTTTGCTGCATTCTCCGGCAATGATTTACCGGAAAGCCTGAGCTCGCCGCTTCCATAATTAAGCTCAATCAGCGGGCTTTTTGGAGTTTTTTCTATTTTAAGGTCTCTGAAATCAGTCATAACAGGTCTTCCCTTATCTTCAGGAATAAGATAACATGTTAGTAAATAATCCTAATATCAAAAATAAAGATTGCATTCCGAAGTTCATTTTCCCTTCATCAAAAACTAAAGTACGATCATCAACTTATTCGTTCGTTCGTCAATAAATTCCGGAAATTCTCATTTCTCCGAGGCATAATAATGCCCGGACCGGTTATCAGGCGCATTTTCATGATTATCTGCCCAGATAATCTCCGATAAGATCGCGGTTGGTATTATTAAGGATCGGCAGGCAGGGAAGCCGGTAGAGGTCAGCGCCCGCTGCACTTATTGCGCTCCACTCGGATGTGCGGATAAAACTGTATCCGTTACGCAGGGCTCCTGTGATAATATCCGCATCACCTGCCCCGTCACCAAAAGGAAGCGACATTGCCTGAACACTTCCATGAAGATGAGATTCAATCAGGCGCTTTGAGCCGCCAAGTTCTTCATCAAGATAGGCATCAAACGCTGCACCCGCACCCAGTGCGGTCTTTATGGTAAGCAGGTATTGATGAGAGGCAGTGTGGGAGCCGAATACAAACGGTGTCTCTCCATTCTCATCCATATAATGGCTCATAAGCTCCGCCTCTTCCCATGTAAGGAAAGAATTCATTCCTATTTCCGATGTCCAGAGAAAGAATGTGGCTTTTTTCCCGTATTGCCTGAGCAACGGCATTGCCAGCGTATACCATGAGTGATCACCGTCATCAAAGGTTATTATGGCAGCGTCGGTAGTGAGTTTCTCCCCGCCCGCAATGATCTTTTCCAGCTCAGGAAAGTCAATAATTCTGATATTATTCCTGTTCATCCAGACGAGGTCCGCTTCAAAATCAGCAACGCTGCGCTCGTAAAGTGTAGTGGCTTCTCCGGCGGTCAGACGATGGTACAAAAGAATAATCACCTTGCCATCTTCGGGTGGGTCAGGCTGCCGGCCGCATCCTGACAGGACTGTCAGGATCAGAATTGTAAAACCCAATATTCGTTTCATGCTCAAATATATGCGCTTCCCCTGTTGTCGGTTTTCGATTGTTCCTTACCTGTTAGGGTATAATTAAAACGCCGGTTCAAATGTTCTATTGTTCTATTGTTCGCTTGTTCACCGTCCTTGCATCATCCTCCTGATCCCCTCAATCTCGTCCCTCAGGCGAGCAGCCTCAATAAAATCAAGTGCTGCCGCAGCCTTCTCCATAGCTTTACGCGACTTCTCAGCAGCCTTCTCAAGCTGCTCTTTGGACATGTATTTCAAAACCGGATCGGCTGCCACATCTATTGTTTCAGGACCGGTATAGGCTTTTACCGCCACCCCTTTGCGGCTGAGGCCTCTCAGCATTGTTCCGGTCTTCTTGACTATCTGACGGGGGGTGATACCCATCTCTTCGTTGTACTTTAGCTGTTTAGCCCTCCTCCTGTTTGTCTCGTTGATAGTCTCCCTCATGGCGCCTGTTATCCTGTCGGCGTACATCACCACCAGGCCGTTAAGGTTTCTGGCGGCACGTCCAGCCGTCTGTGTCAGCGCCCTTCCGGACCGCAGGAAACCTTCCTTATCGGCATCAAGTATAGCCACAAGCGACACCTCTGGCAGGTCAAGCCCTTCGCGAAGCAGGTTAACTCCCACCAGTACGTCGAACTCCCCTGAGCGCAAACCTTCCAGTATCTCAACACGCTCAATAGTCTCGACATCAGAGTGTATATAACGGCATTTAATGTCAAAACGGGTGAGATAGGTATTCAGCTCTTCAGCCATGCGCTTGGTCATCGTTGTCACCAGCACTCTCTCGCCAACCAATGAGCGGCGGCGTATTTCCTCCATCAGGTCGTCGACCTGATTACGGCTGGGTCTGACATCAATCGGAGGGTCAAGCAGTCCTGTCGGGCGGATGACCTGGTCGACAAAGACCCCTTCGCTCTTTTCCATCTCATAATCTGCAGGAGTAGCGCTCATAAAGATCGTCTGACCTGTCAGAGCTTCGAACTCCTCAAGCCGTAACGGCCTGTTGTCCAGGGCTGCCGGCAGGCGGAAGCCGTATTCCACGAGAGTCTGTTTGCGCGAGTGATCACCGCCGTACATGGCCCGGATCTGCGGCATGGAAACATGACTCTCATCAATCACTGTAATGAAATCCTTCGGGAAGCAGTCGATAAGGCAGAAAGGCCTCGTGCCGGGATCCCTCCCGTCAAAATAGCGTGAGTAATTCTCGATGCCGCTGCAGTACCCAAGCTCTTTTATCATTTCAAGGTCATACTGCACTCTCTGCTCAATGCGTTTGGCCTCTTCGGGCCTGCCTGTATCAATGAAATGTTTCGACTGCAGTACCATGTCATCCTGTATCTGACTGACAGCCTGATTTATACGCTCACGGGTAGTGACAAAAAGGTTAGCAGGATAGATGACATATTCCTTCAGATCATCCTTGCGGATACCGCTGAGAGGATCAAAAGTTGAAATCTCCTCAATCTCATCACCAAAAAAGACTATATGCAATGCCAGATCGGCATAGGCCGGGAAGACATCCACGGTGTCACCTCTCACCCTGAATGTGCCATGCGTGAATTCAAGCTCGTTGCGTGCATAGAGGCTGTCGACCAGCTTCCTGAGCAGCACGTTGCGGCCCATTTTCCTGCCCTGTATAACATGCACCGTGTTTGACATGAAGTCGTCAGGATTGCCAATTCCGAACAGGCACGAGACAGATGAGACCACTATTACATCACGCCTTCCCGATAAAAGCGATGAAGTTGCGCTCAGCCGCAGTTTCTCCAGCTCATCATTGATGGAGAGGTCTTTTTCAATATAGGTATCCGTTACCGGGAGGTATGCCTCCGGCTGGTAGTAATCATAATAGGAGACAAAATACTCGACTGCGTTGTCGGGGAAGAACTGCCTGAACTCACCGTACAGCTGCGCTGCCAGTGTCTTGTTATGGCTCAGTACCAGGACTGGCCTCTGCAGCTGTTCAATGACATTGGCTATGGTGAATGTCTTTCCTGACCCGGTGACACCAAGGAGGGTCTGAAAGGGAACGCCCTGCCTCAGTCCATCCGTGAGCTGGCGGATAGCTTCAGGCTGATCGCCTGTGGGTGTATAATCGGAAATGAGCTTGAATTCCATTGGCTACAAAAATAACCAAATAAGAAGAGACGCTGCATGCAACGTCTCTACATATATATATAACAGTAATTGTATTTTACCCGAGATATCCTTTCAGCAGCTTACTGCGTGAGGTATGGCGCAAGCGGCGGATAGCCTTCTCCTTGATCTGCCTGACTCTCTCGCGCGTGAGACCAAATTTCTCACCTATCTCTTCCAGGGTCATCTCCTGGCAGGCGATGCCGAAGAAATAACGTATGATATCCCTCTCACGCTCAGTCAGTGTCGCCAGAGCACGGTCTATCTCCTTGGAGAGCGATTCATCAATAAGCATCTTATCTGCTATCGGAGAGTCAAGGTTGGTAAGCACGTCAAGCAGACTGTTGTCCTCACCCTCCACAAAAGGTGCATCAACAGACACATGACGCCCTGACACTTTTAGAGTGTCAGCCACCTTTTCCTTGGGCAGGTCAAGCACTTCTGCCAGTTCTTCCGGCGAAGGTGTGCGCTCATTCTCCTGCTCAAAGCGTGCAAACGCTTTATTGATCTTGTTCAGTGAGCCGACCTGGTTCAGGGGCAGACGGACTATCCTCGATTGCTCTGCAAGAGCCTGGAGAATGGACTGTCTGATCCACCACACGGCGTATGATATGAATTTGAAACCACGTGTCTCGTCAAATTTTTCTGCAGCCTTGATAAGGCCGAGGTTGCCCTCATTAATGAGGTCCGGAAGGCTAAGTCCTTGATTTTGATACTGTTTGGCCACTGAGACAACAAAGCGAAGATTTGCTTTTGTAAGCTTCTCCAACGCTGCCCTGTCACCCTTCTTAATCCTCTGTGCTAACTCTACCTCTTCCTCAACCGATATCAACTCTTCCTTACCAATCTCCTGCAGATATTTGTCCAACGATGCACTTTCGCGGTTGGTTATGGATTTGGTAATCTTAAGTTGTCTCATTCTTTTTACCCCTTCGAAAAAATTTTCGCAAAGTTACTCCTTTTTTAAACAATAAACAAATAAAAATCAGTCAAATAAACAGCAGGATGTCGCAGTTAGCAACATCCTGATTTGCTGTATATTATATAATATTTTAATCTTATCTCCTCGTCTGGTATTTAAAATACGTTCCGTCTGTGGTATATCCTTCAATTGAAGAAAGGCTTTTCTCATTATTTGTCGCCTTGCGTATATCGGCAGCGCTGTTTACTTTTTGTCCGTTTATGTTAACGATGACCGCTCCTCTTCCAAGGCCCAGGTCCCGGAACCGCCCCTCAGAAACAGATGCGATCTTCACACCGTTTTCTATGCCTATCTGTTCTTTATCTTCTGATGTGAGTGGTGCAAAGGTTGCGCCGTAGACAGTTGGGCTCGATGTACCTGGAGCAACAACGCCAGTTCCGCCTTCCATATTGCGTAACACCACCGTCTTTGTGTCCTGTTTTCCCTTACGAATGAATGTAACTTCAATTTTATCACCCGGTCTGAAGCGGTTCACCTTCTCCTGAAGGTCAGAAGTAGTCCCGACAGGTTCACCATTGACTGCAATGATGACATCCTTTTCCTGAAGTCCCGCAGCCTTGGCTGCACCGTCCTCCACAATACCGGACAGGTAGACACCTTTTACCTCATTCAGATTCTCCGTTTTGGCTATCTCAGAGGTAACATCGGTGATATTAACTCCCATGAGGCCACGCTGAACCTCGCCATACTGTTTCAGATCTTCATAAACCTTCTTAACGATGGATGTGGGAATAGCAAAAGAGTTTCCTGCATAAGAGCCTGTAGGCGAATATATTGCAGTAGTAATGCCGATAAGCTCGCCATTTGTATTAACCAGTGCTCCTCCGCTGTTTCCGGGGTTCATTGCAGCATCAGTCTGTATAAACGATTCAATACGGTACTGATCGTCAAGCAGCCCCAGGCTTCTGCCCCTTGCGCTGACTATGCCGGCAGTCACCGAAGAAGTCAGGTTAAAGGGGTTACCTACTGCCAGAACCCATTCACCAAGTCTTATTGCATCAGAATCACCGAACTTTATATATGGTAATCCGGTAGCTTTTATTTTCAGCAGCGCGATATCCGTGCTGGGGTCGCGGCCCACTACATCAGCAGTGAATGAGCGTTTGTCGTTAAGAGTGACATCAACTTCATCAGCTTCCTCAATCACATGGTTGGCTGTCACGATGTAACCGTCAGGGGTGACTATTACCCCTGAGCCAAACCCGCGCACTTCCCTCTGCTGGTTTGTTCCCGGTCCGTAAAAGAATTCATATAGCGGGTTTGAGTTCTGCGAGCTTACTGTTGCTTTTGTCTTCACGTGAACCACCGCATGTACTGTCTGCTCTGCAGCGAATGTGAAATCATTCACCCCTGACTGTGCCGGCAGTGATGTATACCGTGCATTCTCCTTCACAAGCTCCTTATTATCCTTGCTCTCACCTGTGACCAGCCTATCTTTATCAAGGAACCTGGTATAGATGAATAATCCAACAACTGCTCCAAGAAGCGCAATTAGCAATGTTGTAATTAGTGATTTCCCTTTCATTTCAAATAAATTTTATTGTTACTTAAATCTTTGTTCCAACCTTTTACACAAATTACGTGCCTCCATAAAAGATTGGTATCTTTACAACCCCGAATTTGTCGGATTGTTTTACAAATGTTCGACTTTTTAACAGAATTCATGATTCATTTATTAACAATTAACTACAATTTAACGTAATGAAAATTCTCTTTAACAAATATGAGGGAGCAGGGAATGATTTCATCATTGTGCGAAACGCCCCGAGGCTGATAGATCCTTCAGACAAAATGCTGGTAAGCAGGCTATGTGACCGCAGGTTTGGCATAGGATCTGATGGCCTGATACTGATTGAAGATTGTGCAGGTCACGATTTCAGAATGGTTTTCATCAACCCTGATGGTTTGCGCGGCGCAATGTGCGGCAACGGCGGACGATGCGCAGCGCATTTCGCCATGAGATATATGACCGGCTTCCGCGACCTTACTTTCCTTGCTGATGACGGTGCTCATACTGCAACCTGGAAAGGCAATGACATTATTGAATTATCAATAGGCGACGTGATGGGTGTGACCGAAACTGAAGACGGCCTAGTTGTCAATACCGGAGTGCCTCATCTCGTGGTCTTTACAGATGATACTGAAAACATCGATGTTGTCGCCTCAGGAAGAAAATTACGTTATTCACAGCGCTATGCGCCATACGGCCTGAATGTGAACTTCGTTCAGATCAACGGGGACAAGCTCAGGGTCCGTACTTATGAGCGGGGAGTAGAGGACGAGACTTTTGCCTGTGGAACAGGTGTCACGGCATCTGTCATTGCGGCAGCCATTACCGGAAAAATTGTCACTGATAACCAGGTTGTGAGCGTCAGGGGTGGAACACTTTCGGTCAGATATGCCCTGAATAACGATGGCGCCACAAATATCTGGCTCAGCGGTCCAGCAACATTTGTTTTCAGCGGAGAAATTGAAATCTGAACATATGACGATAACAATCTGCATATTCTGATGGATAAGGAGAAACTCTTCGGGAAGACGATCATGGAGCTGTCAGAAGTGTCAGCCGCCGCCGGCCTGCCTTCCTATGCCTCAAAACAGATTGCAGGATGGCTCTATGCCAGGGGTGCGTCGGATATCGAAGGAATGACAGATCTCTCACTGAAGGTTCGCGCCCTGCTTGCAGAGAAATATGAGGTCGGACTTATGCCTCCGTCAGCGGTGGCAGAAAGCAGTGACGGTACAAAAAAGTATCTGTTTGGCGTTTCCGGAAATCGTTGCATTGAGACAGCATATATACCTGACCGTGAACGTGCTACCGTGTGTCTCTCGGTACAGTCCGGATGCCGCATGGGATGTGTTTTCTGCATGACGGCAAGGCAGGGCTTCCAGGGAAACCTTACCAGCGGAGAGATTCTTAACCAGTTTCGCAGTATACCGGAGCATGAGGCTCTCACGAACATTGTATTTATGGGAATGGGTGAGCCTCTTGATAATCTTAAGGAAGTACTGAAGAGCCTTGAGATATTAACCTCACCATGGGGTTACGGATGGAGCCCTACACGCATCACTGTCAGTACCGTCGGTATCACCGACAGGATTCAGGAATTTCTTAAATCAACAAAGTGTCACCTGGCAGTGAGCCTGCACAGCCCGTTTGACGAGGAACGCCAGGCCATGATGCCTGTCCAGAAGGCACATCCGGTCAAAGAGGTTCTTGACATTATACGGGCGTTTGACTTTGGAAGACAAAGAAGAATATCATTTGAGTACATTATATTTAAAGGACTGAATGACACCCCGGCACATGTCAGGGAGCTCGCAAGGATATTGAACGGTATCCGCTGCCGGATAAACCTGATACGTTTTCATGCAATACCCGGATCAGACTACACCAGCCCAGCCATAAAAGAGATCGAAGCCTTCCGTGACAGCCTGAACGCCAAAGGTCTCATCGCAACTATCCGGGCAAGCCGGGGAGAGGACATCAGCGCCGCATGCGGATTGCTCTCGACACTTGAACAAAACAAATCCATATGAGAATTAAAGGAATGACTGCTCTGATATTCTCAGCAGTCACAATCACCTGCCTCAACGGTCAGGAAAAAGCATTGAATGCCATGCTGGCTGACACAACCCTGACGGGTACTTCATACTCCATCTGCTTTGCCGATGCCACCACAGGGGAGGTGATTTTCGGTTATGGAGCTGACCGTAACCTTGCATCAGCCTCGGTCATGAAACTCTATCCGACTGCCGTTTCATTATCGCTTCTCGGAGGCGACTACCGTTTCCCGACTGAAATTTATTTGTCAGGAAACTTCAATATGCGTAATGGTGTCCTCAACGGTGATGTAGTTATCCGGGGCAGCGGTGACCCGGCGCTCGGGTCGAAATATTTTGAGGAACAATATGGCAATGTGACAGCAAACTGGATCTCAGCACTGAAGGCCGCCGGCCTGCGACGCGTTAAAGGCCGCGTAGCCGCCGCTGAATCAATTTATGATCAGAATCCTTTGCCAGGCGGATGGTCATGGGGTGATCTGGGCCAGTATTACGGAGCAGGTGTGTACGATATTAACTTTAATGACAACAAGTATAATATCTATATCACCGGGTTCTCCGAGGGTTCGCCCGCCATAATTGACTCAGTGGAAGAATATGGAAAAGATATCCGCCTTGCTAACTTCCTGACTTCTTCAGGTAACGATGACAATGGTTATGTTTACTGCGCTCCCTACACTACTAATGCATGGATATCAGGAACAGTGCCGGCCGACAGCAGCATAAGCCTGAGAGCCTCACTGCCTGACCCTCCTTTCACACTGGTCAGGCATCTTGACAGGGCTATGAGAAACGCCGGGATAAAAATCACTGAAATTCCAAATACTTCAAGAGTTAAGCTTGCAGGTGAAAGTATTGCACCTGTAATTACGTCGTACTCTCCCACCATTAGCGAGATCATCAGCGTCACAAATCATGAGAGTGTAAATCTGTATGCCGAGGCGCTCAGGAAATACCTGGGATATGCCATTGCCGGAGAGGGCTCCTTCAGCGCCGGTTCAGAGGTTATCGAAAGCTTTCTTGATTCAATCGGATGCGAGCCGTATGAAGCAGTCATTCTTGACGGCTCCGGCCTGTCACCCAATAATAATATCAGTGCACTGATGACTGTCAGGTTGCTGGTTCATATGTACAACAGCAAGGATTCGACAGTTTTTATTTCCTCACTGCCCGTCGCAGGTGTCTCAGGTACGATGAAGAACTATTTCAGGAACGAAGTGTTTAAAGGAAGAGTTGTGGCCAAGACCGGGTCTATCGGTTCAGTGAGATCGTTTGCGGGCTATGTAACGACTGCCGGCGGAAGGAAACTGGCATTCACGATGATAGCAAACGGGTTCACTGCGCCGTGGAGACGCGTCACCAACGGGATGGAAAAAATAATGGAAGAGGTGATACTGGCCTACTGAAACAGATGGAAAAGCAGCATAACTGATAACGCAACTGCTGCTTATCTTTCTGTTTTAATATACTTTAACATTTTGAGTAAAATAAACCGCTTATTTTGCGTGTCAAAATCAGTGGGAGCAATAGTCAATGAAGAAAGCTACTAAAATTACCTTGTGGATCAGCATCCCTCTGGTGCTGGCGGTGGGTTTTGCCGGACCGCGTTTAGGTCTTTTCGGCAACAGGAAAGGAGAAGCTGCGAAAAACGCTGCAGCATCTGCCACCCAGGGTCAGCCTCAGGGAAAGGGTCAGGAACAGCGCCCGGGCGGTCAGCAGGCCGGAGCCTTGCTTCCGGTCCAGGCTATTATCGCAAAACCATCTTACCTGACAAACGGAATCCGTTCAGCCGGTACCCTGCTGGCTAACGAGGAAGTTGATATTGTTAGCAAGGTGGCAGGAAAAGTGACAGGTGTCTTTTTTAAAGAGGGCTCTACAGTCAAAAAAGGTGACCTGCTGGTAAAGATCTATGACGAGGATCTTCAGGCGCAGCTTCGAAGGTCAGAGATACAGGAGAAACTGCTTGCAGAGAAGCTTGAACGCCAGAGGGTACTGCTCTCGAAGGATGCAGTAAGCCGTGAATCTTTTGACCAGCTTCAGACTGACTATAATGTCATACTGGCTGACATCAACCTGCTTAAGGTCAGGATCGCTGAGACCGAGGTGAGAGCTCCTTTCAACGGGGTTATTGGCTTCCGCTATGTCAGTGAGGGCAGCTATGTGCAACCCTCTGTCAAAATAGCCCATCTTATCGATTATTCCCAGATGAAGCTCGAGTTTGCCATTCCCGAAAAATATGTATCTCAGTCGCTTATGGGCAGGAAAATTGCTTTCAGGACACAGGGATATGATGATGAGTTCATCGCCTATGTGTATGCTATTGATTACCGGGTTGATGAAGCTACCCGTACTATCGGACTGCGTGCACGCTATGACAACAGGGACAAACGCCTGGTTCCGGGTATGTTTGCTGATCTGACACTGATTACCAGCGAGAAGAACAATGCCATCCAGGTCCCTTCAGAATCTGTTGTGCCTGAGATGAATGAAAAGAGAATATGGCTGTTCAAAAGCGGCAAAGCGAAACTGGTCCCCGTTGTATCAGGGACCCGCACAGAGAATGAAGTTGAGATACTCTCCGGAATCAATGCGGGTGATACAGTCATTACCAGCGGTTTGATGCAGCTCAGACCGGATATGGCAGTAAGAGTGAATATCACGGAATGACTATCTGCATGCACTTCTCTTCCGCGCAAACCTACAGAAAATGAGTCTGTCCTCAACAAGCATAAAAAGACCGGTCCTGACTACGGTGATGAGTCTGGTGATACTCATTCTCGGAGCCATCGGCTATACGTACCTCGGGGTTCGTGATTATCCGAGTGTTGATCCTCCCATAGTTACTGTTTCAACTTCTTTCCCGGGAGCCAACTCGGACGTAATAGAGACACAGATCACTGAACCATTGGAATCTGCAATCAACAGTGTACAGGGCATCCGGTCAATCTCAAGTGCCAGCAGTGACGGATCAAGCCGCATTACCGTTGAGTTCAAACTCGAGGTGGAAATGGAGACGGCAGTCAACGATGTACGTGACAAGGTCTCCGGAGCAATAAATCACCTGCCTCAGGAAGTTGACCCTCCCGTGGTCCAGAAGGCGGATGCTGATGCTCAGCCGATCTTTGCCATCTCACTGAGGAGTGATTCACGGTCTTTGATTGATATCAGCACCTTCGCCGAGATCAATTTCAAGGAACGCCTTCAGACAATATCAGGCGTCAGCGACGTAGGTGTATGGGGCTCAAAGAAACTTTCCATCAGGATGAAGATGGACCCTGCACGCCTCGTGGCCTACGGACTTACTCCGCTCGATGTCCGTAACGCTGTTTCAAGAGAGAATATCGAACTTCCGTCAGGGCGTATAGAAGGTAACAACACCGAGCTGACCATCAGGACACTAGGCAGATTAAAGACTGTTGATGAATTCAATGATCTGATCGTCAGTAAGAATGGCGACAGGGTGGTCAAATTCAGGGACATCGGCATTGCCGAGGTTGACCCTGAGAATATCAGGTCAATACTTAAAGTAAACGGTACACCCTGCGTGAATGTGGTGCTCGTTCCTCAGCCGGGTGCCAATTACATTGATATAGTTGATAACGCCAAGGTTGTGCTTGAAGACCTGAAGAAAGATCTTCCTGATGATATTATTGCCGAAGTGCTCTTTGACAACACAATCTATATCCGTAAGTCAATTACCGAGGTCAAGCAAACCATATTAATTGCATTCGTCCTGGTCGTTCTGGTAATCTTCCTTTTCCTGCGCAACTGGAGAACCACCCTGATACCCGTGCTGGCAATACCGGTAGCGCTGATCGGCACATTTTTCGTAATGTACCTGGCGGGTTTTACAATAAACATACTCACACTATTCGCCATTGTACTTTCGATCGGACTGGTTGTCGATGATGCAATAGTGGTGGTCGAGAACATTTACACCAAGGTTGAACATGGCATGTCGCCAATGGAGGCAGCTTACAAGGGTTCCACTGAGATATATTTTGCCATCATTGCCACCACCGTTGCCCTGGTTGCGGTTTTCATGCCAATAGTATTTCTGCAGGGGGTGACAGGCAGGCTCTTCCGGGAGTTTAGTTTTGTCATCGTTGGTGCTGTCACCATCTCTGCTTTCCTGGCACTGTCACTGACACCGATGATCTCCTCAAGAATGCTCAAGCACAACGTAATGGAGGGACGGTTTTACAGATCGACCGAACCATTCTTCTCGGGCATGCAGAACTGGTACAGGCGTGCCATCTCAGCATTTCTGAAAAAGAGATTCTATGCTCTGATAATTATCGGAGTTGCCGGAGGACTCATCGTCTGGCTCTGGACTCTTCTCCCGTCCGAGATGGCCCCTCTTGAGGACCGCGGATACTTCAACATCAATGCCACTGCAACTGAAGGTTCCACGTTCGATTATATGCTGAAATATGCTGAAACGGTTGTTCCTGTCGTGAAAGACAACGTCCCTGAGAGTGACAACATAATGATGATGGTCAACGGGAACTCGGCAAATATCAGGGTAAGGCTTGTTGATATCGAGGACCGCAAAAGGTCACAGCAGGAGATTGCAGCTTCCATCTCCCCCAAAGTACGGCAACTTACCGGTGCGCGGACAATAGTATCACAGCAGCAGACCTTCGGCTCACGGCGAGGAGGGCTTCCCGTACAATATGTAATACAGGCCAAGAACCTCGATGATCTCAAGAGGGTCGTCCCGGATTTCATGGCCGAGGTTGCGAACAGTCCATACTTCTCTGCCAGCGATGTGAACCTCAAGTTTACCAAGCCTGAGCTTACTGTGATCATCAACCGTGAAAAAGCATCGATGATGGGCGTTGATGTCCAGAACATTGCACAGACGCTGCAGCTGACGATGAGTGAACAGCGTATCGGATATTATATCCTTGACGGCAAGCAGTACCAGATACTGAGTCAGTTTGACAGATCAAAACGGAATGACCCCTCCGACCTGACAAACGTGTATGTCAGAAACGATAAGGGTGACCTCATCCAACTTGACAATATAGTGACAGTGAAGGAGAGCAGCCTCCCTCCTCAATTATACAGGTACAACAGATTTAATTCTGCCACAGTTTCAGCAGGCCTGGAAGGCAGGCATACGCTCGGCGAAGGTATTCAGGAGATGGACAGGATTGCGGCCAGGGTGCTTAGCGATGATTTCAGTACTACTCTTTCAGGAGATTCTAAAGACTTCGTTGAAAGCACATCAAGCCTTCTTTTTGCATTCGTTCTGGCTATTGTTCTGATTTACCTTGTCCTCGCGGCGCAGTTTGAAAGCTTCCGTGACCCCGTAATAATACTTGTGACTGTTCCCCTCGCTCTTATCGGAGCTCTCTTCATAATGGTAATCACAGGTCAGACACTGAATATCTTCAGTCAGATAGGATTGATTATGCTCATAGGCATGGTGGCCAAGAACGGTATCCTTATTGTCGAATTTGCCAACCAGAGGCAGAAGGCAGGGCTGAATATAATTGAGGCTGCAAGGGAAGCAGCTGTATCACGCTTCCGGCCTATACTTATGACCAGTCTGACTACTATCCTTGGTATCCTGCCTCTTGCCCTTGCCACAGGCGCCGGCGCCGAGAGCAGGATATCAATGGGCGTCACTGTGGTTGGCGGTCTGTTCTTTGCAACCTTCCTTACCCTCTTCGTGGTTCCCGCAGTATACAGCTATCTGGCAGTCAGGAAAAAAGTTGAAAAAAACACCGATGAGAAAATTCAGGCTTAGTTTGTTGACCTTATTATTGCTCTTGCCGCCTTTAGCTGAAGCGCAGGATTTAATGACCCTTGACGAGGCTATCAGGCTTGCGCTCGGGAATAATTACTCTCTCAAGATAAGCAGAAATGATCAGACTATTGCCAGGAACAACGTCACCCTGACTCCGTTCCTTCCATCCCTTGATGGTTCAGGCACACAACAGCAGACTAATAGCAATGACAAAACTTCCTCAACAGAATCTGTAAATAACAGAACCAACTATTACAGCCTCGGAGCCTCGCTGAACTGGACAATCTTTGACGGGTTTGGCATGTTTGCCGCCTACAGCAGACAGAAGGAGTTGCTGACCATGAGCAGCCAGAGCGTGAAGATAGATGTCGAGAATCTCGTAATGACAGTATGTTCTGAATATTATAATATTATTGTACAGGAAAACAGACTGCAATCGGTTCGCACCTCCCTGGCCCTGTCACGTTCAAGGTATGAAAATGCCGAGGAGAAATATCTGTTGGGAGTCATCTCCGGCCTTGACCTTCAGCAGGCCAAAATAGACCTTAACACAGACAGTTCAACAGTGCTATCACAACAAAATGTGGTTACGAGCTCCTATATACTTCTTGCAAAAAAACTTAATGCCGGGCATGATCTCATCTTCAGCGTCGAGGACACTATTGTCCTTGCCCCTGAAATGATCGCAGATACAGTGCGTGCGAGAACACTGAAATACAACAACCAGCTTATCCTTGCAAGACAGGGGGAAAAACTCTCGCAGTATGATCTGGATGTTGTCAGGGCACTGCGTTACCCGTCAATTAATTTCAGCACCGGATATAATTATACGCGTTACGATTATCCCTGGGAAGCAAACAATTACAGCCAGTCAAAAGGAATGAACTGGGGCCTCGGCCTTACATGGAATATTTTTACGGGATTAGAGACAAACAGAAAGATTTCCAATGCAAAGATTGAGGTTGAGAACAGTAGGCTTGCGTATATGGATATTGAAAATGAGATACTTGGCGATCTGGACCTGCTTTACAATACCTACAGGAACAGTATAATTGTTACCTCGTTCGAGACACAGAGTGCCGAGGTAGCCCGTAATTCCCTTGAGATAGCCATGGAGCGCTACCGTCTCGGATCTTTATCCGGCCTTGAGTTCAGGGAATACCAGAACAAGTATCTTGATGCCATTAACCGCAGATTGAGTGCATTATATCAGGCGAAAGTCTCCGAAATAGGCCTCCGCCTGATGGCGGGCGAGCTTACTGAATAGGTTCCTGTTTTCTTCTTTTATAAGCTCTGACTCCCTGCATTATAAGCCATGCCACAAAAAGAGCTCCCAGAGCGTACATGATGAGGTTAAGGTAAGGCAGGATCTGATCACGCAGATCATAGGCAAAATATCCTACCAGGGCCAGGATCAGGTTCCAGATGCCAGCTCCCAGGAAAGTGTAGAGCAGGAACGATCCTATATTCATTCTTGCCAGGCCTGCCGGGAGAGAGATCAGTTGCCGCACAGCAGGCACCAGACGCCCGATGAAAGTGGAAGACTTCCCATGCTTCACAAAATAGTTCTCCGCTTTTTCGAGATTGTTTCGATCTATCAGGAGAAAGTGGGCCCAGCGGGTATCGGCGAGACGGTAAAGCACAGGCCTCCCGAGCCAGAGAGCTAAATAATAATTAAATATCGCGCCGGTCATTGCTCCCCCTGTTGATGCCAGCATTATCCCGGGCATTGTGAGCGCCCCCTGAGCCGCCTTCCAGGCAGCAAACGGAACAACTATCTCAGAGGGGAAAGGTATAAAGGAACTCTCAATCGCCATCAGCAGAAAGATGGTCCAGTAATTTAGGTTAGCCATATACCAGTCAAAAACAGTCTGAAAGATTTCCATGTTATGCTTGTTTGTTAAAGCGGTTCCAGATATAGTAAACCGGTATCCCGATAAGAACTATGACCAGTCCGCGTAAAGTGAAGGTCGGTTTATATATGAGCAATATAATCATTATTGCTGTTGCCAGGAGTATGTACACGGCAGGTATTACAGGATATCCGAAGGCTTTATAGGGTCTTTCGGCCTCAGGTCGTTTGAAACGCAGGACGAATATCGCCAAAATCGTCAGCGCATAGAAGATCAGCACTGCAAAAACAACATAATCAAGCAATTGGGAATATGATCCTGACAGGCAGAGCGCAGAGGCCCAGATGAACTGTACCCACAGTCCGTTCCCCGGCACCGCTCTCCTGTTCAGCTCACCCACATTTTTGAAGAAAAGCCTGTCGGCCGCCATGGCATAATACACTCTTGCCCCGGAGAGGATCAGTCCGTTGTTGCATCCGAAGGTGGAGATAACTATCAGTACAGCCATAATCACCGCTGCATAATCGCCGAATATCGAAGAGATTACTGCCGTGCCAAGACGGTCATTTGTTGCGAATGCCATTCCCCTTTCGATGACATCAGCACCGTCCGGTGCACCACGAAGGGGCAGAACTTTTATATAAACGATATTGGAAAGAAAAAAGAGGAGGAAAGCTATAAGCGTCCCCCAGAAGAGGCTTGCCGGCAGAGTGCGCCTGGGATTAACCACCTCCCCGGACGCAAACGTGATATCGCTCCAGGCATCACATGTAAAAAGTGATCCTACCATAGCCATGCCAAGGGCCGCCACCAGCATCCCGCCCGATAGAGGTGTAATAAGTCCGGTGGCTTTATCAAGTGAGGCAGCATGCCAGAAATAATCTGAGTTGGCTTTAAAACCCTCTGAGCCTGCAAAGAAGAAACCTGCAAGGAGGAGAAGTATCAGTATGATGACTTTCGTGAAAGTGAATGTATTCTGGACATGCTTACCTGTTTTTATGCCCCTTGAGTTTATCCATGTCAGCAGAGCCAGTGATCCTATAGCTATCACATGTACTGATGATATTTTAACCGGTCCCAGCCGCATGAGGATGTTTGTTTCGCTGATCCATGGTATTATCACACCCATGAACTTGCCGAACGCCATTGCAACCGCTGCGATAGTTCCTGTCTGTATGACGAGGAAAAGGGTCCAGCCGTACAGGAACCCGACGAGAGGGCTGTATGCTTCACGCAGATATACGTAGGGTCCGCCGGCTTTTGGCATCATTGTGGCCAGTTCGCCGTAGCTGAGGGCAGCGATGATCGTCATGAAGCCCGTGATGAGCCATGCCACGAGGAGCCACCCCGGTGACCCAAGAGTTCTCGACATATCAGCGCTGACGATAAAGATGCCGGAGCCGATCATTGACCCGATTACTATTGCAGAAGAGTCAACGAGATTCAAACTCTTTTTGAATGCCGGCTGCGTAGCTGGTGACATGGAGGTTGTCGGTTATCGTTTTTTTTCGTTTTGCCGTTCGCCCGCTCAACGAGGCCCTGACAGGGCGTCGCTACAAATTGCATTTTACATCCCTGCTGCCTTATCAGGCATCAATATTCGCGTACTTCGCGTGCCTCTCAATGAATTCTCTTCTTGGAGGGACTTCGTCACCCATAAGCATTGAGAAGATATGGTCAGCCTCGGCAGCGCTGTCTATGTTTACCTGGCGCAGCGTGCGTGTCTCAGGATTCATCGTCGTCTGCCACAGCTGCTCAGCATTCATCTCACCAAGACCTTTGTACCGTTGAATAGTGACAGCAAATTCCTTCCCCTGCCCTATCTCCAGTACTGCCGCTGCCCTCTCCTCTTCAGTCCAGCAGTACTTTTCCGCTTTCCCTCTTTTAATAAGGTACAGAGGAGGAGTGGCAATATAAATATTACCGTTCTCAATAAGCTCATGCATGTACCTGAAGAAGAATGTCATCAGGAGGGTTGTTATATGCGATCCGTCGACATCGGCATCAGTCATTATTATGATCTTTCCATACCTGAGGCCGGCCACATTCAGGGCTTTGCTGTCGTCATCTGTTCCTATATTCACGCCCATGGCGGTGAACATGTTCTTTATCTCCTCATTATCGAATATCTTATGCTGCATGGCCTTCTCGACATTCAGTATCTTGCCTCTCAATGGCAATATAGCCTGGAACTTACGGTCACGGCCCTGTTTGGCTGTTCCACCTGCAGAATCACCCTCAACAAGGAATATTTCCGAGACGGCGGGGTCACGGTCTGAACAGTCAGCCAGCTTGCCAGGCAGTCCTGAACCTGAAAGAACATTCTTACGCTGAACCAGCTCACGTGCCTTGCGGGCAGCATGGCGGGCTGTTGCGGCAAGTATAACCTTCTGCACTATCGCCCTGGCATCCTTAGGGTTCTCCTCAAGATAATTGCTGAGGGCAGTGCTTACTGCGACGTCAACAGATCCCATGACCTCTGAGTTACCCAGCTTGGTTTTCGTCTGCCCTTCAAACTGAGGCTCGTCAACCTTGACTGAGATGACCGAGGTCAGTCCCTCGCGGAAGTCATCGCCATTGATATCAAACTTGAGTTTGGAAGTCGCACCGGAATCTTCAGCGTACTTTTTCAGTGTACGGGTGAGACCCCTGCGGAAACCTGCAAGGTGAGTACCTCCCTCAATCGTATTTATATTATTCACATAAGAATGCACGTTCTCGGAAAAAGAGGTGTTGTACTCGAGGGCAATCTCAACCGGTGAATCTCCTTTATCGTAATTGATATATATGATCTTATCGATCAGTCTCTCACGGTTAACATCAAGGTACTCAACGAATTCCTCCAGGCCTCTCTCCGAATAGAATTCTTCCGACACCGGATGTGATCCGTTGCCATTCTCGACCATATCGCGCTTGTCTGTGAGAGTAAGGAGGATCTTCTTGTTGAGAAAGGACAGTTCGCGAAGACGTGCTGCCAGTATTTCGAATTTAAAGTCAATGACCTGGAAAATAGTGTTATCAGGCATGAAAGTGGTAGTAGTCCCTGAGCTGTCGGTCACACCTTTCTCTTCAACCGGAGTGACCGGTTTGCCCTTCTGGTAGGTCTGTTCCCATTTCTTCCCCTGTCTCCTGACTTCAACGGTCATTTGCGATGACAGGGCATTGACGCATGAAACTCCTACTCCATGCAGTCCGCCTGACACCTTATAAGATCCCTTGTCAAATTTACCACCGGCATGCAGGACTGTCATGACGACTTCAAGAGCCGATTTCTTTTCTTTTTCGATAACCTCAACCGGAATTCCGCGACCATCGTCAACCACGGTAACAGAGTTGTCTTCATTTATAGTAACATCTATACGGGTGCAAAATCCTCCGAGAGCTTCATCAATCGAATTATCAACAACCTCATATACAAGATGATGCAATCCTCTAACGCCGATATCGCCGATATACATTGCCGGCCTTTTTCTTACAGCTTCGAGGCCTTCAAGTACCTGGATACTGTCAGCTGAGTATTCATCCTGCTCTTTGCTCTTCCTCATCAATTCCTCATCACTCATTTCAGAAATATTTTAATTAAAAAATAATATAGTTAAACAATTGATAATATGTTATTTATTAAATCATACAAAGGTAGTAAAAAGTACGGATTTTGCCTCCAAAAAGGCAATAATTTGATCAAAGAGATATGAACAATTTAAAATGTTTACCGACAATCTACAGGCTGTAGGTAAATCCAGCCAGGATCATGAAGTTACGGGCAAGATAATAGTTCCATTCATAGTAACGGTTATATGAAATATTGTCGCACTTCAGCCAGAATGACAGAGCCTGTGTATACTTGTATTCAACTCCGAGATTCAGGTTGGGATGAACCGGAAGGTTCACAACTTTTTCGGGCGCTGCAACCATGGCATGCCGTGGTCCGATAAGTGACAGTTCAGCTGATGCCACAATTTTGTTCCTGAGATTATAATCTGCCTTCAGCGATCCCTCCCATCCGGGTTTGTGCCATGCATACTCCTGTGAAGAGAGATCATAACCGTAATAATTGGCCAGCAGGGATAATTTCAGCAGGTGGTTCACCGGATACGTGACCTCTCCGTGCACCTTCAGGAGGTTACCGTCATCATAGACAGGCAGGAAATAATTTCCCGGCCCTGTTGTATCGTTCCTGAAGAGCAGGATATCCTTGAACAGAGTATAGCTCACATCGAATGCATAGGTCGCAGCAACATTCATATTTCCGGAAAGGCCGGCAGAAATCCTGAGCTGATTGTCGGTGTTGCGAAGTGTGAAGAGGGTATCACCGGGCATCAGCCACGGGTTCAGGTACACGGCATTGTGAGCCTGGTTATTCTCAAGAGAGCCGTCGACAGCAACCCTGACCCTGAGAAACTTTGGTATCACCCTGAAGGTAAATGATACATCAGGGTAAAAGTAAGCATAAAGCTTTGTTTCTCCTCCATGAAGGGGATCCTGGTTCTCTTTCAGATCGAAGTAAGCCTTGAGCCCAAACTTTAACCGCCAGTCCTCAGTGCCCTTTGTAATGTAGGGTGCCAGCGAGATAAGATTTCTTGACTTCGTGTCGATGGCGTTTGAGAAAAGCCACAGGTCATAATCGAGAGTGGCTGCCCCGTAAAAGCCGAACATATTCGTACCTCCCTTAATTGTAAGTCCGGGATTATTCTGTGTGCCGTCGCCTGCACGGCTGAAGAGGTTATACCTGAAAGTGGCATCCCATTTGAAATCATTAGAGTCGGGCTCCATGGTAAAATACCTGACTCTTCCAGTGATGTCATAATAAACCGATCTGATGTCTTTATTCTGAGGGTCGAAATCCGTCACAACAGGATTATAACCATATGCATACCTCGACATCTGCCTGAAATCGATATCCGCATCGAGGCGGCTTCTCAGGTAAAATTTCTTTCCGTAGAGCAATGCCTGGTTATCCATAAAACCGGCATAAACCCTGTCGTCATTTTCAAGATTCAGATGGCCTGCTGAGGCATACGTCCTTGTAAAAAGACCTATTGTTCCTTTCCTGGATCTTGTGTTTGAAACGCTGACCTCCAGGAATGGGGTCAGGTAGGTTCCAAATCCAAGGCTGACATACCCTTTTTTGAGCTCCGGCAACGGATCGGGAGAAAGTACGGCAGACTTTATGGGACTGACCTTATATTCAGGGACAAATGTTCCGGGCGTGAAGTCGTATGAGAATTCAATATTGACTTTTGACGTATCGGCAGCAGCCGGAAGTACAGTTCTTTTAACAGCCTCCTGTAAGGTCGGCTTATAAGGATTATAAAGTGTCACTGATCTTTTTATCGTGTCTTCCTGGGTCTGACCGGCGGCGAACACTGATATCAGAAGTGCTGCAAGTGTGATATATGATTTTCTTTTCATTTCGTTGTCTTTGTTGTCTCTGATCAGTTCGCTGTTGGTTTAGCAGTATCAGCAGGCTCACCTGAGGGCTGCCCGGCGTTCATGGCTGAAAGGCGGGTACGGGCTTCGTCAATGATTCCATCATCCTTAACAGTATAGTAGTCAATAAGACTCTGAAGTGTCGCTTTTGCCTGGAATGTATCACCCTTTTTGGCAGCTATGTCTGAAAGGAGAAGGAAAACTTTCCCCGTCCAGTATGCGTGAGGCGATCCCATATCAATGAATTCGTTAACTTCCTTTTCTGCCCCGTTCAGGTCACCTGACTGAAATAGCAGTTCAGCAACATGATACTTGGATTCAGCTCCGTAAGCCGTGGCCACTTCAGTACCAACCCTGCGATAGTCGTCGAGTGCCTCTTCACGGTTTCCCAACCGCTGGTTGGCCCTGGCAGTCACAAAGGTTGCTTCGCGGGCCAGCTCTTCAGTGCATTTTTCAGAGCCAAGCACCATCGCGGCTGAAGCGATGATCTTCTCATCATCATCAATCCTCACTGCCGACCTCATCATGCCAAGACTTGCATACAACTGGTTCTCGGGATTGGTTGCCTGACGGCTGAGGTCCTCATACAGAGAATATGCACCGCGAAAATCCTGCTTGCCATAAGTTATTGAGGCGGCTCCGAGTAACGACTGTTCCATGAACTGGTTGTTACCGACGCTTATGACTTTCTGATACAGGCCAAGGGCTTCATCAACCTTGCCTGACTTGTTAAGACAGTCGGCCAGGTAAAATCTGGCATTGGTGGCAAAGTTGCCTGACGGGAATTCGTTGAGGTAGCTTGTGAAAATCTGTACTGACCTGTCGCAGTTACCTTTTATGTACTGGTTCTCTCCGGAGACATATGTCATGGAATCGCGTGTTGATGCTTCGATGTCTCCGAATCCTTCAACATTCTTCATATAGGCAAAGTACGAATTCACATCGTCCATCTCGGTGTAAGCATTCCTGAGCCCGTTGACGGCATTGCGTGCCTCAGGAGTGTTCCTGAAGTTTTCAATCACCTTTTTGAACTGGGCAACTGCCTTTTCATTTTCTCCGGCGTTGTAATAGATCAGTCCAAGCTGCACTATAGCCGGAGGAACAAACTGACTGTTTGTGTACCAGGCAATTATGTTTGTGAAGTCAGCCTCACCCTTTGAAGGCTGTTCCAGCGCAACGTAGGCCCTTCCGCGCTCGAACAGGGCATTGGGCACGTATACCGACTTCGGATATTTCTCAATAAGTGAGGAAAGGGTGGTGACCTTGGCCTGGTTATTATTGCTCAGGCCCAGGGCAAATCCCTTCTGGAACATGGCATAATCGGCATCAACTTTAGCATAGTCGATGACCTTGTCATAATAGGCGATAGCATCTGAATAATCTGCTTTAATATAATAACAGTCGGCTATCCGGTTGCGTGCATCCACGGCTATATCCGAACGAGTCGCCTGGTTTACCCTGCCGTTGAAAGAAATAAACAGCGGCAAAGCTGCATTATAGTCGCCGTCATTAAAATATACATAACCAAGGTTATAATCGATAAGGTCATACTCTGCCAGCGAGGATGCTCCGGGCAGCTGTCTGAACATCTCCCAGTCACTGCGGGCTGCATCAGAATTTCCAAGACGATAGTTTGACTCTCCTCTCCAGTAAAGTGACTGAGCCCTGACAGATGCATTCATTTCCTTATATTTCAATGACTTATTGAACAAAGTCACAGCATCAGCGTAATTTTTATTCCGGAACTGTTCTATTCCCCTGTAATAAGCCACTCTCTGGTATGCCTCCTTCAGCCTGTCATCTTTAACGGAGATCTTGTCAAGAGAATTCAGGGCTGCCTGGTAATTATTAAGTCGCATATAAGCTGAGACAAGGTAATTATAGGCTTCGGTGGTATGGTCCGAAGAAGGATAGGTCGCGAT
This sequence comes from uncultured Bacteroidales bacterium, assembly GCA_963849945.1. Classification (GTDB taxonomy): domain Bacteria; phylum Bacteroidota; class Bacteroidia; order Bacteroidales; family VadinHA17; genus SR-FBR-E99. Next base: position 354,015 of record CAWKJD010000015.1, on the reverse strand, counting down.
ATAATTATGAAGGGCTTCTATTCCTTCTCCGAACGGTGAGTAGGAATTTTCGTAAGACAGTTTGGCAAAGTTGAAGAGGGCCTCCTCCTGTATTGATTTGTCGTAATTCATACCGGAAGCGGCTGAGAAAGCAAGCTGAGCCCTTTTTTTATCATTGCTTTTCAGGTAGCAAGACCCGAGCATATAATATGAGTTCTGGGTAAGAATATCGCTCTTCCCCACTACTTCAGTAAAGAGCTTTGTTGCTTTTTCAAATTCGCCTGTCTGATAATAGCTGTATGCAAGCTCGTATTTGTCATTCCTGTCGCTCAGGCGGGTATCTTTAACAAATTTCTCGAGCCAGGGGACAGCCTCACTGTAGTTTCCTTTCTGAAAGTGGGCATCACCGATGAAGCGGTAGAGTTCCACCTCCCTGTTTTTGCCCGCCTGATCTATCAGCGACGGGGCCATCTCCAGAATTCCATCGTAGTTTTTGTCGAGATAGTAAATCTGGACGATATAGAATGGCACCACACCTCCAAAGGTTTCATCTCCCTTTAACCGCTCAAAGCCATCAAGGGCAGTGCGGTAAAAACCGTTTTCATACGCTATGCATGCGCTGTAATAGATTGCCGGGACTGTATAATCAGTATCAACATCTGTGATCTCGGAAAAGAGCATCGATGCTCTTTTCACGTCACCCTTCATATAATGTGAGTATCCCAGCTTAAAAAGATATTCCGGCAGGTTCTTTTCTGGTAGCAGCAGCCGGTCAGTCTGTTCAAACCATTCAATTGCGCAGGTGTAATTGCGTTTCTGATAACAGTAAAGTCCGGACTCGAACCTGGCCTGGTTCAACATGGGGCTTTCTGCGTTGGACAATATAAAGTTCTGCATCCTGTATTCTGCATCGGGGCTCATCAGGCGCATGGCTGAAAGTGCCGCATAGTATTCGGCATCAGCTCTTTGCTGCTTGTTGCCTGTTTTTTCTGACGCCAGCCATTTATCGAACAGCTCAATGGCTGCAGCATACTTCGCCTTGCCATACATCTCATAGCCATTGTTAAGCAGAGAGGTAATCTCTTCTCCGGCAAAGGATGACTGCCCTTTCACGGCTGCTCCTGCTGTGAAGGCTGCTACAACAATGATCATCAATATCTTCCTGTTCATAACTTTATCTTTTCTTTAGCCTTCATTAATACAAAAAAAACACCAGCAGAAATCATTCCGCATGTAATTATCTTATTAACAATATTTTGCACGATTATTTCAGTGCAAATTATTCAGCGGTAAAAATACAATTATAAAACTGCCTGAAAATCTCTTTCATGGTCATTTTATCAACATCCCTGCCACCGATTGTTAATTCTTTTTTATTTTGCGTGAAAAGTGATTTGGATGGAAGATGCTGCACCGCTTGATAGGATTATTGAATTAAAGAGTTGCTCAATTATACAGGGAGATCACCTTGTCCTTTCTGACGTCAACCTGAAGGTTGACAGGGGTGAGTTTCTTTATCTCGTGGGCAGGGTGGGAAGCGGCAAGACTTCGCTTATCCGAACCCTGAACGCACAGTTGCCGCTTACCGACGGTGAAGGATGGGTGGCAGGTTTCGATCTGCGCAGGCTGAAGAAACGAGACATACCGCTCCTCCGGCGTAAGCTCGGGATTGTGTTCCAGGATTTTCAGCTTCTGACCGACAGGTCAGTACATGACAATCTTGAATTCGCCCTCAGGGCGACCGGATGGACAAATAAGACAGCTACCGCAGACCGTATCAGGGAGGTACTTGAAAAAGTCGGTTTGCAGAACAAAGGATTTAAAATGCCGCACCAGCTCTCCGGAGGTGAGCAGCAGAGAGTTGTAATAGCCCGGGCACTGCTCAATGACCCTGAGATAATTCTTGCTGACGAACCTACCGGCAACCTCGACCCTGAAACATCAGAGGATATCCACAGGCTGCTGCGCGGTATAAGTGACAACGGCAGAGCGGTGGTTATGTCAACACACAAACATTCGCTGGTAAAAAAATTTCCGGCAAGGACTATGCGGTGCGAGAACGGTAAACTGACGGATACCGGCGCCTCTGACGAGGTGATTGAGCTGCTCTTCTGATCATTTGAACAATCTCGCAGGCCAGGGAAGATTATTTCTGTAAAGCCTGTAATATGTGGTGCTCGTTCCGCCGAAAGACTTCATGAAGATGGCGATGGATGGTACTGAAGAACCTGCAAAATCAACGGTTTTGCCGGTTCCGGCATTAAGCTTGATGATGTGGTCAATTACGTGATATGCTGTGCGCAACTCGCGGCTCTTCCTGCTTCCGGCGGTAAAAAGCAACGTAATGCGATCGGCCGTGTCAATCATGAATATACCCCAGAGCAGCTTGCCTTTCGGTGACCTTACACCCAATATCCTTCCTTTTGCTGTAGTGGTGCAGTGATCCATAAGACTGTGCAGCCGATGATAACTGGCATCCCTGATCACTCCTGCCCTTTTTCCTATATTATTCCTGAAAAGGGAAATGATTTCGTGCGGTTTTACAGTGTCAACAATTTCCTGCGGATAACGGTGAGCAATGTTGATATTTCTTCTGCAGTCAGTCATATAACTGAACCAGATGCTTTCATATGAACCTTCGAGCTTCAGCTCATAATTGGAACGCGGGGTAACCTTATATTCCTCAGTCTCAACTTTTTGGGCTATATTCAGATCAATCAGTCTGTAGAATTCAGGCATGAAGGAAATGAACTCTTCCGCTTTCTTTACTGATTTCAATATCAGGACTGAATGCACCGAGCTGCTGGAGGAAGACAGGGGTAGCCAGGTAATTGAAGCCATACTTGCGAAACCGGGGCAGGGGGAAGAGGGCATCATAATCATCGTCTACCAGTGCATCCCACCCGGGTGCCATGATATCAAGGTACCATGACCACGGATAAGGTTTGACCTCGCGTATCTCTGCCAGACAGTTGTCCCACCTTGCACGGTCTATCTCTTCATTCTTAAGATAAGCGATCATGGCTTTTGCATAGCCAGCGTATCCTCAAACACTTTTTTCCATCCTTCCCATCCGTTTTTTTCCGTGAGGGAGGTATTATGCCAGACAGAAACGAAAAGTCCGCCGGCATTTCTTGTTGCTTCAATTATTGACCTGATGACGCCCGTTGAAGCCTCCGGCGAGAGGTGCAGGTACTGTCCCAGCGTTCCGTCCATCACCTGAAAAGGTACAACAGTCAATCCGGTAACTTTCTCCCTGCTCAGATCATAGAAGAGGAACGGGCGGGCTATGCCTGCCCTGAAGCCGGGCTCGTCGGCATAGCCCATAGTGTAGTCATACTTTATGCCGGTGTTCTCATAATTCTGATACGTTTCAGGCATATGCAGCAGCAGCCAGTGCTGCCGTGCCCGTTCGGGATGGTGACCAGTAATATGCCTGTACCGGTCCACCTCCATCTTCAGTGTCTTCGGTCTCCCCGCAGAATGGTAAGATGGATGCAGGCCGCTTCCTGCCATCAGGTCGTACTTCTTTATGGTGGATGTATATTCGCGGTCTCTGTAGGGCGGATTGTGATCATAGGCGCCCGGATCGCCTGTGGGGAAGAAGTAAAGGGTTTTGCACCCGTGAAGCTTTACCTGTTCGTCGATATAATCAAAAGTATCATAAGGATCCTTAATCTGCCCTGTCATGGTCCGTAACCGTTCTGCCGGTTTTGCTCCTGTGCCGGTGATGCCTTTAACCAGGCCTCCCATGCTCCTGATGAAACCCCTGCTCTTATAGGCAAACGGCTGATCAACATCAATGGTAAGCAGTGCGTCATAGTCGTTATGCCTGATGGTGATCACCGGATAATGTTTTACCAGTTCAGCGGCAAGGTAACGTGCCCAGATATCCACTACCGGCTTACGCAGAAATCCTCCGCGGTAAGCTACCGACCTGTCTCCCGCAAACCTTCCGTGAGCATCACGGGCAGAGGGAAGATATTCTTCGTACCTCGAAAGCATATAAAATGCAGCCGAGAAGATATCAAAAGGAAAAACACCCTCGCCGGATGCAAAGAGTACTGGCATCTCTCCTACCTGCTTTACTTCAGGCTCCATCGCAGTCACTCCGGTAGCCGAGAGCAGCCCTGACGGCCTGATGACAAACTGATCTTTTACCTTTTCATCAGAATAGAAGATGGAAGGGTTGCTTCCGATTTTTCTTCTGTCATCAGTTATTTCATAATCAACACCCAGAACAGATGAGAAGATCACCCCTGCCACATACTCAAGCCGTGGAGTGACATCCGGAGAATATATCCTGAGCTTCTTCGATCCCATATCCGCAAATTTATATAATCAGCAGGTAAGCAGCGTTATCTGAGTCTCCTTTTTATTAACATAAATTCATAATACGAGTCAAATTTTACTACTTTTGCCAATCATAAACTTTTATATTCACTACTAAATTAAATTATATCATGGGTAAAGGTGATCAGAAATCAAAGAGAGGCAAAATAATCAGAGGAACCTATGGCGTCCGTCGGCGTAAAAAAGAAAAAAAGGCCGTAGTAATACCGGCTCCGAAAGTAGTTCCGATAATTAAGGCTCCTGCGCCGGTTACTGAAGTAAAAGTTAAGCCGGAAAAGATTGCAGTAAAGACAACAAAGCCAAAAACAGCTCCGGTAGTTCCTGCTCCTGCTCCTGTTCCGGTAACTGAAGTAAAAGCAGAGACCGAAAAGGTTGCAGTTAAGACAGCCAGGCCAAAAGTTGCTACTAAAGCTATTGCCAAACCCGAAGTAAAGAAAGTTGCAGAGCCGAAAAAAACAGAAGAGGTTAAGAAGACCGAAGTCAAGGCCGTAAAACCTGTAATCAAAAAGGTCGAAGCGAAAGCAAAACCTGCAGTAAAGAAAGCCGAAGCAGCAGCAAAGCCCGCAGCTAAGAAAGCTGAAGCATCAGTAAAGCCTGCAGCTAAGAAAGCTGAAGCAGCAGTAAAGCCTGCAGCAAAGAAGGCAGAAGCAGCGGCAAAACCAAAGGCAAAGGCAAAAAAACCAGCTGCCGGAAAGAAATAGTAATCCGGATCAGGATTTTATTATAATATCACCTTAAACACCCGCATCAACAGCGGTTTCAGGGATATTACCTTTCTGCACGTGATGAAAGAGCGGCACTCTAATACCATCGCATGGGCAATAATTACATGCCTGCTGTGGTCAACAGCTTACCCGTTCATTAAAATCGGACTTCAGTATTCAACACCGCTTCACTTTGCCGGGTCGAGGTTTATCATTTCGGGTTTGATGATCCTGCCTTTTACATTACGACCACGTGCATACCTGAAGATGATAAAGAATAACCTGGGCCTTTCGCTATGGGTTACATTGCTGCAAACTCTCATCAATTACACTCTCTTTTACATCGGAATGAACTATGTTCCGGGAGCCATCGGCGCAGTAATTGTCGGTTCTCAGCCTTTTGTAACAGCCATTGTCTCCAGAATAATGATCAGGGAGGAGAGGTTTACGCTTGCCAAGGTGCTGACAATTATTTTGGGAATAGCCGGGATCGTCCTTGTCAGTGCCGGCAGACAGGGGTTTCATTTCAGCGGCCCAACGGAAATCACGGGAATTGTAATGATATTCATTGCCAACATTTCAACGGCAACAAGCAATGTTCTTATATCGAAGAAGGGCAAGAATATGAATCCACTGGTATTGAGCTCATTCTCTCTTTTTATCGGAGGCATAATAATTTTTGCACTCTCATTTTTATTTGAGGATGTTCCGTCAGGCCCTCACTTCCCTGTCCGCTATTGGATTGTGCTGGTATGGCTTACCTTCATGTCAGCCTTCACATTCTCAAGGTGGTATGTACTGTTGAAGAGGCCTGAGGTGAGGGTATCTGAGCTGAACCTCTGGAAGTTTATTATCCCTGTCTTCGGCGCTATCCTGAGCTGGATTATGGTACCGGGAGAGCATCCCGACTGGATAACTGTCACTGGCATTATCATTATAGCTTTTTCGCTTATCTACTTCTTTGGTATTACCGGGAGGAGGGAAAGAAAAACCGAAGAGGTACCTGCCGGACCAATCGCAAAATAGATGTACCTTTGACTTGGAAATCGAAGATTTCTTAAAATTTAAGACAATGAAAACAAAAGTATTATTTCTCATGGTGCTTTTCGCTTCTTTTGCCATTTGCGGCTTCTCACAGGAGAAGACCAGAAGAGAGTTAAAAGCTGAACGCAGTACTGAAAAACAGAAACTGGTTGAGACTATGGTTAATGCCAGGGAATTTGTCTTTAATGCACACAGGGCAATGCCCCAGGGATACAGGTCAATGGATCTGACTACAAACCCGGGATCGGTAGAATTTCACCCTGATATGATAAAGAGTTATTTGCCGTATTTTGGCAGGGCAACAAGTGCAGTCGCATACAGCGCGAATGACGGCGGAATAAAGTTTGAAGGGAAGCCAAAGGAATACACCGTAACTGCAAAAAAGAAAGGTTACCAGGTCAACGCTGTGGTTGAAGGACCAGATGATGTGTACAGACTGTCACTATTTGTCGGTTCCGGAGGAAGTGCGTTACTGACCATAATCAGCAATAACCGCAGTACAATATCCTACGACGGCGAAATTGATGCTCCTGAAAAACCTGAAGAGTAGAAAACTCGTTTTATGACAATAAAAAGGGGCCCGGAAACCGGCCCCCTTGCTGTTACAGCTATTCGGTCTTGACAGAGTTGGCCGGATTCATTATAGCTGCCTGATAAGCTTTGAAGCCGATAGTTAAAAACGTTATTAAAATTGTCAGTAAGGCCGCAACCAGCAAAAGAACTACTCCGATTTTAGTCCGATAAACATAATTCTCAAGCCAGTTATTCATGAAGTAACAGGCGACTGGAATTGCAATAATTATCGAGATCGAAGTGAGGATAACAAATTCTTTTGATATCAGCCGCAGGATTACTCTCTCATCTGCCCCGAATACTTTTCTGATGCCGATCTCCTTTGTGCGTTGCTCGACCGTATAGGACGCCAATCCGAAAAGACCCAGGCAGGCAATAAGTATTGCCAGTATGGTAAAGATAGTAAAGATCAGTCCCCGCTTTTCATCCGCCTCAAATTGTCTGTTAAATCTTTCGGTGAGAAAAGTATATGTAAATGGCTGATCCGGAAAGATCTCTTTCCATCTGGTTTCGATGTAAGTAAGGGTTTGTTCGGTATTATTATCAGCTAATTTTACGTATACTATTGGATTATTGATGCGGTAGAAAAGAGCAAGCGTTTCTATTTCATTATACATACCTGTCTGATGGTAATCCTTCATCACACCTATCACCCTGGCCCTGAGCGTATTTTCATCACCCACCTCAATCTTTTTTCCTATCGGTTCGCTCCATCCCATTCGATTTACAAAAGTTTCGTTCACCACAACTCCGGTCAGTGTATCAGAAGGCATATCAACCTGGAAATCACGTCCTTCCTTCATTTTAATACCCATGGTTTCCACAAAATCATGATCGACCACAACAAGATTAACTCCCCGGGATGCCATACCCTGGTCAGTCTCGACATTCAACAGAAATTTGCCTGAACCTTCTCCGACAGGGTTACTGGTTCCACCAACAGATTTAATGTTGGGATCCTCAAGAAGTGCAAGTTTCAGCACAGGATATTTCTGTACCATCGGACCGTTCAATTGGAGGCTTACAACATTCTTCTGATCAAATCCCTGGTCCATGGTCTTCAGGTAGTTAAGCTGTCTGAAGACAACCAGGGTGCAAATTATCATGATTACTGAGACAGCGAACTGTATTACAACAAGTATCCTCCGGAAAAGACTGCCAGCCGAGCCCCGGGTGATCTCACCCTTAAGAACGGTGACAGGACTAAATCTTGACAGGAAGAATGCCGGATAACTTCCTCCTATGATGCCTACCAGGATGATGATGCCAAGCAGACTTAAAATTACTTCCGGACTATATAAAACATGGAGATTAAATGACTTGCCGGCAAGCTGGTTAAACTTCGGCAGAAGAACGATCAATCCTATAATGCTGATCAGAAGGGAAATAACAGTAAACAGGATTGATTCGGACAGGAACTGCATTACAAGCGTACTTCTTCTCGATCCGACAACTTTGCGCATGCCTACCTCACGTGCGCGCCCCGCTGAACGTGCTGTTGCCAGGTTCATGTAATTCATGGCGGCAATTAGGACAAGGAAAAGCGCTACAATGGCGAAGATATATACGTAAGTAATACTTCCCGTAGGTTCAGGTTCACCCTGGTTTGTCGAATAAAGATGGATGCGGGTAATAGGTTCAAGTATGTACTCCACTGTGATATGGACCGGTCCAAAAATCGGCTCCATATATGCAGCATACATTGCCTGTATTTTTTTCTCAAATTCCTTAACATCAAGGCCTTCTGGCAACAGAAGGTATGTAAAAACTCCGAAATTTCCCCATGTTCCCAGCTGTTTTGGAAGATTATTCCTTGAAGCTACTGCATCAAAACGAAAATGTGAATTAAAAGGTACATCCTCTATCACACCTGTTACTTCAAAGTTATTGCCGTCCGACGTTATTGTTTTCCCTATAGGATCATCGCTGCCAAAATATCTTCCGGCTGCTGTCTCAGTGAGAATAATCTTGTCGGGTTCAATAAGCGCCGACTTTACTTCTCCTTTTATTACCTTATAAGTGAATATATCAAACAGGGTTGAATCAACGTAGTAAAAGTCCTCTTCATAATACTCTTTGTCCTCATATTTGAATAACGTTCGGTCCATCGGTATAAACCTGACAAAAGCCTGAATCTCTGGATAATCCTGCACCGCCTGCGGTCCGAAGGGTACTTGAGCAACATTCCATGTAAACTGGTCATCCGGTTCAGTAATCTTTGAAGAAACCCGGTAGATCCTGTCAGCTTTCTCATTATAACGGTCATAACTCACTTCATCAGAAACATAAATAACAAGAAACAAGGCACTTAAAATACCAATAGAAAGTCCGAGTATGTTCAGAAAGCTATAGCCCGGATGCTTCACTATATGTCTGATTGCTGTCTTTATTAGATTCCTTAGCATGTCATTTCGATTTCGTATTCGAAAGTAAACATAAATAGCAGAATATTTGGTTAGCCGGGTATATCATTAGCATAACATTAACAAGATTTAACGACACTCCTTTATTTTCGCCTTGTCGGTAATTTACTTAATGACAGGTCTTAAATGTCAGGGATTAATGCAATAAATAATCTATTTGTAAAATGTAAAGACCAAAGACAATTGAGTGTCTGATTATTTTACACTTTCTGAATGAGATATATTCATATATAATTGATTTACTTTTAATTAAAAGTATGGCATATACTTTGTCACAAGAATATAAACTGGGAGAAAGAAATGAAAAAATTGATCTGGGTTGCAATCCTGGTGCTAATTACATGTTCCCATGAATTATCAGCGCAGGCAAAGAAATGGACACTTGAAGATTGCATCAACTATGCTATCGAAAATAATATTGGATTGCAGAGACAGAGGCTTCAGACTGAAACTGCTGAAGTAAACCTTACCAAGTCAAAGCTGGACATGCTGCCCACGCTCAATTTCGGTTCAGATGCGAATGTCGGATTCGGGAGATCAGTAAACCCGGTAACCAACCTCATCACCTTCAAACAGAATATAAGTAACTCATACTCTTTAAATTCATCTATCGAACTGTTTAATGGTTTTGCAACATTGAATACGGTAGCTGCAAATAAGTTTATGCTTAAGGCCGGTCTGGAAAATGAGAAGATAACAAAAAATGCACTCATCCTTGACATTACAGGACAGTATTTTCAGGTTTTGTATGCAAAAGGTCTCGAGGATGCTTCAAAGATCCAGCTTGATCTTTCGGAACAACAACTTTTCAGGATAAGCAAAATGGTTGAAACCGGGAGAGAAGCTGTTTCCAGACAGTATGAGATTGAAAGCCAGGTTTCTGGCGACAGGCTTAACTACACGATTGCTCAGAATTCTGCCAGCCAGGCCGTGACACTCCTGAAACAAATGCTCCAGCTTGATAATGTCCCGGATTTTGATATCCGGACGCCTGCTCTGGATACTTTGCTGATTTCCGGAACCGGGTTTGATACAGACAGTATCTTTATTATTGCCTCTGAGGTCCTTCCACGTCTTAAAGCGATCGAGTATGAACTGAAAGCTTCAGAAAAGCAGGTGGCTGCCTCCAAAGGTTATATTGCCCCAAGGCTTGAAATCGGCGGGGCAGTCTATACCGGATATTATAAAGTCCTGAGTGAAGATGCCGAAGCGCAGGCTTCATTCTCCGAACAGTTGAAAAACAACAACAGTCAGGCTGTGTACGTCACTCTCCAGATTCCGATATTCAACAACTATATGACAGCAAGGAATATCAAGTTGGCAAAGATCAGGAAGAATGATACTGAGCTAAGGCTCGAACTTGAGAAAAACAACCTCTACACCGAAATTGAAAATGCCTGCCTCAATTACAACAGGGGGATAGATGAATATACCGCTGCTGAAGCCAACCTTGTTTTCAACAAAAAGTCCTTTAATTCTGTTGAGAAAAAATTCGAATCAGGACTGGTTGATGTGACGGATTACTCAGCTGCAAAGACAACACTTTTTACAGCTGAGACTGAAGCACTCAGAACAAAACTGCAGCTGCTTTTCAGGCGACTCACAATTCAATTTTGTACAACGGGTGACTATGAAAACATTGTAATCAACTAACATCAAAAAATAAGTCAGGATGGATACGCCTATTGAAAAAATGGATAAACCCATTGCCAGGAAGAAGGGCCTGAAAAAGAAACATATCATATATATTGCCCTGGGAGCGGTATTCGTTGCGCTCATGTATATGGCTTTTTTCGCTGACCGAACATCTACCTATAAGGTTGAAAAAGATAAACTTATCATTGAATCCGTAACTGAGGGGCAATTCAATGATTATATAACGGTACCCGGCACAGTTGAACCGATCAGCACGGTCTTCCTTGATGCCCAGGAGGGCGGTCGTGTTGAAGAAATACTCATTGAAGAGGGTTCTATGGTAAAAAAAGGAGACATAATACTGAAACTATCCAATCCCGATCTCTACCTGAACATTCTCGACAGCGAAGCACAACTTGCTGAAAAGGAAAACTTCCTGAGGAATACCCAGATAGCTATGGAGCAGGACAGGCTACAGATAAAGCGGGAATTACTCAACCTTAAATATGATATTGAGAGGAAGGAACGTACTTACGATCAAAATGTCATCCTTATGAAAGACAGCCTCATTTCAAGAGAAGAATTTACCAGGTCAAAAGAAGATTTAGATATGGCGCTGCAGTCCAGGGATCTGTTTATTGAACGTCAGAAACAGGACTCAATTTTCCGTTCGGTACAGGTTGACAACATGGTGAACAATCTTGAGAATATGCGCAGAAACCTGGCACTTGTAAGGCAGAGGGTGGAGAATCTGAATGTAAGAGCAACAGTCGATGGTCAGCTGGGTTTGCTGGTGCCGGAAATAGGGCAGTCAATTTCACGCGGGGCAAATATGGGCCAGATAAATGTCCTGACATCATTCAAGGTCACAGCCCAGATTGACGAACACTATATTGACAGAGTCAGAACTCAACTCACTGCCAGGCTTGACCGGCAGGGGAGTGAATTTGACCTGGTTGTTAAAAGGGTCTACCCCGAAGTACGGAATGGCACATTCGAGATTGACATGATTTTTCAGGACAGCATTCCGGCAAATATCAGGACCGGACAGACATACTATATAAGTCTCCAGCTGGGCCAGCCCAAGATGTCGGTCCTGGTTCCGATAGGCGGCTTTTTCCAGGAAACCGGTGGTCAGTGGATATATGTCCTTGACCCGTCTGAATCGTATGCTATTAAACGAAACATATCAATAGGGAGAAAAAATCCAAAATATTATGAAGTCCTTGAAGGCCTTCAACCCGGAGAAAAAGTAATTATATCAGGATATGAAACTTTCGGGAAAAATGAAAAACTGGTTTTTAAGAAATCCAAATAACATTAAATACTAAAGTCATGATCAAAACAAATGATTTAACAAAGGTCTTCAGAACTGAAGAGGTCGAGACAACGGCGCTGAACAAAGTGAATCTGAATGTCAGGGAGGGTGAATATGTCGCCGTTATGGGTCCTTCAGGATGTGGTAAATCAACACTCCTGAACATACTGGGACTTCTTGATAATCCTACATCCGGAAGCTACATCTTTAACGGAACCGAGGTTGCCAAGCTAAAGGAACGTGAAAGGACAGTCTTCCGTAAAGGTAATATTGGCTTTGTTTTCCAGAGCTTTAACCTTATTGATGAGCTTAATGTATACGAGAACGTTGAATTGCCGCTCATATATTTAAAGATGAAGGCCGGCGACAGGAAGAAAAGAGTGGAAGACGTTCTTAAAAGGATGAAGATCGACCACAGGGCAAAGCATTTCCCACAGCAATTGTCAGGCGGTCAGCAGCAGAGAGTTGCCATAGCCCGGGCTGTCGTTGCAAATCCTAAACTGATACTTGCAGATGAGCCAACCGGTAACCTTGATTTAAAAAATGGTGTCGAGGTAATGAACCTGCTTACTGAACTAAACAAGGAAGGTACGACAATTATTATGGTTACGCACTCTGACCATGATGCAGGCTTTGCTCACCGGATAGTTAATCTGTTTGACGGACAGATTGTATCGGAAAAACAGGCGTAATTATTTATACTTTCCCTGAAAGAATTTGGAGGGGTCATTAACTTGATCCCTCCTTTTCATTGCATGCATCAAATGACAACTTTTATTGTCTTTTATTAAAGTGCTCTTTGCATTGAAATAATTTCAGGAAATGCTAAAGAATTACCTAAGGCTTTCAGTTAAAAGTATTTTCAAGCAGGGTCACCTGTCAATTATCACTGTAATCGGTCTGTCAATAGCAATGAGTTGCAGTATACTCATCCTCTTGTATACGGAATATGAACTCAGCTATGACAAATACCACGAAAATTCCGATAAAATATACAGGGTTGAAACAAAACATTCGCGCGATTTCAGCTATATGGGTAATGATAAATTTGCTGTCACTCCCGCACCTTTGAAGATTGCCCTTGATAATGATATTCCGGAGATTAAGAATGCTACAAGATGTAAAATCAGGATCCACACCCTGGAATACAACTCATCCCTTTTCTCCGACAATGTCTTTTTATATGCGGATACTGATTTTCTGAAGATATTTACTTTCCCGGTTCTTTATGGCAATCCGGAAGAGGCCCTGGCAGAACCATTCTCACTTTTCATAACGGAAAGAATGGCTTTGAAATATTTCGGGACAGAAGATCCCGTCGGAAAAACACTGAAAGCTGACAACAGGTATCTGTTTACAGTAAAAGGTATAATAAAGAATATCCCGGAGAACTCACATTTTGATTTTGATTTCCTGACCGGGTTTGAAACACTATACATAATTCAGGGTGGAAAAGAAAAAATAGAGAAATGGGGGAATTTTAGTTATCTTACTTATTTTCAGATATTTAATAATGTTTTATTGGAAGATATTACGTACAAACTCAATGAATTTACAGAAAGATACCTTCCGGATGAGCCGATGTTTAAGGATTTGCAATGGGTCCCCAGACCTTTGACATCTATTCATCTTGGCGGTAATTCAAACTTTGAACCAGCTAAAAACAGTGACATAAGGTATCTTTATCTTATCTCGGCAATCGGAATTTTCATCCTTCTGATCGCCTGTGTCAATTATTCAAATATGGCCATTGCAAGATCTTACAACCGGGGCCGCGAAATAGGAATTTTAAAAGTTTCAGGCAGCAGCAGACGTGATCTGATTATACAATTTATTATGGAGGCTCTCCTGCTCTCTTTTGCAGGATTGATCCTGGCAACTCTGATTGTACTTTTACTCCTACCCTTCTACAGGGATTTCACTGACAGGCCTTTAAACTTCAGAATGATATTTGATTTTTCAACTCTCCTCAGGATTGTTGCATTGACGCTGCTTACCGGACTTATTGCCGGTATATATCCATCATTCCATCTTTCTTCCATAAGTCCGCTTCATCTTTTAAAGGGGGAATACAGGAATATCGGTGGACGAAGGAGGTCCGGACAAATAAGAAATCTACTTGTCATTATTCAGTATATAATCTCAATTGTCGCGCTTGTATGTACTTTCACAATGTTGCGCCAGTTTATTTTCATTCAGAACAAAGATGTCGGGTACATAAAGGATGATATTCTGACAGTGACACTTAAAGATCCCGGAATTCGTAAAAGTCCGGAAATATTATTAAATGAGCTCAGAAGAAATTCAGAAATTGTGGATATAACTACCTGCTCTAACCTTCCCAACTCAATAACTTCAGCAGGTTTCGGGTACTGGGAAGGAAAGCAGCCTGAAACCTCTATGACTGTTTTCCAAGGGGGGATAGGAGATAATTTTCTAAATTTCTTTAATATAAAAACTGTATCCGGGCGGGGATTCTCACCTGACTTTTCATCAGATACGGCAAAAAGCATTATTATAAATCAGGAAACTGCAAAAATCATGGGCGGGGATGACCCGGTTGGCAGAAACTTTGGCTTTGACCCTAAAAATTTTGAAACGGTGGTAGGAGTTGTTAAAAATTTCAATTTTCAATCTTTGCATCTGGCAATTGAACCGATGGCGCTATTCCTTGTAGGCAGCAAAGAATTTCCGGAACCAGGTTATATTTTTGTCACTTATTTTTGCATGGCCGATAGCTTATATCCTTATGAACAGATGGCTGCTGAATTATGCTTACCATGTAAATACCGGTGCAGGGGTTTTCCTTTATTCACTCCTTATTACATTGATGATCTCATTAATAGCTGTATCTTACTATGTGATCAAATTGGCGAGGGTAAATCCTGCTGAAATAATCAGGCATGAGTAACCTGAAACATGTTACTGTTTTTGTATCATCTGAAATAATACAGGAAGAATGAAAACAATCGGACTGGTTGGTGGCACAGGATGGATATCAAGTGCTGAATATTACAGAATTATAAATGAGGAGATCAACAAACGATCAGGTGGACTTGAATTTGCCAGTTGCATCCTCTACTCTATAAATTATGCCGAAATAGATGCCTTCAATAAGCAGAACAACATAGAAGGTATCTATAATCTTATCAGTGATGCAACATTGAAATTGGTCGGGTCAGGAGCTGATTTTATTATTTTATGCGCCAATACCCTTCATCAGTTTGTTGAAAGACTGGAACAGGAAATTGATGTACCAATCATTCATATTGCAGTAGCCACTGCCGATGAGATCACGAGAAAGAAGATAAGTAAGATCGGACTGCTTGGTACAAAACAGACGATGGAGATGGACTTTTATAAATCCAGGCTTAAAGAGAGGGGTATTGATACGGTGATCCCGGATTTAAATGACAGGGATTTCATTCAGAAGACAATTTCGGATGAGCTGCTTAAAGGAGTTTTTTCTGATGATTCCAGGTATCGTTTCATTGAAATTAGCAAAAAGCTTAATAAAACAGGTGCTGATGGTATTGTACTTGGATGCACCGAGATCCCGCTGCTCCTTAAACAGGAAGATATTAATATTCCAATTATTAACACTCTTATTGTACACGCCATGGCAGCCGTCGATTTTGCACTGAAGATATGAGAGAACGGGCAATAGGTCACTGTTAATCTCACAGGCCGTAGCTTTTCATTTTATTGTAAAATGTCTGTCTTGTGATTCCAAGCTTACCTGCGGCAATGCTAATGTTATTGCCGTATCTTCTGAGGCTGTCGGCAATCATCTTCTTTTCCATTTCCTCCAGTGTCATATCAGTATGGAATGATCTGCCCTGGGTCAGACTGAAAATAAAGTCAGAAGGTTTCAGCACCTCTGAGTCGCTCATAATAACGGCCTTTTCAATTGCATGCTGAAGCTCTCTGACATTTCCCGGCCAGTCATGGTTTGCCAGCTTTTCAAGAGCAGGGATGCTCAACTTCATCGGACCTTTTCCATATTTTGCTGAATTGACTTTAATGAAGTGATTGGCGAGTATAGGTATGTCGTCCACCCTGTCGCGAAGAGGAGGAACTTCAATCATTATGGTATTTATCCTGTAGAGAAGGTCTTCACGGAATTGGCCTTCCCTTACCTTTTGTACCAGATCACAGTTCGTGGCGCAAATCAGCCTGATATTCACCGGGATTTCCTTATTGGATCCTACTCTGACAATGTACCTGTTCTGAAGGACACTTAATAGTTTTGCCTGGGACTGCAGAGAGAGATTGCCTATCTCGTCAAGGAACATTGTGCCGTTCTGTGCTGCCTCAAACTTACCTTTCCTGTCTTCCCTGGCGTCTGTAAAGGCGCCTTTGACATGACCGAACAGCTCGCTTTCAAAAAGTGTCTCAGTGATAGATCCCATATCAACACAGACCATTAACTCTCCAGCCCTTGTCGACAGATTATGTATTTCCCTGGCCACAAGCTCCTTACCTGTTCCATTCTCGCCGGTTATAAGCACATTGGCATCAGTTCCGGCCACTTTTCTGACAATGTTCATCACATTGATCATGGTTGGTGATGCTCCAAGGATGAGCCTCTCTCCTGCTTTATTTATCTCGTGCTTTAAAAGCTGGTTATCCTTTTTAAGAGTTGATGCTTCAAGCCTTGAAGCGCGAAGCTTCCATGCAGTGTTTACCGTTGAAAGGAGCCTGTTGTTATCCCATGGTTTAAGAATAAAATCCATAGCCCCTTCCCTGATCGCTTTAACTGCCAGCTCAATATCTCCCGAGGCAGTTACAATGACCACACTTATATTGCTGTCATATCTGAAGATCTCTCTCATCCAGTAAAGCCCTTCATTCCCGTTATGAATAACTGCCCTGAAATTCATATCGAGTATCACAATATCAATATCATTTTGATTGAGTATTCCGGGTATCCTGTTCGGGTCACTGATGGTAAGAACATGCTCAAACTCATCGCTCATGATCCTTTTAAGGGCTTTCAAATCCCCTTTGTCCTCATCAACTATAAGAATGGTTCCGTTATTCATTCCGGTTTTTTACAAAAGACGATAAAAAATGTCAAATGTGTCAAAATATTTGACATTTTTTAATATTTACTCACTTCTGAAGTTTTTAGCCGGGTAGTGATTTGATCACTAATATTACAATAAATGTGAAAAGCAGATGTCAAAGTCATTCAATTGTGCAACATTAATATACAACCGGCGTCTTTTATATGGTTAGAAACACAAATACAAGGAATCATATATCAGTAATTAAATACGAGTGTGAGATGACAGTAAAACTATATCCGAATGAGGTAGTCATAAAGGCAGGTGACACCAACCAGGTGGTAGACAACAGCACCATTGAGGGTAAGCTTATTGTCACCAATCAGCGGCTGTATTTTAAAACATTGAATGAAGAGGTCGAAAAATTCAATCTGGAGATCTTTTTTGAGAATATCCTTGAAGTAATTTTTTACAGCAAAGGATTGTTTGCCGTAAAAGGGATAAATATAGTCACCAGGGATGGTAAGAGTCATTGTTTTCCTCTTAAGAAAAGGGATGAAATAGGTCAGCTGATAAATAAAATGTACTAAGCATAAGTCTTACTCATACCTCAGGGAATCCACCGGATTTCTCATAGCTACAACTGCCAGGGCTATTCCAAGCCCGGCAATATTTATCAGGGTAAAAACCCGGTTCTTCAGCAAATTCCTAAGGTGATAATCAGGTAGTTCTTAAGCATATACCAGAGCCTGTCTATTCATATTTAAGTGACTGGGCAGGATTAACCCTGGCCGCTTTCATAATACGGATGCTGATAGTTGCAAGAGCTATTCCAAGAGCTATTAACAGACCAGCAAGAAATGTCAACAGACCCGGATGTATCTTGTAATAAAAGTTCTCCAGCCACTTATCTGCAATATAATAAATTAAAGGCCATGCGATAAGTGCTGAAACGGAAACCAGGATCAGGATCTCCCTTGAGATCACGAGGTAGATGCCAGTCACAGAAGAGCCCATGGCCTTTCTGACGCCAATTTCTTTGGTTCGTTGTTCAACAGTGAATGATGTAAGCCCGAAGAGGCCAAGAACTGCAATGAAGATAGCCAGGACAGAAAATATGACAGCCATCTGGGCGTTCTGTTTCTCCTGAATGTACATTTGTTCAAAATCATCATCAACAAAGTAATACTGCAGCGGGTCATTTGCGGTAAACTCTTTCCATACTTCTTCAATCCCGTTGATTGTTTCAGCATAGTTCTGCGCCATGAGTTTAACTGAGAGGTAACCCCACAGGATGTCATCGGTTTTAAAACAAAACATATAGGGCTGTATCGGGTTTCTGAGTGACTCAAAATTGAAATTCTTCACCACGCCGATTACCTGCAGATAGTCTATTCTTCCGCCCTCAGCAGGGCGCATGAATCTGGTATTCTCGATGTCATTAATGCTAAAGTCCTGCACGGCGCTTTCATTAAGCAGACAGGCCTTCTCATCAGAAGTGTATTCCTCGCTGAAGGATCGGCCGGAGACAAGGGTCATGCCATAAGTCTTCAGGTAGTCATAATCGACCCAGTTGGTCTGCAGCAGGAACGTCTCATCTTTTCTTCCCTCGATCATATACCCGTTATTATTGTTATTCCTGCCGGGCACTGCAGTAGAGCTCGAGATATTTATCACACCCGGTATTTCCCTGACAGCATCCTTGAATGATTTGACCCTGGTTCCCAGAGCCCCTGCCCTGTTGATTACAATCAGCTGCTCCTTGTTGAACCCGACATCCTTGTTGAGCATAAACCTTATCTGCTGGTACATTATCATTGTTCCGATGATAAGAAGGATGGATACTGCAAACTGGAAGACAACCAGCACACGTCTCAGGCGACCGTTCTGCATGCTGTTCTTCACACTCCCTTTCAGGACTTCATATGGATTGAATGAGGAGAGGAAGAGAGCAGGATAGCTGCCTGCCAGCAATCCGACAAACAGGGCGAATCCGATTAGCAACGGAATGGTATACCATGAGATAAACAGGTTTAATTTCAGCTGCGTGTCAAGAAGGTTATTAAAATAGGGAAGTGACACTCTTATTAAGACCAGTGCAAGCAGGAGCGCTATGAAAGAGAGAATAAATGACTCTGTCAGAAATTGCGTTACCAGCATCCGGCGGGTTGAACCGGCCACTTTCTTGATCCCTACCTCCTTCGCCCGGCGTGAAGCCTGGGCTGTTGAGAGATTCATGAAATTTATTGCAGCTATCAAAACAATAAGTATGGCAATGCTCCCAAAGATTATGAGGTACTTCGGATCACTGGCACTCTTGAAGTTCTGTTGAATTGAAGGATCGAGGTGTATATCAGTAAGCTTCTGAAGAAAAAATCTGTACTTGTTCCCCTGTTTAAGGAATTCATCAATTGATACTCCAGTGTACTGCTGCAGCTCCGGTCCTACATATTTAACCAGCAGATCCGGGATCTTTTCCTCAACCGTAACAAAAGTCGTATTAGGTTTTAAAAGCAGATACGTACTGAAGCTGTTGCTTAACCAGGTGGGATCCTTTGACCTGGGATTGGTCATGAATGACAAAATTACGTTGGCGTTAAAATGCGAATTAACCGGCATGTCAGCCATTACACCAGAAACAGTGTACCTTACAGTATCTGATCCTACCTTAATTAATTTGTCAATTGGGTTCTCATTACCAAATATCTTCCTGGCAGTTGATTCAGAAAGTACAACTTTTCTGGGAGCATTCAGCAGATTCGCCTGGTCACCCTTAATGACCGGTACTGAAAAGAAATTGAAGAACGATAAATCTGCTTCTATCAGGTTCTCCTCAGTGAAAGTCTGGCTGTTATACTCTACTACTGTCGGCCCCCAGCCATTCAACCTCAGGAAATCCTCGATCTCAGGGAATTCTTTTGACATGGTCGGACCAATGACAGAAGCAGTATATGCACTGATTATCTCCTGTCCCCCGACTTTGCCGTCGAGGATAAGTCTGAAGATACGATCTTTCTTTTCATTGAATTTGTCGTAACTCGCCTCATTTATTAAATACAGCGCTATCAAGAGACTGCAAGCAATGCCTATTGAGAGTCCGAGGATGTTGATAATTATGTATGCACGCTGTCTTTTGAATGACCTTAAACTGTGCTTGATCAGGTTGTTATACATATTCTGGATTTTGAAAATTGAGTATTGAATACTTATTTATTCGGCTTTCAGAGCTTCTACGGGATTGATTCGCGAAGCCTTAAACGCCTGGAAACTTACAGTAAGTAATGCAATGAACAACGCACTTGCCGCTATCATGACAAAAACAATCGGACGCGGCTCAATCCTGTAGGCAAATTGCTTAAGTAAATTTACAACTATAAGCCAACCTACAGGCAGGGCAATAATTATAGAAATAAGTATAAGGACCATGAATTCTCTGGCCATGGTAATTATTACGGTTGAGGAATCCGCCCCCATTACTTTCCTTATACCAATTTCATTACTCCTCCTTTCAGTTGAATAGGCTGATAATCCATAAAGTCCAAGAGAGGCAATTATCAATGCAAGCATCGTAAAATACTTTAATAACCCGGTAAGGCGGATCTGAGACCTGAACAGGTTATCGTAATCCTGTTCTATAAAAGTGTACTGAAGAGGGAATTCCGGGATTAACCCGTTCCATACCGTTTCAACGGACTTAAGGGATTCCTCAGTTTTTCCGGGTGTTAACCTTATCAGGATATAATCAAGAAAACTCGTTCCGGCCAGTGCAAAGGCCATTGGTTCAATGGGCTGATCAGCCCCCTTGAAATGAAAATTCTTCAGTACACCTACGATGGTTCCGTTCAGGCCCATAAAACTGAAATTCTTTCCTATCGGATCTCCTGTGTCCATGATCTTCACCACCTCTTCATTTACCAGGAAATTACCTGTTGTATCTCGTGCCATATCGCCGGGAAAGTCTCTGGAGAAATTTCTTCCCGACACAAGTTCCATTTTCATTGTTTCGAGGTAATCGTAATCAACACCGTTTGTTCCGATCAGTACACTTTTTTCAGGATCCTTTCCCGGCCAGTTGGCTCCTCCTGAATTACTTCCTATCATTACCGGGTTGCGTAGAGAGGCCGTAACACCTTTGATCAGTGTCTCCTTTAAAAGTTCGCTTTTAAGAGAATAGTATTTGCCCTTCATATCCTGAGCCATAGGTATACAGATAAGGTCTTCCTTCTCAAAACCCAGATCTTTGTTCTGAAGGAACCTGAGCTGCTGATTCATAAAAATTGCGGCCGTAGCAATTAAGATTGAAAGAGAAAACTGGATCACGACAAGAAACTGTCTCAGCCTCCCGTTGCCTTTTCCCGAAACTGGTTCCCCTTTCAATACAGACACCGGTTTAAATGACGAAAGATAAAGAGCCGGATAAATTCCGGAGATAAATCCGGCAACCAGACCTGCAATAATAAAACTAAGGATAAATTTAAACTGTAACAGATCTGAAAGAGTAAAGCTTTTACCGGAAACATTATTAAAGGCTTTCAGAAACAACCCTACCAGAAGGAGAGCAATTAACAGGGAGGCGGTTACCAGAAGGAATGATTCTGACATGAACTGGATTATCATACTGCTCCTGTCGGCTCCTGCAACTTTTCTTATACCGATCTCCTTTGACCGCGATGAAGCCTTCGCCGTTGAAAGATTGATAAAGTTGATACATGCTATAAGGAGGATAAAAGCAGCAATAAGAGTGAAAATGTAGATAGCAGTCACGGGCCCCCGGTTCTCACCATACCCGAACTGAGCGTGCAGATGAATGTCGGTAAAAGGAAAAAGCAGGTATTTATTAGTTGTTTGGGGGATATGTTCAAGGACCACATCCGTAAGCTTCTTATTGACGCTATCAATGTCAGATCCTTCTGCAATCCGGACAAATGTGAAAATTGAATTGTTTCCCCATGCATCACTACTAGCACCTATTTCTCTCAGAAAAGAATAAGGTATCACTCCTTCAAAAGTAAAGATCGAGTTACCAGGGATCTCTTTCATAACGCCTGTAACCATAAATGGAAACTTGTTTTCCAGGGTTATTGTCTGACCAAGAGGATTGGTATCACCAAAATATTTTTCAGCAAGTTTCTCGGAAAGTACAATTGAATGAGGGTCTTTTAATGCTGTTTCGGGATCTCCATTCTGAAACGGTAATGTAAAGATCTTAAAAAGCCCGGAGTCAGCCGCAACCACTGATGATTCAAAGAAGACATTATCTCCAGTGCGGAATAATAACCTTGGAAGTCTGTTGATGCGGGTCTGATCAATGATCTCCGGTATCCTCTCCTTCCAGACTGGCCCGCTGGGATGCGGCGTAACCGTTACATGGTACCTCTCTCCTGAATAAAACTGATCTTCCTCTACTCTGTAAATGTTCCATGCATTCTCATGAAACTTGTCGAAACTCAGTTCGTCCTGAACCCACAGCAGGATCAGTAATGATGCCGCTAATCCGATAGCCAGTCCTGTTACGTTAATGAAAGTAAACCCCTTGTGTCTTGAAATATTCCTGACTGCCGAGAGAAAGAAGTTTCTGATCATGGACTGGGGTATTTTCACTTACAAAGACTGTCAAATTATTTGACTGTTGCACATGAAAGACAGTTTTCTGTTATGCAGATGCAGCAAAACTAGGAACATAATGTCTTTAGCTTGAGATTCAAACTAAAACCTAATCGTTCCGGCAATGTTGAAGAATTTTTTTATCAACGCTCTGCGTAATATGAAAAAGCAACGCGGATATGTTATCATGAACATATCCGGTCTTGCAATAGGACTGACAAGCTTCCTGTTCATCACATTATATGTGATCCACGAGCTGAGCTATGACAGGTTTCACCAGAATTATGAGAATATCTACAGGCTGAAGGTAGTCGGAAGGATGGCCGGAGGCGAGCTCGATCAGGCTGTGACTGCAGCACCCATGGCGCAGGCAATGATCAATGATTACCCGGAAGTGCTGAAGGCAACCAGGGTGACACGTATGGGCGACTGGCTTATAAAATACGGCGAGAACAGGTTCAATGAAGACGGCGTCCTTTTCGCCGACTCATCATTCTTTTCTGTCTTAGATTTCAAATTACTGAAAGGAGACCCTGAAACAGCACTGGCAAGACCCAGGTCAGTAGTACTGACCGCGGAATATGCAAAAAAGTACTTCGCCGACCAGGACCCCATGGGTAGACAGATGAGTTTTGAGAATGACACAATAATTTATACGGTTACCGGAGTGGTTCAGGATGTCCCGGATAACTCCCACATCAAATTTGACATACTGGCTTCAATGAGCTCATACCCCGGGCAGGCTAACAACCAGTTCTGGATAAGCCATAACTTTTACACTTATATTGTGGTTAAAGACGGTACTGACAAGGATATACTTGAGGAGAAGCTCCAGGGTATGGTTACAAAATACGTGGGCCCTCAGATAACTCAGGCCCTTGGTATTTCCATCGAAGATTTCCTGAATGCGGGGAACGCCTTCAGCTATGTGATGGAGCCGCTTAAGGACCTGCACCTCAGAGGAGCGACACAATATGGCCTCGAACCGCTGGGGTCGGAAAGTACTGTTTATATCTTTGCCGTGATAGCCCTGCTCATACTGATAATTGCCATAATTAACTATGTAAACCTGGCAACTGCCAGATCGGCAACAAGGGCCAAAGAGGTAGGCGTCAGGAAAGTCGCCGGGGCAAACAGGAGAGGCCTGGTGTTTCAGTTCCTTGGAGAATCGGTGCTGATTGTAACTGTTGCTGCTCTCATTGCAGTGATACTCGTCTCTGCACTTATGCCATCTTTTAATCAGCTGATAGGCAAAGAGCTGTCTGCAGGCATCCTTGATAACCCCACCGGAATACTATTACTTATTGTACTTGTTCTCCTGGTGGGAGTATCATCAGGAGCCTATCCGGCATTCGTGCTGGCTTCATTCAATCCGATTGAAGTATTGAAGGGCACATTGAATCCGGGATCAATGTCAAAGAACATGAGGGGTGTACTGGTTGTGATCCAGTTCACTATCTCAATTGTGATCATAATCGGTTCAATTATTGTCTATCGCCAGCTCAATTATGTAACAAAGAAGGATATTGGCTTCAACAAGGAAAACCTGATAGTCATCCGCAGATGTGATTTATTTTTCAGGCAGAGAGAGGCATTCCGCGATCAGCTGCTGCAGATCCCGGGTGTTGAAAACGTTGGTTTTTCCAGAGCCGTACCCGGTACCACTTTCAATAACAACGCATTCCTTCTCGATGACGATCCTGAAAAGAAAACTTATCTTATAAACCAGACGCAGGTTAGCTTCGACTTTGCACAGGCGCTCGGCGTTGAACTGGCCGCAGGCAGGTTCTTCTCCCGGGAGTACGGAGAAGATTTAACTGCCATACTGATTAATGAGGCGGCAGTCAGATCACTCGGCCTGACAGACCCGGTAGGAAAATATATCCTGCAGCCTCAGGGTCCTCAGCAATTTCAGAGACTGAAGATCATAGGGGTAATGAAGGACTTCAATATCAAGTCGATGCACACCCCGATAGAACCAGTATGTTTTACCGTCCTCGGAAATTTCGGAGGAGATCAGTTTGCCACTGTCAGGCTTTCAGGAAATGATGTTCCGGAAACATTAAAAACTATTGAACAAAAATGGCAGACCTTTACTGCCAACCAACCCTTTCAATATGATTTCTTTACTGATTTATGGAATAATCTGTATTCATCAGAAATGAAAACAGGAAAAATCTTTATTCTGTTTTCAGTACTTGCAATATTCATTGCCTGCCTGGGTCTGCTCGGTCTCATTACCTATATCACAAATAAAAGAACCAGGGAAATAGGCATAAGGAAAACTTACGGAGCATCAGTTCAGGTTGTAATCCGATTGTTATCCAGAGAGGTGGTATATCTTATTCTTATCTCTTCACTATTTGCTTACCCTATTGCTTATTTCGGTTCGAAATACTGGCTGGAAGGGTTTGCAAGTAAAGTTAAAGTCAGTCCGTTGATTTATATAATTGCCACATTAGCTGCTTTGGCTATAGGCTGGTTGTCAATATTTTACCAGACAAAAAAAGCTGCAGGCTACAGTCCTGCTGATGCCCTGCGACTTGAATAAAGAAATATTTTCAATTCCTGGTCCGCTCTTTTTGACCTCTTATAAAGAAGATCATCAGTATTGCTGACAATAAGGCTGTTGCTGCACCAAAATAAAAGGGTATCCTTGAATTAACCTTATCATATAGCACCCCTGCAATAAGGCTCGCTGGCAATAGTGTGATACCAAGAAGGGCATTATAGATACCCAATCCGGTGCCCTGCTTGTTTTTGTCCGTTATATCGGAAATATATGCTTTTTGTATCCCGTCAGTAGCTGCCGAATAAAATCCATAAAGGGCGAAGAGTGCTACTATGGCCCCTACATGCGAGGTGATGCCAAATCCAAAATATACGATCCCGTAAATCAGGTAACCTATAATGAGAATTCTCTCCTTACCGACTCTGTCAGACAATGATCCTACAGGTATGGCAAGGAGGACAGCGACAACACTCGTAATCATATAAACCAGCGGAATAAAGGCGACTTTTACCCCTACCTCGTTAGCTTTTACCATCAGCAATGCATCCGTCGAATTGCCGAGTGTAAAAACAAAAACGATGACCAGGAAGAGATAGAATTTCGGAGAAAAGTCCTTGAAATGAAATTCCTTAAACAGGCTTGCCTGGCCTTTCTTCGCTTCCTTAATGCCAAAAATTATCACAAAGATGCTAAGTACGGCAGGTATCCCTGCCACCAGGAAAATAAGCCTGTAATCATCGGGAAGGAATATCAGCAGGACAAATGCTGCCAGGGGACCCACAATAGCGCCGCTGTTGTCCATGGCCTTCTGTAATCCGAAGCTTTTTCCGGTCTCTTTATTGGTAACTGAACCGGCTATAAGACTGTCTCGCGGCGCAGTTCTTATTCCCTTGCCAAACCGTTCAACAAATCTCAGCAGAAGAACCTGCATCGGGGAGATCACAAATGAATACAGCGGGATGATAAGTGCTGACAGACCGTACCCTATCATCATAAAAGGTTTGTTTTTCCCGATCTTATCGCTCCAGAAGCCAGACAGCGCTTTAACAAGGGAAGCAGTACTCTCGGCAATGCCCTCGATCAGTGCAAGACTTGTCTTTGAAGCACCGATCGACATCAGGAACATCGGCATGACCGAATAGACCATTTTTACCGAGGTGTCGGTCAGAAAGCTGGTAAAACCTGTAAAAATTATGTTCCGGTTAAATCCGAAGACCTTCTTCTCCCCTGCCTTTGATATAATTTTAATCTTTGCCAGTCTGTTATGACCCATATTAATCGGTATTAAATTATGTCACTCTTTACACCGTTGATCCTTAACAGTTTAAACATTTCAACAACAACTATTGGCATCAGGGACATTACAGTTACGATTATCCAGTGCCGTGTATCCATCGCAACCAGGCTGAACGCGTTGCTTATGGCAGGTACAAGCAAAACCACCAGGGCCATGCCTGCAGATACCGCAATGGCATAAATAAGGGGTTTGTTGCTGAGAGGGTTTGTTACAAATGACGACCTGCTGTTTGAATGCAGGTTGCGCACATGAACCAGCTGTACAAACATCAGGGTGGCAAAGGCCATGGTACGGCCCAGTGCCACTCCCCCGTCATGAAGTCCCATCGTATATGCCACGAGAGGTATGCAGCCTATCATCACTCCCTGGTACATTACTCTCCAGACCATACCTTTCGTCATAAAACCCTTCTTCGAGTTTCTTGGTTTCCTGTTCATGATTCCTTTTTCCGGAGGGTCAACACTCAGAGCAAGTGCAGGAAGACTGTCAGTGACAAGGTTGACCCACAGGATATGAATGGGAAGAAGAGGAATTCCCATGTTGAAGATAGAAGTGACAAGCAGGAGAAAAATCTCACCGACGTTGGTCGAGAGCAGGTATTGGATGACTTTCAGAATATTGTCATAAATTCTGCGGCCTTCCTCAACTGCAGAGACTACGGTGGCAAAGTTGTCATCCGTCAGGATCATGTCAGCGGCGCCTTTTGCCACATCAGTTCCTGCTTTCCCCATCGCAGCCCCGATATCGGCCTGTTTCAGGGCTGGCGCATCGTTGACCCCGTCACCGGTCATCGCTACAATCTCGCCATGGGCCTGCCATGCTTTGACTATGCGGACCTTATGTTCAGGGGCAACCCTGGCATATACCGAATATTTTGAGACATTTTCAGAAAACTCTTCCTGCGGAAGTTTTTCCAGGTCAGCACCTGTAATTGCGATATCGCCATCTCTGAAAATACCTATCTCGCGGGCAATAGCCAATGCGGTACTCTTGTGGTCACCGGTTATCATTACCGGACGGATGCCGGCCGTGTTGCATTTGGCAACGGCATCGAGAACCTCAGGCCTTGCAGGGTCAATCATCCCCAGCAAACCTGTAAAGACAAGGCCGCTCTCCAGTTCTCCTATTGTCACCTGCTGAGGGGCTTCGGGACAATCCTTATAAGCCATCGCAAGGACACGCAATGCGGAATTTGCCATCTTTTCGTTGGCGTTACGGATCTTTTCCACGTCTTCCATTGTTATAGGCCTGATATCGCCATGGATCACAATCTTGTCGCAGGCACTGAGTACCTCATCCAGACCGCCTTTAACGTTAACGCTTGTACTTTCCGCTGACATCCTGTTGACTGTCGTCATCCGTTTTCTCTCTGAATCAAAGGGTATCTCAGCCACCCTGGGAGAGGCTTTTTCCATCTCATCTTTGTATAATCCGTAAAGCAATCCGAAATCGAGAAGGGCTGTTTCTGTGGGATCTCCTGTAAAAACAATCTTCCCGTCTTCGTTCTTCCTCATATATGCATCTGCGCATAAAACGGAAATGGAGACAAGCCTTTTCTCCTCATCATTCAGCCTGTCACCCGCGACAGACCTGTTAATCACGTCTGTCTCATGGTTGACATAAGCCTCAACCACTGTCATTCTGTTCTGCGTCAGAGTCCCGGTCTTATCGGAGCAGATCACTGTTGCACTGCCCAGTGTCTCGACAGAAGGAAGGGTACGGATAATAGCATTTTTCTTAACCATTCGCTGAACGCCGATAGCGAGCACAATGGTTGAGACAGCCGGGAGGCCTTCAGGAATGGCAGCAACAGCGAGACTCACAGCCGTCATGAACATATTGAGGATGGAGTTTCCGTACAACACCCCCACGACGAAAATCAATCCGCATATGATCAGGGCGACAATTCCGAGGATCCTGCCCAATTGATTAAGACGCCGGCTCATTGGTGTCTCAGTCTCTTCAGAATACTCGAGCATATGTGCTATCTTCCCAACCTCGGTTTTCATTCCTGTAGCAACAACCACACCTCTTCCGCGACCGTAAGTCACCATACCGCTCGAAAAAGCCATATTGACCCTGTCACCAAGGGCTATCTCATCGCCTGCAAGTGGTACTGTCTGTTTATCGACAGGTACGGATTCTCCCGTCAATGAAGATTCCTGTATTTTCAGGTTTACGGCTTCTATCAGCCTCAGGTCAGCAGGGATCACTGCTCCTGTTTCAAGTATAACCACGTCACCCGGCACAAGCTCTTTCGTGCTTACCTCTGATATCATACCATCTCGAAGAACCTTTGACAGCGGTGCAGCAAGATCCTTAAGGGCTTCAAGCGATGTCTCCGCCCTCTTTTCCTGTGAAGCGCCGATAAGTGCATTTACAAGGAGAATTCCAAGGATCACGAAAGTGTCGAGAAGGCCCTCTCCTTCCATAACGCCAACCACACCTGATATTGCCGCAGCGATCAGCAGGATAATGATCATGAAGCTCTTGAACTGCTCAATGAACATCCTGAAGAAGCTCTTCTTTTTTTTCGACTTAAGCTGGTTGTAGCCGTGTTCCTCAAGCCTCCGTTTTATCTCGTCTGTGGTCAGACCTTCATTTTCACTGGTCCTTAGATGGGATATTACTTCCTGTATGCCCTGATTATAGAATTGTGCCATAGTTACTTGACCTGACTGTTATTGCATCAGCAGATTGTTTGCCAGGCACGCAAAGATAATTGTTAACGCTAATTCAGGAAACATTTCATCCTTACCTTTCATCAGCAGCCCTGATTACATTCTCGATTATCACTTTCATTTTATCAAAGTGAGATCCCTCCCAGTAGATTCTGTCACAACCCGGACATCTGGTAAATTTTGAATAATACCGGCTTGTATCGGCCAGCAGGCGATCAGCAACGTCTTCTTTCCTGACCTCTTCAAGCAGAGTATTGCATGTGATACACCTTGTGAACAGTGCCAGGCGGTCTCTCAGGTCAAACCGCACAAATACTTCTGTCAGCTGCTCGTTATGGTTTTGAGATCTGATCCAGTATCCGTGAGTTACCCTTCGGTCCTTCAAGAGCTGCCTGTCACGTGTCAGGATGATCCTTTTTTCCAGGATAGCAGCCTGAATTATTTCCCGATCATCATAGTAACTGCTGAAGAGAGAATCAAATCCGCATAGCCTCAGGTACTTTGCCAGTCGTCCCAGATGTACATCGAGGATAAATTTCAGCTCCCGCAGGGGCTTAGGCCTCAGATAAGTGGCCAGGGTAACATCAAATGTTTCAAAGACAGGATAAACCGAGACTCTGTCGCCATCTTTCAGTTTCTCGGAGAAACTGACTGAAATGCTGTTAACGAGTATTAGGTCGACTTCAACATGAGGAATGCCAATAGCTTCAATGGCATCCTTAACGGAGGGATTGCCGTTAAACAAGTATTCGAATTCTGTTTTCCTCTTATCATGAGGAAGAAATTCATTCAGTTCCTCGTAAAATCTGAAATAAGCCAGATTCATAATCTTGTCTTTTGTCTTTGGTCTAAGGTCTGAAGGTCTTTCCTACAGCCTTCTGGCTAATATCTCAGCTAAGTGGTCTACTGAGAGTTTTACCGGATTATTTTTTATATCAGTCTGTGAGCAGATTAACGGTATGTCGTTCACGCTGATCCCATATCTTCCGAGCCGCGGAAGCTCCAATTGTTCCATATATTTTAGCAGGATGTCAATAAAACCGTCAATATAATAATCATCAGATGCTCCTTCCTTTTGAGAAAATATCCTTCCAATGATAGCATATTTCTTAAGGGCAGGGTGGTCCCGGTTTGCCTTTCGCAGTTCCCTTACATTAATCTCATTGCCGGCAGCCATCAGCGTTCCGCATATTATGCCGTGAGGTATGTCATGCAAAGCTCCTGTTGTACCTGCTATGCCGTGAACGGCACCCAGCCCGGCATTTGCAAGGCAAATTCCCGAAGTAAGAGCGGCAAACGACATATCAGTTCTTGCATTAATATCGTCACCATGAGTAAAACATCTGACAAGAGACCGGTTCACCGCCTTAAAAGCCTCCAACGCCAGGGCATCGGTGTATTCATTGGATTTGACGGACAGAAAAGACTCTGTCAGCTGTGTGAAGGAATCCATCCCTGCTGCTGCTGTCACATCCGGCGGGCAGCTGACAGTAAGGTCAGGATCTATCAATGCAATATCTGGTACCAGGTTGTCATGACGCAAAGATCTCTTGAATCCGTTCATGCCAACCTTTGATATCACCGCGTTTTTGGTTGCTTCACTGCCGGTGCCGGAGGTGGTGGGGATTGCTATGAACGGCACTTTAGTCCCGGGATGTTCTTTGTTTCCGACTACTTCAAGATATTCTCTTACCGGCGACGATTTATACAGCATGGCAGAAATAGCCTTGCCTGCGTCAATCACGCTGCCTCCCCCTATACTTATAACTGCATCAATTTTTTTATCTCCAAATCGCAGCACCGTTTCATCTATCAGCTCGGGCGAGGGTTCTGATTTTACAGGAACATGCTGATAATTAATAGATTGTTTGTCAAATTTGATTAAAAGTGATTTTGCGTGAGCCGATTCAAAAAATGATTTCTCTCCTGTCACGAGCAGGACAGATTCTCCGAACCTGCCAATAATGCCTGGCAGGTCATATAACTTTCCGCTGCCGAAATAAACAAGCGGCAACCGTGCAAACTGAAATGGTCCTACCATTGCGATCTGTCAGACGGTTCGATAATATTATATCTCACTCCCTGCCTGGTATCCGCCATGTAATCCTTTACCGTATCACGCCACTTAATGTAATGAGGGGTGGTTTTATGCAAAGCTGCTGCCTCTTCTGATTCATAGGCTTCATAAACCATGAACCGGCATGGGTCATCTGCTTTCTGGAGGATATCAAAGCGCAGGTTTCCGGGTTCCAGAACGGAGCCTTTATGATTTTCAACAATAGCTCTTATAAAATCCTGAATATTTTCAGGTTTGACGTTGACATGTATACATGTGACGATCATTTTGCCTTCATTTTTCACAAAGCACAAGTTACAAAAAAAGAGCTGAAGTTTCTAAGTTTCCTAATTACAAGACGAGCTAATCAATAACCTGCATTCCTTTATATATACATGCCAGTCTGAGCAGTTCGGCATGTTTTCCGGGTAACATAAGAAGATGGTTCCCCAGAGGCCGCGTTCGCAGTAAATCCAGCGCCTGCGGCGGTAACTCAATTTCCACCTGTGTACGGCAGGCATCGGACAGACCCGGGTGGCTGACTACCTTACCTTCTGCGATGAAAGCCCTGTCAAGGGATTCTGAAAGCCTGAAAAGAGTTACTGAAGAAGCTGCTATGGTTCCTTTTACAGCAAGGGAACAATCTGTTTCATAATGAGTTGCCAGCTTAATATCGGTGACAAGATCAAAAGCAGCAGTACAATGCGACAGAATGATAGTTTTGTTCGTGATCCTTGTGGTGTTTGCCAGCCACGGCACTGAACCAGTCAAAGCCTTAACAAGCATCATACCGGCCATAGATGCAAGATCGCCTTCACAAGCCGCAACAAGTCCTTCATTGTTGAGCTGGGCAAGAGCGAGGCAGGCTGTGACCTTTCGCTGCTGCACCAGGCTGAAGCATTCGACAGCGATGGCACTTAAAGCCTTAGTGGCAACCACCTGACGCAAAAGCGTAAGAACCCTTGAGGCATCAACCAGTCCGGTTGTACTTAAACCGTTGAAACGATTCAACAGGGCAGCATCAGGCTCCTGTTCACTATAATCGGGAAGAGTATTCCAGGGGATCTCATCAAGGGTAATCCCGAACTTCTTTGAAAGCCTTTCGGCCGGCACATTTGATGCCACAAGCCATTCGGACACTGAACCTATCAAACCTGCTCTCATGCCGCGTAGAGTATTCCATGCTGCTACCACCTGCCACCATCTTTCGATCAGTCCTGATTCACTGGCATCCTGAGCATCAGCCAGCATTGCGAACCTGTGGTTGTTCACCATCCATGCCATGACCTCGGTTGCTGACGCATATGCATTATTCCCCCTGATACTGAGCAATAGTACAGGATGTTCGGGTTTTGTGAGCGAGATGGCCATTTGTTCCGATCCACCGCTCATGAAAAGTATGATATCAGGAAGATGGTCAGTCATGACAAAGACATCCGAAGGCAGCAAATGCCGCATAAACTCTTCAGCTTTGCTATCGGTATCCGCGCCGGCACCCTTATATGCAACCCAGCCTACATTAAGTCCAGACTTATGAACAGCTTCTTCAGAGCTTTTTTTTGGCATAATGCAAATTTATAATAAAAGAGTTCTGGCATGACATGAACCCATTGGAGCGAGAAAAAATTATAGCGGCAAGCTGCAGTAATTATATAACCTGCCTCCAATAAAAGATCGAATGAGGCAGGTATCAGGAGGACTTGTGGAGCATCAATCCAGGTTGTTCCTGGCCTGCTTTCAGAGACGTTGCATACATTTACCAGAGAATTTCCATGGCTTTTTAAGAAAAATCCATATTAGTGCAAGATTCAAGATTTCTATTAATTATTCGGTATGGACCAGGAATTACCTGAAAATGTACTTCCATGTTCTTTTTATTGAATGAATGATCAGAAAACTCACTTAACAGAAAAAATAAGAGTTTAATTTATTAATGTATTTAAGATGACCCACGATAATATTTTATCAACTCAGCAAAGAGAGCGCTCAATCATGGTTGAACAAAGATTCGTAAATTATATATTTGATATATTGACTAGTAATCAGCCAAATCAGATATAGTATTAAGACATAAATATTTATTCAGATAAATCAGAATTAAATGACTTTAAGTAAAATATTAGTAGTAGGGAGTTCCAATACCGATATGGTTATAAAAATGGAAAAGCTCCCCTCTCCCGGAGAGACAAAATTAGGTAGAACTTTCTTTATGAATTCAGGCGGCAAAGGAGCTAATCAGGCTGTTGCTGTTGCAAGAATGGGGGGCAATTTAACATTTGTTACAAAAGTTGGAAAAGATATTTTTGGGAAACTGGCTCTTGATGGTTTTAAGAAAGAATACATTAATACCAGATATGTATTTATTGATGAAGATGCACCATCCGGTGTTGCTTTGATCATGGTGGAAGAAGAGGGAGAAAATTGTATCGCAGTAGCCCCCGGAGCTAATGCTAAACTTTCAACAAGTGATATAAAAATGGTAGAAAATATTTTCGAAGCAGAAATAATCCTGATGCAGTTGGAAATCCCGATGGAAACCATTACAGATATAATCAAAATAGCAAAATCAAATAATCAGAAAGTGATCCTTAACCCTGCTCCCGCTCAAAAACTGGATGATGAATTATTAAATGGTTTATTTATTATTACCCCCAATGAGACAGAGGCATCTTTGCTTACGGGGATTACTGTTAAAGATGAAGATACTGCATCCCAGGCTGCCAATGTTTTTTTGAGCAAAGGTGTGCAGAATGTAATTATTACTATGGGCCCGGCTGGAGCATATGTACGGTCCGGAACTATTTCGAAAATAGTTCCGGTAGAACCTGTTAAAGCCTTCGATAGCACGGCTGCCGGAGATGTATTCAACGGGGCGCTCGCAGTTGCCATTTCTGAAGGTATGCCTATTGAGAATGCTGTGGCTTTTGCAAACAAAGCTGCCGCGATATCAGTGACAAGAATTGGCGCACAGGCATCAATCCCATATAGAAATGAAATATTTATATAAAACTTTAAAGATGAAAAAACTGACAACCATTGGGATGATTTTGATAACTGTATTACTTTTTTTGAATACAGGCTGCAATAAACCTAAATCGCGGAAGTCGTCAATACCCGTAAATATTACATTATCAAATGATCTTCTCAGAGACAAGATAAAAGGAGGCTGGGCGGGTCAGACACTGGGTGTCACATATGGCGGGCCTACCGAGTTCAGGTATATGGCAAGGTTCATCCCCGACAGTATATTGATTGCATGGCCGGATACCGGTTACTGCAAATGGTGGTTTGATAATCATCCGGGACTTTATGATGATCTTTATATGGATCTGACATTCGTTCAGGTTTTTGAAAAAGATGGTATTAATGCTCCGGTCGATAGTTTTGCCAAGGCTTTTGCCAATGCTCCATACCCTTTATGGCATGGTAATCAGGCAGCACGTTACAATATTCTTAATGGAATAATGCCTCCTAAATCAGGCTACTGGAAAAACAATCCACACTCTGATGATATTGATTACCAGATTGAATTTGATTATGCCGGACTTATGACGCCAGGCATGCCCATTGCGGCCTCAAAGATAGCTGACAAGGTAGGCCATATCATGGGTTATGGTGATGGATGGTATGGGGGTGTATATGTTTCTTCAATGTACTCATTGGCTTTTATTTCAAGTGACATTAACTATATTGTCAAAGCGGCACTTGAAATGATACCTCAGGAAAGCGAGTTCTACCAGTGCATGAATGACGTAATAGGCTGGATCTCACAGAATGAAGACTGGAGACAGACGTGGACGGAGTTAGAGAAAAAGTGGGGAAATGATATCACCTGCCCTGATGGATATTCCTCTCCCTTTAATATTGAAGCAAAGATGAACTGCGCTTACGTCATTATGGGATTGTTATACGGCAACGGTGATATGGGGAAAACCCTGGAAGTATCGGCCCGATGTGGTGCGGATTCAGATTGTAATCCATCAACTGCAGCCGGAATTCTTGGTACAATGTTAGGCTATAGTAATATACCAGCAAAATGGCTGAATAATGTTAAAGAGGTTGAAGACCGGATTTTTCCATATACAAAGCTTTCACTTAAGGATACTTACGGGTTAAGCTTCAAACATGCGCTGGAAATGATCCAATTAAATGGGGGAAAAGTAAAC
The DNA here is from genome assembly GCA_963849945.1 of uncultured Bacteroidales bacterium. Lineage (GTDB taxonomy): Bacteria > Bacteroidota > Bacteroidia > Bacteroidales > VadinHA17 > SR-FBR-E99. The sequence goes on along the minus strand of CAWKJD010000015.1, from coordinate 318,661 downwards.
AAAAGTAATGTTGCGATTGCATACCAGAATCCTTCTCCTGTCAGATTTGAAAAGAGCTTTGACGGGATTGCTCCTGTAAAGAAAGAAACTATCGGTCAACCCTTAACCGCTAATGGGTTTGAATACAAATTTGAAGGAAATGGAATTCTCATTTCAGGACAATTTGATAACCAGAATAATGTCATCACACAGGGCGCCAGTGCCTATGTGGGAGTTATTGAAGTCATTATTGATGGAAAACATATCGATACAGTGAAGTTTCCAGCAGATTTCCACGATCGCAAACTGGAGATTTACTGGAATTTTGACCTTTCATCAGGTAATCATAAGATTGAGCTGATACTAAAAATCCTGATCAAAAGGATATTATTAATCTCAATTACGCCATTGTTTATGCTAAGAAATAAGAAAATTAACTAACATAGGCACATTAATAATTTGTTCATAAATCCTTAAATAACCGAATTATGTTTATTCCACAAAGTTATTCATTGGCTATAATTCTCTGCATTGTAACAATGCTTTGCTGGGGCTCATGGGGCAATACCCAGAAGCTATCAGGAAAATCATGGCGCTTCGAACTGTTTTACTGGGATTATGTCCTGGGTATTCTGCTGTTTTCATTATTGCTGGGGTTTACGCTTGGGAGCTCAGGAGAGAATGGCCGGAGCTTCATTTCAGATATAACCCAGGCCTCGCCAAAAAGCATGTTAAACTCCTTCATTGGAGGAGTAGTGTTCAATGCTTCCAACATACTCCTGGTAGCCGCTATGTCTATAGCTGGTATGGCAGTTGCATTTCCGGTTGGGGTTGGAATTGCCCTTGCCCTTGGTGTGATCATTAACTATATTGCCGTCCCGAAAGGAAACCCTCTTATTCTGTTTATCGGATTGGCCTTTATAGTTGCAGCAATTATTATCGATGCCGTTGCTTACAAAAAACACAGTACTTCATTAAAGAACGTTTCAAAAAAAGGTATACTGCTATCAGTGTCTGCAGGTATCCTTATGGCCCTTTTCTACCGTTTCGTAGCAAGCTCGATGGCTACTGATTTCGTGACGCCGGAACCTGGTAAGCTTACCCCCTACTCTGCCGTTTTCTTCTTCGCAATAGGTGTTGTCGTCAGTAATTTTCTGTTTAACTATCTGCTGATGAAAAAACCTTTTGAAGGAGCACCCCTCTCTTTCAGGGACTATACTAAAGGAAGCTTTGGCGTTCATCTTACCGGTATCCTTGGTGGTGTTATCTGGAACCTCGGAATGGCTATGAGCATAATTGCCTCAGGAAAAGCAGGCTTTGCAATATCATACGGTCTTGGCCAGGGCGCAACTCTCATTGCAGCATTCTGGGGTGTTTTTATCTGGAAAGAATTTAAAGGTGCCACAAAACAGGTTAATACTCTGATTTTCTTTATGTTTCTTGCATATCTTGCCGGGCTTGCGCTTTTGGTATATGCCGGAACTTAAATAAGATCAGTCAATTACCTGTATTCCTCTGTAATACCTGACGCCTGACTGGCGCCTTTATGCCCAGCCCGGAAGAGTTTTACTAATACTCTTCCGGCAAGGTTAATATCTGTTCATAGCTGAACACGGGGCCATCCTTGCAGACAAACACTTTGCCGACATTGCACCTTCCGCATTTCCCGAAGCCGCATTTCATCCTGTTTTCAAGGGTTGTGTAAATATCCTTATCCTGAAATCCAAGCTTTTTCAGGACGGGCATGGTGAATTTTATCATCACCGGGGGACCGCATAAGATTGCAATAGTATTTTCTGATGATGGTGCGATTCTTTCGAGAACCATCGGGACAAAGCCAATTTCACCTTTCCAGTCGGGAGTCTGACCGCCCGGATCAACAGTCGTTATCAGCCTGACATCAGGCCTTCCCTCCCATTCTTTCAGTTCATGCTTATAAACCAGGTCAGCAACAGACCGGGCACCGTAAACAATGGTTATATCTTTGTATTTCTCACGAAGATCAATAGTGTTCCATATCACGCATCGCATCGGCGGCAAGGCAATCCCCCCTGCAATATATAACAGGTTCCTGCCTTCCCATTCTTCAATGGGGAAAGTGTTGCCATATGGTCCTCTGAAACCTATAGTATCTCCTATCTCCAGATTAGCCAGGGCATTTGTGACCCGCCCGGTCTTGCGAAAGGTACATTCAATATAACCTTTGCGCGTCGGGGAGGATGCAACACAAAAGGTTGATTCTCCTTCACCGAATACTGAGTATTCCCCAAACTGTCCGGCTTTAAACGAGAAATTCTCGGCCTCTGCCGAATTTTTAAATTTCAGACGGAATGTCCTGACATCAGGAGTCTCTTCGACAATCTGTTCGATCTCCATCAGGTAAGGCTTATATATGCTGTCACTCATGGTTCTTCTCTGATTAAATATTCTGTAATGCTTCCAACTGTTCTGCAATGTTCATGTCAACCGGGCAACCGCTTGAGCACCGTCCGCAACCGACACATCCCAGTGAATCGTTGCGTTCCGGCATATAAGAGAATTTATGCATGATCCGTTGCCTCCATCTCTGACTTTGAACAGGGCGCGGGTTATGACCTGATGTATGCAGCGTGAATAATCCGAAACCGCACGAATCCCAGCTGCGGTATCGCCTGCCATTCTTGCCTTTTGTCTCATCCTGGATATCAAAACATGCACAGGTCGGACATACATAAGCGCATGCACCGCAACCGATACAACGGAGAGAGTTTTCAACCCAGAACGGGTTTTCGAAAGCTCCTGCCAGTTTTTCTGTTACCTGTCTGTGATCAAATTTCTGCTTTACATCTGCCACAAGAACCTTTTCCCCGGAGACCGGTTCAAATAATTCGGGTGATGAGGCAACTATGTCGTTGCCTTTTTCTGTAAGGATATCTGCCTGATAATCACCATTTTGTAATCGGGACAAAAAGATATCACTTCCTTTCCGGGAGTCGGGAGCAATACCAACCGAGGTGCAGAAACAATACTCATCACTGAGGTGGCAGCCCAGGCCAATGATCGTAAGTTTTTTGAGACGTTCTGCAAAAAACTCGTCTTTAATATCCCAGCAGAATATTGAACGAAGGACATCAACTGCAGCAGTATCACAGGGATGCGCTCCCCAGAGAACAACCTCCGGAATTTTATTTAAGTCGAGAACAGAAATCGTGCTTTCTGTTTTCTCATTTGTATAATAGAACAGGTTCTCAACTTTGGGGAACACAATGTTTTTGACTGACAGCGTTGACCTGATATGTTCAAATGTTATATCGGCAAACGTGGGATTGTACTTATATTCTACCTGCTTATCTGTGGCGATGACCGGGGCATAAATCTTCCGGTCCGCAGACAAATTATTATACAGCTTTTCTAACGATTGCTTTCGTATTAATTTCCTGGTTGCTTCCATATCAGATTATAAAGCTTTCTTTATCATTGGGTTCATAGGTAGACAATACAGAATTCATTTTATCAGATGTGCCGGCATAAACTTTGAAATAGTTGTGAACCTGGTCGGCAAGCTGCATAGTAAGAAGATGGCACGGGATGCCTACCGGGCATGCTCTGCCGCACTCACCGCAACTTATGCAGCGACCTGCAAGATGCATAGCCCTCAGGATATGCCATTCCAAATTTCCGTGGATATTCGCCTGTACCGGAATCCACTGTGGCTGGTTGACTTCAACCGTGCAGCGGATGCAGTAACACATAGGGCACGACTGGCGGCATGCGTAGCATTTAATGCATTTTGAAAGTTCTTTTTGCCAGTAAGCGAGCCTCTCTTCCGGAGATAATTTATTAAGCTCTGCCAGAAGCTCCTTATCTTTTGACGGGTTCGTGAGGTCAGATTTCTCGATGTAGCCCTGCATAACCTTAATGTCTGCAATGTCGAGCAGGCTACCGTCGGCTGAAATACCCAGCACAACAATATCATCGGAAGTAATCTGCAATTCCGAAATCAGCATCATGATACTTCTCATCACCGGAAGTGCAGCCACAATGGCCATCCTGCCAAGGCGTTTAACTTCAGCCTTTATGAGATAAACAGCAAGGTTCTGAACACAGCGGTCATCGTAAATAAGCACATCAGCCCCGGACGGGCTGGTAATAAAAGCCGGACGCACCACACCTGTTGGTCCTTCCTCATAGCCGATCACAACCTGAACGGTTTTGCTTTCGAGCAGTTCTTTTGCCCTGGTAATCATACTATTCATTTCCCAACTCCTCCTCAACCGGTTTGTTTACCATCTCTCTGTATGAAACATAAGGTCCAAGTTCACGAAGACGGGTGACAGTAGTGTTCACCACTTCAGCCCATCTGGCTCCTTCAGCTGCCGATACCCATGAAAAAGTGATACGGTTCATGTCAATCCCCATAAAATCCATAAGCTCCTTGAACATAATCCAGCGGCGTTTTGCATGGAAGTTACCCGATGTATAATGACAGTCATTTGGGTGACATCCTGACACAATAATTCCGTCAGCGCCATTTGCAAAGGCCTTCAGTAAAAGCATAAAATCTATGCGCCCCGTGCACGGGAAGCGGATAATCTTGACGTTGGAAGCATATTTTATCCGGCTTGTACCTGTTAAATCGGCGCCGGCGTAGGTACACCAGTTACACACGAAGGCGACAACTTTTGGTTCAAAATCTGACATATAATTTTCTTTTAAGAACGCGTTCTTTATTTAAGTGTGAATTCTAATATTCGTTAAGCAATGCCACTACCTCAGCATAAACCTCGTTGTTTGTATAGCCCTGGAGGTCAATGGACTTGGACCTGCATACTGCAACACAGGTTCCGCAACCCTGGCAAAGTCCTTCATTAATCCTGGCTGCTTTCTTTACAACCTTACCCTCGCGGTTCTTAAATTCCTCCATTTCAATCGCACGGTACGGACAAACCGGTATACACATTCCGCAGGCTACACATGTCGAATACAATGGAGGGGCCATGCGATTGACGACGGCAACAAGGGGTTCGCGTGTCAGCTCATCCTGTGAGAACAGAGCTGCTACCTTGACAGCAGCGCCGGAGGCCTGCGAGACCGAATCGGGTATGTCCTTGGGATTCTGGCACGCTCCGGCAAGAAATATGCCGGCAGTATTTGTTTCAACAGGCTTTAATTTGGGATGTGCTTCCGCAAAAAACCTATGTGCATCATATGACACATGTAATTTCTGTGCAAGATCTTCCGCTCCGGCGTTGGCCACACCTGCCGTGGCAAGAACGACCATATCAGCAACCATCTCAACGGGTTCTCCGCCAAGAAGGGTGTCGGCACCCTTGACGATAAGCTTACCATCTCTTTCAAAAATTGTTGATACTCTTCCACGAATATAGTTTACATGGTCTTCCTCAATGGCACGACGCACAAACTCCTCGTAATTCTTGCCTCCTGCCCTTATATCCATATAAAAAATAGAAGCGTTACCGTCATGGACTTTATGTTTATAGAGCATCGCATGCTTGGCTGTGTACATGCAGCAAATCTTTGAGCAATAGGCAATTCCCTTTGCAGGGTCACGCGAACCGGCACAGGCAACAAACACAATATTCTTTGGAACCTGCCCGTCGGAAGGTCTGAGTATCGCTCCTGAGGTAGGGCCTGAGGCGGATGCCAGACGCTCAAACTGCAAGCCGTCAATGACGTCTTTGTATTTGCCGTAACCATATTCCGGGAAAAAGTCTGAATGTTTAATGTCGAAGCCGGTGGCGATCACAATAGCACCTATTCCCAGTTCAAGTATCTCATCAGGCTGGTCAAAACGGATAGCTTTGGTGGGGCAGACGATCTCACATATTTTACATTTTCCTTTTATATAGTAGGTGCAATGTTCCCGGTCAATAACCGGTCTGTTAGGTACAGCCTGAGGAAACGGCACATAAATGGCCGGTCTCATTCCCATTCCCTGCTCAAACTCATTGGGTATCTTCTTTTGGGGGCATTTGGTTGTACATAAACCGCAACCGGTGCAGACCTTCTCATCAAGACTCTTGGCTTTTTTACGGATCTTCACTGTAAAGTTCCCGATGAACCCCTCCACACTTTCAATCTCAGCATAGGTGTACAATGTAATATTGGGATGTTGTGCAAGTTCAACCATGCGGGGTGTAAGGATACACTGAGAGCAGTCGAGGGTAGGGAAAGTTTCTGACAGCTGCGACATATGTCCGCCAATTGATGGCGAGCGCTCAACCATCACAACTTTGTGACCCGTATTGGCAATATCAAGTGCTGCCTGAATACCGGCGATGCCACCGCCAATAACCAGGGCTGTCTTGGTTACCGGGACCCTTATAGGCTGAAGCGCTGAATTCAGTTTTACCTTTTCAACCTGAGTCCGAACAATATCAATTGCCTTCCCTGTTGTAAGGTCATTCTTCTCGTGAACCCAGGAACAATGCTCGCGAAGGTTGGCCATTTCGCATAAATAAGGATTCAGTCCCGCTTCAGCACAGGCTTTCCTGAAGGTAGGTTCGTGCATACGCGGCGAACATGCTGACACAACCACACCTGTAAGATTATGTTCCTTTATCGCTTCCTTTATCAGATTTTGCCCTGGGTCAGAGCACATGTACTTATATTCTGTGCTGTAAGCAACATGCTTTAATTTACCGATGGTTTCCGCAACTTTTGTGCAATCTACAGTTGCACTTATGTTTTCACCGCAATGACAAACAAAAACTCCTATTCTTGCCATCTTATAGTTTATTTTCCTCTTTAACTGATCTTTACCTCAACAAAATGCCTTTGCAATCCCACCTTTTCAGCTGACAAACCGATAGCCAATCCAATTGCCTGTGTCACAAAAATGACAGGGATCTTAAAATCGGTCTCCCAGTATTTATTAATATCTGCCCTGCGCATGTCCAGGTTTGAGTGGCACATCGGGCAGGCAACAATAATTGCTTCCGCACCGCGATGCTCAGCATCTTCAATGATCTTTCCGGATAATTTTGATACAATGTCGGTCCTGGAAATAGATAATCCTGCCCCGCAACATTCTGTCTTAAAGGGATAATCAACAGGGGTGGCTCCTATTTTACTCATTACTATGTCCATTGAACGGGGATCCTCTGCACGGTCGTAGTTAAGTACCTTATCAGGCCTGACCAGAAGGCAGCCATAGTAACAGGCAACTTTATGATCAAATGGTTTTGTGACTTTCTCTTCCAGCTTCGGGGTTATGTACTTGTCAATCCATTCAATGACATTGAGTATCTTGGAAGTACCCCTGTAATCCATTTCAATTACTTCACTGATCCGGTTTTTAAGTTCAGGGTTCTTTCTCAGTTCATGCTGGGTGACCGTAAGCCGGCTGTAACAGGCAGCACATGGGACTATGATCTCATCCATTCCGTTCTGTTCAGCAAGAGCCAGGATACGCCCGGGGAGAGCCAGAGATAATTCTTTATTCAGGTTATGGGCAGCAGTGGCTCCGCAGCAGTTCCAGTCAGGGATCTGGCTGAACGGAATGTCAAATGCCTCAGCCAGTGCAAAAACCGATTCATTATAATCACGTGCTGAGCCGGTCAGTGAGCATCCGGGATATATTCCAGTTTTCATTTATGCCTCTTTGTTGCTTGTTTTTTTAAATATTCTGGCCATCTGTGCTGTCCCTTTTATCATTGTCGGGATAAAATGCAGCTTTCCTCTTGATATCATACGGGGGGCCAGTGCGATGTCCTGGGTCATTTTAAGCGACTGCCGCTTATAATCAAGTATAAGCCCGAGCTCAAACAAACGTCCTGTATATTTAATGGAATTCAAAAATGATTTATGGAAAGCAATAATATTCTTTGCCTTTTTATTTACTTTCTTTTCGCTGCGTGATCTTTGTCTCAGGTAATCCATCATCGATGGGATATCAATCTCCATCGGACACCGGCTCAGGCACATTTCACATGCCACGCACAGCCAGATGGAATGAGACCTGAGAATTTTCTCATCATTGGCAGGTACCTCTGTCTGCAGAAGCCGTAAAACCATGCTTGGAGGCAGGTCCATCTCGTATGCTACCGGGCAGCCGGCGGAACATTTGCCGCATTGATAACATTTCCTGGCAGCTAAATCAACATTCTTCTCAATGCTGTATGCCAGTGAATTTCTTTCAGTATGTTGTTCGGAGTGAGACATTTTTTTGAATTATGTGTTACTCAAGACTTGAAAAAAGACGCAGGAACTGCACGCGTTCGTATGCTGCGGGGTTTTGAATATTCTTTTTACTCATTAATCCCTTAAAATCTGAAATACTGGTATATTTATGCTGTTCCATCCACGCTTCGAGACCTTTAATAATTTGCGGCAGAACATCAAAATGGTTCTTATAGAAGACCGAAACCATTTGTACAGCATCAGCTCCTGCCAGAAGATGTTTAATAACCGTTTCGTAATTATGGATCCCGGTAGAAGCAGCAATGTCGCATTTAAGTCTGCCGGCCAGAATGGCAACCCATCGCAGAGAATGAGGATACTCTATTTCAGTGCTTAACATGTTTGATGAGTTGATTTCGAGGCTGTCAATATTAATATCCGGATTATATGGCCTGTTAAACAGTGTCAATCCGGAAATACCCGTTTCGGACAATTTATACGCAGTCTGAGCCAGGCTTGAAAAGTAAAATCCTATTTTTAATGAAACAGGGAGGGTCACAAATTTCTTAACCTCTCTGATTATATCGAAATAAACTTTTTCATTTTCATCGCCGCTTTTTTCAAAATCGGAAGGCAGAAGATAGACATTGAGCTCGAGGGCATCAGCACCGGCCTCCTGAATGCGCTTCGCAAAGTATTGCCAGTCATACTGAGTGCTGCAATTTATGCTTGCAATCACAGGAATATCAATTTCCTGCTTAGCCTCGGAGATCTTTGATAGGTATAGCTTTAAAGTATGTTCTTGTGAGTAGCTGGTGAGATACTCATATGCTTCGTCATAGTAGAATTCTGTCTTGCTTACAATCCCCTGAAATGCTTCCTGCCAGGATTTCATTTCCGGATTATCGGATTCAAGGAATTTGTCAGATTCAAATTTGATCTGTTCCTCGAAAATAGACTTAAGAACAACGGCACCAGCTCCCAGCTTTGCAGCTGTTTTAAGGTTTTCAACTGAAGAGGTCAGCCCGGAGCTGCCCACAACAATTGGATTCCTCAATTGCAGGCCCAGATATTTGCATGAAAGATCGGTCATGACACTGTTTTTTAACGGCTTAAATATAAAAACATATAAATTAGTATGGAATGATTTATGTTATAATAACATTATCTGTCGGGTCTAAACTGAAATGACCGGCAGGAAGAGTGTTATCCTTAATGGTGGCGGGTCCGGATGACTACCGCAGCACGTATTCTTAGCAACCGGGTTTAACCTTCTCTAAATCCCGTAAGGGATATTACAATTATTTTACCAGCTCAAAATACCCCAGTGTTCCCGGATCTGACGCAGGCGCTACTTTGTTTCCCAAAGGGCATCCCGGTACCGGACAATTAATGATCTTATGTTCTTTATTATCAGCAGGCTCCCAGCCCATAACTAAATAGAGAACAGCAAATCCGATAACATATGCAGCTGCAACATGCCAGCCTTTTTTAACCCACATGACCACATTGCGTGCCTCGGGAAACTTGTTTGTAATAGCTACACCAGCTGAAGAACCAAACCATATCATTGATCCTCCGAAACCGACGGTATAAGCCAGCATGCCCCAGTCATAGTGCCCCTGGTCAAGACACAGTTTTGTGAGCGGGATATTATCGAACACTGCGGAAAGGCACCCAAGTGCAAAAGCTGTTATCCACGATGCATCAGGGCAATTCTTCAACAGGCATCATCGACGCGCAGGTGACAAGGCAGAGAAGAAAAATAGTTCCTTTGATTGGCACCCGGAACCTCTTTCCATGGTACTTGGCCTGAGAATGCGCCAATTACAATAGCTATCCAAACGCCCAGTGCAGGCATGTCATAAAGAAAGTTGGAGATTATTGCACCGACAAGTATCAGGGCAACTATTAATATTTTTATCCAGTCAATTTTGACATTAATAGTCATATCCTTTTGAATTGGCTGGTATTTGTCCTGCTGATGTGAGCAAACCAGGCAAAGAATAGTAAGAGCGATCTCCTGCTGCAACATAGGCATGAAGAACATTCAGGGCCGACTACCCCGTCAATCCACATCATTGTTGTGGTTGTGTCCCCTACCACGCTACCGCTCCTCCTGCATTGCTTGCCGCAACAATTGCAGCAATGTACCCAATATGTACCTTGTTTTTGAAGACTACCAGGGCAATTGTTCCCCCTATAAGCGCAGCCGCAATATTATCAAGGAATGATGAAAGAACGAAGATAAAATATCAGCAACAAGGCAGGTCCTTTCCAGTCATTGGGCAGGAATTTTGGCAGGACGCCGGGGACTCCTGATTCTTCAAATACTTTTGAAAGAAGGGCAAAGCCCAGGAGTAATCCCAGCAGGTTTAATATAATTCCCCATTCTCCCTGGCGCAATTCCTTATTCATTATTTGTTCACCCATGGGTGTAGTGCCAAAAAAATGCTCTCCAAGGTGGAAGCCGGGATCAAAAATCAGTTTAAACGTCAACAGAATTGCCAATCCGGTAATCGCCACCCAGAAGGTTTGCTTATGAAACAATGCCACCCCCAGGAGTATCAGCCCGAATATTATAAACTCAACACGAACAGGTCCGACAGACGGGACCTCGCTTCCGGCAGCGAATAAACAAAAAGGAGTGAAGAGAATGACTGCCAGCATAAAAAGCTTCTTACCGTGCTTTGCGAATAATGAATTGAATATTTTATGCATACGCCAGGTTTTAATAATTCAGTTCAGGGATTTCCGAAGGCGCCAATTTATAAATATTTACGGTAAATAATACGTGGGTTTTTGCAGGTTTTTTCGCTTTTCTTATCGGGGAAAAAACAGGCAATTTTCCTGAATAAGCAGGCCTGACGCCGCATGATCACCTCATCGGAAATATTAGCCGATCACATGCCTGACTTTGCCAATAATAAAATTGACATGCCAATGTGAGGCTATTTCAATAAAATACCGACACTTACAAGGTAAGTACCACTGTTAATATCAATATCCGGAACAATTACTGCCTTGCCATTAAGTTTGAACGGATCCCAGTTTTTTAACGGTTCAAAGTAGTAAACCAGGTTTGTGACAAGAATGCCAATCCCAGCTCCTGCCAGGACATCGGTTACCCAGTGTTTGTTGTTTGTCACCCGCAGAATACCCGTTGCAGTTGAAAACAAATAGCCGGAACAGGCCAGGGGCAGGCAATAGTCTTTGGTCTCCTGAAATAAAACTGTTGCACCGGTAAAAGCCTGGGATGTATGACCTGAAGGAAAAGAAAGAGTGTTGCCGTTGGGCCGCGTTGAGTGAGTCAACCTCTTAAGTGAACCGGTAATTAATGATGTCGCCAGTTCGGAAATAGCCAGGTATTTTGTCTGGTTGAAAGCATTGTTCCTGTGTTTTACCCCAAAAAGATCTGATGTATAAAGTATAGCTATCGGAGCATATTGGATATAGTCGTCGACATGGTTAGTTGTTCGGGGAAACCAATCCTGTATTTCCTGCTTCCAGCCAAATGCTTCAATGACCAATCCGCCTGAAATCAGGCCTATCGGCACCAGTTGATTCTTCAGTTTAAAATCAGAAGAATCATGTTCAGGTATTTGTTTGTCAGACGTATCTTCAGTAATCTGCCCGTAAGAATGATAAAACGGAACAAAAAACAGTACAAGAACTGCGACACATCTGATATTAAGCCTCAATGCATGAAAAAATGATGTCTTCATTTGTCTCTGGCTGATAATGCGGGAAAATTGGTGTCAGAATATTTCCTGTCTGACACCAATAATGAATGCCTATCTTCAGTCTTCTTCCTCATCTTCTTTCTCTTTCTTTACCGGTTCCTTTGAAAAAACCTTGCCTGAAGCGTCAATAGCTGCTTCAAGTTTTTCCGTACCCTTGCTTAATGCAAATTCTAATTGAGACAAAACTACAATGTTTTCTTTATTTCCTTATAAACAGTTTTAACAAACCCGGCAGTACAATCAGCAACAACGGCAACGCCATTACCAGTCCGCCTATAACTGCAATTGCCAGTGGCTGATGCATCTGTGCCCCCGTACCAATGCCAAGAGCTAAAGGTGTGAGGGCGACTATGGCTGCCGTAGCTGTCATTAACTTCGGGCGTAAACGGACTGAGATGGCATAACCCAGTGCCCCGGGGACAGTTGAATTTTTAAGTTCCGTAAGAAACTGCTGAATAGTAAAAATGGAATTCTCACCTATTATACCCACTATCATTATCAATCCTGTATAACTGCCCACATTTAAGGGAGTGTTGGATATATATAACGCCATGACACCCCCTGCAATACCCAATGAGCTTATGAATATTACTATAACTGACAGTATTAAGCTTCTGAACATGAACAGAACAATCATAAAAACCAGCAATCCGCTGATAATAAGTATCTTCAGCAGCTCGGCAAAGGATTGTTGTTGTTCGGCATAAGAGCCCCCGTATACAATCTGGTAAGCAGGAGGCAGTTCTATCCCTGCAAGCTTTTGCTGTATGCTTTTCATTACGCCGCCGAGGTCACGGGTATCAAGTCTTGCAGTGACCACCCCCATCGTCTGAAGGTTTTCTCTCTGGATCTCTGAAACACCGGCACGGATTGAGAAACCGGCAAACTTGCTCAGCGGCAGATAATCACCTGAAGCTGTACAGATTTTGATTTGTTTTAGCTTATCAACAGGGGTTTGATTGTTAAGGGGGTAAATCAACCTGATATCCGTGAATTGTTCTTTTTCCGGGATTGATCCGGCAACAATGCCTTCCAGATTGATCTCCGTCTGAGTTTGAAGGTCAGAAGCGGTAAGTCCGAATTGCTTGATTATATCTTCTTTGGGTAAAATATTTACAACAGGTCCTGAAACTATAATACCGTCAAAGACATCTGCTGTTCCCTGCACTGTTTTTACACTGTCCGCCACCTGTTTTGACAATTCTTCAAGTTTATCATGGTTATCTCCGAATATCTTGATCTCGACCGGCTGCACACTTTTCATCAGATCGCCCAGCATATCGGTAATTACCTGCCCGAAGTCAACGATGAGGGCAGGCACAGCGCTTTCAACCTTTTTGCGAATTTCATCAGAAACCTCCGAGGTTGTCAGTTTCCTGTTTTTATTCAACTCAATCAGGTAATCACCGCTGTATGGTTCTGTGATGAAAAATCCCATTTCAGTTCCCGTTCGTCGTGAGTACGTTTTCACTTCAGGGATGCTTTCAATAATCTTGTCAACTTCACTGAGTATTCTGTCAGTTTCCTCAAGAGATGTCCCGGGAGGAGAGGTATAGTCCAGAACTATTGATCCTTCATCCATCTCAGGCAGAAAGCCGGTCGGAAGCTTTGGCATCATAAAGAGAATGCCTGCGATCAGAAATAAAACAAGTATGCCACTTATATAAGGTCGCGATATAAAATACTCTATCCACCTGTGAGTTTTAGCAGTACGTATTTTCGTATTCTTTACCGGCGATTTATTACCTGAAAGGAAGAGATATACAACAGGCAAACCGATCCAGGTAACAAGAAATGAACAGAGCAATGTAATAATCATTGTCATTGTAAGGATCTTGAAATAGGCACCGGCTATGCCTGTCATCAATTCAAACGGGATGAGGATCACTATGGTAGCAAGGGATGAACTTACCATGGCCGGAAATAAAAAACCGAGTGCTTTACCAACCAGTTCATTCGGCCTCTTGTCAGGTAACTCCTCATGGGTCCTATGGATCTGCTCAATGACTATAATTGCATCATCAATAATCAAACCGATTGCCGCGGCAATTGCTCCGATTGTCATTATATTGAAATCATAACCAAGCAAACGAAGCGCGATAAATGTAAGAGACAGGGTAAGAGGAATTGTAATTAAGATAACAGCGCTGGCCCTGAAAGAGCGAAGAAATATAACCACTACCACAATTGCCAGCAACAACCCTATCCAAAGAACATCAATTATGCTCCGGATACTGCCATTGACAAATTCTGCCTGATTATAGTATGGTTTTAATACAACACCTTCCGGTAACACTTTTCCCAGCTCCTTAACCTTAATTAAAACCTGTTCGGAGACATCTATAAGATTGCTTTCAGGTTGCTTCAGAACAGCGATTAACGGCACATCCTTACCGTCGGCTTTTATCCGGATATATTCATTGCGTTCCGAGATTTCAACCTTCGCAACATCAGAAACTGTTATATTGCGTATTCCGTTATTAAAAAGAACAAGATCTTCAAGCTGCCGCTTATTCTTCAGTGTGGCATCGGTCACGGTAAGATAGAGGCGATTATAATCTACTGTGTATCCGTTTGATTTAATGAAACCGGTATTTTGAAGCACATCAAGAATTGACTGCGGGCTGATTTTCAACAGGGTTAATTTCCCTTCATCAGGGATAATTCTGTATTCCTTTACTTTACCTCCTATTACCTGGACCGATGCTACACCTGGTATCCGGGATAAGTATGGTTTTACAATATATTCTGCAATGAGCTTCAGATCAACCTGGCTTTTAAAATCTGAAACCAGTGAATATCCCATCACAGGCAAAACTGAGGGGTTCATTTTCTCAATCACAATTTCAATATCAGGAGGCAAACTGCTTTTAATTCGAGCAATCTGTGATTCAACCTGCTGCTTGTCAAGATCAATATCAGAGCCCCATTCCATATATGCTGAAATCTCGCAACTCCCCATACTGGTAGCGCTTCTGACAAGACTCAGATGTTCGACCTTCTTAATAGCATCCTCAAGGGGTTTGGTGACCTCAACCATCATCTTATCAACCGGCTGCTCACCGTTATCAGCAATTATTTTAATCTTGGGAAAAGTAACATTCGGGAACAGCGAGGTCTTCATATTCTGGTAGGAGAAAGCCCCGCCGATCAAAATTAAAAGCAGAATAACGGCAACAGGGGTCTTATATCTGATAAATATGCTTTCCATTTTACCTTGCAATTCTGATGGTGGTGCTGTCAGGCAGACCATAAGCACCTTCACTTATGATCAGATCGCTTACGTTCAAAGCCGGCGAAATAATTTCTGCGACTGTATCGTTCTCAATTCCTTTTCTGACCGGGACTTTTACTGCTAAATTATCGGAACCAATCTTCATCACCCAGAATTCACTTTGTGTTTCATTGGTCATCAATGAAGATTTTGAAACAAGCAATGCCTGGTGATGCCTTTCACTGATAAACCTGATTAAAAGATTCAGGTTTTCAGGCAGTTGCCTGGTTGTTTCCGGTTTTATAAGCACTGTCTGAGTTTGATTAATCTCATCCATAACAGGAAGAATACGGAATACTGAACCGCTTATGCCGGTGTTGTCTGCCAGGCGGATTTTACATATTCTCTCCCTGGCCAGAATATTGTTGTACTCAAAGGGCACATTTACTTTTACCATTAAATCCTTATTATTGACAATTGTGCACAGGGTTCCTCCCTCCGCCACGTATCCGCCGGCTTCGCTGATAATTAAGTCATTGATAAACCCTCCTGAAGGAGCCATGATTTTCACCGTCCCATAATCTCCAGTCGTACTTACTCCGGATTCCAAAGCCTTGCTTTCCCGTGTCTGTACCTCAAAGAGAACATCGTCTTGATTAACTTCCTGCCCGAATCTCACGTTAACTCTGACAATATAGCCTGCAATTGGTGAAATGACCAGATTCTTCCTGAGATAGACAGTACTGCCGTTAAAACTTACTTCATTCTCAATATCGCCCTGAATAACGGGTGTCACCTTAACCGAAACCACGGGCATTTGTCCTGCACCGGCAGTGCTCCTGTTTTTGCAGGAAGAGAGCATTTGCAAAAGGCAAAGGGTAAAAAATAAGATGAATAATCTTTTCATTATGCTTTTATTAATAGGTCAGGTAATTATATGAATTGATCAGGAGCTGCCTTTCCATTTTAAGCAACAGGGTCTCCTGTTTTTTTGCAGCAATATCCTTTAAGAGATTTTTAAAATCCATCACAGAAGCTTCTCCGGATGCAAGTTCCTTTGAGTAAGCATTATATAGCTTGTCATATTGATCTGCCTGTTGTTCAAATAGCCGGAGCCTTTGATCAACGGCCTCAATCTGATTCAGAATTTTGTTTTTATTAATATCATTCTGGGTCATGAAGTTTTTCTTCTCAAACTCAATGGTCTGAAGGTTAATATCTGATTTTTCTCTCTGAATGGTTCGCTGATGGCCGTCAAAAATGTTCCAGCTTAAAGAGATCCCTGTACTGAATCCAATTCTGTCCGGATATGGCAGATAAGCAGCAAATAATCCGGCATCCGCGAACAGATCCAACTGGGGTTTATATTTCAAATCATTGATAGACCGGTCAGCTATAATGTTCAGGCTATCGAGTTTATAGGCGGTTAAGAAATTAGAGCTCAGAACAATATCAGGCTTCAGTACAAAGTCTATTTCCCGGAGGTCGACACGGCTTGTATCCCTTATCCCGCAAATCAGATTCAAATCATAAATATTGGCCATATATTCTCCCTGGAACATCTTATACTCTGCCTCATAGTTTTGAATTTCTATTTGCAAAAGCATTAAGTCAGTTTGCTTGTACACTGCGTTTTCAACCAGTCTTTCCATTCTTTTAACTTGCTCATCAAGTTCTTTAAGAAGCAATAATTCGTTATTAATCTGCATTTTAGATTTAATGCAAAGAATATACTGGTAACCGACAATCTGTTCAAGTTCATGAACTGTCAGAGCAATATTATTGTCATTGATCTGACCTGATATGCTGGCTTTGTTTGCATAGGTCTTATATCTGGATCCTGTAAAAAGAGGCTGCTTAACCGAAACAACTGCCTGATAATGGCCTCCGTCGGTCAACGCCAGATCATAGCCGGTATAATCCGTTGCTCCTTCTGACACTAATTCAAAACGGCTGGTATTGTTGTCATGTGAAATAATAGGAGCAAACATAACTCCTGAAATCAGATTGACTTCAGGTTTAGACAGAACACTGTTTATCTGCTTCAGATCAAGCGTCACAATCTTACTCTCATTCTTGTTTTTGTTTATCAGAGGGCTGTTTATTTTTGCCTGCTCAAGGTAAAAATTCAAATCGCGCTGCTGGGCGCTCAGGCTGGACAACCATGAAAGTAACAGAATAGACAGAATACAGGTTTTCACTTTGCGGGTATTATGATTTTGTTTTTAATACAAAGCAATGCAGCTTATCTCTGGTATAATTTATTTCCAGTTCGTGCGTTTCACATATTTTCCTGACAATTGCCAGCCCCAGTCCGTACGACTTCGGATTACCACTCACAAAACGATTAAAGATGGTTTCATTGGTCAGTGAATTTTCTTCACCGGTATTGCATATCTCAAGCGATCCGCTATGCATCAGTATGCTTATTTTGCCTTCCCGCCCTTTTCTGCTGTTTTTTAATCGTTTAGAGGAGTAACAACCCGTTGCCTTCGGGCAGTGTAATATCCCGAAGGACAATATCATATTCGTATATGGAAAGTTTCTCATCAGCTTTCCTGAAATTCCCAACCAGTTCACAAATAAATTCTCTTTTGTAAGGAAATTGCCTATAGCTATCACCAATTCAATTTCATTCTCAATTATAAGAATTTTCAGACTGCAAGTTAGGTCATTAATTCTAAAGGAAATCTAAAGACATTTTAAATTCTGTCCTATAAAATTCCGGAAACGAATGACTGATACTGGTCTGAAACATACCTGGCATATTGTTTGTTCAGGTATATTCCCTTTTGATTTTTCGCAGTATCTTTGAAATGATCAACAGGATGTATTTCGTTATACGCAACTGTGGATCCACTTCCCGGTGAAAGTGACGGCCGGGGTTAAAAAAAAGCTTATGATGAACAGATTAATGCTTATCCTGATACTGATTTCAGGGAACATTGTGTACTCACAGCAGAATGACTGCAAAGTACTGAAACCGGAAATTTCGGGGTCCTATACAGGAAGCTGTAAAAACGGAATGGCTCAGGGCAAAGGCGTGGCACAGGGCAAAGACCATTATGAAGGATTATTCGACAAAGGTTTGCCCAGTGGTAAAGGCATCTATAAATGGGCGGACGGAACATACTATGAAGGACGCTGGGAGAACGGTGTCAGGGAGGGTTCAGGGAAGATGGTTTATAAGGATTTAACGGTAACCGGTTTCTGGAAGGATGATGTCTTTGTCGGTAAAAAGCTCATTCCTCCATATGAGATAATGCACACCATGAGCGTCTCCCGCTCAAGTTTCATAAAAACGCCTGGTGGTCTTCCCGGGGTGAGAATCAGGCTTTTGCAGGCAGGGTCTGACAACAGGAGTATTTCTGATTTTACTCTTGCTTACAGCACCGGGGAAGAGTACCGGACGGGTTCCGTTTATGGTATAGAGAAAGTGCAATTTCCGCTCTATGTAAGGGTCAGGTACAGTTCCTGGAACCAGTTTCACACCGTGCAATACACTGTCATCTTTGAGTTCACCATCAATGATCCCGGTCTCTGGGATGTCAACATTACGTCATAAGGCAGGTTAATCAGAAAATTCCGGATCATTCAAATAAAAAAAGTCCTGCTTATCTCAACCAGGACTAATTCTGTAGCGAGAGAGAGAATTGAACTCTCGACCTTATGATTATGAATCATACGCTCTAACCAACTGAGCTATCTCGCCCTTTGCCCGCCGAAGCCTTGGCGAAGGTGGGTATTGCCTTCGTTTTCTTCAGTAAAGGCTTATTTAACGCGGCTGCAAATATAAATATTTTTTCATTTTGCCGGTCAAACTTTTTCTTCTCAGCTATTATTTTTATATTGCATCAAAGTCATCTTTCATAAAATGAGATCCAGATTTGAAACAGAATATACCCTCAATACACCTACCCGCGTCCTTTTTGACCGGCTAAGCACCCCTGAAGGCCTCGCCGAATGGTTTGCCGATAACGTCACCGTTGACGGCGACATCTTTACCTTTTACTGGGCTAAGGTAGAAGCCCGGGCACGCCTGGCTTACATCAGGGAGGGCAAAAGCGTCAGGTTTGATTGGCTCGACTTCGCTGATACCGAGACAAATTTCTTTGAATTCAAGATAGTAACACATGAACTGACTGGCGATACCGCCCTTATAATCACCGATCACGCTGATGAAGATGAGATTGATGATGCCAGGGATCTCTGGGATAGCCAGATCTCGTACCTTAAAAAGGTCCTCGGCCTCACAGAGTGAGAGATCATTGCATCTTTCTCAAAAATAACGTACGTTTGCACCACATCCAAGACAATGAAGAAAATCGATCTATTCATGGTCAGATCGTTCATAGGACCGTTGGTTCTGACATTCTTTATTGTGCTCATTATCTTTATAATGCAATTTCTGTGGATGTATGTCGACGAGCTCGCGGGCAAAGGTCTCGAGCTTAAAGTCCTTGCCGAACTTCTCTTCCAGTTCTCCCTTACATTCGTTCCCATCTCCCTGCCTCTGGCCATACTTCTGGCTTCACTGATGACCTTCGGTAACCTCGGGGAGTTCCTTGAACTGACAGCTCTGAAATCATCAGGCATCCCTCTTCAACGTATCATGCTTCCGGTATTTGTCCTGGTCTCTTTCCTCGGTGTGGCATCATTCCTCTTCTCAGACTTTGTCCTTCCCCTCTCAAACCGCAAGGCCCGTACCCTGCTCTATGACATCAGGCGCAAACGGCCCGACCTGAAAATCCAGGCAGGCCCGTTCTATAACGGCATCGATGGCTTCAGCATTAAGATCACAAATAAGGATCCCGAGACCAACAGGCTAGACAGGATCTATATCTATGACCACCGCAAAGGACTTGGAAACAACGCAGTCATATATGCCGACTCAGGATATATGGCTGTTACGGACGATGAGAGCGGGATGATACTGAGACTCTTTAACGGTTATGCGTATAACGAAATAGAAGAGAAAGACGTCCCCCAGGATAAAAGGAAATTTCCCTTCAGACGGGATAAGTTTTCCGAACAGACCATGGTCATCGAGCTTACCGGCTTTGAGCTTGACAGGTCGGGTATGGATCTCTTCAGATCGAACTATTCAATGCTCAATTCCGGCGAACTGAGTTTTTTTGTCGATTCCCTTTCTGAAAGGTATAAGATAAGATCGGACGTTTATCTCAAAGACTTTACATTTACTAAGGTTCTGACTCCCGAACGATATTTCTCGGGAGGTTATCGTTACGAAGGCGATACAGCCTCAGCCAAAAAGCTCGAAAAGTTTAACTGCAGAGCAATCTTTAACTCATTGTCTCACATGAACAAATCCGCATCGATCAGCAGAGCGCTTACTTCAGCCCGTGATGGCCTGGCCTTCATGACAGACAGAACCGAAGCGATGCTTCTTGAGGCAAAGAACCTGAAAAAATATGAGGCGGAGCTGTATAAAAAATATACTCTCCCCTTTGCCTGTCTTGTCTTCTTTTTCATCGGTGCACCGCTGGGCGCTATTATCCGAAAAGGCGGGTTGGGAACCCCGGCAGTCATCTCGGTACTCTTTTTTGTATTCTATTATATAATATCGCTTACCGGCGAAAAGTTTGCCAAGGAACTTATTATAAATGTTACGCTCGGAATGCTCGCCTCTACTATAATACTTCTGCCGATCGGCATCTTCCTGACCTACAAGGCTACCACGGACGCTGCCATTATGAACGCTGAGACATATATTCTCTTCTTCAGGAAAATAGGGGCATTCTTCACCGGAATAAAACCTGACAGAGATAATGAAGATACTGGTCCTGTCGCCTAAGCCGCCCTGGCCACCACATGACGGTGGTGCCGTGGCGACCATGAGGTGCATTGAAGGACTGGTTGCTGGCGGAGCCCTGGTATCCCTGATGTCCATAAGAACTGAAAAGCATAACCCTGAGCCCGGCACTTCACTTAAAACCTCTGCCAGTCTGCAACACAATAAGACTGTGACTGTTAACACAAGGGTAAGACCGTGGAGACTGCTGTCCAATCTGCTTTTTTCTGATGAACCTTATGATCTCATCCGGTTTCATTCACTGCTATTTTCAAATGCCCTGCTATCCCTGCTCACTGAAGAACAATTTGACATAATCCAGTGCGAGGGGCTTCTTTTTTCATATTATGTCGATGAGATACGTTCCGTAACTTCTTCACCCATTGTTCTCAGGGCCCATAACATAGAGCACCGCATAAGGGAAATGATGGCAGATGAAGCATCAGGAGCCCTGAAAAAGGCATACCTGAAAAACCTTGCGGGAAGAATAAAAAAAAGGGAAATATTTGCGGCACGACAGTTTGATGCCATTGTACCGATCAGTGAAACTGACTTTAAATGGTTCAGATCAGCCTCGCCCGATAAACCCATGATTCTCTCCGAGACGGGAGCAGACATCAGTGAGCCACCTGCTTACAACGATAGCAAAAACCTTAGGATAGGTTTTATCGGAGCGCTTAACTGGCAGCCTAATATCGACGGACTTAACTGGTTTCTTGCACGAGTATGGCCCCGCGTTTCAGAAGCTCTTCCCGATACCACATTTCACATAGCCGGAAGAGGAGCTTCCAGATCCGTCCGGAAACACCTGTGCGGAAAAAACGTGTTCTTCGCGGGTGAGGTGGATGACGCCCGGAGATTCACGGATTCAATGACCGTCATGATAGCACCTCTTTTTGCCGGAAGCGGATTGCGTATCAAAATAATAGAGGCAATGAGCCTCGGAAAAACGGTGGTTGCAACGCCAGTTGCCGCGGCCGGGCTTCCTGTTGAAGATAAGCGTGATCTTCTGATCGGAAAAGACGTTACTTCATTCTCCGACGCTCTGATCTCGGCGCTCCGTGACCCCGGACTGAGAGCTGAAACCGGCGCCAGAGCCAGGGAACTCATAAAAAACCGATTTAACAACCTGGAACAGACATCCGGGTTACTGAACTTCTATAAAAAGATCTGTGATGGCTGCTGAGACAATACTTCTCATAGCTGCCGTCCTGCTGGCCTGGACGTACCTTTTATACCCGGGCCTGGTCTTCATCCTTGCTGCATTCCGCGAAAAACGAAAAACCCTAAACGAAAAACAGCATCTGAAAGCTGCAACATCTCTTCCTTTCGTATCTGTCATCATGTCAATATATAATGAGGAAAAAGTGCTGGGCGAAAAGATCCGCAGCATGCTTGCGTCAGATTACCCTGCTGAACTGACAGAATTCCTGGTTGGCTCAGATGCTTCTGACGATGGCACGGATGAGATAATGAAAGAATTTGATGCTTCGGAAAGCCGGATTAAATATCACCAGGGTCCGTCAAGGAAGGGTAAGGCAGCCATGCTCAACAGCCTGGCTTCAATGGCAAAAGGTAATATCCTTATCATCACCGATGCAAATGTTATCTTCTCGCCCGGTACAATACGACTGCTTGCATCAGCATTCGCTTCACCCGAGACAGGTTTGTGCGATGCCACGGTCATTCCCTCAATATCACCGGGCAATGGCGTAATAAGGCAGGAGAATATGTACACCAGGTTCGAAACCACCCTGAGGAGAGCCGAGGGCGAGGCATGGGGCGCGATGACAGGCCCGTACGGAGGATGTTATGCAGTTCGACGTGAACTCTTCCCCGAAATACCGGACAACACTCTTGTTGATGATCTGTATGTCGGATTGAAGGTTTTACGCAAAGGCTTCGACTCTTTCAATGTCGCTGAGGCCGCTGTCAGTGAAGACACGCAGCCTGACATCGCAAGTCAGTTCAGAAGAAGAGTAAGGATCGCAGCCGGGTCTTTCCAGAACCTCTTTCGCTTCGGACCCTTCCCAACGGGTAAATTCATTACCTCATTTGCATTCTTTTCCCATAAGGTCCTGCGATGGTTCACCCCTCTTTTCCTGACTCTCTTTTTTATGACAACGGTCATTCTTTCAGGGCGTTCTGTTTTTTATTTTTGTCTGGCAGCCGTTCAGTTTATTTTAATACTTTTGCCGGCGGCGGATCTGATACTTGAAAAGTCCGGCAGGGCAATAAAGCCACTACGTTACGTGACACAGTTCCTGCTGATGAATGCAGCGCTGGCAGCAGGGTTTGTGAAGGCAGCAAGAGGGATAAAAAATGGAATATGGGAACCCACAAAACGTGTCTGAGATGACTGAAAAGAACAGCCTTAACAGCATTAACGAAGCAGTCGAGGAGATAAGAGCAGGAAGGATTGTCATTGTTGTTGATGACGAGGACAGGGAGAATGAAGGTGATTTTATCTGCGCGGCAGAGCTGATCACGCCCGAGATAGTCAATTTCATGGCGACGCATGGCCGTGGTCTGATATGTGTGCCATTGCCCGAAGAACGCTGCAACGATCTTGATCTGAATATGATGGTGGGTCATAACACCTCACTGCATGAGACACAGTTCACCGTTTCAGTCGACTTTCTGAGTCCCCAAACCACTACCGGCATATCCGCGCGCGACAGGGCACTGACCATCAGGGCATTGGTTGACCCTGCCACCAAACCGTCACAGCTGGGTCGTCCCGGACATATCTTCCCGCTGAAGGCAATGTCCAAAGGCGTATTGCGAAGAGCAGGTCATACCGAGGCTACAGTTGATCTTACCCGCCTTGCAGGCCTCCACCCCGGCGGGGTGCTTGTAGAGATAATGAATGAGGACGGTTCGATGGCGCGCCTTCCTGACCTCCTCAAAATATCAAGGAAGTTTGGCATCAAGGTAGTCACCATAAAAGACCTCATCCGGTACCGGTTGGGTATTAGAATTTATCGTTGAGATGGGTGAGCAGGTCAAGCTTCCAACCGAATACGGCGATTTTGATTTCATTCCTTTCAGGCAGATCAGCAACGGTCTTGAACATGCAGCCCTGGTCAAGGGCACATGGACAAAGGATGAACCTGTGCTGGTGCGGGTACATTCATCATGCTTCACCGGCGACATATTCGGTTCGAAGAGATGTGACTGCGGCCCGCAGCTGCATAAGGCCATGCAGATGGTAAACGAAGCCGGCAAGGGTGCAATAATATATCTTAACCAGGAAGGAAGAGGAATAGGCCTTATCAATAAGATACGCACATATAAGCTTCAGGAACAGGGTCGTGATACTGTCGAAGCAAATATCGAGCTGGGTTTCCGGGAAGATGAACGCGACTATGGTATCGGGGCAAATATTATGCGCGGGATAGGCCTCGGCAAGATAAAGCTTATCTCCAATAACCCTGTTAAAAGAGCAGGCCTTGAGGGATATGGTATCACTATAGTCGAAGCCATACCTCTTGTTATCCCGCCAAACCCGTTCAACTCATTTTACCTTGAGACCAAGGCTACAAAAATGGGGCACAACCTGTCACGCTATAAAACGCCAACAAAAGGCGAAAATGACTGAGATCCATCCACGAATAGTGTTTATGGGCACCCCGTGGTTTGCCGTTGCAAGTCTCCGTGCCCTTCTCGTGAACGGATACTCTGTGGTATGCGTCATTACTGCACCCGATAAACCTGCAGGCCGCGGACAGAAGCTTGCCACCACGCCTGTAAAAGATTATGCGGTTGCGAACCACCTTCCCCTGCTGCAGCCTGAACGGTTGCGCGACAGCAGTTTTGTGAGCGCGCTGAAAGATCTTAATGCTGACATCTTTGTCGTGGTTGCATTCAGGATGCTTCCCGAAGAAGTATGGGCTATACCCCGACTGGGCACATTTAACCTCCACGCCTCACTCCTTCCGCAATACCGTGGCGCCGCCCCTGTTAATCATGCCATAATCAACGGTGAGACCTTGACAGGTGTAACTACTTTCCTGATAGACAAAGAAATAGATACAGGGTAAAATATTGCTCTCAAAAGAGACCGAAATATTTCCGGAAGACAATGCAGGCAGCCTGCACGATCGCCTGATGGAAATCGGAGCCGGGCTTGTTGTTGAGACGGTAAAAGGATTATATGAAGGGAGGCTGAAACCTGTACCACAGAAAACAGAACCCGGAATTATCATCCATGCAGCTCCTAAGATTTTCCCTTCTGATACGATAGTTGACTGGAAGGAGTTTGCTGTCAGAATACATAACAAAATCAGGGGTTTGTCTCCCTATCCCGGAGCGGTTACAACAATTAAATCAGAAAACAAAACACTGAGGCTGAAACTGTTTCAGAGCAGGCTTAACCCGGAAGATAACCTGGTGACGGCAACCGGCACGTATCAGCGGTCCGGCGTTTTAGTCGTAAGGGAGAAATCCAGGCTGTTCATTACCTGCGGCTCAGGTGAGATCGAAATACTTTCGCTTCAGCCTGAAGGAAGAAAAAAAATGACCTCATCTGAGTTCCTCAGGGGTTTTGACCTGACGAGGATGGGTTATTGCCTGAGGGATCGCGCTACCTGATTCTGACTTTCTGCCCCGGGACACATTCTGTTCCCTCATCCATCACATTCATTTTAAACAGTGATGAAAGTCTGACGGCATACTTTTGCGACAGGGAATACATTGTGTCACCTGCTTTTACAACTTGCACGGAATTACCCTCTGCCGCTCTGTTTCGTTTTGGCTGCAGATAGATGACCTGTCCTGGCTGCAATTGGGAACCGGAGGGAACATCATTATAGCGTCTTATTTCCCATGAGAGAAGCTGAAACTCCTCCGCCAGGGATTCATAGGTATCATTTCCTTCAGCAATAATAAACTGCACGTTGTTATTCTCCTGGATATTTCTTCCCGAATGAAGGCTAATGACCTTGATCGGCATCTCCGTCTCCGGTTGTGCCACGGTATTATCAGCAGCGGTCTGAGCAGGTTTAACCTGCACTGTATCAGCTGTTTTCTGGGTAGGTGCCGGGGATGGTTGTGACGATGTCTGCTTTGGTACGCTTGTGGCTGGAGCCTTGCTTACCGCTGTACCGGGCCGGCCAATATCATAAGCATGCAGTCCGTAGTCATCAATCTTTTTTATCAGCAGGCCCGGATATTTCGGATCAGTTGCATAACCTGCCTGTTTCAGGCCGTGTGCCCATCCTTTATAATCAGTGCTGCTTAACCTGAACAGGTCACTGTAGCGTGAGCCTGAAACAAGAAAATCCGAATGATCCCTGTAAGATTCTTCAGCGCTGTGGTAAGATCTGAAACACTCTCCCTTGCTGTTGTCGTCATAAAATATGCTCTCACCCTTCCAGCCATTATGGCATTTTATACCGAAATGATTGTTAGCATTTGTGGCCAGAGTGCTGCGCCCATAGTCCGACTCCAGCATCCCCTGAGCCAGTGTTATGCTTGCCGGTATCCCCGTCCTCCGCATCTCACTAACAGCCAGGGCACTGTATTTATTCAGATAATTAACAGCATAGGAGGGTATTGCTGAAACGGGCCCAGAAGTCCTGGCTGTTTTACGCGAAGTGCTGCAGGAGTATAATAACAGAATCAGAATAATAAATATGTATCTCGGAAAATATCTCATCAAAACAGTTTTGACAAAAATATAAAAATGTCATCAACCGCTGAAATTTCTGATGCCGGAGAAAAAATATTATTACTTTTATCCTTCCAGAAATAGCCGTATTTTATGAACGAAAGAGAAGTCAGGATGCTTTATAAGGAATATCACGACAGCAGTGAATTGCCGGACGCTGACAGGAAGCTTACTGAAGAAGCAATCATTGCAGCTTCGGGGGCTTATGCTCCCTATTCACATTTTATGGTTGGAGCAGCCATCCTGTTTGAGGATGGCACTGTTGTCAGAGGGGCTAACGTTGAGAATGCTGCTTTCCCTTCAGGGAGCTGTGCCGAGAAGACTGCTGTCTCTTATGCTGTCTCAAATTACCCCGGTAAGAGGCCGGTTGCCATCGCCGTCGCAGCCCTGTCGGGCGGTATCCTGACTCACGAGCCGGTACCGCCGTGCGGTAACTGCCGCCAGATGCTCGTCGAAGAAGAACAGAGACAAGGCTCTCCGATTAAAGTTATCCTCAGGGGAAAAGACAAAACAATTGTTATAGACAGCGTTGAATCCCTGATGCCGCTGCGCTTTACCAAATCAAACCTGCGCTAATTTGCGATTTGCGACTTGCGATTTGCGATTTATGAAAACCTCGAACCTTAAACAAGGAACAAGAACTTTCGCCTTTCGCTTTTCGCCTTTCGCCTTTAACCTTTCTCTCCCACCACAAGCTGGAATCCGCTCCCGTGAATGTTCTTCAGAACTATCTGCGGATCATCACTCAGGTACTTTCTCAGTTTGGTCACATAGACGTCCATACTTCGCGCCGTGAAATAATCATCCGTACCCCAGATCTTTTTAAGAGCAGCTTCCCGGCTCACAAGTGAGTTGGATGCCAGTGCCAGCATTTCGAGCAACTGTCCCTCCTTGGGTGAAAGCTTCCTCTCCACATCACCAATGGTGAGAGTCCTCAGCCTGGCATTAAAAATAAATTTCCCGATCTCATAGAAATCCTTTGACCCGTCCTGTATGTCCCTTCTGGAAATGATAGCCCTGATCTTGCAGAGCAGGATGTCTGTGTCAAACGGTTTTGTGATATAGTCGTCAGCACCAATACCGTAACCGCGTAAAAAATCTTCCTTCAGCTTCTTCGCTGTCAGGAAAACAATTGGTATGGCGGAGTTCATGCTCCTGATCTCTGAGGCGATGGTAAAGCCATCAACATGCGGAAGCATTACATCAAGGATGCACAGGTCATAGACCCCCTTCCGGAACGTATCCACTGCTATCTTCCCGTCGTCAACGAGGTCAACCGTATAATCGTTTATCTCAAGATAAGATTTCAGGACCGAGCCGAAACTCAGGTCATCTTCGACCAGGAATATCTTTGCGCCTTTTTTACTCATGCCCGCGTCTCTCCTTTAAATGGTAAAAATACAGTAAAAGTGCTTCCGTGCCCCTCTTCGCTCTCGACAGTTATGGTTCCTCCATGCGCGTCAGTGATTGCCCTGGCATAGTTAAGCCCCAGCCCGAATCCTTTGACGTTGTGTATATTTCCGGTTGTCTCCCTGAAGAACCTTTCAAATATCCGGTGCTGCACGGCTTTTGTCATCCCTATTCCCTTATCTTCAACTGAAAGGAAAATCCCGCTGTCATTGTCCCTTGTCCTCACTGTTATTTCCGGAGCCTTTTCCGAGTATTTATTGGCATTGTCAAGCAGATTGTGCACCAGGTTGCGAAGATGCTCAGCATCGCCGGTGATGATGCTTCTGCCGGCATCAAGCTGACGCTTTATCACCCCGCCCCGCTCAGTGACCTGAATCTCCACCGTCTCAATAGCCTGGGTGATCACGTCGTGCAAGTCTATCTCATTAAAATCGAAATCCATTTCGTGCTTGTCAAGGGTTGCAATCTGCAGAATGGTCTCCACCTGCCTGTTCATGCGCGAATTCTCCTTCTTGATCATCCCCACGAAGTGCCTCACCTTATCCTCATCGGATATGACTTTACTGTTTGCAATTGTATCGGCAGCCAGGGAAATGGTGGCAATAGGTGTCTTGAACTCGTGAGTCATGTTATTTATGAAGTCAGCCTGCATTTCCGAGGTCTTCTTCTGCCTGAGAATAAAATAAAGGCTTAATGCAAAAGTTGAGAATATTATGAGCAGAAAGAGCCCTGAGCCTCCAAGCATCAGTCCCATTGAGCCAAGAACATAGTTCGTTTTACGCGGAAAAACGACAGATAATGTCTCGCCCTTTCTCACGAGGCCATCAGAGAAGAGGTTGACCTTATAAGGACTCTCCTCGAATTCCTTAAGTTTTACTTTACTGTATATCCCGTCCGCAAGGGAATCAGCTTTTATAATTGCAAACTCAAAAGGTGTTTCAATGCCTGAGGCCTTAAATTCGCCCTGAAGAGTATGCAGCAGCTCTTCCTTGCTGATATGCAGGTCTTTTTCCCAGTCATACATTTCACTTACCAGCTGGTTGCTCATCGACTGAAACGCGCCTGCCTGCTGCTGCGCCCACCGCATGTATTCGTCTGAATTAACGACCACGCTCCTCTCAATTGTTTTATTGGCTTCGTTGCGGGGTACTTTCATTCTTACAGGCGGATTGTTATTTGTGGCTACGACAATCTCTACTGAATCGCTGTCAGGGGATGCAGAACTTTCAAATGTCACACTGCTTGAATAGGTACCCTGAACCGGGGCATTGATCTGTAAACGAGGGGTCTGTGAATACCCCCTCAGAAACATTTCATTCAGGAAAGAAAGCCGTCGCGATGATTCCATTGACTGGGCAGTGTTGCGCAGACTGTTGATGACAAAAAAATCAAACTGTTCATTCCGGACTTTGATTGAATTGCCGATCCAGACAATCTGTACCCAGATTATCGCAATGAGTGACAGTGCCATCAATGCTATAAGACCTATTAACCTCCGCTTGGTCATGACACAAAATTACATTTAATAATAAGCCTGAAAATCGTTTTAACTTTTTGTTAACCAGTTTTAACCTCACTTTAACCACTGTCCGGATTTTAAGGTTTATTTTTGTATCATAAATCTAACACTGACGAAACAAATGGGAAAAAACTTAAAAATAGCAACAGCCATTATGGCAGTTCTTTTCATCGCGGCAGGTACAGTATCCGCACAGGAGAAGAAAAAGGTTGAAAAGAAGATAACGACGATCGTCACGGTAGATGAGAAAGGCGTGAAGAAAGATACGACCATCATTTCAAATGATACCATGGATTTTGAAGGTGACAGGATTATTATTGAAACAGAAGACGGAACAGTATGTCAAGGCAGGGAAAAAGGTGAAAAGATGATTTTTGTTGAAAAAGAGATGGGCGGACCGGGTATGCATTCAGGAATGCGAATGAAGCAGATGAACTGCAATCCGGAAGCAAGAGAAGGCGTGAATTATCACCTCTCCATAGACGGAGTTATTGTGAACATCAGGGCACCGAAAGAGAAAACCAGAGAGGCAGACCTTATCCTTGCTGAGGTTAAAAAGATATTAACGGAAAAATAGGAGTTTTAAGCTGCAGACGCCCACAACCAGGGTGCAGCATTCATAGATGGTTGAATTAGGTTAGTTTTGGGTTAGGTTGGGAAGAGATGCGGCAGAGGCATCTCTTCTCTTTTTATGGTGATCCGAAATTATACGTTTGCAAAGAGTTTCCATATCTTGTCATCGGGGGGCTGAGCCACTACGGTCACCTCTTCGTTTCTGACAGGATGGATGAATGAAATGCTCCGTGCGTGCAGCGAGATGCCTCCACCCTCATTTGATCTCTTTGACCCGTACTTAAGGTCGCCTTTTATGGGGCATCCGACGGCAGCAAGCTGCGCCCTGATCTGGTGATGCCGGCCGGTGTGAAGATCAATCTCCAGCAGGTAGTATCTTTCAGAGTGTCCTATCAAACGGTATGAAAGTTCAGCTTCCTTCGACCCTTTTACCTCGGTATCATAGACATAGGACTTATTCTGCTTCTCATTCTTTTTCAGGTAGTTATGCAAGGTGCCCTCTTCGGCGGGCGGCCGGTCGGAGACAATAGCCCAATAGCATTTCTTCACCTCCCTTGTCCTGAACAATTCACTTAACCTGGTAAGTGCCTTGGACGTGCGTGCATATACAACACACCCGCTCACAGGCCTGTCAAGCCGGTGTACCACACCCAGATAGACATCACCGGGTTTCTTGTATTTTTCCTTTATATATGCCCTGACAATATCGTCAAGCGGCTCGTCACCGGTTCCGTCACCCTGCACCAGGTCTGAAGAACGCTTGTTTACTATGATTATATGATTGTCTTCGTAGAGTACTGCCGGCGAATTCTTCTTCATCTAATACTGCTCCTTATCATTCGGGAAATCACGTGATCTCACGTCAGTAATATAACTCTGTACTGCGCCCTTTATCTCGTCATGCAGGTTATGATATCTTCTCAGGAAACGCGGGGAGAACTCGATGTTTATGCCAAGCATATCATGCAACACCAGAACCTGTCCGTCAACCAGTGGTCCGGCCCCGATACCTATCACCGGTACTTTGACTGCCTCGGCAACTTCCCCGGCCAGGGCAGCTGGGATCTTTTCAAGAACTATTGCAAAACATCCGGCCTGCTCAATGATCCTGGCGTCTTCCTTAAGTTTTCTTGCTTCCTCTTCTTCACGGGCACGAACGACATATGTTCCGAACTTATGAATTGACTGCGGTGTCAGACCCAGGTGACCCATAACAGGTATGCCGGCCGAAAGAATGCGTTCAATTGATTCGGTAATCTCGCGTCCGCCCTCCATCTTGACGGCACTGGCCCCGGTCTCCTTCATTATCCTTATTGACGATGCAAGCGCCTCGCGCGAGTTGCCCTGGTATGTGCCGAAGGGTAGATCGACAACAACAAGAGCCCGCTTAACTCCTCTGACCACCGAAGCACCATGATAGATCATGTTGTCCAGAGTGATCGGCAGCGTCGTATCAAATCCGGCCATGACATTCGACGCTGAGTCACCTACAAGAATGATGTCAATACCCGCCTCATCAAGGATCTTCGCCATAGAAAAATCATATGCGGTAAGCATGGCTATCTTCTCACCTTTGAGCTTCATTTCGTAAAGAACGTGAGTGGTTACAATTTTTACAACTTTTTGTGCTGACATAACTCTGCTTATTATTGCCGTCCGCAAAGCTACAAAATAAGACAATGAATAATGTTGAACATGAAACTTTTGAGCTTATTCTGCCTTTTTGTCATAAACGGGAAAAAACCATTTTCAGCTAATCATGACAGAATTTCATAATAATCCGGCTATTAAGCCTGTGGCATAATCATTGTCATAAAGTGTGATAACAATAAAGATTATATAGTATAAAACAGAATAAAAATGGGAAAAATTATTGGTATTGACCTGGGAACAACCAACTCGTGTGTTGCAGTTATGGAAGGCAATGAGCCTGTTGTTATACCCAATAGCGAAGGTAAAAGAACCACTCCGTCAGTTGTGGCTTTTCTTGAGAACGGCGAACGCAAGGTAGGTGACCCTGCAAAAAGGCAGGCTATCACCAATCCAAGGAAGACGGTGTCTTCCATCAAGCGTTTCATGGGCAGAAGCTTTGATGAGGTGACCAACGAGATGAAGAAATTGACTTATCAGATCATACGCGGCGACAATAACACCCCCAGGGTGAAGATCGACGACCGCAACTATTCACCTCAGGAGATCTCGGCTATCGTGCTTCAGAAGATGAAGAAGACCGCAGAGGATTACCTTGGCCAGGAAGTCACCGAAGCTGTTATTACCGTACCGGCATATTTTAATGACTCTCAGCGTCAGGCAACGAAAGAGGCAGGTGAGATTGCAGGACTGAAAGTCAAAAGGATCATCAACGAGCCTACGGCAGCATCACTTGCTTACGGCCTTGATAAGAAAGCCCAGGATCTGAAAATTGCTGTCTTCGACCTTGGAGGCGGAACATTTGATATATCCATTCTTGAACTGGGAGACGGCGTCTTCGAGGTCAAGTCAACCAACGGAGACACTCACCTTGGCGGTGACGACTTCGACAACATAGTAATTGACTGGCTTGCCGATGAGTTCATGAAAGAGGAAGGTGTAGACCTCCGCAAGGACATGATGGCACTGCAGAGACTTAAGGAAGCAGCAGAAAAAGCAAAAATAGAGCTTTCAAGCGCTACCTCAACCGAGATCAACCTGCCTTATATTATGCCCGTCAACGGTATTCCCAAACACCTTGTAAAAACACTTACCAGGGCACAGTTTGAAAAGCTGATTGACAAGCTTATGAACTCTACCATAGAGCCTTGCCGCAAGGCGCTTGAAGATGCAGGCATGAAGACCACCGATATAGACGAGGTACTTCTCGTGGGCGGTTCAACACGTATCCCGGCAGTCCAGCAGATCGTGGAGAAGTTCTTCGGCAGGGTGCCGTCAAAGGGCGTTAACCCAGACGAGGTCGTAGCCGTCGGAGCCGCTATACAGGGCGGTGTGCTCACCGGAGAGGTTAAGGATGTGCTCCTTCTGGATGTCACCCCGCTCTCCCTTGGAATTGAGACGATGGGTGGAGTAATGACAAGACTGATTGAATCAAACACCACCATACCAACCCGCAAGACTGAGACCTTCACCACAGCCAGCGACAGCCAGCCGTCAGTGGAGATACATGTTCTGCAGGGTGAGAGACCGATAGCCACTGGCAACAAGACCATCGGCCGGTTCCACCTAGACGGCATCCCGCCGGCCCCGAGGGGTCTACCGCAGATAGAAGTGACCTTCGACATAGATGCGAACGGTATACTTAACGTGTCTGCAAAGGACAAAGGCACTGGCAGGGAACAGAAGATACGCATAGAGGCTTCATCAGGACTTAGTGACGAAGAGATACGCCGCATGCGCGAAGAAGCCAAGGCTAACGAGAGCTCTGACAAGGCTGCCAGGGAAAAGGCAGATAAGGTAAATACAGCTGACAGCATGATCTTCAATACCGAGAAACAGCTGAAGGAGTACGGTGATAAGATACCCACTGACAAAAAGGGTCGCATAGAGAACGCCCTGGGTCAGCTGCGCGAGGCTCACAAGAGCCAGGATGTAACTGCCATAGACCGTGCACTCTCAGAGATCAACGCCGCATGGCAGGCAGCATCGGAGGATATGTACAAGCAGGCACAGGGACCGGGTCAGCAGGCCGGACCGCAGTCTGGTCCGCAGTCAGGCCCCATGGGAGGTGACGATACCGGTGGCAAAAAACCCGGTGACGACCAGCAGGTGACTGACGTTGACTTCGAAGAAGTGAAATAATCATAACAGTAGTATGTAAAAAACCGCCCCAGATAATTCCTGAGGCGGTTTTTTTGTACAATTTGATATTAAAAACTAAATTATTCGACCCTCTACGAGGGTCTCTTTTTTGGTTATTCATATTCTACAATAATTTGATCCTCTACGAGGATCAATTATTTGAAAATAATTCCCGATGTAAAAAAGATGGTCATAGATCATCAAATTATGGTAGAATATCAATACAGAACCAATTATCCCGATGGTCGTAGACCATCAAATTATTGTAGAAATTAGTATCCGGGAATGCAGGAATCAGATGGTCGTAGACCATCGAATTATTGTAACCGCAAGCCATCGATGATTTAGGCAGAGTAAGTATCTTTGCATTAAATTAAGAATCATGATCAAAAAATATATCTCAATTGGATTGCTGCTTCTTCTACCTTTATTCACATCTGCACAAAATGTGACCGATGCAACCGGTAAAAAGCAGGGGCCGTGGGTAAAAAATTACCCCAACGGCAAGATCATGTACGAGGGAACTTTCCTTAATGACAAACCTGTCGGCCTGTTTAAAAGATATAACGAAGCCGGAGTTCTCCAGTCAGAACTGACCTACGCCGATAAAAAGGATGAAGCACGGGCTGTTTTCTTTCATCCCGACGGCCAGAAAGCGGCTGAAGGAATGTATGTAGCTAAGAAAAAGGAAGGCCTCTGGAAATACTATTCAGCCACCAAACCCTGTTACCTTATCGGTGAAGAAAACTATTATGATGATCTCAGACACGGCCTGGCCCGCAAATTTTATCCCGACAGCTCGCTGGCTGAAAAAGTCACATGGGACTTCGGCAAGAAAACAGGGGAATGGCTGCAGTATTATCCCGACGGTACGATATGTCTGCGGGCCGAATATTTTGACGGTAAGCTTGAAGGTCCCTTCTCATATTATTATCCCAGCGGTAAACGGCAGTATGAGGGCATGTATAAGGCCGATTTACGTACAGGCGACTGGATGATACTTAACGAGGATGGCACCCTGAAGCAGGTTCTGGTATACAGGAACGGAAAGCTGGCTGACCCCAAACTCGCCGATAAGGAGACAAAATTCCTCGACGACCTGGAAAAAAACAAGGGGAAAATTGAAGTACCTGATATCAACGGTAATATCATAAAATGATATTTAGGCCATTAATCCTGACGGTTCTCTTCCTTTTTCTGAGCTATGGCAGCACCTGCACCGGAGCTGAAGAAGGATATGATGGTACTCCTCTGTATTTTTACCGTATCTGGTTTACAGACAAGGGTGATGCCGGCGTTGGGGATTTCACCGCTGAAAACCTGCTTTCCCCGGATGCCATAGCAAGAAGGGAAAAATGCGGTGTCGCCCCGCTTACCTTAAGCGATCTCCCTGTAAATACTGATTATATTATAGCCGTCACACAGCGCGGGTTGACCTTCAGATACGCTTCAAAATGGATGAACACAGCGCTATTTACATCAGCATCGAAAATTGAGACCGGCTTGCTGTCTGACCTGCCGTTCGTCAAAAAGGTACAGTTGGTGAAGAATCCTGCTGAACCGGTCAAGCGCCTCGGTGACAAGTACGGGGTCACAGGACCGGCAAACATTTCGGTTGCCTACGACCCCGGTGTTCCATTAAACGGGGTTCCCCTTCATCAGTCGGGCTTTACCGGTAAAAACATTACCATTGCCGTGCTCGATGCCGGTTTTGTGAACGCTGACATTATCCAATCACTGGAACCACTCAGACGCAGAGGAGGAATTATTGCCACCCGTGATTTCGTAGCCGGATCGGACTTTGTTTACGGCTACCATACGCACGGCACCTCGGTCCTTTCGATTCTTGCCGGCTCCCTGCCGGGATATATTTCAGGTACCGCACCCGGAGCAGATTATCTGTTACTCCGAACGGAAGATGACGCATCTGAGTTTCCTGTTGAAGAGGACTACTGGGCAGCAGCGGCTGAGTATGCCGATAGTGCAGGGGCTGACATCATAAGCTCTTCTCTGGGTTACTCTAAATTTGACAACCCGTCGATGGACTATACATTCAGCCAGCTCGACGGAAATACTGCCTTCATCACCCGGGCAGCAGATGCGGCAGCCTCCAAAGGCATTCTTGTCGTATCCAGCGCCGGAAACGAGCGGGCTACGGCGTGGGTCCGGATTCTGGCTCCTTCGGATGGTGACAGTGTGCTTTGCGTTGGTGCGGTAAATCAGGATCTGACAATCTCATACTTCTCTTCAGCCGGATACTCCTCTGACGGCCGTGTCAAGCCTGATGTAGTTGCACCTGGTGTAAACCTGCCTATTCAATTCAGACCTGACACGGTGAATACCGGAAGCGGTACATCATTCTCCTGTCCCGTGATAAGCGGCCTCTGTGCCTCGCTGATGCAGGCAGTGCCGGGCGCCACCGCTGCCGAAGTGATCACTGCGCTTCAAGAGAGCAGTGACCGTTTCAATCATCCTGATGCACTTTACGGCTACGGTCTGCCCGACTTCCTTGCGACCCTGAAAAAACTTGAGGATATTCATACTTTCAAACCGGAAGCAATAATGACAGCCGGCCCCAATCCGTTCTTTGATGATATCAGCCTGTGGTTCCGTGATTCCCCTGGCCGTCTTTCAGTCAGCGTTACTGATATAAGTGGCAGGCTGGTATTACGGAAAGATTACCCTGTCTATGCGGGACGTTCATTCACCATTGACGGATCGGGCATGACTGGTCATGGTTTATTTTTTGTGAAAGTCGTGACTGACACAGGGGAGAAAGTTTTTAAAATGGTCAGGGTCAGATAATGAGCGGAAGTAAAAAAATAACTCTTAGCGAGCTTCAGGGACTTATCCGTGACAAGCTGTATGAAGCTCTGCCGGGCTTTTTCTGGGTAGTCGCCGAAATTGCCGAAATCAAGCTGAACAATGCCGGACATTGCTACCTTGAACTAACCGGCAGCGATACCCCCGGAGGCAAAGTCACTGCCAGGGTAAGAGCTACAATCTGGGCTTCTAAATACCTCTCCCTTAATACCTTTTTCACGGCATCTGCCGGAATACCTCTCCGCCCCGGTATAACCATCCTGTGTAAAGCCACGGTTGAATACCATGAGCTCTACGGCTTAAGCCTGAATATCACCGATATTGATCCGACATATACTGCCGGTGATATGGCGCTCAAGCGGGAAGCTGTTATCAGCAGGCTTACAGCTGAGGGGGTGATGACAATGAACCGTGAGCTGTCTCTCCCTCTCTACCCGAGAACCGTTGCTGTGATCTCTTCATCCAATGCAGCCGGTTACCAGGACTTTATGAACCATCTCACTAACAATCCGTATGGTTACGTCTTTGTGTCTGAGCTTTTCGAGGCGGTGATGCAGGGTGAATCCACTGAGAGATCTGTCATCGAAGCGCTGGACAGAATATCAGCATCAGACGAACACTTTGACGCTGTGGTGATAATCCGCGGGGGAGGTTCAACAACAGACCTGAGCTGGTTCGACAGCTATGACATCGCATTTTACGTCACGCAGTTCCCCGTTCCTGTTCTGACAGGCATCGGTCATGAAAAAGACCTGACAGTGACTGATATGGTGGCCTGGAAGTCAGTCAAGACACCAACGGCTGTGGCTGATTTCCTTGTAGCACAGACTCTTGAATGCGAGAATATGATCATCGATTTGGCTTCCTCGATATATACAGAAGCCGCTGGTATCAT
This sequence comes from uncultured Bacteroidales bacterium, assembly GCA_963849945.1. Taxonomy (GTDB): domain Bacteria; phylum Bacteroidota; class Bacteroidia; order Bacteroidales; family VadinHA17; genus SR-FBR-E99. The sequence goes on along the minus strand of CAWKJD010000015.1, from coordinate 281,109 downwards.
TTCATCAGCAGAAGAGCAGCTCTCTTCCCTGCAGAACCGTACAGCTGCAACAGGCAGGCTGATTGTCAGAGTTAAACGTGATCACCTCGGCTACCAGTCTGAAACACTCCTGCGTGCAAAAAATAACATGTTACGCACGGGAAAAGAGTTAACCGACCGTCTGGAGAGTTCACTTCACAACCTCGATCCGGCACGGGTGATGCACAGGGGATTTACACTTACAACAAAAAGCGGGAAAATAATACGTACATCTACCAGCCTTGAGCCGGGTGAAATCATCATCACCCATTTTGAAGACGGCAGGGCCGTAAGCATTGTGAAAGAAACAAACAAAAACTTATAGGAGATGGCAAAGAAAGAGATCGGTTTTAATGAAGCAGTAAAAGGCATTGAAGAGATCCTCAAAAACATCGAAGAAGGTGAACCTGATATTGACAGGCTCTCAGAAGATGTTAAAAAAGCGGCGGACCTGATAAAGGTATGCCGCAGGAAACTGAGGGAGACAGAGGAAAAGATCGACGGTATAATGCAGGATCTGAAGTCATAAAACAAGGAAGCCCCGCCTCCGCGGGGCTTCAACTCGAAACCCTAACCTAAATTCCAGAAAACTAACTCTTCTGTTAGAAAACTACCTTCATTAACTTAAACGTACAAGTTAGTATAATTGTTGCAGAAAATTGCAATAAAAACGTTAAATTTTTTTTTAGTTTTTCTCTATTCCGAAAATATCTTTGAAAGCCTTATCAAAAGTTTCCCTGGGAAGCGCTCCCATCGCCATCTGAGGCTGTCCATCCATCGGTACAAACAACAGTGACGGTATGCTGCGGATACCAAACACTGAAGCCAGCTCCTGTTCGGCCTCAGTATCAATCTTATAGACATAGAGCTTACCGTCATAATCGCGTGAGAGATCCTCAATGATAGGTGCAACCATCTTGCACGGCCCGCACCAGTCTGCATAAAAATCAATTATGCAGGGCTTATCTCCCGCATATTTCCACTCCTTGTTATTCTCATAATCAAAGACTTTCTTAATAAAGCCCTCTTTTGTCAAATGTTCTGCCATCTCTTTTATTTTGTTGTTAAACAGCTTATTGATTTTATTGTTCAATCATCTGCAATTTTGAGGCCGGTTAAGAGCGGAACAGCAATTTTTCTTCAATTTAGGCTATAAATTGTAATTTTGTCACGGTCACGGTTAAATTGTCATATAAATATGGACATAATTCCTGAGGAAAGGATTTTTGAGATTGTCGCCCGGGTTACTGAGAGGGAACATGTTAAGGCATATGTCATAGGCGGATATGTGCGTGATCATATTATGGGAAGGGAACACCCTGACATGGACATAGATATTGTAGTCCTGGGAGACGGTGTGGCAATGGCGAAGGCCACTGCGGAGGAGATAAACCCTGACATTAATGTTACTGTTTTCAAAACTTTCGGGACGGCAATGTTCCGTTACAGAAACTATGATATAGAGTTTGTCGGCGCGAGGAAAGAGTCATACAGAAAGAACTCGCGAAAGCCGACGGTCTCTCCCGGATCACTGGAGGATGATCAGAACAGGCGCGACTTCACGATAAATGCACTGGCTATAAGTCTGAACAAAGATAGCTTCGGAGAGGTGCTTGACCCCTTTGGCGGGATGGATGACATACGGAATAAAATTCTCCGTACACCGCTTGATCCTGACACAACCTTTACTGACGATCCGCTGAGGATGATGAGGGCCGTCAGGTTCTCATCGCAACTGGGGTTTACGATATCAGATGAGACGCTCGCATCAATTTCGCGGAACGCGGAAAGGATTAAAATTGTCTCCGCTGAAAGGATAACCGTTGAGCTGAATAAAATTATTGCCACTGACGTTCCCTCAGCAGGTTTCGCGCTGCTTGAGAAAACGGGCCTTCTCGAACTTATACTGCCTGAGGTCGACCGGCTGAAGGGAGTTGAGGACAAGGAGGGTAAAGGGCATAAGGATAATTTCCATCATACCCTGAAAGTGCTTGATAATGTTGCAACCATGAGCGATGATCTGTGGCTGCGGTGGGCGGCTCTCCTTCACGACATCGCCAAGCCGGTGACAAAAAAATTTGTTCCCGGAACGGGCTGGACATTTCATGGCCATGAATTTGTCGGTGCTAAAATGGTCCCGGAGATCTTTACCCGCCTGAAACTTCCTCTCAATGAAAGGATGAAGTATGTCCGGAAACTTGTCGGTCTGCATCTGAGACCTATTTCGCTGGTGCAGGATGAGGTCACTGATTCAGCGGTGAGGCGACTTCTTTTCGAAGCGGGAGATGACATCGATGACCTGATGCTGCTATGCGAGGCAGACATCACATCCGGTAACAGGATGAAAGTACAAAGGCACCGCGGGAACTTCAGCCTGGTGCGCCGTAAACTGATTGAGATTGAAGAGAAGGACGCTGTCAGAATATTTCAGCCGCCGGTCCACGGAGAAGACATTATCGATGCTTTTGAAATATCCCCGGGCCCCGTAGTGGGTGTGATAAAGACGGCTATCAAAGACGCGATACTGGACGGCATTATACCGAATGAACGCAACGCAGCATGGGAATATATGGTGAGCAAGGGAAAGGAGCTCGGTCTTACTCCCAAAAACTGATTTATTCCGATATGGTTATAAGAACGGGAAGGTGGTCAGAGTAGCCACCTGTCCATTTGTAGCCGCCGTATGTAGGGAAAGGTTTTTTACCGGGGTAATCAGGATCATCAGCAAGGAGGAAGGGTGCGTCAAAAACTCTGAAGGTCAGAGGATCAGCATATAACGGTCCTTCAGCGCCTGTCATTGATTCCGATACTAGGATCTGGTCAATCATCTCCCATTTGCCCTGATAGCGGTATGACCCCAGCCCTTTGTCTGAAAGCGTTTTTGCGGTATTGACCAGGTCACCCCCTTTCGTTAAGATTGACATCACTGTGTCATCAGGCGCTGCATTAAAATCACCCATAACAATAATAAACGCCTTATTACCTGAGGCAGACTGTATTGAATCTTCTTTTACCCGTACCAGGTTCGCTATTTCTTCCCTGATAGTTTCCGCTGCCATAACTCCCCCTCTTCTTGAAGGCCAGTGACAGAGTATTACATGAAGTGTGTCGTCATTAATAACGGCCTTCACATAAAGCAGGTTCCTCGAATTGAAGACTTCACCTTCTCTTACTTCCGGCACCCATGACCTGCAGTCCGAAATTCGTACCAGATCACGTCTGTAAAGCAAAGCAGGGTCAATGCCGCGGCTATCAGGAGATTCCCTGTGTACAATCCCGTAACCTCCGGCTGAAAGTATTGAACCGTACGCCAGATCTTTCAATACATCTTCATTTTCCACTTCGCACAGCCCGATCAACGCTGGCAGCTCCCATCCGCCGGCCGCGGCTATGACTCTTGACAGCGCGTTGATCTTCTGCCAGTATCTCTTCACTGTCCAGTGCCGGCTGCCTTCAGGCAGGAATTCATCATCATCCTTTGTTGTGTCATCCGCAGTGTCAAACAGGTTCTCGACGTTGTAGAACATGACGTTATAATCCTGCGCTTTCACCTGCATTGCAGCCGCCGCCAGCAAAAGTAATATAACGATAAATGGTCTCAAGTCTGAAAGTCTAAAGTCTAAAGTCTCTACGCTTTACGCTCTATGTTCTCCGCTTTCTGCTCACGTCTCATATCTCACCTCTCCCCACTTTTTTTCTCCCCCGGCTGCCTCTCATACGCCCCTATATCAGGTCCGGGGCCGGTAGGTCTTGGTTTGTTCCTGATATCGTAGGGATACAGTAACGATTTCGAGCTTGCCCGCGTGATCAACCAGCGGTGATAAGGTATCAGGCCTGTAATCATACGCGGTCTCATCTATAAAACGCGGCAGAGGAGAAGTCTCCACGTTCCTGAAAAGAGTGCTGACATACCATTCACTGCCGGTAGTGTCGACTTTTATCAAGCGAGCTGTCGGCATAAAACCTGCCTGCTGCCTCTGACGGCAGGGCATCAATCGCCAGCTCATCATCCAGGCTGCCCGTGATGACTGTATTAATAACAGTTACTTCCGGCAGCACTCCTTTTCCTTTCCCGATAAACATCACCGGCTCAGCCCTGAAGCTGTACTCCCACCTGTTGTCCATCGTACAGTGGATGAAGTCATATGTGCCTCCCTCAGTCAGTGACACAGTGCTGAATCCGGAATGTGCGAAGACACTGTTGACGCAAGATACTTCAGCACTCTTCGCCACAAGAGAGGCAACAGAGTTATGCATAAGCATGGCACCGTTAAGTGTCAGGTCAGGAACTACGGACGGATTACCTTCCAGCGAGACAGCAATGACTGCATTTCTGACTTCGGTATGATTGAGGATACTGTTTGTGCTGCAGTCGAGAAAACTGATCCCTTTCCAGCGACTTGGCACATCATCATAGGCAGGTTCCAGGCGGTCAGTGGCAAAAAGGACTGGTTTCTCAGCAGTGCCGTCTGATACCAGCCTCCCGGCAACCGTCATTCCGGCATCGTGATGGAAATAGACCCTTGTCCCGGCATCAAGGGTAAGCGTCGCGGTGGTGTCAACAAGGAAAGAACCGGTAATGACATAAGGTTTTCCCTCAGTCCATGTTGCACTGCCAGTTTCATTTCCTTCTATAAGCCAGATATCCTGGCCCCACGCTTCAAGAATTACCCTTTTCTTATAACTTCCTGACTCAAATACAACTGAATCCAAAACTGCGACGGGATTGGCTTCGTTGACCGGATCAATCGTTACATCGATGAAGACAAACAGGCTGTCACCGTGCGCCAGGGTGATCTCTTCACTGCTGACGGCCGGTGTGCCGTTTATGTTCAGCCTGAAAGGAGAGCCGGTACCGCCCCCCAGGTAGATCCGGTCAATCAGCAGGGGATCACTGTTCCGGTTGATGGCCCTGAACTCCCTGGTTACAGATCCTACGGTTGTAAAAACAGTATCAAAAAAAACAGTATCAGACGAAAAGTTTACCGGTCCGGATACAGGGTTAACAAGGGGATCACAACCCAGACATACTGCGGTAATAATAGAAAATAATATGAGTTGCCTCATCAGTATTTATTGATCCATCTGTACCTTCTCGGGTTGTCGCCGAAGCGCGCAAGCACTGTCAGCTCATGGGTTCCGTAGGTATAGCTCCGTATGTCTGACAGAGTAAAATCAAAGGCATATCCAAGATAGAATTTGTCGACCTTGACACCGGCCAGCAGGATGACTGCATCCTGGGTTCTGTAGGATACGCCCAGCCAGTAATCCTCCTTATAGTAGACTCTTGTAGTAATATCGAGCTGCAGAGCCTTCAGTAACATGTCAGATGATTTAAGCATCATTGATGGCTCTATCATCCAGTCGGTGCTGCCGGGATAGAATTTGATTCCGCCCGTCAGAAAATAATGCCCCAGCTGTGAGTTACCGTTCTCCCCGCCATTTCCGATCATGAGCGTTCCCCTGAGTAGGTTTGTCATGGCAAAGCCGGCAAAAAACCTGCGTGTGGTATAGCTTACACCGAAGTTGGCATCAGGGATATATACCACCTGGTCATAGTTGGCAAGGAACTCATCATAGACATCATCAGGCATCACTGCTCCGTTTATGTCTACAAAATACTGATAAGCGCTCAGCGACAGGCCGAACGAGAGCTGCTTCTCATCTGCGACAGGCAGATGATACGCATAGGCAAACTGAAATCCGGTACGGTGCATGATCCCGTTATTGTCGGAAAACACATATCCTCCCAGCCCTACTCTTCCGCCCTTGGTGGGACGGTCAATCTTCTTCCTGACAGTAGTGGCTTTGGTGATATAGCTGTTATTCAGTATCCTGGTCTGGAATGAAGCAGCATAAGTGCTGGGCGCATCAGGAATACCAAGCCATTGCTCCCGCACGGTCAGCCCAAAGGTTGTATAATAGTCGCTTCCGGCATATGACGGATTAAGCAGGAACCCGTTCATGATATACTGGCTGTACATCGGAAACTGCTGACCTGTTACGGAAGGCATAATTGCCAGAAGGCCGATCACTGTTATTATTTTCAGACGTCTCATATCCTTGCAGTAATCAGGTTATTTGCTAATTATTGAGATCACACCCGTGAGCGGCTCGGAACCATCATTGAGGTGAATGACATAATGGTACGAGTCATTGGGCAACAGCTTGCCGTTATATCTTCCATCCCACTCATCAGTGACATCGCGTGTATGGAATACCAGCTTACCCCACCTGTTATAGACGAAGACTTCAGCATCGGGATAGAGCTCTGCATTGCGCATCTTCCAGGTGTCATTCTTCCCGTCACCGTTGGGAGTTATTATCTCATAAACCCTCAGGCAGTCCAGTCCGATCACACCAACTGTGACAGCAAGCTGCTGCGTGCATCCGTTACTGTCAGTAACAGTGATTGTATATTCGCCGGAAAAAATCTGAGAGCGGTCAGGGGTAGTCACATTATCGTCCCATAGATATGTAAGCGTTCCTGAACCACCTGTGACAGTCAGATCGATGCTGCCGTCAGGCTTATCAGGACAAGATGCTGCATCACTTTCAGCGGTCAGGACCATTAATTCAGGTGCAGTCAGTATGTAATCCTCTGTCAGCATACAACCATTAAGATCTGTAATAGTGAGTGTGTAGGTGCCTGCCGGAAGGGATGCAATGGCATCCTGAGTGGATGTAAATCCACCCGGGCTGCTCCAGAGGTATGCCAGCGGCGGAGTACCACCTGTTGCAGTAACCGATACTGACCCGTCATTCGCTGACGGGCATGAGACACTGTAGCCACCATAATCTGAAAGCACTGAACTGATTATTGAAATAGCGGTGAACTCTGTCAGCACAGCGCTGGGGTTAAATGAAACACACGAGTTCAGGTCTGTGATTATGAGACTGTATGTACCTGCAACCAGGTCAGTAATATCAGCAGTGGAAGCTGTATAACCGGCCGGACCGGTCCAGCTGATATTGTAGGGTTCAGTACCACCTGACGGTGTAATGTAGACTGCGCCGTCATTGCCTCCGTTACATGAGACATTGCGTGTACTGTCAAGAGTGACATTGAACGGCAAAGGTTCGATAATAGTAAGGGTAGTGTCAGATTTGCAACTGTTGGCATCCATCACCTCAAAAGAGTATGATGCGGCTGACAGCCCTGTGAAATCACCGGATGCCTGGAAAGGCGAACCGTCGATACTGTAAGTGTAAGGAGACTGTCCTGCGGTGGCGCTAAGGTGAATCTCCCCGTCAGTCAGTCCTGTACAGGAGATATTTTTCAGTTGGGTTACCTGTATGTCCGGCAACGGAAGGACAGTGATCACAGCCGATGAGACTGCATCACTGCATGACCCCCCTCCTGCAACTGTCATTGTAAGCGTCACTGTGCCATTTGAATAATCAGCAGGTCCAAACGTATAAAATGGATTATCAATTGTGGCATTATCAAATGTGCCGTTTCCGTTTGAAGTCCATGTCAGTGTTCCGCCTGCGTGCGTGGCCCCTGTGATCTGATACCCGGTTTCTGTCCGGCAGACAGCGGCGTCAGCGCCTGCATCAGCCACGGGTGCAACGGTGAAGGTGACGGCCAGGTCATCCGTAGCAATGCCGCATTCAGGACTGGTTACCGTCATGGTGAGTATTACAGGACCGGTGTCAGCTGATCCGAAAGTATATACAGGATTTACTAAGGCAGGATCACTGAAGGTACCGTCACCGGATGTTGTCCATAAGACAGTGCCATTCAAGGCTGCAGCATCGCTGAGCGAGACGCTGGCAGTGCCTGCGCAAAGATCCTTGTCTGCCCCAGCATTGGCTGCAGGTACCCCTGTAAAGGTGAGAACCATATTATCGGTGAGAGTTACGGGACAGCCATTTATTTTAGTACCTGTGAGTGTTAAAGTGACATTGGTGAGATCAGCTGGTCCGCGCGTATATACCGGATTAAGAAGTGAAGGATCATTAAACGTGCCTGATCCTGAAGTAGTCCATAGATAAGTAACATTCGTTCCCGTAGCTCCGGAGATACTGTATGTCGGTGCAGTGATGCAAACCATGCCATCGGCACCTGCATTCACTGAGGCGGGGAAAGGATCCGTGACAGTTACAACAGAATTACATGTCGAAATATTTCCGCTCCCGTCTGTCACGGTGACTGTCACTGTGACAGCGCCCAGGTCAGCACAGGTGAAGGTAGACCGGCTGAGAGTCGTTGAAGCAACCGAACAGTTATCGGTTGGTAATCCTGAAAGAAGATCAGCGGCAACAATGGAAGCATTGCCTGAAGCATCAAGCGGAACCGTTCTGCTGACACACGAGACTACAGGAGGCTCTGTATCATTGACGGTGACGGTAAATGAACAGGTAGATACCAATCCATCAACGTCAGTTGAAGTATAAGTGACCGTCGTCACACCGACAGGGAAGGTGCTGCCGGGGAGGTGATCTGCTATCATGGGAGCAGTTGATACAGGCGGCGTCCAGCTGACAACAGCCGAACATGCTCCCGGAGCGTTGCTGACAGTAATATTGGAAGGACATCCGGTTATCACCGGCGGATCATTGTCTTTGATTGTGATGGTGACATTCTGCGCGGCAAGCGCATCAAAATTATTATCGGTAAGTGCCTGATTGACTGTTACAGCAATGATGTCAGTCCTGTCAGCATCAAGTGCATCTTCCACAGCAGTTACATTGACCACAATCGGAATATTCCAGGTCGCCGGAGTAAAAGTGACCTGGGCAGGATGAACAATATACACCGGAGCGGCATTTACCAGGTCAAAAACAACATCCGTCAGAGGCTGTGCCGTAAGGACGATAGTGAACTGCCCGGCAGGACCGCCTTCCATGATAGTAATGGCCAGCGGACTAACGATGAAGCCGGCAATATCATCGTTTGTGACATTGACATTGACAGTTCCTGTAAGCCCGTCATAGCTGTCATCTGAAAGAGGATTGTTTACTGTCAGGCTGATCGTCGTCGAAGTACCAGGTATGGTGTTGTTATTGACACCGGTGACAGTAACCGTCTGGGGTATGTTATAGTTAAGGGTGGTGAATGTAAGCTGCGGGATGTTAATGGTGGCAACTGCCGTGTTGTTGCTGACAAGGTCGATCACAACGTTACCTGCTGCAGGAGCTGCTGACAATGAAACAGTAAAGGTGGCTGTGCCGTTCTCCGCCACCGTTACAGTACCGGGATTGATGACAAGCAAAGCCACATCATTGTTTATGATATTCACCGGGATATTTATGTCAGGCAGCGGATCAAACAAATTATCCGAAAGGGCGTCATTGACAGAGATGATTACGTTATCCGTCTGATCACCCATGACCGTATTCTCAATCGATTGAAGGGTGATGACCTGGTGCACAGAGTAATTTGAAGTATTGAAGGTCAGGGTTAAAGGACTGATAGTCAATACTCCCGACAATATGGTTGACAGATTCAGCGTAACAGATCCGGCCGGTGGATTGGACAACCACACCTCGATGGTTGAAGTTGACCCCTCAGGCATAGTCACCGATGCCGGCGAATAAAGAATGGAAGGAAGATCATCATCCGTGATTGTAATGGTGGCTGGTGTAGCATTTACTGACAGGGCCGGTGCCCCTGATACACCGGTTATGGTAACTGTCACAGTTTCATCACCCTCTACCACAATGTCTGGCAGGGAAGTGAGAGTTAGGTTGTAAGTCAATGTATTGGCAGGCATGATAAATGATCCCGCCAGGGCTACGAAATCAATGCCCGATGTGGCTGTGCCGGAAACGGTATAGGTAACTGTCCTCGCTGTCGCCACCGGGTTTGAAAAAGTAAAGGTAAAGGTGCCTGAACCGGCAGGGCCCGGGTCACCTTCCGTTATGACTGGTGTAGAGGTTGCCACACTGACGGTTGAGTTGTCATCATTGAGGATCGTATATACGCAATTGACAATGGGACCGGCAAGCACCGACACGAATGTGTTCAAACTCAGGTTGATCGTCTCGTCATTCTCAACCACGAGATCACCAAGTATGGTAAGCATGGAAGCGGACAGAGGAATTGAGACTGGTGTTGAATAGTCACCTGCAGGTATCGTAATTGTATTGACCGTCTGGGACCAGTCTTCAGAAGTTGCCGTGCCGTTGGTAACCATCATGATAAGGCTTCCGGCAACATTTGTGATGCCACCGCTCACAACGATCTGCGGTGCCGATACAGTTCCCGGACCATTACCCTCGGGACCTGAGGCGGTGGCAGCGGAGAAGGACACATAGATGTTATCATCATTGAGGATCGTATAGGTAAAACTGTTCTGAGGACCTATCGCAAGTCCGAGTGATGGATTGGAAAGCCCCGTGATGATGGTTTCATTCGGTTCAACCAGGACGTCATTTATAATTGTAATTGTGAATGTTCCTGTTGCCGACCCTGAAGGAATGGTAATTGTGCCGGGCACAAGAGTGTAATCGGTGCCGTTGGTGGCGGTTCCGCCCGTTACTGCGAAATCAAATGACATATCAGACGTCTGGATGTAATTGAGATATGCCTCAACAGTTACGTTTGCTACATTTTCCGGTCCGGAAGCGGATGCAATTGTAAAATTCACTTCGGGACGAAAGACGACAATAGCAAGATACTGTCCGTCAGTCAGGTTCAGGCTTACACTGTAAGCGCCTGCAGCGAGTGTGGCTGGGTGCATGGTGGCACCTGAAGAAAAATCGCCGTCAGCATCTGTCAGTATTCCCACCATGGAATAACCTGCCGGGAAAGATGGCAGCGAGGCTGAAGGAATATTTATTGTCACTGTTCCTACATCGGATGTCTCATCAATCCTCCATTCCCTTGCAAGACGGAATGTTCCGGTAGCAGGGACCTCATTTGTGGTCCAGACCTTTGCATCTGCCTTGTTATGCCCGAAAAAAAGATATTCGTTATCTGAAAGATCTGTCGGAGAATTTATCGACAGAAGGTCTGTCGACCAGGCGTTGGTGAATGTAGTGCCGTTAAAGGCTGCTATACCGGAGACATCGTGAGAGTGTGTGACTTCCCATTTATAATGATCATCTGCTATAGGTATAAGATACTTGGCCCCCAGGTTATTGTCGAGGACTATTCGTTCTGCATCGTTAAGCTGGCTTGAGAAAACTGCTATCTCGGTTATGTCACCGTTAAAATAACCGGCCGGATTGTATGTTCCGTTCATCTGGGTGGCGCCGACAAGTGCGAAGGTTGACACCAGCGACGGCACGACGGCGGAGGCAGAGCTTCCTGTCAGGAGAGCTGCATTAAGGTAAGCCTGATAAGCTGATACTGAAGCGCCGGAAGGATTAGTATAATTAATAATCTTCCAGTCGCCGGCTGTATGTCCGTCGTTGAATACCTGGTTCTGCCCGTTAAACCTGACTGCATCCGCATATTCAAGTCCGTAACTTCTGACGGCGTTGGCCCCTCCCACGTTCTTCTGTCCCAGGTATAGCCCCCCGTTCTGTTCATCGGCAGCGGTTGTATTGCGTGCAACGATGACTACTGTTGCAGCGTCTGAACCTGAAATACCCAAAGGCCCATTGTGCCCGAGGAAGTCGCCTCCCACGCCTCCCTGGTCGGAGAATGTCACTGCAGGGTAACCGTTGGTTGCATTTAATGTAAGTGACGGAACGCTCTGTCCCATAAGTATAGCTGCAAAATCGCGTGAATGTCCTGAGAGATCGTACCAGCTGGTTACATAATAAAGAGGCTGGATAGCTATCAGGCTATCGGATCGGAGCCATAATTGAGTGTTGGTAAGGTTGCCTACGCCTCCGGGGCCAACCTGCGCGTAAGTGTGCAGGGGTGGCGAAAAGAGGGCAAGCACAAGAAACAGAGGCAACAGGCGGGTTCGTTTCATGTCAGTCAGGGTCATGCTTCAGGAAACTTATCATATTATTTATCAAACAGTTGAGCTAACAATTTGTAAGCAAAGGCGAACAAACCGTAACTCATTAAAAGTCAAAAAGTACCAAAAGCTAATATATATAAATTTCGATTATTGGTATCATTTCCCGGAATCGTATAATCAACATAGTTAATAACAGGACAATGTGAGTGTTAATAAGGTTGCATAGCATCCGCAGCATGGGGATTCGGGGGTGTTCCTATAAAATCACCTGAACTTTTGCAGAATTAAAAATGTGGGTTATATTTGCACTCGCTTTTCGGGCGATTAGCTCAGTTGGTTCAGAGCGCCTGCCTTACAAGCAGGAGGTCGTAGGTTCGATCCCTACATCGCCCACCGGAAGAAAGAGCCCCAATCTGAATGGGGCTCTTTCTTCGTCTCAGGGTCAAAAAGTCCTGCAATCTTTATCCCGGGTGACCTGCGGTTAATTTGCCGCTTACCGGATGACACATATACTACTTTAGACATATAGCAGTATATGCATAAAAACTCTGTATTTACCACTTATATACCAAGTCTGTCAATAGGCTCAAGCGTATACTTTTGAGTAAATCTCAAATGCCAATGCTATGCTTGATGTTTTAATAAACCAGCCTTACGTGAAAACTCCGCAAAAAAGAGTTATAAAAGTAAGTGACCGCGCTGACAAACCGTTAAAAAGTATTATGAAATCCGTCTCCTGGCGCATTGTCGGGACTATTGACACAATGATTATCAGCTATGTCATTACCGGTCGTGTAACGGTCGCTTTGTCAATAGGTAGCGTAGAGGTACTTACAAAAACCATCCTCTATTATTTTCATGAGAGACTGTGGGCCCATATTCACAGGCTGCAGTTCAGGATTTTTATGAAATCAACAAGAAAACTATATGGTGCTAAATGAGTTGATAAATAATCTCTGGGGCAAATCCATAGAAGAGAGTCTGCAAAACCTAGTATTGTTTTTCCCCGGGAAGGTAATCTTTACAACAAGTTTCGGTGTTGAAGACCAGGTAATTACACATATTATTTTCAAAAACAATATTCCTGTCGAAGTAGTTACCCTCGATACCGGCAGGCTGTTTCCGGAGACATATAAAGTCTTTTCTGAAACAAGAAATAAATACAATAAAAAAATCGGTGTCTGTTTTCCGGATTCTGGCGCTGTTGAAAAGATGGTCACGGAAAAAGGACCTTTCAGTTTTTATAATTCCAAAGAAAACAGGCTTGAGTGCTGCAGGGTGAGAAAGGTAGAGCCGTTAAACCGGGCTCTTGAAGGTAAGGTCTGCTGGATTTCAGGAATCAGGGCCAGCCAGTCAGATAGCCGAAGGCAAATGGAACGGATAGAGTTTGATGAAGAAAAACAACTGTTTAAATTCTACCCTCTTTTTGACTGGTCCCTTGAGGATGTCGAGAAGTTCATCAGGGTAAATGATATTCCATATAATGTTTTACATGACAGAGGGTTTGTCAGCATCGGGTGCGAGCCCTGTACCCGGGCGGTGAAAGCGGGAGCAGACTCCCGCTCAGGAAGATGGTGGTGGGAAGCAGGAAGCCTGAAGGAATGCGGGCTTCACATTAAATAATCAGAAAAAGTAAAAAATAATGAATGACAAATTGGTTATAAATGATCTTCATCTGAAAGAGCTGGAAGATGAGGCTATTTTCGTTATGCGGGAGGTGGCTGCGCAATTTGAAAAAAAGGTAATCCTTTTTTCCGGAGGCAAAGATTCCATTGTGCTGGTGCATCTTGCGAAAAAGGCCTTCTGGCCGGCAAAAATGCCTTTCAGCCTGTTGCACATTGATACCGGCCATAATTTCCGGGAGACGCTTAAATTCCGGGATGACCTGGCGAAGGAGCTTGATGTTGAATTGATCGTAAGGCTGGTGCAGGATTCGATAGACCAGGGGAAAGTGATTGAGGAGAAAGGAATAAACGCCAGCAGAAACAAGGCACAATCGGTAACACTTCTTGATGCTATAGAAGAACTGAAGATAGATGTGGCGATTGGCGGCGGACGGCGTGATGAGGAAAAGGCACGGGCCAAGGAAAGATTTTTTCGCACAGGAACGAATTCGGCCAGTGGGATCCAAGGAACCAGAGACCTGAACTGTGGAATATCTTCAATGGCCATAAGAACTTCGGAGAACATTTCAGGGCCTTCCCCATCAGTAACTGGACCGAACTTGATGTATGGCAATATATTTTAAATGAGAATATTGAACTTCCGGGACTCTATTATACTCACAGACGAAAAATATTCAGCAGAGGAGGCATCTATCTTGCCTGGGCACCCTTTATGCAACTGAAACCTGATGAAAAAGTTTTCGAAACAGATGTCCGCTGCCGGACGATCGGAGATATCACCTGTACCGGTGTAACCCTTTCAAAGGCCCGGTCGCTTGAAGAAATAGTATCTGAAATTGCTGCTACAAGGGTTACGGAAAGAGGTGGAAGATATGATGATAAACGCTCCGAAGCGGCTATGGAAGACCGCAAGAAGGAGGGATATTTTTAAGATTTGCGATTTGCGATTTGCGATTTGTGATTTGCAGAAAGCCCGGAGCTTGATCAAATTTAAAATGGAATAACTGGCAATAAAGATGCAATTAAACGGAAAGAGCAACAAAAAGAGCCTGCTGAGATTTACAACTGCGGGGAGCGTTGACGACGGCAAGAGCACCCTGATCGGGAGGCTTCTCTATGACAGCAAGTCAATATTCGAGGACCAGATGGAGCATATTGTCCAGTCCGGGAAACGGCTTGGAAGGGAAGAACTTGATCTCTCTCTCCTTACTGACGGATTAAGAGCTGAGCGTGAACAGGGCATCACCATCGATGTTGCCTACCGGTACTTCGCCACTCCAGCCCGAAAATTCATTATTGCTGACACTCCGGGACATATACAGTACACGCGAAATATGGTTACCGGGGCCAGCACTGCTGACCTTGCAGTCATTCTTATTGATGCACGCAAAGGCGTTCTGGAACAGACCGTGAGACATACATTCATAGCTTCTCTTCTCGGTATCCGTCATATAATATTCTGTATCAATAAAATGGATATGGTTAACTTTTCGGAAGATATCTTCATGAGTATCAGAACTGACATTGAAAAGCTGGTATTGACACTTCAGATTGAGGATACTCATTATATACCCATCAGCGCTAAATACGGAGATAATGTTGTTGCCCGCTCAGAAAAGATGAACTGGTATGACGGAAAGACTTTCCTCAACCTTATTGAGACCATTGAAATTAAAAATTATAAAAACGAAGGTAATGCCCGTTTTCCGGTTCAGACAATCATCCGTCCGAAAACTTCCTCGTATCACGATTACAGAGGCTATGCCGGAAGGGTTGCCGGAGGAACTTTCAGACCCGGAGATGAGGTAACTATTTTACCATCAATGCTTAAATCAAAAATTAAGAGCATCGATATTTTCGGCAGATCTCTGCCGGAAGCCCATACCGGAGATTCGGTTTCCCTATCGCTGGAGGATCAGATTGACATAAGCCGTGGTGATATGATTTCATCAGCTGAAAACCTTCCTGTAATGAGCCGGAATGTTGGCCTGATGCTATGCTGGTTCAATGAGAAACCCCTCAGGGTCGGGGGAAGATATCTTATCCGTACGAATACCAATGAAACCGGATGTGTTATTAAAACGGTCAATTACAGAATGAATATTAACACCCTTGAACAGGATCGTGAAAACACTGAGGTCAACATGAATGATATTGCCGAGATAAGCATCAATACTTCAAAACCGATTTTTTTCGATCCGTATAAAACAAACAGGACAACCGGGAGTCTTATATTAATTGATGAAGGTTCAAATGAAACTGTCGCCGCCGGAATGATTGTTTCAGAAAATTAGCTGTGGCCAGGCATGGCAGTCAGTTATTCAATATCCGGCAACAACCTTTTTTGCTCCCTTTGATATTAATGTTTCCGGCTCGCAATGGTTTGTAATAAAATGACTCTGGAGATTACCAAATGGTCATAAAACGAAGACAAATCGTTTCTCAGACCTTCCAGATTCACATCCTTGTGCCGGTCATATTTCGACTGGCTGATAATCTCATCATTTGAATAATACGGGTATAGCTCGGCATACGTTCTTTCAAAAATGTGTTTCAGGACATCCGGCGATAATTCATTAAGTAATTCCTCAAACTGAACAAGATACATCTTATACAGGTAAGGATCAGTGACTATCCTTTTATCGAGCAGGTCCTCCGCAGAAAAAAATAACTTTTCTCCGGTAATTTTTCTGCTTTCTTCATATCCTTCATGCGGTGCTACGGAAAAAATATCGTCATAATCCCATGGAATGACATTGAATTTTCCGGTACCGGGATCGGCAAAAAAATAGACTTCATCCGTATAATCGCCATTCCGTATAAAATAATTGAATGCAAGCCATTTCATATAGGCATCCGTATCGAGCCAGGCAGAAATAGTCCTGTATAGTTCTTCTCCTTCATATTTATCGAGAGACCGGTAAATCTCCCTGAAGTTTGCCCTGTACTTTTTAATTATTTCCTTATCGGCCTTATTTCCTGCCTTTAACTTGTTTATGCTGCTGTTATACCCTCTGCGGATGAGCAGGGGTGAATCTTTCTTTTGCAGGGCCCAGTCATCAGGCCGCTCCATGATCATGCAGATCCCCTCGCTCTGACCATTGATCCGCAGTTCGCAATAAGTGTAAAAAAGATGAAACAGTTTCGCTGACTCCATCATTTCAAAAGCAAGACGGTTGTTGGCGTAATTACGGTCCATTGAAAGACCCAGCAAATAAAACTTTTTAAGTTTTCTGGTCTTTTTCCCGTGATGAAATAATGCATCTGACTTAAGGTCGAAGCTGTAACTCTTTCTTCTGTAGAAAAGGGTTGTTTGTCCCCTGGTGCTTATCTTATCAGTGGTCAGCGTGTCGTTGTTTATTATAAGTAATCTGGGATTTACGCTGATTTCCCTGCCTGTGACAGCTTTGATATTCTCAAAATCCGAAGCGGAAATATAAAGACATATTGTATTTTGAATTTTATCTCCCTGGTCGGTCAGATTAAGCGGTTCACCTTCTGTCTGCTTTGCCTGACCAAATGATACGGATATGGCAGGGAGAAGCAAAGCTATCTGCAGCAAAATTATTTTACCGGAACGGTTGAGACTTGCCATGCTGGTCTTTCATTGTGATAAAGTTACGAAAGAAAGGAAGGGAAGTCAAATGTTGAGGTAAGCCAGATGCCTCCCGGTCTGGTTTGTTACAAGTCTGCAGTTCCGGGCAAACCCGGAGATGGGCATCTGAGTTATTTCGTGCCGGTAAATGTACCGTCCAGATCGCCTGAAGACAGGGTATACGTCAGTATATTCCCCTCCACCCTGCCGTCCAGTGAATTACCTGAAAGAGTAAATGACAGGTCATAGATATTATCGGCAACCCTGCTTACAGTGACCGCCGGAATGCTGAGGCTGTGTGAGCCGGCAATAATATTCATATCAATTCTTGTATCTGACCGTCTGACAATTTCTGAAGAGCCGGCCGTTGTACCTGATCCCGTAGTAACCGTTCCAATATAGGTCCCGGTAATTATACTTGCATAGTCACGTTGAGATTTATCTCCTCCGCAAGATGTTAATGCTGCTGCACCCACTGCGAAAAATATTAATAAAGTCCGTACTTTGTTCATTTTCAAAATCTCATGCTATTCCAAAGGTAATTAAAATTGATGGAAAATTCCGGGATAAATATTGAATGTTTCATGCATAAAAGCTCACCACAGATTGACACTGATTTGCACAGATATTTGATAGCTGAAATTCATTTGACCATAATGTTTCCAAATTCTGTGTAACTTATGACCGCAATCACGAATATATAATCACAAAAAAAAGTTATGAAGTGGAAAATGATGGTGAATTTGGCAGGCATTGCTTCCTTTGTACTTTCGGGATGTAACCAGAAGGATATGGCTTTCTACAGATCGGATGCCTTTAGCGTCTTCCGCGACCGTGTGGAACAGGGAGATTTCAGGACTGCGGCTATCAGCCCGGAGCACATGGTTTCGGATTATGTGAGCATGGCAAATACAAGTATTGATCCACTCATACAATTCAAATTCAGTATTAACGGACGCGATGATGAGCTGCCTTTCGGGGTAAACCATGAAGCCAATATCTTTCCTGAAGGTGACAGTGCGATTGTGTTAAATATAACATTCGGTGAGAAATCTCTTCTAAGAACTGATAAAGAATCATCCCTGCCGCTCCCGTTAAATACCAGGGTCAGGTTCAGGGTCGATTTCAGAAAGGTTCTGAAAGCCTTTGAAGAAAAGGGCTATTATGATGACTTGCTGGGGAACAGGATATACAAGGCAGATTTTAAAGGCCTCTACATTGCAGGCGACACCTATCCGCTCAGCTGGGATTTTGAAAACCTGGCAGGCAACGAGCAGCTGAGGATGCAGGACCCGGATGGTGACGGGATCTATGAGAATGAGCTGGTATTCAATGTCTATGATCCTTCTGCACACACTTCCTCAGAATGGACGCTGAAAAACGATCTGTCATCATATCCGGTGTTCAACAGCGAATTGATGTTGCTGAATGCTCTTTACAACATGTCACTCGATGAGATGGTTATGCTTCAGGAGGCAGACGGCACTTTCCGCACCGGTAAAGAGTGGGCAGGAGTGTGGACCCGTGATGTCAGCTACGCCACCGTTCTTGCCTTTGCCTATATCGATCCGGACCGTTGCAAGGCCAGCCTGATGCGCAAAGTGGCTGACAACAGGATTATACAGGACACAGGCACCGGCGGAGCCTGGCCGGTATCGTCCGACAGGGTGGTCTGGTCGCTTGCAGCATGGGAGATCTATAAATACAAAGGTGACAAACAATGGCTGGAACAGGCTTTTGAGATAATTAAAAACAGTGTTGAAGACGACCAGAAAACAATAATCGATCCTGCAACCGGAATGGTAAGGGGCGAATCATCGTTCCTCGACTGGCGCAAACAGACCTACCCTGTATGGATGGAACCTTCCGACATCTATGCTTCACTGAACCTGGGAACAAACGCAGCTTATTACCAGGCGCTCAAAACACTCGGTATGATGGCTGAAGAGCTTGGAACGGAAAATATCTGGACAGAGCAGGCAGAAAAAATCCGCACCGGCATCAACCAGTACCTCTGGCAACCGGACAAAGGTTACTATGGCCAGTACCTTTACGGTCAGCTCTATCGGACTCTTTCGCCCCGTTCCGAATCGCTGGGTGAAGCATTCACGGTGCTTTTTGATATTGCCTCTGAGTCGCAGAAAACAGATGTACTGCGAAACACCCCAGTCCTTGAATTCGGTATACCGTGTATTTATCCGCAGATACCCGGCATACCTCCCTATCATAACAACGGGATATGGCCTTTTGTCGAAGCTTTCTGGACTATGGCAAATGCCAGTCAGCAGCAGGTCAGCGCTGTGGAGTTCGGTCTTGCTTCAATTATCCGTCCTGCGGCACTGTTTCTTACAAATAAGGAAAACTTCGTTGCTGAAACCGGCGATTTTGCAGGAACAGAAATCAATTCCGACAGACAATTATGGAGCGTGGCAGCCATGCTGGCAATGCAGTACCGCGTCATATTCGGGATGACTTTCGAAAAAGATCATATAGTGTTCAGCCCCGTAATACCCGAAAGTTTTAAAGGCACATATACACTTAAAAACTTCAAATACCGTCAGGGAACATTTCAGATCTCGGTAAAAGGATCTGGAGACGGTATCAGCTCCTTTAAAATTGATGGTGCGGAGACTTCAGTGCATGTTATCTCTGCTGCGACGACAGGCACACACACGGTTGAAATTGTGATGAACGGCAGGGTAAATGACAGTCAGTTTAAGCCTGTACCCAACCTTACCGCACCTGAAACACCGGCGTTATCGGTTGAAAACAAACGGCTCGTCTGGACAGGTATCAAGGGCGCCAGAGAATACAATATTTTCTGTAATGGCGTCAAATGGAACTCCACCGCGGAAACATTTATTAATATCCCGGATAAAAGCCAGGTAACGGAATACCAGGTACTGGCAGTCGACAGTACCGGCATTGAATCCTTCCTGAGTAATCCGGTGTGCATAGTGCCTGAAGGGTCAGAAAAAGTACTTCAGGCAGAAGATTTTAACCTTCCATGTGAAAGCAAGATTTAGGGATTTTCAGGAAAAGGGTACGTTCATTTCATATCAAACAATAAAAAGGCGCTCGTCATAAGGATGAATGCAGATGGAGGCAAATATGCCCTCAGAATGCGCTATGCAAATGGTACGGGACCGGTGAACACGGACAATAACTGCGGGATACGGTCACTTTATGTGAATGGCGTTTTTACCGGATCGCTGGTATTTCCGCAGCGCGGGAAAGATGAGTGGTCGAACTGGGGAATAACCAACGTGGAGTGGATCAACCTAAAGAAAGGTGTGAACCTTCTGACAATCAGATACGAGGATTTCAACAGAAATATGGACGGGGAAATCAATGAATTCCTGCTGGATTGTATCTTATTACAGAGGACTAATTGACCATGCGGTAAATTTAAGGTTATGGGACCTTTGGGAAAGTTGTAGTGGAGAAAGGTTTCAAGGTTGCAGTGCACTGATCAGTGTATCTATAAAATTCGCTATCCGCATAATAGCCTGTTTTGGTTACATCTACTTGTATTGTGTAACCAGTTATTAAACCGCTGGCATTATGTTGAATTATTGTGAGTCCGGGAACCGGTGACATCCCATAAAGGGAAATTCCTCCTGCCATAAAAAGCTTGAACTTGCTCTTACCGGCGTCGCGGACAGAGTAGGTCCTGCATCCACCACTTTCCCATGTTCCGGATTCGTACCAGCGGTAACCATAAGCGTCTACGCTGGTGTAGGGAATCATCAGGGAAAAAACATCCAACCCTTGCGGATCATATTCAAAACTGAACGAACTTTTAGCCTCCGAATCCAGGTTCGCACCGTATGTTTGTGAGGAGCCACTCATCTCCCAATACTTCTTCGGGCAGTTTTCGCCAGAGGGATTTGGACCGGTGTACTTTGAAAAAGTGTGTATAAAAAGTTGCCCGGATACATTCATCGTTGTATCGATGAATTCGAATTCGGTTTTTCTTTTATTTGCGGTACCTAAAATCTTACCATAAGCAGACTGTGTCATAAAAGAGGTCTTTTGTTCCCATCCTGTTCCATCTATAACCTGAGTCAGCAAGTCCTTATAACTTGTCCCGCTTCGGCGGAGATCGAATTCCAGCACCCACAGGTTTGTTGTATCGACATTGCCAACGACAATTGAGGCTGAACCATTGGAATAAATCGTATCATGGGTAACAGAAATCAGATTCGGGATAATTGCGGTGAGAATTGCTACTCCATCGTAACTTCCAGCCTTAAACACCACTTTAGTTTTGCCGCTTGCATCTGTCTGAACTGTCGACGTACCAAATGTGCCCCCTGTTGATTCGAGCTTCAATTGACGGTTTGCAATTGGTGAACCGTCACAATCAATCGCGGTTATGGTGACATCGGTTGATCCCTTCAGAGGTAACTTTGATTTAGCCGGTGAGATGTTGATCTTTGGATTGATTGCCAATAAAGGATTGACCGCTTTTAGTGATTCCTGATAACTCCCTATCCTGGATGTAAGCGGGAGTATTTGCTGAATTGCCGATAGGCATGCTGTTTTAACATTGTCACTGGTTGCTGAGCCAAATGTTGCAATTCCATCCACAATATGAGCATAAGTATGTCCATCTGCGATCGTAATTGTGAGAGTATAGCTGCCGGGGCTCCCCAGTATTTTACTCGCTATAACGTAGTTTGCGTCGTTAACACCTCCGGAATCCGGCAAAGGAAATGATTGTTCCGGAAGAGATAAATCATTTCCCAAAGTGTCTGCAAATCCGTATGAAAAAAGGAAGACATCTTTGCTGGAGCTATCACTGAGAATAGCTTGAAGTATCAGTTTTGAGATTGAGTTAATTGCCTGCTTCTCGGTGTCATTACTGATGACCGCTGATGAAGTATTGGCGTCGTATAATGCCATGGAAGGTTTCTGACAGTTGCCTTCTGACTGGCTATGTAGCGGGTATATATTCGTCATAGCAATAAATGCCGGTAAGAGAAGACGAAAAATGTGTTTCATAATTATGGTTAATGAAAAAAAATAAACCAATTGAATTTACGAAAATATTATATCTGAGTCAAGTTTATTTGGCCCCGCGTGAGTGGCATGTCTTTCTACCTGACTGATTTTCCTGGCAGTATTGTTAAATAATATTTAATTTATTGAAAATAAATGCAGTATCCCGATAATTAACCGTATCTTGAGCGAAAGTGATATAATTGAATCACTTGTACAGGATTATGTTCGAAAAGAAACCAGTTGTTTTCAAATCGCCGGATCTTTCAAAACTGAAAGAAGTTGTTATTGACCACAGAACAAAGATATATATAGCTCCCGGAGCAGATGTTGAGGAGGCTAAAAACCGCTACCTGTCGCTGATGCAGGCCAGAAAACTAAGATAAATTTCCTGAAAGAAAAGTCATCTTTGTCAATCTGTTTTTATCTTTTCTGACAACCAATACCGGGAAGATCGTCTGAAAGAGTATAATAAGGTGCTTTGTAAACCGGTCCTCCTGTGAATGGCTCCCTTGCAGGGTCAATATGCGGATCAAGGTCGATGAAATCAAAACAACCCTGTCCGGCAGCAAAGTGAACTGCACAGCCCAGCGCCAGCTTCGACTCCAGCATGCAGCCTATCATCAGCTTTATATTTGCACTGCGTGCAATAGCTGCAATATCCAATGCCTCAATAATTCCCGACTTCATTAGCTTGATATTAATGACGTCAGCACAACCTGTGCGTACGATATTAATGGCATCTGCACTGGTAAAGACTGATTCGTCAGCACCAATCAGGACTGATGTATGGTCTTTGACAAACCGCATTCCCCGGAGGTCACTTTTTATTACCGGCTGCTCAAACATAACCGGTCGTATGTCATTCTTTTCCAGTTCATTGAGAAAATGCACTGCTTCCGCTGGAGAGTAGCCCTGGTTGGCATCAAGGGTTATCCCGCAGCCAGGGGCCCCATCCCTGATAGCCAGGAGACGGTCGATATCATCTGCAAGGTTTTTTCCCACTTTAGTCTTCAATACCCTGTACCCGGCTTTTGACAGCTTTTTGGCATTGGCTTTTGCCTCAGACGGCGGAACAATATCTATTGTATAGTCGGTCTCAGCTTTGTTGCCCGCTCCTCCGAAAAACTGATACATGGGTATATTAAGAACTTTGGTGTAAGCATCGAGCAGGGCCATTTCCACAGCACACCGGGCAGTAACCTGTGCCCAGAATACGCTTTTCAGAGTCTTTGATATGGCTCTGAAATCAGTGATCTCCTTGCCTTTGATGAAGTCGATGCAACTGTTAAGCGTGGCAAGAACAGTGGCCTGGTTCTCGCCGTTGATCGGCTCCAGAGGCGCCGCCTCGCCATAACCTTCAATTCCATTATCCAGAACAACAGTCACCAATGCATTTTCGATACTGTATTTTGTTCCTATGGCAATCCTGAACGGCTCATCCAGATCCACATTGACAGGCTCAATGAATATTTTTTTAATCTTAATTTTTTTCATTTTTATCTTTCCATTTTTTTAACATTCCCAATAGAATATCAATCTGATCACTTGTATGGTTAGCGCAAACCGCAATTCTTATCAAATGCATCTCCTGCCTTACAGGATAGTTCATGAAAGGGGCAATGACGCCGTTATCTTCCAGATAAAAGGAAAGACCTTTTGCTTTCTCTGCACTTTTAAAAATTATCGGTATGATAGGTGTGTCATAATGAGTGGTTTCAAAACCTAATCCGGAAATTTCTTTCCTCAGCATCCGGGCCTTTTGAATTAATTGAATCCGGATATCCGGATTATCATTTATTATTTTCAGGGATGCTATGCCCGCTGCCGCTATCGGAGGTGGTAGGGCTGTCGAGGCCTGGTATGTGGCAGATCTTTCACGGATAAGTTCAGTGAGATCATTGCCTCCGGAGATAAATCCTCCATATCCTCCCAGTGCCTTGCTCATGGTCTCGGTCTGGAAAATGTTCTCATCTTTAAGGAGTTTGAAATGCTCAGGGGTTCCCTTCCCCGTATTTCCCAGGACACCGGTGGAATGGGCATCGTCGACCACCAGGATGCCTTTGTATTCCTTTACCACGGGCCAGATCTCATCAAGCGGTGCAATCTCGCCGGTGAGCGCAAAGATACCGTCAGTAATTATCAGCGGCCTGGAGTCCCTGTTATGTTCCAGCAGATTTTCCAGATGACTGGCATCGCAATGGTCATAATACATCACTTTTACCACATCGGCCGGTATGGCAGAGATAATGCTGGCGTGTGCTGCCTGGTCAGCGAAGACTGTTGAGTACCTGCCCTTCAATATCTCAAGCAGGATACCGTTTCCCTGATATCCTGAAGCAAACACAACCGCATCTTCCTTCCCCTTGAATGCCGCAAGTCCTTTTTCAAGTTCATAATGAATATCTGCTGTTCCGGTTGTGTGTCTCGATGCGGCGAAATTGACACCGTACTTCTCAATAGCCCTGATGGCTGCTTCCCTCACGGAAGGGTGGTTGGCAAGACCCAGGTAATTATTGCCTCCGAAGTAAGAATATTCTTTGCCGTTGCTTAAGATATAATTACCGACACCGCTGTTCAGAAGAATCATAAAAAGTAATGCATCAATACTGTAAAGGTGTATCAAAAATACATTAATAAAATTGTAAAAAAAGAAGGATAATCATAATAGGTGCAAAAAAAACAGGGACACGATGTAGGATGTCCCTGTCTTCGGCCTTATATTTTACTAACCTATTGCCTTCAGTTATTTAAGTTTGAAGTCAATAGGGACCGTATAATCAACAGCAACCGGCTGTCCATGCTGAGTTCCGGGTTTCCATACAGGCATGCTTTCAATTACCCTGACAGCCTCTGCATCAAGGAGTGGGTCAACAGGCTTTGTGACTTTTACATTCTGAATCACTCCGGTACTGCTTACCGTAAAGTGTACCTGAACTTGCCCCATAGTCTTTTTTTTCACTGCCTCAGCAGGATATTTAACGTTATTGGAGATCCATACCATCATACCCTCCGATCCACCGGGGAACTGAGGCATCTCCTCAATCACAACATATTTCTCCTCGCCTGGTTTGGTATCGCCGGAAGCCTTCGATGGCGGCAGTGGTGGAGGTGGAGGTGGTGGAGGAGGTACCTGCATTTGCTTTGATCCTGATTGTGAGGGTGGTGGCGGAGGCGGCGGAACCTGGATCGCATCCATTTCAACTGCTTTCCTTGCCATCTTTATCATCATGTCAGAACCGAAAGAAGGTTTCATCACTTTCGATTCAAATCCCACATAAGTGATTACGAGCACTCCGTCATCGGGAAAATCCACAAGCTTGAACCGTCCTTCATTATCTGATAAAGTGCCTACAGTCGTTCCTTTTATAACAATAGCTGCCCCTGCCAGTGGTTTTCCTTCATCGCTGACGACTACTCCCTTAACTTCCTTTGCCGCTGAAACGAGGATGGCGTCAGTAGGTGTCTGTCCATTATTGCTGGCTGCCTGCTTGTACTCCGGTTCTGCAAATGCATAAAGCAATATTGCAAAAACGGGAAGTATAGTGAGTAACCTTAGCTTTCTGTAAGGTGAACTGATAATATTTTTCATCATAGTAAATCGTTTTTTGTTTAGTGAATAATTGAATGAATTACCCAAATCAATTACAGGTGAACCTGCGATCTGGTTCAGGAGAGCTGCCCTGTACACCGCCGGATCGGATGTGCGCTGCAGCGCTTCCTCATCGGCAAGATACTCATGGTTCTGCCTTATAAACCTGGCGTAAACCCAGGCAACAGGATTAAACCACTGAACCGTACATAGCAATCCTGACAGCAACAGGTCAAGCCAGTGCATCTGTTTTACATGCACCATTTCATGATTCATTATTTCCCTTGTTTCAATGTCTTTAAGTGAAGGATTGACAACCACAAAGGAGAAAAATGAAAAAGGAGTGACATAATCGGCTGACCTTATCAGCTGGACAGGATAGGATGAGATTTTTTCCGATTTGCTGATGGTTTTCACCACAGTCAGAGTTTGTATTAATTGTCTGACAAAGATGAAAATGGCACCGGCAACCCAGAGCGCCAGTAATATCAGGCCTCCTGTGCTGATGCCTGAAGTTCCGCTTACTATTCCGCCACTCAAAGCTCCAACCGAAAGATCAGCCTGAACATCCGGTGCTTCAATTAAGTACCGGACTGTCACAAACGGAAGTATCAGTGAAGCCAGAATTCCGAAGACCAGGTAAACCCTGTTCAGAAAGAAGAATCTCTCATCCTTTAAGAAGAGAATATAAACCAGTGCAAATCCGGTGATCCAGATCAGCGACTTAAACAGATACAATGCAAGTGCCTCCATAACTCTTAGTTTTTAGCAGATGACAACTCCTTTCTTGTTTCTCTAAGAAGCTCTTCAAGCTCAGCTACGGTCAGATCCTTCTCACGTGCGAAGAATGAGGCCATGGCTGTGAAAGAGTTATCGAAATAGCCTTCGAGCAATCCAAAGAGTTGACTCCTGGAGTACTCGCTCTTTGGTACCAGTGGAAAATACAGGTGGACATTCCCATAGGATTTGTACCCGACAAATCCTTTCTTCTCAAGTATCCTTACTACTGTGGACACAGTATTCCTGGCAGGTTTAGGGTCATTGAAACGGTCGCGGATATCCTTGACCAGACCTTCCTCCATATCCCACAGGATTTGCATCACCTGTTCCTCTGCTTTTGTCAGTTGCATGTTCTTCATAATTGTTTTGTGTCAATCCTTCAGTACAAATATATGACTATTTTCTTAGTCATGCAACTATTTTTGCAAAATAATGACTATTTTTTTAGTTATTTTTATAATATACTGATATTCAAACTATTATTTTAACAAAAAAGATAAACGGATCATTTGTTGTAACAATAATTTGATGGTCTACGACCATCTGGATTTTGTTTTTACCACGCATTCTACAATAACTTGATGGTCTACGACCATCTTTTTGGTTTCCGGTACCATTTTTCTACAATAATTTGATGGTCTACGACCATCTGTTTGGTTTCCGGTACCATTTTTCTACAATAATTTGATGGTCTACGACCATCTGATTTGAATTGAAGAATGATCTGCAATAACAAGATCCTCGTAGAGGATCAAATTACTGTAGAATATGAATAACCAAAAGAAATGACCCTCGGAGAGGGTCGAATAATTTTCAGCTAAGATGGTTTCACATTTTCTTTTTTATTGATTTGATACGTTCTGAATTTTCCTTTACCCTGAATTTAACTATTGTTGAAACCAGCTTCAGCGGGATTGGTTTGTCTAGAGGGAACTGAACTGCCCCTTTTGAGGTTTTATATCCAGCCAGCTCCTTTTTGAAGGCAATGACACCTGAACTGGTTGGATAAAATCCGATATGGTTTTTCTGAGCCGCAAAATAAACAAGCACACCGTTTAGCTTGTACGCCGGCATCCGGTAGCTGATACTTTCTTCAGCCCCTGGTGCGGCTTTCCTTATTGCTGCCCTTAAATCATTCAGCTTCCTCTGAATATTTTCAGGAAAGCCGGCAATGTATTCGTCAGTATTCTCGGGAATTCCAGTTGTTCTCATTTATCAGAAACATTTATGCAAGACAGCATGCATACCTTATATATTCAATACATGCTAAATAATCGGATTAAATCAGAAACTTCTTATCTCTATTTGCAGAATTGGTCGTAATAAAATACATGCAATGCCACATCGTCCCACTTGATCTTTTGGTCTTTATAGGCTTCCATCATTTTAGGGCAGTCGCCGTAGATTTCTGCAAAGTCTTTGGCATAGCTTCCTTTCTTGACTGAAAATGCCTTCCCTCCTCCTTTGACAAAAAGATAGCCTCTGTCCTCACCACCTGTCACCGGGATTCCTCCCAGGGTTAAACCACCTGTCTTTGCAGAAGGGTCATCAAATACTTTTATCCTGCTGTCAAAACCTGCATTCAATAGCTGAAGAAGTCTTTGAGTATCAGTCTTTTTTGGGGTGAGAGCAGTTTCAAAAATGACATACTCCCTATTTACTATATCATTAAAATTAGTACCCGCCATTTCAGCGATTGAAGAACCAGCTTCGGTGATCATAGAGAGTTTCAGCAGATCGCCTGATTTTACAAACATTGAAACAATCTGGTCAGCTTCATATTTCACTTTTTCACCATTTTCAAGCTTTATGGTGACCTTGGAAAAACCTTTGTTAATAAAAGTCCCGCCAGCGAATTTACCATGGACTTCTTCACCTGAGACAAGCTTCAGAATACATTCTTTGTTTGAAAAGAACTGCATCGATTCAGATCCTACTGACTCGACAAAGCCCTGTCCGAATGCATTCGCAGTGATCAGTAATGCAAAGATCACCAAACCGGCACTTAACTGCTTTTTCATGATTACTTTTTTTGTATTGAACTTTATATACTTAAAAATAGTTCACTCCTTTTTTTTAGGTGTTCTGTTGTCGCTCCTGCCGAGCCATCATCATTCAATCTGCCCGATAATAACAACGTAATTCTTCCCGTACTTTTTCGCGCACTTTGGGCAGGTGGTGTACCACATGTACCATTTTTTTATTGTCCATCCCTTAGTCCCTGCAATACTTTCATACTCCCTGCACCATTTTCCTGTGTTATTAAACGGCCCTTCATAGACCTTACTGTAAAATTTCCCGCTTAACATTGTATTTTCGGCTCCCGGTATTTCCCTGTCAACGGAAAGCAGGATATCCATGTTCCATTTTGAAGTATGGTCAGACAGGCACATTGAACCGGAAAATGCAGCTCCTGCCTTTGTGACAAGCTTATCGAGCTTTCTCATTTTCTGTCCGAAGTTCACCGGCATATAAAGAAAGGTGAAAACACTTTCCTTGATGAATTTCTTCTTATCCCAATCCAGGACCTTGTCCTCCCACGGTGCGGGATCAAAGGGAGGACAGCACTCCATTTCCTTTTTTTCTTTATTTTCCATGATTTGAGCTTATTACGAAACTGTATTGTTCTGTTTCTTCTTCAGATAATAACTCCTGATAAATAAAAGCCCTACAATGATAAAGGGCAGGGTTATGATAAGCAGAGCCTCCAGGCCCCTTCCAACCGATTGGCTCATCCGGAAATTATGATTATAAATAAAGGGGCTCATTACCAAACCGATTATTACAAAGGCAATTCCCCCGATAAGCTCCCGTTTCCAGGCGATGATAAGCAGGACGATTAAAACTAATGTCGGTATCAGACTCATAAAAAAAGATCCGAGATTTTGCCAGAACGTACGCTCCGATGAAAAAGAGTCAAGAGCAAACATGCCGACGAAAAGGATGGCCAGAATGCACAATATTCTTGGTAACCAGTGGATAATTTTTACAGAGGTTTTCATATTGCAGAAGGGTTAGTTCTGTATCAAAGGTAAGTCACTTAATATTGTAAGTCAATATTATTTTAAAATCAAAAAGGGCACTTTTGACAGATGCCCTTCTTTTTTCCACGCAAAGCGGATACAATTACCGGCCTTATCTTCCCGATTTAAACTTTGGTATTAAAGTATATCCCAGCATCAGCATTGAACTACTTCCTATCCTGAACCCCGCATCGAGACTGCCGGGGCCCACATACCAGCTTATCCCTGCAAGAGCAGACGGGGAAAATGATACTGTACCTTCCTTGGGAATGGTAACTGCCACCTCAGCGCCAAGGTTAGGGCTTATGCTATGCTTTTTTATCGGGAAGTAGAACTTACTCGCCAGGCCGACACTGGTCAGCATTGAAGAGCTTTCATCCTCGATGTTACCCGACAGCTGTTCCGTGACGGACGCTGCCAGGTCCCATTTGTTGCGAAGAAGGAAGAAGCCAAGCCGTGCATTCAGGGCACCGTTTACATTTTTAAATGAATCCATTTGCGAGGCACCGCCCAAATAAAAGAACCACGGGTGCCTTGCGATATCGGACCGGATCGCCTGAGGTTCCGCAGAGGGCGGGTCAGGATTTAAATTCCAGGCATCAATCAGCAGTGCATCCTTTAATTCATCGTTCCACCCCCACAGTTCGCGTTTGGACTCAAACTGCAGAACCACCAGAGATTCCTGCCATGATCTGATTATAATATTCATTATATCCTTTTTATCGGATGGCGCCAGCTTGCTGTAACTTTCCCCGGCAGTCAGCCTGAGCTTTCCGTGCTCATCCAGATCAGCTGCGCTGAAATATGCAGAGTATTTAGCCAGAACGTCTGATCTGAACGATTTAAGCTTTACTTTCTGATCCTGCCCGGAGATCACCTGCGTGCCGATCAGCAGAACAATTATTGCCGTATAAATTCTATTCATCTGTTTCATCATCTTGAACCGAAATAAACACTTCGCCCTATTGACATGCCCACCACAGTTGCAGCTCCTTTAGGGGCAAGAGGTTGCTGACCGTCAAAAAAGATATCCCAGCTGGAATTTTTGTCTTTATTCATAATGCTGAATCCCACTGAAATTTTTACATTGAATGTTGTGGATCCGCTGCCAAATCCCACTCCCAGTCCGTATCCGCCGGCAAGGATTTTCTGACGGAAAAAATTCATTACCCCGAGGTTCAGTGATGCCCCACTTCCGCCTGATGTTATACCAAAGTCTGCTGAGAGGCTCCCGGCATCCGATATGAAAGTTCCGAATCTTCCCGTCAGGCTTAAGTATGACGGCGAGAACATTCCTCCGGCATAAGCCAGCATACGTTTACCCTTCGCATCAGGCTTTGATGTTGCCGGAAGTCCGGTAAAGTTTTTCACTCCTTTCGTAAGGTATTTGCCCCTGATGTCGGCAAGTCTGGTCTCCAGCATTTGTTTTACCTCCTGTTGTTCAGGATTTTCTCCTATGATGGCAAGCGCTTGTTCTATGGCCTCTGCCGACTTTTCATACATTCCTGCTTTCTCCAGCGCAATACTGGATCCGACATACGGCAGGTATTCTTTCGGGTATCCGGTTATTATTCCTTCAAACATTGCTATCGACATCAGGTTATAATTCTGTGCCGTCAGCCTGTTTGCACGCTTGAAATCCGACACAACATCTCCATCAGACGACATATTATCTCCCGGTATCCGGTCACGGTAATTCTCCAGAAACCCTGGTGCCGCAGATGATATCCAGACCGGTGTGCTGCCAGCTGCGATCTTTTTACCTGCCTCAATAGCAAGCATATCATAACCCATCAGGGCAAAAACCTGCGCAGTGAAGAAATTTAAATCCGTGCTGAATGAATTAGGAGTCCAAACCCGATCAAGGCGTGCAAGAGCCGCGTCGTAAATTCCGTTAAGGGCGAGAGCATAGGCGTACTCAGCATTCAAGGAGACACTGGCTGAATCTTTCTGAAGAAGAAGGGCATATGTCGAAACCGCTTTACTGAAATCCTCTGAGATAATATATGCCCGAGCAGCATCGAGTGAAGGTCCGTTTTTTCCCGGACTGGCAGATGTCCTGTCATCATTGTCGTGTCCGTAAACTGTTAATGCCGGCACTAACTGCGCCAGAATGATCAGACAGATACAGGTTTTAGCCAGTATTCCCGGGATTTTTAGCATCCTTATCTTGTTTATCATAGGTAGCTTACAAACTAAGTTTTTCCTGGAAGGAATATGTAATGTTCTCAATTATATCCGTGAACCTCTCCTTCACAGCATCCTGATTTTTTTGGCTCATCTGCTTAAGATCAGATGCAAGGGTTTTAGAATCATCTTTCATCTTATCTGCAAGTTTTTTCCTTGATTTTTCAATTTCAGAAACTTGTTTTTTGAGAGAGGAAATTTCAGGTTTGTTCTTTTTTGCATTTGAACTTAAATCCTTAATCTTCTGTTCAAGAGGGTCGACCTGGCTCTTCAGCCGTGCATCCTCTTCAATTGTTTCAGTAACGCGCGGATTCCAGTCATTGATGAGAGTGTTCAGTTCACTGATCTCATTCTGGTGCCAGGCCAGCATTTCGGTCAGAAATACAATGTATCCCACAGAATTATCATTATTCTCTCTTACCGTGTAATTCATTGTAACAGCTTTCTCCCCTGATGCAGGATCCGTGTCCGAAGAAACAATCTGCTGGCCTGCATCAGAGTAGGCTTTACTGATATCACGGGTAACATCGCTGCTAATAGTCTCAATCTTCTTTATGATGTTATCGCCTTCCTTCAGCATAATGTCTTTCGACTGCTTATAATTTTTTCTGTAGACTTCCAGTTTTCCTTTAAGCGAGGCTATGTCAGCGTTGTAGGCTTTTGTATCAGCATTTTTCATTTGCCTGAGCTCTTTTTCAACCTGAAGCATCTGATCCTTTACCTTATTGACATCAGCCACATTACCTCTCAACTTCTTATCCCATTCAACTATGGTGGTCTCAAGACCCGTAAACTTGTCCTCATTAAATTTAATCAGCTCAGTCAAAGGTGCCACATAATTGAGGGCTTCAACCGGGACAGTCTCTATTGGGACAGAAGGCATATAACCTGCTGCGGGTACAATGACTTCCTTATCATTCGGGGCCGTGGATGCTTCTTCCCCTGTTGAAGGAGAAGGCTTTACGGCTACGGGCTTCTTAGCTGCTCCCGCATCTTTCATCGACTGAATTACAGTTGCGGAGACACCCTGACCAGCCAGGCTTTTCAACGCACTTTCGCTAAGGTCGAACCTGACGGGCGAGTTCTGAATCATATCAGTAATCAGTTCATCTGAAAGATTTGCCTTAGACATTTTTATCACAGAACCATTTGTCAGGGTTTCAGCATTCTGCGCATTTACCATGACTGCTATAAACAGTCCGGCTAAAATCAGGGAAATATGTTTTTTCATTGATATAATTGATTTCATATTATTAATTCTTCTGTTCAGATGCCTGTCGCTTCATTGCCTTTCTCATCTCCATTATCACATCAGAGGACACGCCCTCTGCGGACAAATCAATCATCGAGTCGATACTCAGATTAAAGTCAGCCTTTGACCGCCTGATAATAGAAATTATGAGAGCGTCCGACATTTCAGATTTCGCAAGTGCAACTATATTGTAGTTCTGCAGAACTCCGTCTTTCGGTTTTTTTGCCTCTTGCGGTTTTTGTACCTCTTGAGGTTTGTGAACCGCTTCCGGTATATAAGGCTGTGCTAACCTCAATTCCTGTTCTATGCCTGCAATTCTCAGCAGGAATTTTTTAACCGGATCAAAAACCACGAGTCCGTCATCGAAAAACTTCAGAATACCTCCCATTCCTTCTGAAACGGTCATGGCACTAGTATCATTGACAGCATAAATTGCATGGTCTGTTGAAAAATATATTCTTCCGCATGATGGATCAGATGTCACTGAGATAATTTTCTTTTCTTTCGAAAGAGACGAGAGTACTTTATATTTCTTTGTCTTCAGATCAAACCTATAAACCATATTCCCAGTGGCAAAAACCAGGGAACTGTCCAGTTCCTCGACAGCATTTACGGGCAGTGATACTTCCAGCAGCACTGCATACTTCCCACCGGGTGTGATAACATAAACAACATTGCCTGATGCGTCAGCGCTCTGACCATATATGTACATTACATCTTTGCCTGCACTGATTGCCATTTGTTTACCCGGCAGTTTGTACAACTTTTTGAGCTCTTTGTTGGAATCGAAGTAACAGATCTCATCATCTTTAACAACCATCAGGAGGCTGTCAGGAGAAAAGGCGAAAGACCTTATTGATCCGCTGGAGGCAGATTTACCAAGCGGAGTAATTCCTCCCCAACCCAGCAGGTAAAACTGCTTTTTTGTGGAAAGAAGGACATGACGATCGGGGGTTATATCGATTGAGTGAATAAATTCCGGTTCGAGACCAGCTGTTTTAAGCATCTGGCTGTTCATCAACACCTCAAATCGTAGTGAATCTCTGTCCTGGCCAGAAGCCAATAAAGAGGAGAAGAACAACAGTGCAGCGGAACACAGTATTTGTTTTAAAGTTTGCATACTGTAAATTGTTATTTCAGTTATATTTAAAGACCGGTGCTTGAGGGAGCCTGACCTAACCATCCGGCAGCTTTTGTGACCTTCCCAAATATTCCGTCACCTTCACCGCCGGCTATCTCACCGCCCAGATCCTGCCATTTTCCGTTGAGATCATTAGCACCTGAGACCAGTTCTGCAAATCCCTTTACCGGGCTGATAATTTCCAGGGTTTTATCAAATATCTTCCCCTGAACATCCCCGATAGCCTGATCCTTTATGTCCGTCAACGAGTTCTGGTATGCGTTTGATATGCTTGTCCATGCATCCTGGGGAGCATTGCCATCTCTTATATCCTGTATTGCTTTGGCATTCTCAGACCAGATATTTACAGCAAGTATTCCGGGATACGCCGCTCCGTCAGGCAGCCAGCCGGCCAGTGTTATACCAGCCTCCCTTGCTGCATCAATCCTTGGATGTTCATAACGGAAATTAGGATCATTATTACTAACCGGCAAGGGAGGGATTCCTCCGTTTGACAGTGGCTCAAGATGGTACCACTGATTGGCGGAAGAAAGTGCCACGACAGGTCCCGGGCCGGCAGTCGTATTTTTTGGGACTGTATTCTCTTTCCCGGAACCTTTCAGGTCATTGGGATCGATCGTGTTTTGTCCCTCCTTCAGATAAACGGTTCCTCCCTGCGCGGGTTTCTGAAACCGTAGCATCTGGTCGGTATAAAACTTATCAAAGACTGCATTGCCTGTCAGTGGAACGTCACCGTTCGTAATCAGGTTCATCGCGTCCGCAGTCATGCCCATTGAAGTCATCCTTTGCAGGTAATCATTGACCCAGTTCTCGACGTCCTTAATGTCATGCGGAGAAAACAGAGCGTTACCCGTAAGCAGTCCCGTAATACTGACCGCTCCGGGATTTCCTATAAGCGAACTGCTTCCTGATCCTGTCGGACCCGGTCCCCCTCCGGAACCGATGCACGGAGAGCAGGTTATGATGGTAGTACAACTGCCATCACCAAACATTGACCAGTCGGAGCCGCTGTTGTTAAGCTCTGACTGCCTGATGGATTCACAGGCTTCTTTGGTTGCATAAACAACAGACGGGTACGGTGGATAAGGTATACAATTGCCTGTCTGTTGAATTGATTCTGTAAAGGTCCAGCCCTGTGCTTTCGCTGTTTTTCCGGGTCCGGACAATAAAACAGTACCAAGCACTAAAAGAAAACAAACGCGTCTTAGCATAGGGAATTGTGTAGGTATAGTTCCTGGTTATTAAATAAGAGAGTTGAATGGAAGTGTAAGAATATTGATTTAGATTTGGGTCAAGCTTATTGAGGTTAATAACGGGCAAATGCTGTTATGAATTGCATGGGATGATTAAACGAATGAAAAATAAATTTTTCTCATCCGACAGGATGCCTGATCCGGGCGATGCCAAAAAGTGCCGGCAGCGACCCGGGTGACGCCCGGGCATGGTATTGCTACAGACGCTCTCTTATCAATGACCAGGTGTCAGTAATAAGAAAGCTCTCTTCCATGTAACCGATCATCTTTTCGAACCTTTTCATAGGTACGGCAAAAGTGAGGATATTATCAGGAACGCACTTTCGCGCAGAAGGGTCAAACATTCCTATCACCGCCCTCTGCCTTTCAGTAAGGCTCTCAAGATAGGGAAAATGAACGATGGAGCTGCAGCCCGATCCAAAAGGAGCGAATGTGCCGTTAGGTTCCGACTGATCGAAATTGGCAAGAGTGAAGAGACCGGAGAGTACGTCCGGGGTCGCAAAGAAAATCACCACATCCGGATCATCCTTCTCCTCAAGCTTATCCCACCTTTTGAAGACCAGATTCATACCTGAAACAGGTAAAACTGTCTGGTGTTTCATAAACTCCTTCACAAGTTCGGGTGAGCGCAGGTACCTCTCCCCTTCCGTCTTTTCATTTCCGCACGAGAGAAAATATTCAAATCCCGGTCTCATTTTTCCGGTATAACCCAGGTATCTTTTGCCACCGCCGCAGGTGACCCTTTCGGCATTATACACAATTGATTTCCCATTTCGGACTTTTGTCAGCTCGCAGATTATGCAGCTCCATCCCTTTGGTTTATCAGCCCATTCAGCGCCGCCATCCGAATTAGTAAAATAGAATACGATTGGCAGTGCGGCATTACCGAAATATTTCCCCCATTTCGTGAGGAAGGCTTCTTTCAATTCGAGGTTCATGACTGGAGATTTTGATTTCTGTAAAGATAGTAAAGTCGGAAGGTCTCAAGGTCTGAGGTTTTCTTTATCATGGCTATAAGTACTACATAAAACACAAATTATTTATTTATTTGTTACTTTTACGTTCAGCAACAGAAAAGCTACGTTTAGTTTCTGTCTTTAAATATAGCGGTAACGATAAATTATGAATAACCCGGACTTAAAACCTGAATTGAAATCGATCGACACCAGCAGCCTTGTAGATAAGGTGGAAAGATATATGATAGAGGTTTTTCTGCACAGGGACCTGAAGCCTGGCGAGGCAATTCCGAAGGAGACCGAACTGGCCACTAAAATGGGTGTAAGCCGCACGGTAATCAGGGAGGCGCTCAACAGACTCAAAACGATGGGACTGATTGAATTGAAAAAACACAAGGGAACAATAATCAGGAGCCCCGATCTGTCAGTTATTCTTGGCAAATCATTGATACCCGGAATACTCGACAACAAGACCCTGATGAACATCTTTGAGATCCGTCTCGCCCTTGAAGTCGGCATAGCCGATTTCATATTTGCCAGAATGACAGAGGAAGATATTGAAGAGCTCGAAGAAATCGTAAAAACTGAACCTGACCATTCTGATAACATTTTGTTCGATGTAGGGCACGAGCTCAGGTTTCATGGGAAGCTCTACCATATGGCAGGCAATGAAACGCTTGAGGCTTTTCAAAATCTTATTCTCCCGGTCTTCGAGCATGTCTATGACACAGGGCTTCTAAAGGTTAAAAGTAAACGAAAGAAATCCAAATCACATAAAGAGCTGGTGGCCCTGCTGAAAAAGGGTACTCCCGATGAGTTCCGCGAGGGGATGAGAAGGCACCTTGAGAATCACTTCGGCAGGGTTCTTGGCCAAAACCCTGATAATATTCAGGAGAAGACTTTATAATACAGATCAAAAGCAGCAAAGAAAAGACCCTGTCCGGAAAATCCTTCTATCTCAGATTTCTTTCAGCGGCCGGCAACAATTCATCGCGAACCCTTCTGAAATCAGGTTCTCTGATCAGGGCTTTCAGATACGCCTGACGTGCCCCTTGATAGTCATCCAGCTTTTCAAGCGTCTGGCCGAGAAGGACAATCGTGTTCAGATATTTCCAGTTGTATGCTGACAGCGCCGGGTCAGCCTCATATAAGCGTAGAGCCTCCCTCAGTGATGCTGCCGCTTTTTCCTTCGATCCGCCCGCAAATGCAGGCATACTCAATTCAGAGTTTGCCTTTTCAATCCATACTGCAGGGTTGTTGTGGTCTGTTGCGACCGCCTTTTCAAGTTGCTTAAGCGTCTTTGGTCCCAGCGTTACAGCTTTTGCCGGATTCAGTCCCATGCGGAAACCCAGCAAGGCAACTCTGAAAGCCTCTGTCTCAGCCTTATACTCCGGTAGAGCTGCCAGGCGTCCGATATCTGTTTCAAAAGTATCTATAAGCGGCTTTGCCTCGTTCTTCTTATTTATTCCGATCAGGTAGCCTATATAGCCGTACCTTGCTTCCGTAAGTGCAACCAGCATGCATGGCTCAGAGGTTTTCGCGTACTCATTCTGTAATTCAGCCATGCCCTTTTTCCACACCTCCATGTCACCACTGATATAACCTTTGTATATGGTGCTGTTGCTGCAGTCACTTCCTGTGGCTGGCTGCAGAAATGATACCAGTGCAAAACCAAGTGGAATAAATATCCCGCAAAAACCAGGCTTCAGGCTTTTCGCTGAATGACGGCTGAGAATTTTATCAAAAAAAG
Source organism: uncultured Bacteroidales bacterium (assembly GCA_963849945.1). GTDB lineage: Bacteria > Bacteroidota > Bacteroidia > Bacteroidales > VadinHA17 > SR-FBR-E99. The sequence continues at coordinate 243,069 of CAWKJD010000015.1, read as the reverse complement.
AAATGTGCCTTGCCTTTGTCACTTTTCACTGCTTACTGTAACCAGAGACCTTGATGGATTCCGGTAGTATTGAGGTATAACCGGCAGCCCTCCACCTTCGGCCGGGGCAAACTGCTGAAGGTACTTCAACAATGCTATCCATTCCTTCCCTTCCTGCAAGCCGGGCACTGAAGAATTAAAATCGACCACGGCCTTCGCAAAATCAGTTACCGGGATTCCGTCACTGTCTTTTGGTACAACGCTTATCAATCCAAAAGTCTTCTTTTTTATTAATGGAAGATTATCTACCAAATAAGAGTTAGCCACAACTGAATAGAGCTTTGTAGACTTTTTTGACGTGTTCACTTCAGTGACATTATCTTCAGGGCCGGTCAGTTCTATTCGCCGCACCTTGTTAAAAATTCCGCCCTCAGGGTCATATTCGATGCGGAGATGTGAATAATAGGGGAAATTTGAAGGTGTTGAACCTGACAGGAAGATCAATATCTCTGCTATATTCTTAAGTTCCTTTCCAGTGCACCATAACTTTGAAAGTGCATAACCCGGAACATTATCCGTTCCTGAGCCAAGTGACATTACTCTGAAGATGTCAGCCACGCTCTGCACGCCCGGCTGTATCGGATCACGAAGGACTCCCTCGGCTACCATGGCAATATCAGTGCCCGGGCCTTCATTATTCATGTAATCGTAAATGGCATCAGCTACCAGTGCACCAAGGTTGCTGGCTGCAAGATCTCCGAATTCATCAAAGAACATAGTGTAGGGTGCCGTGGCTACCGGCATATCATAGCTTAGTCCGAGAGGTTTAAGGATTTCCCCGTCAACAGCGAGCTTATCTGTTTCAATGGAAGACTGTATCTCAGGGTCAGCAGTTACCTTATCATCAATTTTAATAATCTGGTATTTATCAAGTTTCACACCATTGTTGTTGACGGTGATCTCAGCCTTTCCGACAAATCTTCCGTTATCCCCGGCCAGCAGAATTGGGGTTCCGTTAACTATCAGCGGTTCATTAAGGAGAATATGTGTATGTCCCGAAATGATAATGTCGATGCCCTTTACCTTCTGTGCAAGTTCCACGTCTTCTCCGGACCATGCCCCTTTCTTATCTTTGGCAATGCCACTATGTGACAGGCAAATAATCACGTCGCACCCTTTGCTCTTAAGCTCTTTTACAAGATTTCTGGCTGCAGGGACTATCTTTTCGAATGTCACTGGCGGTGCATAGGGAGCGGATTCATCGGCATCCTTACCCAAAAGGGAGAATATCCCGATTTTAAGACCCTCTCTTTCCAGTATCTGATATCGTTTTATCAGGCCTTCTTTCATCACTGCCTCAAATTCATCATCAGCATTATTTTCAGGATCAGTGACGGCATTGCCTGCCAGCATTATGGGTAATGCTCCTTTCTTTGCAGCATTTCTGACTATTTCAGCGTATTTTTGCGGACCAAAATCAAAGTCGTGGTTCCCGAGAGCCACAACATCATAACCTGCCAGTTTCATAAGGTTGAGCTGGAATCCGGTTGACGGCTCCAGTGCCTGAAAGAGTGTTCCCATCAGGCAGTCACCTGCATCAAGCACCAGGGTTGAATTCGGATTTGCCGACTTTGTTTCTGAAATTACTCCTGCTATTCTTGAGAAACCTCCCACAGTGGGGTCTCCATCAATTACCAGGGGTGTGTATGCAGATTCAGGTCCATACCCCTGCAGGTGCGAATGGAAGTCATTTGTATGAAGGATTATCAGTCTCCTGCTCTCCTGAGCATTCAGCATCAGGACAGGGATAAGAATTATAAATGCAAAAAGTACAGGTCTTTTCATATGGCTGGGATTTGGGGATTAAGGTAGGAAAAAAGTCTAAAGTCTGAACGTCTGATGTATGAAGGTCTGAGAGTTACCTGTTCACCTTCCCTGGTACAGGTTTCAAGTTTCAAAGTTCCAGAATTTCAGGGTCTGTATACTTCTTACTTCAACATTCATTGTTCAAATGTTCGTTTGTTCAACTCTCGCTCTACCTTCCCTAATAAAAACGGTTCCGGACCAGTAGAAAAGACCCGGAACACAGTTTATCGCAGCAGATTGAACGCTGCACAACATTTAAGATTTACTTATTGCTAAAGATAAATTGAAAACCCCATTTTTATTCCTAATCCCCCTGAGAGGTAAGAAAATTCGTCTCCTTCTCCGTCATCCTTTTCATTCAGGAGACATGAGAGTAACCGGCAAGTGAATCAAATGTTATCTTGTCTCCAAGGGGTAAAGCAACACCAATACCGCCACCGAATTACAAGACCTTCTTTATATACATCCCCTACCCATGTCTCCTTGTATGAACCAAACATTGTCTCTATCTCAGCAAAAGGATAAATCTTATCAAGAGGATAATAATATCTGACAAACGGCCCGATGCCAAATTGCGACTCACCTCTTTGTCTCCTTCATCAACATCTTTTTCATATAACCGCTTACCACTACCTCAAGTCCCGCAACAAGATTGTCAATAATAAAATATCCGCCTTTAGGTAATAGATTAAAGGAGGTTGTTTTGTAATCAGTGTCAGTAGTAGAGCCAGTTTTGATTTTGTGTGTTGAAAAGCCAAAACCCACAAGGTCTGAGCCCCAGCTATCCCCAAAGACATAGTCGATGTGACACCGAGCATTATTTTGCCCTTTTGCAACTGTGCAGGTTGTGCTGCTGCGCTGGAATCAATAAGGCAGAATACAGCAATTAACAGAGTAAATTTCTTCATAGGTTTTTTTGATATGCCTACTCTTAAGTTTTTCAGCTTACACTCCCTGCTTTTTTGAGGATTTTAGGGTTTTTCCATAAGTCTAAAAAAAATGATTTTATATATGCTTAAAACAAATTTACATTTCACCTGAATACGAGTCAAATTTTTTTTGCAACGACGCCCGGGCGGGAAGAAATTTGCCCAGGACACCAACAATGCCCGGATCGGGCGTTGCTACGGGTGCCACTTACCCTTTGAGTATACCCCACACTATTGCCAACTGCCTATTGCCTAATACCTTTTTTCTATCTTTGTATCTGACAACAAACATCCATGAATCATGACCAGGGAAATTAAAGCGCGGGACCTGAACACTGAAAAATTCATAACTGAAAAAGTTAATGAGATCAGGGCTGCTGTTGGCAGCGGTACAGCAATAAATGCCCTCTCAGGAGGTGTAGACTCATCTGTTGTGACCATGCTCGGTCACCGTGCGCTGGGTAACAGGCTCAGGACAGTATTTATTCAAAACGGGCTTATGCGTGAGGGCGAGCCGAAGAGAGTAGCCGACCTCTTCGGAAACCTGGGTGTAAACGTTGAGATCATTGATGCCCGCAGGGAGTTCCTTGAAGCACTCGAAGGCATAACAGACCCGGAACAAAAGCGCGAAGCTATAACACAGACTTTTTACAGGAAGGTATTCGGACGCATCGTCCTTGAGAGCGATGCCAAATATCTTCTGCAAGGCACCATCCTGACTGATGTTGATGAGACGGTCGCAGGAATAAAACGACAGCATAATGTCTTTGCCCAGTTAGGGATAGATCCTATGAAAGCCTTCGGCTATCATATCCTTGAGCCTCTGATTCAGCTCCGCAAGGATGGAGTGAGGATCACCGGCAGGGAGCTGGGACTTCCTGAGGAGGTTTTCAATCGCATACCCTTCCCGGGGCCGGCACTGGCTGCACGTATCATCGGAGAGGTGACGCAGGACAAGCTTGATATTGTCCGCAAGGCCACTGAGATAGTTGAGACCCTTCTGGCTGAAAGCGGTGCTTTCCAGTATATGGCCATCCTTCATGACGACCACGTAACGGGGATGCGTGGTGGCAAACGCGACTTCGGGTATCAGATAGAGATACGTTGCTGGGACAGTCTTGATGCCCGTGAAGCCAGACCCACGAGGCTGTCATTTGACGTTCTTGAGGCACTTTCGACATCTATTCTTAAGGAGGTTCCGGGTGTGGTGTCAGTTACATATAACATTGCCACCAAACCGCCGTCAACGATTGAGGCGGTGTAGGTCCCGACACCCTTTGGGGTCGGGATTTGGCTTCGCCGAGCTCGCCTTCTGCTCGGTTCGTATCCGCCAACTGGCGGATCCTCAATCTGAAGTCTTAAGGTCTGAGGGTCTGAAGGTCTGTTACTTTTATAAGTTTTTAGTCAAGATTACCGAATACCAAATATTGAATACCCACTTCTCTGCGCTCACATCTCATATCTCAGTTCTCGGCCTTCGGTCCTCTCCCCTCATCTCACAGTCTCTTAGTCTCTTAGTGAAAGAGCCAAGATGTCGCTCTCTCATTTCTTATTTAGCACTTCGAGAGCTCGCATCATTGCTGAGGCCCCGCACGATTGGTGCCATTCATCAGGGAAGACATGTGTCTCAACGGTGAAGCCCGGATATTCTCTTGACCTGAGCTGATCTGCCATGCGGTGCATGTTGGATATCATCAATAAATTCCTCCAGCGACCCAACAGTCATAAAGAGCCTGGCATTAAGGTCATCATGAGTTGCTGCGTACTCTTCCTCGTACTTAAAGAGGACACCGTCGCCATACCCTATGCTAGGACTGCCCGCAAAGTATTTTGTGAAGAGCTCCGGTTTCTTAAGCATCACATAAAGCGTGAAGAGACCGCCATAAGAAATTCCTCCGAGACATCTCTCGCCGGATGATACCCGATAGTTGGATTCCACAAACGGGAAAAGTTCATCAGTAATGAAATTGAGAAAGAGAGGACCACCACCTGACCTGACAGTTATCTCCCTGCCAGTCATCCCTGAAAGCATTTTGCCCCAGTACTCATCTGCCCCCGGGACGTTCACCGGCGTGAGATCTCTCGTTCTCCATGCAGCAAAATCAGCCATATCCCCTATCTCATAACCTATACCTATTAAGACTATCTCAGGCATTGTCGGAATGGGAACATCAAAAATACTGATCATGTTTGCCAGCATCGGGAACGAACGATTCGCATCAGTGACATACCATACCGGATAGACCTTCTCAGGATTTTTATAGTATGCGGCTGGGAGCTTGACAAAGATGTTCATCTGCTGATTAACTATTTGCGAATGAAAACTCATCAGCTCGGTGTTGGGTACAGTCACAGGCGGGTACCTGTCCGGTGTGGATGCAGTTTTTTGTTCCTGTGCGAGTGCACACGGTGCAACAACTGTTGCAAGTGCTCCTGTTACGAGTAAAACCATAATAAAACCGGTGTTCAGATGCTTGTTCATGATAAGGATATTATGTAAATAAATATACGTCTCTCAATTAATTAGAGTCATCATAAATTTATGCCACAAAAAAGGAAATGTCAAATTTTTTTTAGCCCGGGCTTGTTGCCGGTCACTACTGGCTACTACTCATGGTTCCCTGCGCTCTGATGTACATCTGGATTGTGCTGTCTTCACGCTTCACTGTCTTTAAGTCTCTGAGTTGCACGGTCACCTCATCGCTTCATCGCAAAGTCGCTCCCTCTCCCCTCACATCTCTTATCTCATACTCTTATCTCTTAACTCTCTCAATTCCGGGCCCTTTTCCCTGAGCCTATACGACTTCCGCCACAACGAACGTTGACCCTCCGATGAATATCATATCATCAGCGCCTGCCGCATCCTTTGCAGCCTTCAGGGCATCAGCAACCGTCGGATAGCTGTTTCCGGTTAACCCGTACTTTTCAGCTTCAGTCTTGAGTATTTTCTCATCAAGCGCCCTTGGCACGGAAGCTCTTGTGAAATAATATTCCGCGTCAAGCGGCATGAGAGGCAGAACCAGAGACAGATCCTTGTCGTTCACAAACCCGATGATCATATGAAGATGCTCTTTCGGAGTTGATCCGATCTGCTTTACCACATACTCAAGGCCTTCGTGGTTATGCCCCGTATCACAGACTGTCAGAGGCGAGTGTGACAGCACCTGCCAGCGTCCCATCAGACCGGTGTTGGAGATCACATTTGCCACCCCGTTAAGAAAATGATCACGATTAAGACCAAAAGGCACTGAAAGAATATTTACTGCCGCAGCTACAGTCTGGATATTTTTCCTCTGCGCAAGGCCGCCCAGCGGAGTTGTGCCGGACATGGTTATACCCGTAAGGAGATCCTGAAGCGTATATGCTCTTACTCCGGTTTCATTGTTCAATTCACCGGGATTGCAGATGAATTCCCTGTCGGCAAAAAAAACAGGCGCATGCATCAGGGCAGCCCTGGATTTAAAAACCTCCGAGGTCTCAGGTTGTGTCTCACCTATAACTACAGGCACACCCTCCTTGATAATACCTGCCTTTTCTCCGGCGACTGCAGCGAGTGTATCACCCAGAAACTCCATATGATCATGACCTATGTTCGTTATTACAGATAATTCAGGAGTAATGATATTCGTTGAATCAAGCCTGCCTCCCATGCCAACCTCTATAACAGCTACCTCCACATTCATCCTTGCAAAATAATCGAATGCCAGCGCGACCGTTAACTCAAAAAAAGAAGGAGCAATTTTCTTAATGACCTCATCATGTTTTTCGACAAAAGAAACGACCTCCTCCTCACTGATCATCATCCCGTTTAACCTTATCCTTTCGCGGAAATCCCTCAGGTGTGGCGATGTATACAGCCCGGTACGGTATCCGGCTTCCTGTAATATTGAAGCAAGCATATGAGAGACAGATCCCTTGCCGTTCGTTCCCGCCACATGCAGAGTGCGGAACCTGCGGTGCGGATGATCAAAGTAGCTGTCAAGCTCCATCGTATTGTTCAGGTCCCCCTTATATGCTGCCTTGCCTATTCTGTGATAGGCGGGAAGCATGCTGTAGAGATAGTCAGTTGTTTCCTTGTATGTCATGTTAATAACCTTGTGTCCGTTGTTCGCAAATTTACAAAAACTGCCTTTTGACAGTAGTATGAGGGGCTATCTTTGTGCCGATGGTAACAATTGCGCCGGAATTGCTGCCAGCTTAATACTATCCTGTTATGGCGAAAAAGAAAAAACAAAAGAAGATTTTCATTCTTGACACTAACGTGTTATTGCATGATTACACATGCATCTACAACTTCGAGGAAAACGATGTCATCATCCCTATTGTCGTGCTTGAGGAGCTTGATAAGTTCAAGCACGGAAATGACATGATCAATTTTCATGCGCGTGAATTCACCCGGGAGCTTGACAAGATTTCGGGTGATATGCTCCTCACGGGCAATATCCCGTTAGGTGAAAGCCTGGGCACCCTTCATATTGAGACAGGCAAGCAGTTCTCCGAGCGTGTATCGGAGTCTTTTCCTGAGAAAACCGCTGATCACCGTATTCTTGCCATTGCTGATTTTGTCACTCAGGGGAACAAGGATAAGGTGGTGGTGCTTATCACAAAGGATATAAACCTGAGGATGAAAGCCAAGTCACTGGGTATCGTGGCTGAAGATTATCAAAACGACAAGGTGGCTAACCTTGATGATCTGTACAAGGGGATAAAGACTATTGAGAATATTGATCATGCGCTGATAAACAAGCTTTATGAGCAGCCAGATGGCGTGCCGGCCACGGAGCTGAAGGTCAGGGATCAGGAGCCCGGTCATCATTTTTTCATTCTGCGAAACGGCAATTCGAGCGCCCTTGCTCACTATAACCCTGTGTCGAAGATGCTTGTCAGGGTACTGAAGCAGACGACCTATGGCATTGAACCTCGTAATGCAGAACAGACATTTGCCCTCGATGCCCTGTGCAACCCTGACGTTCAGCTTGTCGCACTCACGGGCAAGGCCGGGACCGGCAAGACGCTGCTGGCGCTGGCCGCAGCTCTTCATCAGCATAAACGCTATAAGCAGATATTCCTCGCCAGACCCATCGTCCCCCTGGCAAACCGTGATATGGGATATCTGCCCGGCGATGTGAAAGAGAAGATGGACCCATACATGCAGCCTCTGTTTGATAACCTCACCGTCATCAAACACCGTTTCAGCGCACAGAGTCCTGAATTCATACGTATCAATGACATGATCAAGGATGAGAAGCTGGTAATCACACCTCTCGCATATATCCGGGGAAGGAGCCTCTCGAATATCTTCTTCATTGTTGACGAGGCACAAAACCTGACACCGCACGAGGTCAAGACCATTATTACCAGGGCAGGTGAAGGAACAAAGATGATCTTTACCGGCGACATCGAACAGATAGAACTCTCCATACCTGGATTCAGGCTCCAACGGACTGAGCTACCTTTCTGACAGAATGAAAGGACTGGATCTCTTTACTCATGTCCATCTGGTGAAGGGTGAGAGAAGCTTTCTGGCGGAACTGGCGAGCAGGCTCCTTTAGACCGGCTTTTTTACTAATTTAGCAGCCGGAACAGTAACCATTTAAATTTGAAGAAGAAGGTAGCGTTTCAGACACTGGGATGCAAGCTTAATTTTGCCGAAACCTCCACCGTTGCGCGGTCATTTCCTGATGATCGGTATGAGAGAGTCTCACCCGACAACGATGCCGATATCTACGTAATAAATACGTGCAGTGTCACTGATACGGCTGACCGGAAATGCCGTCAGGCAGTCCGGAAGATCATAAACAGAAATCCTGAGGCGTTCATTGCAGTAGTTGGCTGCTATGCACAGCTCAGGCCGGAGAATGTGGCTTCAATTGAAGGTGTCGATCTCGTGCTCGGAACTTATGAGAAGTTTGACATCGCCTCTTATATAGACAATACCGGAAGAAAATCTGCGCCTGAGATTCATTCATGTGACGGAATTGATACGGAAGAATTTATACCATCATGGTCTGCAGGAGACCGTACCCGCTCCTTCCTGAAGATACAGGACGGATGTGATTATCATTGTTCCTACTGTACTGTGCCATTGGCAAGAGGAAAGAGTCGCAACCCGCTGATCAGCGATATAATTGCCGGGGCCAGAGGGATAATTGCCTCCGGAGTAAAAGAGATTGTACTCACCGGGGTAAATGTTGGCGACTTTGGAAAAAGCACAGGGGAATCGCTCGATGACCTGCTCATGACACTTGTAGAGGTTGACGGTCTGAAGAGGCTGAGGCTCTCTTCCATTGAGCCCAATCTTCTCACTGACAACATTATAAATTTAATCGCCGGCAACCCGATCCTGATGCCGCATATACATATGCCACTGCAAAGCGGCAATGACAAGATACTCGGACTGATGCGAAGGCGTTACCGCAGGGATGTCTTTTATGACCGCGTGATGAAGATCAGGGAACTGATTGCTGATGCTTCCATCGGAGCAGACGTGATTGTCGGGTTCCCGGGTGAAACGGAAGCTGATTTTAAAGAGACCTATGATTTTCTGGAAAGCCTTCCTCTCTCCTATCTGCATGTGTTTGCTTTCTCTCCGCGTCCCGGGACACCGGCGGAGATAATGCCGGGGACAGTGAAAAAAACCGAAAAAGAGCAACGCAGCAGGCAGCTTATAAAGCTTTCGGCAAGAAAACACACTCAATTTATGCAATCGCAGAGCGGCAGCGTTTACGATGTGCTCTTTGAAAAGCGAAGCTCCGACGGCATGCTGTCAGGACTTACAGGTAACTATATAAGGATTCTGGTGCCTTACCGTAAAGATCTGCCGAATAGTGTCAGGCAGGTGAGACTGACAACCATCCGCGATGATGCTTCCATGAACGGGGAAATTATTGAGAACAGCGCCACATGAAAGGATTTGCATTCTATATCTTTTACGGGATCAACTATCTCATAACGCTTCTCCCTCTCAGGGTGCTTTACCTCTCGTCGGATATCTTCTTCATTCTTCTCTATTATGTAGCCGGCTATCGCCGGAAGGTTGTGGCGACAAACCTCAGGAACGCCTTTCCTGACAAGAGCGAGACAGAACGGAAAATCATTGAACGCCGTTTTTACAGGCATCTCGCCGACCTCATCGTTGAGACCCTGAAAGCTACTCACATGAGTCCAAAGCAGATATCGAAAAGGTTTAAAGTGAGAGACTGGACAATCGGCGAGAAGCTTTGCAGGGAGGGGAAAGACGCGATCTTCGTCTGCAGTCATTACAACAACTGGGAGTGGCTTTCGTCAGCAGTCCTTTCCTCTCCCTATAAGGGTTTGACAGTTTATAAGCCGCTTAAAAACAAATACTTTGACCAGTTCATGACGAATTTAAGGACGAAGTACGGAGTATATGCTTCGCCGATGCAGCAAATTCTCAGAGACCTTGTTACCTTCAGGAAAAAGAACATACGAACCGGAACCGCCTTCATTGCTGACCAGACTCCCTCGCTGAATGAAAATGTTTACTGGACCACCTTCCTGAACCAGAAAACGGACTTTTACAGAGGTCCCGAGAAAGTGGCTATTATGCTTGACATGCCAGTTTTATACCTTAATGTTATCAAAGTCAGGAGGGGCTACTATGAGGTGGATATTAAACTTATCACTGACCATCCGCGCACAGAAAAGCCTGACTTTATCACATCAAGAACTGTTGAAATTCTTGAGGAAATAATAAGGAATAAACCGGAATACTGGCTGTGGTCTCACCGCCGGTGGAAACACAAAAAACCTGTTATAAATGATTAAGACAGCCGTTGTCATACTTAACTGGAATGGCAGGGAGTTTCTCGAAAAATTTCTCCCGGGTGTCATCGATAATACAGTATCAGATGATACTGAGGTAATAGTTGCCGATAACGGATCAGATGATAATTCTGTCGAATGGCTTTCTGCCAGCTTTCCGGCAATAAGGATCATAAGGCTTGAAAGGAACTGGGGTTATGCCGGTGGCTATAACAGGGCTCTCAGACAGGTTGAGGCAGAATATTTTATACTGCTGAATTCAGATGTAAAAGTCGAAAAGGGATGGTCCGAAAAGCTGGTGACTTTTATGGAGATGCATCCGCGCGTCGGAGCCTGTCAGCCTAAGGTACTGTCTTTTGAAAAACCGGCATTTTTTGAATATGCGGGTGCTGCGGGAGGGTTTATCGACAAGTTCGGTTACACTTTCTGCAGGGGCCGGATTTTTGACACGATTGAAGAAGACAGCGGACAGTACAATGATACGTGTGAGATCTTCTGGGCATCAGGATCGTGCATGGCAGTCAGAGCCTCAGCCTTCGAACAGTGTGATGGCTTAGACGAAGCCTTTTTTGTTCACATGGAGGAAATAGACCTCTGCTGGAGGTTGCAGAATGCGGGTTACATAATCTGCTATGTCCCCGATGCGGTAATATGGCATGTCGGTGGAGGAACGCTGAGTTATGATTCACCTGATAAGGTTTATTATAACTTCCGTAACAGCCTGATGATGCTTGCCAGGAACCTTCCCTCGAGGCATTTGCGCAGGACCCTGTTTATAAGGCAGGTACTCGACGGAGTTGCTGCCATCAGGCTTCTGCTCCGCTCCGGGCGGGCAGCCTTCGGTGCAGTAGTGAGAGCCCACAATGACTTCCGGAAGGCCCGCACTTCCATAAAGACCTTCCGCGCCATGTCTCCTCACCCTGACATGTACAGTACTCCGCACACGACAATGAACAAATCAGTCGTTTTTGAGTATTATATACGTGGTAAAAGAATTTTCACTGACTTGAAGTGGCGCTAAAAAGAGGTAATCAAATGGCAATTTTTCTGACAATAGTCCTGACAGTCTATTTCCTGACTAATCTGTATCTATACATAAAAGGCCACCGGGCTCTTGCCGGTGCCGGGTACAGCACTACAGTCTACACAATAATATTTCTGTTAATTGCATCAGCTTTTGTAGCAGGCAAAGTACTTGAATACAACCATACCAGCGTTTTTACCGACATCCTCAACGTCATAGGAGGATTCTGGATGGCATTTATGCTCTACGGTTTCCTGATATGGCTTGCTGCGGATATACTGCTGCTTGTGCAAAGCCCCTTTCACCTGATACCTCACTCAATCATACCAAAACTCCGCCTCTGGCTTTTTGCCGGGATCACAGTAACTACATTAATACTGATAGTGGCCGGCTTTATTACGGCGGTCAGCCCCATAGTAAAACGCTATGATCTCATAATCGATAAAAGCTTCAGTAATGGTAAGGACACCCTGAGGATAGTGGCAGTTTCAGATATACACCTAGGCAGCATCATAAGAAAAAGGAGCATGAGGCAGTTGTCAGAAATGATAAGTAATGAAAAGCCTGACATCGTGCTTCTCCTGGGAGATATTATTGACGGAAGTATCGGGCCTGTCCTGCGTGATGATCTTCTCTCCTACCTGACTTTCCCTGATCTTCCTTACGGGAAGTATGCCATTACCGGAAACCATGAATATATGGGTGACATCAAAAAGTCAGTGCCATATATTGAAAGCAAAGGCATCAGGGTTTTAAAGGACGAGGTTGTGACGCTTCCTGATGGGGTTCAGATAGTCGGAAGGCTTGACAGATCAGCCATGCAGGGTTTCGCCAGCGGCAAGGGGAGGGCATCGCTCGACAGCCTCCTGGCAATGGCTGATACTTCAAGGCCGGTAATATTGCTGGACCATCAGCCGTACGGACTTGCGGAGCTGGCCAATACAGGAGTTGACCTGCAGCTTTCAGGCCATACTCATAACGGCCAGATATGGCCAATCTCCGCTATTACCAGAAAGATGTTCGAGCTGAGTTACGGGCATGGCAGGTATGGCAAAGCTAATGTTATAGTCTCGTCAGGATTTGGTATATGGGGTCCGCGTATGCGCATTGGCACGCGGCCGGAGATTGTTGTAATCAATCTCTCCGGAAAATCACAATAACGGATATATTTTTTCAAGCGTCATACCCCTCGAGCCTTTGACAAGGATCGTATATCCCCCGGGGCGGGCTGACGAGAGCCATGCACTTATCTCATCTGATGATTTGAACAGATGCGCAGGGATGTCACCGGCTGCCTCCATGAAACGAGGACCGACAAGGGCTATCTCAGCATCACCAATACTTTTCAGCTGAGTTATCACGGCAGCGTGCCCGGCTTTGCTCTCAGACCCCAGCTCAAGCATATCACCCAGGATAAACATTTTTTTTGCAGCTTTCAGCGCTGCAAATGATGAGATAGCCTCTTTCATGCTTGAGGGATTGGCATTGTATGCGTCACAAATAAGCAGGTTTCTTCCGGTATCAACCACCTGGGAGCGGTTATTTACCGGCCTGTACGATGAGATGGCATCAATTATATCACTGAAAGGGACTCCGAAAAAGATGCCTGTAGCCATGGCAGCCCGCACATTGTCTATGTTATACGTACCAAAAAGATTGGTTGCGAAGGCATATTCCTTCCCTCCGAAAGATGTTCTGACATTAAGAAACATACTGTCTCCATTATTAACATCTGCAGTAAGCTTTGTGCCTGCCGGGTGAGAATAAGGTGCTTTTCCTGGTCCTGTTTTTGAAACAAGTTTTTCCAGTATCTCATTTGCATCATTATATATGGCAATCCCACTGTTCCCGGCCAGCCACTGATACAGTTCTGATTTGGCTGCCTTTACCTCTTCAAACGAGCCAAATCCTTCAATGTGTGCCTTCCCGATATTTGTGATGATGCCGTGTGTGGGCATTGCTGTCCTGCATAACGCAGCTATCTCCCCTTTATGGTTGGCCCCCATCTCGACAACCAGAAAGCCTGTGTCGTCAGGCGCGCTCAGCAGTGTCAGCGGCACGCCGATATGGTTATTAAAGTTGCCTGTTGTGCTGTGAACCCTCCGGCTTTTGGAGAGAACAGTTGTAACAAGTTCCTTGGTAGTTGTCTTGCCGTTTGAACCTGTAATGGCGATGACGGGAATTGTGAGCTTCCTGCGGTGATGCGCAGCAAGCAGTGTAAGAGTGGCAAGGACATCGTCAACAACGATGTATCTGTCACCTGATAGCGAAGGGTCATCGACCACTGCTGCGGTTGCGCCTGCTTTAACTGCATCTCCAGCGTGAAGGTTACCGTCATGGTTGGGGCCTCTCAGGGCAAAGAAGACCTGACCCTCGCTGACAGACCTTGAATCTGTTGTAATGCCTTTAGAATTGCGGACTAAAGTGTATAATTCGTTAAGTTCCATAGTTATTTAAAAACAAGCCTCATTATTATTCATAATGAGGCCCGGTATCATTTTAAGAATTTTGATAATTACAATCCTGCAGGACTTCCCACCCTGATCATTGCACATCTGAACCCGAGGTCATCGCGTGATGCTTCCTGATCAAGATAGCGGCGTGTAGAAGGATTGAGCCAGTAGGCCCTGTCTTTCCATGATCCGCCTTTTATTACTCTTGCCTTGTCATTGATAAGAGTAACATAGTCGTTGTCAGTCTCATTCTGTGCATACATCCTTTCTGTCTCCGGCGGTTCAGTGCTGCCTGACCACTCAAGGCTTGACGAGATGCCTGATATTACGTCTCCGTCAAGGTAATTCCGGTAGTCTGATTTCTGGTAGTTAAACCTGTTGGCAACATCGTCGGGCTTGACAGTATCTATCTGCAGTCTGCCGAGTCTGTCTTTCTCAACCACCTGGCCGTTGGCATCACGGCTGAGATCAGTGAATACGTTACCTCTGAAGGGGTTGAACATATCAACATCCTCTGAAGAAAGTGGGCGGTAGACATCCTGTGTCCATTCGTTTACATTACCTGCCATGCAGTAAAGACCATAGTCATTGGGCCAGTATGATCTGACGTCAACGGTTATACTACCGGCATCGTTAAGGTTACCTGCAACGCCCATCATGTCACCTCGTCCGCGAACGAAGTTGGCCATGAATTCGCCTCTGTATTTCGGTGCCGAGTTACGAACGTTGTGTCCGTCCCACGGGTAAAGAGCTCTTTCATAAATTCTCTCCTCAAAGGTGTTACCCCTGAGGCCATAAGCCGCGAACTCCCATTCAGCTTCCGTCGGCAGGCGGTAGCGCGGCAGAAGGATACCATCCTCCTGGCGTACACGCGGGTGAAGCTCATCAACCCTCTGGCCGGGAACACCTTCATACTGGGCGGCATAATATGCTTCCGTGTTGAAGTTGTTGGCGCCTGACTGTTCTACATTAGGTTCCTGCCATTTGCTGTCGAGAAGAATCTGCTCATTTACCCTGTCAGTACGCCATACGCAATAGTCATTGGCCTGAAGCCAGCTCACGCCGACAACAGGATAAGTGTTATATGAAGGATGTCTGAAGTAATACTGAACGTATGGTTCGTTAAATGCAAGCGGACTTCTCCATACAAGAGTATCAGGAAGAGCACGGCGGTGCACTTCGGGATAGTCACTGTAAACACGTCTCAGCCAGAAGAGATATTCACGGTAATCCAGGTTGGTGACCTCAGTCTCATCCATATAGAAGGAAGACACAGTAACCCTGCGCGGTATGTTGTTCCAGTCGAACATCACATCCTGTTCAACCCTGCCCATGGTGAAGGTTCCTCCTTCAATAAGAACAAGGTTGGGGCCGGTGACCTGCTCCGTTGCTTCCCCGATGGGATAGCCAAGGTCATTCACGTCACTCGATTTAGGGTCCCGGTAACTCCAGCCTGTAGTCGGAGATACATTGTCCTGCTTTCCTCCCTTGCATGAAAAAAGGAAGAGGGCTACAACTACAAAAACCGGTAAAGCTCTCAGTTTATACATGGCCAAATTATGTTAACATGATTAATTTTCAAATATATAAAAATATCATTCATTAATTGCTGCAACAAAATAACTACAAACGGGGTAACTTTATTATGTGGATGGCCTTACTTTTTTCAACATATTTGAAACAGATCGAAAGTCCGGCCTTTACAACAGCCGTGCCTTTAAACGTCTCATCACCACCTGCAAGTACATAACTATATGATAATATGATCTTTGCCAGGCCGGTATCCCATCCCAGGGATGGTTCGGCGGCAGTAAACCCCGACCCGGCATGCCAGAATGCTATTCCTCCCATAAGATTGCGGTAAAGTGCCTCGGTTCCTAAATATATAATGACATTATCTGCCTGGACTAACAGGGCTGCTGATGGATTTAAACTAAATTCTCCGTTGCCTGGAGCCACTGATGTTCCGGCACTGATTGTATAAAGCCTGCTGAGCCGGTTATAACTCTCGTGAACATCACTCAGCCAGGGCTGTGTCAGGTGCATGACGGATACTCCTCCGTACCAAGGGCCCTTTGCAACTGCTATACCTGTTCCGATGTCAAAAGTTATCATGTTTGCGTCCGTAATAAATTCCGAGTGTATGTCACCGAAGCCGCTGAAGGGGTCAATGTCGCCGGGTAATATGACAGCACCTGTTTTTACACCTCGGCTGACCACGGAAGCCGTCAGACCGGCGTTAAAAAAAAGATCTCTGCCTGCCTTCAGATGATAAGCATAGCTTCCTCCCGCCCTGAAGTCGTTCATGACCTCACCCAGCATATCGTCAGAGACCCACAGGCCGGCACCTCCGTGCAATCCATCGGAAAAAGTCTCAAAAGATGCATAACCTGACCTGAGTGCGAAATTATTGCCCGGGAGGAAAGAGTAACAGGAGACGTTCATCACCGGGAGACCGGCCGAACCGGTATAGGCCGGGTTATACATAAAATGCAGGCCCGATATTGACCCGTACCAGGTGTCCTGACCTCTGACGGTCAGTCCGAAAACAACAAGGATCAGTATGGTCGTCCTGTTTCTGAGGCTCATGGTTCTGTTTCAGCAATATCAACGGGTCAGTAACGTTAATATTTTATCTGAGTACCCGTGTTTCCGGAAGTAAAGATAATCCTCTTAACTATCTTTGCGCTGATGAGAATAAAAAACCTCCTGGTCGCAGCTTTAGCTATGCTGCCGGCGATCTTTGCCGCAGGACAGGGTTACGTGCACTCATCTGTTCTGAAACAGGGCAATTGGATAAGGCTCGCCGTTACTGAGCCCGGGATCTTTCGTATAGACTACTCGCAGATCAGGGACATGGGTTTCACCGATCCGTCAGCGGTCACTCTCTATGGCAACAATACTGGTCAGCTTTCATTCTATAACGACGGAAGTGCCCCTGATGACCTGAGGAAGATAGCTTTTAAAACTGAGACGGGCAGCGATGGCATCTTCAATGAGGGTGACTATTTGCTCTTCTATGCTGAGGGCACGCACAGATGGATATATGATAAAAACACGGAAAGGTATAAGTACAAAAGACACTACTATTCTGACACTGCCTGGTATTTTATTACCTCAATGCCCGGTGACGCTTCACTTATTACGGGAGAGCAGACACCGTCAGAACCGTACAACCAGGTGTCGTCGTCAGGCGATGTCCGGTGGAGGCATGAAGAAGAATTGATTAACCTGATAAGCTCAGGAAGGGAATGGTACCAGCAGATCGTCCCCGGCACTGAAAACAACATCAGCCCCCCGTTTGAAAATCTCATCCTGACCGAAAAAATAAAGTACAACGTCAGGGTTCTGGGACGGTCAGACACAGAAAGCTCGTTCACACTCAGGCAGGGATCAACAGAACTAAAAACGATTACAGTCCCGCCGGTTAACATGACTGACCTCAACGGAGTTTACGCCACCATTGCCGTAGCTGAAGATTCATGCCTGCCAGCCTCATCAACGCCGTCGTTCACTCTTACCTTTGGCAATAACGGTAACCTTGCTGCTACAGGTTATATAGATTATGTCGATTTCTTTGCCAGGGCACAACTTAAATATACTGACAAACAACTTTTTATAACTGACAGCCGAAGCGTGGCAGCATCCGGTATAACCCGATTCACTGTTTCAGGATCTTCATCGCTGCAGGTATGGGATGTCACAGATCCCTTTGCGCCAAAAATTCTGGAAACATCTTTTGCGGCCGGCAATACGGTTTTCACTGCTGCAACCGACAGCCTGAGAAAATTTGTTGCCTTTGCTGCCGGGCAGGTTATGAGGCCTATAATTGACAAGGATCCGGTACCCAACCAGGATCTGCATTCGGCTGGCCCGGCTGACATGATCATTGTTACGCATCCGCTCTTTGAAGAGTATGCACGCCGTCTTGCGGAAATTCATATGGCCGATGACGGCACGACTTCAATAATTGTGACACCCGGACAGATCTATAATGAGTTCTCCGGGGGGATACCCGATGCGGCGGCCATAAGGAATTTTGTCAGGATGGTCAGGGACCGTGGAATTGAAAGCACCTCTCCCCTGAAGTACCTCCTCCTTTTTGGTGACGGATCATATGAGAACAAGACACCTCCTCCTCAGAATACTTCGTATATCCCAACCTGGCAGTCGGAAAATTCCCATGTAGGAGTTCTTTCTTTTACCTCAGACGATTTCTACGGGCTTCTTGACGACGGGGAAGGTGAGGCGGACGGGTTTCTGGATATCGGGATCGGGCGGTTGCCGGCGGATGATACAGCTGCTGCAGGTGTAATGGTGCGCAAGGTAGCTACCTACCTTGATAGCTCTGCACTGGGCTCATGGCGCAATATCCTGTGCATGGTTGCCGATGATGAAGATTCCAACCTCCACATGATGGATGCTGAAAGCCTCACAGCAGCTGCAACAGAGGCGGCTCCTCCGCTCGTAACGGAAAAAATCTATTTAGATGCCTTTCGGCAGGTCACAACGGTGACAGGCGACTCATACCCTGATGTCGTCAAAGCCATCAATGACCGCATTGCGGAAGGGTGCCTGATTTTCAATTATGTCGGCCATGGCAATGAGTTAGGCCTTGCTCATGAAAGAGTTGTGAGGACCAACGATATCAATTCCTGGAAGAATAAGAATATGCTGCCCCTCTTTATCACTGCTACCTGCGAGTTCTCAAGGTTTGATGATGTTGATATCAATCAGGCAACAAGACAGATCTCAGCGAAAACCTCAGCCGGAGAGATGGTGCTCCTCAATGCTGACGGAGGCGGCATAGCATTGATGAGCACGACAAGAGTTGTTTACTCGGCTCCAAATTTCACCCTTAACCGCAATATATACGACTATGCTTTTGTGACAGCTCCTGACGGCCGCTCAATGCGTTTAGGCGATATTATCAGACTTGCAAAGATCAATTCAGGTCCAGGGATGAATAAACGTAATTTCCTGTTGCTTGGTGACCCCGCCCTGAGGCTTGCCTGGCCGGTCCAGGGAAAAGTTGTCACAGACAGCATTAATAAAATATCCGTGGAATTTGCCACTGACACTCTTAAAGCGTTGTCACTGATCACTATAAGCGGGCATATTGAAAATAAGGATGGTGACCTGATGACCGGGTTCAACGGTGTGATTGAGCCGGTGGTATATGATAAGGCCAGCTCTGTGAGCACTCTTGCCAATGACGGAGGGTCGCCAATGACCTACCCCGTCACAGGCAATGTGATCTTCAGGGGTACAACAATCGTCAGTGCAGGAAACTTCAGCTTTTCATTCATCGTGCCTCTTGATATCAACTATTCCTTTGGCAAGGGTTCGGTCACCTATTACGCTCATGACGGCAAGGCGGATGTTAACGGCAACTACTCACAGATAATCGTGGGAGGATTCTCTGATATAAACATAAATGATACTGAAGGCCCCGTGATAAGGCTCTTCATGAATGACACACTTTTCAACGACGGAGGAATTACAGATACATCACCTTCTCTCCTTGCGCTTATAAGTGACGAGTCCGGTATCAATGCCACCGGCAGCGGAATAGGGCATGATATAATCGCCTGGATTGATGATGATATGGAAGGTGCTGTGGTTCTGAACAGCCTGTTCAGTACAGATACAGGAGTTCATACATCAGGGAGCCTGACTTACCCGTTTATAATTTCTGAGAAGGGTGAGCATACGGTGTCACTGCGGGCCTGGGACAACCTGAATAATCCGTCAGTATCCTCCCTCAGGTTTGTTGTTGTGACCGGCGGCGCCTTCAGGCTTACAAACCCCTTCTGCTACCCCAATCCTGTAACCGGGGGAACGAAGTTCACGGCAGAACACAACAGGCCTGATACGGAGATCAATGTGACTATCACAATCTTCAGCACTGACGGCCGGGCCGTGAAGGTCATAAAAGAGCAGGTAAACAGTACGGGTTACTCACTGCCTGACATCCCATGGAACGGGTGTGATGAAAACGGAGGCAGACTTGCTCGCGGGCTATACCTGTGGCGTGCCGAAGCTGTTACTGCGGAGGGCGAGACAGCATCTGCAGCCGGCAGGGTGATCATTTTGTGAGACCATACAATATCTCACCTTTTTTTTTGTTTTATATTTGCACGAATTTTGAATCTGAGAGAACATGAAAAACAAGGCGCTGATTATTAGCATCATATTTCTTTTGCTGGCACCGGTCATGCCATTGGCGGCACAGGATCCACATCCCCTTAACGTCATCCAGACTGTTGTGCCATTCCTTACAATTGCGCCTGACTCACGCTCCGGAGCTATGGGTGACGCCGGCGTCGCAACTTCGCCCGATCTCTACTCGATGCACTGGAACCCGGCCAAGTTTGCGTTCATTGACGGTAACGGAGGGTTAGGAATTTCCTACTCACCCTGGCTCAGATCACTCGTGCCGGATATCAACCTTGCATACCTTACGGGTTATTACAGGATTGACAGCAAACAGGTCCTGGCTGCAAGTCTGATGTATTCGTCGCTGGGAGAGATTCAGTTCACTGACGATTACGGCAACTACCAGAGCACCTACAATCCAAACGAATTCTCAGTTGACGCAGCTTACTCACGGCTCCTTTCACAACACTGGTCAGGTGGAGTGGCTCTGCGTTTCATTTATTCAAACATAACAGCTGGTTTTGCTGATACAAAAACCGGCCTGGCTTTCGCAGCTGATGCTTCTGCATATTATACAACTGCCTTAAAACTGGGTGAAAAGCAGGGAAATATTGCCGCCGGCATTAACTTTTCAAACATCGGTTCCAAGATGAGCTATAAAACCGACCAGGAACCTGCCTTCATACCCATGAACATGCGGCTGGGAACAACATTCTCAGTCAATCTCGACAGGTACAACACCCTGGCAATCTCAGTTGACGTTAATAAACTGCTGGTACCTACAGAACCGATTTATGTAGACGGTGTAATTGTTGAAGGCAGGGATCCGAACGTTTCTGTGCCTGTGGCCATCTTCCAGTCATTCTATGATGCACCGGGAGGTTTCGGGGAAGAAATGCGTGAGTTTACAGAATCTTTAGGAATTGAATACTGGTACAATCAGCAATTCGCTTTGCGCGCAGGCTATTATAATGAGGCTGAATCTAAAGGAAACAGAAAGTATTTCACCGCCGGTGCAGGTTTCAGGCTGAGTGTTTTCAATCTCGACTTCTCATACCTTATTCCATTAACTCAGAATAACCCATTATCAAATACCCTCCGGTTCTCATTGGGGTTTGAGTTTAACTCACTTCGTAACGTCAGCAAAAAATAGCAGATGACACTGCATCAGAGGATAGGACAGGGCATTGACTTTCACCGCCTTGAGGAAGGTCGTGAACTGTGGCTTGGCGGCATTCATATTGTCTCATCAAAAGGCTGTGTGGCACATTCTGACGGCGATGTGCTTATACATGCAATTTGTGACGCACTCCTCGGCGCCGCAGGGTTGAATGACATCGGGACACATTTCCCTGACACATCTGATGAATATAAAGGTATCGACAGCAAGGTACTTCTGAAGCGTACTGTGAAAATGGTTACGGAAAAAGGCTACAGGGTTGTAAATATTGATACCACAGTATGTCTTGAAGCACCTAAGCTGGCTTCTTATATAAGCGCAATGCGAAAGACCCTGGCTGACATCGCAGGCATACTTCCCGACGCCATTGCCGTAAAGGCGACCACCACAGAGAAAATGGGATTTACGGGCCGCGGGGAGGGTGTGGTAGCCATGGCTGTCTGTCTTATTGCAGACCGCATCCCGGATAATATTTAACCGATCACCGAATCAATCAGTCTGTCATCTGCCAGCGAAGGCATTGTCACCACCAGTCCGGGTGTGCGTTCCATCTCTCTTGTTATTGCAGATATTGATCCGCTGTTTCTTGCCCAGCTGCGGCGTGCAATGCCGTTATTTACATCCCAGAAGAGCATTGCGCGGATGCGCCTTCCGGCTGCCGGCGTGCCGTCAAGCACCATGCCGAAGCCACCGTTAATTACCTCACCCCATCCGACACCACCACCGTTATGCAGTGAGACCCAGGTGGCGCCCCGGAAAGAATCGCCAATAACATTCTGCACGGCCATGTCAGCCGTGAAACGAGAGCCGTCATAAATATTTGCCGTCTCGCGGAAGGGCGAGTCAGTGCCTGAAACATCATGATGATCACGGCCTATGACCACCGGTCCGCTGATCCTGCCCGAGGCTATGGCATTGTTGAAAGCTTCTGCAATGGCTGTCCTGCCCCGCGCATCAGCATAAAGAATGCGTGCCTGCGACCCGACTACGAGGTTATTGCTCGCGGCTTCATGTATCCAGTGAATATTGTCAGACATCTGCAGCTGAATGTCCCCGGGGGAGTCTTTCATCAGTTCTTCAAGGGTCTGGGCTGCCAGCGCATCAGTAGTTGCCAGGTCGGCAGGGTCGCCTGAGCAGCAGACCCACCTGAAAGGGCCAAAGCCATAGTCAAAGCAAAGAGGTCCCATGATGTCCTCCACGTAAGATGGGTAGCGAAATCCGCCTTTCCCGTCATTGACATCAGCCCCTGCACGGGAGGATTCAAGGAGGAAGGCGTTGCCGTAATCGAAGAAATAAGTTCCATGTGCCGTATGCCTGTTGATAGCTGCAACCTGTCGTCTCAGGGAAGCCTGCACCATCTGCTTGAATCTCTCAGGATCTTCCGCCATAATCACATTCGCTTCATCAAATGTGATACCTGCAGGATAATATCCGCCTGCCCATGGATTATGAAGGGAGGTCTGGTCTGAGCCGAGATCGGCCCAAATCCCTTCATCGGCAAGGTGTTCCCACAGCTCAACAATATTCCCGTGATAAGCCAGAGAGACTACCTCTCCTGACCCGCACGCTTTCCTTACCCGACGAGCCAATTTTCCGAGATCATCAAAAACTTCATCAACCCATCCCTGGGAATGTCGCTTGCTTACTGCCTTCGGATTTACCTCAGCAATAACTGAAACCACCCCGGCTATGTTGCCTGCCCTGGGCTGGGCCCCTGACATGCCGCCCAACCCGGATGAAATGAATAGCCTTGTTTGCCCTGTCTTTTCATCTGAGGGTTTGAGTCTCCTGCCTGCATTGAGCAGGGTGATTGTTGTGCCGTGAACGATTCCCTGAGGACCTATATACATGTACGATCCGGCAGTCATCTGGCCGTACTGCGAGACACCAAGCGCATTGAACCTCTCCCAGTGATCCTGCGAAGAGTAGTTTGGTATTACCATTCCATTAGTGACAACCGCCCTCGGAGCTTCGGGATGCGACGGGAAGATACCCAGAGGGTGACCGGAGTACATAACAAGGGTCTGCTCATCTGTCATCTCAGAAAGGTATTTCATTGTGAGCCTGTACTGGGCCCAGTTCTGGAAGACAGCGCCGTTGCCGCCATAAGTTATAAGTTCATGAGGGTGCTGAGCCACGGCCGGGTCGAGATTGTTGGTTATCATCAGCATGATTGCTGCAGCCTGCACAGATTTATGAGGGTATTCGCCGATTGGCCTGGCCTTCATCTCATAAGTCGGCCTGTAACGGTACATATAGATTTGTCCGTAATCACGCAGCTCGGCGGCGAACTCAGGAGCCAGAACACCGTGCAGCTTTACCGGGAAATATCTGAGGGCATTGCGAAGTGAGAGCTTCTTTTCCTCATGCGTCAGTATGTCACGTCGACGCGGGGCATGATTGACTGAAGGGTTGTAAGGTTTTAACTCAGGAAGGTGTCCGGGAATACCTTCACGGATCTGCGATTGGAAATCGTTCATATTTTTCGAATGTCTTGGATACAAAGATATAAAACAAGTAAGAGGGTGTCTCAAAAGCCTTTTTACCACCCCGTCCCGACCATAAGGTCGTGACACCCCTCCTTAAAAGGGGGGGGAAATGTTTGATATTAAGTATCTTAACTTTCTCCTCCTAAATAAGGAGGAGTACCCCGACCGAAGCGTCGGGGGGAGGTGGTGGCTTTTGAAACAGCCTCCTACACGTATATAATTATATAATCCGTTTACGAATTTTCGGCTACGATCTCATCATCGACAAGTATGCGGCCGCAATATTCGCAGACGATGATCTTTTTCCTTGACCTGATGTCAAGCTGGCGCTGAGGAGGTATCTGATTGAAACATCCGCCGCATGCATCTCTCTGGACAGAAACAACAGCAAGACCGTTGCGTGCGTTGGAACGGATACGCTTATAGGCAGTCAGAAGACGCTCCTCAATTTTTGTCTGGAGCTCCGCTGATCTCTCGTCAAGTTGTTCTTCTTCCTTCTGGGTGTCACGCGTTATATCATCAAGCTCGCCCTTCTTTCCATCCAGGTCACGTTTTCTCTCGTCTAGAGCCGCCTGAGCTTCAGCCATCACTTCTTTTTTCTCAGCAATCTGAACAGTGAACTCACGTATCTTTTTGTTGCACAACTCAATCTCAAGATTCTGGAATTCAATCTCTTTAGAAAGCGAATCATATTCGCGGTTATTGCGGACGTTATTCTGCTGTTCTTCGTACTTTTTTATTAGTCCCTGGGAGGTAGTTATCTCGTTGTTCTTGCTTACGACCGATTTTTCGAGCTCGGCAACTTCACTTTTGAGATTGTTTATTCTTGTCTCCAGACCTTCAACCTCATCCTCAAGGTCCTGTACCTCGAGCGGAAGCTCCCCTCTGAGTGTACGTATCTTATCTACCTCTGAATCAACAAGCTGTAGTGAATATAATGCCCTGAGTTTCTCTTCTATTGTAAGTTCTGGCTCAGCTGTTTTGGTTTGTTTCATTTTAAGAAGTAATTTATCGGATTGGTATTTATCCCGGAAAACCGGAGTGCAAATTTAGGAAATTTTTTATTAATCAGGTCGTGGAGCAGTTGTAAAGAAAATTTTTCACTCTCGTAATGACCAATGTCAGCCACGATAATGTTGTTTGGTGCCTGTGTGAAGGCATGATATTTTATATCACCGGTAATGAACGCGTCGGCGCCGGCGCGGGCGGCAGTGCTGATGAGGTCAGCGCCTGAACCTCCGCACACAGCCACGGTTGTCACGCTGCGGTCGGGGTCCCCGCTGTAACGGATGACCGGTATGCCTGTGAGCTTCCTCAGCCTCTCAAGGAGCGCCGTGCCGCTGAGCGGGGCGGGGAGAATGCCTATGGCGCCCGCGCCGGCGCCGCAATTCTCGTTCTCAAGGGCAATGATGTCGTAAGCTACCTCCTCATAAGGATGTGCTTCAAGAAGGGCCCTGACACATGAAGACGATAGGTATGACGGCACGACTGCCTCTATCCTTATTTCAGGTTCGGAATGATCCTCTCCCACTCTTCCGGCAAAAGGATCAGCCCCCTCTCCTGCCCTGTAGGTTCCCTCGCCATCAACGCTGAAGCTGCAGCGGTCGTAATTACCGATGTGGCCCGCACCCGCGCTGAACAGAGCCTCCCTGACCCTGCCGGCATGAGAAACAGGCACAAAAGTGACAAGTTTTGAAAGCTTTCCTTTCAGCGGCGCCAGCACCCTGATCTTTTCAAGTCCGATCTTCTCAGCCAGTACATGACTTACTCCCCGCGATATGTTGTCTAAGCTAGTATGAGCAGAATAAATGGCTAAACCGCCTGTTATCGCAGACGCAACACAGCGTTCAGTCTCATTGCCATTAGCGATGTGTTTCAGCGGAGTAAAGATCAGGGGGTGATGAGAGATGATCAGTTTACAGCCATGCTCCAGAGCCTCAGCTATAACTTCGGACGTCACATCCACGGTAAGCAGAACAGAATCGACCACAGCCAAAGGGTCTCCGACCTGAAGTCCGCTGTTGTCATAATGTTCCTGAAAGGCAGGAGGAATAAGTTCTTCAAGCCAGAGCGTGAATTCTCCCAGCGTAACCGCCATATTATCAGTTTATTTCGTCTCTGATATCGGTGAGCATGTCCCTTATGCCGCGAAGGGTGTCAGCAATCTCCAGGCGATAGTCGGCATCTTCATGGTTATTTTTCAGGTATTTTCTGGCGCCCTCGATAGTCATGCCTCTTTCCCTCAGCAGGTGGTATATCAGTTTCAGGTTCTTAATATCCTCCTCCATGAACAGCCTGTTGCCTTTATTATTCTTTTTGGGTTTCAGTATGTCAAACTCCTTCTCCCAGAAACGGATCGTCGAGACAGGTTCAGAGAACATATCGGCTACCTCCCCGATCTGATAGAACAGTTTGTCAACTTTTTTTTCCCTGTACGGCATGATCTGTTCCTTAATCAATCGAAGGTCTGTCCGCTCTTGTTAGCGATTTCAATCATGCTGTCGTACTCATCAGGGGTGAGATCGTTAAAATAATAAAGGGCGGGATCGACATTAAGACCGTTAATCTTAACCTCATAATGCAGGTGAGGTGCTGTTGAGAGGCCTGTACAACCTACGAAGCCAATGACATCGCCACGTTTTACCTTCTGTCCGACCCTGACATTGAAGCGGTCAAGATGGGCGTAGATAGTCGTATATCCATACCCGTGATCTATAATAATATGATTACCCAGCTCACGGCGTTCTGATTTGACCTCTCTTATGACCCCGTTGCCGGTCGCATAAATATCAGTTCCCGTAGGAGCCGTAAAATCCATTCCGGCATGAAACTTCGATATTTTATATATAGGGTGTATTCTGTATCCAAATCCGGAAGCCGTACGCTTCAGGTCCTTGTTTGACAAAGGTTGTATGGCCGGAATGCTGCTGAGCATCACCTCCTTTTCTTTTGACAAGGCTATCAGCTGATCAAAAGATTCAGACTGTACATAAATCTTCTTCCTGATCTTGTCAAGCCTGGTTGCAGTCTCAATAATCAGCTCCGAATTTGAAAATCCCTCAAGCTCTGCATAACGGTTCACTCCGCCAATGCCTCCCTGACGATAAGAAGCCGGCACCGGTTCGGCTTCAAAAATGGTCCGGTAAAGATTGTCATCAGTCTCTTCAAGATGACCGAGCACCTTCTCAACATTCTCCATCTCCCTGTTCATAAGGTCATACTGCAGGGTAAGCTGCTCAATCTCACGCTTAAGAGCTTTCTCCTTTGGGGAATCAAAAATAAAGGCAAAGACAAAACCGTACAGGCCGGCGAGAAAGAGTGATCCTACGAAATACGCGAACAGCCGGATAAGAAGCTGCCTTATCCCCAGCCTTATCTTATCAAAGCTGAGTGTCTCATGATTAAACTTATACTTTGTCTTTGGCATCCGCTATGATGGCAAATTAAGTGCCGTGCAAACATAAGAAATAATAGACAAATTTCAAAACTGCTTTCAAGCTTCGAAGACCAGGCATACAGACTGCATCTCACGGTTTTGAAAGGAAGTCAAGCATTTTAAAATACTCATCCTCAGAAAGATTGTCGTCGAAATACCAGAGCGGGTTCACATGTGACCCGAAGAGATCGACCTGATAATGAAGGTGCGGTCCTGATGAAAGACCGGTATTGCCTGACAGCCCTATAAAGTCTCCCCTTTTTACCTTCTCACCCCTTTTGACATTTACTTTGCTGAGGTGGCCATAAATTGATCTGTAACCGTATCCGTGGTCAATTACCACCTTTATTCCGAAGCCATCATTCTGGTTACCTGCATAATACACTATTCCGGCACCCGTGGCATATACCTCGGTACCCATGGGGCAGCGGAAATCCTGACCGAAATGCCAGCGGGGCGAACCCAGAACAGGATGATGCTCCCTGTACTTAACCCCGTCACCAAGTCTCATTGTTACGTTGACAGGCCTTATATACGGAAGATGAGCCCACATATCCTTCCATTCAGCGGCTTTCCCGGTAAGCTCGGTAAGCGAGTTGTACTGAATATTTGTCTCAGTCCTCAGATTCTCAAACTTCGACCTTATAGCCATCATCATCTCGGTGTTCGCGTATCCTGTCAGATCGCCGAATTTAAAAATACCGCCGGCACCTCCTTCAGAAATATCTGCAGGAATCTGGGGAAGGTCAAGGATCGCCCTGTAAGATTTATTATCCGATGAACGCATATCAGCAATAATTTTTGATGAATAATCTATCCGGCGCTCAAGGAGAGAATAATTCAGTTTGATCTCATCAACCTTCCGCTCCAGTTTCTCCTGCTGCGGGAAGCCGAAAAAGTGATGAAAAATTAAGCCGTAACAGACTGTAAGTAAGATTGATATACTAAATCCAACGGAGAACCTTATAAGTTTCTCACTCCATTTGCGTTTGTGGTGGTGAAACTGAAGGTTAGATGTGTCAAAAACGTATTTTTTCCTTATCAGCATCAGTAGTTCAGAAAGTTACGACTATTTTGATTGACATTAAACAAACGTAAAATAAATGAATTAATTTTACAAACCCCAAACTATTTGAAATTTAACATTGTGGGAAGCTTATGATGAAGGCAGCGGCGATCAGAGAGGAATTTCTCAGTTTTTTCAGATCCAAACAACATAAAATTGTACCATCGGCGCCGATGGTGATCAAGAATGACCCGACACTCATGTTTACCAACGCCGGCATGAACCAGTTCAAGGATATATTCCTTGGAAATCAGCCGGCAGCCTTTAAAAGAGTGGCTAACTCACAGAAGTGTCTCCGTGTGTCTGGCAAGCATAATGACCTGGAAGAAGTAGGTCTTGATACCTATCACCATACGATGTTCGAGATGCTTGGAAACTGGTCTTTCGGAGATTATTTCAAGAAGGAAGCAATAAGCTGGGCATGGGAATTTCTTACCGTTCGTCTTAACATACCTGAAGACAGAATTTACGCGACTGTCTTTGAGGGCAGTCCTGACGAGGACGTACCCCGTGATGATGAGGCCGCTGAGCACTGGAAAAAATGCTTCTCAGATCCGGAAAACCATATTATTGAAGGATCGAAGAAAGACAACTTCTGGGAAATGGGTGAGACAGGCCCCTGCGGACCATGTTCCGAGATACACGTCGATTTAAGGTCTGACAGTGAACGCAAAGCGAAGCAGGGTCATCTGCTTGTGAATGAGGGACACCCCCATGTCATAGAGATCTGGAACCTCGTATTTATACAGTACAACCGCAAGGCAGGCGGTGAGCTTGAACTGCTGCCTGAAAGGCATGTCGATACAGGCATGGGATTTGAACGTCTCTGCATGGTGATCCAGGGAAAGAAATCGAACTATGATACCGACATCTTCCAGCCTATTATTGCCAGCACAGCCTCTGTCACAGGCAAACCGTACGGTGAAAAAGAATCCTGGGACATAGCACACCGCGTCATCGCTGACCACCTGCGCACTGTAGCTTTTTCAATTGCCGACGGCCAGCTGCCCTCAAATAACAAGGCCGGTTACGTTATCAGGAGAATCCTGCGCAGGGCAGTGCGGTACGGGTACACATCGCTTGAGATGACGGAACCATTCATCTATAAGCTTATACCGACGCTTATAACTGTAATGGGATCACAATATCCCGAGCTGTCAGCTCAGAAGGAGATCATCACCAGGGTCATTTTCGAAGAGGAACAGGCATTCCTGAAAACCCTTGGTAAAGGGCTTAAGATGATAGAGCGCAGAGTGGATGCGTTGAAGAAGGAAGGAAGGTATATCTTCCCCGGCAGCGATGCTTTTGAACTTTTCGACACATACGGATTCCCTGTGGACCTGACCCAGCTGATTTTAAAGGAAAATATGATGACACTTGATGAGGCAGCGTTCACCCGTGAACTCAATGCCCAGAAAGAACGGTCAAGAGACGACGCTGTCATCACGGCCGGAGACTGGGAGGTAATACATGATATTGAAAAAACGGTGTTT
The DNA here is from genome assembly GCA_963849945.1 of uncultured Bacteroidales bacterium. Taxonomy (GTDB): domain Bacteria; phylum Bacteroidota; class Bacteroidia; order Bacteroidales; family VadinHA17; genus SR-FBR-E99. The sequence goes on along the minus strand of CAWKJD010000015.1, from coordinate 213,210 downwards.
ACCGGTTACGATCATACCGAAGACTCGGTACGTATTGCGCGCTATCGGAAGGTGAATGCCCGGGGCCGGGATGCTGTTCAACTTGTATTTGACAGAACGCCATTTTATGCCGAGTCCGGGGGACAGGTCGGGGATAAGGGATTTATTTCCTCTGAAAATGAAAAGATTGCAATAAGCGACACTATAAAAGAGAATAACCTCACCATCCATATTGCCGCAAAAGTGCCCTCAGACCCGTTACAGCTCTTCACTGCCACAGTCGACCGTGAAGCCAGGCAGCAGACAGCCAATAATCATACGGCCACTCACCTTATGCATCACGCGCTGCGTCAGGTGCTTGGAAAGCATGTCGAACAAAAGGGATCACTGGTGACCCCTGAGAAGCTAAGGTTCGATTTCAGCCATTTCAGGCAGCTGACTTCTGAAGAGCTTACCTCTGTCGAACAAAAAGTCAACGACATGATCATGAAGAACATCATTTCGGAGGTGCATGATGAGATCCCTGTCGCAGAAGCACTGGCAATGGGTGCAATGGCACTGTTCGGAGAGAAATACGGTGAAAAAGTCAGGGTGGTGTCATTCGGAGATTCCGTTGAACTTTGTGGCGGGACTCATGTTCAGAGCACTTCAGTGATAGGCCTCTTCAAGATTATCTCAGAGGGCGCTGTAGCTGCCGGCGTAAGACGCATCGAAGCCGTGACAGGCCGGAAAGCCCTGTCATATATAAATGAGAAGTTAAAGAACCTCGATGAGATAACACTCCTTCTCAGAAGTACAGGGAATCCTGCGGTCAATGTTTCAAAACTGATGACCGAGAACACCTCCCTGAGACATACAATTGAAAAGATGCAGAATGCAGCCGCAGTTGCTGCCCGTAACCAGCTTGCCCAAAACGCCGTAACCTCAGGCAGGTGTAACATTTACTCGGGCATTCTTGAAGATTTAAATGCCGAGACGCTTAAAAACATTGCCCACCAGATCAGACAGTCTGACAATAAAAGCGCAGTAGTTATAGGTTCTGAAAATGAAGGCAAAGCCTCACTTCTTATCGCATTGGGAGATGAGACCATCAAAAGCTCAGGACTAAATGCCGTTGAGCTTATCAAGGCCGTTTCAGCCTCGATAAACGGAGGCGGAGGCGGACAACCCTTCCTTGCAACAGCTGGCGGTAAAAAGCCTGAAGGTCTGAATGACGCCATCGAAAAAGCCGTTGCACTCATTAACATAGCACTTTAGAACACCCATATCAGAACCTGCCGAAATTCTGAAAGCAATTTATGCCTGTATTGGAGGTTACTCAATCCTGCACATAACCTTCCTTTATTTTTATACCTTTGCTGTCCGGTATGAAAACGATATGGTCCATATCACTTGTCGGCGCTGCCCTGATACTGATTCTGGCACTGGATTCCTGTTCCGGAAAGGCCTGTTATGATGATACCAACCCGTTGCTGAACACCTCATTCCTGGCCAACGGTACGGGTCACGACACTTCATGCGTAAGCCTAATTGTGAAAGGAATGACTGCTACTGACACGATCGATTTTGTGGATACAAAATCCGTTTCGTTCTTCTCGGTACCTCTTGATCCGGGAAATGACATAACAACATTTTACATAGTCCTTAACGGAATTACAGACACGGTGGTCATAACATATGAACGTTCGCCTCACCTTGTCTCTGCGGAATGCGGCTACACATTTGTCAGTGAGCTTACCGGGCTGAAAACAACACATAACATCATTGACACACTCATGATTGAGAATAACAGCGTAAACCTGAATGGCAAAAGGAACCTGCATCTGTTTTTTTAGTCTTTTTCTCCTCCTGGGCAGCCGGGTGATGTCACAGGATACTGTTACAGTTCCGCTGCATATACGGGCAGGCTTTGATCTTTCAGGTCCCGTCATGCATTTAATAAATAATAACCTCGCCACCTACGGTGTTCTGGGCTCTGTGGATCTTAACCAGAACCTCTCCGTAAATGTCGGGGCGAGATATACTTCATTCTCATCAACGAAATACAATTTCAGTTTCCAGAGTCACGGTACAAGTTTTGTCATCGGTCCTGACTACAACTACGTTAAACCCAAAGTCGGACAGGGCAGATATTTTGCAGGCATCGGTTTCAGGTACGGACTCAGTTTTTACAGCCAGGAAGCTGCCGGCATCAAATATACAAATGCATGGGGAGGAGGTGAATCTTCAATCCCTCTCTCTCACTATACCGGACATTTTCTTGAGTTCACTCCGGGAGTGCGTGCTGAGCTTTTCCGGGGTGTCACCATAGGGTGGAACCTCTACCTGAGAGTCCTTATCAGTGCGGGAGCAGGCCCTGATCTGAAACCTATATGGATGCCTGGCTACGGTGATGCCACATCAGGCATAACAACAGGAGCCGAGTATTACATCTCTTTCTCCATCCCCTACAAGAAAATCAGGGTGATTATTAAACCTAAACCTGTGCCAACTGAAGAGGAAAATCAAGAGGGAGTTGAGAACCCGCCGGTAACACCTTCATCACTTCCGGGCGGACGGCTTTAACTCATCCTTCCTGCTGAAGACAAGCAGCCCCATAAATGTCAGAAACCCATTTACCAGTAGCATCTCAAATCCGAATTTATAGCCGTTAAAGAGCTCTTCGGAAAAGAGATTAAGAATATAACATGCGACCGGCGAAAGGATTGCTATCCACGGTGTGATCCTGTCATTCACCTTCCTGTGCGTGAACAGGCCAAAGGTATAAAGTCCCAGCAGGGGTCCGTACGTATAGCCGGCAATTGTAAAAAGCTTATCAATGATGGCCCTGTCATTCATCTGCCTGAAGATCAGTATACATATAAAAAATACGACGGCAAATGCAAGATGAACAGCATACCTGATCCTGGTTTTTTTTGAGTCATCTATGTCCCTTCTTTTTTCCAGCCCGAGGAAGTCGATGCTAAAACAGGTCGTCAGAGACGTGAGGGCGCCGTCAGCGCTTGGAAAGGCCGCTGAAATCAGCCCTACAAGAAATACAACGCCTGCTGCGGGACCAAGATAGTTGAAAGCTATCGTCGGGAAGAGATCATCGGTCAATGCAACGCTGACTCCCTTTTCCCGTGCAAAGATCAGAAGGAAGGCGCCCAGCACAAGGAAAAGAAATACAACGAACATATTAATCGTGCTGAACGTGAACATGTTTTTCTGAGCGTCTTTCAGGTTGCGGATACTCAGGTTCTTCTGCATCATTTCCTGATCAAGACCGGTCATGGTAATTGTGATGAACATCCCGCTGAAGAACTGCTTCAGGAAGAAACGGGGATGATGCCAGTCGGTGATTATCATCCGCGAAATATCGCTGTCAGTCACTTCCCGCGCCAGCTTAAAGACAGGTGATCCGAGCTCCCGGCTGATATAAACAACGGAAAGAACCACTGCAAGAAGCATGAAGGTCGTCTGAAGAGTGTCAGTCCATATAATTGTCCTGATACCCCCCTTCAGCGTATACAGTATTATCAGCATGATGAAAATCGCTACATTAATCCAGAAAGGGATATTCCATGCGTCAAAAACAAATATCTGCAGCACATTGATTACAAGAAACATACGAAGAGATGCTCCCAGCACCCTTGATAATATGAAGAATCCGGCCCCGGTCTTATATGACCAGAAGCCGAAGCGCTGTTCAAGGTAACTGTAAATGGAGGTCAGTTTCAGCCTGTAATACAGTGGCATCAGCACCAGTGCGATCACAATATACCCGAAGAAGTAACCGAAGGCAACAACCATATAGCTGAACTGCGTTTCTCCCACCCAGCCCGGGACTGACATGAAAGTCACGCCTGACAGTGAAGCGCCGATCATGCCGTATGCAACCACATACCATGGGGAGATCTTGTTACCGATATAGAACGACTGGTTGTTAGCTTTCCGGGCGGTGATCCAGGTCACCGTAAAAAGCACTGTTGTGTAAATTATAAAAATAGTGAGAATGAGTGCCGGTGTCATTTTCCGAAAAACATGTCTGCAAGGATACTAAAAAGATTGCAGATAAAAATTATCTCTCAGGAAGGTTTGCAGGAAATAATTGAACTATTTTTGTCCCAAAGGAATTTTATGTCAACCAGATTCACCTCAAAACTTCTCGAGGAGGCCGTGAATGAGTTTGCGTCGCTGCCCGGCATAGGACGCAAGACCGCTTTCAGGCTGGTCATGCACCTGCTCAGGCGCGACCGGGCAGAGGTGAAGCGCTTTGGCGACACCGTCACACGGCTCCGTGATGATGTGTGTTACTGCAGTATCTGTCATGGCATCAGTGACACACCTGTGTGTGACATATGCAGCGACCCCGGGAGAGACAGATCCCTTATCTGTGTGGTTGAAAATGTTCAGGATGTGATGGCTGTTGAGAACACAAGGCAGTACAAAGGTCTTTATCACGTCCTTGGCGGTATCATATCACCCGTTGACGGCGTAGGACCATCAGACCTTACAATAAATAAGCTTGAGGAAAAGGTGCGTGACGGAGAGGTCAGGGAGATAATCCTTGCTCTCAGCACTACAATGGAGGGAGACACTACCAATTTCTATATCTTTAAACGACTGTCACAGTACAATATCCGTATCACCACTCTGGCACGAGGTGTTGCAATAGGAGATGTGCTTGAATATACTGACGAGATCACCCTGGGCCAGTCGATCGTTAACCGCAGACCCTTTTCCCTGCCGTCGCAGGGTTGAGTGATACGGGGTTTTATATCTTCTTTATCATTTTTTAATTCTGAAAATCTTGTTTTATTTGATGAAAATCAGGAGATCATGACAAATACTTTTGACAGGTTCTTTTCGAATTCATCGCAGCTGATGAAAAAATCGGCAATCCGCGAGATCCTCAAGGTGACGCAGAGGCCAGAGATGATCTCGTTTGCCGGCGGACTTCCATCCCCGGATTCTTTCCCGATAGAGGACATAAAAAGAATCTGTTCAGAAGTCCTGGATGAGGAAGGACCGGCAGCGCTCCAGTACAGCACCACTGAGGGTGACAACAAGCTCCGCTCACTGCTGGTCGGGCGTCATAAAAAAGATGGATTGAACCTGACCATTAACAATATCGCAATCACCACAGGTTCTCAGCAGGCTCTTGATCTGGTCGGAAAGATCTTTATCAATCCGGGCGACGTTGTTTTATGCGGTTTGCCGTCATATCTCGGCGGTTTGAATGCTTTCTCGGTTTACGGGGCCAGGCTGAAGGGAATACCCCTTGACGACCAGGGCATGCGGCCCGACCTGCTTGAAAAAAGCATCATAAAGCTGAAAGAGGAAAAAAGTGTGGTCAAATTCATCTATATTATTCCTGACTTTCAGAATCCTACCGGTGTAACCCTTCCTCTCTCCCGCCGTCTGGAGATCATACACATTGCTGAGAAATATGACCTTATTATCCTGGAAGACAGCCCGTACCGTGATGTCCGTTTTGAAGGCATGCCCCAGCCGCTTATGTCTTCCCTTGACACATCCGGCAGGGTAATCACTTTGAGTACGTTCTCCAAAATTCTCGCCCCTGGTTTCAGGCTTGCCTGGGTTGTGGGCCACCCCGAGATCATTGATAAAATTGTCACGGCCAAACAATCGGCTGATCTCTGTTCACCTGCGTTCGTTCAGAAGATAACTGCCAGGTATATGGAACAGGGATTGCTGGATGTCAATCTGAAAAAGACTGTTGCACTGTACCGTGACAGGCGTGATTATATGCTGAAGTGCTTCCGCGAATTCATGCCTGAAGGAGTAAAATGGACCGAGCCTGAGGGAGGCCTCTTCCTCTTCGTCACCCTGCCTCCATCAATGGATGCTGCACGCTTGCTTGAGAGAGCAATAAAGAAGAACGTGGTTTTTGTCTGTGGATCAGTGTTCTTCTGTAACAACGAAGGTCAGAACACGATGCGCATTAACTTCTCCTTCTCTGGACCGGAAGATACAAGGAAGGGAGTGAGCCGCCTGGCGGAAGCTATCCGGGAGGAGATGGAATCCATCTGATAACGATGGAGCTCTCCGTAATAATTATATCATATAATGTCTGCAGCTACCTCCGGCAGGCGCTGGCTTCAGTGATTACGGCAACCGCCGGCATCAGCCGTGAGATTATTGTTGTTGATAACCGTTCGTCTGATGGTTCAGTGGCAATGATCAGGGACGAATTCAGGGAGGTAAGGCTCATTCTCTCTGAGAGCAATGAGGGTTACGCGGCAGGATGCAACAAGGGCATAAGGGCTTCAGCAGGCGATTTCGTCCTGATCCTTAACCCCGACACGGTTGTGGAACCGGATGCAGTTAAGGTGGCCATGACCTTCATGCGGGCACATCCCGATGCAGGAGCTGCAGGAGCACGTATGGTAAACGGTGACGGAAATTTCCTGCCGGAATCAAAAAGGGGTTTTCCATCGCCTGTAACATCATTTTTCAGGTTAACAGGGATAGGAAAGCTCTTTCCACGCTCAGCTTTTTTCAACGCATATTATCTTGGACATCTTTCTGAATATGAGGTATGCAAGGCTGATATTCTTACTGGTGCGTTTATGCTCATCCGCAGGGAAGCCCTTGACAGAGCAGGGCTGTTTGATACTGCTTTTTTCATGTATGGTGAAGATATCGATCTCTGCTGGCGCATCAGAAAGGCAGGTTTCTTCAATTACTACCTCCCCGGGGTCCGCATCACGCATTTTAAGGGCAGGAGTGCCATGACAGACAGGGAGGCATCGCTGAGACACTTCTACGACGCAATGAAAATCTTCGCATGCAAGCATCTCGGATCTTTATGGCATCTTCCTGTTAAAGCAGTCGTAACTATCATTGAATCAGGCGCAATTACCTCACTACGGATCAGGCGGTTAATTAAAAAGTGAGCCCTGTTGTTAAAAGGGACAGGTTGGATATCATCTTTTTACAATATTTCTCTTATATTAGTCTCTTTAAGAAAACTAACCGCCTGAATGAGAAGAGCTAAAAATCTCCTGTATGCGCTGACTTTGATGTGCACTGTCTCTCTCGCAGGCCAGACGAGAAGCGAACTTCGGGAGATGTTCATCTCTGCGGAAGGAGATATACTCTTTGAAGATTACGCTGAAGCCCTTCCGAAATACCTTAACCTCCTGCAGTTCTTCCCTGAAAACTATAATTACTATTACAGGGTCGGACAATGTTATCTGAACACCTCCGGAGAAAAGGATAAATCAATCTCCTTTCTGGAGACAGCGGTTCAGAATATAAATCCGCAATACCGGAAGGGGAAATTCCGTGAGACAGGTGCACCTTATGATGCACTCTATTACCTTGCAAATGCATACCAGATCGGCAATGAACTTGACAAGGCTATTGAAACATACGGTTTGTTCATGAAGGAAGTCGATCCGGAAGTCTATGATACAAGCCTGGTCAGATTTCAGATTGAAACCTGCTATCATGCCCGCGATTTGATGAGAAAACCTGTTTATATCGTTGAGAAAAACCTCGGTGATGTTATAAACCAGCGTTTCTCTGAATTCAATCCGGTAATCTCAGCTGATGAGAAATCGTTGCTGTTCACCCGTGAGTTACAGTTCTATGACGCCGTCTTCTGGTCGGTGATGAAGGACGGACGATGGACCAATCCGTTAAACCTGACTCCGGAACTCGGCATTGACCAGGATTATTATACTTCGTCACTTACCGGAGACGGAAAAACATTACTGCTTTACAGGATTGACAGGTATGACGGAAATATTTATGAAAGTAAGTTGTCCGGCGATCAATGGAGCGATGTAAAAAGACTGAATGACAACATTAATACGAAATACTGGGAGTCATCCGCATCACTGTCGAATGACGGTAAGAAGATCTATTTTACGAGCAACAGGAAGGAAAGTATCGGTGGCCTTGACATCTTTGTCTCCGAACGCGACAGCACAGGTGACTGGGGTCCGGCAGTGAACCTTGGACCAGAAATCAATACAGTATATAATGAAGAGACACCATTCCTTGCAAATAATGACCGTACGCTCTTCTTCAGCTCACGGGGCCATTATAACATGGGAGGATATGATATCTTCAGATCTGACCTTGATGAGAAAGGTGAATGGGGAACCCCGGTCAACCTCGGATACCCCGTCAATACCACAGATGATGATCTCTTCTTCGTGCCTGTCGGTAAAGGCAACAGAGGTTATCTGTCAAAATTCTCCTCTGACGGGTACGGCAAGATGGATATCTACAGATATGATATCTACTCGGACCTCAATCCGCGCAACTTTATTATAACAGGAAGAGCAGGCATTAACAACCTCCTGAGCGAGTTTCAGCAGCCTGTTAAGATCTCAGCCGTCAACAGCCTCGACACAAAGAGGGAGATAACTGCCCTTACCAATCCGGCCACCGGAATTTATTCCTTCATGCTGCCTCAGGGATCGTACAGGTTCATTTTCACTTCTGACGATGCCCTTACAGTATCGCAAAACCGGGAAATACCCGTCACCGGTAAAAGCGACACAATACAAATTGATCCTGTTACACTTTACCCCACAGATGGTGTTGCCCAACTGAAATTACTGTCTGACACGGCAATTAATGTTACTTCAGCAGAGCCGGTACCTTTCAACCTGATCGTTGAAAACAGATCGGTACTGGACATTGACGTCCTTTCGCCGGATTCAACCATGAGTTCAGAGAAGTATCTGATAAACGATACAACTTTCACATATAACTTTCCTCCGCCTCCGGGCGAGAGCAGGATAACCTTCAATCTCACCGACCGCTTTGACAATCATGCTTCCGTGACTGCAAGAGTGACACGGTCTGCACCTGCCCTTAAGGCCAGACCATTGTATCGCGAGATACCGGTACGTCCAAAAACAGAAACGGTGGCCGGTGAAAAAGTGAAGATTCAGGATACAGTCAGGCCCGAAACAAGAATTGTAACGCCATCTGTAAATAATAAGGTGGTCACAACAGGCAAAACGGGGGATAAAGGACACGACTGGCTGTGGTGGCTGCTGCTTCTTCCGGTGTTGATAATTTTCTTTATCCTCCTGAGAAGAAAAAAGAAAAATGAAGAAAAAGATAAAGCATAATACCAAGATGAAAAGTAAGAGATTTGCACTTATGCTGTTTGTTCTTACGCTTAGCATAGCCGTAAGGGCACAGGACAACATCAGACTACAGGAAGCCTTTTATGAGGCAGAGTATTTCCTTATGAGAGGAGACTATGCTGATGCACTCCCTTATTACCAGGGTATATATACCGTAATGCCTGATAATGCGAGCATTGCGTTCCGCATAGGATTATGCTATCTCAATATGGAAGGCAGCAAAAACCTTTCAATCGAGTATCTGGAAAAAGCCTCACAGAAGATTACGGCCAAATACCGCGAAGGCTCCCTGAGGCAGGTTGAAGCACCGTACGAAGCGCTCTTTTTCCTGGGCGACGCCTACAGGATCAATTATATGTTCGAAAAAGCCAAAGAGGCATACGCCAGGTACCGGGAAACCCTCCTGGCCACAGACATACAAAATATACTATTCGTCGATCAGCAGATCGCCTCATGCAACAATGCCCCTGCTATAATGGCAGAGCCCGTAAGATTCACAATTGAATCTTTAGGTGATGTGATCAACGATAGCAATGATAATTTCTTTCCTGTTGTTTCGGCTGACGGAAAGACTATCGCATATATGTCCTCTATGAAATTCTATGATGCCATAATGGTCTCGCACCTTGTCAGGAATGAATGGACACCTCCTGTCAACATCACACCTGAGCTGCAGTCTGACGGAGATCATTATATCTCATATCTCTCTCCCAACGGCACTCTCATGCTTCTGTCAAAGGATGACAACATCAACAGCGATATATGGATGAGCAAGTTCGACGGAACCAGATGGGAACCGGCACGCAAGCTGAAAAAGGAAATAAACACTAAATACTGGGAGGCACACGGTTACCTGACCGAGGACGGATCGGCAATGATATTCTCAAGTGACAGGCCGGGAGGCTTCGGAGGCCTTGACCTGTATATTTCAAAACTGAATGAGGATGGCGAATGGGGCACACCTGTCAACCTGGGACCTGAGATAAACACTCCCTTCAATGATGACAGGCCATTTCTCATAAATAACGGCACCATACTCTTTTTCGCTTCACAGGGCCATTATAATATGGGCGGTTATGACATCTTCAGAAGTGATCTGCAGTCCAACGGCCTTTGGAGCAAGCCAAAGAACATAGGTTATCCTTTGAATAATCCTGACGATAATTTCTTCTTCTGCCCGACAGATAAAGGCAACGGAGGCTTCATGTCAATGACGCGCAGGGACGAGGGAGAAGGTAAAGGCGACATCTACCATATCAGGTTCAAATAATAAAGACGAGGATTACGATAATGGTCATAAAGACTTAAAATTGTAACGAAAACGAAAAATGGGAATAAGGGGAATAGTAATTGTTGCGGGACTACTTGCTGTTGTGCCGCTCGGCGCCCAGAAGAAGAGTGAGCTCAAAGCGATTTGGCTTGAAGCCGAATCGCACTATCTGTATGGCGAATATGAACTTGCAAATCCGCTCTACCTGATCCTTAATGACCTCATACCCGGCAACGCAAATATCAAATACAAAATAGGCAACTGCTATCTTAATATCTTTGATGAGAAATCAAAAGCCATTCCTTTTCTTGAGGCAGCTGTGATGAATACCAGCTATGACTCCAAAACCGGCCTTCTCAAAGAAAAAAGGGCTCCGCTTGATGCATACTTCTCTCTTGCCAATGCCTACAGGATAGCCAATAAACTCGACAGCGCCCTGAGCACCTACCGGATGTTCAAGAACCTCGTCGCCAAAACAGGCGAGATGAAGAACCAGGAGTTTATCAACCAGCAGATACAGGCATGCAATCTTGCAACAATCCAGATGAAATCACCTGTTAGGGTGCTTATACAGCCCTTGAAGGAATATATAAATCAGGGCTCTGTCAATGACCGGCCTGTAATAAGTTACGACGGCGGCACCATGGCCTATACCGAACGTCGCGGGCTCGAATCAGTCATTTATGTCACCAGGAAAGAGAAAAACGGCTGGGGCACACCTGTTGATATCACGGAAGAAGCTTCCATGGGAACTGACTGTTATACGACCTCGCTGAATAATGACGGTACAGAACTGTACCTGTTCAAGAATGACAATTACGACGGTAATATCTACATGACAACCTTCAAAAACGGGAAATGGTCGGAAATAGTCAGCCTCAATAAAAATATCAACACCAAATTCTACGAATCCCATGCTGCTATTTCTTCAGACGGCAAGAAGCTCTATTTCACTTCAAATCGTCTGGGCGGTTTTGGAGAACTTGATATGTGGGTGTCTGAAAGAGACCAGACAGGCGACTGGGGTGTGCCGGTGAATCTTGGGGATGTTGTGAACTCTCCGTATAACGAAGAGACCCCCTTTATTTCAAAAGACGGCCTGACCCTCACCTATAGCTCCGAGGGCCATGGATCTATCGGAGGCTACGATATTTATTTATCGGCGTCAAAGGCAGGTGTGTGGGGCAAACCGATCAATATCGGATATCCGTTAAGCACTACTGATGATGATCTCGGTTTCCAGCCGTTTGACAATGGCGCATTTGGCTATTATTCGATAATGACCGCCTACAAGAAGAAGGAGATCGCCCTGGTGACATTCAATCCTCCCTCGGAAGAGCCGAGAGACACGGTAACAATCAGCTTTGATCCAAAGGACCTTCCTTACATAACCCTGACCGACTCCTCATCCCTTATCATGAACCTTGTCATCAAGGATGTTCTTGACACAGACGAGGAGGTTGATCCTGATGTGCTGTATTATACCGTTCAGGTCATGGCACTGCATAACCCTGTTGATCCGGCATACTTTGAGCACGCTGATATAGCGGTGTTCTATAATCGCCAGGACAAGTTCTACCGTTACACCACGGGACGCTTTGATACAAAGCCGAAAGCTTACGAGGAGCAAGCACGATTGCTCAGGCTGGGATACCCGAGTGATATCTTCGTTAAGAAAGTTTACAGGAAATGATGCTCGAGGGTAACGGAGTCAGGCTGCGTGCTGTTGAACCAGAGGACCTGGAACTCCTTTACAAATGGGAGAATGAGGAGGCAAACTGGAGACAGAGCAATACCCTTGTTCCGTACTCAAAATATATCCTGAAGCGATACATCGCCAACTCTCATAAAAGCCTTTTCGAGACCTTTCAGCTGAGGCTGATGATTGATGCGATTGCCGGGAAAAGGACAATCGGCACAATTGACCTCTTCGATTTCGATCAGTTTCATATGAGGGCAGGGGTCGGTATCCTGATCGCCGACCCTCATGACAGGAAGAAAGGCCATGCATCGGCAGCCCTTGAGTGCATTATCAGATATACCTTTGAATCACTCTGCCTTCATCAGCTGTGGTGCAATATTCTTGAAGGCAATGAAGAAAGTATGAACCTGTTTCTTCATCACGGATTTGTCCTCAGTGCCACGAAAAGGGAGTGGGTACGCTTTAACGGCATATTTATCACTGAATACATGCTGCAGCTTATTAATCCCTCTAAGTAGAGAAGGCGGTAAATTATTTATTTCTTTATTCTTTTGGCCCGCCACCCGCAACAAGCATCCCGCATGCTGCTGCTATATCTGCGCCTCTTGACTTCCGTACTGAAGCTCCGATACCTGATGTTACCAGAAGATGCTTGAACCTCATCATAGTTTCAGAGTCAGAAGTGCAGTCACTGTCATTCTCCCGCTGATGATAAGGGAGAAGATTTACTCTTATCCTCGTCCCCGAAAGTAACCTGTTCAGTTCTTCAAGATGCCTTTCTGTATCATTTTTTCCTCTGATCATTACGTAGGCCACTGTAAATCGCCTGTAACGGCCTGTCTCAAAAGTCTTCATGAGAGCGAGGGTCTCCTTGTACGGCCATGTATATTCAGCCGGCATTACCTCTCTCCGCTCCTCACTAAAAGGAGAATAAAGACTCAGGGTGAGGTTACACACGGTTTCTTCCAAAAGTCTCTTTACAGAAGGTGTCACACCGACGGTCGAGACTGTAACTCTGCTCCTGCCAATTGCCAACCCCCATTCAGCAGTTAATATATTGTAAGCTTTGATTACCTCCCCGATATTATCACCGGGCTCTCCCATTCCCATCAGCACCACATGACTGACATCATGCGGAAGGCTGACAACCTGGTTGACAATCTCACCGGCTGTCAGGTTGCCTCTCCAGCCGTTCAGTCCTGTTGCACAGAACCGGCATCCCATGCGGCATCCCGACTGCACGGAAACGCATACTGTTTTGCGCTTACCTTCAGGGAGAAAAACAGTCTCATGAAGCAGGCCTCCATCGGTCCGGAAAAGGTACTTTGCTGAACCGTCTGCAGAAACAGCCGACGATACGGGAGAGTCAAGACCTGTGGTAAAGTTTTCGGAGAGAACTGACAGTACTTTTTTAGGGATATCGTTTATTTCAGCGAAAGACCTTATGCCCCTTCTGTAGATCCAGTAAAGGACTCGTCTCGCATATCGCGGATCGACACCATTGACTGTCAAAAGGTGCTCCAGGCCGGAGAGGTCAAGGCCGGTCAGCGGTATCGTTTTAACTGATTCTCTCACAGAGGTAAAGATATTAAATTACCACTGCCATGCTTAAAAGACTGAACAGTTCTCAGATCATGCCTTTAACCAACCCGTGATCACACTCTGGCGGATATGACTGCAATTGCGAACTTTAAGATTTATCTGGTTTAATACTCTTACCAGGTGCATCTGTCCTCAATTCCGTCACCCTCCAAAACACAAAATCCCGCAGATCATTGATCTTGCAGGATTTTCTTTTTAAATTTACCTGTTACCGGAACTGTCAAAAAGTCAACATGCATAGATCATTCCTTTTAATTACCGCAATCCTGCAGATTTCAGGTGTTGGGGCACAGAATCTTCCCGACAGCCGTACTACCAGTCCCTATACCTATTATTATTCAATTTCGGACCGGCAGGCACTGAGAATTGCACGCATTAGGACCTTGAATCCCAACGAAGATCTTTTTTACAATAAAGTCGATTCATTTCCCACGGGCGCGGCTTACGAGGGCAAACTTGCTGCGGGCAACTACCTGAAAGCGTTCATCGACAAAGACAAACTTGATCTGGAATATTTTTGCATTCCCAATATACATGTTTCCATAGTCGATAACCAGACTGACCTGGTACTCCAACTGCGGAACCATACCGGGGAACCCGTTGCTAATGCCGGAATGCATATAAACGGCCGGAGAATTCCCTATGATGAAATAACCGGTTCATACAGACTTAAAAAGGCAAACAGCCGAGGGATAATCTCCGTTACTCATGACGGAATTACGAGTCTCATAAGACTTGAGAGATCCTTTAATAATCCGGGAATTAAAAGAGTGTCACGAAAGATTGCATATAGCAGCCCGGTAAAGTATGTTTGGGTACCTGTCAGGACTACCGTTATGTTACCGGTCGATGTAGTTATATCTGCATTCAGGGGATACGGATTTTATACCGCCAGAAGCATCTGGCAATGGATATCACGGACCTTCACTGAAGGTTGGCCCTCCGCAGGCTATCTCGTTTTCAACAAACCCAAATATAATCCCGGTGATACTGTAATGCTGAAAGCCTTCATTCTCTGTGGAAAGAATCATTTGCCGCTGAAAAGGGAAGCGGATATTAAGATCACTAAAAGTGATCCGTATAAGATGATTAAACTGGGAACGGTTGCACCGTACAATCCTGGGGGATATAGTTACAGCTTCGTTCTTGATGATTCACTTGGCCTTCAGCTTGATAAAGATTATACAGTCAGTTTCAGCAAGGCCGGAAAATATAAAACGCTCATCTCGGGGGCTTTCAGGTATGAGTATTATGATCTGAAGGGACTCAGGCTGAACCTCCGGTTGCCCGAAAAAGTACAATACAAAGGCATCCCGTTTTTGGCCAGCCTGAAAGCCGTGAATGAAAATGAAATGGTTCTTCCCGATGCGCGTGTCACTCTGGTTATCCTCCGTGACAAAGTGAGTGAAATATTCGGGAAACAGATCGAAGTCAGGGACACCCTGTCAGTGATCCGTGAAAACCTGCAGGCCTCGGGTGAAACGCTTATCGGGATCCCTGATTCTGTCTTTCCAGATGCCAACCTCGATTATACTCTTGTTGCAACTGCCAATACATCTGATAACGAAACCGTCACAGTTACGGAGAAAGTCACATTCGTTAGCAGGAAGGAAGAAATTGAATTCAGCTCATTGGGAGACTCAGTCACCTTTCTGGTGAGGGTTGACGGAAAAGAAACGGGGTGCAAAGGGACACTGACAACGGAGGATGCCTTCGGCAATAAAAAGGGAGTAGCTGTCAATTTTCCCTTTTCGATAAAGAGTGATTCGTTCGTATCAGCCTATACACTCACTTCCGGCGGTACGTCAAGAACAATACTTGCAGCAGAGATATCTCCGGGAATAATATGCAACACTCAGGTTATTAATGATTCGGTCTTTATTAACGCTGGGAGCAGCACGGGACTCAGCTTCAGTTACTTCATTTATGAATTTAACAGGGAGGTACAGAGAGGTATCACTGACAGCCTCAATTTCCGGCACAGGGCTTCCGGAAATAAAAACTGGTATCTGTCGCTTAATTACCTGTGGGGAGGGGTGATGAACAACTCAATGTACCAGATCGGAGTACAAAAGGATAAACTGACCATTAGCGTTGATCAGCCCGATATGATCATTCCAGGTAATAAAGCCAAAGTGACTATTCAGGTCAATGACTATGAAGGAAAACCCGTAGCCGGTGCTGACCTGACAGCTTACTCGGTTACACGCAAGTTCGAAGCTAAGCTGCCTTCCCTTCCATCACTTGCAAAATCCGCAAGGCGAAAGGAGCTTATCAATAAGTTTAATGCCAACCCGGCAATTGATACTGATCTCTGGTACAGGTTCAGATATGAAAGATGGAAGAAGGATGCCGGACTGGATACAATTGAATATTTCAGGTTCAGGTTCCACCCGGAGGAAGTATGTACTTTCTTATCTGATATGGGAGATAGCATCACTCAGTTTGCCCCGTTTATATTCAAAAAAGGATTTCCAGTTAATATCAACTATATATATATTGATAACAGACCCGTTTATATTGACATCGCGTCTGATAACCAGCCCTATTCATTCAGGGTTGACTCAGGATATCATTTTATAAGCATCAGGACACCTTATAATATATATGAAATTGACAGCCTGAGATTTGTAGAAGGCAAGAAGCTTATTCTTTCAATAAGTGACACGGACAATCCGGAAACATTTCAAAAAAAGGACGCTAAACCGAAGCTTGCCAAAGCCGAAGCCACCAGACTGGAAAATTACTTAATGCCCTTCAGATCTTCATTCAACAACAGCGTTGCATACATCAACCAGTCTGATAATCTGATACTGATGAGTGACCTCGCCCGTCAGATTTCAGATCCTTACCTGAACAGTCCCGGCTACGGTTATGAGCTCGCCGGACCTGTAATCCCGGGCAAAGCACGGTTTGTGTCGGATGGAAAATTTCAGACAGACTTTAGCTATGAGCCCTTGTATGAGTATGATTTTGCTCCGGGATTGTTGAAGATGAAGTCTTTCGAACCAGGCAAATGGATACCTGAAAGGCTCTCACGCTATTCAGCCACCAAAGAACTGAAAAGCAGCGTTATCACCAGGGAGTACCTTGACTCGATGCGCCTTGAAATCCTGAAAGCCAGAACACGCACACCCTACTATTACGAGAGGAATGTAGCCACACAAATGGGTAACGGTTCTGTTGAGATAATGAATCTGAATAGAGAGACAGGAGAACAGCCCGTGGCAATTATTCTTTACTCGGAAAGCAGAAGAACAGTAGACACAAGGCGCGGTTACGAGAACAGTTTCACAAACATAATCCCCGGGCAGTACACACTCCTTGCATTTTATAATGAGGGGGAGTTTTGCAGGGCAGATTCAGTAATCGTAAGCACTGGCAGCAGGACTTTCATTGACTTTAAGAAAGCAGTTACTGAACGTGACCGCGACCAGTTCAACCGGGTTCTTGAATTAATTAATCTGTCCGGCGGAGATCAGCGACAGATTACATCATCTGAGAGACAACTCCTGCAGGAATTTACCAGGCAGGATGTTTCACCCTATAGCGGTCCGGGATACACCGTCTCAGGCAAGGTGATCAGTTCAGATGACGGCGAACCCCTTCCCGGTGTGACTGTGACCTGCAATAAACTGGGAATCGGGGTGATCACCGATATTGACGGAAATTACTCCCTGAGACTCCCCTTCGGAGTTAATAATGTGACCTTTAATTTCATTGGCATGAAGAGCCGGGAGTATGAATTATCATACGATCAGACCCTTGACGTTTCGCTTGAAAGTGATCTCATGGCCCTAGACGAGGTTGTGGTTATCGGTTACGGAATTTCACGGAAAAGCTCCCTGACAGCTTCCAGCATTACAGTTACCAGTGCTCTTGAAGGAAGAGTTGCAGGCGTTTTCGTTACAGATGGGCCTTCGATCTCCGTCCGTGGCGTATCATCCATGAGTGCCGGTATGCCGCCTTTGATAATTATTGACGGTAAACCATATACCGGTGACATAGGTGATCTTGATCCTGAATTGATCAGGAATATTAAGATAATCAAAGATCCTTCAATGACAGCCATTTACGGATCCAGGGCATCGGGTGGTGTGATATTGCTGACAACCGGACCCGGAGGCTTTTTGACAGCAGCACCGGATAAGGGTGTGACATTTGATGACACTTTCATTGAGCAGGCGATGGCTTCTGGTACGTTGAGAAAAAATTTTAGAGACTATGCTTTCTGGCAACCGCAGCTGCAAACAAACGACTCGGGCAGGGTAAGCTTTACTGCCACATTCCCTGATGACATAACCTCATGGGAGACATTTGTCGTAGGCATGACCGGCAAACGGCAGGCCGGATCTGCAACAGGATTTATAAAAGCCTTCAGGCCTGTTATAGCCCAACTCACCGCACCAAGGTACTTCACTGCAGGCGATTCAGTCAACCTGATAGGTAAAATAGTAAACTACACCTCCGCCTCCACTGCACTTACCGAAAGGTTCATCTGCAATTCCGATACTGTCTTCGCTGTCACTGAGACACTAAAGGATGCCATAATTGACACTATTCCCGTCAAAACCGGTGATACGGACAGTCTGCGGATGGAGTACTCGTTTGTTACTGCTTCAGGACTGAAGGACGGAGAATACCGTCCCGTACCAGTAAACAGGGCAGGCTTGGAAGTAGATTCGGGGGCATTCATGATCCTGGAACGTGACACTGCAGTCACGCTAGATTTGGATGCATTTGCCGGTGAAGTGACCCTCACTGGAATGGCAGGCGCTCTGGATGTGTTGAAGGATAACAGTTACAGACTTATCCATTACTATTACACATGTAATGAACAGATGGCTTCAAAACTGATCGGCCTGCTGTCAGCTGAAACCGTCAATAAAACCCTGGGAACTGAAAATCGAAGTGACCGCAGAGAGGCAAACAGACTGATAAAGCAGTTGAACGAAAATCGTAATGGGCAGGGTCTGTGGGGCTGGTGGGGAAGATCAGCCACCGAAGAATGGATTTCACTTCATGTTCTCGATGCTCTCCAGATGGCTAAAGAACAGGGTTATAAAGTCGAGCCTTATCCAACAAACTTCATTGATGACGCTATTATCATGCTCGAATCCAATTCACCCGCACCGCTAAAACTCTCATTACTCGATCTTCTGACGAAGACCGGAGCGAGGGTAGATTACAACCATTACCTCACTTTAATTGACAAATCTGACAATCTGAGCTTTACAGACAGCCTCAGGATAGTTTCACTCAGGCAGAAACACATGCTCCCAGTTGATCTGGGTTTTCTAAGTAAGGCTCAGCGAACCACTGTTTATGGCGGGGTTTATTTCACCTCAGGTGAGCCGGAACGGTCAGTTACCGGTAATGATACAGGCACCACCCTGTTGGCATACGGGATACTAAGCTCTGATTCGACCCAGACTGTCGCTGACCTTTCAGAGGTACGCAATTTTTTCCTTGAATCACTGACATTCGGCAAGGGTATGAATACATATCAGGTTGCCGGTATCCTCCGAACAGTCCTTAAGGATATGACTGCTAAAACAGACACCGGCAAGAAACCCGTACTCACGCTCTCCGGGCAGGTTAGCAAGGAGATCAATGGCTTTCCTTTCGATATCACCCTCCCTGCTGAAGGGAAACTTACCGTTGGCTGGCAGGGATTATTACCTCTCTACCTGAGTTGCAGCCAAAAGGTATTCCTGGAGAAGCCCACTTCAGACACAACTGATTTTCGGGTGACAACCCATTGGCCTTCCTCCCTTAACGAAGTGAAATCCGGTGTTCCGGTAACTCTCACAGCAGATGTGGTGTTCTATAAAAAAGCTGATTACATAGTTCTGGAAATCCCGGTTCCGTCAGGATTCACTTACAATTCCAGACAGGAAAAGTTCGCCGGTGAGGAACACAGGGAGTTTTACCGTGACCATGTTGCAATATTCTTACGACATGCCGATCCCGGACAGAGGTCTTTCAAGATTGAGCTTATGCCCAGATTTACAGGCAAATTTGTTGTCAATCCTGCCAAAGTCTCACTGATGTATTTTCCGGCTGTCTATTCCAATGACGCTTTAAGACAACTGATTATCAATTAATTTTGGGAATTGCGTGAATTGAGGATTAAATGAACCTATTTAATCATCAATAAGGCATGTATTTATGTAAAGATTTTTTCAGGAACAGTCTCAGACAGCCAGTTTACTTTCTTTATATTCCTTTTTCAAAGACTGGAAGATTTCTTTTACAGACGATATTTTAGTTGCTCTGTATGCATTGCTTCCGGCAAAGGCGAAGCCATGCTCGAAATTTCCCTTAAGTGCATTTACAAGTGCAATGATAATGCAATAAGGACTCTTGCTTATATCACAAGTCCTGATACATTTAAATGAACATTTTTTGGGTTGTTTTTTCCCATCTTTTACCTTTTGGATAAAACTCGAAAAAATGGCTCTCCCCGGCATGCCAACAGGACTCTTTATGATTTCGATATCTTTCTCGGTGGCATCAATATATGATTGTTTAAATCCGTCCGAGGCATCACATTCGTCAGTGGTTACGAATCTGGTTCCCATCTGAACGCCAGATGCTCCCAGTTTCATTATATTATTAATATCCTCACCCGTATAGATACCTCCTGCTGCAATAAGCGGGATAGGTTTATTGTATTTTTCTTCAAATGTCTTCAGCTCATTAACTATTTCCGGGACAAGCTTTTCAAGGGCATAATCATTATCTCTGATTTGTTCCTCCTTAAAACCCAGATGACCACCTGCCTTTGGTCCTTCAACAATAACGGCATCTGGCAGATAATCATAGTTTGCCTTCCACTTTTCACATATTATCCTGGTTGCTCTGGCTGATGAAACAATAGGTATAAGCTTGGTAATGCTGTCCTTCTTTAGAAAGGAAGGTAAATCAAGTGGTAATCCCGCTCCCGCTATAATAATATCGACTTTTTCAGAGATAGAGGTCTTAATCATATCCACAAAATTTGTCATAGCGACCATTACGTTAACACCTATGACTCCCATGGTTTTTTCCCTCGCTTTGCGTATCTCCTCTTTAAGTCCGTAAATGCTGGCTTCAAATAAGTTTTCGGAAAATGTTTTATATAAAAGCCCCAGGCCGGCGCTCGAAATCACACCAACTCCACCTTCATTTGCAACTGCAGATGCAAGTCCTGACAGTGAAATACCTACCCCCATTCCTCCCTGAACAATTGGAACAGCAATTGTCAGATTCCCAATTCTTAATTCATTCATCTATTCGTTTTCTGTCATAATTAAAGAGGTCAAAGGTACTCCATTGCTTAAGATAATAGTCCGGATTGAGATAATTAACCTTTTTTAACCTGGTTCGATATAATCTCTGAAAAAAAAGGCTGTCTCCCCGAAAGGATGACAGCCTTAAAATAATTGTGGTTATAGTATTAGTTCAATCCTCTGTTTTTCAGTAACGCATCTATCTTCGGCTCACGACCCCTGAAGTTAAGATACATCTGCTCAGCATCCATTGTCCCCATCTTTTCCAGGATGTTTTTTCTGAATGAGGTTGCTGTAGCCTTGTCGAAGATACCCTTTTCCTTAAATGCTTCAAACGCATCATTATCAAGCACTGCTGCCCAGGTATAGACATAATAACCTGCATCATATCCGTCAATCATATGAAGAAAGTATGTGCTGCGGTATCTTGGTTCAATCTCAGGTATAAGACCAATTTTCTTCATGGTCTCCTTCTCAAACTTCTGAACGTCAACATTCACCGGAGCCTCTAGGGTATAGTATGCCATATCGAGCAGTGAGGCGGCCATTATCTCAACATTGTCAAAACCGGTGTTGAAGAGGGTGCTGTTCTTAATCTTCTCAATCAGCTCTTCAGGCATGACCTCTCCGGTCTTATAATGCCTGGCGTACATTTTAAGTACCTCGGGATTGGTGGCCCAATGTTCCATGATCTGGGAAGGCAGCTCGACAATATCTCTTGCGGTAGTTGTGCTTGAATAGGTGTTGGTTGAGAAGAGCCCCTGCAGCCCGTGCCCGAATTCATGGAAGAGTGTATTCACGTCATCCAGGCTCAAAAGTGCTGGTTCATCGCCTGCCGGAGGGGTAAAGTTCCCGACTATGGTCACGATGGGGGTTATTTCCTTACCGTCGAGCACCCTGTGGTCACGGTATCCTCCGCACCATGCGCCCTGGCGTTTGCTCTCACGCGGGAAGAAGTCCATGTACAGAACACCCAGGTGGCGTCCGTCAGCTTCTTTCACTTCAAAAGCCTGTGCATCAGGATGAGGCAATGGTATGTTTTCAATCCGGGTAAAAGTAATTCCGTAAAGTTTATTGGCAACTGCAAATACACCATCGCGGACGTTTTCAAGGCTGAAATAAGGCTTCAGTTCATTCTCGTTGAGATCATACTTCGACTTGCGCAGCTTCTCGGCATAGTACCACCAGTCATGCGATTCGAGCTTGAACTTGCCACCTTCGCTGTCAATGATCTTCTGCATCTCATCGCGTTCGCGGCCGGCTACCGGCAGCGCCCTGCCAAGCAGATTGTCAAGAAGATTGAGGACATTCTCCGGCGTCTTGGCCATCCTGTTTTCAAGATTGAGGGCGGCATGGGTTTTATAACCCAGAAGCTTTGCCCTGTCAGCCCTGAGTCTGACCAGGTCTGCAAGCACCTGGTTGTTGTCATACTGGTTATGGTTGTTGCCGCGGTTAAGGTATGCATCATAAAGTTTCTTGCGGAGGTCGCGGTTGTCAGCATACTGAAGGAACGGTATCATGCTCGGTTTCTGTGTGGTGAAGACCCACTTGCCCGTAAGGCTGTCAGCCTCTGCCATCTCGGCTGCAGTGGTGATGACATTCTCTGGCAGTCCGGCAAGGTCAGCTTCATTATCAATTACAAGCTTGAAGTCGTTAGTCTCAGCAAGGACGTCCTGGCTGAATTTGACGGTAAGCTTGGATATTTCCTGGTTCAGTTTCCTGAGAGTCTCCTGGTCTGTCGGGTTCAGCAGGGCACCGTTGCGGACGAAGCCCTTGTAGAGGTTCTCAAGGAGGAACATCTCCTCATCATTGAGATTTTCGTTCGCCCTGTTATCGTAAACAGCCTTGATCCTCTGGAAGAGAGCTGCATTGAGAAGAACCTCATCGGAAAAGGCCGCCATCTTCGGTGCAAGCTCCATCTGGAGTGCCTCAAGGGTGTCATTGGTATTGGCGCTTGTCTGGGCATAAAAGACGAATGCCACCTTGTTCAGCAGCTGGCCTCCGCGGTCGTACGCTGCGATAGTGTTTTTAAATGTGGGCGCCTCTGTGCTGGCGGTGATAGCGTTTATCTCAGCCTTGGCAAGGTTGATGGCTGAGTTGGCAGCAGGCATGTAATTCTCATTCTTTATCTGGTCAAAAGGAGGCACACCAAAGGGTGTCTGCCATTCTGTAAAGAACGGGTTTACCGGTTCTTTCTTTTGGGTTGTGCAGGAGACAACGGCAACTATTGCGGTCATCATAATAATTATGATCTTTTTCACTGTATGGGTTTTAATGGATTAGTATTCTCTTTAGAATGGCGGCTAAGATAATTTTTTTTTATCACAGGCAAAAACATCTTCGCCTGTTAATAACTTGTTTAAGATTGAAACATTTATTAATAAATCGAAGTATAAGGTACGTTCGCTATTATTATTTTTATGCGATTACAGGTACCATGAATACAGTAATTAAGAATTAATGCCGATGAAGAAACTTCTACCCTCCAATATACCTTTTATTTTTATTATTGTGATGGCTCTGCTTCCGGCAACTTTTATTATTGGACAGACCCGTTCCGAAGGAATAGCAGACAAAAAGTTAAGCGGTACTGATTTACTCACCTTAAAACTTGCTGAAAATATCAGGCTTTATCCTGTTCCTGCCAAGACTGAACTAACGGCAGAGAATATTTCCGGTGTCACCATGATAGAGATTTTTGACGTTACGGGCAATAAACACATGACCGAAGTCTGCGATAAGCAGGACCAGGTCACCCTGACGGTAAACCAGCTTAACAGGGGAATTTACTTCATCAGGTTCACTGCACCGCGGGTAACCCTGATGAAAAGATTTGTCAAGGAATAAATTAATCCTCTCACCTTACATATTAACCGCACGGTTTACCCGCTGCGGTTTTTTTTTGTATGGAAGCCCGGCAGGAGAGTTTACGGCTGTTTACAACAAAATCAGCTATATTTGCATCTGCCATGCTGAAGAGGCATGGCGTACCGGAGAGATGCCAGAGTGGTCGATTGGGGCGGTCTCGAAAACCGTTGTCCGGGCGACTGGACCGGGGGTTCGAATCCCCCTCTCTCCGCCCCGGGTATGAATGCCAGGCCGTCATCGACGGCCTGGTTTCTGTTTTATGGGAAGCGAAGAGAGAGCTCGCTCGCGATGAGCAGCCCATAAAACAGAAGTGTTTACGCCAAGGGCGTATGCATTCATACCCGGGACAGGTTCCCCCATAGGGGATCACTCGCGCAGCGAGTAATCCCCCGTTAGTTTTAGCATGTTACACCTCTTCGACCAATCCCTGTCAACATTCCTGCTTCTGCATTGTTCTTGAAATAAAGTAATTTTGCATCATGACTGACAAGACCCTCACAATAGAAGGAATGAACTGCGCCTCATGCGCAGTCAATGTAGAGAAAGCCGCAAGAAAGGTCGAAGGGATTGCCGTGGCAAATGTCAACCTCGCCACGGGAAGGCTGACACTCAAATACGATGAGAAGAAAACCTCGGTAAGCCAGGTGATGAATGCCGTCGACAAGGCAGGATACAAGGCCATCGATGATGAGAAAGAAAGAAAAGCAAAACGATCCGAACAGCAAAAACTGAAAGGCAGGCTGATATGGTCGGTCATCTTCACCGTACCCCTGCTCGTTCTTACAATGTCTCACATGGCAGGCGCCTCACTGCCTCGTTTCATTTCTCCCGTAGAAAACCCTGTCATTTTCGCCCTGTTGCAGCTCCTGCTGACAACACCTGTTGCAGCGACCGGCTGGAGCTTTTACCACACCGGCTTTAAAACGCTCTTCAGAGGCAATCCGGGTATGGATACCCTCGTGGCGCTGGGCACCTCTGCAGCATTCCTGTATAGCCTCTATGCTACCGTACGCATTTTCGGGGGCGCAGCTCAATATGTTCATAATCTGTATTTCGAATCAGCCGCAGCAATCCTTACACTGATCACTACCGGCAGATATCTCGAAATCCGCTCAAAAGGCCGGGCAGGCAGCGCGATAAAGAAGCTTCTCTCACTTGCGCCGCAGCTTGCCACCGTGCGTCGTAACGGGGTCGAGAAGGTTGTGCCCGCTGCTAAGGTGGTGGCCGGCGATATTGTCATTGTAAAGCCCGGTGAGAGGTTCCCGGTAGACGGCATCGTGACTGAAGGAAATACATCCGTAGATGAATCAATGCTCACTGGTGAAAGCGTGCCTGTTGAAAAGAGTACCGGCTCCGAGGTGACCGGTGCGAGTATAAACATGAACGGATCCGTCGTTTTCAAAGCCACCCGCGTCGGCAGTGACACCACCCTCGCCCAGATAATAAAACTCGTCGAGGATGCACAGGGTTCAAAGGCACCGATTGCCAGGCTCGCAGACAGGATCTCCGGAGTCTTTGTACCTGTGGTGATGTCACTGGCATTTTTGTCCGCTTCAGGATGGCTCATAGCTACAGGCGATTTCCGACTCGCCTTCACAATCCTTATTTCCGTACTCATCATCGCCTGCCCATGTGCACTGGGGCTGGCCACACCGGTGGCAGTGATGGTCGGCACAGGCAGAGGCGCTGAGCAGGGGATACTGATTAAGAGCGGCGAGGCACTCGAGACTGTCCGGAAGGCTTCAATAGTGGTGCTTGACAAAACCGGTACGCTTACTACCGGCAGACCCGTTGTGACTGATATTATTATGACAGGTTCCCGGGATAAGAAGGAGCTTCTTGCACTGGCTGCATCAGCTGAAAAACGGTCAGAACATCCTGCCGCAAAGGCAGTGACAGCATATGCCGAACAGACCGGCGTTACCTGCAGCGATCCTGAAAGATTTACTGCCATGCCCGGTTACGGTGTGGAAGCCTTCACATCAGGGCTTCATGTGCTGGCCGGCAGCAGGCGGCTGATGGAAGAGAGGAAGATTGACCTTCTGACTGCGGACAGGCTGACTGATAACCTGACGTCAGAAGGAAAAACAATCCTTTATATCGCTGTCAGCGGTGTATGCGAGGGTGTGATCGCTGTAGCCGATACCCTTCGTCCCGGATCACGCGAGGCAGTGCAGGAGCTTATTACCATGGGACATAAGGTGATGATGATAACCGGTGACAGCGCCGCGACTGCTATACATATCGCGCGTGAGGCAGGCGTGGCAAACGTATTGGCGGGACTGCTGCCAGGCGACAAGGCTGAAGAGATAAGAAAGCTGAAGAAGGATGGAAACACGGTGGTGATGGTCGGTGATGGTATTAATGATGCTCCGGCTCTCGCTGCGGCAGACGTGGGTATTGCTATCGGATCAGGGACAGATGTGGCAATGGAAGCCGCTGATGTGGTGCTTATAAAGAGCGATCTTCGCGATGTGGTCAAAACCCTTAAACTCAGTAGTGCAACAATGCGCAACATCCGTCAGAACCTCTTCTGGGCATTTTTTTACAATATCCTTGGCATACCTGTGGCCATGGGAGTGCTGCACCTCTTCGGCGGGCCGCTGCTTAACCCTATGATCGCTGCCGCTGCAATGAGCTTCAGCTCGCTGTCAGTGGTATGGAATGCACTGAGGCTCAGGACCTTGAACCTTGAACCCTGAACCTTGAACCTCACCATAATCATACCTGTTTACAATGAGGCTGATGTCATAGCAACAACTCTCGACAGGGTCCGGGAAACGGTTATGCCGGCTTTTGTTGACCGCACCGAGGTGATTATCGTTGATGATGGTTCAACCGACCTTTCGGCCGGAATTGCAGAAAGTTACGTAAGCAGTTATCCGGAAATCAGACTCATAAGACTGCCGGTCAACAACGGAAAAGGAGCTGCGGTGACAGCAGGAGTCAGGGCTTCAACAGGCGATACCGTCGTCGTACAGGATGCTGACCTGGAGCTTGACCCTGCAGATATCCCCGCCCTTCTTGAAAAGCTGCAACGTGAAGATCTTGACATAGTAAGCGGAACACGCTTCAGGTCATCGCATGGCTATCCCCGTTACGCCCGTCCTGCAGCAACCGCCAACAGGTTCTTCTCATCTGTTGCATCTTTTATTACCGGGAGAAAAATCACTGACGTTACCTGCGGATACAAGGTTTTAAGGAAAAACCTTTTCGAACGGATGAGCCTTAAGGAGAAACGATTCGGATTTGAAACGGAGTTGATGATCAGATCACTTCGGGACAAAAACACAAAGTACGGTGAGTGCGACGTCAGCTACATGCCAAGAAGAAAAACCGAAGGTAAAAAGATCAGGATCAGTGATGGCATAGGTATAACGGGAAAGACACTGAGATACGGACTGGAAGGAAAGAGATGGCTGTCGGCATTGACCATTGCATTTATTATCACCTTCATGACTATAAATATGCTGAGCGTCAAATTCTGGAAGGAGGAGCAGCGTGTGATTGAATGGGATGCAATTTCCTACTATGCTTACCTGCCGGCGGCATTTATATATAACGATCTGTCGCTTGGCTTTGCAGATAACTATAATGGTCCCCATAAATTCATCTTCTGGCCTGAAAAAGGTCCTGACGGACAGCATGTGATTAAGACTACCATGGGGCTCTCTGTTCTCTGGCTGCCCTTCTTTATTGCGGGACACCTGACCGCTCTGATAACCGGTGCGGATGCAGGCGGTTACTCGGGCCCATATAAATTTTTTCTGCTCATCAGCGCACTTTTCTATCTTATGACAGGACTTATCTATCTGCGAAGAATAATTCTCACCCAGGTCTCAGACCTGGTCACGTCATTAATCCTGGCCGGTTTTGCGTTCGGCACAAACCTCTACTGGTACACCCTGTTCCAGGGAACGATGGCACATGTTTATTCGTTTGCACTCATAAGCGTATTTGTTTGGTATTCTATGGAATGGCACAGTGCATGCGGTATGCAGCGTGGGGTAAATAAATTGGAAGTTTCCCCTCCTAAGATAGGAGGGGTCGCCTCGCAAAGCGAGGCGGGGGTGGTCTGCCAATTAAAGGAAACGGAACACTCAATATGGCAAATAATACGGTTAGGGTTATTACTTGGATTGATCTCACTCATCAGGCCGACAAATACTATAATTATTATTTTCTTCCTGTTTTACGGAGTGATGTCGGGAAGGAGTCTGAAAAACAGGATCAGGGAACTGGCAACAGACTACAGGTTCATTTTGCTTATGATGCTGATGGCAGTGCTGGTGTGGGTTCCGCAGATGATTTACTGGAAGGAGGTGACGGGTCATTGGCTATATTATTCATATGGCAGCGGGGAGCGGTTCTTCTTCGGCGACCCGGCAATAATCAAAGGCCTCTTCAGCTGGCGAAAAGGACTATTCATCTACACTCCCCTCCTCCTCTTCTCGTTAGCGGGACTTATCATCCTCTGGAAAAAACGTTCAGCCTCTGCTCTCCCCATTACGTTATTTATCCCGTTAAACATTTATATTATCTTTTCCTGGTGGTGCTGGTGGTACGGCGGCGGCTTCGGCCAGAGAGCCTTCATCGACAGTTACGCACTGATGGCGGTAGCAGCAGCAGCATTGCTTTCCTTTGCTTTCAGCTCAGGCAGGAAATGGCTGAGGACCGTCATTGTCGCAGCGTACCTGATGCTGATATCACTCGGGATCTTTAACAATATCCAGTATTATTACGGAGCGATCCACTGGGATTCAATGACAAAAGCGGCTTACTTTGATTCTTTCGGCCGTATCAGGCCGTCAGCGAAGTTCCATGACCTGCTTGAAGCACCCGACTATGATGCAGCGAGAGCGGGTAAGGGCAGATAGACTTTCAGACTTTAGACTTTTGACTTTCAGACTTTATCAAGCATCCTTACCTCGTGTGTCAACTTAATCTGCGCCTTCCGGTAGACGGCCGAGACCCCGCAATAATGTTCCATTGACATGCTGATAGCCTTTTCAATCTTCACCGGATCGAGATCTTTTCCACGAAACTCGTAGATAATGTGCATCCTATGAAATGGATTGGGGCTTTCATCTTCTGTATCCCCCTCAACAATGACATTGAAATGTTCAATTTCCTGGCGCATCTTCTTCGTCAGCGAGATGACATCCATCCCTGTGCATCCGGCAAGGGCAGCCAGCATCAGAGGTTTCGGGCGCGGACCGGTATCGTCGCCCTTCTCCCCGGCCAGATCCATCATAAAATGATGTCCGTTGACTTCAGTATCAAATTGCATTTTGCCCTTCCAGGATGCTTCTACTTTATGCTTCATGGTCATTTATTTCTGCAAAGAAAAAGAAAAATACATATATGATTATCAATAGCTGCCTTATATCGTTTTATTTCTCATTGGGACACAAAGAACAATTTTTGGGACGGATGGCAATACATGTTATCAGAATTAGGCCGAACTTAGCCTGAAAGAACATTTCGTAAGAATATTCTAAAAAATCACTGCTATGAAAAAACTAATAGCACTTTTATTTTTGGTGGTTCCAATGTCCTTGTTTTCTCAAAACATTGACGTTGATATACTTAAGGCGATTTATTCACCTGAACCGCTTCCCTCGGATGGTTTCTTCAGGTTTATTTCCAACTCCAATATGTATGTCTATATCGGTACTCCAGTCACCATGGCAGTTGTCGGATTGGCCGGACATGATAATGAATTATTGAGGAATGCTGTCGTGATGGCAGCAGGAACAGCGGTCAGTTACGGAATTACGGCGGGTTTAAAATATGCCGTTAAACGCGACCGGCCTTTTATTACATATCCCGAATATTTTACGGACAAAACCGGGTATGACTTCAGCAACAGCTACTCATTTCCCTCAGGTCATACCACAACTGCATTTGCAACTGCAACAGCACTGACGCTCGACTATCCGAAATGGTATGTCATTGTGCCTTCTTATGCATATGCGGGTACTGTGGCATATTCCAGGATGCATCTGGGTGTTCATTATCCTTCCGACGTACTTGCAGGCGCATTGATCGGAAGCGGATGCGCTGTCCTAAGTCATTATGTAAATAAAAAACTAAACGGTCATTCAAAGCGCTGATTGCCCGATCGCACGATCGCACGATTTTCTACAACCTTATTATCTGTCCTGGCAGATTGACTCCTTCAAGTTGAAGTAACAACGGTGTGTTCTGGTTCTCTCCGTGAAGGAAAGAGGTATCAACAATGATACTCTTCTTTTCCCCCGGTAACAACACAATATAGTTATCGTCAAAAAATACCGGATTGACCACCTCTCCGTCTTTAGCCCTGACAACCTTCATCCTGACGAAGAATGCTGCTATACTGCCGCTGTTGGCCAGATCGACTGTGAATTTACCGTTGTTGCTCTTCATCATCTGACCTACGATCCTGGCCTCCGGAAGCTGAGTGAGTGCTTTTTTATCATCGTTATACGGGAACCAGTATGTATTGTCATCAATGGGAAGCCCCGTTGAAATGTAGGTAATCCTGAGCTTAAGTATATGTACAGCTGCGGGCGTACCTTTAAGGTCGACATCCCATACTTTTATAATACTGTTGGCAGGTACACTGCTATCCAGGGCCTTCTTCCATATCTCCTTGCCATTCTCATCCGTGAGCACTCCCTCAAGCCTCATCCCCTTTCGCTCCTTTGGAGTCGCATTAACAACATAAACTGCAGAATCAGAAAGATTGAACTGCACATGTATCGGTGCTGCCGCATGCTTATAACCGTAATATGCCGCATTCTGGTTAAGGAACCAGTCGTAGAACTGTCCTTTCAGTGCCGGCCATGGATTCTGGCTCTTCCATACGAGAATACCTGTGTACCAGCTCCACATATGCGCATTACGCCCCTCAAGCAATGAGCGATACTGGTCATAATCCACCATCTGGGCTTTCGTTACAAAGTCCTTCACATCTTTTACGTCTCCCATTTTGCTGATCATATCGCCGTAACCCAGATACTTATGATATTTCCATACTTCGTTGATTTCATTACCAGCAGGAGGAACAATATCCTTCTCATCCATGAATTTTCCGAGAGTTTCAATGTTGGGCATTCCTGTTGATCCCATCTCAGGGTTAAAGGCAAATCCCTTCTCCGTAAAGAACCACAGCGGTTCCTTAATGGTATAAGGACCGTCAGCTGTACCAGTCCGCGGGGTTCTTCAGAAGCTCGGGTGATGTCGATTTATCAAGGTATATCCAGTCCCCGCCAATGTTTTTCAGTGTCCTTCTTATCCTGATGTCAAGGTCCGGTGGCGGCGGAAACTCATTCCCTCCGCATATGAGGCAGAGTGACGGGTGATTGCGAAGCATCTTCAGCTGATCTTCCAGAGATATTATGAACAGTGAGTGGTCATCGGGGTATTCTCGACGACGCTCCTGTGTTTCAGCTTTTGACTTATCAGGCCATCTTCCATTGCAGTCGCCGGTGATCCAGAGATCCTGCCATACCATTATCCCGTTTCTGTCGCATGCATCGTAAAACTCAGGTCTCTCCATAATCGATCCTCCCCACACCCTGATCATGTTCATGTTCATGTCAGCATGCATCTTCACTTCTGCCTCATATCTATCAGTGCTCAGGCGCATCATTGCATCGGAAGCTATCCAGTTGGCTCCTTTAATGAATATCTTCTGTCCGTTGATTGTAAAAACACGCGATCCGGTATTTTCATCAAAATAACTGTCTATATTCCTGAAGCCGAATGTCAGGTCCTCCCGATCGTGTATGTTGCCATCCTTATCCTCGAATGTGATGACTGCGTTGTAAAGAGACGGTTGTCCGATGCCGTTTGGCCACCATATCCTGGGCTCCGTCTGCTTTATCTCCGTGAATGTCACGGTCTGGCTTGAGAAAGGCTCCAGCTTTATCCTCTTCTTTTCAGCAAGGCCCATAAATGACACGTCGGCTTCACCTTCAACAGTCTTACCGGTAGGATTTACAATCTCCGCCGAGAATGTGACAAAGGCAGGGTCCTGAAGTTCACCGGGGAGCCTCGCGCCCGGTACCCGGGTTTTTGCAAACGCATCACGGATATCGACATCCCCTGTCACCTCTATTGAAACCTTATCCCAGATGCCCGTATTACGATCCCTGATCGGCTGAATCCAGTCCCACCCCGGGGTGAACTGCATCGTCACGTCACGCCCTATCATCCCGTCGCCACCCTGACCACCGTTAGGATTTCCGGGATGGGCAGGAGGTTCTACCAGAACAGCCAGGCGGTTCGATCCCGATTTGTCGAGGTAAGGAGTAATATTATATTTTTCGCGCAGAAACATACCCTCATGTGTGTCAAAGCTTATCCGCCTGCCGTTAAAGTATACCTCTGCGAAATAATTTAAACCTCTGAATTTAAGCCATATCTGCTTGGTGGAATCGAGTTTCTCGGTTGAAAACCTGGTGTAGAACCAATATGTGTAATAGTCTCTCCCTTCAGTGTACACATCAGGTATTTTTTCATTATTCATGCCAAAATACGGGTCAGGCATGAGACCGTTATTCACGAGAGTTGTAAGTACTGTTCCGGGAACGGTAGCACTAATCCAGCCTGCCAGTTCAGGGTCTGACATTGTAAGATGACATCCGTCGACCTTCACTTCCGAGGCTTTCATGGCTCTCCATCCTGAAATGAGCTGAGTCTCCTGCGCGCTGACAGTAAGACAACTCAAGGCTAATGCACTGAACACTAAAAACTTTCTCATTCTATCTGCTGATTACAAACAAGTATGGCAAGTTATTAAAATATTCTTTACATTGCAGATTCTATCTTTTTGAAGATGCAACCCGCCAGGGAGACAGACCGTGAGAGGCTTTTCGTACTTGTGCTGACCCAGCACCGACACTGGGGCTCCGTTTTGCTGCCTTATATTATTGAACGGATACCCGGGGCAGAATACTTCCGGATGGCAGAACCACTTTCACCTCATCCTGACAGGATAACGCTATCACATCTTGACAATGAAGAGAGTGAACTGGTACGGCTGTTAAATGAATACTCGGACCGTAACTTATTCAGGCTCTTCTCAAAGCACCGCGATGTCAGGGAATTCGTTGAAAAGGTCACCGCCAATGAATTTGAGCGGCTCATCAAGCCATTCATCGAGTCAAGGATCTACCAGAGCCTTCATATAGCATTGAATGAAGAGGTACCGATTTTTCTTCAGAAAACCAAAATCACCAGCCTCCACCCGGAAGACAGGCTTATCATAGCACCCGAGCCTGCATCTCCGGTCTTCAGTTTTAACCGCCATGCCGAAGGCAGCAGCTACAGCCTGATCATTGAGGCCGGCGGTAAGCCGCTTGAACTCCGAAACTCAACCATAGAGATACTCGCAAACAAACCCTGTGTTATCAGGGTCAACTTCTCAATCTATTTTGTCTCCGATATTGAGGGCACAAAACTCAAGCCCTTTCTTACACGCAGCAGTATCAATATTCCAAAAGCTACAGAAGAAAAATACTTCAGCACGTTTGTCCTCTCAGTCATTAACGATCACAAGGTTTCAGGCAGCGGCTTCATCCTTGAGGAGGCAGACCCCGTCAGACAGGCTTACCTGACTATCGAAAAAGGGGTGCGCGGCATGCCTGTTGCCATCCTTAAGTTCAGGTATGATGACCGTGATATCTTCTTCCCTGATGAGCTGACACACTTTACTTCTTTCATTAACGAGGAAGGGAAATTTATTTTCCGCAGAAAGAAACGGGATCATGCATGGGAAAAGAAGTGCATGCAGGCACTTGATGACGCGGGTCTTTTTTCGGAAGACGGCATTAATTTCCTGACTCCCGGCACAAAGGAGGATAACGGAAATGCCATCTACAATTTGATAGAGACCGTAGCTATTAACAGGAAAAGCCTCACCGGATCTGGTATAATTCTACGCACCGGAAGCCTTACTGCCCCTTACAGCCTTGAGCCGGTGGAGATAAAGTTAAGTCACCAGCTTGTAAACGACTGGTTTGACCTGAAGGCTGTGGTACAAATAGGTGCATACAGTATCGCTTTCACGCGTCTGAGAAAGAACATCCTGGAGGGCATACGCGAGTACCCTCTGCCTGACGGCACTGTGGCAGTGCTTCCTGAAGAGTGGTTCACACGCTACCGCAGTCTTTTTGAGATGGGAAGAGACAACGATGAAAGCCTGATGGTCCATAAACAGCACTTCAGCATAATCAGTGAAGTGCTCTCAGGAACAGATTGTGATATATGTCTTAAGCTTGAAAAGCTGAATGTACCTGACCAGCTGCCCGTGCTTCAGACACCTGCAGGACTAAAAACAGAAATGCGTCCTTACCAGATCGAAGGTCTGAGCTGGCTTCACTTCCTACAGACAAATAACCTCGGAGGATGTCTTGCTGATGATATGGGGCTGGGAAAAACCGTACAGACACTCGCCCTGCTGCTATGGAATAAGGAAAACGAAGCTCTGACAGAGGAAACGCAAAGTGAAGGACAGATGACCCTTTTCAGCCATGAAGGCACAGGCAGCACTTCACTGATTATTGTACCGGCTTCACTGAGTCACAACTGGTACAACGAAATAAAAAAATTCTGCCCTTCACTTACAGCTCTTGTTCACCACGGGGCCGGCAGGCACAGGTCAGCGTCTCACTTTTCAAAATATGACATCATAATTTCAAGCTATCATACCGTAAGGCAGGATATACAATTTTTCACGTCGATGAAGTTCTTCTATGTAGTCCTTGATGAGAGCCAGCACATTAAGAATCCTTCCTCAAATATCTACAGGGCCGTTATCCAGCTGAAATCCGATCACAGGCTGGTGCTCACCGGCACCCCTGTTGAGAACTCCCTTACCGACCTGTGGACCCAGCTGAGCTTTGTCAACCCCGGGCTTCTTGGCTCACTCTCCTTCTTCAAACGTGAGTTTGCCGGACCCATTGAAAAAAATAACGAAGAAGAAAAGGAAAAGAAACTCCGTAAGATCATACAGCCGTTCATTATGAGACGGACAAAAGAGATGGTTGTCAGCGAACTTCCCCCCGTCGTCGAGCAGGTTGTTCACTGTGACATGTCTGAGGAGCAGTCTGTGATCTATGAGAGGGAAAAGTCGGCAGTACGAAACAGTATACTGGAGAATATTGAAAGCGTGGGGATTGAAAAATCTGCCATAATTGTTCTTCAGGGACTGATGAGACTGAGGCAGATAGCAAATCATCCTCTTCTCACGGATGAGACTTATAAAGGAGGCTCAGGCAAGTTTGACGCTGTCACCCATAATATTGAAAGTGTTATTTCAGAAGGACATAAAATACTCGTATTCTCATCGTTTGTCAAACATCTGGAGCTGTTTCCGGGTTGGCTGAACAAAAACGGCATCGGATATTCAATGCTGACAGGCTCCACTCAGAACCGCGAGAAGGTCATTACCCGTTTCAGAAGTGATGACCAGATAAAGGTTTTTCTCATCTCGCTTAAAGCCGGAGGCATAGGGCTGAACCTCACGGAGGCTGACTATGTTTTCATTCTTGACCCGTGGTGGAATCCGGCATCGGAGATACAGGCTCTCAGCAGGGCCCACAGAATAGGTCAGGAAAAAAGAGTGTTCGTCTACCGCTATATCTCGGGAGACACGATAGAGGAAAAGATCCAGCGCCTGCAGGAGAGAAAGGCAAAACTTGCAGAGGCATTCGTTGAATCTAATAATCCATTCGGCGAGCTTGACATCAGGGAGATGCTGGAAATTCTGAACTGATTTTTTTATATTTTTACCGGGACCTAATACCAGACACAATGAATAATTACCAAAACCATCCACTTTCCGGAGCCGTTGACCTTGACAGTGCAATGACAAAACTGTGGGCTTTCTACAAAAAATATTTCCTGAGCCTTTACCTCATATCCGTGGTAATGTCTCTGGTTACAGGAATACTTAGCTCACGTTTTGACCTTTCGTCATTCTATTCAATGGATACGACTGACTATGATGAGGTTTTTAAGATGATGAAGAGCATGATTGTACCCTACACTTTGATTATTGCCATCTCCATTGTCTTTGGTATCCTGCTTCATGCATGGGTCCTTGAAAGACCTCTCGGAGAGGGAAACACAATACAGAAAGTCTTGAAAAGCAGCGTGGTCGTGCTGATACCTTTTCTTATAGTTGTCATCGTCTTTGCCATTGTCGGGACCATGCTCACAAGTATCGGAATACTACTTCTTGTATTACCCGGTTTATTTGCAATGCTATATATCTTTACCGTTGCCATTTTTGCAT
The DNA here is from genome assembly GCA_963849945.1 of uncultured Bacteroidales bacterium. Classification (GTDB taxonomy): domain Bacteria; phylum Bacteroidota; class Bacteroidia; order Bacteroidales; family VadinHA17; genus SR-FBR-E99. Next base: position 177,107 of record CAWKJD010000015.1, on the reverse strand, counting down.
TACCTGTTATGCTCACCGAGAGTCGCAACCCCATGCAGGTGATATCAAGGTCATTCAGCCTGGCCCACAGTAATTTCTGGCCAAATCTGGCATGGGTTATCGTTGTAAGCCTGATCATTGTTGTCATATCCCTGGTAGTAAGCGGCCTCGTTTTGCTGCCCTTTACCGGAACTTTCATTAAGGCGCTTGGTGATCCGGCTAACGCCGCCAAAATGCTCGAGGTGGCAAAGAATCCATTTTTTATCGGGCTCAGCGCACTTGCAACCTCGCTTGTGACACCGGTATTCCCGATCCTGGCTTTCCTGCTTTATTTCAGGAACAGTGAAGGAATACAGGCTATCGAAGTTAACCCTGAAGAGGAGAACCGCGTCAAGGTGGAAGACCTTTATCCCAGGATGCCTGAAAACAAATAGAGACGCAGCATGCTACGTCTCTACTCAGTTAATTGATAATTAGTTAGTAGGATTCTCTCTGCACGTAGTGTGTGTGAAGCAGCTCGTGCGATTTATGCCCGTTCGGTTCCTCCAGGAACTCCTTATAGATAGCTATTACCTCAGGGTTCTCGTGGGACTTTCTGAGGGGCATTCCGGAATCTTCCGAATAAATGGCCTCCATACGTTTCTTCCTGATCTCCATATTTGTTGGTATGGGCTGGCCGCCTCCGCCGATACATCCGCCCGGACAAGCCATGATCTCAATGAAATGATAAGAAGCCTTTCCGGTACTCACCGCTTTGACAAGCTTGTTGGCATTTACCAGTCCATGGGCGATTGCCACCTTTAGTTCTACGCCTTCAAGGAAGCTCCATTCCTTTTTAGTGCCCTCTATCTTTACGGTAGCTTCCTTTACCCCTTCCATGCCTCGCACGGGAGTGATATCAAGGTTCTTGAACGGTACGGTTCTGCCGGTCACGATCTCATAAGCTGTCCGAAGGGCTGCCTCCATCACGCCGCCTGTGGCTCCGAATATAACTGCAGCGCCTGTGGATGATCCCATGATCGAATCATATTTGGAGTCCTCAAGGGCACGGAAATCTATACCTGCCTGTCTGATCATCACTGCAAGCTCACGTGTTGTGAGAACGAAGTCAACATCCTTGTACCCGCTCGATCTCATCTCAGGCCTGTCAGCCTCAAACTTCTTGGCTGTGCAAGGCATTATCGAGACAGAGACTATTTTCGAAGGATCAATGTTGCGTTTCTGTGCATAGAATGTCTTGGCAAGGGCTCCGAACATCTGCTGCGGCGATTTGCACGTTGAGAGATTATTTAACATCTGCGGATACTTGTGCTCGATGAACTTGATCCATCCCGGCGAGCACGAAGTGAACAGCGGAAGTGCAAGTTTCTTATCGCCGTCAACGAGTACCTTCTTAAGCCTGGTAAGCAGTTCAGTCCCCTCTTCCATGATAGTAAGGTCAGCGGTGAAGTCAGTGTCAAGCACTGAATCAAAACCGATCTGACGTAGTGCACTGACCATTTTGCCTGTTACTCTCTGACCCGGGTCATATCCGAGATCCTCACCAAGAGCTACCCTTACTGCCGGTGCAGTTTGCACAACTACATGCTTATCGGGATCATATATAGCATCCCAGACCTGATCAATGTATGTCTTCTCAGTCAACGCTCCCGTCGGACAACGGTTGACACACTGCCCGCAATTGGTACATACTACATGGCTCATGGGCCTGTTATGGAATGACGAAATCTTCATTTCCGAGCCTTTGTTTGAAACTGCAATGGCAGAAACATGCTGAAGCTCGGCACATGTACGCACGCAACGCTGGCATCTGATGCACTTGCTGTCATCCTTCGAGAATGACGGTGAGGATCTGTCAATAGTATATGGATGATCTTCCGTCAGGTCGAAGAAGATGTGTTCTCCGAAAGAAAATTCGTTCGCCAGTGTCTGGAGTTCACAGTTCTGGTTCTTGTAGCACTTTGTGCAATCTGCGCGGTGCTCTGAAAGGAGCAGTTCAACAATATGCTTGCGCGCATTCCTTACCTTGAGCGAGTTGGTATGGATCTCCATACCCTCTGAAACAGGAGTAGCACACGAAGCGATAAGTGTGCGGGCACCCTTCTGCTCCACAACACAGACCCGGCAATTGCCAGCAACACATAGATCCTGATGATTACATAGTGTTGGAACATTTATGCCAAGACTCTTGGCAGCGTTCAGTACTGTTGTCCCTTCTTTTACCTTTGCCTGCTGGTCGTTTATCTTTAGTGTTATCATAGTTTTTCTTTACTTCGTTAATAAATAACCTCTTCCCTGAAATTTTCAACAATAGATCTGAATGCATTGCCGACCGACTGTCCCAGGCCGCATTTTGACGCGACCTTCATCGTGTCAGCGAGCTTTATCAGTTCATTGAGATATGTTGATTTTGCTTCACCTTTCTTGACTTTTTCAATACCCTTGAGCAGCTGCTGACAGCCTACACGGCACGGAGTACACTGGCCGCATGACTCTTCAGTGAAGAATTCAAGGTAATTATGAAGAACATTATACATTGAACGTGAGCTGTTGAAGAGCTTCATTGACCCTCCGGTCGGTACGCCTTCAAAACCTATTATCGTCTCGGTAAATCTTTTTCTTGGAACGCAGAAACCGGAAGCGCCTCCCACCTGTACGGCTTTGGTGTCACCGTCGCCGAATTCGGTTACGAACTCCTGAACGGTCATGCCAAGTTCCAGTTCAAAGATACCCGGGATGGGTGTGTCTCCTGAGATGGAAAATACTTTTGATCCGCGTGAGTCTTTCGTTCCAAGCTTGACATATTCAGCACCGCCCATCTGGATGATCATCATCGCTGTAACAAGTGTCTCCACATTATTTATGGATGTCGGCTTTGAGAATAACCCGCTTGTAGTAGGATACGGTGGCTTGTTGCGCGGTTCACCGCGAAATCCTTCTATTGACTCAAAGAGAGCGCTCTCCTCACCGCAGATGTAGGCTCCGCTTCCCATACGGTATTCAATCTGAAAATCAAATCCTATCTCCTTTATCATCTTATGAAACTTATGAAGCTCAACAAAGAGCTGCGGTAAAAGAAACCTGTACTCACCGCGGAGATAGATAAAACCTTTCCTTGCACCCATGGCCTTCCCGGCGATAGCCATACCGCCATAGACCTTGTAAGGTACCTTGTCAAGTATCTCGCGGTCCTTGAATGTGCCGGGTTCGCCCTCGTCAGCGTTGCATACGATGTATTTTTCAGTATCTTTCTCTGCAGCGGTATATTTCCACTTCAGTCCTGTAGGAAAGCCGGCGCCTCCCCTGCCTTTTAGTCCTGATTGAAGGACCTGCTGTATTATCTCTTCGCTTGTCATGGCGAAGGCTTTTTGCAGAACCTTTTTCGCGTCTATCTCTTCAAATATAAGGTCAACCTTGCTTAGTCCCTTGTTTTCCATGTCTTGTCTCCCTTTCTTATTTACTCATATAACCTTTTACCACATCTATAACTGTCTGAGGAGTCAGATCGGTGTAAGGCATGTCATTTATAAGCATCGCAGGTGCTTTGTGACACCAGCCAATACAATTTGTCTCAACCAGAGTGAACATTTTGTCGGGGGTGGTCTCACCGACCTTTATCTTCAATATGTCCTCAAGGGCGACGATTATATCATTCTTTCCTTTCATGGAGCAGGTTATGGTCTTGCAGACCCTTATGATGTTTTTACCTCGTTCCTGAGTGTCAAGGAAGGTATAAAATGAAGCTGTTCCGTAAACCTCAGCTGCTGAGATATCAAGCTCAGTAGCTACCTCTACCATGGCTTCATCTGTCAGATAGTTATACTTCCTTACAATATCCTGAAGGATCGGCATCAGGTTCTCTCTCTGCCGGCCGTGTTTATCGGCCAGCTCTTTCACAAGATTACCGGTTTGATACATTTCTGTTTAGTTTTAAATAATTAGATGAGTTTATAACGATTGACTATTTTTTTCGGCTGTGAAAGTAATAACATTACTTTTCCAAAAACCTTACTTATGTCATGTTTATAAGCAGAGAACGCAGAAATCGGACATTCCGTATCCGGGATAAAAAATTGGCTTCAGCAGATTCTCGGGAGTTGAATTCCTGACGGCATGTCAAGGAATCTTGTTCCTCCTGATGTTGAGTTAAGCACGACCCTTCCGGGCCTATCATCTGTGACAATGCCTATTATAGAAGAGTCTTTCCCCTCAGGGTCGGAACGCATAATATTCAGTATCTTATCAGTCTCACCGGGAGCGGCGACAATTATTACTTTCCCTTCATTGGCCATGGCAAGCGGATCAAAGCCAAGTATTTCACAGAGACCTCTCACCGGCTCATCTACAGGCACTCTGTCCTCTTCAACGGTGATGCCGCGTCCGGTCATTGCTGCAAGCTCATTCAGAACTGCAGCGAGTCCACCCCGCGTGAGGTCCCTCATGAAATGAACCCCGTCGCTATTGTCAAGAATCTTTCTGATCATGTGATTTAGAGCGGCACAGTCGGATATCAGTGGTGCGTTAAAAGCAAGGTTCCGCCGTGATGCGAGAATGGTCACTGCATGATTGCCTGAAGAGCCGTTTATTATAATCCTGTCACCTGGTTTAACATGTGTAGCGCTGCTGATATGTGCATATTCTTCCCTGAGTATCCCTATGCCGGTGGTGGTGATGAAAAGCCCGTCGCACTGACCCTTCTCGACCACTTTGGTATCACCGGTAACTATTTTAACTCCGGCAACCTCAGCCTGGTCAGCCATTGAAGAAGCTATCTTTTCGAGGTCGCCGGTCGCAAAGCCTTCTTCAATGATAAAAGCCGCAGCGATATATTTTGGATCAGCGCCGGAAACTGCAAGGTCGTTGACAGTGCCGCAAATGGCAAGCTTTCCGATATTTCCTCCGGGAAAGAAGATCGGATCAATAACATATGAATCAGTTGTGAAAGCGATCATTACAGACGGAACGGAAAGAATTGCCGAATTGGTCATCGGATCCTTCATCCCGAAACGTTTTGTAAAAACGCCCTGTATAAGGTCATGTGTCTGTCTTCCCCCTCCGCCATTGCTTAATGATATCTTTTCACTCATATATGCGATATTTAAAAAAGGTGTTGCAAGCCCCCTCATCTGATACCATACAGGCTCCGACCGGGTGGACCGGCGTGCAGGCCGAAGCGAAGAGCGTACACTCATCCGGTCTGCTGACACCCCTGAGAATCTCTCCGCAAAGGCACACGGGATCAGGCTCATGATGAGGTACATCGATTTTGAAGGATGCGCCTGCATCAAAACTGATAAGCTTTTCCCGCAGCATCAGTCCTCCTGAGCGAATAACTCCAAGTCCCCGCCATTCTGCGTCACAGGGCTCAAAAACTTCATTCATGAATTTCTGCGCCCTGACATTACCTTCAGGTGTTACTGCCCGGTTGTACTGTATCTCAACCCGGGGGTTACCTTCGTTAACCTGCCTTATGAGCATAAGTATGGCGGAAAGTATATCTGTTGGTTCAAAACCTGTTATAACACAGGCAAGGCCGTAATTTGCGGGTATAAATTCAAAGGCTGAGGAGCCTGTTATTACAGACACATGACCAGGGCATATAAAGCCATCAATATGTGTCCCCCCCTTTATTATCTCTTCCATCGCAGGTGGCATTACCTTATGTGCGTTGAGTACGAAGAAGTTTTCCGTACCCTCCCGGGCTGCCTTCAGCACCGTGACAGCAGTGCCGGGAGCCGTAGTCTCAAAGCCTATTGCCGGAAAGACAACATTCAGGTCATGATGTGACCAGGCAATCTCCAGTGCCTCATAAGCTGAGAGCACCACTCTGACATCAGCACCTCCGGCACGAGCTTCAGAGAGAGATGATGCCGTGCCCGGCACACGCATAAGATCGCCAAAGGTGGCAACCGCAACTCCTGAGGTGAATGAGAGTGCAATGAGCCTGTCAATATAATCGGTGGCAGTGACACATACCGGGCATCCCGGACCGGAGATGAGATTTATTCCGGGAGGCAGCAATGACGGTATGGCAAAACGGTGAATAGCGGCTGTGTGGCCTCCGCAAACCTCCATAAAAGTGTATTCTCGCCGGGCTGACCGTTTTATCTGGTCAGCCAGATTCATTATCAGCTTCTTTTCCCTAAACTCGTCAACATACTTCATCGCCGGGTCATTCAGTCATTGCATCATCCATCTCCTTAAGAAGTCGAAGGGTCTCAAGCGCGTCTTCTTCATTCAGCTTCTCAATAGCAAACCCGGCATGAAGCAGTACATAATCACCCACCCTGACGTTTTCAACCATCTGAAGGCCTGCCCTGAATATCGCACCTCCCACAGAGACGTCACCCATCTCTCCGTCAACAGAGACCACACGTGCAGGCACACTCAGACACATAGCTTCTGCCTTTCCGCAGCTATAAACAGCTGCCCCAGGGAAACACCTCCGTCATTTGAGGGTACAAGATTATTTGTAAAAACTCTGAACCGGTTCACAGTCAAAAGATACAAAGATTTCTCAAGGAGATACTTATTTTGAAATACACCTCCCGACAGGACAACTGAATTGAGTTCTGTCTCCTTTCTTATCATGAGGCAGACATGAAGGATTATCCTTGCGATTGTATTGTGAAATTTGGCCGCGATATGTGAGGCATCCGTATAGCTCAGTTCTTTCACAATTGCCGCAAACATCTCACCCAGCGAGATGGTCTTTGCAATAGAGAAAGGGTAAAAATCGTCAGTTTTACAGCTTATTACTGATTCCAGGCGCATCGGGGCTTCAGAATCAAAAGAGGCTTCGGTGCAGAGGAGCAGCAGGGCAGAGACTGCATCAAAGATACGTCCCGCTCCTGAAGTAAGCGGAGAGTTTATGCCGTTGTCAAGCATCGCCATAACAACTGACAATTTCTTTTCATCGATCTTCTGAAAGAGCTTTAGTTTCTGAAAATCATAATTGATGCCCAGGTATTTGTAAAGACATGACATCGCCATGCGCCATGGTTCGTCAACAGATGTGTCACCTCCGGGCATCATGAGGTAGTCAAAGTGAGTATACCTTTCAAAATCACCCGGTGTCACCAGCAGAAACTCACTGCCCCAGATATTACCGTCTGTTCCATAACCTGTTCCGTCCATGCTAACCCCGATCACCTTTTCACTGATGCCATGCTCAGCCATTACGGAGGCTATATGTGCATGGTGATGCTGGACCCTGATCACCGGCAGACCGGTTTCTCCGGCCAGGGTTTCTGCAAATCTGCCTGACAGGTAGTCAGGATGCATATCGCATACCACAGATGAAGGCTTAAACCTGAAGAGAGCAGAGAAATGTCTGTATGTGCTCTGATAAAAATCGAAGGTTGCAACATTCTTTATATCTCCGATGTACTGGCTCATGATTGCCTGTATGCCCTTGCCAATGCAGAAACTATTCTTCTGCTCAGCTCCGGCAGCGAATATCCCCTCTGCATTAAAAATGAGATCAACAGGCTGAGGTGCAAATCCCCGTGATCTTCGTATAATGCTGTTTTTATTATTGATAATCCTGACAACCGAATCATCAACCCGGTTGTGAATTTCCCTGTTATAGCTGACGACACACCCGGTCACCGGCATCAGCTTTTGTTCTGCAAGAAGGTCATCTGTAATAATAGGTTCATCGGACAGGTTTCCGCTGGTAAGTACAACGGCAGGTATGTCTATTCTCCTGAAAAGCATATAATGCAGCGGCATGTACGGGAGCATTGCCCCGATTGTGTCCAGCCCGCTGTTCACTGATGATGCGAGCGGTCTGAGCTGTTTCAGGATCAGTATCGGTCTGCGCCATGATGTAAGTACCTTTTCCTCCTCCTCATTAATAGTGCAATACTCTTTTGCCGCAGCGATGTCTCTGAACATTACGGCAAAAGGCTTGCTGTCACGTTGTTTCCTCAGCCGGAGTCCGGCTACAGCCTCTTCATTCAGAGCATCACACATCAGGTTATAACCGCCAAGCGATTTGACAGCAACACTCTTGCCTGACTGCAGGCGTTCAGCTATCGTCTCCAATATCTGGCTTATACCGGTCACCTTGCGGCCATTTTCATTTATGAGGTACTCCGGTCCGCAGCTGTTGCAGGCCACAGGCTGTGCATGAAACCTTCTGTCGAGCATGTCATAATACTCTGATGCACACCGGAGACACATACTGAAAGGCTCCATAGTAGTATTGTCCCTGTCGTAAGGCAATGCCTTTATGATAGTGAAACGTGGTCCGCAGTTGGTGCAGTTAATGAAAGGATAATCAATCCTTTCCGGATCATTTTCCAGGTCATGCAGACAATCAGCACAGACCGCTATGTCAGGACTGACCTCGGTGATACTGCCATCAATGTTCCTGCTGGCTTTTATGCTGAAATCATTGTAACCTCTGACAGCTTTTTTTCTGAGTTCAATAAACTTGATATTTGCTGCCGGAGGGGCAAACGCACGGACGTCTTTTATGAACCCGGAGGCTGCCTTGCGGTCACATTGCAGGATCACCGTCACACCGTCAGTTTTGTTAACCACCTCGCCTGCAAGCCTGTGTTGTGAAGCAAGCCTGCAGATGAAAGGACGGAATCCCACGCCCTGCACAAGACCTCTGATAATTATTTCATATCCTGATTTTACGCCAGCCATTGTCAGCCTGCCTCCTCCTTTGCGTTCCTGTGCACGGACCAGATGACACTTTCAATTTCATCGCTCAGATTAACATTGTTAACCACTATGCCGGACGGCACCTTAAGCAATACAGGTGAGAAGTTGACAATGCCCATTATACCTGTATTCAAAAGATCATTACATACTTCCTGCGCTGATATCGCAGGAACGGTGATAATGGCGACTTTGACTTTAAACCTGTCAACTATCTCCTGGAGCCGTTCCATTGGATAAACCTGTGTGTCTGATCTCATCTTCTGTTTATATGGATCGATGTCAAATGTCGCAACGATGTTTATTCCACGTTGTGCAAAACGGCCGTAACGTGAAAGTGCAAGCCCCAGGTTGCCCATCCCGATAAGGACCACGTTACTGATCTTGTCCCTGTTGAATAGAGCCTCCATATCACGAAGGAGCGTTTCTGCGGAGTAACCCCCTCTCCTGTTGCCTCTGATACCGTACTCGGAAAAATCTTTTCTTACCTGCGCAGGTGTTACTCCCGTTTCGAGCGCAATGGTATGTGAAAATACCCTGGTGACTCCCATCAGATTAAGCCTGACCAGCAATCCGTGATAAAGAAATATCCTCCTCAGACTGTTTTTGATACTATATTTTGTGAATTGTTTCACATTATAATATCATTACATATTACTTTATGCAAGGTAAACCAACTTTTTCAAACGACAAATATAAATTTTATGTAATTGATTTAATGTATTTTATGATCAACATTAATTATTACCATTGCATGATCATAAAAAAATATTTGACTTGCGTTAGGCAGGGACGTAAATTTATCTGTGAATCTTCTCACATAAAATGTCCTATATACACATTAGTAAGGAAGATTGGCACCGTTCCCTAGAGAAACTACTATTAACCCGCGACATTTTTGTTCCGGTGAAGGATGATTATAGCCTTGATTATGAGCCATTCAGGCTTGATGAGGCTGAACGTATTTCATATAATATTCCCAAACCTGCCACTCCGTTAAAGAATTTTTTTCTTCCCGTCAGGGAGAATGTCACTGATGGAAGTGATGGCAGAAAACCGAGGATCATTATCGGCGCTCCGAACTGTGATATAGAGGCTCTCATGCTGCTGGATGAGATATACCTTGATGAAACATTTACCGATCCTTTTTACAGACAACGCCGTAACACTACAACACTGATTTCCTCTGACTGTTTTGGAACCAATGATCACTGTCATTGCCTGTCCTATGGCGTCAGGCCTTATTCCGAAGAACACGCTGATCTGGCTCTGGCGGCCGACGGTGATGATATTTATCTGCGCGTAATAACTGCCAGGGGCGAAGAGTTTGCGACCCTGTTATCTTCTGCTCACAAGCTGACTGACACGGAGAGTTTATCATTCATTGAGCAGAAACATAAGTCGGTTGAAGCTTCGCTGGCAGCCAGGAACAAAGGCCTGCCTGATTATCATGATACAGGGCAGCTGGTACAGAAGGCTGACAAGGCAATCTGGGTTAAATATGCAACAAGTTGTGTCTCATGCGGAGCCTGTACAACAATTTGTCCTACATGCAGCTGCTTCCTTCTTATCGATAAGCCAGATTTTGAAAAGGTGAAGCAGATGGATGTTTGCCAGTACCCGGGCTTCGAGAGGGTGGCCGGAGGTGAGGATGCGCTGTTTGAGCTGCCGCATCGCTTCAGGAACAGGTACATGTGTAAATATGTATGGAAGCCGCAGAAGTTCAAACATATGGCCTGCACAGGGTGCGGAAGGTGCATTGAGGCATGCATCGGGAAGATCAACAAGAACGAACTGTTCATGGAACTCACATAGCAGTCTGTATGACAAACAATACCAATATATATAAGCCTCTAAGGGCAAAACTGACAGAAGTAATCGAAGAATCTCCCCTGATCAAAACCTTTGTTCTTATTCCTGAGCGGGAGTTTGTATTCAGTACAGGCCAGTTCATTGAACTGTCAGTAGACGGGGTGGGTGAGGCTCCTTTCACCCCCTCATCGTCACCGCTTGTTACTGACAGGCTGGAGGTCACCGTCATGAAGACCGGTTATGTGACCAACATTATGCATGAACTTAAGCCCGGGGCAGTTATGGGTATCAGGGGACCTTACGGCCGTGGCTATCCGGTTAAGAGCTTTGAAGGTAAGGAAGTACTGATACTCGGGGGCGGATGCGGCCTGGCACCAATACGGTCGCTGCTGTTCACCCTTGAACATATGAAAGATAAGCTTGAGAAGGTGATCCTCTGTTATGGCTCCAAAAGCCCTACCGATTGTATTTATAAGCCTTTATTCAGCAGGCTTAACAGCATTGATAAGTTCGAAGCATACCGCACTGTCGACAGGACCGAAGAGGGCTGGGACGGCCCCGTGGGGGTTGCAACTGCTCTCCTTGATAAAATCAAGGTGAAGATAGAAAACTCTGTCGCTGTGGTCTGCGGCCCTCCGATCATGATGAAATTCGGAACGATAAGAATACTTGAAATGGGCTACCGCGATGACCAGATATATCTCTCCATGGAGAAAAACATGTCATGCGGACTGGGTAAATGCGGCCACTGTATGATGGGTGAATTCTTCGTCTGCAAAGATGGCCCCGTATTCACATATAAAGAGATCAAACATAATCCGGAAATATGGAAATAATATAAAGGGAGAAGTCATGAAAGTGGAAGTTGAAGATCTTAAAAAGATAAGGTTCTTTGAAAAATTCACCGAACAGCAGCTTGAGACAATAGCCTCGATCTCTTCTGTCAGAGAGTTTCGGGTGAAGGAGATACTCTTTGAGCAGTATGATGAGCTTACCGATGTTTTCATTCTCCTGCAGGGTTCCATGTCTCTGGGTATCAGCCTGCCGAAGGATAAAAGGATCCATCTGGGTACTATTGAAGAGGGCCAGCTTTTTTCGTGGTCCGCCATTTTCCCTCCTTATATCTCAACAGCATGGGTGATGGCCATTACTCCGGTAAAGGTGATCGCCATTGATGCCAGGAAACTGAATGCTGAGATCGATAAAGATTGTGACTTTGGCTTCAAGACGATGTCCAAGATCGCTCAGACAATCTCTCACAGGCTCAGTGACACGCGTTTCCAGCTTATGAACCAGCTTAACCTGTAACAGGAATTCATTTATGAAGGTGTTGATTGATATGATAAAACTGAGGGCCGCAATGACGGAAAATGAATCATTGGAACTGCCTGAAGCTCTTTTTTACAATACCGTCAACACAAATGGTCTAAAGACTATACGTGAACTGGCCACTTTCAGGTTCACCTGCCGCAGGTGCGAAGATGCCCCATGTATAAGCGTCTGCCCCGTCGAAGCTCTTGAGAAAGATAAAGAGGGAGTGATAATGCGTCACACAAACCTCTGCATTTCATGCAAGTCATGCGTCACCATATGCCCCTTCGGAACCATCATGACCGACTTCTTCAAACATCACCGTAACAGGGATCTCCTTTATGACCTGTACGATGATGCTCAGGCTGAAAAGTTCGTTGCGGCGTGTCCTCCGGGTACCGCCATACTCACTGACGGAGAAGAGAAACCCGAAGAGCATATTTTTAAACTGAATGATAAGGTGCTCATCAGGGAGTACATATATAATACTGAAAAAGAGTAAAGAGAAAGAATATGGCGGTTAATCTCTTTTATTTCTTCATTTTCCCCGGGCTGCTTTTCGTGACTGTCACCGGCGCTTTTCTTTCCTGGTTTGACAGGAAAATATCCGCCAGGGTCCAGTTTCGGAAGGGACCTCCTCTTCTTCAGCCTTTCTACGACTTTTTCAAGCTCCTGCTGGTAAAGGAAACCATCCTTCCCGGACACGGTTCCCCATTTATTTTTATCCTCGCCCCATTACTGGCTGTTTTCGGAGCTACCATGGCCGGTGTCTTTATTCTTCTTCCCCTGTTCAATATTAATACGGGTTTCAGGGGTGACATGCTGGTCATATTCTATCTGCTGACCCTTCCCTCCTTCTCATATATTATTGGCGCACTTGCCTCAGGCAACGCGCTTGCAGCTGTCGGCGGATCAAGGGAAATGAAACTGATAATTAGCTATGAACTTACTTTCATTCTTTTTATAGCTGCTGTTATTATGAAGAGCGGACAGCACTTTGACATCAGAACAGTCATCGAAACGCAACAGTCCGGCACACCGTTCATCGGCAGCATCTCAGGAGTGCTTCTCTTCCTGGTTGGAGTCTTCTGCATTCAGGCCAAGCTGTCCATGGTTCCTTTTGACATGCCTGAGGCCGAGACTGAACTTTCGGAAGGTATTTTCATTGAATATTCGGGTCCTCCCTATGCTATGATCAAACTGGCAAAATTCATAATGCTGTTCATCCTGCCGGCTTTCATCGTTGCACTGCTTATGAATGGTATGAGACCCGGCATAGGGATTCTCTGGTTTGTTCTCAAAATCCTTGGTGTGGTTCTGTTTCTTGTACTTATAAAGAACACTAACCCGAGGGTAAAGATTAAACAGGCATCCACATTCTTCTTCATCTGGATGAACCTGCTTGTGGTGATTGCTATTGTGCTTATTGCTTTCGGATTATAAAAACTGAAAACGTGGGGTTCAAGGATTATTGTTTCAGGAAATCTCTCTGGGTCTTTCACTTCGGTGGAGCATCATGCAATAACTGTGATATTGAGATCCTGGACTGTCTGACACCGAGACATGACCTTGAAAGATTTGGAATATTGCTTGTTGGCAGCATAAGACATGCTGACGTACTGCTTGTCAACGGATCAATCAACACAAGAGACAAAGCCCGGCTGATCGAGCTGTACCGCCAGGCGCCAAAACCTATTCTGGTAGTAGCCATCGGAGCATGCGGATGCACAGGAGGAATTTTTGCCGAGAGCCTCACTTTCGCCGGTCCCGTTGACACCGTCATACCTGTAGATGCCTATATACCGGGATGCCCACCCAAACCGGAGGCAATAATAGCGGGGATTGTAAAACTGGCCGGGAAAAAATAACATTACCAGTATGGAGACAGAGGCTTTCATAGACAATATAGCGAAAAAATTCAGCGGCGACACTGTGGCTTTTGATCTTGTTAAAAGCAGGCGTGGCATTATAACAATAAGGCACACAGCCATCCGCGCCATAGCTGAATATCTTTACAGGAGTGAAGGCTTGAGGTTCATCATTGCCTCCGCATTGCACACACGACGCGGCTTTGAAATATACTACCACTTCAGTCAGGATTCAACAGGACTCATTCTCAGCCTGCACGTGATCCTTGATAAGGAAAAGCCCCGCATTGAATCTCTCTCGAATATGTTCAGTGCTTCAAACTGGATAGAGAGGGAGATGCATGAACTTTTCGGGATAGACTTTCTTAACCACCCTAACCAGGAGAAACTGATCTCTGATGGTAACTGGGCAGAGGGTGTTTATCCTTACAGAAAGGAATTCAAATAGATGAGCAGAAAAACACTCATACCGATAGGGCCGTATCACCCGCTGCAGGAAGAACCTGAGCTGTTCAAGCTCTTCTGCGACGGTGAGATTGTCAGGGATATCAAGTGGGAAACCGGCTACAACCACAGGAGCATAGAGAAACTCAGTGAGTCAAAGACATATGAACAGGTGTTCTTCCTCGTTGAACGTATATGCGGTATCTGTTCAACATCCCACCCCTTTGCTTTCGCCAATGCGGTGGAAGAAATAGCCGGCATCGAGATCACTGACAGGGCAAAATACATCAGATCGATAATAGGCGAGCTTGAACGGCTCCACAGTCATTTGCTCTGGGTTGGCCTCGCCGGACATTTCCTCGGGTACAACACCGTCTTCATGTGGGCCTGGAAATACCGCGAGCCTGTTCTTGACCTCTTTGAGATGATAACCGGTAACAGGAACAGCTATGCCATGTTCAAGGTGGGCGGCGTCAGGCGTGATATTGAAAGCAGCAAAATACCCGTCATAAGAAAGGTGCTGGCGGATGCCCGGAAAAAGATTGACCTCCTTGCAGGAGCTGTAATGGATGACCCCGTCATTCATGCCAGAACCAAAGGCGTGGGAGTGCTTACACGGCAGGATATTATTGATTACGCTGCTGTCGGACCGACCGCAAGAGCCTCAGGAGTGGCTATAGATATAAGGAAGGATGATCCGTATGCTGCGTATCCGCTCGTGAACTGGAAAGTGATTACTGCCGAAGGCGGCGATGTCTTTGCCAAGGCCGAGGTACGGCTGCTTGAAATGTTCGAATCAGTATCAATAATAGAGCAGTGCCTCGACGGTCTTGAAAAAGTAAAGGAAGGAGACATAACGGTTAAAGTGAATGAGATACCCGAAGGAATTGGCGCAGGACGGGCAGAAGCTCCGCGTGGCGAAGTGTTCCACTTTGTTGTCTCAGACGGGTCCAATTCACCGGCAAGACATAAAATACGTGCTCCGAGCTATGTTAATATAGCAACCTTCAAAAAATCGTGCATCGGACAGACTATTGCCGATGCAACTATATCACTGGCAGCAGTTGACCCGTGCTATTGCTGCACTGAGAGAATGGCAGCAGCCTATGATGTCTCATCAGGAAAAAGAATTCTCAATGCCAATGAGCTGATTGAGCTTTCACTGAAGAGAACTGCAGAAATAAGAAAATCAGGTGCCGGTCATGAATGAGCCGCTTGTAGTATTCGCCGAGCCATCCGCATGCCTGCTGCTGCAGCTGCTGATAATGATCCCCATTGCTGCAGGTTTATTGCTTTTAATTATCCCGGACAGGTACCTGACTGTAAAAGGAATATGTGCTCTCGCTGTCAGCCTGGTAACCGTTTACTTTTCTGTCTCACTTTATTCCGCAGCATCTCAGATGACCCTTGCCGGACAGGCAATCAGAAAAACCTGCATGGTTCTGTTTAATAACGACATGATGCAAGGTGCAAGCCAATATCTGAGCTTCACCATCGACGGTCTGAGTAAACTTATCGTCCTTTTCATAAGCATAATCTCGTTACTTATACTTCTCTATTCGCTTGTATATAACAGGTCAGTGAAAGTCCGTAACTATTATCCGTGGTTCCTGATCACACTCGCCTGTTCATATGGCGCCGTACTATCTGACAACCTGCTTCTCTTCATCGTTTTCTGGGGCATTCTGTGCATTACCTTATACAAGCTAATTCCCGGCGTGGATGAAAAGAGCTCAGCAGCAGCGAAGAAAACAATGATCCTGGTTGGCGCTTCAGATACCATCATGCTTATCGGCATAGCACTTGTCTGGAGGCTGACAGGCTCGCTCAGCATCAACAACATATCCCTTGATACAACTAACATACTGACTGTCACCGCCTTTCTGCTGCTGCTTATCGGCACGTTCACCAAGGCAGGGGCTTTCCCCTTCCACACCTGGGTACCTGATTACTCCGAAACTGCTCCGGTCTCGTCTACCGCCCTGCTCCCCGCCTCTCTGGACAAGCTTCTGGGAATATATTTTCTTGCCAGGCTGACAGGTGATCTCTTCATCATGAGCGAAGGCATAAAGCTCCTCCTGCTCAGCGTTGGAGTGATTACCATCATCACAGCAGTAATGATGGCCCTTATGCAGCACGACAGCAAAAGGCTGCTGGGTTATCATGCTGTTTCACAGGTAGGTTATATGATTCTTGGATTTGGTATCGGTTCAGTAATCGGCATCGCTGCGGGTCTCTTCCACATGATAAATAACGCCATCTACAAGAGCGGGCTGTTCCTTTCTGCCGGGGCTGTGGAACGCCAGACAGGAAAGAGTGACATCAGTGAGCTGGGAGGGCTTTCGAAAGCAATGCCCATAACCTTTGCTGCCTCTCTGATATTTGCCATGTCAATATCGGGAGTGCCTCCATTTAACGGCTTCGCATCAAAATGGATGATATATCAGGGTATTATAGACTTTGGATCAGACCCAGGCATTGCAGGCAGACTGTGGGTGTTATGGCTAGCTTTGGCAGTTCTCGGTTCAGCGCTGACGCTTGCCAGTTTTATCAAGTTTATCGGAGGGATTTTTCTCAGTCGCCGGAAACCCGAATTTGAAAAAGTCAGGGAAGTTCCGGTACTGATGTGGATGCCAATGGCTCTCCTCGCACTGATATGTGTCTTCTTCGGAGTATTTGCAACCAATATTATTGTTCCAAAACTATTCATGCCTGTGACTGGCGAATTTGAGTTTTCGGGTTTATGGAATTCATCCTTCGTTTCACTTCTTGTACTCATATCCATTGTCCTGGGGATGCTGGTTTATCTTGCAACCGGACTGAAGAAATCGCGGACTGAAGACAGCTTCGTGGGAGGTGAAAAGATCCAGGATGCTGCAGGCTATCCGGTAACGGAATTCTACAAAACTCTTGTTGAATTTAAATCCATTGCCTGGATGTATAAAAAGGCAGAAGAGAAGTTATTTGATATTTATGAGCTGGCAAAACAATTTGTGTTGTGGTTAAGCCACAAACTCAGTCTGGTTCACAACGGGGTTCTGCCAGATTATGTAATCTGGGTTTTTGCAGGTTTGATAATTATGTTATTGATAATGATATAGTTAAACGATTGTCCGATGGAAATTGCCATTAGTGTAATAACGGGATTCATGATAATAGGAGCATTGTATGCCATACATGCCAGGGATCTTCTTTCGGCAGTTATTGCCTGTGGCATCGTCGGATACAGTCTTGTAATCTGTTTCCTGCTTCTCAGGGCTCCTGACCTGGCAATAGTGCAGATCGTTGTTGAAACAATAACCCTTATTATTATGGTGGCAGTAGTGCTGGACAGTACACGGGAGGATGAGTATCAGAAGTATGACAGGCAGGGTTATTTTACTGCAATCATAAGCATCCTGATCATTGTGGTCCTCTTTTATTTCATGATGAATTCAGTCTCATCTCTTGATCCTTTTGGCGAAGGAAAGCTGCGCATGGCACATTCATATATTGAAGGAGCGACAGAAAAGACAGGAAGTGCCAACCTTGTCACGGGAGTGGTTTTCGACTTCCGCGGATATGATACTCTTGGCGAGGCCACGGTGCTGGTGACGGCGGTGCTGGGGGTGCTGACTATAATGAGAATAAAAGGGAAGAAAACAGGGAATTAAAAATTAAGAATTAAGAATTATTCTGGATGAAGGGAATGACAAGCATAGTAAAGCAGACTACAAAGCTGATTGCCGGGATGATTTTCATGTATGGCATTTATGTGATTGTACATGGTCATCTTACGCCGGGAGGAGGTTTTGCCGGCGGGGTCATTATGGCAGGCGCGTTCATCCTGCTTATCCTGGCTTACGGAAGTGATTTTCTTAACCTGCTTAAGGAAGAAACCGGCACAACCATGTATGAGAATCTTTCTATGATAGTAGTCCTGTTCCTTGCAGTATCGGGTCTCCTTCTCGGCGCCCATGTTTTCTTCCTGAACTGGCTGCCCAAAGGAACATTGGGACAACTTGTCAGTGCCGGCATTTTGCCGCTGTACAACATCTTTGTGGGCATTGAGGTTGCTGCCTCCATTGTAACCATTTTTCTTGCGCTGATAATATTTAAAGAAGAAGTAACGAAATGATAGTTTACTGGTTATGTTTCATATTATTCCTTGTGGGCCTGTATGGGGTGATAACCAGGCGAAACCTGGTCAAGATTGCCATCTCCCTGTCGATCATGGAATTCAGCACTTTTCTCTTTTTTGCACTTGTCGGGTACTTTGAGGGAGGTGTTGCACCCATAGTTGATCCCGCAGACCCGGTTAAACTGTATGTTGATCCTTTACCCCAGGCGCTGGTACTTACTGCAATTGTAATCGGTCTGGCCACTACGGCCCTTCTGATGGCAGTTATAATAAGAATTTACAGGAAATACGGGAGTCTTGATATAAGGGAAATAAAAAACCTAAGAGGATAAGAAATGAATCCGCTGATACCACTGTTAGTTGTCATTCCCCTTGCAGGAGCATTCCTGATAATGATCCTCGGGAGGTTCATACGGAATTTCAATAAAATACTTGCCTCCCTTGTCCTGCTCCTGCTCGCAATAATAAGCTTCTATTTTCTTTTCAGCACGGGCGACAGGATATCGGTTTATAAAGTCGGCGGATGGGAAGCTGTGAACAGCATCCCGATAGGCATATACATGGTTGTTGACGGATTCACGGCAATAATACTCTGCATCATAAACCTCATAGGCTTCCTGTCGGTATTTTATTCAATATCATATATTGCAAAGTATACTTCTGAAGATTTTTTCTATGCCCTGTTCTGCCTGATGATAGCAGGGATGAACGGCGTAGTCGCCAGCGGTGACATCTTTAATATTTTTGTCTTCCTCGAGATATCTTCAATTTCTTCATATGCACTCGTCGCATTCGGGGTGGAGAAACAGCAGCTTGAGGCAACTTTTAAGTACCAGGTTCTCGGAGGGCTCGCCTCATTCCTGATTTTATTCGCGATCGGTTTCCTTTACTGGAAAACAAAGACTCTGAATATTGCTGATATAAGAATTGCGCTTGGATCAGGCGGCGACAGGAAATTCTATCTTATGGCAGAAATAATGCTGTTAACCGGCTTTGGGCTTAAAGCTGCAATCATGCCATTCCATGCCTGGCTTCCTGATGCGCATTCATCAGCGCCCTCCCCCATCTCAGCGATGTTATCAGGAGTGCTCATAAAAGCAGTCGGTATTTATGTCATCATCAGGCTGTTCTTCAACATGTTCCTGATAAGTGAAGAAATGGCGGTTCTGATTACCGTTCTCGGGACAATTTCAATGGTAACCGGGGTCTTCCTGGCTATCGGACAATGGGATATCAAGAGGCTGCTTGCCTACCACAGTATAAGCCAGATGGGCTATGTGGTCATGTCGGCCGGCATTGGAATGATACTCATATCAAGGGGTATAAGACAGGAAGTGGCAGCACTGGCCGTCGCCGGAGGAATATTCCACCTTATCAACCATGCTGCTTTCAAAGGATTACTCTTCCTTAATGCCGGAGCAATTGAGTACTCAACGGGAACGCGTGACCTTAAGGAGATGGGTGGTCTGGCAAAGTCAATGCCGGTTACCTCTGCAACCTCTTTCGTGGCATCTTTATCTATTTCAGGTATCCCTCCGTTTAACGGGTTTTTCAGCAAGCTGATAATTATTATTGCAGCCGTGATGGCACACTTTTATCTTCTTGCCGCCCTGGCCGGCATAGTCAGCATTATAACCCTGGCATCATTCCTCAAGTTCCAGCGTTATGCATTCTATAATAAGGAGCCGGACAAGGAAAAGAAGGAAATCAGGGAAGTTCCTTTTCCTATGCTCTTCAGTATGATAGTGCTGAGCATTATCTGTTTGCTGCTGAGTCTTCTGGTTTTTCCGGGAATCAGGGAAACAATCCTGACACCGGCGACGGATATTCTCACTGATCCTTCAAAATACTCAACATATATAATCGGATTATAAAATGAGATACATAGCAGTATTCATATTGTCACTCATCTTCTGGTTGCTCCTGACATTTAATTTCACTTTCCCTAATCTGATCGTGGGTTCAGTTGCTGCTGTATTGTGCTCGGCTATCTTCACAAAATATTATTTTCACAGTGTCTACAAATTCGTGCAGCCCCACCGGTACTTCTGGTTCATTGTTTATCTTTTCATTTTCATATGGGAATGTATTAAGGCAAACCTTGATGTTGCTTACAGGGTGTTACACCCCGCAATGCCTATCAGGCCGGGCATAGTCAAAGTGAAAACAACCCTGAAGTCAGACTTTGCCAGAGCATTGCTGGCTAATTCGATAACGATGACCCCGGGTACAATTACTGTTGATATTATCGGTGATGATATGTACATTCATTGGATCTACATCAGATCTGAAGACCCGGAGATCTACACTAAAATGATAACCGGGGCATTTGAGAAATATATTAAAAGAATTGTCGAATGATTGATTATCTGAGCATATTGCTGTACGTGCAGATCGGGCTGGCCTCAGTTTGTCTGTACAGGATCATCAAGGGGCCCACGATTCCGGACAGGATGGTCGGTATCGATATATTCGGTATCCTGGTGGTGGGCATTTGTGCCATTATTTCAATTCAGACAGAAAAATCATTTATTCTTGATATCGGTATTGCATGGATTATACTGAGTTTTATAGGGACACTGACACTTGCCAAGTATCTCACAGGTAAAAAACTTAACGAATGAAAACTGTAAGTCTGATTTTTATAACCGTTGGCATCCTTTTCAACCTGTTGGGTTGTATAGGAATTATCAGGCTGCCCGATACATATAACAGGCTTCAGGCAGCCACAAAATGTGTGACCCTGGGCTGTTGCAGTATCCTTCTGGGAGTATGTTTTCATTTTGGCTTCAGTGATGCCGCTGTCAAAGCCCTGGTGGCAATACCAATTCTCTTTTTCAGTTCCACCACTGCGGCACATGCCCTTATAAGAGGAACATACCACTTCGGCATTAAGCTCGGGAAAAAGAGTGTAAGAGACGATTACAGGGAGGCGGTGAAATGAGATACCCTAAACTGAGAGAGCTGAAAGAAGCAGTGATATCACTTGTCACTCCGGCATACACCTCAAAGTTTCCGGCTGAAGAACATGTCCCCTTTAAAAATTTCAGGGGCAAACCTGTGGTTGATGATGCCAATTGTGTCGGATGTGAAACGTGTGCCAATGTGTGCCCGCCGATGGCCATAACCAACAAAGATGACAGGGAGAGAAAGATACGTATTATCAGGAGAGACTACGGCAAATGCATCTTCTGCGGCCAGTGCCAGGACCATTGCATCACCGGAAAGGGAGTGAAGCTATCTGACACTATTTATGATCTGGCTACGTTCGACAGAAAAAATCTTGTCGAATACCAGGAAAAGGAATTGCTAATCTGTGAAAGCTGCGGTGCGGTGATAACAACCGTCGAACACCTTCATTTCATGCACCGTAAACTCGGCCCCAGGGCTTTCTCCTCGATACTGAATCTCAATATACTCAATCGTAAGCTCAAACTGGCTGAAGGTCAGGATATTTCAGCAGAAATAAAGGAAACCCTTCAGCGAAAGGACATGTTCAATGTCATCTGCCCCAACTGCCTGCGGCAGATAACAGTCAAGTACCTCTTCAAGGGTGTCTGACAGACTTACTGCACTGCTTTCAGCCAAAGACCGGAAGATCCTCTTCGTCGGTATTGGCAACCTCCTCAGACAGGATGACGGGATCGGAGTATTTATCAGCAATCGCTTAAAAGAGAGGAATAACTTAAAGGTGATCACTGCCGAAGCCAGCATCGAAAACTACATAGGCAAGATAAATTCAGTCGAACATAATACCCTTGTTCTTATCGACTGTGTCGACATGAAAAGACCGCCGGGAAGCTTCGATCTTTTGCCTGTGGACAGGGTAAGGGATCTGACTTTCAATACACATAACATATCGCTTAAGAGAATATCGGAGTTCTTCAGAAATGAAGTATTGATTCTGGCAATTCAGCCGGAGAAAGTTGGATTTGGAGAAAATTTATCCTATATTGTAGAGCTTGCCGGTAATAAAATTATTGAACTCATAAATAAAAAGGAGGTTTAAAATGGCCGTCGAATATCAATGCAAGGCATGCAGAGGAATTCTGAACGTTAAGACTTCGATAATTATCTCTGCCACAAAGCTCAACAGCACGAGACGAGGATTGGTCTATCTCAATCCGGAACTTGGCAATTATACTTATACAACCCATCCGACCTTTTCACTTGAGGATGGCGCTGAGTACATGTTCAACTGCCCCATCTGTCATTCACAGCTCAACAGTACGAAATACCCTCACCTTGTAAGGATCATTATGAAGGATGAGAATGGCAAGGAGTTTGACATTTATTTTTCAAATATTGCAGGCGAAAAGTGCACTTTTAAGCTCAGTGAGACCGGCGTTGAAGAGAGAGGCCCTGACGCCGGCAAATATGACAAGTACTTTGATATCCCGGAGGAGGACAGGAAGTATCTGTAGGGAAGTCAAAAGTCAAAAGTCGAAAGTCAAAGTCTCTGATTTTGCCTCCCCTGCAGTCTGTCTCCTCGCTATCCCGACAGAGTATGTCGGGACTTGACGCTCGGTCCTGTTTGTTCAAACACTCTCAGCTTCAAGCTATTCGAGAACCACCGCAATATGACTGATCTCATGAATATTCCCCGGATCGGAATAATCATACTGGTAAAGGCCGTCATCACCAATCATCATCAGCACTGAGCCTAGGGGAATAACATCGTATGCCTTCAGGGAGGGATAGCTGTGCAGCAGATGCTGGGTGATAGTCATATAGTCTGAAGCGTTATAGATCTTCAGTCCGGCTGTACCGTCACAGACAAAAAGCAGATCGCCATCCTTGGCAAGCCCGTACGGATTTGTCATCGCGTAGGTCTGCAGAAGGGAAGGTGAAGTGATCGGATCTATGTTAACCACTTCGAGGCTGCTGAGCGTTCCTCCGCAAATTGTTCCGGTTCTGAGTGTAACATATGCTATTTGACCGTCAATAATAACAGGATCACAGCTGTTTATGTGACTGTAGAAAGATTTATAATTTGGACTGAGCGGAATGGAAATGTCAAATATTGCCATCCCTGTCGTTGTGCCCAGGAACATATAAGTATCAGTCAGGAACATAGTCTCTATACCCCACCATATATTCGTTCCAGAGAATTTCTTTGGATTAACCCTGTCGGAGATATCAAATACGCTCAGTGTATTGTCATTTACTGTATACATCACATTACCCTTGATGCCAAACCTTGCCATTGACCCCCCCATCCCTACGCCTGAACCGCTGACTCCTGAAGTGACCTTACCAGAATTTGCCATTTCCATATAGCCGTCATAAAGGATCGGGTAAGTAGGATAATTCATCTGAACCTTCTCTCTTATCATCCTGACGTCATAGCCTGTCACAACTCCCTTATCCTGGTCAATATTACCAACAGGCAGGTCATTGTCTGTTTCAGGTATCAGGTATGGGAAAACGTCTTTGACCCTTGACACTTCATGAATATTGTTTATATCCTCCGCATCAAGTACAACAAGGTCAACGAAACTGTCGACATAAATCATATAGCCTGCAATGGAAATGTCAACGGCTCCCGGGACCTTGACAAATGCTTTGTGAACGGGTGCCGACGGGTTGCTGTTATCATATACATGGATGCCCTCGAGGTTCTCGATTATAAAAATATAATTATCCTTGAAATATATTTTCCCCGGATGGATAAGGTCGTGATCAGTCTCAGTAACCACTGAACTTCTGAGCTCTTCATAAGACAAATAGATGGGAGCATTTCCCTTAAACTCGCGGTAAACGGTCTCCTCACATGATGTCAGAATGATAAATAATGCTAAAATTGGAACGATTTTTGTTTTCATAACTCAGGTTTTGGTCCGGTTTATTGGAACAAAAATCATGCAAAACCCTGATACCTGAAACTGTAATACCATGAAAAACTCTGCTATTCTCACTGTTATTATGCTGATTATCAGCACAACTGCCTTTTCTCAGAAAAATAAGGATGCCCTCTTCCTGAAGAATGGAAGCCAGATCTTCGGCAAGATGGAACAGGTTTCCGGCGACAAAGTTTCGCTTCGCACCTCTGACGGAAGCCTCTTTGTATTTGACAGTACAGACGTTGACCATTTCGTCATTCATGATAATACTTCCATTGTCCGGAAGCAGCAAGGATTTGGATTGGGTACGGAGATTGGCTTTCTTGCAGGTCCTCAGAACAGTGAGTACCATGCCCCTTTCTCATTCGGGCTGAGCGGAAGTTATACCTTTGGGACGCGATACATGGCAGAAGCAGGGTCCGGGCTTGAATTTATCGGACATTCATACGCTCCTTTCTACGGAGGATTCAGGTACAGTTTCGGCAAAGGTTGTGCTTCCCCCTTCATATTTGGACGCGCCGGCTATATGGTCATGATATCTGAAAATAAGGGAACTAACTATTATTATCCTGCCTGGTCAAGCTATTATCCACCCGAATACTGGTATACGGATGAGCGGGAATACAAAGGCGGTCCCACGGTAACAGCAGGTATGGGGGCTTCTTTCGCCATAAATGATATGGAGACCTATGTAAGCTTTGCCTACCGGCATTTCAGAACAAAAGAAATCGTTACAACCTCAACCTCAACTACTGAAACCTTATTTTATTATTTTAACCGGCTCGAGATAAAGCTCGGATTCAGGTTCTGAGATCTGAAGTCCGGTTCAATACATAAGAATGGTTTTTTATTACTCTGAACCTTAAACCATTAACTTTAGTCACTTTATGAACTTTATGAACTCTAGTTCACTTTAGCTCACGCCGAACTTTTCTCCATGTCCTGCGCTCTGAGCTCTGAGCTAAATTATCCACCCTTTTTGCCTGATTAATAAACTATTTTTGGTTATTTTAAGCGACTTTTGTAATAACCAAAGCAAGATCCATGAAAACCAATATCGAGCTCAGGTATGCCGCACATCCTGATGATGTTAAACACTGGGATACTGAACGACTAAGAAAAGAACATCTCGTTCAGCCACTGTTTGTCGATAACACCGTGACAATGGTCTATTCCCTTTATGACCGCATGGTTGCCGGAGGAGCAAAACCTGCTGGTGAGCCATTGAGGCTTGAACCCGTTGACGAGGTCAGGGCACCATTCTTCCTCCACCGGCGTGAAATGGGCATATTCAACGTGGGAGGAAAAGGAAAGGTCATGGCTGGTGATCAGATCTTTGATCTTGATTTTAAGGAATCACTGTATATAGGAAGCGGCGACAGAGAGGTGACCTTTGAAAGTGAAGATAAAAATAATCCCGCTCTCTTTTATTTCTGTTCCACCCCTGCCCACCGGAACTGCCCGGACAGGAAAATAACAAAGGAAGAGTGTATCTCCGTTGAGCTGGGTTCGATGGAAGCAGCTAACCACAGGGTGATCAACAAGATGCTCGTCAGAGAGATCCTTGAGACCTGCCAGCTGCAGATGGGCATGACGGAACTGAAGACGGGAAGTGTTTGGAATTCAATGCCGCCGCACACCCATGCCCGCAGAATGGAAGTCTATTTCTATTTCGAGGTGCCTGACGGCAACGCAGTGTGCCATTTCATGGGTAAACCCACTGAGACACGGCATATCTGGATGAAGAACAATGAAGCAGTTATATCGCCACAGTGGTCAATACACGCTGCTGCAGCAACATATAACTACAGCTTTATCTGGGGTATGGGCGGCGAGAACCTTGACTACAGCGATCAGGACTTCTTCTTGCAGACAGAGCTCAGGTGATCACCAGGGAAAATAATAGAAAGCATAATGGATAAGGATCTATTTAATCTGAACGGAAAGATAGCGCTTGTCACAGGTGCATCTTACGGCATCGGAATGGCTATGGCGGAGGCGCTTGCCCGTGCCGGCGCCACCATCGTCTTTAACGACCGCATCGCGGAGAAGGTAAAAACCGCGATGGAAGAGTATGCCGCTGACGGCATCAATGCCCGGGGATATCTCTTTGATGTTACGGATGAAAGGGATGTAAACCTTCATATCGAAAAGATCACGAAGGAAATCGGCGTCATCGATATCCTTGTCAATAACGCAGGAATAATAAAAAGAATACCTGCCCTCGAGATGGATGTAGCTGAATACCGCCAGGTAATTGACATCGATCTTACCGGTCCTTTCATTATGTCGAAGGCGGTCGCTCCCGGAATGATTAAGAAAGGCGGAGGCAAGATCATAAATATATGTTCGATGATGAGCGAACTTGGCCGCGAGACTGTTTCAGCATACGCATCAGCCAAGGGAGGACTGAAGATGCTCACAAAAAACCTTGCCTGTGAATGGGCAGAGTTCAACATCCAGGTAAATGGTATCGGCCCGGGTTATATAGCAACACCTCAGACCGCTCCTCTGCGCGAGGAAGGACATCCGTTCAACTCATTCATCATCGGGCGAACGCCGGCGGCAAGATGGGGCACGCCGGAAGATCTTGAAGGCCCTGTGGTTTTCCTTGCATCAAAAGCTTCAGATTTTGTCAATGGCCACATTCTGTACGTTGACGGCGGAATACTTGCTTACATTGGTAAACAACCAAAATAAATAACGGTCCCTTATGAAAAGAACATTTCTCCTGCTGACAATAGTGATGTTTTTCTGCGGCTGCAACAGCAACCGGATGAAGATCACTGTGACTAATCCTCTTCCTTTTGACAGATCTGCTGATATGGTTGAATTGCCGGTTGCAGATATCACTTCAAAAATCAAAGACTGCACCCCTGCAGAGCTGATCGTGACTGATAGCAAAGGTAAACATGTTCCCTCGCAGTTAATCTATAACGGGCAGCCTGAGCCTGCCTCCCTGATCTTCATGGCACAGGTTGCGGCAAATTCAAAATCTGTGTACTACATTGGCAAAGGAAAACCCGTGTCAGAGACCCCTCTGGCTTATGGAAGGTTTGTTCCTGAACGCATGGATGACTATGCATGGGAGAATGACCGCATTGCCTTCCGTATCTACGGTCCTGCCCTCATTGCCAAGGACGGCCCGAGCAACGGGCTTGATGTCTGGATTAAGAGAACAGACAAAATGGTGATAGACAAGTGGTATGCAGATTATCTGTCAGGAAAGAATACTTATCATGATGATAACGGCGAAGGATGTGACTGCTACAAGGTAGGACGTACCCTCGGGGCCGGGGCAATGGCTCCGTTCGTAAATGATTCTCTCTGGCTCGGAATAAACTTTGAAAGCTATGAGACCCTTGATAACGGACCGCTGCGCACATCATTCAGACTTAAATACCCGCCTTTCCTGGTAAATGGAACGATGATATCAGAAACCCGCACCATCTCTCTTGATGCAGGGAGTCAACTGACAAAAATCATTGAGGAGTATACAGGGCTGAATGAAGAATTTCCCGTTGCAGCAGGGATCGTTGAAAGCAAGGAGGGCTCACCCCTCGCTACCGAAGCAAATGCCATCGCTTACCGCCTTGACGGTGGTGAAGGAGGTATAACCTATGTCGGTACCATTCTCACAACACCTGTCTTATCGCGCCCTGAAAAGAGCGGCCATCTGCTCATTGTTACAAATTACATTCCGGGCTCCCCCCTTACCTATTACACCGGAGCAGGCTGGAGTAAATGGGGATTTGAGACTGACAAGGCATGGACAGACTATCTGAATAATTATGCTCAGCGGTTGAATGGCCCGCTGAAAGTGGTTACTGAATAATTTCCTGGTGCAACCTGGCGATAACAGAATAAATGAAGATTAAAACTGCAATCATTTTAGCCGGCCTTACAGTCTTTATCACATTAACCGCATGCTTCGGGATCAGGAGTAAGGGCCTAAGTTCTCCCCTGTGGTCGGTCCGCATGGCGGAATCGGAAATGATTAGGAATCCTTCCTTGTGGACTGTCGATTTTGTTACTGAGAAGAAGTGGAACTACACTCAGGGGCTTATGGGGCTTGCATTCATCAAACTTAACGAAGACACAGGTGATGACCGGTACTTCAGATATGCGAAAGGCTATGCAGACTCGCTTATAGATGCCGATGGCAAAATTTATAAGTACAAAAAGGAGAATTACAGCCTTGACCAGATCAATCCCGGTAAGATGCTTTTTCCTCTGTTTGACCGCACGAAAGATCAGAGATATGAGATAGCCATCCTCGCCCTCAGGGAGCAGCTTGATTTACAGCCGAGGATTGCCGAGGGAGGTTTCTGGCATAAGAAGGTCTATCCTGATCAGATGTGGCTTGACGGTCTTTATATGGCTGCTCCGTTCTATGCCGAGTGTGCTGTAAGATATGACCGGCCCCAGGATTTTCAGGATGTAGTAAACCAGTTTCTCATAGTCGCGAAGCACACTTATGACCCTGCGACCGGGCTTTACAGGCATGCCTTTGACGCCTCCCGGAAGATGCCCTGGGCTGACAGTGTCACCGGGCAGTCTCCACATGCATGGGGCAGGGCCATGGGTTGGTTCTCAATGGCTATTGTCGATGCCCTTGATTTTATTCCGGAAGACCAGTCGGGCCGGAGTGAAATGATTTCCATCCTTCAGGATATGGTAAAAACACTTTCAAAAATCCAGGACCCGAAGACGGGAGGATGGTACCAGGTGCTTGACCGCTCAGGAGACCCGGGAAATTACATTGAGACGTCATGCACGGCAATGTTCACATACTCTATCTTAAAAGGCGTAAGTCATGGCTACCTTGACGCAGGTTACCTTGATGTTGCCAGAAAAGCTTATACCGGATTGATAGAAAACTTCATAACTGTCGGCAATGACGGCCTCGTAACCATGTCAAACATCTGCGCTGTGGCAGGCCTTGGCGGCAATCCGTACCGTGACGGGTCATATGATTATTATATCGGCGAGATGAAACGCGACAATGACCCGAAAGGTGTCGGACCTTTCATAATGGCCAGCATTGAATATGAAAAACTCTCTAAATAGGATAAAAATATGAAAAGAACTATTTTCCTTATTATTGTTCTTCTTGTTACTGTCCAGATACATTCTGCTGACAACGGCAGATGGAAGATGGCTGCCGAAATTGAAAAATCTATAATAAGGCCATCATTCCCGGCAGATACTTTTAATATAATCAACTTCGGTGCCACTGCCAATGACGCCTCCTTCCTGAACACAAAGGCTATAGCGGCAGCTATCCTTGAATGTCATGATAAAGGCGGCGGCGTTGTATTGGTTCCCGCAGGTGAATGGACAACAGGACCAATAACACTACTCAGCAACGTCAACCTCCATATTTCTGAAAAAGCACAACTTCTGTTTTCGACTGACTATAACCAGTATATGCCGGCTGTTCTGACACGCTGGGAAGGAATGGACTGCTATAATATTCATCCGCTTATCTATGCCATTGATGCTTCCAATATTGCCCTGACAGGAAAAGGTGTGATAAACGGGCAGGCTTCCAACGAAGTATGGTGGTGGATGAACGGTAATCCTGATTATGGCTGGAAGAAAGGTATGAACTCTCAGAAGCTGGCCGGGAGACCGCAGCTTCTGAAATATGAGCAGAGCCAGACACCTGTTGAAGAAAGGCGTTTCGGCATTGACGGAGCCCTCAGGCCTCAGCTGATTAACTTCGTCAACTGTAAAAGCGCACTCATTGAGGATCTGACTTTGAGGAATTCCCCGTTCTGGGTCATACATCCTGTCAGGACTGACAGCTTCATTGTAAGGGGCGTTAAAATTATCAGCATCGGACCCAACTCTGACGGATGCGATCCTGAATCATGCAATAATGTTCTGATAGAAAACTGTTTCTTCGACACAGGCGACGACTGTATTGCCATTAAATCAGGACGTAACAATGACGGCAGAAAATGGAATATTCCATCCCGCAACATAATTGTCCGTAACTGCCGGATGGCAGCAGGGCACGGTGGCGTGGCCATCGGCAGCGAGATCTCGGGAGGTTTCTCCAACCTTTTTGTCGAGGATTGTGAAATGGATAGCCCGGAATTGCTAAGGGTCATTAGGATAAAGACTTCAGACTGCCGCGGAGGGGTAATAGAAAATGTCAATGTCAGGAATGTAAAGGTGGGAAGGTGCTCCGAGGCAGTGCTTCATATCTCTCTGAAGTACGATCCCGCTGAACCATGTGTAAGGAACTTTCCTCCGGTTGTAAAAAATGTCACACTTGAGAATGTGACCTCGCAGGAGAGTAAATATGGGATTTTTATCGAAGGGCTTGATAACTCCGTAAATGTCTCTGACATCAGCCTGAAGAACTGCTCGTTCAACGGAGTGAAGCAGGCCACGCTGATAACAGGCGCGGAACGCATAACACTCAAAAAAGTCTTCGTTAACGGAAAGAAGATCAGGCTTTAGAATTTTATTTCACAGGATTCCATCCGTCATGCCGGGCAAAGACATTCCCGACAGTATATGTCTGTGCCTCTTTACGGCTGAGCTGACGGCTCCAGCTGACACGTGCGGCGGGGTTAGCTCCCGGACCGCTGCTGTGATATTCGGCGTACCTTGCAGTCTGCTCATTTGAAGTTTTATCCCAGTTGTGCCATCCCTCCGGCAGAATATGACTTCCCATCTCACAGTTGAGAAAAACAGTTGCAGCAAACGGGCGCCATGGCCTGCCAAGGTAAACCTTAGTAATGCCATCGGCTGCCGTGAGCCTGCAATGACTGAAAACATAGCCGTACCGATGACCTTCAACAGTTGAGGCTGCCGTTATATAGGAATTCTTCTTGCTGTGGATATGACACTTCTCAAACCAGGCTGTCGCCGGACCAAAGATAAAATCCGTTGTTCCTTCGATATAGCACTCCTCATAATACTGCCTGCTCTCCTGGTTGGCTGTAAGAAGCGTATCCTGATTGCCAAGCAGTCTGCATCTGCGGAAGACAGCCCGGTCGCCGTCAACGTGAACCGCGACAGCCTGTCCCAGTTGCTCGGCATTATTCTCAAAAGTGATGTCTTCGGCGGTGAACCCTGCTCCCAGAACCCATATGGTATATGTCCTGAAGGTACCCATGTTGCGTATATTGGCATGGTCATTCCATGTAATAATGGTATTCTCCGGACTCTCGCCCTTCATGAAGAGATTGGTCACCCACGAGGGGATGACCACCTTCTCACGGTATGTGCCGTTCCTTATAAACATAAAGGTCGTATCAGACATATATGCCCTGATGGAGTTCACAGCCTCCTGTACCGAAGTGAAATCTCCCGATCCGTCTGCTGCGACCACGATGTGCCTCCCCTGACACACGACAGCAAGCGATTGAAGTGTCAGTACAATGACGAGAAGAAACTTCCTCATGACATCTGAATTAATGCGGAATTAGAACACTAAATTAGTTTTTTATTGCTATTTTTCGACACAGCTGAAAATCAAATCAATCAAGATGAAAGAGACCGGAAAATATTCATTTGGAATTGGAGACAGGTTCTCGCATCAGGGTAAGGCTCAGCTTGAAGCCCTGATGAAGGCATCCGAAAATCTCGGTATAAAGATCACCCCTGTATGGAACAAATCCAACCGGGAGCATAATATCGTGCATTCAGAACCTTCCGATACGCGTACTGAAGCTGATGCAGCAGTCAGGGAACTGAATTATAAGGGTCCTTATTTTGTTGATGCTGACCATATTAATCTTACAACAGTTGGGCGATTCATTGACTCTTCCGACTTTTTTACACTTGATGTGGCAGATTATATAGGCAAGAAGGCTTCTGATACTGACATCGAGGGCTTCGTTGAGAGCCACAGGTCATTCTGCGGATCGCTGGCCATCCCGGGTATTGATGATCACTTCACTATAACCGAGAATTACCTGAGGAGCTTCTCTGAGAAATTCCTCTTCGCCATCAACCAGGCATCAGCAATCTACAATCATATAGTCTCCGTAAAAGGTGCCGGGATGTTTATCACCGAGGTATCCATGGATGAGGTTGATGAACCTCAGAAACCGCTCGATATGCTTTTCATTCTGAAATGCCTGGCCGACCTTAAGGTTCCTGTGCAGACTATCGCCCCGAAATTCACCGGAAGATTTAATAAAGGTGTCGACTACGAGGGTGACCCTGCCAGGTTCGGAAAAGAGTTTGAAGAGGATGTTCTGGTTATCAGTTATGCCGTGAATAAGTTCGGACTTCCTGCAACCCTGAAGCTGAGCGTGCACTCCGGCAGCGATAAGTTCTCTGTTTATCCGGTTATTGGAAAGATAATCCGCAAGCACGACTGTGGCATACATCTCAAGACAGCAGGTACCACGTGGCTCGAAGAGGTTATCGGCCTGGCCATCTCAGGAGGAGGCGGGCTTGATATCGCAAAGCAGATTTACCGGCAGGCGTTTGAAAGAAGAGTTGAATTGTGTAGTCCGTATGCCGCAGTCATAGATATTAAACCCGAAGAGCTGCCTGAACCCGATGCTGTAGATAAATGGACCGGAGATAAGTATGCTGACACACTGAGGCACATCCCCGGTAATCCTTCATACAACGCCAGTTTCCGGCAGTTGATACACGTCGGGTATAAAGTAGCCTCCGAGCTTGGTACTGCATATACCGACGCCCTGAAAGCAAACGAAAAGATAATAAGCGGATGTGTGATGGAGAATATTTACAACCGTCACATTATCCCTCTCTTTACACGTTGACCTAGCACAAAAAGAGTTTATGAAAGAATTTATACATAATGATTTCCATCTGCAGAGTGATACTGCAGTAAGGTTGTATCATGAACATTCAGAATCTCTGCCTATTATTGACTACCACTGTCATATCAACCCTGAGTCCATCGCAGGTGACAGGCGATTTACGGATCTCGGGCAGCTGTGGCTTGAAGGTGACCATTACAAATGGAGAGCCATGAGAGCCAATGGCATAGATGAGAGATACGTGACAGGGAAGGAAACGACCTTCCGCGAGAAGTACGACCGCTGGGCAGAAACTGTACCGTTCACCATGCGCAATCCTCTTTACGCCTGGACACATCTTGAACTCATGAGGGTCTTCGGGGTGAGTAAGATTCTGAATCCGTCAACAGCTGCTGAGATATGGGACGAGTGCACTGCACTGCTTCAGCAGCCGGGTTATTCAGCCCGCGGACTCATGAAGAAATTCAATGTTGAAGTCGTATGCACCACTGATGACCCTGTTGATTCCCTTGAACACCACCTCGCGCTGAGAAAAGAAGGCTTCGAAATAAAGGTACTTCCGGCATGGAGGCCTGATAAAGCCATGGCTGTTGAAGACCCTGAGAACTACAAAAATTATATTTCGAGGCTGTCAGAAGTGTCAGGGGTCGACATAAAAAGCTTCGACACGCTGATTGAAGCTCTTCGGATAAGGCACCGGTTCTTCGCAGAGGCCGGATGCAAGCTCAGCGATCACGGCATCGAGCAGTTCTATGCCGACGACTACAGTGAGAAGGACATAGATCTCATCTTCAGGAAGGTCATATCAGGCCGTAACCTGTCTTCAGAAGAGATTTCAAAATTCAAGTCGGCCATGCTCTATGAGATGGCCCTGATGGATTGGGAAAAGGGATGGACACAGCAGTTCCATTACGGGGCAGTACGTAACAACAACAGCCGTCTGTTCAATTCGCTTGGGCCTGATACGGGGTTTGATTCAATAGGTGACTTCACTGTTGCCCGGAACCTTTCCAGGTTCCTTGACAGCCTTGATCTTGACGGGAAGCTCGCAAAAACTATCCTCTATAACCTGAATCCCCGCGATAATGAACTTATTGCCACGATGACAGGTAACTTCCAGGACGGCAGTGTCCCTGGAAAGATGCAGTTCGGCTCAGGATGGTGGTTCCTTGATCAGGAGACAGGTATTATAAACCAGATGAACAGCCTCTCACTGATGGGACTACTGAGCAGGTTCGTGGGCATGCTTACTGACTCAAGGAGCTTTGTCTCCTATCCGCGTCATGAATATTTCCGCCGGGTACTCTGCAACATGATCGGGGATGATGTCGAGAAAGGGAAATTGCCTGCCTCGGAATTCAGCACAATCAGTAAGATGGTTGAGAACATTTCATATTACAACGCAAGGAATTTCTTCGGTTTTTGAAATAAATAAATAGACAGGATGGCAAAGTTCACACGTATTGAGGTGGCGCTCACAATGGCAGAGACAGGCCTTGTGCCTCTCTTTTACCACAGTGATACAGGTATATGCAAAGAAGTTATTGCAGCCTGCTTTAAGGGAGGCGCCTGGGTCTTCGAGTTTACGAACAGGGGCAGCTTTGCCCATGAGGTGTTTGCTGAAATAAAGAAATGGGCCGCTGACATTTATCCTGATCTCATTTTAGGCACCGGGTCGGTGCCCGACGCTCCTACGGCGGCAATATTTATGCAGATGGGTGCTGATTTTATCGTCTCACCATTCCTTAATCCGGAGATAGCAAGGATCTGTAACAGGAGGAAGGTGCTCTGGATACCGGGATGCGGAACGATGACAGAGATCTCAGAGGCCGAAGAGCTTGGCGCTGAGATAGTGAAAATATTTCCGGGCCCCGCAACCGGAGGACCTGCCTTCGTCAAGGCAGTCAAAGGGCCATGTCCGTGGACCAGCATCATGCCGACGGGAGGTGTTGAAGCGGGCGAGGAAAGCCTTAAACAGTGGTTCGGCGCCGGAGTGACATGCGTAGGGATGGGATCGACACTCATCAGCGACAAGCTTGTGAAAGCAGGCGATTGGGCAGCACTGGAACAGAATGTAAAAAGCACTTTGGATATAATTAAAAAACTGAGAACATAATACAATGCCTGAAAAAACTGCTGATACAAAGATGACAAACTACAGGTGGGTCATCTGCACATTATTGTTTTTTACCGTTGCAATCAACTACATGGACCGTCAGGTTCTTTCACTTACCTGGAAGGACTTTATTGCGCCCGAGTTTCACTGGACAAACAATGATTATGGGACGATTACGGGCCTCTTCTCAATTTTCTACGCTGTCTGCCTGTTGTTTGCAGGCCGGTTCGTGGATTGGATCGATACGAAAAAAGGATTTTTGTGGGCTATAGGAATATGGTCGACAGGTGCTGTTCTTCATGCTTTTTGCGGTATAGCTACCTCAGGCATCACTGCCGGGCGGTGGTTAGTGGGGTTTGAAGAGGCCAGAAAGATCATCGGGACGGTTGATGATGTCGGTATGATAACAACTGTAAGCGTGACATTATTTATTTTTGCGCGCTTTATCCTGGCTCTGGGTGAATCAGGAAACTTCCCGGCAGCCATTAAAACCACAGCAGAGTTTTTTCCAAAGAAGGACCGTGCCTTCTCTACCAGCATCTTTAATTCCGGAGCCCAGGTCGGAGCTCTTATAGCCCCGATATCTATCCCCGTGATCGCAGTCAAATACGGTTGGGAAATGGCATTTATTGTTATTGGCGTACTTGGTTTCATCTGGATGGGCTTCTGGGTATTCATGTATAAAAAACCACATGTTCATCCTCTGGTGAATAAAGCTGAACTTGATTATATCAATCAGGATACGATCGCGGAGACCAAAGCAAATAATAATGTAGAGAAGATAGAAAAGAAAATGTCATTCAAACAATGCTTTAAGTACAAACAGACATGGGCATTTGCTTTTGGCAAATTTATGACAGACGGTGTCTGGTGGTTCTACCTTTTCTGGACACCTGCCTATCTGAGTGATGTGTACGGGCTTACCTCTGATACCACGATGGCCAAGGTTTTAATTTTTGTGCTTTACGCAATCGTTATGCTTTCAATCATCGGAGGATGGCTTCCCAGGTATTTTGTTGATAAAAAGGGAATGAATCCTTATGCAGGCCGGATGCGCGCAATGCTGATCTTTGCATTTTTCCCGCTCCTTGCTTTGCTGGCCCAGCCAATGGGGCACTTTTCTTACTGGTTCCCGATTATCATTATTGGCATTGCAGGAGCTGCTCACCAGGCATGGTCCGCTAACCTTTTCTCTACCATTGGTGATATGTTTCCTAAATCGGCTGTTGCTTCTATCACTGGTATCGGCGGTATGGCGGGAGGTATCGGCGCGTTCCTTATCAATAAAGGCTCAGGCGTACTGTTCGATTTTGCCCAGAACACAAATATGAATTTTTTTGGTTTCGAAGGAATAAGGTCTGGTTACTTTATCATCTTCTGTATCTGCGCAGTAGCTTATCTTATCGGATGGATAGTAATGAAAACACTTGTACCAAAATATAAACCCATTACAGTTGAATAGAAACAGAAATAAACATGGCTGATTTTAGTGATCTGAAAGGAAAGGTTGCCGTCATTACCGGCGGCGGAGGTGTGATTGGGCTGGCTCTGGCCCGCGGATTGGGCAACGCTGGTGTTACAGTGGTCATACTTGATATAAGTGACGAAAGAGGCTATGCGGCAGCGGAAAAGGTATCAGCTGATACGGGCTGCCAGGCTGCGGGACTGGGTGCAGATGTCACTGATAAACCATCCCTGATTAAGGCAAGGGATGAAATAATGAAAAGGTTCGGCACCATAGATATACTTATCAACTGTGCCGGCGGAAACAAACCGACAGCAACAACCGGCAAGGAATTTATCATGTCTGGCGACAAAGACCTGGCGGGTACTTTTTTCGGGCTTGACATCGCCGGCTTTGATGGCGTCTTCGACCTGAACTTCAGGGGCACGGTGCTCCCGTCTATGGTCTTTACTGAAGAAATGGTCAGAAGAGGCAAAGGAATTGTGCTGAACATATCATCGATGAACGCCTTCCGCCCTCTGACAAAGATACCTGCCTACTCTGCTGCCAAGGCAGCGATAAACAACTTCACACAGTGGCTGGCTGTGCATTTTGCCCCTTCAGGTGTACGTGTGAATGCCATTGCGCCGGGCTTCCTTCTGACAAACCAGAACCGCTTCCTTCTGACGGATGAAAAGACCGGGGAGATGACTCCGCGCGGAAAGAAGATCATCTCAGCAACGCCAATGGGCCGCTATGCCGAGCCTGACGAACTTGTGGGCACAATGCTCTACCTCCTGTCTGATATTTCTTCGTTCGTCACCGGTGTGGTAATCCCTGTCGACGGAGGCTTCAGCGCATACAGCGGCGTCTGATTGAACAGATATATTTTTGAATTGTTAACTGACTGACTACTTTATTATATGAAGCGAAACGTCATAATAGCACAATCGGGAGGCCCCTCCCCTGTCATAAACAATACTCTCAGGGGCATAATTGATTCGTGCCTTTCTTATCCTGAAAAGTTCGGTAAAATTTACGGAGGGTGGCACGGCATAGAGGGAGTGCTGAAAGAGGAGCTGCTTGATCTCTCGGCACAGGACAGCAGCGAGATAGGCCTGCTGAGAACAACACCTGCAGCCGGAAGCATAGGTACGTGCAGATACAAGCTGAAGGATAACCAGGAGCTTGATTTTGACCGTATAGCTGAAGTGTTCCGGACTCACAATATTGGATATTTCTTTTATATCGGAGGAAATGATTCACAGCATACTGCACTGAAAGTGAGCACCCTTTGCACTCATAAGGGACTCGATGTCATAGCAGTGGGTGTGCCGAAAACCATTGATAATGATGTGGGTGACAGCGCTTTTAAACTTATAGACCATACTCCCGGTTACGGATCAGTGGCGCGGTATTGGGCATGTATGATACAGAATGCCAATGAGGAAAATGCCGGCTCATCGCCGGCTGACCCTGTACTTGTCATACAGGCCATGGGCAGAAAAATAGGATTTATCCCGGCAGCGGCACGCCTTGGTGACCCTCAGAGAGAGATGCCCCTGCATATCTATATGACCGAATCGGGCGTGACGATTGAGGAGATAGCAGATAATGTCAACAGTCAGCTCGTTAAGGACGGAAGATGCATGGTTGTTGTAAGCGAAGGACTGAGTGTCGGAGATATAGGAGAAAAGAAGGATTCTTTCGGTCATACACAATTCGGATCAAGCCAGCTCACTGTTCAGCAGGCAGTTGTCAACTATCTTAACTCCAAAGGGATAAAGGCTGCAGGGGCAGCACGCGGACAGGTTCCGGGCACTGACCAGCGCCAAAATATGATCTACGCTTCGGTGACCGACCTCGACGAGGCATATAATGTGGGATGCAAAGCTGTCGCGATAGCTCTGAATGACGGCAACGGATGGATGGCAACGATACTCCGTAACGATGGCCCTGTTTATAGTGTCAGGTATGACAAGGTGCCGCTCGAAAAAGTCTCTCTCTCAGAGAGGACTTTCCCCGCTGACTGGATAGCTCCGTCAGGGTATGATGTGACCGACGACTTTGTCAGGTATGCAAGACCTCTTATAGGAGACGACTGGGTGAGCATACCTGTGATAAACGGCATACAACGGTTTGCCAGGCTGAAGCTTATCTTTGCAGAAAAGAAACTGCCCGGCTATAAACTGCAGGGAAAATAGTCCGGTTTTATAGGGGTCAATACAATAGCGTAGACACAGACCTTGAATCTTGAACCTTGAATCTTGAAACTTAACTTTTAATTTTGAAATTTTAAATTATGAATGTACTTGATGAACTGAAACCGGAGAAGGAATTTTTTATTGGCATCGACTCTGACGGTTGCGTGTTTGACACCATGGAGGTAAAACAGAAGGAATTCTTTATTCCCAACGCGGTGAAACAGTTTGAGCTTTTTGCTATCTCGAAATACCTGCGTGAGACATGGGAGTTTGTCAACCTGTACTCCGTCACAAGGGGTGTGAACCGTTTCCCGGCTCTGGTAAAAGTTATGGATCTCCTCGCAGAGCGACCGGAGATAAAGGAGTTAGGGTTTAAGCTTCCTGATATGGAGCCGCTCAGGGAGTGGATACGAAAAGAAACAAAGCTTGGCAATCCGGTTTTTAAGGAATATGTAAAAACCCATCCTCACCCTGCCCTCGAGCCCGTTCTGAAATGGACGCTTGCGGTGAATGAGGACATAGCAAAATGGCTTCGTAACACTCCTCCGTTTCCATTTGCCAGGAAGTCCATTGAGAAACTGAGCACCCTGGCTGATGCCATTGTTGTGTCTCAGACACCTCATGAAGCACTTGCGAGGGAGTGGGAAGAACATGCTATCAACGGATACGTGAGGGCTATCGCCGGGCAGGAACTCGGAACAAAGACCGAGCATATAGCCATGGCTGCCAAAGGAAAGTACCCTTCCGCTAAGATATTAATGATAGGCGACGCCCCGGGCGATTACAAAGCCGCAAGAGAGAACGGCACCCTCTTTTTCCCTGTAAATCCCGGTCATGAAAACAGGTCATGGAAGCTCTTTTATGAAGAAGCCCTTGACAGGTTCATTGGCGGTACATATCAAGGAGAGTATCAGGACAGGCTCATAAGTGAGTTTCAGAAATTATTGCCAGACAAACCATCATGGTGAAAATCCGATTCAGATGATATATTTTGCAACAGGAAGTCCGGACAGTGATCTGAAGAAGAAGGACCTGAGTGAAGCCATAGCCGCTGCCCTGAGCCATTTCAGCGACAGAAAGAGCTTCCTGATCATTCCTCCCGACATCACCCGTGCCCATTCAGGGGCAGGTCTGATCACTGAATTGTTATGGCAGCAGTTTGAAGATAAGGTAATGGATATTCTCCCCGCCCTCGGCACCCATATGCCAATGGAAGGAAGCGAGATATCAAAAATGTACGGCAGTGTACCGAAATCGCTCTTCAGGGAACACCGCTGGAGAACTGATATCGAGGAGCTGGGAAGGGTACCGTCTTCGTTTGTCTCAGAAGTCACAGGCGGGAAACTCAGCTATGACTATCCTGTGCAGGTCAACAGGCTGCTGGCTTCCGGCCGGCACGATCTGATCATCTCGGTGGGTCAGGTGGTACCTCATGAAGTGACCGGCATGGCTAACTATAACAAGAATGTGTTCGTCGGTTGCGGAGGCAGCGAAGCCATAAACAAGAGTCACTTCATCGGCGCCGTTCACGGCATAGAGAATATCCTCGGCACGGTTGACAATCCCGTGAGGGCAGTGCTGAACAAGGCATCCGAGATAGCTTCTGCCAGGCTTCCGCTGCTTTATATGCTTACAGTGGTATCGCCTGACTGCAGTGGTTGTCTGAAAATAAGGGGACTCTTTATCGGAGATGACATTGAGTGTTTCAGACAGGCAGCCTCGCTCTCGCGGGAGGTCAACTTTACAATCCTGCCTGAAAGGCTGAAGAAAGTGGTTGTCTATCTTGACCCTGAAGAGTTTAAGAGCACATGGCTGGGTAATAAGAGCATCTACCGCACCCGCATGGCCATAGCAGACGGCGGAGAGTTGGTGGTGCTGGCTCCGGGAGTTAGAACCTTTGGCGAAGACCAGGCTATTGACAGTCTTATAAGGAGATGCGGTTACAGGACCACCACTGAGATACTCACCTTCGTTACTGAAGACAGTGACCTGAGAGAGAATCTGAGCGCTGCCGCACACCTTATTCACGGATCACCCGAGGACAGATTCAAAGTCACCTATGCCACTGAGCATCTTACCTCTGCTGAAGTAGAATTTGTCGGTTACAGCCACGGTAACATAAAAGAACTGATCATAAGGTATGACCCGCATAAGCTGAAAACTGGTTTTAACACAACGGCCGACGGAGAAGAATTTTACTTCATAGCCAATCCGGCAACAGGGCTCTGGAGAGCATGTGAGTGAAAAAATGAAAATCGTAATTGACGAAAAGATTCCATTTATCAAGGGCGCGCTGGAGCCCTGGGCAGAAGTTGTATACAGTCCGGGCAGTTCAATAGACCGTTCAATGGTTGCCGATGCCGATGCGCTGATTGTTCGCACACGGACCAGGTGCGACAGCCGGCTTCTCAAGGGAAGCAGCATAAAGATTGTCGCCTCGGCGACAATAGGCTTTGATCATCTTGATACGAAATGGCTGGAGGCGGAGGGCATAAGATGGGCGAATGCACCCGGATGCAACTCGGGATCGGTGATGCAGTATATTGTTGCTTCACTGTATTATCTCGCATCAAAAAAATCGCTTGACCTCCGCTCGATGACCCTGGGAGTGGTTGGCGTGGGGAATGTCGGATCAAAAGTGGTTAAAGCAGCGAAAACGATCGGCATGAAGGTGTTGCAGAATGACCCCCCGAGGAAAAGACGCGAGGGGCTGAAGGATTTTGTGTCACTTGAAAGAATTCTCGCCGAAGCTGATATCCTGACATTGCATGTTCCGCTGACTTCGGAGGGACATGACAGTACCCGTTACCTGATCAACAGACAAAACCTGCCGCAGCTGAAAAAAGATTGCATCGTGATAAATTCATCAAGGGGGGAAGTGGTTGACAACAATGCCCTGCGTGAAGCTCTTGAAAAAAATGCCCTGGGCGGCAGTGTCCTTGATGTATGGGAGGGTGAACCTGAAGCTGACAGGAAACTGATAGCCCTGGCTGACATCGCCACACCACATATAGCCGGCTATTCCGTTGACGGTAAGGCAAATGCAACTGTCACTGCAGTCAGGCAGGTTTGCTCGGGGCTGAATATTCCCCTGCACGACTGGCTTCCCGGGGCACTGCCGGAGCCTCCTGAGCCTGTCATTGATCTTAACAGCTACCCGGGCAGGAATACTTCGCCTGACCTGGTGGCAGTGGCAGTGAAACACACCTATCCGATCGAAGAAGACGATCAGCTCTTTCGCAGTAATCCCGGTAGTTTTGAATTTCTGCGCGACAACTACCGCAAAAGAAGAGAATTCAGCTCATTCAGCGTGAAGATCAAAGATGAAGATACAGCGCGGATACTTTCAGATCTGGGCTTCAAAATAATTCAATAATTCCATAAATCAATAACTCAATAATTCAATATGAAAGCTGACATAGGACTAATAGGGCTCGCCGTAATGGGAGAAAACCTCGTGCTTAACATCGAGAGCCGTGGTTTTACAGTTGCCGTTTTTAACCGCACAACTGAAAAGGTGACGAATTTTGTAAACGGGCGTGGCAAGGGTAAAAAGATAATACCGGCATATTCGCTTGAAGAGCTTGTATCAAGCCTCAGCCGTCCGAGGAAAGTGATGCTGATGGTCAAGGCCGGCCAGCCTGTGGATGACTTTATTGAGAAGCTCATCCCGCTGTTGGATAAGGGGGATATTATCATTGAAGGCGGCAATTCACATTTCCCCGACACTATCCGGCGTACGAAATATGTTGAGAGCAAAGGACTGCTTTATATCGGCACGGGTGTTTCCGGCGGCGAAGAAGGTGCTTTGCTGGGTCCGTCGCTGATGCCCGGCGGATCAAAGGAGGCATGGCCTCATGTGAAGGATATATTTCTTGCCATAGCAGCTAAGGCCTCTGACGGGGCCTCGTGCTGCGCATGGATGGGCGACAACGGCGCGGGCCACTTCGTAAAGATGGCGCATAACGGAATAGAATACGGAGACATACAACTTATATGCGAGGCCTATCACCTGCTGGTTAACGCAGGTTTCAGCTATGACGAGATGGCTGCCATATTTGATGAGTGGAACAAAGCTGAACTTGATTCATATCTGATACAGATAACAGCTGAGATACTCAGGTACAAGGATACTGACGGAGAGCCTATCGTAACAAAGATACTCGACTCTGCCGGCCAGAAGGGCACGGGCAAATGGACCGTCACCAGCGCCCTCGATCTTGGTGTGCCACTCAGCCTTATCGCTGAGTCGGTATTCGCCAGGCTCATCTCTTCAATGAAGAGCGAGAGGGTGAAGGCATCGAAGCTCTTTGCCAGTCCTGCAAAAATTGCCATCCCTGACAAAAAGATATTCATCGATGACATACGCAAGGCTCTCCATGCTTCAAAAATCGTTTCATATGCACAGGGCTTCAACCTGCTCAGGAATGCTGCAGGTGAATATAATTGGGATCTCAAATACGGTGAGATAGCCATGATATGGAGAGGTGGATGCATCATCAGGTCAGCGTTCCTGAACAAGATCTATGAGGCCTTCACAAAGGACCCCAAGCTACCCAACCTGATCGTTTACAGTTATTTTTCAACTATCCTCGGAGAAAACAGTGACAGCTGGAGGAGGGTGATTGCCGGTGCCGTCAGCAGTGGCGTGCCCGTTCCCGCCATGAGCGCAGCGCTGTCGTGGTTTGACAGCTACAGGTCAGCGTGGCTTCCTGCCAACCTGCTGCAGGCACAGCGCGACTATTTCGGAGCCCACACCTATAAACGCATAGACAAGCCAGAAGACGAGGTCTTCCACACTAACTGGACAGGCCGCGGAGGTGACACTGCCTCCTCAACCTATAATGCATAAAGACGTATAAAATGCTTTATGTAAAATATTTCCCCTCCTTTTTTCAAGTAGGGGTGTCCCGACCGAAGTGTCGGGATGGGTTGGTTACCTGTTTTTTTTACTAATTTTACTTTCTACCAAAAGGCGCAGACAATCATGACTAAAAGTGTTAACGAACGTGCAGCTGACAATATCCGGATCCTTTCCATGGCGATGGTCGAAAAGGCTAACTCAGGCCACCCCGGCGGAGCAATGGGCGGAGCGGACTACATTCATATACTATTTTCAGAGTTCCTCCGTTTTGACCCGTCTGATCCACATTGGATAAACAGGGACCGTTTCTTCCTCGATCCGGGCCACATGTCGCCAATGCTGTATTCAGTCCTTACCCTCTTCGGCTATTTCAAGGCTGAAGACCTGATGAACTTCAGGCAGTGGGGCAGCGTGACACCCGGACACCCCGAGCTGGATCTGACGCATGCTATTGAAAACACCTCCGGCCCCCTTGGCCAGGGCCATACAATTGCCGCAGGAGCAGCTATCGCTGAACGGTTCCTCACGGCACGTTTCGGGAGACTTTTTGAACATAAGATATTCACTTTTATTTCTGACGGCGGGATTCAGGAAGAGATTTCCCAGGGCGCAGGCCGTCTTGCGGGCCACCTCGGATTAAGCAACCTGATCATGTTCTATGATTCGAATACTATACAGCTTTCCACAGAGACCTCTGTAGTGACATCGGAAGACACTGCTGCCAAGTACAAGGCATGGGGATGGCGCGTAATGTCGATAGACGGTAACAATCATGACCAGATCCGGGGTGCACTGCGTATGGCTGTAGATGAAAATGAGAGGCCTGTCCTGATCATAGGCAGGACAGTGATGGGCAAGGGCCTCGTAGATGAAGCTGGTAACAGCTTCGAGGGGAAAGTGTCAACCCACGGCCAGCCGGTGACACACGCCGGCGGTTCATTCAGGAAGTCAGTGGCCAACCTTGGAGGTGACCCTGACAAACCATTTGAGATCTTCAGTGA
The DNA here is from genome assembly GCA_963849945.1 of uncultured Bacteroidales bacterium. Classification (GTDB taxonomy): domain Bacteria; phylum Bacteroidota; class Bacteroidia; order Bacteroidales; family VadinHA17; genus SR-FBR-E99. The sequence goes on along the minus strand of CAWKJD010000015.1, from coordinate 132,663 downwards.
TGTAAAAAAGCTCTACTCAGAGACGGTAGCAGGTAAAGCTGCTGCAGCAGAGGACTGGAAAAAGAAGAAGGCGGCATGGGCTGATGCAAACCCGGAAGCAGACAGGATGCTGCATGAGTTTTATTTAGGCATAGCCCCGGCAATAGATTTTAAGGCCATTGTACAAAAGGAAAATGATGCAACACGTAATGCGTCAGGCGTTCTTCTGGCAAATTTTGCAGAGAAGATCCCCAATATGATAGTCGCTTCGGCCGATCTTGCAAACTCTGACAAAACTGACGGATTCCTGAAGAAGAGCAAACCCTTTAAGAAGGGTGATTTTTCGGGAGCATTTCTGCATGTCGGCGTCTCGGAACTGACAATGGCGGCCATGATGAACGGCATGGCTCTTCACGGGGGCGTCATACCGGTTTGCGGAACTTTCTTCGTATTTTCGGACTTCATGAAACCAGCAGTACGTCTGGCAGCACTTATGGGTTTGCCGGTTAAGTATGTTTGGACACATGATGCTTTCCGTGTAGGCGAAGACGGCCCCACCCACCAGCCTGTTGAACAGGAGGCACAGATAAGGCTCATGGAGCATATCAGGAACCATCACGGCGACAGCATGCTGGTGCTCCGTCCGGCTGATGCCCCTGAAACGAATATCGCATGGAAGCTTGCGCTTGAAAATACCAAGTCTCCTACGGCGCTCATCCTCTCACGTCAGAGCATCAAAACCCTGCCGTCCTATGGGGTGGATAGGATTGAAGCTGCAGCTATGGCGGCAAAAGGTGCCTATATCGTTACGGAAGCACCCGGCAAGCCGCATGTAATAATGGTCGCCAGCGGTTCGGAAGTTGCAACCCTGGTGGAAGCTGCCTATATAATGGGGAGCAGTGGTATAAGGGCAAGGGTTGTTTCTGCTCCATCCGAAGGATTGTTCCGTCACCAGGATATAAAGTACCAGCACAGTGTCATTACGCCGGGTATACCTGTATTTTGTCTGACGGCTGGACTGCCGGTCACGATGCTGGGTTTTGCAGGATCGGAAGGTAAGGTATACGGGCTGGAGACCTTTGGATTCTCGGCTCCCTATAATGTCCTTGACCAGAAATTTGGCTTCACCGGTGAAAACGTGGCAAAAGAGGTAAAGGAATTCCTGAAGATATGATGCATCTCTTATAATAATGTGATGGTCTACGACCATCATTTTTACAAAAGGTGAAGATTATTGAAAATGAGATCCTCGTAGAGGATCAAATTATTGTAGAATAGGCATCATGACAGGAATCAGACCCTCGTAGAGGGTCGAATAATTGTGTGTTGCTGAAAAGAAAAGCTGTATGTTTTGCACAATTTCTTTTCTGATTACATTTGCACACATTTAATATGAAATGACATTCGACATCACCCCCGGGGCAAAAGGATTGATATTTGACCTTGACGGCACCCTTGCCGATACCATGCCATACCACTACAAGGCATGGCAGAAAGCCTGCAGCAGATTCGGTATCAGCATGGATACTGCCTTCCTGCAGAAACATACCGGAGCACCCGGCTGGCAGATTGCTGAGGAGATTATTGAACACAGCGGCATGACAGGAATCATATCACCGGAGGAGCTGATGAAAGTCAAGCTTGACGAATTCTTTACAATCCAGCATAACGTGACGCCCATTGAACCAGTCACAGCGCTGGTGCAGAAATATTATCGTAAGCTTCCAATGGCTGTAGGCACCGGAGGCCACCGTGAAGCAGTGGAGAAGACCCTCGAGATAATTGGTCTGCGAGAGTACTTTGATATCATAGTCACTGCAAACGATGTGACCAGGCATAAACCTCATCCCGAAACATTCCTTAAATGTGCCACGCTGATGAAAGTCACACCTTCATTATGCGAGGTGTTCGAAGACGGCGACCTGGGGATTGAAGCTGCCCGAAGAGCAGGTATGATAGCCACCGATGTCAGGAGCTGGTACCATTCGGACTGGCAATGAAGTTGAAAGGTTGAAGGGTTGAGAGGTTGAAGGGTTGAAGGGTTGAAATCGCAAATCGCAAATCGCAAATCGCAAATCCTGATTGACAAAAGTTATTAATACTGGCCACGACAGTCTGGAAATAAGACTTACCGGAGACGGCTCCCATACATTGTACGTGCCCTCCCTTGACGAACATTACCATTCTCATTACGGGGCAATAACAGAGTCAAAACATATTTTCATAAATGCCGGTCTTGCCTCAATAAAAAACAGTAAGGTAAACGTTCTCGAGATAGGCTTCGGCACAGGCCTCAATGCATTGCTTACTGCCATTTACGCCGGTGATAATAAAATAGATATAACATATGTCACCCTTGAGAAATATCCTCTTGATGCCTCACTCCTTTCCCGGCTTAATTACGGAAGTCTGACAGGTGAGGAAGGACCGGCACTTTTTAAAGCCCTTCATTCTGCACCATGGGATAAACCGGTAAGGATCACACCCTGGTTCAGCATTGAAAAGAAACTATCTGACCTCACGGTGATGAATATTGAAGGCCTTTATGACCTGGTCTATTTTGACGCTTTCGGTCCCGGCAAACAGCCGGAGATGTGGAGCAGAGAAGTGATGCAGAAGATAGCAGCGGTCACCCGCACGGATTCTGTGTTTGTCACGTACTCTGCAAATGGCGCACTGAAGAGAGCACTCAGGGATCTGGGCTTCGGGGTGACCTTGCTGCCCGGCCCCCCTGGAAAAAGGGTAATGACAAAAGCTGTTAAGAAATGAATTATGGTATATTTGCGGAACTAAAAAAATATTTAAAGAGACTTGACATCCAACGTCTCTGTGTAGAAATAAAAAATAAAAGAATGAGAAACATAAAAATGATTATTGTAATGGCCCTGGCAGCCATTGCTGTACTTCCGGCAACAGGACAGAAAGCAAAATTCATTACATCGGAAGACTCTCTTTCCTATGCCCTGGGAGTGGCAAACTACAAGTATTATATCGCTGACAGCATCGATATTAATACTAAAATGTTCACCAAGGGAATGACAGATGCCTCAAAAGACAAAGCCCTGATGACTGATACAACAGCCAGTGCTTTCATAGTCACCTACATGCAAAGACGTGAAAAAGAAAGACTTATGGTTGAGTACGGAGCTCAGATCGAGGCAGGCAGGAAGTTCCTGGCTGAGAATGGCAAGACCGAGGGTGTTGTAACACTGGCAAGCGGACTGCAGTATAAGATTATCAATCCCGGGACAGGTGCAACACCCGGCCCGGATGATATTGTAAAAGTACAATACACAGGCACCACCATCAATGGAGCCAAATTCGATTCCTCCTATGACCGCGGTGAGCCCGCCAGCTTCAGGGTCAGCAATGTCATCCGCGGATGGGTAGAAGGGTTACAGCTGATGAAGGAAGGATCAAAATTCATGCTGTACGTGCCATCTGACCTCGCTTATGGAGAGAGAGGTGCAGGCAATATCATCAAACCTTTTGAGACCCTCATTTTTGAGGTTGAGCTCCTTGAAATAATAAAAGAATGAGATCAGGTCTGATGTTGACCATCAAAATATTATCTTTGCCAAAATTCAAATAAAAACAGAAACAATGAAAATCAAAGGTTTAGTAATCCTCGCTGTGGCAGCAGCCGTTATCACCACATCCTGCAATACCAGATCAGGTATAACCAGTACAAAAGTTCAAAGTGCGGAAGACTCTCTGGCATATTCACTGGGAATAGCCAGTTATTTCTACTATATGGGTGACAGTCTTAACATTAACCCTGTACTTTTTGCCAAGGGAATGATTGATGCTGAGAACAAAAAGAACACTCTCGATGAACAGACTGCACAGGGTTATGTCATGTCATACATGCAGAACAGACAGGCTGAGAAGATGAAAATGCAATATGGCAAAAACATTGACGAAGGTGAAAAGTTTCTTGCTGAAAATAAAAAACGCGAAGGCGTTAAGGAAACCGCCAGCGGATTGCAGTACGAAGTTATCACAATGGGTACCGGTGCCAGACCCGGTCCGGAAGAGACTGTAAAAGTTCACTACACCGGAACGCTTATGGACGGTACAAAATTCGATTCATCAATTGATCGGAATGAACCTGCTACGTTTGGTGTCAACCAGGTTATCAAGGGATGGCAGGAAGGCATACAGTTAATGCCGGTAGGATCAAAGTTCAAATTTTATGTTCCTTATGAGCTTGCTTACGGTGCCAATGGTACAGGCCCTATACCCCCCTATTCAACTCTTATTTTCGAGGTTGAGCTGCTGGATATAATTAAGAAATGAAATTTGCCGAGATATATACCCCGAAAGGCATGATGAAGGCAACCCTGTACGAGGATGATGCTCCTGGTACAGTAGAGAACTTCGTCACGCTGGCCGGAAAGGGATTCTATGACGGACTGGCATTTCACAGGGTCATTCCTGACTTTGTCATCCAGGGAGGATGTCCTTTCTCAAAAGACATGAGCGATCCCAGGGTTGGCACCGGAGGGCCCGGTTACAAGATTAAATGCGAGCTCAACGGTAGCAGACAATATCATGACCGCGGAGTCCTCTCCATGGCTCATGCCGGAAAAGACACGGGCGGCTCACAATTTTTTATATGCCACAGCAGGTCAAACACAAAGCACCTTGACAGAAAACACACCTGTTTCGGGAAAGTGATAGAAGGGCTTGAAGTGATTGACATGATAAAGGCAGGTGACCATATTGACAGGATAGTCATAACAGAGTCAGAATAATGGAATATCAGATCACAGGCAAGGTTGCTGAGGTTTACCAGGTCACCAGGGTCAATGAACGATTCCGCAAGCGCGAGTTCGTCATTGAACACAAGGAGAGTGGCAGCGGCCAGCCGTATGTTGACTTTATCAAGTTCCAGCTTACGCAGGATAAATGTGAGATTATTGATGAATCATGGCTCCGTCAGGATGTTACCGTGACCTTTAATATCAAAGGTAACCGCTGGGAGAAGAACGGGATGGTGAATTATATCACCAACCTTAACGCTGTCACTGTGACCAGGGGTATAGCTGTCGCAGAGAACGGCCAGCAGGCTATACGCAACGTAAAGCTTGAGGACGCCCCCTCCGAAAGCCCCGAACTTGATGACCTTCCATTCTGATTGATTGCAGTTTAAATATACAGCCCGGGCTTCCCCCGGGCTTTTTTATAAAATTTATGCTAATATTGTATCCGGGAAATAAAGATATCTTTAAGACCGTTTTCATTTTACTGGATTAATATTTGGATAGCATAAAACAAAGGTCAGTCTATGTTTCATGAGACCTTCTTAAAATGCATCACCCTCTTTCTTGAGACATTTGTCCAGGAGGATATTGCCATTCTCTCGGGTAGCGTCATGGTCACCAACGAAAGCCTTTCGTTTGCGGCGGTACTTATTTCGTTGATTTCAGGCCTGCTCATCGGAGACACAATAATATACGGCATTGGCTGGCTGTCACGTAAAGTACCCTGGCTATACAGGAAAGTATATTCAGGCAAGGTCGAAAATGCCAAGGCCAAAATCCATGATAACCTGATAGCAGCGCTCCTTTTTGTGAGGTTTGTTCCCGGGTTGCTTTTCCCGACCTACATCGCCTGTGGCTTTACAGGAGTTTCATTCAAGAGGTTTATCGCCACCACCGGCATTACAGGAGCAGCCTATACTGCTGTTTTCCTTACAATCCTTGTTAAATTGGGAGAAGCCTTGATTCCGACAATAGGACGCTGGCTATGGATAATTATCCTGATCACCATGCTTTTATTCATTACATACAGGTTTTTGAAACAGCGCAAACTGGCAGCCGCAACCATCGATAATTCAATCGTTAGTTTTGACAGCGAAATTCCTGAAAGTGCAAATGAAATCACCGGCATGCCATCATTGCGGTCGACATTCAAAAGGGTTGCCCTGTCCGAGAGAATTCCGCCTATGCTCTTTTATTCACCGGTCGCCATCAGGTGGTTGTTGCTTGGAATAAAATACCGGAGCCTCCTTCTGCCTACAGTATCTAATCCTTATGTGGAAGCAGGTGGCTTATGGGGTGAATCAAAGAGCCGGTTGATGGATCAGATTGGAGTTGATCAAAGAGAATGGGTTGCCCCGTACACCTCTGTTGTTATCAGTGACAGGTACAACAATAATGAAATGGCAGCTATCATAATAGATGCCATGAAGGGCTGCTCTCTCGATTTCCCGGTGGTTGTCAAGCCTGACATAGGATGGCAGGGCTATGGCGTAAGATCAGTTCAAAATGAGGAGGAGCTCAGGAAATTCATTGCACTGTACCCGGTAAACGCACATCTTATTATACAACAACTTCTTCCCTGGGAAGGAGAAGCAGGCGTATTCTATTCAAGGCTCCCTGGTGAAGAACATGGAAAGGTCATTTCACTTACGCTTCGTTATTATCCCCATGTTACAGGAGATGGCATAAGCACTGTAAGGCAGCTTATAAACAGTGATGTCCGTTCCCGCTTCAAGAACCGTTTTTACCATGGCAAAGAACCACTGCATGTGGGTCTGAGCGAACAAAAGCTTGATACTGTGCCTGAAAAAGGTGAAATATGCCGACTGGCATTCATTGGCAGTATCAGGGTCGGAGGATTGTACCGCAATGCATCAGGATCTATTACAGACCAGCTCAGCAGGCGTTTTGATGAGATAGGTAAAAGCATGCCCGAGTTTTATTTCGGAAGGTTTGACATAAAATTCAAGTCTCTTGAAACGCTAATGAATGGCGAAGATTTCCGGATCTTCGAAATCAACGGGGCCGGAGCTGAAGCTATTCATGTCTGGGATGCCTCAACCCCGCTTCGCAAGATGTACAGCGAGCTCTTCCATTACCAGTCGCTGATGTTCGAAATCAGTGACCTTAACCGGAGAAGAGGATTTATACCAATGCCACTGAGGGAGTTTTATAAACTTACAAAAAGTTACAATAATCTTATAAGCTCTTACCCGCCGTCTGAGTAAAGAGACCCGGGGCAGTCAGCCAAATAATCTTATTTTTACCGTATAATTAAGCTTATTGCCATGTCCTCCCCAGGTATAGCCGACAATCCTTTACTGGGCAATTGGAACACCAGATATTCCATTGCTCCGTTCAATGAAATAAAGTCTGAACATTTCAAACCGGCAATTGAGCATACAATTGAAATTGCCCGCGAAGAGATTAATTCAATTGTTTCAGACAAATCCAAGCCTGACTTTATAAATACAATCGAGGCTCTTGAGAAGACCGGTGAGTTGCTTAACCGCATCACACCTGTTCTTTTCAACCTCAACAGTGCTGATACCACTCCTGGTTTGCAGGCTGCTGCACAGGAAGTCTCTCCACTGCTAACGCACTTTGCGAATGACATTACACTGAACTCTGAGCTTTTCAGAAAGGTTAAGGATGTCTATGACAGGAAAGATGCGCCTGGACTGAACCCTGAGGAGTATATACTCCTGGATCGTAAGTACAAGGGATTTGTCCGCGGCGGCGCTGCTCTCAGTGATGAAGACAAAGCGAAGTTCAGGGCACTTACCGTAGAGATGTCCGCCCTTTCGCTTAAGTTCGAAGAGAACGTTCTGGCCGAGACAAACGACTTTGAGCTGCATCTTACTTCATCTGATGAGATTGCTGGTCTTCCTGACGGTGTACGTGAAGCAGCAGCTTCACTGGCACGTGAGAAGGGAAAAGAAGGGTGGCTCTTCACTCTACATTCACCGAGTTATGTTCCCTTCATGCAATACGCCGACCGGCGTGACCTGAGGGAAAGGATGTTCAGGGCCTATGCTGTAAGAGCTTTCCGCAACAATGAGCATGACAACAGGGCGATTACAGTTCGCCTGGCTGACCTGCGGGCAGAGGTTGCCCGGCTGCTGGGTTATCGGGACTATGCTTCATATGCGCTTGAGGATCGGATGGCCTCGACCCCTGAACAGGTTAAAAGCTTCCTTGATGATTTACTGAAAGCCTCAACCCCGGCCGGTGTACACGATCTTCAGGAAATCGAAAGTTTTGCCGGCAGCCTGGGACATCAGGGAAGGGTAGAGCGCTGGGACTGGGCTTACTACTCCGAGAAGCTGAGGATGAAGCTTTATAATATCGATGATGAAGCCCTCAGACCGTATATGCCTCTCGATAAGGTGAAAGAGGCGGTGCTGGGACTGGCTACCACCCTTTACGGCCTCACATTCGAAGAGAGCAAAGAGATACCCGTGTATAACGAGGAAGTGAAAGCTTATGAAGTGCATGACGGAGACAAGGGTATCACAGCTATACTGATGCTTGATTTTCACCCGCGCCAGGGCAAGGGCGGTGGGGCATGGATGACAGGCTTCCGTGAACAACGCAAAGAAAACAATGAGAGAGTAATACCTGTCATTTCCCTGGTGATGAACTTCACCCGACCGACGCCAACAAGGCCCTCGCTGCTGTCGCACAATGAGATGAACACCTTCCTGCACGAGTTCGGCCATGCCATGCACGGGATGCTGTCTGATTGCACATATGAGAGTTTGTCCGGCACCAATGTAAAGCGTGATTTTGTTGAACTGCCATCGCAGATAATGGAGAACTGGGCATGGGAGAAAGAATGGCTTGACACGTGGGCAAGGCATTACCAGACAGGCGAAAAGATACCTGATGATATCCTTGTTAAACTGAAAGAGTCACTTACATATAATGAAGGTTATTCGTGCATGAGGCAGCTGAGTTTCGGGTTGCTTGATATGGCCTGGCACACTCTCAGCGGGCCTTTTAACGGCGACATAGTGACTTTCGAAAGGTCAGCCATGGCTTCTTCCGAGCTGCTGCCACCTGCCGACGGGGCATGCATGAGTGTATCCTTTGCTCATCTCTTTTCAGGTGGCTATGCAGCGGGCTACTACGGGTACAAATGGGCCGAAGTGCTTGATGCTGATGCCTTCAGCCTCTTCAAAGAGAGAGGTATCTTTGACCATGAGACAGCCATGTCATTCCGTCGCAACATACTTGAAAAGGGCGGCAGCAGGGAACCTGATGAGCTGTTCAAAGCTTTCCGCGGCCGTAAACCTTCCATCAATGCCCTTATAGAAAGAAGCGGTTTCAACAGGTCATAAAAAAGTAGAGACGCCCAACCTGGGCGTCTCTGCAAAAACATATCCAAATTCAGCCCCATTTAGGGTCTGAGAATTCTATTACCAGCCAGGCGTTTGAGACAATGAATAACCTTTAGACCCATACGTAGCTATCTGAAGACGTCCGACCGGAGCCATATAAACCCGGTCAGTGAAAGCGTCGCGGTTAGAAACGTTCTCAGGAATATAATACCCTATCATATTCGCACCATTAGTACCATCATATGTCACAACGGTACCATCTTCCTTCTTAACCTTCAGCTTCCCAACCTTTGAGGCAACCAGCCATTCGGGATATTCAGTCTGGAAGTTGATATACAAACCAAGGAGCAGATCAGGATTGGTGGCACCATTCATATAATTAATTTTCTTCCAGCGTTTAATATCCAGGAGACGGGAATGTTCGAACACAAACTCCATCCGGCGTTCGCGGCGTATTTCCCATATCAGTGCAGGAACATCCGGGTCACGGTCAGGATCATCAGAGAGGGTGGCCAGAGTCATGGCAGCGGTCTTTTTAATCCCTTTTGTTGTAGCAACGGCATCTAACGGACGGCTGCGTATTGCATTAATAGATGCATCAATATCTGCCTGCGATACAGCAGGGCCACCCAGTGTTGCTAATTCCGCTTTTGCCTCAATCCAGTTCAGAACAACTTCTGCCAGGCGGATTATCGGAGCATCATTTGTATTGGTGTTTGAGCCATACTGTGCAGGGTAGGGTCCCGGGTAATAGGTTGGACCCACCCTGTCAATAAACTTATCGGCATAAAGCAGAGTGGCAGACTCCTTCTTCGGGGCATCCCAGAATGTAGCTTCAAAACGGGAGTCACGTGTGGCAGCCATATTCTTTATATCCAGCTGGTCAGCATTTGCAACCGTAGATAATTTATACGGCTGGCCATCATAGCATATAAATGACTTGGCAAGCCATAAATTCGGTGCAGGACCCTGGCTTTCAGTCGTATTGGAATAAGAAGCGACATGGTGCATAACGCCAATGGCTGCATCATAAGTCCTGTACATGATCACCTCTTTGTTACCTGAAAGATTGTCCGATCCGAATAATGCCCGGAAATTGCTGGTGAATGAATAAAGATTCGATTTCATCACCAGATCAGCTGCTTCTGCTGCCAATTCAAGGTATTTCTGGGCTTTTTCCTGATTATTCAACTGGTATTTTTGCCATGTGCCTTCAAACAGCATTAGTCTTGAAATAAAGGCAGCAGCAATATACCTGTTCAGGTACTGAACATTACCGTCAGATAAACGCATATTATCCAATACATAGGTAAAGTCATCATACACATTATCCATAACAAGAGTTCTGCTATCCCTGGGCTTATACATAAGGGCTGTTTCGGTATCGAGAATGACCTTGTCATAATAAGGCACATCACCGAAGGTACTTACAAGCCGGCTGTACTCAAATCCTCTGAAGAAGCGGGCCACTGCACTCCAGTGATTATAGGCCTCATCAGTGATATATACGCCCTTCATAGCATCTATTCTCTCAAGGAATAAATTTGACTTTCTTACCCATGAGAAGTTCCAGGTAGGACCAGCATAGTCATATAACCATGCGGAAGCTGAACCGTCTCCTATTTCAGCAGTTGAAGCTCTGTTTTCAGGAGCTGCAGATTCAAAATTAATCTGCTTCCCTGAGGAAGTGAAGTCGTCGGCAAAATAATAACCCCTGAGTGGCGTATAGCTGACACCCCATGTTGAATTATAGCCTACGAAGTAATTACCGTAAAAACCATTGGCAAACAAACGAAGGTTATTTTCGGATGTCCAGTAGGTTTGATCGTTCATTGTAGTCAAAGATGGTCTGTCGAGGAAATCTTCACAGCCTGTGATAAGCAGACCAGCTGCTACAAGTGTTATGATAGTCAATATCTTTTTCATAGTTTCCTGATTTTAGAAGCTTAATTGAACACCGAATGATGCGCTCTTGTAAGTTGGTACCCCTACCCCTGAACGGCCCAGGTTATAGTTTGAGTCATTCCACATGGAGTAGCCCTCAATTTCCTCAGGATCAATCGGTATAGTGCCAAGGTGATCAAATGTAAAGAAGTTCTCCAGAGCCGCATATACGCGGAACTTGGTAACATGCACTTTCTCTGTCCATCTGGCCGGAAAAGTATATCCTAATGTAATATTTTTAATTCTGAGATATGCCATATTCAAAAGATACCTTGTCTGAACATTCATGTTATAAGTAGTGCTGCTGCCTGCCTGATCCCAGGGGCGCGGATAGAATGCGTCCGTTCTGTCTGGCTTCCAGAAATCACCGGCGAAAGCCTGTGGCATGGCGCCGTTTGCCGAATAATATCCGGGGATAGCCAGGAAACCGTCTCCCCAGACCTGGCGCTTGCCTACACCCTGTATGAATGCAGATAAATCAATTCCCTTGAAAAACATATCAGCGCGGAAGCCGTACATATAACGGGGAGTTTTGTTTCCGATTATTTTTAAATCGCCGTAGTCAGGTCTTCCGTCTGCGGCTTTAATCAGCCGGTTGCCCGGATCAATTAAACCATCACCATTCAGATCTACGAACTTAACGTCACCCGGACCAAACAGGAAGTTGCCTCCCTGCAATCTTCCCTGGGTTGCCCTGAAGGGGTTGGACTGCAGATTAACTGTGTAATTATCTTTGGATTTGCCGGTAACCAACTTACCCTCACTGTCATATATGAAATCCTCCTTCTGGAATAGCCGGTCAGTCTGATAGCCCCATATTTCGCCATAGGTTTTGCCCACATAGTAGTTATCAATACTTAATGTTGATCCGTATTCCGTAACTTTCGTAACAGCATCAGATAATGTCGCAACCAGATTGAAACCAAAACCATTTGCAAACTGATGACGGTAAGTAGCCTCTATCTCGAAACCTTTGGTTCTCAGTGAACCAAAGTTACTTTGAGGGGCAGTTACTCCGAAAGTTGTCGTAAATCCCTCCTGAGGTACTATCATATTCTTGGTATCACGCTGAAACCAGTCAAAGGTAAGTCCCAGGTCGCCGTTAAAAAAACTTGCGTCAAATCCCAGGTCAAGAGTAACAATATCCTGCCATGTCACTTTGGCCGATACAGCACCGGGAGTACTGAACTGGTACAGTTTAGCGCCCGAAACCATCCACATGTTTTGCGATCCTGTCATGGTTGGAACATACAGTGAGCCCGGCACCGTCTGGTCACCGATCATCCCCCATGATCCGCGCACTTTTAAAGAGCTGAGCACTGGTTTTGTCCATTCCATAAATGATTCTTCATTTATACGCCAGCCGGCTGAAAATGAAGGGAACCAGCGCCATTGCAGATGCTGTCGGGAATTTAGATGACCCGTCATATCTGAGGTTTGCCTCTAACAGATATTTATCCTGAAGATTGTAGTTTATGCGTCCGAAGAAGCCTAACTGTGATTCCCAGTATTCTCCGCCACTGGTCGTTTGAGTACCGTAGGCCAGGTCAAACTGTGGATTTTCGTAATCAACAAGCTGGGTTGTCTGCGACCAGTTGTAGGCATTTTTCCAGGAGACCATGTTCATTCCAAGCATATAGTTGAGCTTGCCAAAGTTGCCAAGGTCTGTCATATAGGTTGTTCTCAGGTTAACAGTATTCCATTTATCATTTTTAGAATACCTGTAAACATGGTCCGGATTGGAGCCGACTGCTGTGTATGTATAGTCACTCAGCTGGAAGGCCGGCATAGCTCCGGGTGCAGAGGATGGAACTTCGGTTCCGGTAGAATCCACATAAATTCTGTTCCCCTCAGCATCATTCTTAACAATGGCGCTCGACCAGCTGTCGCGCATTGTATAACGTGTTCCCGGTCGCTTGTTTATATATTCCTGGTTGGAGTGAGTAAAATCAAGGTTGATTGCCCAGTCTTTTAAAGGTTTAATTTCAACACCCCCGGTCAAACTCATATAATTCGTTTCCTGGGAAGCAGTATTGGCTAAAGCCATTTCCGATGCAGGGCTTCTGATAGGATCACCGTCCTCAGTAGTCATTGGATATGTTTCTGCCCAGCGATACAGGTACAACCACGGGTCTGCGGTTGTGGAGTTTGTGGCATAAGCATATCTCTTATCTCTCTGAGAATACATGACACTCCCGGTAACTCTTAGAAATTTACTTACATCAGTACCTAAATTAATTGTAGCGTTATAACGCTTAAAATCATCATTCTTGGCAGGTTTATTTATACCTGTCTGATCGAGATATCCCAAACTTATATTGTAGTCTGTGTTGCCCGTTTTACCATTTACGGCCAGGTTATGGTTCTGCGTCGGAGCCCATTCCCGTATCATATAATCGTAAGGGTCATACATTCTCAGACCGATCTTCCGGTTATTTACATCGTTGTACCAGTCACGTCCGTACAGCATAGGATCATTTGGTTTTACTATGCCAGCCCAGTCTTTCTGCCAGTCCAGCGCCTTTTGATAGCCTTCGCGGGTAACATACCAGAATGCTCCGGCAACCGTACCGCCGGTCCGTTCAACTGCAAGCAATGCATATTCAAAGGCATCAATTCCTCCCATTTCCATTTTTTTGGAAATGTTCTGAAATGACCAGTTTCCTGAATAGTCTACATTCACACTTTCAGTTTTTGCTCCTTTTTTTGTTGTAATCAGAATGACACCGAAAGCTGCCTTCGCTCCATAAATTGAAGAAGACGCTGCATCCTTCAATACAGAAATAGATTCTATATCATTCGGATTTAACAGCTGTATTGAAGGAATTTCAACGTTATCCACCAATATCAGAGGAGCTGATCCGCCCTGCAGTGAGCCTAACTGACCACGAATCTTCATTATAGGGTCAGATCCCAGTTCACCGCTTGGTATCACAACACTGAGGCCGGGTGTGCTTCCCTGAAGTCCGCGGCCAACATCAGCAATCGGCCTTGCCTCCAGGGTCTTTGCATCAACCGATGATACAGCTCCGGTGAGGTTAGCTTTCCTTTGTGTTCCGTAGCCCACCACCACGACCTCATCAATAAGCGTGACGTCGAGGCTGAGATTAACATCAATCCTGTTTGATGTGCCGACAGTCACCTCCTTTGGAGCATACCCTACAAAGGTAAACAGCAGAATCTGTCCTTGTTGAACATTTATGGAGTAAGAACCACCCGGACCCGTAAGGACTCCGGTAGTTGTGTTCTTAATGACCACATTCACGCCAGGCAATGTTTCATTGGTGCTGGCGTCTGTCACAATGCCTGTTACGGTCCTGGGTTGCGCAAAAATGGTTTGCGCAAGCAAAAGCCCCAAAACCGTGAACAACACAAATAGTTTTGTTTTCATGTAAGTTGATTTAGGGTTAAAAAGTATGGTTAGGTTAAATGATATCAGGTCACAAAAAAACACATTTCCAACTTCCATGAAGGTACAAGATTCTTTTGTATGATGTGCTACAACAATAAATTTTGTTAAAAAAAATTCCTTAAATCAATACAGCGAAATAAAACCCGAAGAGGATAATCATAATTAAACAACTATATATGTGTGTGTTACAAGAATATTCATGTATCGAAAAAACCATATCTGATTAAAAAGAATATAACATCAGGAGCAACCCGATATCATATCAGTAAATCAGATACTTTCGGCGTATTTTTTCGAATTGTGCAAGTTCTTTCCCCCAGGAAGCAAAAATCTCACCCGGATCAGAACCATTAAGAATCATTGTTTTAAGTCTGCGCGTTCCCACAAGCCGGTTTATTACGGCATCATTCCATTCCAAACGTTCAGGATGGAGTTTGTGAATTGCCCAAAGCATAGCAATTCCTGCCCTGTATGGTTCAAACCGGTCCCTGTCGGTAACATTGACAAATATGCCTTTGCACCTCTCTCCGGCAAGGAAGGGATCCGTGCCGTGAAAAGACATTTTTACCGGCGTAAAACTGACAGTATCAAAGATTACGCCCTCAAGACCGAGATCATTGAGCAGACTGACAGCCTGATTGTTATTGATCCAGGGAGCACCAATATATTGAAAAGGTTTTTCGGTGCCCCTGCCTGTGGAGATATTCAAACCCTCAAAAAGGCAGGTTCCTGCATAGGCAAGCATTGATTCCTCCGTTGGGAGGTTGGGAGAAGGTTTTATCCATTTTAATCCCGTTTGATCAAACCACATAGACCTCTCCCACCCCAGCATTTCTACTACATGGAGCTTTGCATGCAATCCACCGCGAAGCATACCTTCACCATTATATAATCTGGCCAGTTCTCCCATGGTCATTCCGTGAATCACCGGAATTTTTCCAAACGCACCAAAACCATAGAGGAATTCATCATCTGTCAGAAATCCATCTGCCTTAATACCGGTTATGGGATCAGGGCGATCAAGGACCACCACTTCGATATTATTTTCAGCCGCTGCCTCCATGACAAAACCAAGGATGTTGATATGTTCATAAAAACGAACTCCAACCTCCTGAAAATCAATTATGATCACCTCAACATCTTTAAGCATTTCAGCAGTTGGTTTGTGGGCTGTTCCGTAAAGTGAATGTTTTGGCAGGCCTGTTTCAGCATCAATAACAGTTTCAGCATCAACAGGTAAGGAATAATCATTGGTGCGAATATTATAATTCATGCCGAAAAGCACTTTAAGTTCGGCGTCAGGATACTTAAACAGGGCATCAGCCAGGTGAGTTCCGTCAGACAACCGGCCTGTATGATTTGTAACCAATGCGATCTTCTTCCCGTCAATCAGACAGGTAAATTCGTTAAACAGACGATCGGCGCCAACAATCACCTGGTTATAAGCGTATGTTGGCTCCGGTCCTGATCTTTCAGGGCCTGCGGCTTCGGATGCGATAGACATCAGGTTGATGGAGGCGAGAAGGAAAGAAAAGAGCAGAACACGCAGGGGCGGAAAACAAAGGGTCACCATAGCACTTTTTAAATTTTGTTGATAGTTCCCTTCCTGATGCTGAAGATCCATAATCCGGCAAAAGTCAGAAAACCGTTGAGGAGAAGTAATTCGAAACCAAATTTATAACCATTGAACAATACTTCCGAATACCTGCTTAGCAGATAACAGATCAACGGTGACATGATGGCTATGAATGGAGTTACTCTGTCCTTTACAATTCTTTTAGTGAAAAGGCCGAATGCGTATAGCCCAAGCAACGGGCCATAAGTATACCCGGCAATAGTAAAAAGTTTATCAATGACTGCTTTATCTTCCAGCGTGCTGAATATCAATACACTGATAAAAAACACAAGTGCTATTGTTAAGTGAACGCCATACCTGATCCCTGTTCTTCTCTTCTCAGATATCCCCTGGCGTTTGTCAAGTCCGAGGAAATCAATGCTGATGGAAGTAGTGAGTGAAGTCATCGCCCCGTCAGCGCTCGGGAATGCCGCAGAAATGAGTCCTATAAGAAATACAATCCCGGCAATAGGCCCGAGTAACTTTATGGCGATGGTTGGAAACAAATCATCTGTTGATGCAACTGTAACACCTCTGGCCTGAGCGTAAATAAGCAGAAGAGCGCCAAGAAACAGGAAAATAAGATTGACAAAGACAAGTATTCCGCTGAAGGTAAACATATTCTTCTGAGCTTCCCTGAGATTACGGCAGCTAAGGTTTTTCTGCATCATCTCCTGGTCAAGGCCTGTCATACTTATCGTGATAAATATTCCGCTCAGGAATTGCTTCAGGAAAAATCTCGGATGGTCCCAGTCCATTATAAAAATCTTTGAATACGAACTCTCCCTCACAGTGGAAAACAAGTCAGGCAGTGATATTTTCAGATCCCTGCTGATAAACACCACAGTAAAAACAACTGCCAGCAGCATAAAAGTAGTCTGCAGAGTATCAGTCCAGATTATGGTTTTGATACCTCCTTTCAGTGTGTAAATTATAATCAGGATAATGAATATCAGAACGTTAACCCAAAATGGTACATTCCAGGCATCGAATACAAAAATCTGCAGAACATTGATAACAAGGAACATGCGCAGCGATGCACCAAGGGTCCTGGAGAGTATAAAGAATCCTGCCCCTGTTTTATATGACCAGAATCCAAACCGCTGGCTGAGATAGGAATAGATCGAAGTTAACTTCATTTTATAGTACAGCGGCAGCAGGACAAGGGCTATGATTGCATATCCGCAAAGGTTCCCGAGTACCACCACCATATAGCTGAACTGGGTATCCTTTACCCATCCGGGAACAGACATAAAGGTAACCCCCGAAAGAGAAGCCCCTATCATTCCGTACGCAACCACAAACCATATAGAGGACTTATTGCCGATAAAAAAAGACTGACTGTCAGCCTTCCTTGCCGTAAGCCAGGTAACTGCAAAGAGAATTACAGTATATATCAGGAATATACAAAGGATCAAAAGTGGAGACATAATATATTTGGTATTCTTATTTTACCTTTTTGCCTGCACTATTTACTTTATTGATTGTATACTGAACAGGAGAGAATTGTTCAGTGTTTGAAGAGTTAACAGTTTTAAGTTCTTCGAGGGTTTCATGAAGCGCATAACAGGCATCCCTGTAATTTAAATCACACGATTCGGCAATTAATCGTATCCCTCTGTCAATCAGCTTTTTGTTGGTAACATCAAACCAGTTCATCCAGTTGCCTGATACTCTTCCCATAGCTACCATCGTGCCGGTTGAAATTGTATTCAGAACAAGCTTAACGGCCAGATGTTCCATGAGATTAAGGACCGAACCCATGGGGGAACAGGCAACCTGGTACTCAGCTTTTTGTTCACTGTTGCCTATTATAAGAGATGATCTCCTCTGAAATTTCGTAGTCGCCCTGGTAAATGCGGCATAATATTCTTTATGGTCCGTGCCAGCCACCTCGCTGCTTCCTAAGACACTGACAGCAATATTGGGAGTTCTCGATAAACGTGAAGCATCTTCTTCATTACCAATACGAAATTTTACTATCTGTGAGGTATCGAGCAGAGGAGGATTAGCTACAATGTTAGCAGTTGCTCCCATCTTACGATAAAGGTTGCTGTCCCATTCAAGGCAACGCGGCGGGCGGCCAAACAGGTTTCCCCACGCATCGTCAGTTGATAACATGGGGTTCTTTACGAACGCCCATGAAGGCGGGGAGTCAGTATCGTCAAATTTTTTAAACGGGGGCAGCATAAAAGTAGGAGTGCGCTCAGCCGTGTCAGTAAATATATCAAGGAGCAATCCGTTACCAAAATATGTTATAAGACCATTTTTCCGGTAAATACTTTCTTCGAGTTTAATATAATCTCCGAGTATTTCAGTATTCTCTGCTGAAATCAGCTCATCGAGCATTGATTTAAAGGCGTCTGCATAGTCTATATCACTGATATTCAATGCTTTTAATTCATCTGGAGTGAGCATCCTCCTGAAATACCTGCCGAGTATGATTTCAAGGGCAGCACCAGCCACCAGCTGCTCTGAGGTGGTTGCCTGCATCCGTGTGGAGCCCACAATAGCCATTGGTCCGCAGAATAAGTCAAGCACAGTAACCCTTGGGTCCTGTATTGCTTTTCGCGAACGCTCAATATATTCGCACAGAATGCTGGCAGGATTATTGAACAAAAGGAATACCTCCGCACCGCGATCAGCGGCTTCAGACAATGTACCGAGCACGGAAGATGTTTCTCCGCCCTCGGTAATTGCCACGAGCATATCCCCGGAGGTAATGTTCAGTTCTCTGACCTGCTGTCTGCCAAATTCCTGATAGTCCTCAAAAAACTCGACTGCACGAATGAGAGCGTAGTCTCCGCCGGTCATAATACTGAAAACGGCATTCTCAATCTCCTTCGTCTTGTTATAAATAACAGGGTATTTCTTTTGCAGGTCTCTGAAAAAACAACGCCAGATTGACTCAAGGAGAATACTCAGGCGACCTGTTGCTCCGCATCCGGAAAAGATTATCTTCTTCCCCTCAGAGACCGCTTTCAGACCAGAAGTGACCATCTTTTTAAATTCCTTTCCGGCCAGCACTTTCTTCGCCATTGAATAAACATCCTCGTCGACAGATAACAAGGTCTTCACACCCCTGGAATAACTGGCGGCAAATATCTGATCCAGGCCACGGGTTTTAGGATTTGACTGCTCTGTCGGAAGCATTCCAAGATGAAACTGTGTTTCATTCTTCAGAAAATTCTCCGCTTCCTTATGCGCTTTTGAGTACATTATTACCTCCTCTTATGAATTGGGTCACTAGTACAATAAATATTTCTTACGGATTTCCTTGAATTTAGAAAGCTCAGGTTCCCAGCTTTCACGAATCTCTTTCTCCGTTTTTCCCGCTATGATTTGTTCTCTCAGCTTATTTGTACCTGCTAATTTATCAAACTTTTCGTTCCTGAAGAATTCCTCCTTGTTGGGATAAGCATTATAGAACTCCTTTAACCAGCTCAGGTTCATGCGTCCGGTTTTCCTGAATATGTCAGTATTATATTTTCTGAGATCCAGACCGTAACATTCTTTCCCCAGATGGGGAGGATTTACACTCATCCCTTCGATGGAAACCGGAGTGAATGAAAAGGTGTATTTGTCCTTTAATTCAGGATTACCAAGGACCTGGAATGGAAAATATGTACCCCGGCCCTGGCTGATAACCGTTCCTTCGAAAAGACATAATGAAGGATAGAGCAGTATTGACTGCTGTGTATTAAGGTTGGGTGAAGGCGGCACAGGACAAACGTAAGGCTTGCCGTGTTTATAGTTGAGCATCTTCACTACCTTAAGCTTGCATTTAATTCCGTTGGCCAGCCATCCTTCCCCGTTAAGCATCTCAGCATATTCGCCGAATGTCATCCCGTGGACAATAGGTATAGGATCAATACCGACAAATGTTTTAAATCCCTTTTCCAGCACGGGTCCGTCAACATAACTGTCATTCGGATTGGGCCTGTCGAGCACAATAAGCTCTATGCCATTCTCGGCGCAGGACTCCATCACATAATGCAGGGTCGTCAGATATGTATAGAAACGTGTTCCCACATCCTGAATATCATATATCATTATATCAACACCTTCCAGGTCTTTCTTCAGCGGCTTGTTCGTTTCTGTCCTGTATAATGATCTGACCCTGATGCCTGTTTTTGCATCAATAGTGTCATAGACGTTGCTGCCCCTGAAGCCATGCTCGGGATTAAAACCTACCACTACATTAACTCCCAGTGACAGAAGACTGTCGAGGCTCACCTGTTTACCTATCAGGGAACTCTGGTTTATGGTCATAGCCACATTCTTTCCCTGAAGGTCAGGCAGATACTGATCGGTCTGATCAGCCCCAGTGACGATAACTGTTTCTTTTTCACCGGTGCAGCCGGCCATTATCAAGGAAATACCTGTCATAAAAAGCGTTATGAACTTTATCCTTCTCATCTCTGTATGTTTTATTTAATCAATAATAATTATTGAGTTATCAATGGGTAACAACGGTGTCTGTTATTCGTATATCAGGTATTTGACCCGCATATTTTTATAATTCGTCAGACCCGGTTCCCAGCTTGCCCTGATTTCCTCCTCCGTTTTACCGGCGACAATCTGTTCTTTCAGCTTGTCAGTGCCTGCCAGGTTCCTGAAATAATCATTGAAGAAATTTTCTTTATCAGGATAAGCAGCATATAACTCCTTCAGCCAGCTCAGGTTTATCCGGCCTGTTTTTCTGAAAATGTCCGTATTGTATTTACGCAGATCCAGGCCGAAGCATTCTTTTCCAAGGAGGGGAGGGTGAACACTCATGCCGGGCATCGAAACCGGAGTAAAAGAAAATGTGTATTGACCCTTCAGTTCAGGATTGCCAAGGACCTGAAATGGAAAGGTAGTGCCACGGCCCTGGCTTATTTCGGTCCCTTCAAACAAACACAGTGACGGGTACAGAAGTATTGACTGCTGCGTATTCAGGTTTGGTGACGGAGGTACCGGGCAGACATATTCCTTATTATGATTATAATTCAGCATTGGTATTACCCTGAGATTGCATTTCACTCCATTTTCAAGCCATCCCTCTCCGTTAGCCATCTGGGCGTATTCGCCAAAAGTCATCCCGTGAACAATCGGAATCGGATCCATACTTACAAAGGTCACAAATCCTTCTTCCCGTATCGGACCATCGACATAAAAACCGTTGGGATTGGGTCTGTCAAGGACTATCAGCTCAATGCTATCCTCAGCACATGCTTCCATCACATTATGCAATGTTGACAGGAAGGTATAAAAGCGTACTCCCACATCCTGGATGTCATAAATCATTACATCAATCCCCGCAAGCTCTTCCGGCGTGGGTTTGTAATGATCTCCGTACAATGAGATAATCGGGACGCCGGTCTTTTGATCAATGTCATTGTCTATGGGAGCACCATCACTGGCATTTCCCCTGAAGCCGTGCTCCGGTCCGAAAACCCTGACAACATTAACTCCAAGTGACAACAGTGAATCAAGACTGGGCTTGTCTCCTATTATGGATGAGTGATTAATTGTCATAGCCACATTCTTCCCCTGCAGGTACTGAAGATACATCCCGGTCTGATCAGCTCCGGTAACTATGGCTGAATTGTCCTTTTCGGCACAACCTGTCAACATCATGGCCATAAAAAGTATCAGGACTGTTGATATACTGCCTTCTTTCATTTTTTTCAGATTGATTATTATTTAATATAATTTTTAAGTATCGCTAAGAATGTTTCTTTAGTTATACAGGAGATATTTCATTGGCATGGCCCCTGGTCCTGTCCTGATTTACCTGAAAGGTTGCCCCAAAAACTTTTCCGGGGCAACTTCAGGCATTTCAGACAAGGTTACTATAACAAGAACTGATAAACAGCAATTTCCGGGCTCACTTCTAATAGCCCGGATTCTGATCTTCCGGGGCAATGTCAGGATTGGTATTTATCTCCTGCTGCGGTATTGGCCACAATAAGTGAAGATCCTTCACCTCAAAACCTTTATTGAGAAGACATATTTCCTTTAGTCTTGCTGTTCCCAGACGCTTCAGGTCAAACCAGCGTTTCCCTTCCATAAACAACTCATACCCACGTTCCTGGATTACTGTCTCTCTGAATGAGGTAACGGTCCAGCCTGTGGAAGGATAATCAACCGCTGAGACTGTATTTGATGGAAATCCGTATCCTCTTCTTTTTATTTTATTCAGGCATTCAAGCGCCAGAGGGGAAACTGCGTTATCAGCCATAACTGCAGCCTCAGCATAAATCAACAGAACATCAGCATACCTGAGGACGGGTGAATCATTTGCAAAATCTCCGTTGGTTGGTGCAGAAAGATCCCTGTATTTGCAGCAGAGAATCGGCGTGCTTGAGGGCAGTGTTTCAACGGCTCCCGTAGTCCTGTTAATATACTGGGAAAAAATATTGAACTGTCTTCTCAGATCGGAAGTATTCCAATCTATAAGGAACTGGTTAGTAGTAAGACCAAAAGTAACATAGCTCCCGTAGGGCGAAAACTGATCTCTGTCCCACAAAAGTTTGTGGGGATAGGTAGTGCCGCTCTCATGACTGAATTTCAGATAGAATATCTCCTCTGTGGTACCATTTGCAGTTGGGCCAAATATTTTATTAAAATCATCAGCGACACTTACTTCAACAAGGCTGTACTTATTGGCATCAATGACCTCATTTGCCTTGTCTTTTGCCAGAAGATATTCACCCTGCTGTAAATAAACTTCAGCAAGTAAAGCTTTGGCAGCCCATTTTGAAGGATGTCCGTACTGAGCAGGTGCGTCTGGTAAATCAGTCTCGCCTTGTTTCAGGTCATTAATGATCGCGTCATATATTTCACTTTCGGGTCTTCTGCTCATATCAGTGACAGTAGTTTCAAGATAGAGCGGAACAGGACCCCACAGCCTGACCATTTTAAAATAAATATATGCTCTCAGAAAACGGGCTTCTGCAATTAAAGCAGCTTTATCTGTTTCACTTACTGACGCTATACCCGGAATTTTCTCAATCGCGATATTAGCATTTCTTACACCTCTGTATAGATACGTCCAGCTGTTTGATACCCTGTTAATATTAGTTTGATCAAGACCCTGGTATATTGACATAGGCCTGGTAGATCCTCTTCCCATCCAGTAATCGGAAAGAATATCAATCATCGTGCAATAATTATCATTGAAATTATCTCTGATTGGTGCATATATTGCAGCTACAGCTGATTGGGCGTCAGCCAGATTTGTATAGAAATTTACCTCCGTCAACCTGTCCTTTGGAACCTCCTCCAAAAAATCAGAGCAGGACGCATGCATAAGGACCAGTAATGCCAACAATATAACTTTTTTCATGATTATGTCTCCTAATTTAATTTGATTTTAAACCTTACAAGTTAATTATGACACCGACCATAAAGCTCCTGGTATCAGGATATCCATACTGGTCAATACCTTTAGAGATTCCAGTGCCGTACGTATTCTGAATAGGTGAATAAAATGAATACTTAGTGAAAGTATAGAGGTTTTGAGCACTAAAATAAATCTGAGAATTCTTTATCAGTGAAGTTTCGAATTTTTTGCCTCTCAATGTATAGGATAACCTGACAGTCTTCAGCTGAACATACGAACCATCCTCTATAAACCTGTCCGAAGCCTTGAAAGTGGTATTCTTGCTGATTTTTGGATATTTGGCATTCGGATTCGGGTTTTGGGCAGACCAGGAATTTTCAATTACATCACCAAGCTGGTTCAGACCATAAGCAAAGGCATCTGCCAGGTTTACTGCATTGTAATTCAGAATATCATTTCCCTGGACACTATTAATCTGAACGGTAAAATCAAAATTCTTATAGGACATACCTGAATTAATCCCGAAAATAAAATCAGGATTGGGGTCTCCGATAATAGTCCTGTCAGCACTTGTGATTACACCGTCAGGAGTAACATCAACATATTTTATCTGGCCTGATTCGTTTATTCCATCCTCAACATATCCAAAGAAAACTCCTACCGGATAACCTTCGCGCACGAGGCTCATTGAAGGAAGCACATAGCCGGTTGACTGACCGAAAATATCTCCGCCTTCCGGTAAACTAAGGACCTTATTGCGGTTTGCTGATATATTGGCACCCAGATCCCAGCTGAAAGTTCCGTCAATAATTCTGGAATTAACTGACACCTCAAATCCCTTATTCTGAATATCACCTAGATTTTTTATCTGGGTTGAGTAGCCTGATGATAAAACAACAGGTACCTGTACCAGGATGTCACTGGTCTTCTTATAATAAAGATCAACGGTCATGTACACTCTGTCTTCGAATAATCCGACATCGACCCCGGCATTTATCTGATCAGTCTTTTCCCATCTGAGTTCAGGATTTGACATTGATCCACCCGGAGCATATCCGATATAAATATTATCGTCAAATACTGTCCTGACGCTGTTCAGAACTGCAAGTGACTGATATGGTTCCACCGCTGTGCTGCCGGTTTGTCCCCAGCTTGCTCTCAGTTTCAGATTATTCACTGTCGGATTGTCTTTCAGGAACTCCTCTTCAGACATTCTCCATGCCAGTGCGGCTGACGGGAAATAGCCCCATTTATTTGCTGCGCCGAAACGTGAAGATCCGTCAGCTCGTATACTGGATGTAAACAAATATTTCCCTTTATAGGAGTAATTTACCCTTCCCAGGAAGGAAAGTAAAGTCCATTTTGAATAACCGGACTGAGGGGTTCCGACAAAACTTCCGGACTGAAGGCTGTAATTTTCAAGCATATTCGTTAAAAACCCGGTAGAGCTTGCATCTACAGACTGAGCTGTGTTTATCTGGGCAGTCATACCTCCGAGAACTGTGAGGTCATGATCCGTACCTATTTTTTTCGAATATGTCAGAGTATTTTCATTTACAATGTCAGTATACTCATCGTAAGAAATTGAGGCATCGCCTATCTGTGATGCCAGTAGGATTGGCGGGGAATACAGGTCTCCACGGGTTGCGTCATATTGAATACCGATGCCGGAATAAAATCTTAAATCTTTTGTAAAGTTACCGTCAGTAAAAATACTCAGATTTAAACTATTGGAGTGCGACACCTGTTTTCTCTCCAACGCGAGAGCCACAGCATTCTCCACACCTTCAGGACTGAATCCATAAGGTCTGACATCACTGTAGTTGCCTTCGGCGTCACGAACCGGTATCGAGGGTGCATCAGCCAGAGCAGCGCTCAGTACGCCCCTTCCTCTTTCAGTATTGTTGCTTAATAAATTTCTATTCTCCCTCCTGCTTAAAATACTATTCAATGAAAGTCTCCAGTTGGGTAATAATTTTGTTTCCAGGCTGGTTCTTAGCTGGGCATTCTTATATCCCGAGTTTATTATTATGCCTTTCTGGTCGAAGAAACTGCCTGAGACACTGAATAAGGTCTTACTGTTTCCTCCGGAAACTCTTAATGAATGGTTCTGGATAGGTGCAAGCTGGAAGATCTCATCCTGCCAGTTAGTGCCTTCTCCAAATGCGGCAACCTCAGCATCTGAGAAATAAGGGGCTTCACCATCATTGGCAGCCCTGATATTAGCAATTGTACCGTACTCTTCGCCGTTCAAAAGATGAATTTTCTTTGCTGCCTGCTGTACGCCGAAATAGCCGCTGTATTCAAATGAGGTCTTTCCTTCTGAACCTTTTTTGGTCGTAACGAGTACAACCCCGTTTGCACTTCGCGAACCGTAAATTGCCGTTGCTGAAGCATCCTTCAATATTTCAATCGACTGAATATCGTTGGTGTTAAGCATGCTTAATCCTCCGGCCAGAGGCATTCCATCAACAATGTATAGTGGCTCATTACTGCCAAGAAGAGAATTTCCGCCTCTGATCAGGACACTTAAGGCAGAACCTGGCTGACCTGATGTCTGAAGAACCTGGACCCCTGACACGGCTCCTGCCAGTGCCTGAACCGGGTTACCGACAGCCTGTAAGGTAATCGCTTCACCTTTGACTGAGGAAACAGAACCGGTCAGGTCGCTCTTCTTAACAGTACCATATCCGATAACAACTACCTCATCAAGGCCAAAAGCGGACTCTGACATGGTTACATTAATTTCATTTGAAGTGCCAACAACAATAACCTGCTGTTGCATACCAATAAATGTAAATGTCAGGCTTTTGTCTCCCTGGGGAACGTCAATGCTGTATTTACCATCAGTATCTGTTATAACACCCTGGGTAGTCCCGGTGACAACCACGTTAACACCAGGTAAAGGTGTCCCGTTTTTTTCCGTGACCGTTCCGGCAATCCTTCTTTGCTGAAGCGAAGATGTGGAATTCGGAAAAACATCACTGCTGAAATCATTGCCAGTGTTTACACCCGATGTGTTGACAGCCAGCAATAATTCATCAGGACCGGAATTAGAGTTATACTCTAAGCCGATTTTGGAATGAGCATATACGCTTTGAGAAAGCATAATGCCCAAAATCATCATACATGTTAGAAGAATTGTTCTCATTTGGTTGA
Source organism: uncultured Bacteroidales bacterium (assembly GCA_963849945.1). Lineage (GTDB taxonomy): Bacteria > Bacteroidota > Bacteroidia > Bacteroidales > VadinHA17 > SR-FBR-E99. The sequence goes on along the minus strand of CAWKJD010000015.1, from coordinate 106,115 downwards.
TTTTAATGGTTAAATATTGTTCGAAAGGTTAAGCCTATCATCAAAAATTAAAACAGCACCAACTTCTGCGGATCCAAACCTGCTGCAAATTAAATAAAATTTTTGTATGATGTATTACCTCTTGAATAAATAATATTTATTAACAATATTTAATAAATGGTTTATGGTTTATAATCAACTAATTATAAATCATTTAGAGAACAAAGATTAAATTTGTTTTTTGTATTATGAATTATTAAATTTCAATTTTTGTCACTTTCTGCTTAAAAAGCAGCCTAAACCTTTATCTTAATAATTCCGATGCCTGGTCTGTCAGGCAGGGTTACCTTCCCGTCAACAATCGTCATCCCTTCGTAGATATCATTGCTTATCAGAAGGTTACCGTCAAGATCAGCCCAGTCAACCAGTGGAGACAGTTGCGCCGCAGCTGATACGGCACATGAAGTTTCAGTCATACAACCTATAAGTATCTTCATATCCATCTGCCTTGCCATGATAATCATCTTATACGCTGCATTCATTCCCCCGCATTTCATCAGCTTCACGTTTATACCCGAATAGACCCCTTTCAGGGGCAGCAGATCCTTCACAGTCTGAAGTGACTCATCAGCCAGTACCGGCAGAGGACTTCTGGCTGTCAGCCAGGCGATGTCATCTATCTGTTCCTTCGGCATGGGCTGCTCAACGAACTGTACTCCTTTACCGCTCAGCCACTGAACCATCTCAAGGGCCTTTTGCTTATCCTTCCACCCCTGATTGGCATCTGCATATAAAGGCACATCCGTCACCGACCGGATAGTCTCAATCATCTCCTTGTCGTTATCTCTTCCGAGTTTAACCTTCAAAATTTTGAAGGCTTTTGCCTCGAGTGTTTTTTGTCTTACAACTTCAGCCGTGTCAATGCCAATGGTAAAACTTGTATTTGGCGTTTTTTCCGGATTTAGTCCCCAAAGCCTGAACCATGGCTGACCGAGCAGCTTACCTGTAAGATCATGAAGTGCAATATCAACGGAAGCTTTAGCGGCATGGTTGCCAGGCATGATACCCTCAACATAGTCCAGTATATCTTCCATCAGGAATGGGTCAGTAAACTGTCCGAGATTTACCTTTGAAAGAAACCCTGTTACGGAGTTAAGGCTTTCACCAAGGTAGGGAGGCATAGATGCTTCACCAAAACCTGTCACTCCGTCATACTCAATGGTTGTGAGTACGCCGGGTGTTGTGGTTCTCGAATTTGTCGCAACAGTAAACACGTGTCTGAGCTGCAGCTCATAAGGTCTGAAGCTTAACTTCAGTCCTGTGCTGCCTTTTTTTACTGAATTGGTCCGCTTGGCTGACATGTCCGTTGGTGAGGTTGAGCATCCTGTCAATAAAGCTCCGGTTGCCAGTCCTCCGATTTTAATGAAATCTCTTTTCTTCATATTAAAAATACCAGTAATGCTGTGAAACACGTTCAATTCCCTTACCCGGCGTAACGCCAATAACCCTCTTCGCTCCGAGGAGTGATATACTGCGATACTGGCTGTAGTTTACGCGTGTCGAGTCAAAGCTGTTGATCTTTACCATCCCTGATGAATGTATAAACTCAGTGTCACCGATGTACATTCCCGTATGGGTTATCCTCTTCTTTCCGTGGCTCATTCTGCCGAAATAGAGCAGGTCGCCGGGAGCCAGTGAATCACACCCATGTTCAATACTTATTTCAGTTCCGTGTCTGTACTGGCCAGAGGCATCGCGGGCGAGAATCACTCCGCCTGTGAAATAAATGGTTTTTGTAAAGCCGCTGCAATCTATTGCCTTTGTTGAAGTTCCGCCCCACAGGTACGGAAAGCCGAGGAGTGAACGGGCGAAGGTGATCATCCTGTCGGCTTCAGGCTGGATCTTATCAGCCCAGGACCTGAATTCGGATGCGTCACTTTTCTTTATCCTGCCATCACGTCCGTCAGGAAGTGCAACACTGTAAAAATCTTTCTGTTCTCCGGTTTTTTTCAGCACACACCCCAGAACGATGTCTGACACAGTCTTATCATAACTGTCAGTAATGACTCCGGTGTTTTCAAGGAATATAAGCCTCTCACTGCTTTTCCATGCATCCATCTCCTTATTACCAAGTTCAACAACAGCATCTTCGCCAGTCCATCCGAGATAAGAATCCGGGGTCTGAATAAAGAGCCACCCTCCCTTCCTTTTAAGTAGCTTCACCGGTGTGCCCATCAATGCCTGGGTTGCCATTTCAGCTCCATTTGAAGGTTCGGTCCTTATATTACATACACTTATAGTAACAAGACCCCAGGGTTTCTTTATGACTGAAGTGTCAGGCAGGACCGTTATACTATCGTTATATTTGTAGCCAGACCGGTTGAGCAGTTCAATAACCTTAATCTTTGCTTCGGGCATGTCAGTCTCACCCCTGACAGTAACAATACCGCCCTTTGACATGGTTAATGAAAGGTCGCAGAGAGATTCCATGGGCTGAGGGACCATGACAGCGGTGATAGAGTCTATCTGATTTTTAAGCTCCGAAGGAACCTCTTTGTTCTGGCATCCGGTGATCTGAAGCGCAGACAGAATGATGATAAAATATTTCCATGTTTTCATAAAATGTTGTATTACATCTTACAAATTCAAATATAAAAAAATATAATATTCAAATCAAAGGCAGCATGAAATTATTTATTTTAGTCAACCATTAAAAATAAAACTGAATGAACACTTTTATAAAACTATCCAGGTCTCTGATGATACTTATCCTCACGATGTCCTGTGCCGGAGCTCTGAGAGGGCAAACCGTTACGACAGGTCTTGAGGAGCTCATGAAGAGTGATTATGAAATCCTAAAGGGTAAAAGAGTTGGCCTCGTGACGAACCCCACGGGCGTTGACCGCTACCTCAGATCAACAGTTGATATCTTGTTTAAAGCTCCGGGAGTGACGCTGACTGCCTTGTTTGGACCCGAGCATGGCGTCAGGGGAGAATTCACTGCGGGGGAGTATGTGACATCGGAAAAAGACCCGGCCACCGGCCTCCCTGTTTACAGCCTCTACGGTAAGACCAGGAAGCCTGCACCTGAAATGCTCAGGGATCTGGATGTTATTGTCTATGATGTTCAGGATATAGGTTCGCGGTCATATACCTTCATCAGTACGCTCGGCCTTGTCATTGGAGGCGGCTGCGTGAGAACGGCATACCTGTTGTTGTTCTTGACAGGCCAAATCCGCTGGGAGGCATACGAATGGAAGGCGCTGTGACAAGACCGGGATTCATTTCTTTTGTGAGCCAGTTTGAAATACCTTATGTACATGGATTTACTGTGGGGGAACTGGCCCTCTTCCTTAACGGCGAAGGGATGCTGGCCAACGGAATAAAGTGCGATCTGAATGTTGTTAAGATGACCGGATGGTCGCGTAGTATGTACTTTGAAGAGACGCGATTGCCATGGGTACCTTCATCACCCCACATACCAAACATGGACTCTCCTCTCTTTTACCCTGCGACCGGTATTCTGGGAGAGTTGTATGCAGTAAGCATTGGTATCGGCTACACCCTGCCTTTCCAGCTTTTTGCGGCGGAGTGGATCAACGCTGACTCACTTGCATCCGCCATGAACAGCCTTAAGCTGCCCGGAGTGATCTTCAGACCTATACATTACAAACCTTACTACAGCACCCTCCAGGGAAAGATGGTGCACGGCGTCCAGATACATTTGACAGATCCAACTGTTGCTCCTCTTTCATTGCTGCAGTTCTATCTGATGCAGGAGGCCCACAGGCTGTGGCCTGACAGGAATGTCTTCGAAATGTGCGATCCGTCGCGTATTGCAATGTTTGACAAGGTATGCGGCACAGACAGCGTAAGAATTGAGTTCACCAAATCATTCAAAGTAAGCGATATCACAGGCCTGTGGACAAATGATATCCCTTCCTTCAGGAAGAAGGCTTCGAAGTACTTTTTATACGACTAGTCAGCTTTAAAGTGCCTCTCCCTCGACGCTCTTTTCCAGTTCCCGTGCATGTTTCAGGAACTCATCGATATGCATTTCCTTATAATACACCATACCGTGGGTACCTCTGATCTTGGGGCTCTCATTCTCATAAAAGAAGTCTTTGCCGAGTATCAGCTGAACCTGCTTGAACTGCTCAACCCACACCTGCTGCGAGAGATCGCTGAAAGGCCCGTCATAGGCCGGACTGGGGAAAGAGGCGTTTACCTGGCTCACGTAACAGTCGCGGAACGACTGGTTCAATACGGCCATGGAATTGAGCGAGACAGGGACAAAAACATTTGCCTCGGAAGGCAGGAATCTGTACCACACATTCCGGTAACCTATTATTCTTAGTCCTGACAGATCCATTTCAAGGCTCCACTGTCGGAGTGCTTCGGCAATAGCCTGCAGGACCTTGTAATGGGTGTCGGGGCCTGACCCTTCAGGATCGAAGGCAAGACTTATTATTGTCGGATGGATGCGCCTGAGACACTGAAGTATCGGTTCAACATCGCTGTTACGGTCAGGCTGCCGGGTAAAGATATCACCAGTGTAGAATCCGAGACGGAGATGTTCAATGTTTCGCACCGGAACGCCATAATGGGCCCACACCAGCTCTTCTTCAAACTCGCGCAGCATTCCCTTAAGCCTCTGGATATCGGGAGGATTCTTTTCACCGCTGTAACTTGAGCTTATAAGTTCGATATTCTTTTGTATCTGTCTGATCAGGTCATCTTTTGATTTCAGTTTATAGATATCGACCATTGCTCTGACGATCCTGTGGCATGCTCCCCTGAGCTTGCCCGCATTGTCCTTGTCTGCCACTTTATCAAGGTAATGACTTACGTCTTTGTCCCACTTGAACTTATATCCGCTTTCAAAAAAGTCGGGGTAACGCAGCATCTGTATCTTATCAACCGAAATCAGGTAGAGGGTCTCCTCAAGAAGCTGAAGCAACATTTGGTTAGTGACGGCATTAAAGCCGGAAGTAAGCACTGAAAAATGAAACTTGTTGGTTATTTCTCTCAGCTGTGGAATTATAGCCGGGAAAATTCCAAGCATTATATCATCATGGTGCGGCCCTGTGTGAAGAAAAGCTGCATTCTTTTCTATTCTCAGCCCGGCCTCCATTTTTTTCTTTGTCGATTCAATCACTTCCGCAACGCTGTCCATGCTCAGGCCAGGTATCATAGAACAGTACTCATCATTTTTCAGGTCCTCCAGGACGAGCTTATGGGCATATTTGTCAATCTTCTGGCAAAGATCATAAACGGCCCTTTCCGTCTTTTCAAAAGTCCATTCGCCTTCCCTGTAATAATTCTGGATGCTGTCATTAAGCTGCACAGAGGCTCCCTCAGTAATGTAAAAGCGTGCATTTTCAAGGCTTTGAAGGACGGTTGCCGGATACAAATTGTCAGGACCATTCTCGAGTGCGTTCCTGACCACAATTGCCTTTGCATCGCCGGCAGCAAAAATCACCGAAACAGCGTCGGGATTATGAGTTATTGTCCCTAATCCAATTGTAATTACCAGGCGGGTTCTGGAGACCTCAATGCCTCCGAGATCACCTGCAGATGCAGCCTGAGTCTCGAAGTTGGTAGCTGTAAGCCTGGTGGTTGAATTGTGATCACTGCCTCTGGTGTTGAAAGCTATGTGTCCGTCAGGGCCTATGCCTCCCAGGAAGAAACCGATTCCCCCCAGGGCGCGAATTTGTTTTTCATAGTTTGTGCACCAGTTATCTACCATGAAAATTGATGCCTGCTGAAGTTTTTCAAAGGGATTTAGGGCTTCCCTGTTTCTAAGGGAAAGGTCGATAAGGTTATCCGGAAACACCTCTGAATAATTTTTTCCGTCTGCAAGTGGTATCTCGTCGGTATTTATAAGGAGGGCTTTTGACGGATCGAGACCAAATCCATCGATATAGTATTTGCTGACATAATCAAAGAAGCTGTTATGCTGTTTCGGGTTTATCGGATAGAACTCATCTATCTGGATGAAATGAAGGCCTTTCAGCGATGGTTTCTTCTTCAGGAAGAGGCCCATCTTTTCCCTTATTTTCTTAGCCTCAGGCTTCTCCCAGTTATTCAGAAGGTATTGTGTCCATTTGATGAAGTACTCGGGGGTTTTCCCCGTGGGGAGGCTGATGACTCCGTCAGGATGGTCAGCCACCCATTCGATGAACCTCAGGGAGGTCAGTAATCCGAGATCCGGGAAATTTTTTACGACGATATATGGCAGCTTCGTGGTGAACTGCTTTCTTCCCGAAAAATCAAAGAATGCCTGTTCAACTTTCGTAAATCGTGCTGTATTCATATTCGTGATTTTTTAATTGCCAATTTCATTTTATCAGTGCATCGTACATCACCTCGACGGGATGAAGCGCCTTTCTTCCCGTACCGTCAGCAATGTGATGGCGGCATGATGTTCCGGGTGCCGCAATTACGGTTTCCTCCGCAGCGCTTCTGACGGCCGGAAACAATACCATCTCCCCTATCTTCATACTAAGGTCATAGTGTTCCTTCTCATAACCGAAAGCTCCTGCCATTCCGCAGCATCCGTCGTCGATCTCATCAACATGATAATTGACAGGCATCGAGAGCATACGGCGTGTCGGTTCCGTTGAAGCAACAGCTTTCTGCTGGCAATGCCCGTGAAGCAATATCTTAAGTGCGCTGTCAGTAAAATGTTCAGGTTTTATGTTCCCCTTATCAGCTTCCCTGCAGAATAAATTCGTCGAGTAGGAAAGCATTGCGGGCAATTGACCTTGCAGCTTCTTCATACTGCCTGCCAGCCATCTCAGGATATTCATCGCGGAAGGCAAGCAAAGCTGAAGGTTCAATACCTATAAGAGGATGTTCATCGCTTACAATATCCTTAAGCAGTTTTATGTTTTTGACTGCGATTTTTTTTGCAGACCTGAGCAGTCCCTTCGAAAGGAATGTACGACCGCTCTCTTTATGGCGGGGTATAGTCACATCATAACCGAGGCCTTCGAGGAGCATAACAGCCTTAATGCCAATGTCGCTCTCGTTGTAGTTGGTAAACTCATCGGCAAAGAGGCACACACTGCCTTTAGCGGAGGCGGGGTGCGTCGTTGTTTTACTGTGTCTTTTCTTCCATTTACGCAGCGTGAAAGGCGACAGGGCAGGTATGGAGCGCTTCAATGAAAATCCTGTAATGCGTTTGAACAGAGGCGTGGTCGTCAGAAAGTTTGTCACCGGGCGGAACATCATCCCCGGGACATACAGCCGTGGCAGCCATGCTATCAGCCATGCACGGAAAGGAACACCACGGATATCATAATAATGCTGCAGAAACTCGGCCTTGAACTTGGCCATGTCGACATTGGATGGGCATTCGGATTTGCAGGCCTTACACGATAGGCAGAGGTCCATAACCCTGTACAGCTCCTCATGGTCAAAATGGCTTTTTTTGTCTGACCTGGTCAGAAACTCCCTCAGCATATTTGCCCTTGCCCTTGTCGATTTATCCTCATCACCTGTCGCCATGAAGGTGGGGCACATTGTACCTCCCATGGGGGCGCTTTTACGGCAGTCGCCCGAGCCGCTGCATTTCTCGACAGCATAAAGAAGGCCCTTCTCTTCAGGGAAATCGAACACCAGTCCGGGTATCCCGGTTCTTACACCCGACGAATATCTGAGGTTTTCCGTCATCGGCGGAGTATCGGTGATCTTGCCGGGATTAAAAACATTGTATGGATCCCAGGTATTTTTCAGTTTCCTGAGGAGGCTGTAATTATGCTTGCCCAGCATCAGAGGTACAAACTCTCCCCTCAGTCTGCCATCGCCGTGCTCACCGCTGAGTGAGCCGCGGTATTTCTTAACAAGCTGAGCCATACCATCGGCGAGACCATGGAATATTCTTACATCATCATCGTTTCCCAGATCGAGGAGAGGACTCAGGTGCATTTCGCCTGTGGCGATATGTGCGTAATAGGCGCAATTGATACCGTACTTATCAAGCATCTTTCCGACCTCTGCAATAAAATCCGGATAAAGTTCGGGAAGGACGGCGGTGTCTTCAATGACCTGAACGCTTTTCCTTGTGCCGGGAATATTAAGAAGCACACCCAGGCCTGCTTTTCGAAGCTCCCATACCCTGGAAATCTCCCCTGCATCGGTGTAGACGGGGAAATGGTAGCCGTAACCTGCACCTGTCATCTCTTTCTGAATGGCTGCGGCTGTCTGCTCAATCTCTTCGACAGTCGGTCTGATTATCTCTATCAGAAGTACAGCCTTCGGATCACCCTTTACAAAAAAGCGGTTGCGGTTCTGTTCAATATTATCTTTTGTGCAATTAAGTATGTAATCATCAATTAGTTCGATAGCCGCCGGCTGATGGTTAAGCGCCAGTATATTTGCCCTTACCGCGTCCTGCAGGCTTGAGAAATGAGCGCACAACAGACCTGTCTTACCCTTTGTAAGAGGCACAAGGTTCAGCTTCATCGAAGTCGTGAATGCCAGTGTTCCTTCTGAACCCGCCAGGAGGGTGCATACGTTTATCTTTTCTCCGTTTCCTGAAAATGGATCTGTATAAAGCAGGCTGTCAAGTGCATAACCGTTGTTACGTCGCTTGAGCTTCGGATGAGGATACTCCTTTATTATTTCCGCTGCATTATGTGAATCAGAGAGCGAATCCCGAAGGTTCCTGTAAATGAGTGTCTCAAGAAGACCCGGATCTCCGTCGCACTTTGCGTTGAATTCATCCGTTGTCAATGCCCTGAAAACAGCCTCAGATCCGTCAGAAAGCACCGCTTCCACTTCAAGGATATGATCTCTGACGCTTCCATGGATAAGTGAGTGGGCTCCGCATGAGTTGTTACCCAGCATGCCTCCCATGCAGCATCGGTTTGCTGTTGATGTCTCAGGACCGAACTGCAGTCCATACGTTGAAAGATACTTATTCATCTCACCCAGGATGACTCCCGGCTCGACTTTGATCCAATGCTCCTGCGGGTTTATTTCCAGTGTCCGGTTGAGGTACTTTGAGACGTCTATGACTATACCGGGTCCCACCACCTGGCCTGCCAGCGAAGTACCTGCTCCGCGCGGTATGACAGAGGTTCCCTCGCTGCGGGCAAACGCAATTATCTTCCTGATATCTTCGATGCAGGCCGGTCTCGTTACTGCCAGAGGCATTTCGCGATAAGCAGATGCATCAGTGGCATAAAGTATACGCTGCGTCTCATCGGTGAAAAGATCACCTTTAATCTCCTTCCTTAGTCTCTCAAACCTGCTCTCCATAACAATAACATCGCCTTCAGTCCTGACTATTCTTTCTTCTTCAGTCCGAACGCCGGATCAATTTTAAGAAATTTTATCGCAATTAATCCCGGTATCGCACACAGGATCACATAAACAAAGAAGTGCTGATAACCGCCCAGAATCCCGAGCATCTTGCCGGATACCATACCCGGCAGCATCATTCCCAGTGCCATAAGAGAAGTGCCGATGGCAAATTCAGCAGTCTTGTATTTGCTTTCTCCCACAAAATGAAGCATGTAAAGCGAGTAGCCTGTGAAGCCGAAACCGTACCCGAACTGCTCGAGGGCTATGGAGAGATAGATGCCTATATTGCCAGGCATTGGCTGGGTGAATGAAAGGAAGATGTAAACACTGATAGGGATGTTCATGGCAAGGGCCATAAACCATATCAGTTTCTTCAGTCCGTACTTTGAGGCCACGATGCCTCCAAGTATCCCTCCTGCAGTCAGGCAGAGCATGCCTATAGTACCATAGGCTATACCGTACTGCGCCGAGGTGAGTCCAATACCGCCTGCGCTTCTTGAGTCAACAAGGAATGGAGTAGCTACCTTCACCAGCTGGGCTTCGCCAAGCCTGTAAAGAAGGAAGAATATCAGAGCCGGACCAATACCCGGTTTTGTAAAGAAAGAGACAAAAACTTCTTTATACACATTCCATCCAATCTTCTCTTTTGTGCTGTGCTCGTCCGGGCGGGGCAATGCAAAACGGTTGTAGAATGCAAGCAGAAGCAGCACCAGGCCCAGCACAGCCAATGAGACGGTCCAGCTGAATGCTATATTGCCGGCAGTGATGTTAAACTCTGATCTGGCTTCACCGGTCAGGTTATGGTGTGCTTTCAGGGAGAGGGCTGCCGGCACATTCCAGTTCCGGCTGGTGAATTCAAACCTTCCCGTCTGGCTCTTCGAAATGTCGATATCCTTGCTGCCTCCCTTGCGTGCCATGTTTACCACGATGGTCTTCCCTTCTTCGGGCGGTGCTGAAAGTGCAACGTAGATCACCGCTGAGTCAAGCTCAGTTTTTCCGGTTTTATAAAGAGGTACGGTAATATTATCAGGGAACAGCAGAATTTTCGGTTCACCTGAAGCAGGTTGGATACTGATTGTGGAAGGGTCAAACTGAATGAATAAATCAGCAGGCACTGACCGTGCTTCAAAAGGAACCGGTTTAAGGCCTGTATTTTTCTGAATCGTACCTGCAACCAGCGGTACCAGCCCCAGCGCCGTCAGCATGGCAAAACGGTAGAAAGTGCTGCGGATGCCAACGAAAAAAGCCTGCTTATGCTGATCAAGGGCATACATGTAAAATCCGTCAGCAGCAATATCGTGACTTGCAGATGAAACGGCTATCAAGGCAAATATCCCAATGGTGACTGGGTAAAAGAATTTAACCGGCATTGCCAATCCGGCTCCGATGAATGCCAGGGCAAGCAGCAGCTGAGTCCATACAACCCAGTTGCGTTTGGTGGATACGACATCAATATACGGGCTCCACAGTGGTTTGATAGCCCAGGGAAGATAAAGAAGGCTGGTCCAGAAGGCAAAAGAAGCAATTGAGATACCCATGGTCTTGTAAATAAGACCTGATGTGATCATCACAATGCTATAGGGTATTCCCTGGTAAAAATACAGGGTGGGGACCCATGTCCAGGGAGAGCGGTTTTTGTCTTGTGCTGCCATGCTGAATTATAACCTGCTGAATGTGTAACCTTTTTCTGAAAAATATTCAATGATCTCACCCAGCCTCAGGTAGAGTTTATCTGTCCGTTCGGGAGCTGTTCCGGGGTGGATAAGTACCAGAGCACCATTGAGACCCTGAGGGGAATCTGTCTCGAAGTTTTTCAACCTTTTCAACAGTTCATCGGAAGACCTGTAGTTCTTCATGCCGGGGGTTGTGTAATCTGCATTTGTGCCGGTGCCCGGAGTAAGGTTCACCAGCTTAAGCCCAATCTCAGCGCTCCATTTGCTGATTGCACTGTTGTACCACTCGTACGGTGCGAGAAAGTATTCCGGCTTTTCTTTCTTCAATCCTGCCTTGCTTAACTCAACGAAGTTTCTTTTCAGGTCAGCGTTGAACTGCTCCTTTGTTACAAGCAGAGTATCGCGGTTTTCCCATGGAATATAAAGGAGATGGCCATCAGAGTGAGGACCAAGGTAATGCCCGCCGGAAATAATGCGATTTATAACGGGCTTAAATGCTTTGTTTCTCAGGAAGTTTCCCGTCAGGAAAAAGGAAGCTTTTATTTCATGGTCATCTAGGGTATTCAAAATATGCTCAAAGCCTTCGCCGAATTCATCTGCAGAAAAAATAAGATAAATAACTTTCGTGTCCTGACCTTTTCTAATAATAGCTCCATTGTCATCAACAACATCATGCGGGTTCTTCCCGCTGGCTTTCCTGCCTTCCTTTTCAAGGGTTGACAAGTAATAGCTCAGGCCGGCAGTACCGTCAAGGGTAGGTTCATTGGTACTGTAGTCACCTATGTCATCATGATATACCGCGTTGCCGTTCTGGAAAGCTTCATAGGGGTCAGGTCTCTCGAGTGAGATGCCCAGGCGGCTTTCATAAATACCTTTATATATAGGCCCGTCAACCAGGCCTCCCCAGGTCGGCTGCCCAAGGTAACGTGTGACAGCCGAATGTGTATACAGGGGATAGTCTCCGCCGGCCGGAAGCCCCGAGATCATTGAGGTGCCCCATGGGTTACATCCGAAGAGCCAGTCCCTTAATGCTGCTTCCATATACAGGTAGCGCCCTTCACCCGTAGCTTCGTTATAAAGCCTGCACTGGGTAAGGACTGCCGAAACATAATTATTTGAACACCAGACGAAGGGTATTCCGACCTGAAAGACGTTATTTGCATCACGTTTATCAATGATATTCAATCCTTTACGCATGAAGGCGAGGAACTTTTGAGAATACTCATTTGCAGACATACCGATGTTTGCATGGCCCAGGTTTACAAAAGGATAGTACTGGTAATGCCTGGCGGTATCTTGCTCAATCCATGGAGAACAGGGTTCAAGTGTCCCCCAATAGTCAGCCTTCTCAAGAAAATCTTCCCTGCCTGTCAGGCTGTAAAGTTCCCATGCTGCCAGCTCGAGGTCGTCGACATAGTTATCTTCCTCATAGAAATAGGGTGAGACATAACATGCTGTCTGTGTGGCTCCCAGGTCAGTGAGGGCGAACTCAAAGGCATCTGTTGCCTTTGAAGCCATCGTGGCCGCGAATGACGGATCACTCTCTGCGAAGACCTTTGCTCCCATGGCAAATACGGAGGCGAACTTGCCGGCGGTGGAGGAGACTCCTTCAGTCCGGTTTTTGAAGGCAGCGAGACCCTGAGGTTTTCCAGTCACAAAATAAACCGGCCTGTAAGGTCCGAGGCCATAGTCAGCTTTGTCAAGGTTCGGCAGGCGAAAGCCCCTGTGATCACGGTCATCAGCCACCTGGTTGAACATCACTCCGCTGTCGGGATTCATCTTCAGGAGCCACTCAAGTCCCCATCTCACCTCATCAAGGATATCAGGTATACCGTTGCTGCCCAAAACACCCGAGGCATCATACGAATCTCCATAAACTTCAGGTGACCTGACATAGGCAAACATCATCTGGTAAACTGATGTAGCTGTAGTGGCTGTATATCTTAGATGATCACTGGCGTCATGATATCCGCCTACCACATTTATAACTGTACCTGAGAGGGTCGGATGGTCAACTATAATTCCGTCGTGGGTATGGCAGGAATCAGCGAGGAACGGATTGTAACCGCACTGCTGCTCGCGGATATAATTAAGGATATAATCTGCAGTTCCGTTATATACGTCAGCACCTATGCAAAATGTCCCGGATTTAGTGCCTTCATAGCTGATGTAGTATCCTCCGGGAGTGGTCAGGTCAGAGAAATCCAGCCTCGCAGCTGAGGCCATTCCCCAGACTGAACCGTCATAAATGGCAGCCGGGCCTTTGAAGACTGTTTTATCTGTAAGTGCATCACACACAATGAAATCCGGTCCGGCACCCTGATCCTGCGAGATATAGACGGCGACCTTAACTGATGCTGGCAGATAACCAAGCTGGTTAACCCTTATCCATGACCCCGCTTCCACACTGCAGAACATAAGACAGAGAAGCATTGAAGATAAGGCTGTCTTTCTCATTTCAGTAGATCTTTTTAAGTGTTGAGTTTACAAAGTAATGCAAAAGTATACTCTTATATGAATAGCCTGATGCCCCCATAACTGCTGCACCTATCTGGCACAGCCCCACACCGTGGCCCCAGCCGGCGCCGTGAAGGATGAAATGTGTCTCCCCTTTTTCAATACGCTTTTCAACAAAGAAAGCCGAGCTGTAGAGATGTGTCTTTGAGAGCGCCTTCCTGATCTCGAGCTCTTTGCCAATGATCATGGTCTTTCTTTCTCCATTTATCCGGAGCCTGACTATGCGTCCGGAGGTGCCACGTGTTACTGGTTCGAGGTCAGAGATCATGCCGAAGTCAATGCCGGTCTTCTCTCTGACCAGCGTGCTCAGTTCTCTTTGGGAATAGGTGACTTTCCATCTGAAAAAATCATTTGTCTCCTGATCATAATTATTGAGAACCTGCCTGAGCGTCTTTTTATCTTTTGTGTTACAGAAAGCATCGGGAACACCCATGATCCATTTCACGGCATTCGCTTCTATTGTCAGATCATCGCTGAAGCCGGAAGGCATATATTTATAATCGATGACTTTCTGAAGGTACGGGTGGCTTAACGGCTCCCATGCATTCTCGAATAGTTCAGTGATACCGCCGCAGCATTTTGAGTAACGTGCATCGCATATCTGACCGTCATTCATCAGAACCTCCCCTGATGTTTCACGGACAGCCTCCTCGACGACAGGTGTTGAAGCCCTGGTGATTCCCTGGTAACGCTGGCAGTGGTCATCAGCACAGACGTCAAAGTTATTGTGATCCTCACGGTCATACCACCTGGTGATTTCAGTATCTGTGACGATACTGGTCATGTATTTCTCCTCTCCTGCTTTCAGCCTGGCAGTCTTTTCCATCTGTGCCAGCAGCCAGCTGCGTGAGATTACTGCATGAGCCTTCAGAAGCTCCGCGGATGATGTTGCACTCATCTCTGATGATATCACACTCAGCAGATATTCTTCCACCGGGAGGATGTTTACCGCGGTAATGCGGTCATTTTCAATTATGAATCTCAGATCGCCCCGAAACGTCTGATTCTCATTGCGCTGCCAGTGAAATGCTACGCCGATTGTCACGGCATGAAGAGTGAAGCTGTTGCTTTCAGCATTTTCCGGGGCAAATGTTATTTCCGCGCCCGCCTCAATGACTCCCGTTCCATCATCAAGAAAAATCCTGCCGTCCTTAAGCAGAGCGGTCCACTGTCCGGTAACCCTGTTACCATTCGCAGTAAAATATCCGTTAAGAGTGACTGTAAGTCCCCGGCCGGAAACTATCCCGACGCTGATCTCCGGTGTTTTGCTGATAGTCATAGGATATCAGCGGTTAAAGGTGATATCTCCCTGTCGGTAAGGCAGGTCTGCATGAATATTCCGGATATGTCTGATGATGTGATTTTAATGAAGTCTTCTTCCCTGGGAGTAATGAAAACACCGCCCATATCTACTGCGGCCGGGCTGATCAGGATTTTGTCCACGCCCTCGGCGAAGAAGCAGGACGGTCTGTGCAGCTTTCGTGGAAACACATGGATGATCCACATGTTGTCGCTGCAGGAAGCCAGTATGTTCAGCATTGGCTCAGGTCTGTCAGGCTGCGTGAGCGCAAACCTTTTATAGAAGATCCCGAATGTTGATGCAAGCGCCTCTTTATCACTTCCTTTCAACGTAATAATTCCTCTTCCGTATTTCTGCCACGCCCATAATTCAACACCTGAATCGACTGCCACCCTCCTGCAAAGGCTTTTATTTCCAAAATCTGTCTCTATAGGAAGAAAGCCTTTATTCCCTGCCTGGAAATGCAGATGATCAGGTGCAGAAGCTCCGCACTGAGGTCCGTTGTAAAAGATAACATACTCTGGCAGCGCCTCTGCCAGTTTAAGCATGGTCATGAAGTTGCCGGCAATGCGCTGGTCAGTATGATTGACATTGACAATTGTAAGGTGCCTGTTGAAGATGGGAAAAGGATTGATCAGTATATCATAGTCCTGTTCAAAGCGCAGTCCGCGCTGTTGCTTCGGCCTGTTCTTTTCGCAGAGAAAGCATGGCCTTGCCTCTATCGAATCGGCATCAACTTTGGCCGCGGAAGAAATTATCCGGCCCGGATTAAATTGCACAGTGATTTCAAACTCCGCAAAAAAGATCTTCCTGACCTTTACATTAGCAAGCTGGCGGTAGTTATCACGCGCAAGGTCCCACTCGCTGAGCTGACCGGCAAAAAGGTCGCTGACGCCCGTTGAATAATCTTTCATTCGCGGTTATTTATTGCTGCTGCCCATCATCCGTTTTCTTGCAACAAGCTCAATGGTTCTGATTTTATCCTTATATAAATTATAAATATTCATTCTGTTCACATCAAGGGCGGCATCGGAGTTCTCATCCCATCTGCGGCAGAGGTACAGAGGCTCATAGATACGTCCTATCTGGTAGTGACGGCTTATCGCCAGTCCGACCGCATAATCCTCGCCATAGCTTACATTCGGCACCATAATGCTCCGCAGCACAGGAGTGTAGAAAGCTCTGGGTGCTCCGAGACCGTTTATCCTCAGGGCATTGTTTCGACCGTTTTCCGGAGTCCATTCCTTGTGATCAATCAGACCCGGAGGTATATCATGCAGGTCAAAGTTCACCATCCGGTAAGAACCAACAACCATTGCACATTGCTGCTCATAAAAGGTATCGATGATTTTTGTGATCACATTGTCATCAATGTAGAGGTCGTCACTGTCAAGCTGTATTGCAAACCTGCCGCACTTTTCACTGAAGACAGCCTCGTTCCAGCACCCTCCAATGCCCAGGTCCTTTCTCTCCGGAACAATATGCACTAACCTGCTGTCACCGGCAAATGACCTTATGACATCAGTTGTCCCGTCGGTAGAATAATTATCAACTATGATAAGGTTAAATCTGTATTTCGTTTTCTGGCTGAGGACCGATCTGATGGCATCGCTTACAGTCCGGACCCTGTTCTTCACGGGAATGACAACAGAAGCGTCATACTCAAATTTCTCGTCTTCAAACTGTATTTCACGGAATACTGGTTTCAGCCATGCATTGATGCATTTAAGGTGATGAGAGCATGCTTTTTCCATCTCAATCTGCACAGCCCTGTTACGGGGATCGACATAGTCAAACTGTTTCTCACCTGTTTTGCGAACGTCGGTCTCCACCTCAGTATAAAGCATCTCCTGAATGTGTACCAGGGGGTTATTCTGTGAGATCTTCAGCCTCAGATCATACAGTCCGGCGAAGCTGTAATTCTCTTCCATGCTGCTGCATGCACGCGTAAAAGCCTTCGCATTGTATAGAATTACCGAGCCAAAGTTGAAATCATCCCTCAGGCTGCCTTCCTGGTAATCAATGACAGGATGCGGAGAAAGAGTATCATTCTTTTTCTCAAAATAATCTGAGTAAACCATCCCGGCGCCGGTGTTGTCACATATCTGTATCATCCGTTTAAGGGCGAATTTCCCGAGGTCAAGAGGAAAACCCTTGCTGTAAGTCAGAACATAATCAGTATCCGCAACAGCAGCCATTTTCTTAAGGGCATCAGTTGCAGAAAATCCGGCAGAGCGAAGAAAATCAGCTTCAACGCCTTCAATTTTTCCGGGGAATTCCTGCGGAAGGACGATGAAGATATTGCTGACAACACCTGATGCTCTCAGCGAGGAAACTGTTGACTTCAGTAATTCAACTTCAGAAAAGGGTATAAAGCATGTTATGATCTTGTTCATAGGATACGATTATTTGTCTTTCAGAAAATTCAGTATCTGTTTCATAAATTCATCTCTCTCTTCAGCAGAGATGATTGTCTCAAACGGAAATCCCATGGTAACAATGCGAGGTTTCCCCCGGTAAATCACGGCAGCAGAAGTATTATTCTCCGAGTAACGGAATGCGGTGAATGATCCCTTGTCTGCCGGCTCAATGGCATCAGGTGCTTCAGCAGCATACACCGGGGATTTGTCAGATGTGTTGAATGTGATTATGCCGGTGAAGTCAGGCCATGCGATGTCCGTAGCATAAAGATTTCCGTTCCTGACCGCATGATCCGAGCGGTGTTTAAAATGGAGGATTGTCTTCACATTCGCCTGTAATGATGTATCTCCGGTTATCTGCATATCACTGCCAATGTAAGAGCCTGACATGAACAGCGGCAGTTCTGCTGCCTTCATTTTTTCAAGGCTACGGATAAATTCAGGAGTGTATATCTGAAAATCCTTTCTGGTAGAATCAGATACGGAAAAGGTGGTTTTTTCTTCGCCGAAGATCAGGTCAGCAGCACAGTAAGGGGTGAAGTCAAATGAATCATCCGTAAATACTTCATCGCTGACCGAAATGAATGATCTGCCTGCAGCCATTATCGATCTGCCATGCAGGAACGGATAGTCAAAGGTATTGCCCGCAATTATCCTGCCTTCAAGGTCGGAATAGGAAGCGCCCCATCCCGGATTATCGTCGTCTTTCCACGGCGACCTGCGATAAAAATCATACTGGTCACCTGTAGCTGCGAAGTTATAATGGTCTGCTACGCCACGGTCATTCCACCATTCCACGCCGGCCATACCATCCCGGTCAAACCATGCCGGTCCTGAGATGCGGTCAAAGCCATTGACTACAAGAACTGTTTCGGCGGCACCGGAGCCAAATCCGGCTGCCAGGGTCTCGGAAGGGAAACTCTCCCCTCCGTCATTGACAGCAGTCACCCTGAAGCTGTATATTGTATCATAAGCAGGAAGCTCTATCTCAATTGCTGTATCTGTTACATCCATGCCATTATCAAAGCCATTATCACCGGTGCGTGCATACACCCTGTAGGAAGCAGGTTCAGCCGTGGGCTCAAGAGGGTCAATAACAGGTTCCCAGCTCAGTCTCACCCTTTTCTCTCCAAGACTGGTCAGCGCCATATGCGTCACAGGAAGCGGTTGAACAGCATATGTGCTGCCGGAATTAAATGACAGGTACTTCAGTATACCCTTGTAAACAGCCCGGCTGACCTGAAAGCGGAACCTGGGATCAAGACCGAAGCGCTGATCTGCCAGGTTCTGATGCGAGAGCAGTTCAAGCAGCATGGCTGGCACACCTGGTTTTCGCGCCTCGTAATAGGATTTGTCCCATAATCCGCGACGGGTCCATGCAGGATTGAATAACACTGCAATATCTTCAACTATTTGCGTCTGAATAATATCCGACAGGTCACGGCTGGCAAGGCGGCTTTTACCATCGATGAATTTTCCTTCACCGGCGGCTGTGGAATATATTCCCAGTGTACCTATAATAGAGTCACCGGTGGTGATACCCGCGTCAGTGTGAAACGCCAGCGACAGGTCGACAGGGATACCAAGTCCGGCATTGTTGTCTGGCCCGGCTATACCTGCAAGGTAATTGACCCACTCGGCGCGTGACATATAATCATCATTATAATCGTTCTTCCCCCTGTTAGGGCTGTAAACAAGAGTGTCTGGCATGCCTGCATACTGAAGCCAGTAACGGGCACCCTCAAGATACCTGGGTTTGCCGCTGAGCTTCCATGTGTATCTGACCGTATCTGGGGAAGTGTTTACCGGGGCAGCTGGTGCACCCGCGTTTACTGACAACTGGTTGGAGATCACTGATGACGAGGGTCGGCGTGCGACGTTCCCCATCCCTCCTCCGAAACGCACGGCATCAATGGCAGCTTTGCCCCCCTCTTCACAGGTTACCGTCACTGAACCCGTTGCCTGATCAGTGCCCGCATTGAAAAGATAACTTCCAAGGTATAGCCATGTTCCACCTCCCATAGTCTGGTTTACAATGAAATCAGTGCTGCCTCCCGAATGACTGATCCGGTATCTAACTTTCTCAGAGTTGTCTTTCAGCCGGGGATAAGAAACACAGACCGAATAATACCCCTTCTCAGGCATGTCTGGTATAAATATTGCCGATCCATCCGATATCCTCAGTGAAGTACCCAGACGAAACGGGTTTTCACCGGAAAAGAGGGTATCTTTCATCAGGAAGCCCTCGCCGGCCGGTTCCGCATCCCCGGAAGCATATATGACAAACTCAGAATTACGGAAAGAGCGATCATTGTCAACCACAACCTCATTGACCTGAATGTCCCTTTCACGGGGAATAAAGATAGTTGCACCGGCGTTTTCGAGCATGGATGCAAGGTAGGGAATGACATAAGCCATTACCGAAAGATCCTCCACGCTGCCAAAGAGCTTCGCCCGTTGCCACTCCCAGCGATCAAGAGGTATATCATAGTAATAGCCGTGACTGTGCCACAGAGCAATGTATCTGTTATTCAGACCCATGGAGGGGTGCACACCATCCACACGGTCAATCATTACTGGTTTTGCATGTGTTATTGAAGGCATGCGCGCAGTGTCCGGGGCTGTGTTATGTCTGAAATAATTTGGTATAAGCTGCTGGGGGCTGATGCCGTTGGTGAACATATTGATGCGGTAGCCCCTGAATTTCCTACCCAGGGTCTCTCTGATGGAATTTTCCAGGCGGGAAAGTGCATCCTCTCTGACGGGATTAAATGACATGGCATCAGGAAACCAGATATTAAGCTCCTTACTGCCTTCCATGACCTTTAATGAGTCAATACGAAGAATGGCAGGATAATGCCATTCCGTCACCGGGCTTGTCCACCCGTTAAGCCTGGCAGCAGCAACCTTCTGGAATTTTCCCGGTTTCTGACCCGAGGCCAACGGCGAACAAACCATCATTACTACCGTTAACCAAATAAATGAAAGAAGATGGCGCATTCGCATCCTGAAATGATTTTGCTGAATATAGTAAATATGCTTCAAAAATAGAAAGTTTTTTAAAACATGTCATACATCAGACAAAAAACTGCTTTTATCAATAATATTTTTCTAAATTTGTTATCAGATAATCTAACGCATAATACTTTTAACCTTTGAAGCTCCACAATAAACTGGATAATAACCACATATCAATTATTTCTTATAATGATACTTATTGCTGACAGTGGCTCAACGAAGACTGAATGGAGAGAGGTGAATGAAGGCGTTGCCGGGAAGTCGTACACCTCCTCAGGCTTCAGCCCATTCTTCCTGAAGAGTGAAGGTATTTTAGAACTCCTTAAAACAGAGATAGCAGAAGTTGGAAACCTGCCTGTACATCAGGTTCATTTTTATGGGACCGGATGCAGTACTCCTTCAAAAGAGGCAATCATCAGAGATGCCCTGAATAGATTCTTTCTGACAGCGGACCTTTTTGTGGAAAGTGATTTGCTGGGAGCTGCAAGATCGCTCTGCATGAATGACCCCGGCATAGCCTGCATAATAGGTACCGGATCAAACTCATGCTACTATGATGGAAGAAAGATAGCCTCCAATGTTGCATCACTTGGTTATATCCTGGGAGATGAAGGTAGCGGCGCCGTTATAGGAAGGAAGCTCATTACCGGTGTTCTTAAAAAGCAGCTGCCGCAAAGTGTGATTGAAAAATTCTTCAATTCTTGTCCTTATACACCTGCGGAAATACTTGATAACGTATATAACATGCCATTTCCCAACAGGTATTTAGGTCAATTTGTGAAATTTATCGATGAAAACAAGGAAATTCCGGAACTAAAGTTAATACTTGTGTCCAGCTTTGAGGAATTTATATCACGTAATATACTGCAGTATCCTGAGGCTAAAAAATTTCCCGTCCATTTTACCGGACGTATAGCATTTCATTTCCGGCCATTACTGATGGATCTTCTTATAAAGCATGATCTTAAACCAGGTAAGTTTTCGTACTCACCCATGGAAGACCTTGTCAACTATCACATTCAGAATCTGCAGAAAAACCAATGAGTAAAATTTCCAAAGTCAGATCAAAGGTAAGTATTACTGAGGCCTCCTCAAATTTTGAGGATCTGGATAAAATGTCTGTAAATGAGTTACTTACAAACATTAACCATGAAGATTCGAAGGTTCATCAGGCTGTAAGAGATGCTATTCCACAGATAGAGTGCCTGATAAACGTTATTCTTCCCCGGATGCTTAAAGGCGGGCGCCTTTTTTATCTGGGCGCCGGAACCAGCGGAAGGCTGGGAGTGCTCGATGCTTCGGAGATCCCTCCCACATTCGGGGTTCATGACAAAGTCTTTGGCCTTATCGCCGGAGGGGAAGTTGCTCTCCGGAAGGCAGTAGTATCAGCTGAGGATGATCCTAACAAAGCCTGGAAAGAACTGGAAATATTTAATATAAATACCAAAGATTCGGTAATAGGTATCGCTGCCTCAGGAATTACTCCTTATGTCATAGGCGGCCTCCAGAAAGCACGTGAGAACGGAATCCTCACAGGTTGCATAACCTGCAATCCCGGCAGCAGGATAGTGGAGATGGCAGAATACCCTATTGAAGTGGTTGTAGGTCCCGAATTTGTTACCGGAAGCACAAGACTCAAGGGAGGCACAGCACAAAAAATGATCCTTAACATGATCACAACCACCCTTATGATTAAACTTGGCAGGATCAAAGGGAACAGAATGATAAATATGCAAATTCTTAATAAAAAGATATTTGAAAGAGGCACCCGCATGATTATGGAAGAGTTGGATATACAGCAGGAGGCTGCCCGTATATTATTGATTCAAAACGGATCCGTAAAAAAGGCCCTGGAATTTTACAGGGGAAATTACCATTAACCTGAAAAAAGGAATATAATATAAAAAAGGGGGAGTTTATCTGATTAATACCTGGCTATATGACAAATGACATGTTCAGCAAAATCGGTACAGGACTCACTCTCAGTCAAAAAATTGAGAGAAGGATTGAGGAAGCTATACGAGAAAAAAAATTACTTCCCGGCTCAAAGCTGCCGACAGAGAAAGAACTGTGCACACAGTTTGCTGTAAGCCGGACTGCCCTGAGAGAAGCATTAAGACGGCTAAGCGCAAGGGGACTGATAGATATCAGGAAAGGCAGCGGGATGTATATCACCGAGCTGAAGATTGAAGATGCCATCAACTCGTTGCATCTCTTCTATGACCTGAGGTTCAACTCAGATCTGATACTTCAGATAATTGAGGTAAGGCGTCTTTTTGAACCTGAAGTGGCGAGGCTTGCCGCACGCAACAGGTCCGAGGAAGACATACGCATACTGCAGAAGAACCAGCATGAACTGGAAAAGTGCAACCCTGATAACACACAGCTCGAGGTGGACCTCATTAACCGATTTCACATGAACCTGTCGAAGGCTACCGGCAACCCGATTGTGATCATAAGCCTTGAACCCATTTATTCACTCCTTCCGCGGATGAGAAACCTTATATACGGAAATATAGAGGGTGAGAAGGAATACACGCTGAAATATCAGAAAGAGCTTATCGAGGCGCTGAAAGTTAAAGACAGCCTGAAAGCATACGAGCTTTCTGTAGCTCTTCTGGACCGTAACATGGAGATCTACAATAAATATTTCAAGACTGCCTGATACAGTCTTTTCCGATCATGCTGAGTATGATAAAAAAAACAGTTTTGGCCATGGTTTTCCTTAGTGCACTTCAGGCCGTAAATGGTCAGATGCAGCAAGCCGTAGATGATATCAGGGAAAAGTATAACCTCATGGGGCTTTCTGTCGTCACCGTACGCGACGGAAAGATTTCCGGCGCATTTCACGCCGGACTGCGTGATTATGAACGCAACCTTCCCGTCAATGACAGCACAAAGTACAGGATTGCTTCCATTTCAAAGCTGGTGATGACCACGGGATTGATGAAGCTATATGACAGGAAGCTTTTCAGACTTGATGATGATATCAGCAAATATCTGGGTTTCACCCTGAGAAATCCCAACTTCCCTGATCGTCCCATAACGATCCGCATGTTGCTTTCTCATACAAGCAGCATAAATGAAGGCAGCGGCTATGATGGCTTCCTGACAGAGACTTACAATAATGTAAGTAATCCTCCCGATTTTTCTCAGCTGCTCAGACCGGGAGGCGCTTACTACACAGATGACATGTGGAGGAAGGAACCTCCCGGAGAATATTTCTCCTATTGTAATGCCAACTTCGGCCTTGCAGGCACGCTGATTGAAAAAATCAGCGGACAGAACTTTGATCAGTTTATGCTGGAGAATATTTTCAATCCTCTTGGTATAACAGGATCGTATACTCCGGAAGGTGTGAAAGACATAAACAATCTTGCTGTAATCTACCATAACGAAAATGCCGTTTGGACACCCCAGACAGATAACTTCAAAGGTTGCCTCTCAGCTCCAAGAGATTTTTCAGGATATCAGACAGGTACCAATGCTGCGGTTTTTTCTCCACAGGGCGGACTTAGAATTTCAGCGGTTGAACTGGCAAGGGTAATGATCCTTCACATGAATAAAGGCAATTATGAGGGTAAACGGATAGTTTCAGGTAAGAGCATCAGTCTGATGCATACACCCCAATGGACCTTCAACGGAAGCAACGGAGATACCGGAAATGGTAAGGACAGATGCTGGGGACTCAGTGTCCATATACTCACGAACAGCCCATCCGGGGATTTGATCTACAAAGATTCCAAAATGATGGGACATTCCGGAGATGCTTACGGGCTGATATCTGCTTTTTATTTTGACCCTGAAAGCAGGTCAGGCCTGATCCTTATCACAAATGGCATATACAATCCGTTGACAAAGGGGTCACATTCTGCTTTTTACGATTTTGAGGAAGCAATATTTTCAGCCGCACAGGTTAACTCCCTCGTGTCATTTGAGAAAGATTAGGAGAATCTTCAGGAAACGCTTAGTTTTAACTTAAAATTCTGACCCCAGGTGCAGGAAATCCTGACTTAAAATGAAACGTTTCCCCTTGTTTATTCTATTGCCGGCGTTTGCTGTGATGATTTCAGCCTGCAAGGACAGCGATCATTCTCCGGCAATCCGGCTGCCGGTTGACACAGTCGGTTTTGCACAGTACAAATGGCAGGTCGACAGTGTGTTAGCCCGCATAGCGAGATTTCAGCCTGAGCAGCTTGCAAATGCTGAAGCCGTATTTACACCTTCTGAAGAACTCAGGGTGGCAATATCACCACATGATGATTATGCTTATGTCGGATACCTCTACCCTGCCCTCCTTCAGCATATCAGATCTGATGTAGTCATTCTTTTCGGAGTCGGCCATAAGGCAAGGAACTTCGGACTGGAAAATAAACTCATTTTCGGTTCTTTCTGGCGATGGAAAAGCCCTGGAGGGTCAGTGGAGGTTTCTCATTTGCAGAACTCGCTGATGAAAAAACTGCCCGCAGATATGTTTGTTATCCATGACAGCCTCCAGACCGTCGAACATTCACTTGAAGCCCTGATTCCATTCCTTGAACACTATAACAGTGATGTTAAGATAATACCCATAATAGTCCCGTTTATGTCATTTGAAAGAATAGAAGATATTTCTGCAGCACTTGCGCCGGCCATTGCGGAAACAATGGATAAGGCAGGACTTACCTGGGGCTCCGGATGGTCAATCGTTATTTCAACGGATGCGGTTCATTACGGCAATGAGGACTGGGGTGGAAAAAACTATGACCGGTTTGGGGTTGACTTAGCAGGGTACCGGCAGACAGTTGATTATGAGAAGCATATCATGAACCAGATGCTTGCAGGCGAACTCTCCCCTGGTAATATAAAAGCCTTCAGCAAATGCACAGTACAGGATAGCGACTATCACGAATATAAATGGACATGGTGCGGAAGGTATTCAGTGCCTCTGGGGCTTCTGACGGCGTACAAAATCTCTGAGATCAAAAAAGAACCTTTATACGGAATACCAGCTGGTTATTCGACCAGCATCGCAAACAACCCCATACCGGTCAGTGACCTTGGTATGGGTGTCACGGCCCCGGCTAAACTGACACACTGGGTAGGGTATGCGGCGGTTGGATACAAGTAATAAATATTACTGCAGACAAGATCTATTAACGATTACTATGTGCATTGAACCATGATGAACACAAAAAAAATTTCCGGAATAATTATGTCATTTCTTTTAAGCGCTGGCACAGTTTTGGCCCAGAGAGGCGATACTATTAACCTTCAGCAGCTGGCGGAGATAACTGTAACAGCTGACAGGTTGTCGTCTCTTTTGAAAAGCAATCCCGGATCGGTTTCTGTTGTCACATATGTACCATTATCTTTTATGCCGAAAGGTATCGGAGCGGAAGAAGCATTAAGACTTGTACCCGGCGTCAGAATTGATAATCAGCACAACGGAGAGCGTGTTCATATGTCGATCCGTGGTCAGGGTATCCTTACGGAAAGAGGAATCCGGGGAATAGGGATTATTCTTGACGGCATCCCTGTCAACGATCCGTCAGGGTTCGCTCCCGACCTTTATGATGTTGACTGGTCTGCAGTCAAAACGATAGAGGTATCACGCGGACCGGCAGCGAGTCTCTATGGCGGATCAGGGGCGGCAGGAATTATAAATATCACGACTTTCAAAGGCAGTGACAAACCGTTAGGAGGCCAGTTTACACAGACGCTGGGATCACATGGTTTCTCAAAGTCGTTCATTCAGCTGGGCGGAACGGATAAAGATCTCAATTACCACATAAGCTATTCACATTCCCGGGGTGACGGGTACCGTGACCATCAGGCATTTTCCGGCGACATACTTTATGAAAAGCTTATTTTCACCCCTTCTCCCGCAGTAACAATCACACAGATTCTGGATCATACCTATTATTTCCATCAAAATCCTGAGGGGCTAAATAAGTCGCAATTCGGCAATCTCAGACAGGCAAACCCGGATGCAAGGCCTTTCAATGAATACCAGAGAACAAACCGCACGACTGTCGGATTCACTTCAGCATTCAGGTTAAGCAAATCACAGGAGATTAAGGCCTCATCATTTTTGAGAGTATGGAATTATAAAGAGACCAGTAACAAATTTGCGGAATACAGAGATCATAATGTCCCCGGATTGTCATTGCAGTACAACCTCCGTCTAGGGAGCGAGGCCTTCCGGAATACATTCAGCCTTGGGACAGATTTAAAATGGCAGGACATTGAAATGCATAAGCTTCAAAGTGCTTCTGACCCTCAGAGAGTTGAAAGCAGGGACCAGGCTAATATTGAAACAGACAGTCTGCTCGCTAACCAGATCATCTCACAGAAAAGTCTCGGACTTTTTGCAATTTATAAAATGGAAATCGGGAAGCTCAATATCCTGGCAAATATCAGGTATGATAAGGTTGGCAATGACCTCACTGACAAGCTTCTGCCACCTGATATCTGGATTACTTCCAAGGAATTCAGGAAGACCTCCTTCAGAATTGGAACAAGTTATTCATTCAGTGAAATTCTGACCCTTTACGCAGACTGGGGCCAGGGATTCCTTCCTCCTTCAATTGAAGAACTTGCCAGTAATCCGGAAGGTTATAACGGTTTCAATACGCACCTTGTTCCGGCAACATCGTCATGCGTGGAAGCAGGGCTGAGAGGTTTTGACGGCAGCAGGCTCAACTATGAAGTTACAATCTTCGCGATGAACACAAAAAATGACTTCTTCAGATTCAAACAGAGCGGACGAGGCAACCAGGAAGTCTTTTACGGTAATGCCGGCAATAGCAGCCGCAAAGGAATCGAGGCGGGCATTTCATACAAACCGGTGGATTTAATTTCCTTGCAGCTATCATATACTTTTGCAGACTACAAATATACCTCTGCAACGGTGGACCCTGTCTATACGAACCCTGAGTATGTTCTTACCATGCCGCCGGCACCCGGACAGTGGCTGCCTAACTCACCGCGGCACCAGCTCTTCGCTGAACTGGATCTTGCAGTGACAAAACACCTTACTTTTAGCCTCAGTACAGAGTATCAGTCAAAATGGGCAATATATACCGACTCCAATGCCTATGCCGGATTGCTTGACCCGGCAATTTACAGTAACTGGCAGGATGGATTTAACCTTTACCACGCCAGGGCAGAATATAAATTCAGTTTATATGGTATGGATATCGAATGCTTCCTGTTTTTAAAAAACCTTACGAACCGGTCTTATATGGCCTTCACGGAACCTGACCCTGACGGTAACTCGTATCAGCCAGGCCCTCGACTGGAAATATTCGGAGGCTTGAAAATAAGCTTTTGAACAGGTAAAACGTCGCAATTGAATGACACGACGCCATGGAGAGAGCTATGATGACATATAGAAAAGCCTTAACTGATATTGTTTAAAAAAATGATGCCGTTAAAAAGATTAAGGGCGCTCTTTAGTCCCGAACAATTCCAGGGATGGGGAATAACACGGAAGTATTTCGAAGGATGGTATTTCAAGGTTGTCAATGCATCCGGCACAAAAGCGTTTGCTTTCATCCCGGGAATAGCAATGGACAAAACAGGTAAAAGTCATGCATTTATCCAGGTTCTTGACGGTATCGCAAAAAAATCCTGGTACCATAATTTTGAAACCTCACTTTTTGTCCCCTCAGCCGGGAAGTTCGATCTCGCAATAGATACCAACCACTTCTCTTCTGATTCAATTACGCTGGATCTGCCATCAATAAAAGGCTCACTGAGATTCACCGACATTGTACGCTGGCCTGATAAATGGTATTCACCCGGTATTATGGGACCGTATACTTTTGCTCCGTTCATGGAATGCAATCACGGAATTGTAAGTATGGACCATGCAATAGAAGGATCTCTCGAAATTAATGGTCAGATCATTGATTTTACGGGCGGCAGGGGATATACAGAAAAGGATTGGGGACATTCATTCCCGCTGGCATACGTATGGATGCAGTCAAATAACTTTGAAGCCACAGGCATATCGTTTAAGGCATCAGTGGCAAGAGTACCCTGGCTTACAGGAGCTTTTACAGGTTTTATAGCCGGATTATGGTTTGCGAACAGGCTTTACAGTTTTACCACATATAACAAGTCAAACCTTAAAAGCATGTCAGTCAGCGATTCAGTTGCAGAAATGGAATTTGGGAACCACTACTACAGGCTGGAAGCAAGAGCTCTCAGAGACAAATCCACACCGCTTGCTTCACCTTTAAGAGGTCTGATGGATGGGCGTATCGAAGAGAGCATGACATGTGAGGTCAGCATTGTGCTTACTGACAGGAAAAATGAAAGGATTATCTTCAGCGGCACAGGCAGGAACTCCAGTATCGAAGTGTCAGGTCCCGTTGAAACACTGTATCCCCGGTAACGTTGAGTTTTATTATATTTACAGATATTAAGAGCAATTGTATTTTTTCATTATAATGCTCTTTATCAATATCTTATGGCAAACAAGGAAATACTCTTCTTCGAAGCTCCATCAAAGAACATCATCGCGACAAGCACTGACAGGAAAATGTCACCTGAGGAAATAAGCAGGCTCTCATGGCTTTTCGGCAATGCTGTACAGGTAGCTTCCGAAACTATCAGAGGCACCTTTGTCGGACCGCGACGCGAGATGGTAACTCCCTGGAGTACAAATGCGGTGGAGATGGCACAGAATATGGGGGTTACCGGTATATCACGCATTGAAGAGTATTTCACTTCAAATGGTGATAACCCGGATCATGACCCTATGCTGCAGCGTGTCTACCACAACCTCGATCAGGAGATATTCACTGTTCATCATGAGCCTGAACCTGTAAGGGAAATAAATGATATTGCAGCATATAATAAAAAGGAAGGGCTGGCCCTGAGCCCGGAGGAAATTGAATATCTCGAAAAACTATGTCATCATCTCGGTAGGAAACTCACTGACAGCGAGGTTTTTGGCTTTTCTCAGGTCAACTCGGAGCACTGCCGGCATAAAATCTTCAACGGAACATTTGTCATTGATGGCACAGAACACCGGTCATCGCTCTTCAGCCTTATCAAGCGCACAACCGGAGTGAATCCCAATCATGTTGTCTCGGCATACAAAGACAATTGTGCGTTCCTCAGCGGTCCGGTGGTTGAACAGTTTGCTCCGGGTAGGCAGGACAAGGCTGATTTCTTTTATATAAAGAAATTTGAATCTGTCCTCTCACTCAAGGCAGAGACACATAATTTCCCAACCACGGTGGAACCTTTTAATGGTGCCTCCACGGGCACCGGAGGAGAGATCCGCGATCGTATTGCAGGCGGAAAGGGCTCCTTACCCATCGCAGGTACGGCAGTCTACATGACCTCATACCCGCGCCCCGACGGACCGCGGGAGTGGGAGAAGTCAACCGCACCCAGAAAATGGCTCTACCAGACTCCCGAAGAGATACTTATAAAAGCCTCAAACGGAGCCAGCGATTTCGGTAACAAATTCGGACAACCGCTCATCTGCGGCTCAGTGCTGACTTTTGAGCATTTTGAGAATTTGCGCCGGTACGGGTTCGACAAGGTTATCATGCTCGCCGGAGGAATAGGACTGGGAAAAAAGACTGACAGCGCAAAAGATATACCTGAAAAAGGTGACCTGATTGTTCTGCTCGGCGGTGACAACTACAGGATCGGAATGGGTGGCGGTGCAGTTTCATCTGTTGACACCGGCGCGTATGAAAGTTCCATTGAGCTCAACGCTGTCCAGCGTGCCAACCCAGAGATGCAGAAGAGAGTGTACAATGCACTCAGGGCGATGACTGAAAGTGATAATAATCCTGTAATATCACTCCATGATCACGGGGCCGGAGGACATCTTAACTGCCTGTCTGAGCTGGTTGAGGTGACCGGAGGAAAGATTGATATAAGCAAGCTCCCGGTCGGAGACCCCACACTTTCTGCGCGAGAGATAATCGGTAATGAATCCCAGGAGCGCATGGGACTGGTGATGGGAGAAAGTGATGTCAAAAGTCTTACTGCCGTTGCAGAGCGTGAACGTGCTCCTATATATATTATCGGAGAAGTGACAGGTGATCATCAGTTTACCTTTTACAGCCCGGCCAGCGGTGAGAAGCCGATTGATCTGCAGATGAGCGATTTCTTCGGAAAACCTCCGCGCACAATCATGCGTGACAGCACGTTAAATCAGCATTTCCGCGAACTAAGCTATGATCCCGCTGATCCTGAACGCTATCTCGGTTCTGTTCTCCAGCTTGAAGAGGTAGCGTGCAAGGACTGGCTGACCAACAAGGTCGACCGGTCGGTGACAGGTCGCGTGGCGAAGCAGCAGTGCGCAGGCGAACTTCAACTGCCGCTGAATGATCTCGGAGCCATTGCGCTGGATTACCGGGGAATAAGAGGAATGGCCACCGCCCTTGGCCATGCTCCGGGGGCAGGACTGATAAACGCTCCGGCCGGTTCAGTGCTTTCAATTGCCGAGGCGCTGACTAACATTGTCTGGGCACCCCTGACTGACGGTCTCAGAAGCGTCTCTTTATCAGCCAACTGGATGTGGCCGTGCCATAATGAGGGTGAAGATGCCAGGCTTTACGAGGCAGTAAAAGCTGCCAGCGATTTTGCTGTAGCGCTGGGGATAAATATCCCTACAGGCAAAGACAGTCTCTCAATGACACAGAAATATCCGGACGGACAGGTGTTCAGTCCTGGAACAGTGATAATAACATCAGCCGCAGAGGTCTGTGACATACGTGATATAGTTGAGCCTGTTATCAGAAATGACGCCTCAACCGCCATTATTCATATCGACATGAGTGGCATGAAGCCGGCCATGGGCGGTAGCGCCCTGGCACAGACACTGAACTGCCTTGGGAATGATACTCCCACAGTGATTGATCCTGAATATTTTGCTTCAGTCTTTAATGCGCTGCAGAACCTGATCAGCAGGAAAAAGATAATCGCCGGACATGACGTATCTGCCGGCGGCATGATTACATGCCTGCTTGAAATGTGCTTCGCCAACCGGGAAGGAGGACTGGCTCTCAACCTTTCTGAGATGGATGAGGCTGACACGGTGAAATTACTCTTTAGCCAGAATCCTGGCGTGATCATACAGGTAAGCGATGAATTTGAAGCTGAGGAGTTCCTGCTTGAAATGGGGATCCGTTATTATAACATCGGGCATCCGGTGAAGGAGAGAAATATCTTTTTGAAGAACGGTCCTTCGCAATTCGTTTTTGACATTGATCATTACCGTTCACTCTGGTACCTCAGTTCATACCTTCTTGACCGCAGGCAGAGCGGGCAGGAGCTGGCAAAGGAGAGGTTTGACAATCATGGCAGCAAGGCTCTTGAGTTTCAGCTTAACAATTTCAAAGGCACTTTCAGCGATCTTGGAATCACCCCTGAAAGGAAAGCGCATACGGGGGTCAGGGCAGCCATTATCAGAGAAAAGGGAGTTAACGGGGACAGGGAGATGGCTTATGCTCTCTGGCTCGCCGGTTTTGATGTTAAGGATGTGCATATGACTGACCTCATCACCGGCCGCGAGAACCTGGAGGAGATAAGTATAATTGTGTTTGTGGGCGGTTTCTCCAATTCCGATGTTCTTGGCTCCGCAAAAGGATGGGCAGGGGCATTCAGGTATAATGAGAAAGCACGCATGGCCCTGGAGAACTTTTATAAGCGCGATGATACACTTTCACTGGGGGTATGTAACGGCTGCCAGCTGATGGCTGAGCTAGGGCTCATTGTTCCTGAGCATAAAGAGATGCCCCGGCTTGAGCATAATTCATCACATAAGTTTGAGTCTGACTTCCTGGGCGTCACAATAATTGCGAGCAACTCCGTGATGCTGTCTGACCTTGCAGGCATGGAGCTCGGGATTTGGGTGGCGCACGGTGAAGGCCGTTTCGTCTTCCCGTACCCTGAGGATAAGTACAACATCGCAATTAAATACAGCGGGAGCCACTATCCTGCCAACCCCAACGGGTCTATGTATGATGTTGCCGGAGTATGTTCGGCTGACGGCAGGCACCTGGTCATGATGCCTCATCTTGAGCGGGCTTATTTTCCATGGCAATGTGCCTTTTATCCTCACGAAAGGCGTAGTGATGATGTCACACCGTGGATAAAGGCATTCGTCAATGCCCGTAAATGGGTTGAAGAAAGGATCCCAATCAAGTAGAGGCGTTGCACGAAACGTCTTCCTGATTAATTTACCAATGGTTTGAGAATCAGCGAATTGATAAGCGTATGCTTGTCAATGCTTAGTTTTGATGTATCTGAGGGGTGCGGCATTACTTTATCACTGATCACCTGAATCTGGTATTCACCAGGCTCTCTGAAAAAGATCGAACCCATGTGCGAGTCTGCCCTGTACCAGGGTTGTTTTACGCTCTTGTCAGTTGTCACTATCTCATCTCCCACAGGCTTCTTCTCAATGCGGGCATCACCGGCCGTAATGGTTACGATATCATTAAAGTTGAGGTGCGAAGTATCGCACGTCAGGCTCGACAGCCAGACATCATAGCTTCCCGGACTCTTAACGGTAAAACTCCACTCGGCAGTATTATACTGTGGATTGGAATCCACCTCGATGAGATCGGCATCTGCGATCATTAATGTTACACCACCCTCACGGGGTGTTGATTTGTCATTCTTGCCCGTCTTGTCATTAGGTGTTCCACCACTACCCTTGCAGCCTGCCAGAGACATCATGGCTGCTAATGTAAAAACTCCAATTCCTCTCACAATTTCCTTCATTTTCTAATTCTATCTTTAAGTGTGCAAATATAATATACAATATCGGCAGTCAATTTTCTTTTTGACTTATGCATATAAAACATTAATAAACGATGATTGTTCGATTCCGTGCAAATAATCTGTAAGCAATCAATCCGTCATTTAGTTATGTGCCTGATGTGAGGACAAAAATCGTTCCAGAATAATTCAAAAGATTACGGTTGCGAAGTAAATTCCTTTTCAGGATTTTGAAAACACTGACAGATCAAATATTTAACTCTGGTAAAAAAAGTTTTCAACCGTTATTCTCAGTTTTTGCCAGGATTTTTTTTGTTCTGGTCCTTGCCAGCTTGGGTTGCCGGGGAAGGGCAGCAGCAACAAGCTCTGCGATATCAGCCACTTTTGTGCCTGTAGCCTGCCCGAGAGTTTTCTTGCAAAGCGGGCATGCCGTGATAAGCTCATCGGGTGCGGATGATGTGAGTGTCCTGGCAGTATCAGCAGCTATAAGGGCACGTTTGCCTGATGAGAGGGTCAGGTTTCCAAGGCTGCCGCCACAGCACAGCGCCATGTTTTGTTCCTGAGGAGATTTCTGCAGGTCTGCCACATAGCTTATGACAGCTCTGGGTTCCTGGTATATGCCTGAACCCCGGCCCAGCTCACACGGGTCATGATAAACGACTTTCCTGTGCAGATAACCAAGCCTCAGCGAGCCTTCCTCAATGAGGAGGTTGATGAACTCCGAGTGGTGCATGACACGTGTCTCAAGGTAATAACTCTCCTTAAAGACCTTATAACAGATAGGGCAGGAAGTGACGAGGATCTCTGCACCCGATTTCCAGATGATGTCTGAATTATGATTAATAAGTTCTCTCGCTTCCTTCTCTCTGCCTGCGAGCATCAGTGGCCTGCCGCAGCACACTCCCCCGTTTTCGTCCATAAAGTGATATCTCACACCCGCGCTGTCCATGATCTTCTTCATTGCGACAATGATCGAGGGTGTAAGATGGGTCATACATCCTGCAAAGAAAAGGACATCAGCTTTTACAGGCTCTTCAGGAATAAGGTAGCTGTACGATTGGGTGGGCACTCTTTCCTTAAAGTTGCTTTTCCTTGTCAATGCATACCCTTCAGTAAAACTTAGCGGTCTGACTTCTCTCCCGCCCTGTCTGCGTTCAATCATACGCAGAGGTCCGAGTTCTATGCCCACGGGACAGACCTCTTCGCATCTTCCGCACATAAGACAGTTGGCCGTAATAGCGGCTATATCCTTTTCGTTCCTGAGCCCTTTGACCAAATAGGCAGACTGCATGTCATTTATGCCTGCAGCATAGCTCATCTGGCAGACACTTATGCATACCCCGCACGATGAGCAGGCATGCGCCTGCACCTCGGTATATGAAGAAGGTTTGTCGCCTGTTGTGATACCTGAGTTGCGCATGAAGATCAGGAACATCTCAACGGGTATATGGAAATATCTTGAGACCGGAAGAAGAAAGAAGAATGTTCCCAGTGCCAGCGAATAGAGCCACCAGAAATACGGAGCTATATCCCCTGCCGGCAGTACCGATGCCAGGGCAGAGCCGAGATTACCCGTAAGAAAGTTACCGCTCCCATAGGCGCCGCAGGTGAAACTTTCTGCCAGCAGGCGTGAAGGGAAAATCAGCCAGAGACTCAACAAGGCAATACGGTCGGTCCAGGTGTGCTTTGTGGTCTTCTTCATCCCCATCATCCCGGGAATGAAGCGTTTTAACATTGCCAGCAAAAGGCCTGAGAGGATAAATGCAAGCAGGAAATCCATCCAGAAACCGAACACGTTTTCAAGGCCGGACGCACCATTGCCAGGATTGTACGCGCGGAAGAAGATGGAGTGTGATGGCGGATTGAAGTGTCTTGCACTGAATAAATCAGCTTCGATTGTACCAAAAACGATCAGCAGGAACCAGCCGAAGGCGAGGCTCATGTGCATGTAACCCAGCACGGGATTTCTTTTGAACATCTTCCGGTGCAGAAGGCTCTCCATGAATATCTCCTTGATGCTCTGCATGAACGGTTTTCCGAAGAACCCTCTCTGAAGCCGCAGCTTATCTGCACGTGACAGGTTGCGGAACCATACAGTGCTTCGCACCACACTGTAGATCAGTATGAAGTACAGGCCAAAGTTAAATGGTATGACGAAGAGTTCAGAGTTCATTTCTTTCAAGCTTCCGGATTGCTTCCGAGGCCACTGCCACCACATTGCGCGTGTTGACACCCCTCGGGCATACAAGGAGACATTTGCCGCACAGCATGCAACGGGTCACCTCCTCACGCAGAGGGGTTATCTCGCCGCGACGGATATAGGTGTTCATTCTCCTGAGATTGAATGATGTGTACTGACCGGCAGTACAGGCAGCAGTACATCCTCCGCAGGCAAAACAAAGCCTGAAGCTGGGCTCTCTCAGTGTGACATAGTCTCTCACCTTGCGATCAGAGGTATCATAGTTGATCAGCCTGCTCGGATTTATGACAAAGCCAAATTTATTTACTGCACCTGCATTCATCGTGAAGTAAGGTATCTTACCGTTTCAGCCACAGCAGCCCGGGCATGTGAGATCGTATCAGTAATGTTCATCGGCGCTGTGCAGGTACCGGCATAAAAGATCCCCCGGACGCTGCTCAGATTGTTGCCATAATGATGGTCGGCAGTCTCGAAAAATCTGTTGACCCCTCTCGTTAATCCGGATGCTTCGGCCAGAAGAGCTCCCGGCTTTGACATTTCCATGCCCACCATCAGCACCATCAGGTCAAGCTCCATCTTCAGCGGCCTGCCGGCCAGTGTGTCTTCTACCTTTATAACCAGCCTGTTGCTGATATTCACAGAGGCCTCTGAAACCTTTCCCCTGATAAAATTGACGTTATACACTTCCTGGGATTCGCGATAGAGCTCCTCATAATAGGGCCCGTACATCCTCATATCCATATAAAAGCAGAAGACCTCGCTTTCAGGTAATTGTTTCCTGATCTCTATAGCCTGTTTGACGGCGGTAACGCAGCATACTTTTGAACAGTGATTGTTGTTGGCCTTCTCATCACGAGAGCCCACACAATGCACAAAACCAACCCTCGCAGGTATCCTTCCGTCAACAGTGGTGATTTTTCCGGCAGTGAACATTTCCTCAAGGTCCGCCGAAGTGATTACATTGTCGTAAATGCCGTATCCGTATTCCTCCTTACGGCGTGCATCAAAAAGGTCAAAGCCTGTCGCAACTATCGCTGCATCTGCATTGATAGCGGTTCCGTCACTGAGGGTAACAACGACTTCATGTCCGTGATGCTTTATTTTATCCACTCCGGTGCCTGTATACAGAGTGATGCTTTCGTTTTTTATCCTTTTTCTGAGATAGTGTCTGACCTCATCGGCAGGTCTGTGGTCAGGAAATAGTGCATGCCATTGAAGCAGGTGACCGCCGGGGTTCTTTTCCTTCTCTACCAGGCTCACCCTGTATCCCAGCTCTGCAAGCGCTCCCGCGGCTTCCATGCCTGCGACACCGCCTCCGGCTACAATTACATGTTTAGCAGCGGTACTCATGAGTTGATCAGGTTAGCCGGTTCAGGAAGCCTGCTTCCGTCCCTTGCCAGGAATTTGCGTGCAGGATCAGCTTTAATTCCCATCTTGCGCAGAAGCGGGAGTGACTGAACATTATGATACTGCAATCCAAGATTCCAGGGATCATAACCCAGAACAAGACCTGCCATTTCCTCATATGTCAGTACCGGGATACCCTGTCCGTCATGACCATAGGTAATGTCATCGATCTCCTTGATGGTATATTGCCAGCGGTCCATGAACATTGCGCAACCGGGACAGTTGGCAACAATCATGTCAGGCTTGTAGGGCTCCATCGATTCAAGTTTCTTTCTTGTTGCAGACACAGAATATCCGCGGTTTGCCTGAACAAGATACTGTCTGAATCCAAAGCCGCAGCAATGACGGCGTTCAGGGTAGTCAATGACATCACCGCCCCATGACTCTATCATTCCTACCAGAACATGCGGAAATTCAGCTCCGCCAATACCGTAATTCGGGAACATTTTTGCATAGTGGCAACCGATGTGTTCCACAACTTTCAAGGGCTTGCCGGTTGACATGTCAACAAGGTTATACTTCGCTTTGCGGGCTATCTCATCCCTGAACTTATAGATGATATCGCTTGCATGGGCAATTGATTCAGGCAGCTCAAAAGTGCGTCCTGTAGCCTCATAAAGGTTTTCGCGGGTTTTGGCAAGAAGTTCCGGAAAATGTTTCCAGGTTTCAAGGATTTCGGTATAGATACCGAATGAGGTGACACAGGAAATTGCGATATTCTTATAACCGGCCTCCGTAGCAAGGGCAAAATGACGTGCAACCACTGTCTGTATGGTTTCAAAGGGCACTATATCACCGTGGTACCCGATACCAGTGCATGTGGTATGTCTGGGATCCTCAAAGATATCCTTACCAAGATCATCGCGCATTATCTTCAGGAACGTCTGCTCCGAACCTGCAAAAAAGGTCTGCCTGATGCATGACCTGACATAAAAGAAATGATCGTCAGGAATGTCTTTCTGGTACTCTGCCCAGATACGTTTCTTACCTTCTATCTTCATAAATGTCTTTCCTTACTTCTTCATGGTCACCCTGATGGCTGCCGTTGTTGGCAGAGAATATATGCCTGAAGTATTCAAAGTCGATACCCTCTTTCTTAAACTCAAGCCCCATCTCTTCAGCCTTTTTTTCCGAGGCTTCTTCAATGGCATCATAAAGATCCTGACCTCCGGTGACCTTGAAAATGCTTTTCAGCTCATCAAGCACATCATCACTTATTTTGCGTGTAGGGCCTTCCTTGCCGTTTAATTCGCCCCCCAGGCGAGCAAGCGAATCTTCCATGTACTTAAAGTAGTGTTCCCATGCCGGCCCCTGTTCAGGGTGCATAGCCGGATCCACGCTATATGCAGCAACGCAATATCCATTTTTCAGAATATTATCTCCGATTGCGCGTTTGATTGCGAACTGCTGTCTTCCCTTTTCCGATTCTGTAAAATAGCCAAGCTGCTCTGAAAGTTTGCGGAGGACCATTATCACCATGCCTGGCGTATTGCCACGCGGACAGCGGGTCTTGCAGCTCATGCACTGACCGCAATACCAGATGGTTTCACTGCGAAGGAGATCCCTGATGATTTCATTATTTCTGGTCTGAACCAGATCAACAACCCTCCTGGGGTCATAGTCATAATACTCTGCTGCCGGGCATAGTCCGGTGCATACGCCGCAGTTCATACAGGCGTTCAGTCCCTCCTCGAACCGGACGTCCTGCATGAGCATTGAATAGAGATCTTCCATGATTTGATTTTCACCCATTTAAGGAAGATCAAAAGTACTTATGATACCGTTGGCGGAAAAGTGGATTAAAGCCTATTTTCCGGGGGGTATTTATACTTATGAATTAGGCAATAGAGGAGCGAGCGTTAAAAAATGACCCAGCGGTTCATTTTAGCGAAGCAGCCAGACTGCATGGTAGGCAGTAGCCAATCGGCAAATTAAGCCGATAGTAATTCCTGTTATGAGTTGCATGAACATCTGATCGGACTGGTTATTTTCTGATTCAGGTTCAAGGTAATTAACCGATTGGTTCTTTTATCGATACATTTCTTACAACTGGAAAACATACCTAAATCCCACACATCTGCAAATACACGACCTGAATTTAGTCTGATACCGTATTCCAGAACTGTTTCCAGGGAGCGAATATCCGGTTGCGCAAAGTAATTTTTTTCCATTAACAGATCCATAGCCCCATTGCCTGCCCGTACAGGAATAACCGTGCAACATTCAACTCCGGCACTGAAGGCAAAGTCGATTGACCGTTCTGCCCAAAATATGCCCTCAGATTCCGAAAGGAAAGGAGGTCTTAGCAGAATAAATGCCCTTGACAGTATACCATGTCGTGTAAGATAACTGACTGAATTCCTGAAATCCTCCAGGGTCATTTGTTTATTGAGTTTCCTGAGTACCTCAGTATGTACAGTTTCAAGACCAAGTGCAATCTGTAAAGCAGGTTTAAGCATATCCCTGAAATTCAGACATTTTTTATTAATCAGCCTGGGATGGCTTTCTACAATAACAGTCTCAAAATTCTTTACAAGTGAAGCAATGCTTTTATAGTCCTCTTCAGGTATCGCTCTTTCATCAAAAAAGCTTCCGCTGTTATAAAGTTTCAGGATTCTGGCTTCGGGCAGTTGTTTTAAAGCCCATTCAATCTGCCTGGGGATAACGCCTGCCGGTATGGAAACATCGGTGGTATTCTTCCACAGATCACACATCAGGCAATGAAATGGACATTCCCGGTTTGTGAGAAAAATAATCGCTGTATCCTCTATTATTCCTGAGGCGGTACGTTCTTTTTCAACCAGCCATGCATATGGTTTTCGCGGATTAACGGTGTTCTTTCGCCCCCGTTTGGACAATATCCACCTGTCATTGATATTGAACTCAGGCTCTTCATTCATAATTTGAAAGAAACTCTTTCCGATATGTTGTTTCCCTCTCCGGAAAATGCATATTAAAGGCTTGTGAAGAGGCTGCGCCATGCTGAAAACGCCTCTTCTGAAAAACAGGCATTGTCATCCCTGTAACGGCTTTTATTCCAAGTGATACAATTTGTCCCTTCAATTCATACAGTTTCTGATGATCCCAATTGGTCAAATCAATATATGGAATACCTTCGGATATTTCAATTACATTGGGCAAGGTATAAGGGCTGAATTCTTCGAACCCCAATGAATCTGAAACGGCATAAGACCTCATGTATCCCCGGCTCAATCCTCCTGAATATGTCAAGGAATGTTTGATTGATTCAACTCCCCATCCTTCGTGGTAGAGCATAAGATTATTCAAAACGCTTCGTATGGTGAGTTCAGGATTCTCTTCGATGGGATAATCCTTCAGGTTTTCGTCCCCTCCCTCCCCGTCGATAATGTATTTCCAATCGGGATAACGGGACCGGATTCCCTGTAAGAGGGATAAATTCATGGTGGCAGATTGTATATCGAGGGGCTTATAATCTTCAACTATATTTACTGTCTTCTTCCAATCAAGCGCTGAATAACCCACTTCAATGGGTTCCAGGAATAACCCGAGATCAAGTGCTTCCAGAAACTTTCTGGCTTGCACCAGATCCTCTCCGCCTTCGTCAATACTGAGTGTGAAAGCTTTTAGTCTTGAAGGACTTTGGCCAAGTTCTCTTAAAGCATGATAAGTGAGAAGGAAAATCGCACCGCTATCAATTCCGGCAGAAAAAGTAACGCCGACAGGACCTGTTTTTGCGCGGAGTTGCAGCCATTTTTTGATTTCGTTGTATAATACTCCGATATAATGCGCTCCTATTTTTGCCGGTTCGTCAGACAAGAATTTATTGCGTTCCGGTTTGAAAAAACGCTCAT
Source organism: uncultured Bacteroidales bacterium (assembly GCA_963849945.1). Taxonomy (GTDB): domain Bacteria; phylum Bacteroidota; class Bacteroidia; order Bacteroidales; family VadinHA17; genus SR-FBR-E99. The sequence continues at coordinate 65,715 of CAWKJD010000015.1, read as the reverse complement.
ATTCCGGATTTGGATCAGGACAACCCAACAGTTCTATTTTTGTAATATAATGCGCCGGGGCCATCCTTGTATATGACGGATGGAACTGGTGATCAAGACCCTCCTTCTTAAGATAGTTATAGATGACATCAATCCGCTCAGCAATTACCAGTTGTGGTCCGGCGGGTATTTTTGCAATGAAATAACGGATCGGACGGCCAATAGACCTTGCCATCCGAATAGTTTTTCCATCGACCGAAACCAATGAAAACTGTCCGTCGATCTTTCTGACAGCATCGGCATCACCCGATCTGAGGATGTTAACTGCCTCTTCATGTGACATATTATAGATGATGTTCTTTTCAGGGTCCGTCAGATTAATGACTCTTTCAACAAATTGATTATTCATGATTCCCGGTTTTAAATAAAAATAAGCTTTATCTGTACTATTATTCTGATACTATGCCTTTTCCCTGCAAAATGGTGATGTAACGGTCGGCTGCAATACTATTAAAAATCTCCTTACTGCCATCTGACCATGAAATCTCCAACCTATCGACCATCTTTTGCTGACCCAGTCCTATATGTATGCGTGGATCATTATTAGAGAGGTAGCTTGTGGCCCGTTGATTTACATACACCTGCTTCTTTCCACCTGCGGTTGCAGTTACTTTGGCTCCGATTGCTGAAGCAGAGCCATCTTTACCCGTCAGAGTCAATCCCAGCCAATGATTACTATTCCCTCCGTCATTTCTGAGTAATACTGCTGTTGCCTGCAGGTCGACATGTGAGACAATGATATCCATATCTCCGTCATTATCGTAGTCCCAGATGGCTAATCCTCTGCCGGAACGTTTGGTTGAAAAATAGGCGCCATGCTGTTGTCCGGTATTCTTAAAATGTCCCTTCCCGTCATTTTCCAGCAACAGGGGATACTGAAGAATTAGTTCTTCTGCCGTTCCGTTTGAGGCAACTATATCAAGGTCACCATCATTGTCAAAATCAATAAATGCAGCGCCCCAACTACCTTTACCTGCCAATGGCCCTGCAACACCACTTTCCTCGGTAATATCTTCGAACAAGCCATTGCCGGCATTGCGGTACAGCGCCCCGTACTCCAGGTCGACTACCAGAATGTCAATTAATCCATCACCATCCACATCGCCAATTGTCCCGTGCATGGAACCGGTTCCCTTACCCTGACTGTTTGCAGCTACACCGCTTGCCACGGCAACTTCCTTATAGATCCCGTTATCATTCCTGAACAAGAAATTCAACTGATGATCATTTGCCTGAAATATGTCAAGGTCACCATCATCATCATAATCATAGACCGTCAGTCCCATACACTTTAAGTCAGGATAAAAAAGGCCTTTCCCCCTGGTAACATCAAGAAATTTCCCATCTGGTTGTTGTTCATACAGCATCGATGCCTGTCCCTTGTATTCAGATGGATGCGGCATCATACCCGGTGTTTGGGAGGAGATATAATCAGGATCAAAAGCCAGAAAATTACCTACCATGACGTCCATTCTGCCATCGCGGTTATAATCCCAGAAGGAGGCACCTATACTCCATTTGGTAAACCCATTTAACTTATCCGGACCGGTCAGGCCTAAAGAAAATGTAATGTCAGTAAATGTTCCATTGCCATTATTCAAATAGAAAACATTCGGTCCATAATTAAGTAAATACAAATCCTGATCACCATCATGGTCATAATCAATTGCAGCAGCGGCCATGCTCCAGTTCAGATCCGTCAATCCGGCCTTTTCGGTAACATCGGTAAACGTACCATTTCCGTTATTTTTATATAACCTGTCGGATGTATTTTTGAACCCTATACCTCCGGAATCAGAAATCCCTTCGATATAAGTACCGTTCATCATAAACACATCCATTAAGTTATCGTTATTATAATCGAAAATGGTAATTCCCGACCCGCTGCTTTCAAGAATATTTTTATAACTATAGTCACCAAATGTATATTTGAAATTAATACCGGACTGCTTTGTTACATCAGTAAAAATGACCTTTGAATTTTGCGCTGATGACACAACAGGAATTAATATCAGCATTAACATATAAAAATAAACAGGAATCTTCTGCATAGATAAATTGCCCTGGAATTGTTCGACTAATCTCATTTTAAACTCATTTCCTTTATGGCATTCAGGTAGTGCTCCGATGATACACTTCTTGTATTATATTCAAGAATGTACTTTTGAAGCTCCGGGTCAGAAGGATAATTATCCTTATCACCGGGAGGGTAACTTTTCATGCCATGAAAAGGAAGAGGTAATACTGTATTGCCGAAAGCGGTGTTTATATCCCCGTCTTTCACCCAGCCTACACTATGGATAAGAAAATCTCTTTTCCAACCCTTTTTTAATTCCGGTAATCCGTTGGCATCAAACTCAACCGAGGTTTCATCACCCGCGTTGGAAATAATATATTTGTTATCGGATTCAGTGAGGAGCGGTAATACATCTCCATAACGTGTATAGTTACCTGACAAATCCCGCCATTTCGGATCTTTATCCACATCATTGTAGTCAAACCAATGGGGTCCATAGCGCCCCCCCTTTCTGAAGCTGCGGGAAAATCCCCTGTAATGAAGGTCAGCAGAAACAGGACTTAATACGGTTGAAATGACCGGGGCGTTTGAAAGACAATGTGAAAAGAATATTTGATCCCAGGAAATATCCATATTTGTACTTATCCTTATCCGATGATCGTCAGAGAGGATTTTACCTGAAAGATCTGCAATCACCGTTTTATCCTTCCCCATTGGAAAACCCAGGTTATCAATCACTGTTTCCCATTTACCATCCTTATTAATAACCTGAATGAAAGGAGGGATAACTTTTAGTTTGTCTGATTGTGATATTGCGACATTAATACTGGCATCTGTCGGAAATATCCATCCACTCATGAAAAGGAAAAGGCTTCCGGTTTGATCCAATTCTCCCGGATCAAGAATCAGGTCGTGCATCTTTGTCACCCCCTGATATTTATCAGGTTTAAAACCGGACAGGTACTTGTCATCTTTTTCAGAAATAAATGAGAGTACATCATTCCCTTGCGCGTCTTTTGCTGAAATGGGCAAATATTTTTCCGCAACCTGGAAAACCCTAAATCCGGGGAAAGGAGGCGGCGAAAACTGTTCAGGAACAAAAATATCGACTGAGTCAGGATGATCAACAGCAACCAATTCTATCTTATCAAAATAGATCGCCTCCCACAGTTCTGAAGTTACCTGTAAAGAATAGATTTCGTTTTTTGGTTTTAATAATTCACCCGGAATTTTTATATAATCATCTGATGCGTCAGGGAAAGCATACGCTGTATTGCCTCCCATAATACCCAGAGGCATACCGAGTGCGCTTCTCCATATGATATCTTTCACAAACACATATTTATCACCATTCCATGTATATAGAAAAGGACAAGACCCTTTAAGAGTCTGCGCCTCAATGAGCGACTGATCGGAGCCGGGCAAAAAAATGTTCTGTGGCACACCATTTGTCCAGGTAATTCGTATTACATCGGCTTTTAAGCGGTTTCCAATGCCAAAGTGGATATTAGGATCAGTGACAACCGTAGTCTGGTAAAGGTCTCCTGAACGCATTTCTACTTTTGCGCCGATACCAAAATGATTATTCTTTGAGCTGCCTGCCTTTAGCCCGACCAGCTTCATATTTATAAAATGGTTATTATTTCCGCCATCATTTCGCAACAGGGATATACCAGCGTTTAAACCGGCAATCACCAAATCCAGATCACCGTCATCGTTGTAATCAAATACAGCTATCTGTTTGCCTGATTTCGGTTCTTCAGGTAAAATATTATTGTTTTCAGTGAAACTTCCATTTCCATTGTTATGATACAGGAAAAGCCCGCGGCCGTCTTTTTCCGTCGATTCTCCTGCAACAATAAGATCGAGAAAACCATCATTGTCAAAATCAAGGAAAGTGGCATCATAACCTTTAACAGGTTTAAGTGAGATAAACATTTTGGCTGAGTTCTCTTCCAGTTCAAAACTTCCATTACTCAGATTACGGAATAATTTATGATCACCTCCGTTATCAGAAGTAATGAATAAATCCAAAAATCCATCATTATTGTAGTCTCCAACCGCTACTGCTCCTGAGCCCCCATCGCTTTTCAGACCGCTGCTTTCTGTTACATCCTTAAAAATGCCCTGTCTTTGATTTGAGTATAAAACATTGCTACCATTTTCATTCGCAACAAAAAGATCGATGTCACCATCTTCATCAAAATCCCAAAAGGCTGCATCGTTACTGATAATATCGCCACCGGCTATTCCCATTTTTTCAGATTGCTCCAGAAATGTACCATCACCATTATTCCGGTACAGAAGATTCGTATTTGATCTAAGTATGTACAAATCAAGATCCCCGTCATGATCCAGATCAAAAAACAAGGGTTTTATCCCGCCTGCTTTATTCCCGATTTTTGCTTTTTTAGTGACATTTTCAAAAACATCTTTTCCTGCATTCCGGTATAAAATATCACCCCCCTCCTTCACAATAAACAGGTCGAGGAATCCGTCGTTGTCATAATCGGCAAATGCAGCATCATATTCTCTTCCGGAATGATTTAATCCGGCTTCTTTCGTAATATCAGTAAACCTTCCCATGTCATTTCTGAGGAGGTAGTGCTTATAGGTCGAAGATGCCTGATCGTAGCTTCCGACATAAAGATCCACGTCTCCATCACTATCGAAATCACTTGCTTCAACATGTGTAGAATTTCGGTCTGCGGCATTTTCATCCCCCTTGTTTACCGGAACAATATCCAATCCTGCCGATGATGTTACATTCACGAACTTAATAACTTCAGCAAGATTGCCGCTGTCTGTAATTTTTTGCGAAGATTGCTGGTCGAAAGTAATCAGGGGGAAACCGATCAGAGATCCTCCCGGACCTTTCAAATCCATGATACCTGCCTGGTATGGAGCAGTAACTTTTAAATAATTATGGAAGATAGTAAACTGGATAATGGCATTCTTTAAATCTTTTATCTTCAGTAATGATACCGTTTTATCATAATAGTCAACGGCTTCCTTTGGAAATTCGGGGAATTGTCTCTGAATGATCTCAAGTTGCTCCAATGCCGCATCAAAATTACCTTTCCGGATGTATATATCAGTCAGGTTCAGGTGCGGAACGATATTACCAGGTGCTTTTTCTGTTAGTTTAACCATATACTCCTCCCGCATCTTCTGAGACTCCTCATCCGACCTGGTGGAATATATCTCAGTGAGTTCATATAGTACTTTAACATGATCAGGAGCAGACTGCAACGCTTTTTTGAGCTGTAATATTGCACCGTCAGGATTGTCCTCCATTTTATAAACTGTTGCCAATATTAACCTGATATCCGGATCTTTCGGATCAATCTTAATTGCTTTTAATAGTTGTTTTTCCGCTTCTGCATATCTGTTCATCCTTAAATATACCAGTCCCAGGTTTGCATAACCCAGTTTTTCTTTTGGCGCCAGGTCAATAAACTTTAAAAACTGTTTCTCGGCTTCTTCCAGCTTAAACTCTTCAAGATAAGCGAGTCCCAGGGTTTTGGTGGTAATAAGATCTGTCGATTTCTGTTTGGTCTTATCTTCTTTGTTGCTGCAACCTGACGATATCGAAAGGCAGAAAACAATCAGTGGGAAAAGATATATATTTTTCATTCCACCAAAATTAGCAAATAAAATTAATAAGTCTTTTTTCGCGAGCGTCAGCGGTGTGTCTCGTTTTCAAAAGTGACAGGCATACCATTTTTCGTTTTCATCATCTCGAATTTTCCCAGTCTGTTGCCCTTATTATCAAACTGAATTGGTCCGGTTAAGCCATTGAAGCGGATATCCTTCAGAGAATTCTGTATCATCTCGCGATCGGAATTTCCTGATTGTATTATAGCCTCAATAAGTACTCTCATGCAGTCATATGAATACAAAGCGACCATACCTGGCACATAGCCATATTTTTTTTCGAATTCCTTCCTGAATTTCTGGTTTTCTGCTACCGGCCATTTACCTGCCGGAACTGAAATAATATTGTCGAAGTCCTTCAATTCCTCTGATGAAAGTATATTTTCATTTAACAAGGCTATTGGACCAAAAACCGGAAGGAGATGATTGTTATTTTTTATTTGCCTGACTAATTTTAATGCAACCGGAGGTTCGCAAAAAAGTACAAGACAATCAGCATCTGAATCGCTTATTTTATCAGCCAGGATATCTGTCTTCTGAACATATTCTCCAATATTGAATTGTAACGGATCAGGCTTTCCTGACTTCTTAACGATATTCATGAAGCTGGCAAAGCTTTTTTCGGAATCGTATTCTTTTCCATGAACAACAACTATATTTCCATATTTCCTTATTTCATATATTTCTTTAAATATTGCAGCTGCCTGCTGGTTGTCATTTGGGACACAGTTAAAGAACCAGGGTACGAATGCCTGCGACAAAGTCGGGTCAGCAGACCATGCTGAAAGAAAAACTACCTGCGATTTCGTTGCCGCCTGTTCAACCAGGTGGGCATTTCGTCCGTCGTGCAGGCCAATAAGCGCATCAACTTTCTCTTCAAAAATAAGGTTAACCGCCTGTTTTGATCCTGTTCCCCACGGGCCTTCCATTGACCGGACAACAAGCTGAAATTTCCGGCCGTTCAGGCCGCCGTTGTCATTTGTCTTACTGATGGCAAGCTCAGCTCCATGAATTGCTGAAGCCCAACTGCTATCCTGTATAAGCAAACCGATTTTAAAGGATTGCCCCGGATGTGATGGATCCTGTGTAAAAGCTATACCTGAAGTGAAAATTATTACTGTTATAATCAGGCATGACTGATATATAGGCTTACTTAATCTCATGAGGATAAATATCCCTGCCGACAGCTTGTGCAATCTTCTTCAGATCAGTCATCAGTTGTGTAAATTCATTCTGACTAAGTGATTGATGTCCATCACAAAGTGCTTCCTCAGGTTTAAAGTGTACCTCCATAATAAGGCCATCTGCGCCTGCTGCCAAAGCGGCTTTGGCCATAGTGGGCACCATCCACCTGAGCCCTGTTCCGTGACTGGGATCTACAATTACCGGAAGGTGGCTTAGATATTTTAACATAGGCACAGCACTCAGATCCAGCGTATTTCTGGTTGATGTTTCAAAAGTACGGATGCCGCGCTCACAGAGAATAACCTGTGTATTACCCTGATTAAGAATATATTCGGCTGCAAGCAGGAATTCCTCGATTGTAGCCATCATTCCTCTCTTCAGCAAAATCGGTTTCCGGCACATGCCGGCTTCCTTTAAAAGTGGGTAATTCTGCATATTCCTCGACCCGATCTGTATCATGTCGGCATATTCTGCCACCTGTTCAACCAGACGAGTATCCATCACTTCAGTGACCACCGGCAAACCAGTTTCCTTTCTGACTTCTCTGAGCAGTGTCAATCCTTCTTCTCCCAAACCCTGAAAGTCGTAAGGTGAAGACCGCGGTTTGAATGCGCCGCCCCTTAATACCCTGGCACCGGCTGTCTTTACTCCTCTGGCTGTTTCAAATAGTTGTTCCTTGCTCTCCACGGCGCATGGTCCCGCAATTATCACAACATCTGAACCACCCACAGTTACTCCGCCGACATTCACTATCGTCGCATCCGGTTTTGTCTTACGGCTTACCTTTAACGGAATGGAAAACTCACTATCTTCCTTATCGTACAATATATTTATTCCCATAAACTCTTTCCTGTTAAGATTAATATTCTGTTTTCTCAGGCTTCTTGTATATTTTATTATCCTGCTCAAATTTAGGAGCCGGAGAAAATTTAAATTTACCGTCTCTTACTTCAGCCATAAAAATGGGTCTGATATTATTCCAGGTTCCATCAAAAACTATCTTTCCGGTGACACCCTGATACCCGTTGAAGGTTTTCATATCGGTTAACACATCGCGTATCAACACCCGGTTTAGCCCGGCTTTTTTAGTGGCTTCAATGATAATATTCATCCCGTCATAAGCATGCGCCGCGAAGACATCCGGTTCCTGACCGAATCTTTTAACATAATTTGCTTGAAATGCCTTTAACTTTGGGTCATTGGCAGTCGGATTATATTGACAGGTTGTGACAACGCCTTCGGCCAGCTTACCGGCGATTTTGAGAAATTCAGGATTAACCATCCTGTCAGAACCAAATACAGGCTGTTTCATGCCGATGGCACGGATCTGCTTCAAAATGAGTGCAGATTCTTTAGCATTTCCCCAGATAACAATGGCATCGGGTGTTGTTTTCTTTATGCGTTCCAACTGGCTTTTGAAATCAGTCTCTCCATCCTCAAATCGCTCTTCAATTATTATAGGAAATCCAATACGGGTAGCCGAACGGTTGAAATGTAAGATTCCCACTCTCCCATAACGGTTGTTGGTCCTTATTACAGCCACCCGGGAATGTCCGGTCTTTTTGAATACATAGTCAACTAAAGCATAACCGCTTTGCCGGTCATCAGGAATGACACGGATAACCCAGGGTATAGCTGTTTCTGTAAAAGTAGGATCCGGATCACCTGAATTGACAACAGGTATCTCCAGTTTTAAAGTCGCCCGTATTGCTACGTGTGAAACGATATCATCAATGGATCCCAACCAAACCCAAACCTTCTCATCATCCATTTTCACCACTTCGTTGGCTGCAGCGCCCCATAAACCAACATCATTATGCAGCATTAGCTTGTATGGAATGCCTTTATAACCTCCCTTCTTGTTGGCTTCCTCAATAGCCAATAGAGATCCCTGTAACATCTGTTTACCAAGGTCTGTGATAATTGAACCTTCCAACGGTCCCAGGAACCCTATCCTTACTTCTTTCAGGTCCCTTGGAGGCGGCAGCTCACGGCCTGCTCCATAAAACTTTATAGGTTCAAGAAAATGATAAATGTAGGCCTTTTGATATTTATCATAAGCAACCAGTTCATTTGGTATATTACCATAGTTTGCTTTATTTTCCTGTCCTTCCAGGCTTAAAATTGGAAACACAGCAGTCAGGAAAACAACAGTCAATACCCGAAATTTAAACTTCATAGTCATGAACTTTAACTGGATTTACAAATTGCATACACCTCAATCTCAAACAGCAAAGTTTCCCAGCACAATCTTGCCTGAATTCCTGTACTGGCAGGAAGAGGATCAAGATTTATCCATTGGTAAAAGGTTGTACGGATCTTATTGAATTCGGCATAATCCCTCTCAATATCCCTTAGATAATTTGTAGTCCTGACCACATCATGCCAGGTCATCTCTTCAGCTGCCAAAATGGTAGTAATATTGCGGTAGGTTCTCCATACCTGGGCCTTAAAATCGCCAATATACTCAGCCTTACCTTCTTCATTTACACTGGCTGTTCCCGAGACTAACAGGATCTTGTAACCACCAAGGTCAAGACGCAAGGCTCTTGAAAAAGAAGACGGCTTTTGATAATTATAGGCTTCATTAAGGACCTTGGGAACATGCACCACATGCTTTTCAATCGGAGGACGTTTATCATGTATCGATGGGTAGACAGATTTGGTAATTTTGTCAGCATCAGATAAAATCCCGAGTTTTTTCATCTCGACGCGCTCCCCATCAGTAAGTTTTGACAGATCTAATAAAAATTGCTCCTTTTCCATATTAAATATTTCTGATTAATGTTTACAATTCATCTTCCGGGGCTATGAAGCCGATTATTTGAGTAATTCGCCACGGCTGACTCCTTTTGAAGTAGCAACCCAAAGCACATCTTTATCAGCATCAACGCCAATAGTGAAATTATGTGAAATGGATGGAGACATTGCCAATTCTTTTTTTTCGTTTCCATTTGTTATTATGGCCCTTCCATCGATATTATTGTCATTTTTCATATAGGTCACCCAGTTTTCCCCGTCAGTACTGCTTAATCCGTTATCACTGCAGACGAATACTACCGGACCTTCAGCCCTGATAAAGTTGATGAAGTTACTGGCCAGACCGCTGTCTTCCTTGAAGTATCCTTTCCAGTTTTTGCCATCATACCGGCTCATGCCAAAATAGGTTGATACCCAAAGAATACCATCAGCATATGATGTCGCTGTTGTAATATCATGAACAACGCCATCGTCAGGCTGGAGGTCAATTTCCATAAACCCATCCGGGTCAATATAATCCCGGAATTGTCTGGTTTTTTTATTGTACTCAACTACTCCGCCTCCCCAGGCTGCGATATATACTTTTCCGTCGCCGGCACTGACGCCATATGTCCAGGGTTCATGCATGGGAGCATTCTTTTCCGTGAATATTTCCCATTGCCTTGTATAAGTATCATAACGGCCTGCGCCTCCCCCCGTAGCAACCCATACATCTTTCCCGTCACAAATCACACAATAGACCAAATCATTTGGCATGCCACTGTTGAACTGGGTGAAGTTTTCAAATTTATCGCCTGACCACCGGCTTAAGCCAGCCAGGGTCCCAATCCAGACATCTCCGGTTACTTCACTTACATCGATGGAAACTATTCCATTGTGTGGCAACCCATCTTTTGTCGTATAAGTTACCCACTTCCCATTCTCATAAACTGCAAGACCTTCATGGGTTCCCACCAGTACCCTGTCACCATCAATACGAACGGTGTAAGCTTTGTCTGAGGGTAATCCATCCTTAGTGGTAAAATTGCGCCAATGACCGTACACAGGCATTGATCCGGCTTCCTTTATTGCACCTGAACTGCTGCCTGGCGTTCCGTCAGAAATCGCATGGGCATTACCGTATGAAACCTCACTGATTTTATGTGGAGAATTTCCGAAAATCACCGAATTTCTTAAAAATACCAGACCTGAAAATATTACTGCAAGAAGAGCTCCAGCTATAATAATAAATTTAAAATATTTCCTTTTCATCGGGTTAAGGGGTTTATTTATGTCCAAAGGAAGCATGCTGAATTTCAGATTTATCATGTTCGTAATCAGGGTCTCTCAGTGATTTAAGGTATTCTATCAGGTCATTGAGCTGGATTTTTGTAAGATCGTTCACCGAACCATGTTGTTCAGTTTTACCGTATATAGTCCATATTTCTTCAAGAGAAGCGGCGCGGCCATCGTGAAGGTAAGGGGGTGAATAAATAATGTTATTAAGATGAGGTGTATCAAAAAGAATTGAATTGTCACTGGCTGCAAGTGTGCCGACATCTACCATTAGCTTATTTGTAAAGTAGGGAGCCGGATGGCAGGTGACACAGCGATTGACAAACGATATTTCAAATCCTTTGCTGTCGTGGGTTCGTTCAAAAATCTCCTTGCCGCGTTTCTGAGCATCAGTAAGTTTTCCATCGGGATTATATTGCAGATTTGGCGGATTGGGTATTCCTGACATTATATATGCTGTCAGGGCATCCAGTTCTTTATAACTGAAAGCCTCGGTTCTTGTCAGAACTGTCGAAAAGCGCATTCCATCCTGTTTATAAATGCTCTGGTTTTTGCCATTCCATTTGTAGGGAGGAGTATCCCCGATGTTTCTCAGCGATTGAGTATTTGTAATATTGCGACCCATATCTTTCGATGCCATGTTGTACACAAGGCCATCCTCGTGAGCATCGGGATGGCATGTGTAACATGAATACTGATTCTGGAAAGTGTGTCCGGCATTATTGAGCAGACGCCGGCCTTTACGCGCAACAGTAATCCTGCCTGAGCCTCCGAGGGGTATGTTACCAATTGTTTCAAGGCTTTCAGTGCTGATTATGGCTATTCTGTCCTCAAGATGCTCTGCAACATATAGCTTTTTCCCATCGGGTGACAATGCCATTCCCTTGGGGTTTGCTCCCGTGGGAATACGTTTAGCCACTATACTGCTGCTCGTACCAAGATAATTGGAATATGCAGCCAGCATCCTGTCGTCCGACCCCGCTATAAGCTTCCTGACAGCATCTATATCAATAACAGATATGCGGTCGACACCTGCATGGGAAACAAAGGCTCTTTTTCCATCCGGAGTTATGATAATATCAAAAGGATCAGCATAATAAGCATTAGGTTCGTCAAGAAGCAACTGAACTGTTCTTCCGGACGGTTTCTGCTCAACAATCGCTATCCCATATGTCATCATCCATCCTCGTTCGATCTGTATTGTCGGTACATTGTTTTTCGGCCTTATCATTGGAATTATTGCGAGATCGCCTGATGGAGTGAAGGCAATATTCTCCATCATATAGGCCTGTTTAATATCCAGGCGTTCAGCAATCCTCTGCTTTTTATCATTCACAACCGTAAGTTCGCACCTTAAAGTATCTCCATATGGCAAACCAAGTGTCCGGCGGCTGGTGACCAGCACCAGGTTGCCATCAGGACTTATCTGCACTCCGGTGGGATTATTCCCTGTAACAAGCCTGCTCCGCTCAACACCTGAAGCAAGGTCGATTATTGACAGGTCGGATGAAAATGAATTGGCTGAATAAAGCGATTTCCCGTCAGCGCTAAGGGCAAGTCCGGCCGGTCCTCCCCCTGTCTTAAGTGTATCTGTGACGATATATTTTTCAAGATCAATTACCGACACATTATCCGACCACTGGTTACTGACATAAGCAATTTTTCCGTTCCTGCTCACAACAACGCTGTGTGGACGTACACCTACCTTAATCTCCTTTGTGACTTTGTTCCTTTCAGTGTTAACCACCAGTAATGCATTGCCTTCCTCTGCAACGACATAAAGATATTTTCCATCAGGTGACGGTGCCAGATTAAATGGCGAATAGTATTTCGCATTGACCATCTTTGAAATAATACCTGATTTTTGAATATAAAGGTGGCAGGATGCGCATTTCAGCGGATGGTCTGTTGTAGCAGTCAGATTATTGACATGGTCCCTGGCCCACCGGTGATAAGGCTGATAAATTACAACACCAAGAATAACAAGGATTGCTGCCGGTATAATAATTTTTACGAATCTTCCCATACTACTCAAGTTCTACCAGCTTCTCTTTAACATCAGTTATATGAACTGGTATAATAACCGGTGATTTTTTAACTGCCAGTGAAACTACATTTTCAGGCGCCAGCTCAGGGTTTTCGTGGCATCCTATACATCCCCGCCGTTCATTCGGACGCAACCATAACCAGGTACACGGACTGCCGACAACATTGCCGTCTTTATCAAGTGTTCTTATACGGAAAGGTTTATCTGCCATGACTTTCAGCTGAAATGAACCGTCTTTTTCAACATCAACAACTCCATAGGTTGTATCAACCCCCAGCACCTCAATCTTCATGGCTTTTCTCATGCCAGTAGAATTATCCGGAAGAAAAGGATCTTTGAAATTAATATCCTGGCATAAAAGCAGGCCTGTTTTCACCTGCATATCCACCTCACTTGGAAGTTTTTTTGGTCTTTCAAACGGTTTGACGCTGACGATATCAAGTATATGATAATCAGTATCATTAAATACTGCCGGTCCGAGTGATCCCTTTTCAGGATTGAACTTATAAAGCGCAAATCTTTCTGATTCTGATTTACGGTAGGAAACAAGATAGTTGCCGGGCCGGAGCGGAATTACATCATAAAAATCACCGGGGATCGATGATGTCAGGTCAGTTCTTGTATGCAAGGGCCTGTTATAGCTTATTGAAACCAATCTGGATCTGGTACGGCTTTCACTGTCAGATTCCGCAAATATAATCCTGCCATCATCAGTTTCATGTGCGCGGTTCAGGTATATACTATTACCAGGACCAGTGTAGAACTTATCAGCTTTTGTTCCGTCAGGCCGCATAACTACCAGCATTTGGCCTCCCTGAACCGGCAGAAATTGATTTTTAACTGTAAGCAGGCGGCCATCTTTTAATACTGTTGTGGCAAGATTGTCCTCGGGGCTGAATGTTATCTGCCTGAGGCCCGAGCCATTTGCATTGCATGTAAAGAGGCAGTGTGCCGACTTTACTGTATCATTAACCGTCAGTCTGCTGAATACAATTCGTTCACCTGGCAGATAGGCTGGGTCAGTACACTCTTCCGTGCCTGAAGTAACCTGCCTGCATTTAAGAGTTTTCAGGTTCATCTCCCAGATCTGCCACGGATCATTTTCTTTATGCTGTCCTGCAAAGAGCATGGACTTTCCGTCATAAGATATTTCAGGGAAGCATGCTGAATAAAAATCTTTTGTCAGTGTTTTATGTGAACCGGGTCTTTCTAAATCGATTAAACTGATCCTTGCTCCGGGTAAATTACGCCAGGATACCCTACTTGAAAAATCCGGCAGTTGAATATTTCCGGGAGCTTCCGTAAGGATCAGTTTATTATCATCTGAGGCATTTTTACTGCACGACAGACTTATCGTGCACGCCAGGACCACCAATATAATTTCGCTCAAAATGAGAGTCCGCTTAATCATAAAGGACCAGTGCTTTTAGGGTTCTTTTACTTCGAGTATCTGGTTGGCTTTTACATTTTCAAGGATCTGAACCTTTCCCGAGGGCCATTTTATTTCAATCCTTTCAACAGTATTATTGCCTGCCAGCCCGAAATGTATTCTCGGATCATTCTGGGAAAGGTAGCCGGTAGTTGTTTTTTTCTGGGCTATCTGTGTTTTGCCTCCTGAGGTTATCTTAACCCTTGCGCCTATCCCGTCTCTATTGCTCGTAGTGCCTTCCAGATCGAGCATAAGCCAGTTATTCTGATTCCCTTTGTTATTTCTGAGAAAAACTGCCGGGCTGTTAAGATTTACTATAAAGATATCGAGATCGCCATCATTGTCGTAATCCCCTATGCATGCACCTCTTCCAACATGTTCCTCGCTGAAATATCTGCCGAGTTCCAGGGAAACATCCTTGAATATTCCGTTCCCCTGATTTTCAAAAATCTGATCTTCCTGACCATACAGATGTTTAAGTGCGCCGTTGGCTTTAAATATATCCTGATCACCGTCATTATCATAATCCATGAACGAAGACGACCATCCTACGAACTGTGCAGCCTGCATTGAGATATTTGATGAGACTCCCTTATCAGAGAATACCCCGTTCCCCAGATTTTCATAAAGAGAGCAATATGTATCATCTGATACAAAAAGGTCGAGCAGTCCGTCATTGTTATAGTCCGCAAAGTCGACCGACATGCTTACGGTGGCTTCTCCTCCCTGACTGAAGGCAGTTCCCGACATAGTTCCCTTATCGGTAAATCCCTTGCCACCTTCGTTGTGCCACAGATAGTTCAATGTGTGATCGTTGGCAACAAAAATATCGATGAACCCGTCTTCGTCATAATCAGCTGCACCAACCCCCATTGCCCTTCCGTCAATGTCCTTAATTCCCATTTTCTCAGTTACATCCTCAAAAGTACCGTCGCCATTGTTATGATAAAGGATATCTTTCTGGGCATCGTAGGCCATTGGTCCCGGAAATCCGTCAGGTGCATAGTAATACTTGTAATTCGGATCAAAGGCAAGATAATTTCCCACATATAGATCGAGAAAGCTGTCATTGTCATAATCCGCCCATACGGCACCAACGCTGCATTCATTTCCGCCTGCAACATTAGCCCTTTTTGTTACATCAGTGAATGTTCCGTTGCGGTTATTTTTCAGAAGCACATTCGGCCCGTAATTGCTTATAAAAAGATCAGGATAGCTGTCATTGTTGAAATCACCGGCAACGGCGCCCATGCTGTACCATGGTCCGCTTGCACCTGCCTTCTTCGTAACATCTTCAAATGTTCCGTCGCCCCTGTTTCTGTAAAGGTGATTTCCGGGCATTTCTGATGGTTTTTCGCTCTTGCTGACTCCTTCAAGCCATGTACCGCTGCATACATATATATCTATAAAACCATCCTGGTCAAAGTCAAGAAAGGCAGCGCCGCCTCCATCCGACTGTATTATGTTGGTCAGGTCATCATCGCCGATGGAGTGTACAAAATCAAGTCCGATCTGATGACCTATCTCCTGAAAGAAATCATCAGATGCGGCAGTGATTGCAGTCTCGGATTTCTTTCCCGGTCCTGAGGCCGGATTGCTCCCCTGACGGCAGCCGGGGATAAACAACAGAAATATGAATACCAGGGTGCAAAAGGGATTTTTTCGCATAACAGGTCTGAGTTAAGGGGTTCCAAATATATCGAATACATACAACTTATGTTGCAAGCAAATACTGTCTAACCTGTTTACCGAAGAAATTAACCTTCATAAATGTATCAGGCAGAAATTAAACCGCAATTAAAATTGAATTAAAAAAGAATTAATTTGATGAAAGTGCAGGAATAAGGAGGGTAATCCGGGTACCCTCGCCAAGCTTTGAAGTAATGTTTATTGTACCGTTATGGTTATTAATAATCTGATTTACAAGTGACAGGCCAATACCTGTTCCCGGAATTGCTACCGTATTTTTAGCTCTGTAAAAAGGCTCAAGGATTTTCTGTATATCTTCCTCAGGTATGCCGATACCTTTGTCTTCAAATATCATCTTAACATATTTGTCCTCACGTCCGACCCAGATAAGGACAGAATGATCTGAAGAATATTTGCATGCATTTTCAATCAGATTGGAAACTGCAGTTTTAAGCAGGTATTCATCTCCGGCGACTATTATCTTTTCAGAATCGGTAACAGAATTATCAAGTGATACATTAATATTATAGGAGGGATTGAATCTTTTCATTTCTTCCAGGGCTTGCCAGATGATCTCATCTATACTTATTTTATTATTATAACCGGACGGGCCTTCCGAGCTGGTTCTGGCAATCAGGATCAATCTGTTTGAAAGGTCAATAAGCGATTTAATGTCTTCGAGTACTGAGCCAAGGGTATTTTTATATTCTTCCGTTGTCCGGTCCTTCATCATCAGGACCTCAATCTGTCCGTTTATTGAAGTAAGAGGTGTCATAAGCTCATGGGATGCATTTGCAATAAAACTCTTCTGCATGCCAAATGATGTCTCAAGACGCTCGAGCATTTTGTTGAAAGTTCTGGCCAGCCTGCCGATCTCGTCAGTGCCGTTGCCTTCGGGAACTCTTAAATGCAGACTGGTTATCGATATATCCTCGACCTTCTTTACCACATTTGAGATTGGTTTAAGGGCTTTCCCCGAAAAGAACCACCCTGCGAAAAAGAATGAGACAAGGCTGATAAGACAAACAACCATCAGAACGATCCTCAGTTTTTTCATGTGCAAATGGCCGTCTTTATCTATGGCTGCACCGATTACGATAAATTCGGATGATCCTGTATTATGCATCGTCGCCAGGATATCGTATGAATTGTTATTGTAAAACACATCCTTACCGGCTCTTACCTGTCCGATGATGGTATTGATTTCTTCAGGTTTCCAGTTTTTGTCGGTCGAATACAGAATATTCTTGTCCAATGTGACAATCAGGAATTTTTCATCCTGCAGTCTGGCAGGATTTCCGGGACCACTCCTCAGGATAAGGTTTGTATTGTATTCATAGCTGTCGAGCACAAGCCTGGCAACGGTTTCCGCCCTCGATTTAAGGAGATTTTTAAAATCCTGCCTCCGGAAATTAGCTGAAGAATAATAAATAGAAAGCGATGCAATTAACATGATTAATCCTCCCAGCAGGAGAAACTGAAGCGTTAACCGGGTCCTTATCTGCATTTTGGCCTGAATTCTTATACTATCGGTCTCCGAAAATATAACCGAAACCCACCTTTGTATGGATCAGTTTTTTATCATGTCCCTTATCAATTTTCTTCCGCAGGAAGTTGACATAAACATCCACAACATTTGTGCTGAAGTCGAAGCTGGCATCCCATACCTTTTCGGCAATATCATTTCTTGAAAGTACTCTGCCTGCATTTCTCATGAAATACTCGAGAAGGGAAAACTCCTTGGCTGTCAGGCTGATATACTTAGTTCCCCTTCGAACCTCTTTCCTGTCAAGGTCCAGCTCAAGGTCGTCATACCTGAGAGGTCCGGAGGTAACACGCGATTGACCTGATGTTTTCAGAAGAACTTTCACTCTTGCAAGCAGTTCCCTGAATTCAAATGGTTTTACGAGGTAATCATTGGCCCCGGCGTCAAAACCGGCCAGCTTGTCATCGGTGGTTCCCAGTGCAGTAAGCATAAGAACCGGGATATCCGGAAAGTCCGTCTTGAACTTTTTGCATAATTTCAGGCCTCCGGTACCGGGAATAATAACATCGAGGATAAAGAGATCATATTTATACTGAATGGCAAGTTTTTCAGCAAACTCGCTGTCGTATGCCAGATCGGCCTCATACTGGTTCTCTTCAAGACCTCTTTTTATAAATGATGCCACCTTGGTCTCATCCTCGACGATCAGGATTTTCATGGATTTGGAGTAACTTTTTGGCAATATAGCAATTTCCGGTCTTTTTTTAACAAGTTTTTAACCGCAAAGTCAAGCGTCCGTTTATTAAATTCGGGAACTTCAATTAAATAACTTTTGTTACACAGAGATCCACTGATAACCACTGAAATCCACAGAGATATGATTTTTTAACTCTGTGTGTCTCTCCCGGCAGATCGGAACAAGTTATGTAAGTTTTTAAATTAATTACAGAGCAGGATCAATAGAATTTTTTTATTTTTTTTAAGAAATTATTAAAAAATTATTAAAAATTGCTTTAATGTTATTTTAATTTATTTATATTTGTATTCAAGTGTCTTATGTACACTAATTATTGAAATGCTATTGTAAATTGCATTTATTATAATGAATGAATGACCCTGGCAAAATTTTAAAAGCCACATTGAAGATGAGTTGCAAGTATTATTTAATCATATCTATAAATCTAACCCGAATTACGTATGAAAAAACTACTTAAAGTCATCCTGTTGCTTTTATTCTCTGTCTGCAGTACCGCTGGTATATATGCGCAGAGAACTGTAACCGGAACCGTGCTTGACAACGAGCAGCAACCCGTTGTCAGTGCCAATGTTGTCCTGAAAGGAACCCAGATAGGAGCCTTAACAGATAACAATGGAAAGTTTGCCATTAATGTTCCCTCGTCTGGAGGAACGCTTGTTATCAGCTTCATTGGATTCACTACACAGGAGGTACCTATCGGAACCAGCTCAGTTCTGAATGTTACTCTTCAGGCAGAATCTCTTGCTTTAAATGAAGTTGTGGTTGTTGGATATGGTACTCAGAGAAGGGCCGAAGTAACCGGTGCTATTTCATCAGTTGCATCAGATAAACTTAATGCGCTGCCTACGTCAGGTCTTGACCAGGCATTGCAGGGACGCGCAGCAGGTTTGACTGTTATCAGCAATGGCGCTCCGGGTTATGCATCTACAATAAGGGTTAGAGGTATCAGTACTGTTAACGATGCCAATCCTTTGTTTGTTGTTGACGGTGTTGTCGCAACCACTATTAGTAACATCAGTCCTTCAGACATTGAACGCATTGAAGTTTTAAAAGACGCTTCCACAGCTGCTATTTATGGTTCACTGGGATCAAATGGTGTTATAATGGTTACCACCAAGAAAGGTAAAGCCGGTGATGTTGTGGTTAATCTGGATGCCTATGGCGGAGTTCAATATTCCACGGCAAGATATAATGTGATGAACGATGCCCAATATAAAGAATATGCTACAAGTGGAGCATTTACTACACCTGCCGTTTATACAAATCCTATATATGCTGCCCGTACTACTGCCGCTGAAACCGATTGGCAGGATGAGATATACCAGAATGGTCCTATGCAAAACTATAACCTTTCCCTTTCCGGTGGTAATGATAACAGCACTTTCAGATTGTCAGCCGGTTATTTGAATCAACGAGGTATTGTTATCAAAACCGGTCTTGAAAGATACAACTTCAGAGCCAATAGTGATTTTAAAAAGGGCAGGCTGAAAGTTGGTGAGAACCTCAGTTTTTCATACTCATTGCTGGATCCTTTGTCTGATAATGGCGGACGTTCTCTGTTGGAGCATGCCATTAAAATGGCCCCCTACCTGCCGGTGCGCAATCCGGACAATCTAGGCGGATTCCAGGGTCCGACCACCGCCATTGACGGACAGGATGCTGAAAACCCCGTCAGAATCATGGAGCTGAACACTCGCAAAGTGAAGACACTGGACATCCTTGGTAATATCTATGGTGAACTGGACATTGTTAAAGGTCTGAAATTCAGGACTAATCTTGGTCTCCAGGATGAGAGAGTACTTAACAACCAATTCTTCCCTACATACAATGATGATAACCTGGGTGGCAGTACGCATCAATCAACTTATGCAAATATTTATAAAAGCCAGGCAACCTATAATTCATTCCTGTTTACCAATAGCTTAACTTATGACTTAACACTTGCCGAAAAACATAATTTTGAATTGTTGGCTTTGACTGAATACAGCGCTGTTCACTCAACATTTTTGAATGCCAATTCACACAATAATATTACTAACCTTGTTGAAGAATTGAGTAACACTGACGCTTCATTAAGCTCAGGAACAGTTGATTATTACAGAATTAGTTACCTTGGAAGATTAAACTATAACTATGATCAGAAGTACTTATTCTCGGCTTCAATAAGAAGAGATGCTTCGTCAAGGTTTGGTGCTAACAAGAGATGGGGTACTTTCCCTTCAGTATCGGTGGGCTGGAATATTGCCAAAGAAGATTTCTTAAGCAATGTTCCTTCTATCAGCAACTTAAAACTCAGAGCAAGCTGGGGTAAAGCCGGTAATGACAAGATCTTGGATTATGCCTATTCTTCATCCTTAACCTCAAACATGTATTATGTTATCAATAATGTAGCTGTAGTTGGAACAACCCCGGGAGGTGCCTCAAATCCAGATTTAAAATGGGAGGAAACATCAATGACCAACATTGGATTGGATTTGGGCTTGTTTAGAAACCAATTTACGTTGTCTGCTGAATATTATATGAACTCGAGTCGTGATCTTCTGATGCAGGTACCGCTACCCCTGTCTACGGGTGACTTCAGGGGTTCAATCAGCAAGAATGCAGGCTCTATGGATGTAAAAGGTTTTGAATTGCAGTTAGGATACAACGATTTTGAAGGCGATTTTCAATGGTCAGCCAATTTAAATCTTGGTACTTTCAAAAATGAAGTTAAATCCCTGGGTGGTTCTTCTTCTATTTCCGGATTTGGTTTTGAAGGTGAAAACATTACCAGATGTGAGGTTGGGCAACCCGCTTTCTTCTTCTACGGATGGCAGTTCGACGGTATCTTCCAGACAGTATCAGAAGCTAAAACCTATATGGACAGTACGGAATTCAAACTCAATTCTTGCACAGCAGGAGATTTCCGTATTAAAGATACCAATGGTGATGGCGTAATTTCTGCAGACGACAGAACCAATATAGGAAACCCCTTCCCCAAGATGACTCTTGGTTTGGACCTCAATGCTTCATACAAAGGCTTTGATCTGAACTTATTTATAAGCGGAGTATACGGAAATAAACTTTACAATACCAACGTTTATGATCTGCTAGGCATGGACAGGTTATTTAATTCCGATGTCAGGGTGTTAAACAGGTGGTCAGAAACCAATCCTTCAAACACCATCCCAAGAGCCGGTATAGTTGCTTCCAATCTCCAGGCATCCAGTCGTTTCGTCGAAGACGGTGCCTATACCAAATTGAAAAACATAACGCTGGGGTACACGTTGCCTGCAAATCTTTGGAAGAACAAACCCACTAATTTCAGAATTTATGTAAGTGCACAAAACATGATTTGCATAACTAAATACTCTGGGTTAGATCCTGAGGTTGGTACATACACTACTAGTGGACTTACATTGGGACAAATTGGTAGTCCTACAACATCTGATTCATCATCTCCAAACTTCAGGAATGGAGTTGATGTAGGTAATTATCCTATACCGAAATCGGTTATTGCTGGTATTCAAGTTACCTTCTAGACTTTAAAAAAGAATTATATTATGAAAAGACATAAAACATATTTCATAGGGGCACTGGTTCTCAGTGCATTGGTTCTGCTCTTTTCGTGTGATGCGAATAAGCTGGAACTTAAAAATCCTAATCAACTTTCACCTGACACTTATTTTACAACTGCGGCTCAGGTGCAGTCAGCCGTTAATGCTGTTTACGGAAGTTTACAGACAACCGGTATGTACAACCGTGGTATGTGGTATGGTAATGACAACATGGGTCATGAAAATACATGTATGCCACAGCAGGAAGCTGATAAACGCCAGTGGCTGAATTTCACATTCGATGCAACACATGGTTTGATTGAAGCTTACTGGAATTCTTGCTACAGAGGCATTAATAAAGCCAATTTTGTTATCAACAATGAGGAATTAATAAAGACCAACATCCCCACTAGTATATTGTCCGATGAGATGAGAAACAAGTATATTGGTGAGGCAAAATTCATGCGGGCTTTGTATTACTTCTTCCTGGTTGACAAATTTGGTGATGTCCCCCTGTATCTCGGAGTTGATCCTGCAGAGAGTGCCGGTCTTGCCAGAACTCCTAAAGAACAGATTTGGGCACAAATAGAAGCCGACTGTTTAGATGCTGCTGCCAAATGTCGCGCCAAAGCCGTTGAAGATGTCGGAAGGGCTACTTCAGGCGCTGCATGGGGTCTGCTGGGTAAAGCACGCTTGTTCCAGAAAAATTATCCGGGTGCCCTTGAAGCTTTTAGTAATGTTACCGGTTATTCACTCGAGCCTGTTTATTTCAACAATTTCATGGAAGAAACCGAAAATGGTCCGGAATCCCTCTTCGAAGTCCAGTGGAACATTGCAGCCGGTTATTCCAGCCAATGGAATTCCGACAGAACTGACGAAGGTTTGAATGAAGCTTGTTTCAGAGGCCAGGAATATGGTTGCTTAAACTGGTTCAACGTATTCCCTTCACAGGATCTTTGGGATGAATTCGAAACTGCTACTGACAATGGCGTAAAAACCGATCCGAGACGCGGTTACTGCATCTACCAGACTGGTGATTTGTATAATAACAATACCCTGACCATTACAATTGATTCTACGATCGTATATGCTAAAGATGGTGTCACAGTCATTGATCATTACAAAAAAAGAGGCTGGAGAAAATACCAGAACTACTATAAAGCTGCCACAGAAGGAGCTGTTGCAGGAAATGAATCAGGAATCAACATGAAGGTGATCAGGTATGCCGACATTCTATTAATGATGGCAGAAGCAGAAGCAAACAAACCAGGCGGAAGCCTCACCACAGCTGTAGGTTATATGAACCAGGTAAGGGCAAGGGCTGATGTTAATTTGCCGCTATATGGTTCTGCTGAAATGGATGTTAATTATCCTGTTTCAAATCTTGCTCAATTCATGGTGGCTTTGGAACATGAACGTAAAGTTGAACTTTGCGGTGAGCAGGTTCGTTTCCCCGACCTGGTAAGATGGGGCAGACTTGCTGCTTTTATTGCCGATGTTCAAGCCAGTTGTCCTGTAGCCGACAAGGCTGCTAATGTTTTCCAGTCACCCAAAAATTTACTCTATCCTATTCCTCAGACTGAAATTAATGTTAACCCTAACATTGCCCAGACAGATCAGAATCCGGGTTATTAATGGATAGAAACTGTTATGATTTAAAGAAATGGTCCTGCAAAACAGGACCATTTCTTTTTTGAGTTATTTGAAGTACTTTTATCCTTCATTCTTACCAATCTAGCCCTTATGATCAGCCATTTAAATCCTGAATGCCATAAAAGGCTTATCCCTGTAGTTCTATTGATTGCACTTCTTGGGACCTGTTTCTCATGCAAACCTGAAAAAACCGGTGAAGGTCCCATTTTCCAGAAACTCTCTTCAGGAAAAACAAACGTTACCTTTCAGAACACGCTGACAGAGACCGATACTTTTAACTACTTTCTGTATTCCTACATGTATATGGGCGGTGGGGTATCCGTTGCAGACTTCAATAACGACGGGTTGACGGATATCTATTTTACCGGCAATATGGTCAGCAACCGCTTGTATCTCAATATGGGAAACCTGAAATTTAAAGACGTTACCGAAGTTTCAGGGACAGGTGGCGATCATCGCTGGATGCAGGGTTCAACCATATGTGATATAAACGAAGATGGATTGCCCGACATTTATATAAGTGTTTCGGGATTAAAGGGCAATTGCAGAAACCTGCTGTTTGTAAACCTGGGAAACAATCCCGAGGGGATACCTGTGTTTAAAGAAGAAGCAGCTAAATATGGTCTGGATGACAATGGTAAAAGCACACAGACCACCTTTTTCGACTATGATAATGACGGCGATCTCGACCTCTATGTTGCCAATTACCCCATCACCCAGTTCAAGGCACCTCCCTATTTTTACCGCCAGATGATGAACAATGCAAAACTGGATGAATCGGGACATTTATACAGAAATAATGGAGACGGCACTTTTACAAATGTCACAGTTGAAGCAGGTCTGTTAACCTTTGGTTTGTCGTTAAGCGCTACAGTCTGCGACCTGAACCTGGATGGATATAAGGATCTTTACGTTTCAAATGATTTCACGAGCCCTGACTTCTATTTCTTCAACAATGGCAACGGAACATTTACCGACAGGACAAAAGAAGTAGTTGGCCAAACCTCCTTTTACGGTATGGGGGCTGATATTGCAGACTATAATAATGACGGCCTGCCTGATGTTATGCAAATTGACATGGCTCCTGAAGATAATCAAAGAGCCAAAGAGAATATGAGCAGCATGACCCGGGAGGATTTTGAGCAAATGGTGAACCAGGGCCTTCACCATCAGTACCGGTACAGTACGCTGCAATTAAACAGGGGAATCATGGAAAATGGCCTGCCATATTTCAGCAATGCAGCATGGATTGCAGGGGTAACCTCAACGGACTGGAGCTGGGCTGCACTGTTTGCCGATTTTGACCTTGACGGATGGAAAGATCTCTATATAACAAACGGCATCCGCAGGGATATCAATAACATTGATTACTTCAACAAAATGAGCAAATCAACTTATTTTGACAAAGGATTAAGCAAAAGCGAATTATTAAAACTGGTACAGGATATGCCCTATAAACGCCTTGTAAATTATCTGTATAAAAATAACGGAGATCTTACTTTCTCGAACTACAGCAGAGAATGGGGTATTAAGGAAGAAAGCTATTCAAATGGTGCTGCCTATGCCGATTTGGATAATGATGGCGACCTCGATCTTATCGTTAATAATGTGGACGGGGAAGCTCTGGTTTACAGAAATGTTACCCGTGAAAAAGATTTGGGCAATTATCTGAAAATTGATTTTGAAGGAACTCCAAAAAACAGGATGGGCTTAGGCGCAAGAGTTACCCTTTGGAATGATGGGAAAATGCAAATGGCAGAGCTGACCTTGTCAAGGGGGTATCAGTCTTCTGTGGAACCAATACTCTACTTTGGTCTTGCCAGTCATGAGAAGATAGATTCCTTATGTGTAAAATGGCCCGACGGAAAAGTCCAATACCTTACCCAGGTAAATGCCAATCAAAAGCTGACCTTGCATTATGATGAGGCAAAGGTGCCTGCATCAGTTCCATCTGTCAAAGAAAAGCTATTCATAGAGATTACTGACCAGCTCCAACCCGGCTTCCTGCATAAAGAAAACAACTTTAACGACTTCGATTACCAGCCCCTGCTCCCTTACAAATTATCAATGACCGGTCCGGGCATTACAGTGGGAGATGTTAACAACGATAAGCTCGAAGATTTCTTTATCGGTAACGCGTCCCAAAGTTCTGGTCAGATGTTCATTCAGAGCAGGGATGGAAGTTTTAAAATTCAACCGGGCCCCTGGGAAACCGATAACCGGTTTGAGGAAACGGGCTCGTTGCTTTTTGATGCCGACAAGGACGGGGATCTCGATTTGTACGTAGTTAGCGGTGGCTATGAGTTTCCAAAGGACTCAAAGGAATATCAGGATCAGCTTTACATCAATGATGGCAATGGAAACTATTCGAAAGATGAAAAGGCTTTACCGGTAACCACTTCAAGTGGATCATGCGTTAAAGCATTTGACTTTGATAAAGATGGTGATCTCGATTTGTTCGTGGGTGGAAGACAGGTGCCACACCAATATCCCTTCCCGGCTCAAAGCTACATACTCGAAAACAAATCGGCAAACGGCGTTGTGAGATTTGAAGATGTTACGACAAAGTTAGCTCCGGAGCTGACCAAAGCAGGCATGGTAACCGATGCCTTCTGTGCTGATATCGATAATGATTCATGGCCCGACTTAATCGTAGTAGGTGAATGGATGCCCGTTTGTTATTACCATAACGATCACGGAAAATTCAGCAAGACTGAGATAGAAGGCACAAAAGGCTGGTGGTTCAGTATTGAAGGTGCCGATTTCGATGAAGACGGCGACATTGACCTGGTTGCAGGTAACCTTGGCCTAAACTTCAGATATAAAGCAGGTGCCGACAAAACTTTTGATGTTTATGCTGCAGATTTTGACCATGATGGGAAATCAGATATTGCCCTGAGCTATTACCAGGGGAATGAACAATATCCGGTGAGAAGCAGATCATGTTTTCTGGCCCAGAATCCGGGACTGGCCCTGAGATTCCCCACCTATAAAAGCTTTGCCGAAGCCACAATTTCGGATGTTTATACCAAGAGAGAACTGAAAGAATCTCTTCACTTGCAGGCTGAAACCTTTGCCAGTTGCTATCTTGAAAACATCGGGAATGGGAAGTTTAAAATTCAAAAATTACCAAATGAAGCCCAATTATCTTCTATAAATGATATGATTATTGATGATTTTGATAATGATTGGAATTTGGATATTCTGGCAGCCGGTAACCTCTTTAACGTTGAAGTTGTAACCCCCAGAAACGACGGAGGAATTGGAGTTTTCCTGAAAGGAGACGGAGAAGGCCATTTCATAGCTTTACCTTACGAATTATCGGGATTCTTTGCCCCAGGTGACGTAAAAAGTCTGGCGTTAATTCACATTAATAACAAAGACAAGGAAATTCTGGTTGGGAACAATAATAACAAACTTCAGATATTCAGAGTCAAATAAGAATTATAAAAGCTTCCTGTTTAATTACCTGTGATTATTATATCTTAGGCCCACAGATCATTTGATTCAGATTATGAAATTCCCGTTATGGTTAGTGTTTATAAGTCTTTTACTGTTTTCATGCAGCAAACTTTCCAAAGAAACCTTTGTAAAAATATCCCCTTCCAGGTCAGGTATTGATTTCACCAATGAATTGGTAGAAAATGATACGTTGAATTACACCAAATTCCCATACATGTATATGGGCGGAGGTGTTTCAGTGGGCGACATCAACAATGACGGACTGGATGACATTTTTTTCACAGGAAACCTGGTTCCGAATAAGCTCTACCTTAACAAGGGTAATATGAAGTTTGAAGATATCTCTGAAAAAGCAGGTATCACAGGCAATCACCAGTGGTGCACAGGGTCAACAATGGCCGATGTGAATAACGACGGCTGGCTGGATATATATGTTTGTGTTTCAGGAAAATACCAGCCATCGGATAACCTGCTTTTTATAAATAATAAGGACAATACGTTTACGGAAAGCGCAAAAGCTTATGGTATCAATGATAAAAGCTCATCTGTTCAGGCTACCTTTTTTGATTATAACAATGACGGTTTTCTGGATTTATATGTTGCCAACTACCCAATAATTCTGGTAAGTATGGGAGCTGAATTCTATCATAACAAAATGATTGAGAACAAATTCGAAGAATCGGGTAATTTATATAAAAACAATGGGAATGGAACTTTTACGGATGTTACAGATGAAGCCGGTGTAAGAAACTTTGGTATGTCAATAGGAGTAGTCGCCATGGATTTTAATAATGACGGGTGGAAAGATTTATACATATCCAATGATTTTAATCCACCTGACCGTTTCTACATGAATAATGGTGATGGTACTTTTAGAGATATACTTAAAGAGGCCACCTTTCAAACTTCCATTTTTGGTATGGGCTTTGACGCCGCAGATTTCAATAACGATGAACTGATTGATATGTTTCAGATTGATATGACGCCTGAGGATCATTTTCGCAGAATGGTGAATGTGATACCCATGAGCCAGGGAACATTTGATTTAAGTATTGGTTTTGGCATGCATTATCAGTACATGCAGAATTCTTTGCAACTTAACAATGGGATCTTTGACAGCATCCCGGTTTTTAGCAATATTTCGCTGTTTTCAGGCGTTGCCTATACCGACTGGAGTTGGGGTGGTGTTTTTCTTGATATGAATAATGACGGAAACAAAGACCTGTTTGTTGCCAACGGTGTTCTGAAGGATATCAATAACCGCGATATCCTGGATGATCCTAACGGTAATGTATATTTCAGACAAATGAAGGAATACCGTCCGGAACTATTCCCCAGCACCCCGGTAAGAAATTATGCCTTTCAAAACAATGGCGATTTGACCTTCACAGATAAGTCAGTTGCCTTGGGTTTTGATGAGCCGACCTTAACCAATGGAATGGCATACGGTGATTTCGACAACGATGGTGATCTTGATATAGTTGTTAGTAATGTTAATGCTGTATCGGCTATTTATGAAAATAAAGCAGTTCCTAAAGACAATCATTTTATAAAAATCAACCTTGCTGGTCCGAAAAACAATTTGTTTGGCTTGGGAAGCATAGTTAAGGTAAAGACCGGAGAAGTTACTCAAATCCAGGATTTTACGCTCACAAGAGGCTATCAGTCGAGTATGCCCGCCACCATTCATTTTGGTTTGGGCAAAAAAGACACCATTGATGAATTAACTGTTATATGGCCTGACAGGAAACAACAAGTACTTAAAAGAATCATTGCAGACCAGACACTTAAGATAAGATATGAAGATGCAGTTGTTGCAGAAGCTAAGATCGCGAAAGAAGCATATTTTAAAGACGTTACAAATCAGGCCGGAATAACATTTGTACATCACGAAGACAGTTACAATGACTATGAATATGAAAAGTTGCTTCCGTACAAGAATTCCGGGATGGGACCTGGTTTGGCTGTAGGGGATGTTAATGGAGACGGGCTTGAAGATTTTTTTATCGGTAATGGAAAGGGCTTCCCCGGTGCAATGTATTTGCAAACTGATAAGAGTACATTCAGGGAAATTCCCGGCCCATGGATAGCTGATTCAATATATGAAGATACAGGTGCCCTTTTATTTGATGCCGACAATGACGGAAGGCTGGATCTGTACGTTGTAAGTGGGGGAAATGATCCCGGGAAGATAGCAGATTTCTACCAGGACAGGCTATATATCAACACAGAGAAAGGCTTTGTAAAAAGCACAAATTCCCTCCCTGTCGGTCTGAATCAAAGTGGCAAGTGCGTAAAAGCTGCAGATTACGATAAAGATGGTGATCTCGATTTATTTGTCGGAGGGCGGATTGTCCCCGGAAATTATCCCATCCCTGCAAACAGTTATATCCTGAAAAATAATGGTAAAAAAGGTGCTGACCTGAAATTTGAAAATGTTACTCCGGAAATTGCCCCGGCGCTTTTAAATTTAGGCCTGGTTACGGATGCAATTTGGGACGACTTTGACAGCGACGGTGATGTTGACCTGATCATTGTCGGTGAGTGGATGAAGATTCACTTTTTTGAGAATACTCCAAATGGATTTATTGATGTTTCTGATACAAAAGGACTTAAAGAAACTGTCGGTTGGTGGTATAGTATTGCCAGTTTGGATATAGATAATGATGGTGATAGCGATTACGTGGCAGGCAACCTCGGGCTGAATTACAAATATAAAACCAGCGAAACAGAACCGTTTGAAATATATGCCAATGATTTTGATGTAGACGGCCAAAAAGACATCGTCCTGGGCTACAGTGAAAATGGAGTTAATTATCCGGTTGCCGGTTTTGATGCCTCGTCAAGACAGATTCCGTTTCTCAGACACAGATACAAAGGTTACGAAGAATTTGCAAAGGCAACACTTCAGGATATATACGGGGAACAAATGTTGAAAGCTTCTTTACATTACAGTGTAAATACTTTTGCACATCAATGGATTGAAAATAAAGGTAATGGAGTATTCAAAATGCATAAACTCCCAAACCGGGCACAATTATCCTCGATTAATGCTATTGCTGAAATAAAGGATAAGGATAGTACTGCTTTTATTGTTGCCGGCAACTTGTACAGTTCAGAAGCAGAGACCCCGAGAAATGATGCAAGTATCGGGCTGGTATTGAAGTCAGATGCCAAAGGTGAAATACGGGTTATTCCGCCGTCAGAAAGCGGGCTTATTGTTAAAGGAGAGGTAAAAGCAATCGGGAAGATAAAACTGGCTTCAGGAAAAGATGGATTTCTGTTCGCGATTAATAATGATTCTCTGAAATTAATTGAACTCGAAAGAAATCCTTAATTCCCTATTTAGTTTTGCCTGCAATTTACAGTACGTTTGATGCCTTTAAAAACTTTTGCCTGGTGACTTTTGTCTTTTGTCTTTGCGGGACTTTCAGACTTTAGACTTTCAGACTTTAGACTATTACCTGCCGAACAGGGCATTCAGAACATCACGGTTCACCCGGCAGTTTTCAATCTTTGTGTTCTCTGCAAGCTGCATCAGGGTTTTATAAGCTTTGTCAGGATCAGGCTTCGGCCCCTCACCTTTCCAGTAATTGATGATCTCCTGGTAACCTTCAGGTATCGCAATGTTCATCAGGCCGCTTTCGGAGTCGACTTTTTTTATCGTCCACCACGCCCATCCGATATTATTTGACTCAAGGAGCTTTACAGCCGACCTGTACCAGTCGTTATTATTCTCACCCGATTCGCCCATCCAGAACGGGACATTAAATTGCGTCCGCATGTCGATGTATTTCTGAATTGTCTCGACGGTAGTCGGGTTCCAGTACTTATGGAAACTGTAAGCCATGTTTTTATCCCACGGCGGCGTCAGTCCGGTATAGTCATTGGCAAACTGGTTGCCTTCGATGAAAATAATATGGTTGGTGTCCACATCGCGAATGGCCGTAGTGATGTCCATGAAAAGCTCTTTGAGGGCTGTATTGCCTTCCAGCGGGAAATTGGTTTCATTGATAAGATCATATCCTCCTATCCATTCCTCATCCTTGTATCTCTGCGCAAGCTCGCTCCACAATGCCACTGTCTTCTGCCTGTTCAGCTCACTCTCCCAGAGCCTGGGCTTTGTAGTGTCAATGTCAGCAATGGGTTTGTCATTGCCCTGTCCGCCCGGCGCGGCGTGAAGATCAAGTATCAGATAAATCCCATCCTCGCGGCACCATGCGAGCAGGCTGTCAGTCAGGGCAAAGCCTTTTTCAAGCCAGGTATTCTCCCCTTCAATCGGCTCGTCCCAGACAGGGGAGGTGAAGAGGTTATAATGCATCGGCAGCCTTATTGAATTGAAGCCCCATGCCTTCAGGGAATCAATGTCCCTCCTGGTAATCATTCCTGATAGCCAGGCATCATAAAACTCGTTCATTTTCTCCTCACCGACAAGCTCTCTGATACGGTTTTTAATATCATACTGAGCAACTGTCACGCCGGAGAGTTTAAGCATATAAGGCTCCTGCAGCATCCATCCTCCCAGGCCGATCCCTCTCAATAGGATATTTTCTCCATCGCTGTTAACTATCCTTATGCCATCCGTACGTAAAAAGTTCTTGTCCTGCCTGCCACACGAGGTCACGATTGCAGCTGCCATCAACAGTATAGCCAGTTGTTTCATTTTAAGTTATTGAATTATTGATTGATTGATTGATTTATTGAATTATTGATTACCGGAGTATTTGATCACTGGTGAAATTATGAAATATCAGTCAAAATTAAAAGTGCCTGAAATTTCTTATTTTTATATTGTTTCACCCCTTTTAACCTTTAGCCTTGAACCCTGAACCCATGAAACATTATTCATCCTATTGCAGCTGTCTCTCTTTTGATCGCTTTGTTAATTGTGGCAAGCTCATGCAGAAAAGAAAACATCATCACCTTCCGCTCACTGCTGAAGGAGATGGCTGACCGGGAAGCCATAACTCATTTTCCTGATCCGTCGTACAAGCTTATCCAGCAAAGCTCGTACGACAGAAGAAGCATTCATCCCGATAGCTCCGGGTGGTTTGCCAATGATGATTATACACAATTTATCAGGGAAGAAGAGAATGAGGGCAGGCGCGAATTTGTCATGTTTGAGGCTGATGGTCCGGGTGCCGTCGTCAGATGGTGGATGACATTCGGAAATGCTGATGCCATGGAATCTCATATCCGGGTTTACATCGACGGTGACCCGGCTCCGGTTTTGGAAGGGCGGGCTCCTGACCTGGTAGGCGGAGGCATACTTGCTCCTGCTCCGTTGAGCGCCTCGGTGTCACCGCTGACAGAATTGCAGGCCCGCGGTTATAATCTCTACCTCCCTCTGCCCTTCGAAAAACACATGAAGATCACCCTTGCGAATGATGCGGTGGTGATCACTCCTGAGAGGCGCACACCATCGATATACTATAATATCGGCGCAAGGTTATATGAAAAGGGCACAAGAGTCGTCTCGCTGAAAAAAGATATGCTTAAATCTGACACTCTTTCCATAGCCGAATGCGCAGCAGTCCTTCGAGGGGATAAGGTACCTGATGAAGATAACAGCAGTAAGATTTTCCGGTCAGGGAAATATGCTCCGGGCGCATCATTCTCTTTCCGGCTGAACAAAACCGGAAAGGCTGTCAGCAGCCTCTCCCTGAAACTTGAATCTCCTGATACTGCAGCAGCCCTCCGGAAAACCATGGTACAAATAACATTTGACGGGAGGCAGACAGTCAATGTACCTGCAGGGAATTTCTTTGGCACAGGTTATTCCATTAACCCCTACCGGACATA
The DNA here is from genome assembly GCA_963849945.1 of uncultured Bacteroidales bacterium. Classification (GTDB taxonomy): domain Bacteria; phylum Bacteroidota; class Bacteroidia; order Bacteroidales; family VadinHA17; genus SR-FBR-E99. The sequence continues at coordinate 32,921 of CAWKJD010000015.1, read as the reverse complement.
TTACAGCAATGTCGACTCCGCAGGACTGATGACAGTATCAAGGCTGATGCCGTTCAAAGACAGTTGTACGATCAGCATTCTAAACGGGACAAGCGATTCGGTCAGCATTTTTGCAGAATTCAGAACGATCCCCTACAAATGGAATAGCTCATCAATGTATTTCGGAGCCTCCTGGCATGACTATAAAGGAATCGAGACAGCCGGCTCCGAGAATACCGGAGGGACAGGCAAACACCAGGACCTTAACATTGTCAAACTCGACGGCAAAGGAGTATATGCAGGAGATGGAGTTACAGTATTTAATACTGCTAACGCATGGTGGGGCGAGGGTGATGAGAAGATATATGTCGACGGTGAAGTTTTCCCTTCTTCCATCGGAACGGGTACTGAAGATTATTTCGGGTACGCCTGGTGCAGGCAGGAATCCTTTTCGCATCCTCTGATATCTCAGCCTACCGGTGCCGGCAACTATCACCCGGGCATGAGTGTAAATATGCGATATCGTGATCTTGATGCCATACCATTCAATGAATCAATTAATTCAAATATTGAGCTGTGGCACTGGGTAAAAACAACAATTGATTATAGTCTAATCTCATATTATTATGAGCTTCCCTAGTTAATCAATTGAATAATAGAACAATTGAACAAACAGGACCGACCGTTAATATCCCGCAAGGCGGGATTAGGGAGGAGACAGACTGCAGGGGAGGCAAAATTAGAACCAACTTCAGACCCCCTGACTTTCAACTTTCAGACTTTCGACCTTCAGACTTCAGGTCTTCATATCCACCGCTAGCTGGGATACAGTAGCATAACGCCACGATTTCATGAAGAGCCTGACAAGAAAGAGGAGCTGTGTTACGAGGAAGAACAGGAATATCATCAGCCCTTTCTGAGGTACTGACCATGCCGTGAACCACATTGAGCCAAATACAAACATGACGTTCAGAATAAGAATCACCAATACCGTAAAGTATGATAGCCAGAATCTTTTTCCCAGGGCCCTGAATCCTGCCCCGAGGGCTCTGAAAGCCAGTCGTGAGCCTGTAGCAGCTATCCACCTGCGCGAGTAATCAGCCACAGACAGCCAGACAGGAAGACCCAGTACCCAGATTGCATAAAAGATTATCAGGAGGCCTGGCTGCGGAATTGAACCTTCAGAGACCGCAAGCATGATCCCTGCCGGAAGACCGATTATCAGAGCCGTGTAAAAGGAAATGATCAGGCACATAATAAGGGCTATCTTCAGAAAAGGCACAAAATTTTGCGCTGACGCTTTTATGAATGCTGTCGGTTTTAATCCACCCCAGGCTGTAGTGAATCGTGTAAAGAGTCCGCCGGCAAAAAAAGTATACAGAAGAAATCCTGCCAGAACCAGCAAACATCCACCTGTGGAGGCTGATGACATCAACTGACCGAACGACTTTCCCATGTCACCTGCAATCCCTGCATCAAATCCGCCCGAGAGTTTTTCCATGGCCATGCTGTGGCCAAAGACAGACTTGAAGGAGCTCTTCAGAGGAAGGGCGACAAGCATGATCATCACAAGTGTTATGATCCACATGGTCAACAGTAGTTTATATGAAGATGCCGTCAAAACAGCTCCTTTTTTCAGTGCTCTGATAAGATCCATTTCCGGAAAATTAAATTGTAAGTATTGAGATCATCATCTGCATGAGATATATGAATTTGTCCGTCATGCGGCGCGCGGCCGGGAACCTCGGATTGTCAGTCCATGAGTTGTTTATCCTGTTGACATCCAGATCGATCTTATCATAAGGATCGATCTTTGCCCAAACCACTTTCCCTGTTCCTGTGTATTCAAAATCTTTATACCTGGCCTTGCCATCCCATTCTTCAAGCACCTCGTGTCCGTTATCGAAATGAACAAGGACATCCAGAGGCAGAGTAATGCCCCCGAGTCTCTCAACGCTGACACTTGAAAGATAAAGAGAATCAGCTTTAAAGTCACTGCGTATGTATGACACCGTGTCGCCTTCGATAATTCCTGAATAACCTCTTATTTTCCTGTTGGTAACCCCTGACATGGCGTAATCACAAATTTCATTGCCATACAGAACCTGGTCAAAGTACCAGTTCATATTTTCTCCGAACCTGTCACCGAGTTCATTTTTTACCACATCATTCACGACTTCTATGAAGTCGCGTCCGGAAGGATGACGAAAAGCCCACCTCCTGTAATACTCACGGAAGATGTTGTCCATGGTCTGTGTGCCGATCAATCCCTCAAGTGTATGCAGCCATACCGCAGTCTTGCTGTATGACATCATGCCGTATGTGTCATGAGGGTACATCCATGATGGCAGGTCATTCGTTGCCGACTGTTTTGACGGGTTCGATATATAACTTGTCCTTCCCTGGTCAGTGTCAGACAACTTTAAGAATGGCAGGTTGATCCATCCATATCCGTCGCCGTAGGAAGCATCGACTATGCGCTGTTCCCAGTATGTGTTGACACCCTCGTCGAGCCATGGCTCCTCAAACTCATTGCTGGCGAGGATGCCCATGAAGTAGGCATGTCCGAACTCATGTATAGTGACACTTTCCGCCATCTTAAAGAATGAAGGGACCATTCCGCCTCCAGCCGAAGTGAACAGGGTAGTATATTCCATACCTCCAGCGCCGGAGCCTGTTACAGGCGGATCAACGACTGTCAGATGAGGCCAAGGGTAGGGACCTACCCTTGCATCGAGATACTCAAGTGCGTTGATGGCTGCAGCAAACTGATTGTCAGCTACTTTCAATCCCTTTTCAGACGTCAGAAGAGTTATGTCCACTCCTCTCCACTTTTTCTTCATCACCTGATAACCTGGCCAGGCAGTCCAGGCAAAGTCAACTATGTCTTCCGCCTTCCATTTTATTGTTTTTGTACTGTCACCGTTATCGGTTTCTTCGATAAGTATCCCTCCTGAACCGGCCACAAATTCAACCGGCATGGTCACTGATACATTGTAAACAGAATAGTCTGAATAGAATTCCGAATGAGGGTGAAACTGGTGGCAGTTCCATCCGTCAGCCTCCCGTTGTCTCATACCGGCAGTCTCATAAACGCCAAATTTCGGGAACCACTGTCCGACAAAATAAAAGTCTTCATTATAGCCTGTTCTGACGATTGGCGATGGGAGTTTTGATTCAAATGCAATCCTGAGCTTCAGGGTGTCTCCGGGCATCACAGGCTTGGGGAGAGTTATCTGCAGAACGGTCCGGTCATAAATATTGCCATCGTCAGGAGAGACAAAGTGCATTGCATTTTTCAGGTCGTTGGAGGAACCATCCGCAATGGATTTTATCTTCACATAGCCCCAGCCTTCATCGCCGGCAGGAGACCATTGCCTGTCTGAAGTAAAAGAGCTCTTATTGCTGCTGAACGCGTTCAGGTACATATGCATCATGGCATCGTTCACCGGCTTATCGGATTTGTTGATCCACCACGCAGTCATCTCCCCGCTTACAGTATGTGCCACCGGGTTAAGAACTGCATTTATGTCATAAGCGGTTATTCTGTCGCTCAGGGGCCTGTCAGAAATTATCTGCCCGCTCATCATCGCAGGCATGCAGATTAACAAAAGGAACAGATATCTTTTCATTTATAGCAGAAGGGTGAATAAAGAGTTAAATGTAATGTAAAAATTCTCTTCGTTTAGTAACTTTGCACATATTTCAGAATTTGTGCAATGGTAAGAAAAAGCACCCGTGAAATAATTATCGGCGTAGCTGCAGGACTTTTTGCCACAATAGGATTGCGCAGGACGACGATGGAGGTCATTGCTACAGCTGCCGGTCGCGGAAGACGCACCATTTATATGTACTTCGGCAATAAATCCGAGATATATGAGGCTGTTGTAGACAGTGAAATAAACCGTATCACAAAGTCACTCAGGGATGTGACTTCTTCGGAAATTTCTTTTAAGCTTCTGCTCCGGAACTATACAAAAGAGAGGATAAAGCTGCTGAGCGACCTTGCCGGCCGCAATCCTTTGTTGATTAAGGACTTTGCCATGGGGCTCAGCAGGATTGAAAAGTTGAGGGAGAGACTCCTGGGCGAGGAGCTGAAGATTCTTACCCCGCTTTTCCGCAGCCATATACAGGAGCTCAATCTGTCAGGTGCAACCACCCCTGATGATTATACATTTATCTTCCTTAATATGCTGAGGGGAAGTGACAGGCTTCTGACACACGAGAATGGCTACATAAAAGACACGCATCTCTCGCTTGCTGCTGCCGACCTGTTCATAAAAGGCCTGGGATGCAGTTGAGTGGCTGGGATAAAAAAAGAGAACGGCAGGTTATCCCGGCCGTTCTCTTCAAGGATAATTTAATCTATTATTTCTCCTGTGTAAACTGTCCCTTTGTTATCCACATTACAACCTCATCAGACAGAGGTTTCACCGCAGGTTTAAGATAGCCGACCAGTTTTCCGTTTTCGTCGATGAGATATTTCTGGAAATTCCATGATACTTCCGAATCCATGACACCGTTAGCAGACTTTTTTGTCAGCCACTGATATATGGGATTCATGTCACTGCCCTTGACCGATATCTTGGCCATCATCGGGAAAGTAACGCCAAATTTACTGTCGCAGAACTCTTTAATTTGAGCATTGGTCCCCGGTTCCTGGTCCATGAAGTTGTTTGCCGGGAAGCCGATAATGACAACCTTCTGCTTATATGCCTTGTAAAGTAGCTCGAGGTCCTTGTATTGAGGTGTATGTACGCATTTTGAGGCGGTGTTGACAATGATAACCTTTTTACCCTTCAGGTCGGCAAAATTGAATTGCTGACCGTCAATGGTCTCAGCGGTAAAGTCGTAGAACGACTTCTGTGACATGGCCGGAGCCATTATTAATGCCATCATTGCGGCAAGGGTTATAACTTTCTTTTTCATTTTTCAGGTATTAATAATTAACCTAATAACAAACCGGGTGCCAAAGAGTTTCTCCAAAGCGAATAAAAAGATTTCGTGGGCTGAAATTACGAAAATCTTTATATTTTTGCACATTCTTTTCGGGGTATAGCGCAGTTGGTAGCGTATCTGGTTTGGGACCAGAGGGTCGCAAGTTCGAATCTTGCTACCCCGACAAATAAAAGCCTGTCCGCAGAATGCGGTGGGCTTTATTTTTTTCATTGCGACGAAAGCTTGCTTTCAGGAGCAAAAGAAAAAAATAAAGAACATAGCGAACGAAGTGAGCGGCAGGCTTTTATTTGCAGTCAAACCCAACTCAAGATCACGACCCCGCGCAGCGGGGGAGTAACCACACTTTCTTCTAGAATTCCATTCCCACTGATACTTCAATCATCCCGAAAGCCTTTATTTTATCACCTTGACGCGGACTGGTATCATCAATGCCTGCATCAGGGTCAGTGTATTTCCAGGTGTAATTATTCTTTTCTGCGCCGACGTATACTCCCGTGTTAACGAATAATCTCTCCCTTATGAATTTATCAAACTTCCTGTTTGGTCCGGGGATGAGTTTCTGGCTAAACCTGAACCTGTATCCGCTGTTCAGCATTATTATCATCTTGTTGTTATCCTGGCTCCATTCATTGACATAACCCTGCTGATAGAGTGCATTTGATATCTCATACTCAAACTGGAGGCCTGCATATGCTTTATCCTTCTTCACAGCAAAGAAATATAGCGGCCCGCCGCCAAATGCAATACCGGAAAACTTATCCGGTCTGCCTCCACGGTCAATATCAGCCTCGTATATCGCTTTTGTAAGGGCGCCGACGGATGGAAACCGGACATGAGCATTAAGCACAAAATGCCTTGTGATGCCATATTCAACGGTGACCACAGGCCCAAACTGCACAAATCCAAGCAGGTTTGAATGCACAGCCCATCTCGGAAAGTTATTCTTCTGCGACTTTGGCTTATTGTTTTGGCCGACCTTCGCCGGATATTTGGTTTGTGGTGATCCGGACGGGAAAGGTTCTTCTCAGGTGACAATCACTGAGAATGAAATAAGGAATATAAGAAATAATACTTTCTTCATTGCCGGAAATATTTAAGAAGGATAAAGTTAGTTATATTAAATATATATTTCTTCGGGCAAAACTAAAAATTAAATTGCACTGCAGCAATACAATGAAAAGCCCGGTAAAAAATTCAAATCCACAATAATTTTACTAAATTTGAATCACCTCAATGCTATTGTAGTCATTCATTTTATCAGTTGAGGAAAGAAAATTCGTTTAGTTATGAAATATGAAGATTTCCTGGTTTCGAGCCTTGGCAGGGGAAATGTTGTTTCACCCCTTAAGCAGAGACCTGACAGCCATGTCTATAAATTCATAGAGGACGATGAGAGGGTGCTGTATGATGTTTCTGCCGAAAGCTTCAGTTACAGCAGGGAGAAAGGTGAGATACCGGTATCTTTTGAAAAAGCCGGCCCGAAAGAAACCATTTTCTTTGAGCCTGCCAAGACCAAGGTAGGTATCGTGACATGCGGAGGACTGTGCCCGGGAGTTAACAATGTCATCCGCAGCCTCGTCAATCAGCTTTACTACAGGTACGGAATAAAAAGGATTTTGGGTATCAGGTATGGCTACGAAGGCCTCATCTCTGAATACAATCACGAAGTCATTGAAATGACGGCTCCGATGGTCAGTGATATTCATCTTTCAGGGGGCACCTATCTGGGAACCTCAAGAGGCAATCAGGATGTTTCAAAAATGGTTGATACGATGGAGATCCTCAATCTGAATATTCTTTTCTGTATCGGAGGAGATGGTACTCTCAGAGGCGCTCATGCCATATATGAGGAAATACAGAACAGGAAGCTGAAGATTGCCGTTGTGGGTATTCCAAAAACTATTGATAATGATATAGACCTGATACAGAAGTCATTCGGCTTTGAAACAGCTTTTTCCATTGCTAACGACATCATCAGAAGTGCTCATAATGAAGCACAGGGCGCATATAACGGAGTAGCCCTCGTCAAACTAATGGGACGCGACTCCGGATTTATCGCAGCAAATGCTGCCCTGGCTATCCAGGAAGTAAATTTTGTTCTTATACCTGAGATATCTTTCGATCTGTTTGGTGCGAACGGATTTCTCAACGTCCTTAAAAAAAGACTTGAAGAAAGACATCATGCCGTCGTCGTGGTTGCAGAAGGTGCAGGCCAGGATCTTTTTGAATCAAAAACCCAGGAAAGGGATGCTTCAGGCAATTTAAAACTCAGGGATATAGGCATCTTCCTTAAGGAGAAGATAAAGGCAGAGTTCAGCGCCCTGGGATTTCGGTATTCTCTGAAATATATTGATCCGAGCTATATCATCCGCAGCGCTCCGGCAAATGCCAACGACAGCAAATTCTGCAACTTGCTTGCACAGAATGCGGTACATGCCGCCGTTGCCGGAAAAACAGATTTTGTTATCGGCTATTGGAATAACCAGTTTACCCTTATGCCCATCCCGATGGTTGTCGCAAAACGCAAGAAAATAGATGTTGAAGGTGAGTTATGGTGGAATGTTCTTGAAGCCACCGGCCAACCGGTCAGCATGAAAGTCTGAAAGTCTAAAGTCTGAAGGTCCAAAGTCAGTTCTGATTTCTTACTTCGTTTGTTTATTTTTTACTTCCTATTCGTTCTTTTGTTCAAATTCCTTGATCCACGCTCTCCGCTTCCTGCTGCTTCCCACGTCCGCCATTGAGAGGAATAGTAATTCTTTCACCGATCTGCTGCCTCCACATGGCATAATAAAGTCCTTTCAGTCTTCACCAGGACATCATGCGTCCCTTCCTCAATTATTTTTCCCTTTTCCAGAACGTAGATCCTGTCGGCATGCCTGATGGTCGAAAGACGATGGGCGATCATTAGGGTGACTGTTGCTTGCCTGCGGATATCTCCCTGAGCGTCCTGGAGATCTCGTCCTCCGTTATTGAATCCAGTGACGAGGTAGCCTCGTCAAAGATCAGGATCTTTGGATTGCGTATCAGCGCCCTGGCGATGGCCAGCCTTTGCTTTTCCCCGCCCGAGACCATCTTTCCCCCTTCGCCGAGGAGTGTATCGAGGCCTTTCGGTGAACTTTCCACCAGCCTGAGGGCAGAGGCTTTCCTCAATGCTTCATAGATCTCTTCATCCGTCGCTTCAGGCTTGACAAACAGCATGTTCTCTCTTATGGTACCTGAGAAAAGCTGTGTATCCTGTGTGACAAAACCCAGCTGCCGCCGCATCCTGTTGTAACGGATATCCTTTGCCGCAACATCATCATAATAAATGGTACCTTTTGTCGGAGTGTACAATCCCACCAGAAGCTTTACCAGGGTCGACTTGCCGCAACCTGAAGGACCAACAAAAGCGATTGTGTCACCCCTCTTCACCCTGAATGAAAGGTCTTCAATTGCATCTGTTTCAGCCCTCTTATAGCGAAAACTGACATGGTCAAAAAAGAGATGTTCAATATCTCCGATGTCTATCGGTTCTTCCGGACTGTATTCCGGCTCCTTTTTCATCAGATCGTTGAAGATCTGGAGGGATGCCTCCGCTTCGCGGAACGAAAGAATAATAGACCCGAGGTCCTGCAACGGAGACAATATCCGGGTAGAGATGAACTGCATCGAGATCAGTTCACCGGTAGTGAGCAGATGCCTGAATATAAGCCATAACAGGATGAACAGGATTGATTCTTTCAGTACCAGCAACACTGAACCCTGCAGAAAAGTAAGTGACCTGATCCTTTTTACCTTGTCCATTTCCAGGCCAAAGATCTTCTGTGTGAAGGTTTTCAGCCGCCGGATCTCCGGGTAGGTCAGTCCCAGGCTCTTCACCAACTCAATATTCCTTAGTGATTGGTAATGGCACCGCTCATTTTATTGGTTTCCTTAACGACAGAGCGCTGGACAATTTTTATTTTCTTGCTGAGCAGCCTGTCAGGCCGCCAAGCACTACTACCCCGATTAAGAAACACCGGTATAAGCGCCCAGTGCTTCGTTATTGCGTACCAGATGAGGAAAGCAATACCAACCACTGCGGTGAACAGTGTGGAGATAAATGAGCTTATGAAGCGTTCATTGTCCTGCCTTACCTTCTGGAGGACTGAAAGCACATGTCCGCTGCTGGTTTCTTCAAATTCATGATAGGAAGACGAAGTGTATGCTTTAGTCCTTCATCAAAAACCGACAGACCGAATTTCTGAACAACCATTCGTGTGAAATAATCATTGAAAGCACGTGCTACCCTTGCCAGGAGTGCCACTCCGACGGCCAGGGCAAGGAGGCGCAGTGCTCCCATGATAAGTTCATGCTCACTCCGGCCACCGGTATTGACAGCATACAGATCGATAATCTTTCCGAAGATGATAGGGTCAACCAGATCAAGCACCTGCGCCACGGCAGCAAGCCCCATGGCGAGGAACAAAAGGTTCCTGAATGGTTTTAGATACTTCCAGATAATATTCATAACAAAAAAAAGGGCATGCCCTACTCTGCCGGCGGGAGAAAGAGAGCGTTGAACAACAGCTTGTAGGTTGCAGGTGTCGACGCTCTGAACTGTGGATTAAAGGCATAAAGTATTATCTGTCCCTTACCCTTTTTCAGCCACAGCATGGCTGCCTTTTCAGCTATTTTCTCTTCCTTCTCACCGAAGCCGCTGATGATGAGATTGTCATCAGGGAAGACGCCTATCACCCTGCGGTCCATGTCAAACCGCGGTATACTGGTTTCCCAGAGTGGCTGTCCCCTGTAGAATATGCCTGTCTCTGCCGGCATGCCATAGGTGAGGGGATGATCCTGCTTCACTGTCATACGCACCCATGAACCCGGTATAAGCAGTCCATCCTTCTGTGCCTGTGCGGCGACATTGGTAAAAGGAAGGACGAACTCTTCCTTCTTCTCACCGTCTGTCATCTCAAGCATACCCGTAAAGAGTTCCGTCGACTGACCCCATGCAATAACTTTGCCGCCATTGTTGATGAAAAGCAGGAGTTTCTCGAGTCCTTTCTTACCCATACCCTTCTGGTAATCAGGATGATAATTGCTCATGTAAGCTGAACCTTCAGTTCCGGGCTTACCGGTCATCAGCATCGACTTGCCGGATGAAGGAAAAATGACAACGTCAAAATCTTTTGTGAAATCCGTCTTTTCAAATTCATCAGGATGGATGACAGTATACGGTAATTTATAAGTATCAAACAGAAAGCGGGTCCAGCCGGCATCAGTGTCGCTGAAATAAGTCTCGACAAGAGCTATCCGGGGCATGGCAGCGTCAGTAAGTTTGAGTTTGCCTGCCTGTTCAGCAAAGCCGGGTTCAGTGAGCGATTCTCTGACCATTCTGTCAAGCAGGGCCTCATCATTGCCCTGTATGACAAAGCTGCCTTTACCGTAAGACTTCCCGCTGATCTTCGTTTCCTGGCTCAGGCGACTGACCTTGAGTCCGTTCTGCATCGCAATAAATGCAGCCTTAAAGCTTCCGTTGCTTGTGGCCGGAAAAACTGCGGGCAGTCTGTACTTCTCACCAAGAGGATAATAATCTCCTGCAAGCGGTTTAAGCAGATCTTCGAAAGCCAGGTCGCGGATCTTTATCTCGTGAGACAGAAGTCCTCTGTGAAGCGGCAGCGACCAGCTGGTGATGTCATAAGGGCGGATCATCTCGCCATCGGTGCTGTAATGCCTCACCGGGTATTGCTGCTTCTCCATCACCTCCTTGATAAATGCCCTGAAAGGCTGTGCCAGCGGGTAGACCAGGTCACCCTCCTTAAGGTTAATACCGTTAAGAGTGTAGTCTTTGGAAAGTCTGAAAGTATTGATGCCGTGCTCTTTCATAAGCGCCGCGAAGTTTATGAGCTCACTCTGGTCAGCCTGTTCTTCCGGAACAACATAGTAATACGGAGGTTGTGTCCTGCCTTTTTCCACTTCCCTCCTGCAGAGGTCATTTCTGAATTTAAGTATATCGGATTTAAGCAGTGAAGCAGTCTTGATGAGGGAGAACGTCGATCCTCTCTCAAGCTTCACAATATCGCCCAGGCGCCACCATCCTCCGGGCCATGGCAGCGGGAAGTTTATGCTCTTCTTATATTCTGCAAGTCCTTTGCCGCTGGCCTCCAGTTCACCCGGCTCTATGTAGATGGGTGTAGCTTCTTTCACGCTTGCAGCTTCCGTGAGCATGCTTACAACGTTTTTCCAGTTGGATGTTGTAGTCCCTCCCGGCCAGTAATCATCAAAGATCATCTTCTGCCCGACTCCTGACAGTCCGTCATTCGTCAGATCGCGCAGCATGTTTGTACCGAATACTCCCATCCAGGCCCATAACTCTGCATCGACATTTTCAGCGATGGGATCAGTAGACGGTGGTATAAAATAACGGATCCCATTTGACCCCATCTGATGCTTCTCAATCTCCACCTGCGGGAACCAGTCGAGGCTGAAGATCCGTGAGATAGCCCTGGTATCTTCCTGGGTGAGACTGACAAAGTCACGGTTATTGTCATGCCCCACGTATTTATGATAAACCCTTGGCAGTGAAGCGCCCTCATACTGTGTGCCCTTGTATTTCTTATAGTTTTCGACAACAAAATCCATCCCGTCCGGATTATGATTGGGGACCATCATGTAAACGACATTATCAAGGTAACCAGTGATAAGGGGGTCATCAGTGGTTATGAGCTCATATGCAATCAGCGGGGCTGCCTGGCTTGGCCCTACCTCGGTGGAGTGCATTGAAAGTGTGGCAAGCACGAACACCCTTCCATTTCTTACCTTATCTGCCTGCTCCTTCTCTGTCAGGCCGGGGTCAAGGGCCAGTGACTTATTTATCTCACGGAGCTTATCCAGGTTTTTAATATTCTTCTCAGATGATATGATCGCCACGTACATCTTTTTCCCCATCGGGCTCTGACCTATCTCAACCATTTTCAGCATCGGCGATGCTTTGTCAAGCTTCATGAAGTAATCAATCAGCTCCTCATAATTGAAAAGCATGTAATCGGTTCCGGGGACAAATCCGAAATGGTCTTCGGGCTTTGGAACGGAAGACTGAGCGGAAGCGTCCGGGAAAGTCACAACCAGGCTGGCGACGGTAAGAATAGTGCTTAGCGTTAATAAATTAAGTTTCTTCATGATCATCCGGTCTTATTTCCTAGATAGTGCTGTTGAAAGTGTCACCCTGGCTCAGGTCACCTGTCTCCCATCCTTTGCGGAGCCAGCTTGACCGTTGCTCTGCCGTGCCATGAGTAAATGCATCAGGAACAACACGGCCCTGGTATTTTTTCTGCAGCACGTCATCACCGATAGCAGAAGCAGCACGAAGTGCTTCGTCAATATCTCCGGCTTCGATCGTACCGAGCATCTTGTCAGCATAATGAGCCCATACTCCGGCCAGGAAGTCGGCCTGCAGTTCCAGCCTGACAGTCAGCTGGTTGGCTCTTACCTCGCTAAGTTGTGAACGTTTGGCATTGACTTCCTCAAGTATTCCCATCTGGTTCTGGACATGATGGCCTATTTCGTGCGCAATAACATATGCGACGGCAAAATCGCCGTAGGCGCCATACTTCGCCTGCAGATCATCGCAGAAGCTGAGGTCAATATAAACTTTTTCATCTCCGGGGCAATAAAACGGCCCGCTGGCAGCTGTTGCATATCCGCATGCCGACTCTACCTGATCCCTGAATAAAACGAGCGTGGGCTGGCGGTATGTCGAACCTGACTCTGCAAAGATCTTACCCCATACATCCTCAGTATCCTTAAGAACAACGGAGACAAACTGAGCCATCTGGTTTTCCGCTTCCGAAGCCTCAACCGGTGCGTTGGTCGTTTGAGTATCCGTCTGATTGAGAATAGTTGACGGATCACCTCCGAGGAGATAAACTATTAGGACTATTACGAGTGTTCCTATCCCGCCGCCAACAACCTTGGTGCCTGTACTCATTCCCCTCCGGTCTTCGACATTATTACTGCCCTGTCGTCCCTGCCATTTCATATCGCTGAATTTTTTAGTGTCGATTTTTAATGAAATCCAAAAATTTATAAACAATCAAAATTAATAACTTTTAGCCGCGAACTATTTCCTGCTAAAAATGTTTTATAAAAAAACAAATAAGATGAAGACAACAGCATTTTTAATTGTCAGTTTTATTTTAAGCATAACATTATTAAACCAAAAAACTATGGCACAGAGCTATGCTTTTCCGACGCTTCCTTATGCATATAATGCACTGGAACCCTATATTGACGCCCAGACGATGGAGATACACTATACAAAGCATCACAGGGCATATTATGACAATTTTGTCAAGGCAGTAGCTGATAACAAGATTGAAAATCTTACACTCGAGGATATTTTCTCAAAGGCGAGTACGTTCCCGGCAGTTGTCCGCAATAACGCAGGAGGTTTTTACAACCACTCCCTGTTCTGGCAGGTAATGGGCCCGAATGCAGGTGGTCAGCCTGACGGCGCCCTGCTCGATGCCATCAATAAAACTTTCGGGTCATTCGACAAGTTCAAGGCTGAATTTGAAACGGCAGCCAAGACACAGTTTGGCAGCGGATGGGCCTGGCTGTCGGTTGACAGCGACGGCAAGCTGTTCGTTTCACAGACACCCAATCAGGATAACCCCCTGATGGATATTACAGCAAAACGCGGCAAGCCGATACTATTGCTCGATGTATGGGAGCATGCCTACTATCTGAAATATCAGAACCGCAGAGCTGATTACGTTTCTGCTTTCTGGAATGTGATAAACTGGAAGAAGGTTGCTGAACTTTACAATGAAGCCATAAAATAGTCTCAGGCTGATTTGCTACCTTGCATCCTGTTTCAGACAGGAAAATGGGCACGGAATACCTCATAGAGGCAAAAGGTCTTCATAAACACTTTAAAAAGGTAAAAGCCGTTGATGGTGTCGATTTCTCGCTTGCCAGCGGAGAATATGTAGCACTGCTCGGACCAAACGGTGCCGGAAAGACCACCCTGGTTGAGATGATAGAAGGTATAAGGACCCCTGACGCAGGAGAAATTCTTGTCAGGGGTCGTTCATTGAATGAAGATAAGGCTGCCTTGTACGGTATCCTCGGAATTTCATTCCAGGAGACACGCTTTCTTGAAAAAATAACAGTCCTTGAGACAATACGCCTCTTTGCCAGTTTTTACCACCAACCCGATGAAAAGATCGGTAAGGTAATTCATCTTGTTGGTCTCGAAGACAAAAAAGATGCCTACACAAAAAACCTTTCAGGCGGACAGCGGCAAAGGCTTGCCCTCGGCATTTCACTTCTTAACGATCCCGAAATTCTTATTCTTGACGAACCCACAACAGGTTTGGATCCTTCTGCTAGAAGGGAGATATGGGACATCCTCCTTAAGCTTAAGAACAAAATGGGCACGTCGCTGATCCTCACAACGCATTATATGGAGGAGGCAACACAGCTGTGCGACAGGATTATCATTATGGACAAAGGCCGCTTCCTCGCAGAGGGCTCACTCAGCAGCCTGGTTGACAGAATGAAAATGCCTGATGTGGCTTTTTTCACCGTGGAAGGCCAAATTCCTTCCGATCAGGAGATAAAACAGAATAATCCTGTCATTCAGTGGGACAGGGAGAAAGGCAGAGGAAGGTGTGAAATGAAGAATGTCGCAACTGACATGCCACTGCTTTTCGCCTTCCTTGAAGAAAACAACCTGCGGCTGATTGACTTTGAACATACCAGGCCAACACTTGATGATGTATTCCTGTCGATGACAGGCAGGCGCCTCAGCGAAGAAACGGAATGAAGATGAAGAGGAAGAGGAACGAACTCTGGCAGCTGATAATCATCCATTTCAAGGAGTTGCTCCGTGAACCAGGCGTGCTCTTCTGGGGCATCGGCTTTCCGATACTGATGGCATGGGGTCTTGGAATTGCTTTTACCGGAAATAAAGAGACAAAAAAAGATATCGCCATTGTTAATTTCGGAGAAGGGAACAAACTGTCACTTTTTCTGAAGGATCATGCTGTCAGGGACAATAGCGGATGGTATCTGCTTACAGTCAATGATCAGGTCTTTGGCAAAAATCTGTTCAGGTTTAAACCGCTTGATTCTCTTGATGCCACACTCGGTGTCAAGCGTGGCATCTATCAGCTGATGATTGATGATAAAGGTGACAGTACGGTTTTTCACCTTGACCCTGCCAACCCTGAAGCAAGGCTGCTGCAACTGCAGATATCGACATTGATCGGCGAGAGACATATAGATGACACTTTTTCAGGTACGAACATCATTCCTCTCGAGGTAAAGGGAACGCGGTATATAGACTTCCTTGTA
This sequence comes from uncultured Bacteroidales bacterium, assembly GCA_963849945.1. GTDB lineage: Bacteria > Bacteroidota > Bacteroidia > Bacteroidales > VadinHA17 > SR-FBR-E99. The sequence goes on along the minus strand of CAWKJD010000015.1, from coordinate 17,660 downwards.
CCGGGCCTGATCGCCATGAACATAATGATGGCGTGCATGTGGGGCATGAGCTGGACTATCATAGAACGAAGAAAAGGCAACATGCTCAGGCGGATGATGGTGACACCCGTTCACAGGCAGAATATCCTGCTTGGGCTTATGACAGCACGGGTTTCCATGAACTTCGTTGAAGCAGTGCTGCTGATGGTGTTCGCCCGGTTCTATTTTGACATTCAGATCCAGGGAAGCCTGACAGCACTGATAATGGTGTTTGTGGCAGGAAATATTGCATTTACAGGGATTGCCATACTCACCTCCTCACGAACATCGAACACAGAAGTAGGTAACGGCATCATAAACTTTGTCAATATGCCTCTGATGATCCTGTCGGGCGTCTTTTTCAGTTATCACAACTTCCCGGAATGGAGCATACCGGTTATTCAGAATCTGCCTCTGACACTTCTTGCCGACAGCATGAGAAGTATTATTAATGAAGGAGCAGGCGTAGCTGCAGTCCTTGATAAAACATTGATAATGAGCCTTATTGGTATTGTAACCTTCGGGTTGGGACTGAAAATTTTCAAGTGGTACTGAGAAAATTGTCTGGTCCCTCAATTTTGCGTATTTTCATGATCTGCTTTTCTTAACAGGAAGCGATTCACAATTAACGACTAAACCCGTATCTCGATGAAAAAACAAAGTCTTTTAATCGTATTGATGCTGGCAGTAATAATGTTTCTGCCTGACCTTTCAGCTCAGAATGCCAGGCCATGGTATCAGGATGGCCCCTGGAAGGCGCCAGTGACAAATCCAAAAGCAAAAGCTCTGCCCCTCATCAGGGTGCAGGGAAATAAGTTTGTCACCCCTGACGGCAAGACCGTTCTCTTCAGGGGGATGTCAATATCGGACCCTGACAAGATTGAGGGACAGGGTCACTGGAACAAGGCGCATTTTGAACAGGTTAAAAAGACGGGCGCCATGATAGTACGTATCCCGGTACATCCGGTAGCGTGGCGTGAACATACTCCCGAAAAATACCTTGACCTGCTGGACCAGGCTGTTGAATGGTGCACCGACCTTGGAATGTATATAATCATCGACTGGCATTCGATAGGCAACCTGGGTATGGAGCTTTTCCAGAACCCGATGTACAATACTTCAAAACCGGAGACTTACCAGTTCTGGCGCACAATAGCACAGCATTTCACAGGCAATAATACTGTTGCCTTCTATGAGATCTTCAATGAGCCTACAATCTACCGGGGTGAACTTGGGTCAATGTCATGGTCAGAATGGAAAAAGATCAATGAAAACATTATCAGCCTGATAAGGGCATTTGACACAGAGACCATACCACTTGTAGCCGGGTTTGACTGGGCTTATGACCTCTCGCCTCTGCGCGATGACCCTGTCAATGCCGAAGGTATCGGATATGTCACACATCCTTATTCAAATAAACGGAGCCAGCCGTGGGAGCCAAAATGGGAAGAAGACTTCGGGTTTGCGGCGGACAGGTATCCGGTTGTGGCATCAGAATTCGGCCTTTTCACTGATCCGGGGACACCGGGCGACGAAGATTACGGCAACAGGATCATCAAATATCTTGAAGGAAGAGGAATAAGCTGGATGTGCTGGGTGTATGACCCGGAATGGGGGCCGCAGTTACTGAAATCGTGGAATTATGACCTGACCGGAAAAGGCGTATTCTTCAGTAAGGCAATGCACGGAGAACTCGATGTTCAGAAGCATTAACCATTTAGTTCAGACACAGTTACATAAGGAAACCTGATCGATTAAATATCAGGAGGCGTCGTAACTGAAAAGAGGTACGCCCTTTAGTGCTTTTTCTTTTATACTCTGTAGCTCAGTCTTTCTGAGCGGCTTCAGGTTACCCGCGACACTCAGCGCCTGCCTGAACAGCTTTTCTTCTCCCGGAGGTATTGCCGCCGTTATTGGATGAGAGAGGGTGAACCGGAGTCCCATCGTAATGTCTTCTACTGAAGTAAGAGGCTCGTACCAGCATTTCGGGTAGCCGGATCGGTCGGCGCCTTCCTTCCAGGGTCCTTTTGCCATCGCTTTCAATGCAAGTATGCCCATCTTCTTTTCCCTTGCTCTTTCCAGAACCTGCGGGCCGAAATTGCCTGCATTCCATGTGGCATAGTTGAACGGGAAAAGAATTGTGTCAAAATCGGACCTGTCCATGAGTGCCATTGCTGCCTCTACCGAATGTGCCGAAAAACCAATGAAGCGGATCTTCCCTTCTGCCCTTGCTTCAGTAAATGTTTCCATGGCGCCTCCGGGACCAAGGATAGCATCTACTTCCTCGAGGGTTGTCACGGCGTGATGCTGGTAAAGATCGAGATGGTCTGTGCGAAGATTCTTAAGCGACTGTTCCAGTTCTTTGCGCGATTCGGCCTTCGTTCTCATGCCGGTTTTGCAGGCAAGGAACACGTCCTTTCTGTAAGGTTCCAATGCCGGGCCGAGCTTTATTTCAGCATCGCCGTATGAGGGAGCCACGTCGAAATAGTTTACTCCTGCTTCAATAGCAGCCTTTACTGCTTCCGATGCTTCAGCGGGTGTTGCGTTCATGACCACGATCCCGCCAAAGCCGATCATGGAAAGCATCTCTCCGGTTTTTCCCAGGGATCTTTTTTCCAGCTTTCCTTCAGGCCGTTTTCTTTCCATACCAGACAGGTCCGGAGAAAAGAGGCTCAGGGCAGGCACCGCACATGCTGCTGAAAGAAGAAACCTTCTCCTTTTCATTTCACTTTATTTTTAATGGATCTTCAGCCCTCTTGAAGAACTCATTCTGCAAACGCTCAATTTCGTTATTGTTTTTCAGATAATTGATCAGTCCGGCAAGCTGGTCGGCATCCTTTTCTATCAGGAGCTCACCCAGCCTTTTGTTTGGCTGTGCCAGGTCTCCGCAATAATGGTTCGGGTATTTTGCATACCACCATATACCGACATAGCCGTTCTTCATCATGGCAAGGCGATCCTGATCTGCACCCGACTCTGCGCCTAAAGCCTGGAGATCGACGAGGTCAGGCCTGAGAAAATAGATCATAGAGGTTTCTTCCTCGCCGGCATGACCGTCATTTTTGGCCTTTTTCAAAGACTGTATTTCCTTATCCTTCACCGCGTCATTACCCGGCTCAAAGAGAACCACAATATAATCTCTCGCAGATGCAAGCTGCGACTGGCAAAAGAAATGAACAAAAGATTCGTTGCCTCCGTGGCCGCTTAGGAGGATAATCTTTTTCAGACCGTTTCTTGACAGCTCTTCACATGTCTCCTGCAACAATTGCCAGATCAGATCATTGCTGTAGGCCAGGGCGCCGGGCTGATGCCGTGCTTCAAAAATCTGCCCGAAATAATACGGTGGAAAAACCACGGCATATTCTTTTGCGACAGCTGCTTCAGCCGCTGCCCGTGCTTCATACAGGTCAGATCCGAGAGGGAGCTGTGTGGCATGTTTCTCAATGATCCCCATTGGGATTACACACACACCCTTTGAAAGTTCAACTGCCTTGACAAACTGGGGCGAGGTCAGCTCCTCCATACGGAAGGGAAGCTTGGGAAGATCCTGGGGAGTAACTGCATGGCAAAACAGCAGCATTAATGAAATTGCAGTGATTTTTTTCATGTGATTCAATTGAGTTATTATTATTTAGTTAATTGCCGCCTTTTTTTTAGGGAACCATGGAATAAACGCACTTGTCCTTTCAATATAATCCTTATAACCAGGTTTTGTTGATACCAGCGATTTTTCAAGCAACGCCACGCCTGATACCTTAATGATGAGGGCCGTCATGAGAAGTGATCCAAGCGCCGGGAGAAAGCTTCCGGCTGCTATGGAGAACAATCCGTAACCCCACCATACAGCAGCATCGCCAAAGTAGTTCGGATGCCTAGTATATTTCCAGAAGCCCGAATCGAGTATTTTGCCTTTGTTTGACGGATCAGCCTTAAAGCGCGCAAGCTGAAAGTCACCCCCTGTCTCAAATGTTATACCGATGATCCATAGAACTATTCCGGCAAAATCTAATATTCCGAGATGATAGTTGCCTGCCTGATACTGTGCTCCCAGCAAGGGAACAGATATGAGCCACATGAGCACACCCTGTAAAAGAAAGGTCTGGAAGAAGCTGATCCACCAATATCGTTTTTCGCCATAATTCTTTCTGAACTCCTGGTACCTGAAATCCTCTCCCCTGCCCGCATTGCGCCAGGTAAGATACCCTGAGAGACGCAAGCCCCAGATAGTTACCATTAGCATTAGAACCAGCTTTCTGGGCTCAAAACCCCCGGTATGGAAATAATAATACCACCCGGCAAGCACAAAACCAAGTCCCCAGAAAAGGTCAACAATGCTCACGTTTTTTATTAAAACGCTGATGACCCACAATGATGTCATCATGATCATGATGACAATCAGTGCCTGTAACCATATCTGCAACAGTGACATAAGCTATCTTTTATTCAAACATAAACGCTACGGAGGCAGCACCAACACCTGCATGCGCACCTATTACCGGGGAAATATTTACAACCGATACCGGTTTCTTATTAAACAAGGCTTCCATTTTTGTGGAGTACCAGTCAGCAGCATCAGGATTCTGTGCATGAAGAACAATGTAATTCCATACCTTCCTGCTTTGTGATAGTTTTTTTATATGACCCATTACCTTTTCCATGTTTGCTTTCTGATTAAAGGCCTTGTCAAAAACAATTGCCTTTCCTGTGGCGTCTACAGAAACGATGGGATTAATGTTCAGCAGCCGTGCAATAAGTCCCTTCAAATGAGATACTCTTCCTCCCCGTACCATATATTTGAGAGTCCTGACACTGACAAAGATCTTTGTATCGCAGATCCATTTCTCTGACATTGTTATTATCTGTTCATGAGTGTAGCCATCTTCAATGGCCTTTGCGATGCGCAGAGCCAGGAGGCCTATTGTTCCGGAGATTCCCTTTGAATTAATGACTGATATCGGTTTATTAAACTCACGCGACACCTTCAGCGCAGCCTTTTGACTTGAGTTGAAAGTACCACTGAACTTATCGGAGACGTTCAGGGCAATCACAGAATCATAACGTGATGCAAGCTGCGAATACAGGTTTTCAAATGCTTTTTCATTTACCTGGGCTGTCTTTGGATAATCAGCGCTTTCAGCAAGCAGTGTATAAAACTGATCAGGCTTGATAGTAACCTTGTCAAGATAATGATTGTCTCCAAAATAGAGATTTATAGGTAGCATATGGATCTGATAATGATCCATTATCTCAGGTGAGATGTCACATGTGGAATCAACTACAAGGGCAATATTCCATTTACGATTATGTACTGTGTCACTCTGTCTTACCATATCATCAGCCTTCTGGAAGGAAAGCAATCCGTGCTTTCTCAGTTCACTTAACAGGTCAGCAGGGTCATTGGTATGAACATGTATTCTCCTTAATTGCTCTGAACCTGCTATCACAACTGAATCACCGTACCTGAGCAACATTTCTGAGAGCCGGTCATGGTCAATGGTGCAGTTTTTTATAATTGCTTCTGTACAATATCTGAAACTGACTGTCTCTGCGACGGTAAATTCTTCAGCGAAGAGCGGTGTTGTCTCTGTTTTTGACTGTATCAGCTCTTTCACATTTCTTGAGCAGATAAAATCGATTATGCCTTCCACGAATAGCACAAACCCTTTGGCGCCTGCATCAACGACCTTTTTAGTGGCCAGGATCCTGAGTTTTGAGGTTGTCTCTGACAGTGATTTTCTGAGGACCTCCAGCGAGCTCTGGAGGAAGAGGTTAAAATCAGTGAACTTTTGCCAGTTGGTGTTGAGATATTCAGCCCACTCTTTTATTACAGTAAGCATTGTTCCTTCAACCGGGTTTGCCACAGCCTCATAAACGTACCTCACTGCCCGCTGCACACTCTCAGCAAATTGTCTGAGGTTGACAGTGGCAAACCCGTCTGTCTCACGGCTTAACCCGTAAAGAAACTGGGCGAAGATTATCCCTGAATTACCCCTTGCACTCATCAGGGCCTCTTCAGCGATCCTTCCTGCGGTGACTTTATAATTTCTGTCGGGTCGAAGACGCTCAATGACCGACCTTATAGTTGTGGCCAGGTTAGTACCCGTATCACCGTCATTTACCGGGAAGACGTTAATCCTGTTAAGCTCAGCCTGGTAGGCTATCACCCTTTTACCTCCGGCAATAAAGGTATAATAAAGATTACGGCCGTCTATCTCAGTCAGTGGTGATGTGGCTGCTATCGTCATTTATTTTTCCCTGGTGAATAATGATCATAATGACCTGGCAAAGTTACTCATAAAGAACAAACATTTGACAAGTCTGATCTGTTATTAATTGCAGCCGCTTCCGGCTTCTATTATTAAACATCTATAGACCGGATGCTCTGCCAACTGAGCTCTTTTATTAAAAAAGGAAGCTCATCGCTTCCTTTAGTCTTTTCGTCGGTCTGCGGGGGCTCTGTCGGTCTGCGGGGGCTCGAACCCCGGGCCCGCTGATTAAGAGTCAGCTGCTCTACCAACTGAGCTACAGACCGAAAATAAATTGTGCGAAATTACACTTTTTCAATGAATTTATTACGGCAACCCTACTGTTTGAGAACAATGAGCCCCTCACGCGGGATCGCACGGTAAATAACTTTTGCATCTGACTTTGGCAACCAGATCTTGATATACGGCACATAAGACGGAGTATCCATCCGGGCAATCGCCTTTATCGTGGCTTTCGCATTCCTCGACCGGTCTTTCAGGTCGAAGAAGAAACGCGCACGCCTGTCAGCCCCGACTGTGTCTTCCATCTGACCAAAAAAGAAACGTACATTCTGATCAGTATTAAGTGTAAAAAATACAGCTTCATAGTCAGTCGTGTCAGGCTTGGCATCCACCACCGCCGAAGTTGTATCCTTTGGAGCGATCTTTACTTTCAGCGGATCTTTCATAAAGGTGGCCTGCATATCGGTTATTACCATGGGCGTAGAGAGCATGCTGAAAATGGCCTCCTGATTGGCGCGCTGAAAAAATGGCGAGATATCGTATTCAGAAATCTTAATGCTCCTTATCGGCAGTCCTTTTATCATCAGCTGCACCAGGCTGTCGCGCAGGTTGACAAGCATTCCTATCGAATCAGCCTCCGCCAGTTTAACCTGGGAGCTGAGGAAGGCCTTTTCCCTTATGAGATTAATGTATCCGGGTATGGAGCAGTGATCAATTGTATCGCTCTCCTTCTGTTCCAGCGAAGCGAAATAAGCATTGTCAAATGCACTCACTGCATGATTTACCGCTGAGACAGATTTTATCACGTACAGCAGGATAAAAACAACCAGGACGATCCCTGTGACAATGTACCATTTGTATTTTGACCAGTTCATCTCAGTGGGTGTTTTCAATAAATATATACTTTCGATCCGATGCTCAGGGCATTGTACACTTCCTTAAGGTCATCATCGTTAAGCCTTATGCAACCGTGCGTCACCGGCATACCAAGAAATCTCTTATAGAGAGTACCATGGATCATATACCCGTCCCCAAGACTGAGGGCATAATCACCCAAAACGCCGTATTCAAACCTGGAGGGGTCTGCAGGACCAGGTATTGGCAGGCCTTCCTCAACAAAGGCCCAGTCAGGTCTGCGCCAGACCGGATGTGTGGTCTTTCCCAGGATGGTGAAACGCCCGCGTGGAGTCTTGAATATCCACTCTTTCTCACCGTCTGCCGTCCTCAGGAGAGTATAGCTGCCTGATGAGCAGTAGCCTTCTCGGACCATCTGACGATTCCGGTAAAGAGAGAACCTGTTATCAACGGTATTTATTACCAGGTAAGTCTGAGTGGGGATGAACGATGCGAGCTTGCGGTCAAGTCTCGTGATCTCTGTTCTGACAGTCGCTATCTGTCTCTTAATGGCTTTGTCTTTAAGCAAAGACGAATCGGCACTGCATTCAGCCCTGCTCTTCCCCCATGAATGCTGAAAGGCAGGGGCAATGTACAGGGGGACTGAAATGAGAAAAATCAGAAGCAGTGCAAAACCAATGCTTATTAGCGTCACTCTCACTCCCTTGTGGGTGCGGACATATTCTCTGGCAGACATGCGAGATCTATTTGAAGACTTGCCTGAGTCGCTGATATTATTTGTTTGCTCTTCCATTTGTAATTTTATCTGTTGGAGAGGAAATCTCCGAGGGTTGAAGTCGAGCCTATTATTGTCACCGGTGTTCCGGCGGATACATATTTGTACAGCAGGTCTATATCGTCGTTTTTCAGTGCCACGCAACCCTGTGTCCAGTTTCCGCCTCTTCCGCCATCTCCGTGTATTTCTATCAGGTCACCTATGCGTGCATCTGAAGGGATCTGTCCGCTTTTGATCCTTGCATTGAATTCTTCGACGTCCTGTTTATTCGGATAATTGAGCATCAGCGCTTTATGATACTTTGTTGAGCCGTTTGCGATCTTTTTCGTTACCACATATTTTCCTTCAGGGGTAGCCATGTCTCCCCTGCTCTTTTTATCGCCCATCCAGTTGCGGCCGAACTCTGCCTCAAAGGTATATTTCTTTTTGCCACCCTGGTATAAGTAACAGCGGCCAGGAATTTTTTCTATTAAGATGGCATAAGACCCCGACCTCCGACTCTCTGTTATAGTGCCAATGGCCCAGTCCTGCCAGTCGTTGTAGCCCCTGAAATATTCTTCCAGTTTTTTACGTGCCGTGGAATATGAGCTGGAGATATATTCATTTGCCTCTGATATTCTGACATTGCCGTTGACATAATGTTCCTTCTCAAGATCTATTGTCGCTTCTTTAATCAGCAGTTTGCCCTTGGCGTGCTTTTTCTGTATATCCTGGGGAAGGGGCATTAGGCTGAAGATCTTCTCGAATGAGGCTATCTCGGAGTTCAGTCTTTTTATTTCTCTTTCGAGGTTTTTCTTAAGGTCGTTTGATCTTGCTATGGTCTTCGTTGTAGCCTCGATGGCTTTTTTCTGTGCTGTAGAAGCAAAATTCCTGGCTTTTTCATAATCGCGGAACAGGGCAAAACGATCATTTTCCGTTCTGCAGGAAATAATTGCTGAGTCATAGTAACTGCGGGCTTCCCGGAAGACCTTCGGCGAATAAATCACGGAGTTGTGGTCTCTGGCTATGGCGATTGCCACTCTTGCCTGCTCGATCTCCTGGGAGGGCGGTTCGGGAACCATCGCTCTGAAAAGCAGGACAAGGAGATAGATAAATACCGCAAAAATGAATAAGTAAATCAGTTTTTTAACCAGGGGGCCTAGCATCCTTCAGGTAATGTTAAAAAAATCCCCGGGATCAGGCCCGGGGATCTCAATTATACTTTAAGGGTAAGATTAAACTTTACCGCCTACTTTCGTGATAGCTGCTTTCAGTTCAGCAACGATACCGTTAAGGGTTTCGGTTGCAGCTTTTACTTTGTCAACAACCTGAACATAGTTGGTGCCGCCGTCAAAGAGTGTTTTAGCGTCAGTTAAAGAAGTTTCGACAACAGTGATCTCATTCTTGATCTCATCAAGGACTGCTTTGCCTTCTTTGCCTTTGGGTGCTTTCAGTACGAGAGCTTTGGCTTCATCAAGAAGGGTTGTTGCGCTGGTCATCATTGTTTCGGCTTCTGCCTTAACTTCAGCTTTCTTGGCTTCTACTTTGCCACCGAGTTCACCAGCCTGGAGAGTAATAGCTTCAGCATTGGTTTTGATAAGTTTGAAATCCTTACCGGATTTTGCCTTCTTTGTCTCAATGTTCTGTGACATCACAGTAAGTGAGTCATTAAGAGCGGTAAATTCGGCCGGGAAATAAACGTCAGCCTGAGCTGTTTTGGCTGTTTCGATAGCTGCTTTTGCAGCATCCAGAGATTCCTGAGGAACTTTAGCGCAGCTGGTCATGAGGGCCACTGCAGCAACTGTAGCAATAACTAAAAAAAATCTGTTTTTCATTTTTGTTTAAAATTTGGTTCTGTTATTCTATAAGTAAAAGTACGTATTTTTATGACTTAAAAACGCGGCAAATTTAATGTTTTTTTTGTTATGAAAAGTTTTTTTTAAAGAATTTATTAATGATTTTTTGATTTCTGTTGGAAAAAATCTAGTATTTGGCCGCCGGATATCCCTTGAATATTCCTTGTAGCGACGCTCTGGCAGGGTGTTGCTGCGTCAATCCCTGCAGCTACCCATATCGTAAATAATATGTAATAAAAGTAATTTCCCCTCCTCAATGAGAGGGCCGACCGAACAGAAATTGCCCGGTGGGCAATTTCAGGGAGGCGCCAGGCCGCAGGGGTGGGACCCTTTTCCGCCTTTGATGCAGGCGGGGTGGTCTGTCATGATTAATAACAGCAGGGATTATTCGCTTCGCTCATGATCCCAAATGGAAGTCCCTGCAACCCATGACTGATCTTTCAGGTCTTATTTATTTCACCTCCTCCGCTTTTGAAGGCAAGCCTTCAACGCGTTGTCGGTAAAATAAATAACCCCGCCGATGGCGGGGTCAGTCATGTGTTGCGGAGAGAGGGGGATTCGAACCCCCGGTACGGTTACCCGTACGGCAGTTTAGCAAACTGCTGGTTTAAGCCTCTCACCCATCGCTCCGGGTTAATCAGAAGCCAGGTTTCTCAAGGCAGTTTATCCGCCGGTTGGCGGATAGTTTAAGCCTCTCACCTGTCGCTCCTTCTGCTTCAACAGCGGGGCAAAAATAGGAAATCGCTGAAAATAACGCAAACATATTCTACTAATTGTCGGATTGCCATGAAAACAAAATCACTATTTTTATGACTTCTTCAAACGATAAGTATGTCAAAGCTATTTATTACCAAACCGATGGATCAGCTTTCAACTGAGTCCAAATCAGACCAGAGTCTAAAAAGAGCTCTCAGTGCAACAAACCTGACCACGCTGGGCATAGGAGCTATCATCGGTGCCGGAATATTTGTCCTGACCGGACAGGCCGCCGCGATGTACGCCGGACCCGCCATCGTGTTTTCATTCATTGTTTCAGGATTTGCCTGCCTCTTCGCGGGACTCTGCTATGCCGAGTTTGCGTCAATGATACCGATAGCCGGCAGCGCTTATACATACGCCTATGCCACGCTCGGCGAGTTCATTGCCTGGATCATCGGATGGGATCTCATACTTGAGTACCTCTTTGCTGCTTCGACAGTGTCTGTAGGATGGTCAGGTTACGTGGTCAGCTTCCTGAGAGATTTCGGGATCCACATTCCCGCCCAGCTTACTGCTGCATGGGGTACTGTGATGGTCAACGTTCCTGAAACAGGCTGGCAAACTCTCACCGCACAGCTGACGACAAACCTTGCCACTATAGGAATTAATCCTGATACTCTTCCTCACCTCACCGGTGTGATCAACATCCCGGCAATGGTTATAATTGGTCTGATAACAACCCTCCTGGTAATCGGTATTAAAGAATCTGCCGGATTTAATAATGTCATGGTAATGGTCAAGGTCTTTGTCATCATATTATTTATATGGAATCGGTTTCTTCTTTGTCAACAAGGCAAACTGGCATCCTTTCATACCGGCGAATACCGGCACCTGGGGTCACTTTGGGTGGAGCGGCATTTTGCGCGGATCGGCGGTTATCTTCTTTGCCTATATCGGGTTTGATGCCGTTTCCACGGCGGCGCAGGAGGCGAAAAATCCGCAGCGCGATATGCCGATAGGTATCCTTGGTTCCCTGGGTATTTCAACATTATTGTATATCCTTGTCGCTATTGTACTTACCGGTATTGTCAGTTACAAGCTTCTGAACGTTGCTGATCCGATTGCTGTCGGTGTCAACGCCATGGGCGCAAAGCTTTTCTGGCTGCGGCCTGTGATCAAAATTGCGGCTATTGCAGGATTGAGCTCTGTCATTCTTGTCATGATGCTCGGGCAGCCCAGGATTTTCTATTCTATGTCCCGCGACGGATCTGTTGCCTCCGATCTTTTCTAAAGTGCATCCAAAATTCAAGACTCCCTATGCCAGTACAATCATTACCGGTTCTTTCGCGATGGTTCTTGGCGGTATTCTGCCCATCAACATCCTCGGTGAGTTAGTCTCTATCGGTACCCTTTTAGCTTTTGCCATTGTATGTACCGGGATTATCGTGCTGAGATATAAGAGACCCGAGCTTGAGCGTCCGTTCAAAACGCCATGGGTGCCTCTCATTCCGATCCTCGGTGCCGGTGTTTGTCTTTTGCAGATGTTTTCCCTGCCTACCGCCACCTGGCTCAGGTTAATTATATGGATGGCAGTTGGTTTCATTATTTATTTCACCTACGGTATCCATCACAGCAAACTGCGTAACGGTAAAAAACAGTAAACAAGACAAAAGGAAAAAGACAAAAGTTACCTCCCAGGTCCTTTTCAGTGACTTCTATTGCCTACTGCCTATTGCCTATTGCCTGACCTCTCATTTCTCCTTATAATCTTGTGACTTTTGTCTTTTGTCTTAATTCCCTCCAGCTTATCTGCTTAGTAGGTTCTTTTTATACATGGACAAATTCATAATAAATTCATTATGAATTACTTTGCCTTATTGAAAATTAGTATTACAAAATGTTAATTATCCCCAAATCTAAATGGACACAGGTTTTGGTTATACCTTATATATATACTTGGCTTCTAAAAAAGCAGCTTTTATCTAATTTTTATACCCGCTTGTCAAAAAAAAAATTCAGTTAAAAAAATCAAATTTATATTTATATCATGGTAATCTGCCCGACTGTGAAGAGAAGTCAGATAACCCTGAACTAACAAAGCGTTAAGGAACAGATAGTAAGGCCCTTAAAATTGTTGCCGGCTTTAAAAAAAAGAGTCTAAAGCCCGTAGCAATTTTTTTGTCATAACCTGATAGCGTAGATTGAAAGTAGTCGCAGATAATATAACTGATCATTTTGTTTCAGCCCTTCGCCGCCTGAAAATGCTTCCGTCATTGAGGAAGTTGATCTTTGTGGTTGGCGTTTGGCTTTTAGGCATTAGTGCGATTTGGGGACAAATCACCATTACTATTTTATCTGATTATACTATCTGTCAGAATAGTAGTGTTGTCGTTACAATAAATAGTATTGGAACCTATGGGCCGTCTAATGTGTATTCGATTGAACTATCTGATGAAGATGGGGATTTCAATTCGCCTACTCAGATCGGGAGCATCCCAAGTCCTTCAAATGGTCCACTTGATATTAACTTGCTGTTTTCTCCTTTAGTTCCATATGGAACAAATTATCGCATTAGAGCAAGAAGTAGTGATCCTCCTGATATTGTAAGTGACACAGTTGGACCGATTACTATCTACTCACTATATCCAGGCGCACATAGCACCACCGAAATAACCGTATGTGATGGATATCATCCGCCTGCACTTACATTTACTACTACTCCTTCAGGAGGTCTCGAGCCTTACACATATCAATGGTATGAAAATGTAACCCTTGTTGGTACAGCAGAGAGTTATGATCCAGGTCCTCTGTCAGCGGGTCCGACTGGTACAGATTATGTTTATTACTGCCTAGTTACAGATGCATGCGGTCAAAGTTTACCAACTGCTTCCAAAACAATTCATGTCTTAAATGATGCGATTGTCTCGATAAGTGGAGGAGGAACATTCTGCCAGAATGACCCCGTAACATTACAGGCAGGACACATTGCTGGTACAGGTACTATCTCATACCAATGGCAATACGGAACAGATGGTATTTATTTCCCTTTCAATGTTGGTACGAATAGTGAAACATATGATCCACCGACCAACTCTCCAGGACAACTATATTATCGCGTTCATTTCACAATAAATGGTGCTGCATGCAATGATCCATATTCAAGTGCAGTAAGTGTAATTGTCGTTGAACCTCCGACTACTGCCGCCGCCGGAGCAGACCAGACTGGCGCTGCTACTTGCGGATCAACAACGGTAACCCTGGCAGCTAACTCCCCAGCTGTAGGAACAGGCTCATGGTCCATTGTGTCAGGCGCAGGCGGTGCTTTTGCAGATGCTTCAAGCCCAACTTCTACATTCACCGGGGTAGCTGGTGCATCTTATACTTTGCGCTGGACTATTTCTAATCCACCTTGTACTGCTTCATATGATGACGTTGTTATAACTTTTAACCAAATCCCCACGCCAGCCAATGCTGGAGCAGACCAGACTGGCGCTGCTACTTGCGGATCAACAACGGTAATCCTGGCAGCTAACTCCCCAACTGTAGGAACAGGCTCATGGTCCATTGTGTCAGGCGCAGGCGGTGCTTTTGCAGATGCTTCAAGCCCAACTTCTACATTCACCGGGGTAGCCGGTGCATCTTATACTTTGCGCTGGACTATTTCTAATCCACCTTGTATTGCTTCAACTGATGACATTGTTATAACTTTTAACCAAATCCCGACACCAGCCAATGCCGGTCCAGACCAGACTGGCGCTGCTACTTGCGGATCAACGACGATAACCCTGGCAGCTAACTCCCCAACTGCAGGAACAGGCTCTTGGTCCATTCTATCAGGTGCAGGCGGATCTTTTGTAGATGCGTCAAGCCCCTCATCAGCATTCTCTGGCACAGCTGGAACAGCATATACACTACGCTGGACAATTTCAAATGTACCTTGTGCACCATCAAGTGATGATGTAAATATCACCTTTAACCAGCGCCCCACAACAGTAATTACTCCCGACCCGGCTGCCCTTTGTGCTGGCGGATCTCTAAATATGAACGGTAACCCTGTAGGTGGTAGCGGTACTTATCTACCCACCTGTGGACAGGTACCGGCACTGCTTACCTTAGCAATGTCAACATTCCAAACCCAATATTCTCAGGAGCACCGGCTGGGTCTTATACCCTTACATATACTGTAACTGACAACCTCGGTTGCGTCGGTTCTGACAACTTAACTGTAACTGTAAATGCTCTGCCTGCTAATCCAACTGCAGTAAACAGCTCACCCCAGTGTTCCGGATCTACTTTGAGCCTTACAGCAGGTGGTGGTGCTACTTACAGCTGGACAGGTCCTAATGGTTTTACATCACTCTTCCGAACCCCTTCTATCAACAATGTTACCACAGCAGCTTCCGGAACTTACACCGTGACTGTAACTAACGCTGCCGGTTGCTCTGCCATTGCTACTACTGTTGTTACTATATATGCCACGCCTACACCAGCTATTTCCCCCGACCCGGCTGCCCTTTGTGCTGGCGGATCTCTAAATATGAACGGTAACCCTGTAGGTGGTAGCGGTACGTACTCAACTCACCTGTGGTCAGGTACCGGCACTGCTTACCTTAGCAATGTCAACATTCCAAACCCAATATTCTCAGGAGCACCGGCTGGGTCTTATACCCTTACATATACTGTAACTGACAACCTCGGTTGCGTCGGTTCTGACAACTTAACTGTAACTGTAAATGCTCTGCCTGCTAATCCAACTGCAGTAAACAGCTCACCCCAGTGTTCCGGATCTACTTTGAGCCTTACAGCAGGTGGTGGTGCTACTTACAGCTGGACAGGTCCTAATGGTTTTACATCACTCTTCCGAACCCCTTCTATCAACAATGTCACCACAGCAGCTTCCGGAACATACACCGTGACTGTAACTAACGCTGCCGGTTGCTCTGCCATTGCTACTACTGTTGTTACTATATATGCCACGCCTACACCAGCTATTTCCCCCGACCCGGCTGCCCTTTGTGCTGGCGGATCTCTAAATATGAACGGTAACCCTGTAGGTGGTAGCGGTACGTACTCAACCCACCTGTGGTCAGGTACCGGCACTGCTTACCTTAGCAATGTCAACATTCCAAACCCAATATTCTCAGGAGCACCGGCTGGGTCTTATACCCTTACATATACTGTAACTGACAACCTCGGTTGCGTCGGTTCTGACAACTTAACTGTAACTGTAAATGCTCTGCCTGCTAATCCAACTGCAGTAAACAGCTCACCCCAGTGTTCCGGATCTACTTTGAGCCTTACAGCAGGTGGTGGTGCTACTTACAGCTGGACAGGTCCTAATGGTTTTACATCACTCTTCCGAACCCCTTCTATCAACAATGTCACCACAGCAGCTTCCGGAACTTACACCGTGACTGTAACTAACGCTGCCGGTTGCTCTGCCATTGCTACTACTGTTGTTACTATATATGCCACGCCTACACCAGCTATTTCCCCCGACCCGGCTGCCCTTTGTGCTGGCGGATCTCTAAATATGAACGGTAACCCTGTAGGTGGTAGCGGTACGTACTCAACTCACCTGTGGTCAGGTACCGGCACTGCTTACCTTAGCAATGTCAACATTCCAAACCCAATATTCTCAGGAGCACCGGCTGGGTCTTATACCCTTACATATACTGTAACTGACAACCTCGGTTGCGTCGGTTCTGACAACTTAACTGTAACTGTAAATGCTCTGCCTGCTAATCCAACTGCAGTAAACAGCTCACCCCAGTGTTCCGGATCTACTTTGAGCCTTACAGCAGGTGGTGGTGCTACTTACAGCTGGACAGGTCCTAATGGTTTTACTTCACCCTTCCGAACCCCTTCTATCAACAATGTCACCACAGCAGCTTCCGGAACTTACACCGTGACTGTAACTAACGCTGCCGGTTGCTCTGCCATTGCTACTACTGTTGTTACTATATATGCCACGCCTACACCAGCTATTTCCCCCGACCCGGCTGCCCTTTGTGCTGGCGGATCTCTAAATATGAACGGTAACCCTGTAGGTGGTAGCGGTACGTACTCAACCCACCTGTGGTCAGGTACCGGCACTGCTTACCTTAGCAATGTCAACATTCCAAACCCAATATTCTCAGGAGCACCGGCTGGGTCTTATACCCTTACATATACTGTAACTGACAACCTCGGTTGCGTCGGTTCTGACAACTTAACTGTAACTGTAAATGCTCTGCCTGCTAATCCAACTGCAGTAAACAGCTCACCCCAGTGTTCCGGATCTACTTTGAGCCTTACAGCAGGTGGTGGTGCTACTTACAGCTGGACAGGTCCTAATGGTTTTACTTCACTCTTCCGAACCCCTTCTATCAACAATGTTACCACAGCAGCTTCCGGAACTTACACCGTGACTGTAACTAACGCTGCCGGTTGCTCTGCCATTGCTACTACTGTTGTTACTATATATGCCACGCCTACACCAGCTATTTCCCCCGACCCGGCTGCCCTTTGTGCTGGCGGATCTCTAAATATGAACGGTAACCCTGTAGGTGGTAGCGGTACGTACTCAACTCACCTGTGGTCAGGTACCGGCACTGCTTACCTTAGCAATGTCAACATTCCAAACCCAATATTCTCAGGAGCACCGGCTGGGTCTTATACCCTTACATATACTGTAACTGACAACCTCGGTTGCGTCGGTTCTGACAACTTAACTGTAACTGTAAATGCTCTGCCTGCTAATCCAACTGCAGTAAACAGCTCACCCCAGTGTTCCGGATCTACTTTGAGCCTTACAGCAGGTGGTGGTGCTACTTACAGCTGGACAGGTCCTAATGGTTTTACTTCACCATTCCAAAACCCATCTATCAACAATGTCACCACAGCAGCTTCCGGTACATACACCGTGACTGTAACTAACGCTGCCGGTTGCTCTGCCATTGCTACTACTGTTGTTACTATATATGCCACGCCTACACCAGCTATTTCCCC